>NZ_JAVLUJ010000002.1:0-1247508 GCF_031628915.1 Pusillimonas sp. SM2304
GGATGGGTGGCCTGGGTACCTGCTCAGAAGTCAAACAATCCAGAGGTCAAACAGTCAGCATTCACCCACGCTTGAGGTCATGCAATGCAGGGCATGACCGCCCAAATACCATGTGCTTCGAGCCACGCACGTTAAATCATGGGCGTTCAATCAAGACGCCATGGCCCAGCGAAGGGTTCAGTCCATTCGCCGGGGGTGCAGTCCCATCAATGGGTTCAGCCAATCAGACGCTTTACAGGGCTGTCCGGTTGACCGGGGTGGAGGGCGGTTTTCGGAGGCGCCGGGTTTTGCCCACAGCCAGGGGTGCAAGACCGCGGCTGTCTGAGTGCGCGCTTTCGGGCCACTGGCCCGAGCGCACGAGTTCCGCGGACGCCCTGGCTGTGGGCAAAACCCGGGAAGTTCTGACCGAAGGGCAGAACCGCCTTCGACTAGCCCGAAGCCCCGGTCAACCGGACAGCCCGTGTTTAAGACCTGAACAACCCATGTCACAGCCCCCGAACAGCCAGTGTTCAAAGACCTGAAAACTTCACGTCAAAGGCCAAACAGTCCCCTAGAAAGGCAGCGAAATGCCAGGCTCAAGCGCAGTCAACGCCTGCCGGAACTCTTCCTTGATGCGTTCCACATCTTGCTCCGTATCGCCTTCGAAACGCAAGACCACCACCGGCGTGGTGTTGGATGCCCGGGCCAGCCCGAAGCCGTCGGCATATTCGGCGCGCACGCCATCGATGGTGCTGATGCTGGTGGCCGATGGGAACTGGCCTTCTTCCTGCAGGCGCGCCACCAGGGCGTGCGGCTGTCCTTCCTGCATGCTGAGCTTGATTTCCGGTGTCGAGATATCTTTGGGCAAGGCTTCCAGCACAGCGGAAGGGTCTTCGTGCTGGGATAGTATTTCGAGCAGGCGCGCGCCGGCGTACAGGCCGTCGTCGAAGCCGTACCAGCGTTCTTTGAAGAAGATATGGCCGCTCATCTCGCCTGCCAGCGGTGCGCCGGTTTCGGCCAGCTTGGCCTTGATCAGGGAATGCCCCGTTTGCCACATCTGGGGCTTGCCGCCCGCGTGCTTGATGGCGCGCGCCACGTGGCGGCTGCATTTGACGTCAAAGATGATCGTGGCGCCCTGCTGGCGTTGCAGAACGTCCTGCGCGTACAAGATAAGCTGGCGGTCGGGCCAGATGATTTCGCCGGATTTGGTGACCACGCCCAGGCGATCGGCGTCGCCGTCGAAGGCCAGGCCCAGCTCGCAGTCGCTTTCTTTGACGTGGCGGATAAGGTCCTGCAGGTTGCTGGGGTCCGCCGGATCGGGATGGTGATTGGGGAAGCTGCCGTCCACATCGCAATACAGTGCGTCGACCGAACATCCCAATGCCTGGTACAGGGCGGATGCGACCACGCCGCCCACGCCGTTGCCGCAGTCGATGGCGATTTTCATGGGGCGGGCCAACAGGACGCTGGTGCTGATTTTTTCGACGTAGGCGTCCAGCAGGCTCAATGTGCTGCTGGCGCCGGGCGTGATACCGTCCACGGGCTCTGGGTGGGCCATGATGTGCGCCAGTTTTTGTATGTCGTCGCCATGCAGGGTCCTGCCCGCCATCATCATCTTGAAGCCGTTGTACTGGGACGGATTATGGCTGCCCGTAATGGCGACCCCCGAGCCTGTGTGCTGCGTGTGGGCGGCAAAGTAGACCACGGGGGTAGGCACCATGCCCAGGTCCAGGGTGTTGATGCCGCCTTGCGTGAGCCCTTGCTGCAGGGCGCGGGACAGTTCGGGGCTGCTGCTGCGTCCGTCGTAGCCCACGACCAGAGTGCTGATGCCTTCGGCGCGCGCCTGCTGCGCCAGGGCCAGGCCAAGCTGCCGCGCAAAGCCGGCATTGAGCTGGTCGGGCACGATGCCGCGGATGTCGTAGGCCTTGAAGACGGCTTCAGGCAGATTCGGTATAGAGGTGCTGGACACGGGGCTTCCTTAACATGACAGAGGGCATTGAACATGATTATCACGGATTCCCGGGGTGAGCGTCCAATGGGGCCGGCAGCCGGCGTGTATGGGCTATCGCATGGCGTCCTGCCATCTGTCCTAAAATAAATCCTTGGCGTGATTATTTTGCAGGAAGGCAAGCATGAGTCGAGTAGACGAACTGGTTCAGTTGGTGGGACAGCAGCATGTGCTGACGGGGGCGGACACCGAGCCTTACACGGTTGACTGGCGCGGACGCTACAGCGGCGCGGCGCTGGCCGTTGTGCGGCCGGGCTCGACGGAAGAAGTGGCAAAGGTCGTGCGCTGGTGCGCCGCGAACAAGGTCCCGCTGGTGCCGCAGGGCGGCAATACCGGCCTGTGCGGCGGGGCGACCCCCGATGCCGGCGGGCAAGCCATTGTGCTGTCGCTGACGCGCCTGAACCGTATACGCAGCGTCGATACCGACAATGACACCATGGTGGTCGAAGCGGGGTGCATACTCCAGTCGGTGCAGCAGGCGGCGCGCGATGCGGATCGCCTGTTTCCCTTGAGCCTGGCGGCGGAAGGCAGCTGCACGCTGGGCGGCAACCTGGCCACCAATGCCGGCGGCACGCAAGTCCTGCGCTACGGCAACGCACGCGACCTGGTGCTGGGCCTGGAGGTCGTGACCGCGCAAGGCGACATCTGGCACGGCCTGCGCGGGCTGCGCAAAGACAACACGGGCTACGATCTGCGCAATCTGTTCATGGGCAGCGAAGGCACGCTGGGCGTCATTACCGCGGCCACGGTCAAGCTTTATCCCTTGCCCGTGGCGCAATGCACGGCCTTGCTGGCGCTGGCCTCGGTCGAGGACGCGGTCAAAGTCCTGTCGGCGGCGCGCCAGGGGTTCGGCGCGGCATTGACCGGCTTCGAGCTGATTGCCGGCAATTGCCTGCAGGGTGTTGTGCGGTGCTATCCGCAGCAGCGCATTCCCTTTGAAGGCGAGTCGGCGCAGATGCCCTGGTACGCCTTGCTTGAGCTGTCGGACAGCGAAAGCGCCGAACATGCCCGCGAACGTTTCGAAGCGGTGGTGGGTGAAACAATTGAGGCCGGTCTGGTCGCCGATGCGGTCATCGCCGAGAACATCACGCAAAGCAAGGCTTTGTGGCATTTGCGCGAAAGCATTCCTTTGGCGGAAAAGGCCTTCGGCAAAAGCATCAAGCACGATGTGTCGATTCCCGTTTCAAGGATGGCCGAATTCGTGACGACCACGAATGCCGCGCTGCAGGCCCATTTCCCCGGCATCGAGCACGTCACTTTCGGCCATCTGGGCGACGGCAACCTGCATTACAACGTTGCCCGGGGCGAAGCCTATAGCGAGGATGAGCTGCTGGCGAAACAGGCCGCGGTCTACGAACTGGTGCACGAAAGCGTCCACCAGTTCGGCGGCTCCATCAGTGCCGAGCATGGGGTGGGCCAGCTCAAGCGCGACGTGCTGCCTCGGTATAAAGACCCGGTGGAGCTGGCGCTGATGCACCGCATCAAGCAGGCTCTGGACCCGCTGGGCATCATGAACCCGGGCAAGGTACTGATCAGCTAAGCGGTTCTTGCCGCATGGGCAGTGTCCCGCTCAGGGGCAGAAAAATGGCGGCCGCCGGGGCCGCCATTTTTCTGCCGGGCGGATCAGGCTTTGGCCGGCAGCACGGTGCCTGCGGATTGGCCCAGGCTGATGGTGGGGTAGCCGGCCTTGCGGCAGGCGGCGCGCAGAATGACTTCGTCGTGATCCTGCAGGAAGAGGCGTTCTTCGCCCCACGGCAGCTTGACGGGCTGTTTGCCGCCCTGGTTCAGTTCCAGTAGCGAGCCTTCCTGCCCTTGTTCCGGGCCCGACAAGGTGCCCGTGCCGAGCATGTCGCCCGCCTGCAGATTGCAGCCATTGACGGTGTGGTGAGCCAGCAATTGCGCGATATTCCAGTAGGCGTCCTTGAAGTTGGACCGCGACAGGAGGGCGGGCTCGAGGTTCTGCGCGCGCGACTGCTGTGTGCTTAGCAAGACTTCCAGGCCGATGTCCAGGGCGCCGGCGGCCTGATTGGCGGCCGAATTCAGGTAGGGCAAGGGTTGCGGGTCGCCCGCATCGCGTTCAAAGGCGACGCGGAAGGGCGCCAGCGCTTCCAGTGTGACGATCCAGGGGGAAATGGTGCTGGCGAAATTCTTGGACAGAAAGGGCCCCAGGGGCTGGTATTCCCAGGCCTGCAGATCGCGTGCGGACCAGTCGTTCAGGATGCACAGGCCGAATACATGGGACTCGGCCTCGTCCAGGGCGATGCGGTCGCCCTGCGCGTTGCCCTGGCCCACGAAGATGCCTAGTTCAAGTTCGTAATCCAGGCGCTCGCATGGGCCGAAGCCGGGCGAGCCGCCTTCGGCGGACGGGCGTGTCTGGCCCACCGGGCGCGGGAAGGATTGGCCCGACACCTGGATGCTGGACGCGCGCCCGTGGTAGCCGATGGGTACCCATTTGTAATTGGGCAGCAAAGGGTTGTCGGGGCGGAACTGCTTGCCCACGGCGGTGGCATGATGCAGCGAGATATAGAAATCGGTGTAGTCGCCGATGGTGGCGGGCAGGCCCAGCTCGACCTTGTCCATGTCGTTGAGCAGGGGCTCCAGCGTGCCTTGCAGGGCCGAGCCGCTGCGCAGCGCGCGGGACAGCGCCAGGCGCAGAGCCGACCAGTGGGCCTGGCCCAGGCGCATCAGGCCGTTCAGGCTGCCGCCGCTGCAAGCATCCAGCGCTTCGGCGGCCTGGCCGGTAAAAGGCTGTGCGGCCGCCAGGGCGGCCAGATCGAGGACCTTGCCGCCTATGGCCACGCCGGGGCGGAAGTCTTGCGCCCCGCCTTGCGGGCGGAACACCCCGAAGGGCAGGTTCTGGATCGGAAATCCGTTATCCGGCACATTGGCCGAGTCAACCCAGCTTTGCAGCGCCGGGTCGTGGGTTTCGTTCAGATAAGACATAAGCGTTTTCTGTCCTTGCTTCAAATTTTGTTTGGATCGAAGTGTTTCTGCAGCCCGGCCCAGGCATCGTCGTAGCCGCTTTGCAGCGTGGCCGAGGCCATGGCGGCGTCGGTGGGGCGAATGACACGGCGGGTTTCGAACATGAATGCCATGGTATTACGAATATAGTCCGGGCTGCTCAAGTCGGCGTGGGAGGCTTTCTCGAAGGTGTGCGCGTCGGGGCCGTGCGGGCTCATGCAATTGTGCAGGCTGGCGCCGCCCGGCGAGAAGCCGTCGGCCTTGGCATCGTACACCCCTTGAATCAGCCCCATGAATTCGCCGGCGATGTTGCGGTGGAACCAGGGCGGGCGGAAGGTGTTTTCCATGGCCAGGATGCGGGGCGGGAAAATGGCGAAGTCCATGTTGGCGGCGCCCGGGGTGTCGGACGGCGAGGTCAGAACCGTGAAGATGCAGGGGTCCGGGTGATCGTAGCTGATGGACCCGATGGTATTGAAGCGGCGCAGGTCGTACTTATAGGGCGCGTGGGTGCCTTGCCAGGCCACCACGTCCAGCGGCGAATGCGACAGCGTCGTGCGCCAGAAGCCGCCGGTGAACTTGGCGATCAGTTCGCAGTCGCCTTCGACGTCTTCGTACCAGGCAACGGGTATCTGGAAGTCGCGTGCATTGGCCAGGCCGTTGGAGCCGATCGGGCCCAGTTCGGGCAGGCGCAGCGGCGCACCGAAGTTTTCCAGCATATAGCCCCGCGCCACGCCGTCCAGCAGTTCGGCGCGAAAGCGCACGCCGCGCGGAATCACGGCGATTTCGCAGGGCTCGATATCGATCAGGCCCAGCTCGGTGGCCAGGCGCAGGCGGCCTTCTTGCGGCACGATCAGCATTTCGCCGTCGGCGTTGTAGAAAAAGCGCCGCTCCATGGAGCGATTGGCCGCATACAGATTGATGCTGACGCCGCTCAGGTCGTCGCAATGGCCATTGCCCGCCCAGGTGTGCATGCCGTCGATGAAGTCGGTGGGCCGGGAGGGCATCTGGATGGGATTCCAGCGCAGGCGGTTCGGGCTGACCGGCCCTTGTCCGAACTGCCCCGTCCAGGCCTGGGCCCCGTCAAAGGGCTCAAAGGCTTTTTGCAGGGCGGCCGGGCGTATGCGGTACAGCCACGAGCGGCGGCTTTCGGCGCGCGGCACCGTGAAGGCCGTGCCCGACAACTGTTCGGCATACAGGCCGTAGGGGCAGACTTGGGGCGAGTTGCGCCCGATAGGCAGGGCGCCGGGCAGGGCTTCGGTGGAGCAACTGTTGCCAAAGCCGGACTGGTATTGGAGCGTAGTCATGATGAAGTGTCCTGAAAGCGTGATCAGCGGGAAGGCTGTACCGTGGCGCGCGCCTTGGCCAGGGCCTCGGCGACGACGTCAAGGTCGCCGATGTGATTCGAGAGCAGCAATACGAGCGCGGCGTTCATGGCGTGACTCTGTTCAAGGCTCAGGTCGCGGTGCGCATCGATCAGTTGTTCGTAGAACTCGTCGGGCGAGGCGAATTGCGATTGCGTATTCAAATGCTTCATGCTGCCTCCTGGCCGCAGGCGCGCCGCAGGGCGGCCGCGATGCGCGGCACGTCGATATGGCGCCAGCGTGCCGCGACATGCTGGTCGGGCCGGATCAAGTAACAGGCGTCATCGATCGCGTCGTAGCGCCTGGCCAGCGTCATTTGATGGTCTTCGACCCATGCCATGCCCGCGGGCGGCCTGTGGGCGAGTCCGGGCGACAACACCAGCACCACTTTCAGGCCGGGCTCCCGGGCCTGCAGTTGCGCCAGGGCGTCTTGTGCGCTGTCGCCGGGCAGTTGGGCGTTGCAGAACACCGCCGCCACGAACTGGCCGTCGAGCTGGTCCAGCCACCAGCCGTGCTGTCCGTTCACGGTAATGGGGCCGTCGGGCGCCACGGCGCCGGGCGGCAGTTCCGTGGAAAAGCGATCCGAGTCGGGCGTGTTCAGCGGCGATCGGGTATAGGTGGTGGGCGTGGAAAGCCGGCCGCTGTTGACCAGCTTGCGGGCGAAATCGTCATGCTTGGCCAATTGCAGGACGGTGTTGCGGAACAGCAGGCTCATTTCGCTTTTCGGCGTAATGAAATCGGTGGAGCGCGATGAGTTCAGAATGTTCTCGTCGGCCGCGTGTTCGCGCTCGGCCGCGTACGTGTCTATCAGCGTGTCGGGCGCGCGCCCCTGGCTGACGAGCGCCAGCTTCCAGCCCAGATTGTCCGCATCCTGCACGCCGCTGTTGGCGCCGCGCGCGCCGAATGGCGACACGCGATGCGCCGAGTCGCCCGCAAACACGATGCGCCCGTGGCGGAACTGATCCATGCGTTCGCACGCAAAGGTATAGATGCTGACCCATTCCAGTTCGAATTCGGTGTCGGATCCCAGCAGGGCGCGTATGCGCGGGATGACGTTTTCGGGCTTGACCTCTTCGACGGGGTCGGCGTCCCAGCCCAGTTGAAAGTCGATGCGCCAGACATTGTCGGGTTGGCTGTGCAGGAGTACGGACTGCCCGGGATGGAAGGGCGGGTCGAACCAGAACCAGCGCTCGGTGGGGAAGTCGGCCTGCATGCGGATGTCGGCGATCAGGAAGCGGTCGCGGAAGATGCGTCCGTGGCTTTCCTGGCCCAGCATTTTGCGCACCGGCGAACGGGCGCCGTCGCAGGCCAGCAGCCAATCGGCCGTCAGCGTGCAGCGGCCGTCGGGCGTATCGACGTCGACCACGACATGGTCGCCGTGCGACTGTACGGCAACGGCCTTGTGCTTCCAGCGCAGTTCGATGCCGGGGTGGCTGGCGGCCTGTTCGTACAGAAAGCCTTCGCAATAATATTGCTGCAGATTGATGAAGGCGGGCCGGCGATGGCCCTGCTCGGGCAACAGGTCGAAGCGCCATACTTCTTCGCCCTGGAAGAACACACGCCCCACATTCCAGGAAATGCCTTTTTGCACCATGCGTTCGCCCACGCCCAGCCGGTCCCAGATGTCCAGGGTGCGCTTGGCAAAGCAGATGGCGCGCGACCCGGTCGACAAACGGTAGTCGTCGTCGATGAGCAGGACCTTCAGGCCGCGCTGCGCCAGGTCCAGCGCCAGGCTCAGGCCGACCGGCCCGGCCCCGACGATGAGGACGGGATGGCGTGTATTGCCTTGCGCCGACGGCCGATAGTCGAACTCCAGGGCTTGGTAATCGATGTCTCCCACTACTTCTGCTCCTGCTTTTTTATGGTCAGGCCTTAGCCTTCAAGCTGTTTCCACATGTCGATGTCGCGCTCGGCGGTCCAGATGCGGGGATCGTCGTAGCCGGTGGCTTCGTCATAGGCGCGCGACACATCGAAAGGCATGCAGTGGTCGAAGATGACCCAGTCGGCGTAGCGCGGCTTCATGAAATCGTAGGTTTCGCGATAGATGGTCTTCAGGTCCTTGCCTTCGGCCACACCGTTATTGACGCAGGTGTACAGGTCGGTCAGGAAGGCGCGCGTACCGGCCAGGCCCTTGCGCACTTCGTCGGCCGACTTCAGCGCCGGGCCGCGTCCCGGCACCATTTTCTCGGCGTTGAATTCAACGAGCGTGTCCAGCGTATGGGGCCATTCCCGGAAGTAGCAGTCGCCGGCATAGGGGGTGGACTGGTATTCGACCAGGTCGCCAGCGAACAGAATGCGCTGTTCAGGCAGCCAGGCGATGGTGTCGCCCTTGGTGTGGCCGCGGCCCACTTGCAGGATCTGGACTTCGAGATTGCCCAGGTTGACGGTCATTTCGCCGTCGAAGGTGATGGTGGGCCAGGTCAGGCCGGGGGGCACAGATTCGACGTTGCGGAACAAGCGGGGAAAGCGGCCGATCTCGCTGGCTTTGTCCTGTTCGCCGCGTTCGACGATCAGGTCGTAGGTGTCGCGGCTGGCGATGATTTCCTGGGCGTTGTAGGCCGAGGCGCCCAGGACGCGCACTGCGTGATAGTGCGAAAGCAGAATGTACTTGATAGGTTTGTCGGTGACTTCCTTGACGCGGCGGATGACGTCTTGCGCCATGACGGGCGTGGCCTGGGTATCGATGACCATGACGGACTCATCGCCAATGATGATGCCGGTATTGGGGTCGCCTTCCGCCGTGTAGGCATAGGCGTTGTCTGACAGTTTTTCGAACGATACGACCTTGTCGTCCAGGTCGGCGTGGGATGCGAATTGCTTGCTCATGAGTGGGGTGTCTCCGGTTAGATGGTTTAAATATAGACCATTATTCGTTTATGTGCAATGCATTCGTTATAAACGAATAAGGTCAACGACGCTGGCATTTCGGGCAGAAATAGGTGGCCCGCTGGCCCTGGACGATGCGCTGAATGGCTGTGCCGCACAGCGGGCAGGGCTTGCCGGATTTCTCGTAGACGGCCGAGTGCAAGGTAAAGTAGGCGCCGGGCGCGCCGGTGGCATTGACGTAGTCGCGCAAGGTGCTGCCGCCGGAATCCAGGGCGTTTTGCAGGGTTTCGCGAATGGCCAGCGCCAGTGCCTGGCAGCGGGCGGGCGACAAGCTGCCTGCCGCGGTGCGCGGGTTGATGCGCGCCCGGAACAGGGCTTCCGAGGCGTAGATGTTGCCCACCCCGACCACAATGTCGCCGGCCAGCAGCGCCTGCTTGATGGCCTGGGTTTTGCCCCGCAGCCGGCCATGCAGGTAGCGCGGCGTGAATTGGGGATCGAAGGGCTCGATGCCCAGCTTGGCCAGCAGGGGATGCGCGGCAATGGGGCCGTCGCTGGCATCGTGCCACAGCACGGCGCCGAAGCGGCGCGGGTCGTGCAGCAGGAAGCGTGCGTGCTCGAAGACCCATTCGGCGTGATCGTGCTTGCGCCGCGGCTCAAGCAGGGGCACGCGGCGCAGCGAGCCCGACATGCCCAAATGGATGATCTGCGTTCCGTGCTCGAAATTGATCAGCAGATATTTGCCGCGGCGCTCGCACGCCAGCACGCTGCGGCCGCGGATGGCCGCAGCCAGTTCCTCGGGTATGGGCCAGCGCATGCGCGGCTCGTGAACGATAAAGCGCTGAAGCACTTGGCCGGTCATAATCGTCGCAATTCCGCGACGGGTGGTTTCCACTTCTGGCAGTTCGGGCATAAGGGGGTGATAACATCTTTAAATCTGATTATGTAATTTTGCCATCTGACGCTTATTCCGGGCGCAGCGGCGATGGTTCTCCTGAATGAAACTTTCCATTCCTTTGTTGTTTGCATTGTCGGCGACTGTATGCGCGCCCTGGTCCGCACCCGTTTACGCGGCGCCGGACAGCAATGCGCAAGAGCAGGTTGAACTGATACGCTTGCGGGCGGGCGAGCTGCCTGCGGTCAAGCTTACCGCCGATATCCTCTACAGGGTACTGGCCGCGGAAATCGCGGCCACCCGCGGGCGCTACGACATGGCCAGCCAGACCCTGCTGGACCTGACGCGCGAAACCTCGGACCCACGCCTGGCCAAGCGGGCTTTCCAGTACTCCATGGCCGATCGCGACTTGCCGCGGGCGCTTGCCGCCGCGCGCGAATGGGCCATGTTGGCGCCGCAAGACCCCGAAGCCATTGCGTCGTCGCTGGCGCTGGCGGCGTCGAACGGGCAGACCTCGGGGCTGGCTTCCGCGCTCAGCACCCGTATTGAAAAAGCCGACGATAAAGAGCAGGCCATCGCCCAGGCTTCCGCCATCGTCAACAAAATGTCCGACAAGCGCCTGGCGCTCGAGGTCCTGGAAAAAACCCTGCCGGAGTCGCTGCGCGCGCTGCCTGTGGCCCATTTGGCGCTGGCCGATGCCGCCTGGGCGGCCCAGGATGCCGACCGGGCGCTGGGCGAGGCACAGAAGGCGCAGGCGCTTGAACCCGGCTCCGAAGCCGCCGCCCAGCGCGTGCTCGAATATGGCTTGAAAGTCGATCCCGATGCCGCCATCAACCAGACACGCGCGTATCTGAACACATATCCTCAGAGCCGCAAGCTGCAGCTGATGCTGGTCAACCGCTTGATCGAGCGCCGCGAGTTCGACACCGCCCTGGACCAGGTCGGGCGCATGCGCCGGCTGGCCCCCGAGGACTTCGACCTGCTCTACACCGAGGCCGAGGTCAATATCCGGGCGGAACGCTACGAGCAGGCGCAGGCGCTGTTGAACGAATACATCAATGTGCAGACCCAGCGCAGGCAGGCCATCAGCGACAAGGCCAGCAACGCCGCCGCCGACGCCTCGGATGCCCGTTTGCTGCTGGTGCAGATCGCCGAAAAGCAGGGGCGGCTCGACGAGGCCATTGTCCAGCTGGATCTGATCGACGACGGTTCGCTGCGCTATCAGGCCCAGGTGCACAAGGCCGTCCTGCAGGCGCGCCAGGGCGATCTGGCCAGCGCAACCAAAACCATCGATGCCCTGAAGCCCCAGAACGATCACGAGCGGACGGTCGCCGCGCTGACGCTGGCGTCCATCTATCGCGAGGCCGGCCGGACCGACACCGCGGTCGAGACGCTGAAAAAGGCCGATGAAGCCATGCCCGACTCGACCGAGATCAAATACGACCTGGCCATGCTGTACGAGCGGCAGGGCAATATGGATCAGTTCGAAGCGCTCATGAAAAGAGTCATCGAGCTGGACCCCAATAATGCCAATGCCTACAACGCGCTGGGCTACACCTACGCCGATCAGAACCGGCTGCTCGACGAGGCCGAGGGCCTGCTTGAGCGGGCGCTTGAGCTCGACCCGGACAACCCTTTTATTCTCGACAGCGTGGGCTGGTATCTGTTCCGCACCGGCGACCTGGAAGCGGCCATCGAATACCTGGAGCGGTCGTACCGGCAATTGCCCAGCGCCGATGTCGCGGCGCACCTGGGCGAAGCGCTGTGGGCCAGCCAGCGCCACGACGAGGCCCGAAGCATCTGGCGCGAAGGCAAGCTTCAGGACCCCGATAACGAAACACTGCTTAAAACCCTGAAACGACTGGGAGTCACCCTGAAATGATGGCGATGTGGTTCAAGCGCGGCAGGGCATGGTGGTGCGCCGGTTTCATGGTGCTTTTGCTCGGCGCCTGCGCCGCGCCGCCACGCATCGGTTCGGGCGCCGCTGACGTCTTCGAGCGCACCGGGCGGTTCGCGCTCAACGTCCAGCACTTCGGCGGCCAGCGCGATGCGGTGCAGGGCGGTTTCGCCTGGCTTGATGATGGGCGCGATCTGATGCTTGACCTGGCCAACCCGCTGGGCAATACCCTGGCGCGCGTCGATGTGATACCGGGCCGGGCCATACTGACCCGCAGCAATGGCGAACGGGAACAAGCGGCGCATCCCGACGCGCTGGTCGAGCTTGTGCTGGGCAGCCCCATGCCGGTGGCAGGCCTGCGCGACTGGCTGCACGGCAGGACGGGCGATGCGCCTGTGCAGGGCCTGGAAAAGAATCAGGACGGCCAGATCGCCGTATTCAGCCAGGACGGCTGGCGCGTGCAACTGTCGCGCTACGACAGCCTGGGGCCTCGCTTGCTGCAGCTGCATCGCAACGACGCCAACCGGAACATCAGTCTTCGCCTGGTCGTCGACGGCGACTGAATAGAGCGCGGAATGGCTTTGTACGACGTGCCGGCGCCGGCGAAAATCAATCTTTTCCTGCATGTCACGGGGCGCCGGGACGACGGCTATCACTCCCTGGAAACTGTGTTCCGCTTCATCAGTCTGTGCGATACGCTGAATTTCGATCTGCGCAGCGACGGGCGGATTGTGCGCGAAGGCGCGGGCCATCTGCCGGGACTGGCCCAGCAGGACGACCTGGTGGTCCGCGCGGCCCGCGCCCTGCAGGCCGCCACCGGCACGCCGCTGGGGGCGCAGATCGCCTACGAGAAACGTATTCCAGCCGGCGGCGGGCTGGGCGGGGGCTCCAGCGATGCGGCGACCACGCTGATTGCGCTCAATCGCCTGTGGCAGACGGGGCTGAACCGCGATGAACTGATGGCGCTGGCGCGGCCATTGGGTGCGGATGTGCCGGTCTTCATTTATGGCCGCCCTGCGTTTGCGCGGGGCATAGGCGATGTCTTCTCGCCGGTCGAGCTTCCCGAGCGCGCCTATCTTGTTGTGCGTCCGCCGCAGCAAGTGCCCACCGCAGGGGTTTTTTCGTCCCCCGATTTGACAAGGAATTCACCTTGCGTCAAAATAACGGTCTTTGCTGATTGGCAAAAAATCAATGCGCCAGATAACGGTTTTTTCAAGAACGGTTTATTTGGCCGCAACGATCTTGAGCCAGTTGTTTTTGCAGATTATCCGCGGGTTGGGCAAGCAGCGCAGTGGCTGTCCGAACAGCGGTTAAGCGCAAGAATGAGCGGCTCCGGCGCCTGTTTTTTTGTTGAATTTGTAACGCTGGAACAGGCGGCTGTGTACCAACAGCAAATTGTCAGTAAAATATCGAGTCGTGAAAACGATGTCGTGGTTGTTCAAGATGCCTGGGCATGCCCGGGGCTGATTGATCATCCGCTTCGATACTGGATAAGCAGTTAATTGGGGAATCGCCAAGCTGGTTAAGGCACTGGATTTTGATTCCAGCATGCGAAGGTTCGAATCCTTCTTCCCCAGCCACTTTTCAAGCCTCCAGGCTTGTGCAGTTAACGTAAAGCTGTTGAGTCGGCCCCTATACAGGCGGTGCTGGTCAACAGCTTTGTTGTTTGACGCTACGCAATTCTACCTCCGCCATGGCACACGACAGATTCATGATTTTTACCGGCACGGCTAACACTCGCTTAGCGGTCGATGTTGCAAATCACCTAGACATGTCGCTTGGAAAAATGACCGTCGGCCGGTTTTCCGACGGCGAGGTCATGGTCGAGATCAATGAAAATGTGCGTGGCAAAGATGTTTTCGTCCTGCAGCCCACCTGTGCGCCCACGAACGACAACCTGATGGAAATCATGGTAATGGTCGATGCGCTGCGCCGTGCGTCGGCAGGCAAGATCACTGCCGCCATCCCTTATTTTGGCTATGCCCGCCAAGACCGCCGTCCGCGCTCCGCGCGTGTGTCCATATCGGCCAAGGTCGTCGCCAATATGCTGCAGGTGGTGGGCGTCGATCGCGTGATGACCATGGATCTGCACGCCGACCAGATCCAGGGGTTTTTCGATATTCCCGTCGACAACGTGTACGCCGGTCCCATCTTGCTGGGCGACATCTGGCGCCGCAACTATCAGAACCTGGTGGTTGTGTCGCCCGATATCGGCGGGGTGGTGCGGGCCCGTGCGCTGGCCAAGCAGCTTGAAGCCGACCTGGCCATTATCGACAAGCGCCGTCCCCGCGCCAATGTGTCGGAAGTCATGAACATCATCGGCGAAGTCGATGGCCGTACCTGCATCATCATGGACGACATGGTCGATACCGCCGGCACGCTGTGCAAGGCCGCCCAGGCGCTGAAAGAGCGCGGCGCGGTCATGGTGTATGCGTATTGCACGCATCCGGTGCTGTCCGGCGGCGCGGTGCAGCGCATTCAGGAATCCGAGCTCGACGAACTGGTCGTGACCGACACGATTCCCCTGTCGGAAGCCGCGCGCGCATGCAAGAAAATCCGCCAGCTGTCCTGCGCATCGCTTTTGGGCGAAACCATTTTACGTATTTCAAACGCCGAATCGGTCAGTTCCCTTTTCGTCGATTAATTCCCGCCGATGGCAAGCCCCTGCTTGCCGCCGAAGGAAAAAGCACACCGTTGTTTGCTGGTCGCGGCAGACAACAGTCGTTCGCAGCGCAACCGCGCTGCGTTTATCATCAAGGCCAAGCGCCTTTTGTTTTGGAGTTTTTCCATGAAATTCAACGCCACTCCGCGTAGCGATAAGGGTACGAGTGCGAGCCGCCGCCTGCGCCACGCTGGCCGTGTTCCCGCCATTGTGTACGGCGGCAAAGACGAGCCGCTCAGCATCGAGCTCGATCACAACGAAATCTACCACGCGTTGCGCAAGGAAGCCTTCCACGCTTCCATCCTCGACATGCAGCTCGAAGGCAAGGGCCAGCAAGTATTGCTGCGTGCCGTGCAATGGCACCCCTACAAGCCTCTGGTCCTGCACGTTGACTTCCAGCGCGTCGACGCCAAGCAAACCATTACGACCAAAGTGCCCCTGCACTTCATCAATGGCGATGTGTCGCCCGCCGTCAAGCTCAATGGCCAGATCATCAGCCACGTCATGACCGAGCTTGAAGTCACTTGCCTGCCCGCCAACCTGCCCCAGGCCATCGAAGTCGATCTGGCTACCCTGGTCGGCGGCGGTAACGTCTACCTGTCGGACATCACCCTGCCCAAGGGCGTGACGCATACCGTGCATGGCGCGGAAGGCGACCTGGTCCTGGCCGCGGCCCTGGCCAAGCGCGGTGGCGACGACACCGTTGAAGGGGCCGGCGACGACGCCGCTGCCGCTCCGGACGCAGCCGAGTAAACGCGGCACCAGGCAGGGCGCCGATGCTTTATTGACCGGCGCCCTGTTTGACCAAACCCCTGCCTGGCTTCGTGCCGGCAGGGGTTTTTCTTGTGTAGACTCTGACCATGACTCTTCCTGTACGCCTGATCATCGGCCTGGGCAACCCCGGCCCGGAATACGAAGCAACCCGCCATAACGCGGGCTTTTGGCTGGCCGATCACCTTGCCGACGACCTGAAAGCCAGTTTCACGCTGGAAAAAGCCTTTTCCGCATGGGTGGCCAAGGCGCGCTTTGAAGGCGAGGCCGTCATTATCGCCAAGCCCAGCACCTTCATGAATCGTTCGGGGCAGGCTGCGGGCGCGCTGTTGCGCTTCTACAAGCTGGCGCCCGAGCAGGTGCTGGTGCTGCACGACGAGCTGGATCTGCTGCCCGGCAGCGTCAAGCTGAAGCGGGGCGGCGGACATGCGGGCCATAATGGCTTGCGCGATATCCAGAGCGCTTTTTCCAGCCCCGATTTCTGGCGCTTGCGCCTGGGCATCGGCCATCCGCGCACCCTGGGCCTGGCGCAACAAGTGGCCGCCTTCGTGCTGAATCCACCCCGCCGCGACGAACTGAAGGGCATAGAAGAGGTCATAGACCGTTGCCGCGCCATTACCCCCGCCTTGCTGCGCGGCGAGTTTGCGCAGGCCACCAACCAGTTGCACGGGGCCAATGGTGGCTAAGGCCTTGCCGCAGCTTGCCGGCCGCGCGCGCGGCACGCGTTTTCGCGACGAACTGCGGGATTTCCTGCGCTTCATTGTGCGCCCGCGCTTCGGGCCGCGCCTGCCGGGCCGCCATGCCATCAGCGGCTGGTGGGAGGACTGGTTTCCCGGCCTGTCGGTGGGCCGCTTGCTGAAGTGGGCCTTGTTCCTGTGGGCGGTCAACCTGGTGTTCCTGGGGCCGATTGCCGTCGCTGCCGCGGGCGCCGGGGGCGCGACGCATCGGCTGAATATCAACAATATTCCCTGGCTGGCGGCGCTGGTCTGGGCGCCCATCGTGGAAGAATTGGTGTTCCGTTACGGGTTGCGCCGCATTGGCGCCGCCTGGTGGCTGGTGCCCGCCGCGGTGGCCGCCATGATCACGGGCGCCACATGGAGCGGTATCCTGCTGCTCGCCGGCATCCTGGTGGTGTGCTGGCTGCCTTACCTGGCACGCTTGCCTTATACGCGCCGGCCGCTGGCCTGGCGTTATCGGCTGATGTACCGGCGCTGCTTTCCCTGGGTGTTCCACCTGGCGTCCCTGCTGTTTGCCGCCGTGCACTTGTACAACTTCAACCTGCATGGCACGCCCTGGTGGCTGTTCCCGCTGCTGGTGTTGCCGCAGTGGCTGACCGGGCTGGTGCTGGGCTGGTTGCGCGTCAAGCGCGGCATCGGCGCGTCCATGCTGTTGCACGGCATGTTCAACGGCGGGCCCTTGCTGGTGGTGTGGCTCATACTGAATTTGGCGCCCGACATGGTGAACGCACTATAGCGGTGATCGCCTACAATAGCTTTCTTTTCGTTTTTTTCTTTGGATTTCAGGACTCTCATGGCTTTGCAATGTGGCATTGTTGGTTTACCCAACGTCGGAAAATCAACCCTTTTCAACGCGTTGACCAAGGCTGGCATCGCCGCCGAGAATTATCCCTTCTGCACCATCGAACCCAACGTCGGGGTGGTCGAGGTCCCGGACCAGCGCCTGGCCTCGCTGGCTGACATCGTCAAGCCCGAGCGCGTCTTGCCCGCCGTGGTCGAGTTCGTGGACATCGCCGGCCTGGTGGCGGGCGCCTCCAAAGGCGAAGGCCTGGGCAATCAGTTCCTGGCCAATATCCGCGAAACGGATGCCATTGTGCATGTGGTGCGCTGCTTCGAAGACGAGAACGTGATTCACGTTGCCGGCCGCATCGATCCGATTTCCGATATCGAAGTCATCAATACCGAGCTGGCCCTGGCCGATCTGGCCTCGGCCGAGAAAGCCCTGCAGCGCAACCAGAAAACAGCCCGGGCGGGCGACAAGGAAGCCATCAAGATGGTGGCCCTGCTTGAAAAAATCATCCCCGTGCTGAACGAGGCCCGGCCCGTGCGCTCGCTGGGGCTGGATGACGACGACCTGGCCTTGATCAAGCCCTTCTGCTTCATCACCGCCAAGCGCTGCATGTACGTGGCCAATGTCAAGGAAGACGGCTTCCACGACAACGAATACCTGACGGCCGTCCAGAAGTACGCCGAAGCCGAAAACGCCCCGGTAGTAGCCGTGTGCGCCGCCGTCGAAGCCGAAATCGCCGAGCTCGACGACGAAGACAAAACCGTTTTCCTGGCCGACATGGGCATGGACGAACCCGGCCTGAACCGCGTGATCCGGGCCGCCTACAGCCTGTTGGGCCTGCAGACCTACTTCACGGCCGGCGTGAAGGAAGTCCGCGCCTGGACCATCCATATCGGCGACACGGCGCCCAAGGCCGCCGGCGTCATCCACACTGACTTCGAACGCGGCTTCATCCGCGCGCAAACCATTGCCTACGACGACTTCATCGCCTGCAAAGGCGAGCAGGGCGCCAAGGAAGCCGGGAAAATGCGCGCGGAAGGCAAGGAATACGTGGTCAAGGATGGCGACGTGTTGAATTTCTTGTTCAACGTCTGATCAACCCAAGAACAGCGACCCTTCAAGGAAAATCATGAACGAGCTCGTCGACAACAATAGCGATCTGAAGTCCCGTAAGACCCTCACGACGGTGATCTATGCGCTGTACGCGGCCTCGTTCTTCGTAGCCATCACGGCGGTGGTGGGTATTGTCATGAATTACCTGAAGCAGGGCGAGATGCGCGGCACCTTCCTGGAAAGCCATTTCCGTTGGCAGATACGTACCTTCTGGTATGGCCTGCTGTGGGGCATTGTGGGCGCCTTGCTGTTGTTTGTGTTCGTTGGCTGGTTCGTGCTGGTGGCCAATGCAGTATGGCTGATCTACCGCATCGTCAAGGGCTGGTTGAATCTGAATGACGACAAGCCCATGTACGCCTAGCGCGGCGCGCGCCTTGGGCGCCGCCGCCTGCGCCGGCCCTATCACTGACCGGGCCGGCGATCTACTTGCCTAGCGCTCAAGATGCCTTTGGAATAAAGCCGATGGCGTCGATTTCCAGGGCGCAGTCGAAGGGCGTGCGGCCCGCCTGGATGCGGGTTCGGGTCGGCAGGGCCTCATCGCTGCTGAAGTAGCTGCGATAGATCTTGTCGAATGAGCCCATTTGGCTTTGGTCCTTGAGCCAGACCACGACTTTCAGCAGGCAGTCCATATTAGAGCCGCCGGCTTCGAGCAGGGCTTTAAGATGCTTCATGACGATATGCACCTGTGTGTCCATGTCAAGGTCGGGCATTTTGGGTAGGGGCTTGCCCAGACGGCGCGCTTCCCTAAGCTCGGTGCAGAACGCTTCTTCGAATGGCGGCAGGCCCGATATATAGATCATGCCATCGTAGCTGACCGCCAGGTTGAAAGGCCCTCCGGTTTCGGGCACGAGCGGGCTGCGTATGATTTTCTTTTGCACGGTGTTCTCCTTTGTGTGCTGAACGTTATGGGTGGACGGTGTTTTCCAGTCGTCCGATGGATTCGATTTCTATGGCGATCACATCGCCGTCTTTGAGAAAGCTGGGCGGTTTCATGGCGTAGCCTACACCGGACGGGGTCCCCGTTGCGATGATGTCGCCCGGTTCCAGCGTCAGGCCGGCGGAAAGCTGGGCGATGACCGTGGCGACGGGGAAGATCATGGACGCCGTGTTGTCGCTTTGGCGCAGTTCCCCGTTGACCCAGAGCTTGATGTCCAGCGCCTGCGGGTCCTTCACCACCGATTTGTGAACGACCCAGGGGCCCAAGGGGCAAGAGCCGTCCAAGGTCTTGCCCTTGAACCACTGCCCATGTCTGCGCTGAAGATCCCGACCGGTAATGTCGTTCACGATGGTGTAGCCGAAGATCGCCGATTCGGCTTCTGCGGCCTTGATGTCGCAGCCGCCCTGGCCGATGACTATGCCGAGCTCTGCTTCGTAGTCGAGCTGCGCGGTCAAGCCGGCATGCAGCGGGATGGCGGCGCCGTGACCGATGATTGTGCTGGAGGCTTTGGTGAAAAACTCGATATGTTCGGGAAACAGGTTTGGGTCGACGCCACGGGCGATGTTGCCTTCGATGATATGGCCGCGATAGTTGCGGCCCACGCAGAACACGTTCTTGGGCGGTCTTAATATGGGCGCCAGCAGGCGCAGCCCATGCACCGGCAATTGATGAGCATTGCCTGTCAGGATTTTCTTGGCGGTTTCCAGGCCGGCCGGCCCTTTGCCCGCCAAGCCGGCCACATCCACGGGCGCGGTGCCCGACTCCTGGGGCCAGGCCTTGGTCAGGTCGACAATATGCTCGCGGCCGGCCGACAGGGTTCCGCCCAGATGCGGGGCGCCTTCGCTTTCAAATACGCAAAAATACATGAACCTTCCTGGTGATAGTGATGCCGCCGTTCTTTATGCCGCAGCGGCGAGTTGCATGGGGGGACGCGTGCCTTGATGTTTTGGCTTAGTCAATGCGCGCGCCGGACTCTTTGATGATTTGGGCGTACTTGTCCATTTCCTTGCGCAGCCAGTCCCCGAACTCGGCGGGGGTGCTTGCAATGACTTCCAGTCCGCGCGCATCGAACGATTCACGGACTTCTTTTTCTTGCAATATGGATACCACCAGCTCGTTCAACTGTTGGATGGTGCTGTCGGGTACATTGGCGGGCGCCAGCATGCCGTACCAGGAGTTGGATTCGAATTCCGCCAAACCTTGTTCTTCCATGGTCGGGACGTCCGGGAGGCTGGCGTGCCGCTTGGGGGCGGAGATGGCCAGCGCCTTCAGCTTGCCGTCATTCACGTAAGGCAGGACGTCGGGCAGATTCCCGAACAGGACATCCACATGGCCGCCCATGAGTGAAGTCAAGGCCAGAGGCGTGCCTTTGTGCGGGACGTGGACCAGATCCGCGCCCGTGAGTTTTTTCAACATTTCGCCCGCAAGATGAGGCGAGGTTCCGTTGCCGATGGATGCATAGGTGACTGTGCCTGGGTTCTTTTTGGCCAGTTCCAGTAGTTCGCTCAGTTTGTTTGCCGGCAAGTCTTGCCGTGCCACCAGCACGTGCGGGGTGATCGTCAGCAGGGAAACCGGCGTGAAATCCTTCCTGGAGTCATAAGGCAGGTTTGATTGCAAGCTGGGATTGACGGTGAAGCTGTTCGCCATCATCAGGAGCGTATAGCCATCGGCAGGCGCTTTGGCGGCCGCGCTGGTGCCGATGACGGTACCCCCGCCAGGACGATTGTCCACAATGACGGCTTCGCCGGCGCTTGCCTGCATCCGTTGGGCCAGCGTACGCGCGACCAAGTCTATGCCTTGCCCGCCAGCGGGAAAGGGAACGATGATTTTGACAGGCTGTGCCGGGTATTTGTCGGCTGCCCCCGCAACGAGCGGGGCGGCCAGCAGCAGGGCTGCGCCGCTGGTGCGCAAATATTTTTTCCAATCCATGTCTCGCTTCCTTAAAATTATATATAAAATTGATTTTTATGTAATTTAATATATAAATATGGCGGGGTCAACAGAGATATTGACGCGGCTCGTCCGAGCAGCCGGCTTCCGTACGCCACTGCGTGACGTAAGAGCCGCTTTTCCCTTGCGCTGGCGGGACTGGGTTAAAGTGTTACGGTACATTCAATTCTTCGTCATGCAAGAACGACTATCTGTTTCGAGTGCAAACCATGCTTAACCCGCCCCCCACTTTGCCTGAAAGCACTGGCCAGGCTACGGTAGCCAGCCAGCTTTACCAGCGACTGAGGGCGGACATCTTGCTGGGTGAACTGGAGCCTGGTTCCAAATTGCGGCTCAGCGCGCTGGCACAGCAATACGACGCCGGCGCCATCCCTTTGCGGGAAGCGCTGAATCGACTGTCCGCAGAGCAACTGGTTTCACAGCATGACCGGCGGGGCTTTTATGTGTGCGATATCAGCCAGGAAGACGTCATCGATCTGACTCAGGTGCGATGCTGGTTGTATGAAGGCGCTTTACGGGCATCGATTGCCCAGGGCGGCAGTGAGTGGGAGGATGAACTCGTGCTGAGCTTTTATCGCCTCAATGAAGTTTCCCGCTACGAAAATGACGATCCGCTACGGGTCAATCGCGCCTGGATAGAGCCTCATCGGCGCTTTCACACCGCACTGATTGCCGCGTGTGGAAGCAAGCGCACCATATCGATTTCAGAGAATCTGTTCGACCAGGCCGAGCGCTACCGGAACGTCGCGCGATTGAAGGAATACAAGACCTCTGTGCACGAGGAGCATCGCAGCATCATGGAAGCCGCGTTGCGCCGGGACGGCGATACCGCTGTCCGCGAGCTGCTGGGGCATTTGCGGGCCACCTGTGACACCGTTGTAGAGACGTTGAAAAGGGGGCGCCCGAAGGCGGCCCAGATGCGTTCGGCCTGACGAGGAAAGGGGAATCAGCGTCCGCTGGCCGGCGCTGCGCTCAATAGCGTGAACCCCTGCAGCGGCAGCTTGACCGACACGGCGCTGGCGATCAGCAGCAATACGCCGGCGCTGCCGAACGACACCCAATGGGTGCCGAAGGTTTCATAGCCCCATCCGCCCAGCCAGGAACTGATGGTGCCGCCGATCTGGTGGCCCAGGTAGGTCCATCCGTACAGAATGCCCACCAGGCGCACGCCGTAGATATCGGCCAGGATGGCCGACGACAGCGCCACGCTGCCGGCCCAGACGATCCCGCCTATGGTGGCGGCCAGATACAGCTCCCAGTGGGTGCCCACCATGACCAGGGCAAAAAAGCCCAGGCCGCGTATCAGGTAGATGGCGGCCAGTATGTTCTTGCGCGGAATAATGTCCGACAGGCGCCCCAGCACCAGGGTGCTGAAAATGGCTGAAAAGCCGATCAGGCCGATGCCGAATGCGCCTGTCATGGCGTCGAAGCCGTGATCCATCAGCATGGGCACGCCGTGCGCGCCCAGCAGGTTCATGCTGTAGCCGCAGGCGAACAGGCCGAAGGCGACCTTCCAGAATGGGACGCTGCGCACGGCGTCGTTGACTTTCAGGTTGGCATAGGCCTCGACGCCGGGCAGGCGCCGCGCGGCTCGTAACGATGGCTTGGCCTGGTCGTCGGGAAGCAGGTCGGTCTCGGGGGGCGCGTCGTCGCGGATGACGAGCAGGGCAATGGGGACCGTGACCACGGTCAGGAACAGGGCGAAGCCAAGCAAGGTCATGCGCCAGTCCAGGGTCTCGATCATGAAGCTCAGGACGGGCGTCAGTATGGCAATGCCCGCCATGGAGCCGGTGGACAGGAAGAACAGGGCCATGCCGCGCCGCCGCGTGAACCAGCGGCTCAGGACAGGCGTCAGGGTGACGGGGCTGACGAATGCCAGGCCCACCGACAGCAATACGCCGAAGGACAGCAGGAAGCTGATGGGGCCGGTTGCCATGACGGCCCATGCGGCCGAGCCGAGCACCAGTGCGGTGCCCAGCAGCAGGACATAGCGCGTGCCGCGCGCGGCAACCAGGTGCCCGGCCAGCGGCATGGCGATGCCGTAAAACAGCATGCCGATGGCGACGATGCCCGCCAGAACGCTGCGGCTGAAGCCCAGGTCGTGGGCGATGGGCAGGAAGAAGGGGCCTATGCCCATGCGCAAACCGACAGTCAGCATGGTCAGTATTGCGGCGGCCGCAACAATATTCCAGCCGAAATACCAGTTGCCGATGGGTTTGCGTGTCACGAGGTGCCTCCTGTTGTTTTGCTCAATTCTACCTGAGCAGCATGGCGGCGTATTGTTCAAACAGCTCCTGCGTAATCGCCTGCTGGCGATTGTCGCGCCTTTCTATCATGCCGATGTCCCGGGTGGGCGATCCCAGGGCGGCGGGCAGGGGCACTACCCTGAGGTCGCTCAGGTCGGCGTCCTGCAGCGTATTCAGCAAGGGCAGTATGGTCACGCCTACATCGTGCCGGACCAGGCCCAGCAATTGTTCGATGGCGTTCAGTTCCAGGAAGTCATCGGGGACGATACCCATTTGCTGCAAGACGCGGTCGATCTGGCGGCCGGTGTGCTGGCTGCGGTCAAAGCGCAGGAAGGGGTGGCGCGCCAGGATGTCCTGCGGGTTGCGCGTGCGCATGGAGGCATGCGTGATGATGGCCAGGGGTTCCTGATACAGCATGGTCCAGCGCGAGCCGGGATAGCGCCGGCCGGTACCGACCACCAGGGCGGCGTCCAGCTCGCCCCGGACCACTTTGTGCGTCAGCTCGCTGGACTTGCCGGACACCAGGCGTATGCCCAGTTCCTTGTGCTCCTCTTTCAATTGCGACACGATCTTGGCCAGGATGCTCATGCTGGATACGATGGCGCCGATGGTGACCTGGCCCACGAACTGGCCGGCGGGCGGCCTGGGCTGGCGTATGCGGTCGTAATGCTCGAGCAAGGCCTTGACCTCGGGCAGCAGCTCTTGTCCGGCGGCGTTCAGCAGCGCCAGCCGGCCGCTGCGGTCGAACAGGACCCGTCCGAACTCTTCTTCCAGCGAGCGCATTTGCAGGCTGACGGCCGCTTGCGTCAAGCCCACTGATTCCGCGGCTTCCGAAAAGGAGCCCAATCGTGCGATGGCCACGAAGGTGCGCATGAAGCGAATGGAACTCATAAGAAATACTTGTTAGCGGTTTAAGAAATTAAATTGATCTAATGTGATAAAGATAGTAGCTTATAGCGCTTTGCTTTTGCTTCTACTCTGGGTCTTCGCGATGAAAAACTTTAACTGGGCCAATCCCTATCCTTCGATTCGTACGCCGCTGTTTGCGCGTAATGTGGTGTCCACATCGCATCCGCTGGCGGCGCAGGCCGGCCTGCGCATCATGCTCAAGGGGGGCAATGCGATCGACGCGGCCATTGCGGCGGCCGCCACCATTACCTTGGTCGAACCCGTTTCTTGCGGCATTGGCGGCGACTGCTTTGCCATCCTGTGGGATGGCAACAAGCTGCACGGCCTGAATTCGTCGGGCACGGCGCCAGCGGCCTGGAACGTGGATTACTTCAAGAACAAGTACGGGACGGACGGCAAGGGCCTGGCCAAACAGCCCAAAAGGGGCTGGGATACGGTCACGGTGCCAGGGGTGGTGGCTGGCTGGGCCGCCCTCCACGAAAAGTTCGGCAAGCTGCCTTTCGAAACCTTGTTCGAGCCCGCCATCGAAATCGCCGAACGCGGCTATACCGTACCGCCGGTCGTGGCCGGCAAATGGGCCAAAGCCGCTGAGGAATTGAAAGACCAGCCCGGCTTTGCCCGTACCTTCATGCCTGATGGCCGGGCCCCCGCAGTGGGCGAGCAGTTCCGCTTTACCGATGCGGCCAACACCCTCAGGCGTATTGCCCAGTCCAAGGGGCGCGATTTTTACGAGGGCGAGCTGGCCGAGAAGATTGCGGCCTTCGCCAGTGAATGCGGCGCAGCGATGACGCTGGACGACCTGCGCAGCTATCAGCCGGAGTGGGTCGAGCCCATCGCCAAGGACTACCACGGCTATACGCTGCACGAGATTCCGCCGAACGGGCAGGGCATTGCCGCGCTGATCGCGCTGGGCATTGCCGAGCGCTTCGACTTGCGCAATATACCCGTGGACTCCGTGCGCTCGCAGCACATACAGATCGAAGCCATGAAGCTGGCCTTCGCCGACGTCTACCAGTATGTGTCCGACCCCCGCAGCATGCCGGTGACGCCGCTGCAAATGCTGGACGACAACTATCTGGACAGCCGCGCCAAGCTGATTCGCCTGGACCAGGCGGTACAGCACGAAGCGGGCCGCCCGTATGCGGGCGGCACCATTTACTTATCCGCCGCCGACGAAAGCGGCATGATGATTTCCTTCATTCAGTCCAATTACATGGGCTTCGGGTCGGGCGTGGTGGTGCCGGATACGGGCATCAGCTTGCAGAACCGCGGTGTCGGTTTCTCCATGGACCCCATTTCGCCCAACGTGGTGGAAGGCGGGAAACGGCCCTTCCACACCATCATTCCGGGTTTTGTCACGCGGGCGGGCAAACCCGTCATGAGCTTCGGCGTCATGGGCGGCGACATGCAGCCGCAGGGGCATTTGCAGACCCTGATCCGCATGGTAGATTACGATCAGCAGCCCCAGGCGGCGTGCTGCGCGCCGCGCTGGAAAGTGAACCGCGACTTCACGCTCGACATCGAGCCCAACATGAACGGCGAAGTCCTTGAAGGCCTCAGGGCGCTGGGGCATCAACTGCACTCGGTCAACGATCCCTACATGGATTTCGGCGCCGGGCAGTTCATATGGCGCATGTCCGAAGACGACAACGAGCACGGCTACGTCGCGGCCAGCGACGCCCGCCGCGACGGGCAGGCGGTCGGATTTTAAATATCAATAAGCCAGGAGACAACATGAGAAGGTTAACGGTATTGTGCGGGGCCCTGCTGCTGGGCATGGCGGCGGGCGCGCATGCGCAGGAACTGCGCATTGGCATGCAGGACGACCCCGATACGCTCGACCCCCATCGCTCGCGCACTTACGCGGCGCGTATCGTATTCACCTCGATGTGCGACAAGCTGGTCGATATCGACGACAAGCTGCAGTTTGTGCCGCGGCTGGCCAAGTCGTGGTCGTGGGACGACAGCAATACCGCCCTGACCTTCAAGCTGCGCGACGATGCCGTTTTCCACGACGGCAGCAAGTTCGACGCGCAGGCGGCCAAGGCCAATCTGGAGCGCGCCATCACCTTGCCCGAAAGCCAGCGCAGAAGCGAACTGGCATCGGTGACGTCGGTGGAAGCACCCGATGCCACCACCCTGGTCATCAAGGTGAAACAGCCCGATGCGCCGCTGCTGGCGCAGTTGTCCGACCGGGCCGGCATGATGCTGTCGCCGAAAAGCTTTGCCGGTGAAGACAGCGCCTCGACCGTGGGGCGCCAGCCGGTATGTTCCGGCCCATACAAGTTTGTGCAGCGCGTGCAGAACGATCGCATCGTGCTGGAAAAATTCGATCAGTATTACGACGCCAAGGACTTCGCCTTTTCCAAGGTCGTGTTCCTGCCCATCCCCGACTCCACGGTGCGCCTGTCCAACTTGCGCTCGGGCGGCATCGATATCCTGGAGCGCGCCAACCCCAGCGACATTCCGCAAATCAAGGATGACGCCAACCTGGTGTTCAAGCCGGTCACGGGGCTGGGCTTTCGCCAGTTCATGTTCAATGTCAATAATGGCGAAAACGCCAAAAACAATCCGTTTGCCGACAAGCGCGTTCGCCAAGCGTTCCAGCTGACCATAGACCGCGCCGCCATCGGCGAAGTCATAGGCGGCGGTTTGTTCCCGCCGGCCCAGCAGCCCTTTCCCCTGGCCAGCCCCTACCTGAGCGACAAGTTCCCGGTCATCAAGCCCGATATCGCCAAGGCCAAGGCCTTGTTGAAAGAAGCGGGCATGGAAACGGTGCAGGCCCAGCTGACCTTTGCCAACAACACGGTTGAAGCGTCCACGGCGGAAATGGTGCAGGCCATGGCCGGCCAGGCGGGATTCCAGCTCAGCCTGCGTCCCACCGAATATGCCGCCATGCTGGCCGAGTCGGCCAAGGGCAATTTCCAGATGGACATGCGGGGCTGGTCGGGCCGGGTCGATCCCGACGGCAATATCTATTCCTTCGTGACCTGCAAAGGCACCCTGAACGACAGCAAGTATTGCAACCCCAAAGTCGATGAACTGCTGACCCAGGCGCGCGCTGTGTCCGATGTGGACAAGCGCAAGGACATCTACGATCAGGCGCAGGCCATCTTGCAAGAAGATCTTCCCAGCATGTATATCTACTATCAGCCCTGGCCTTTCGTGGTCGGCAAGAAAGTGCAGGGTTTTGATCCGCTGCCCGATGGCATGATCCGCCTGCGCGGCGTTTCTTTTTCAGGCAGCTAGCCCGGCAGGCCCTGGCGGCCTGTTGCCTGCGCGCCGCAACCGATAGGGTCGCGGCGCGCAGGACTGGTTTCAGGAACAGCGGAATTCCATTGCATGTTCAAGCTCATTTTGCGCCGTATCATTGTCGCCGTTCCAACACTGATACTGGTCTCTATCATTATTTTCGGCCTGCAGAAGATACTGCCGGGCGATCCCGTCCTGGCCATGGCGGGGGAAGAACGCGATCCCGCCGTGCTGGATTTCCTGCGCGAGAAATACCGGCTCAACGACCCCTTGCCCGTACAGTATTTTGCCTGGGTCAAGGAAGTGGGGCAGGGCAACCTGGGCATTTCCTTGCGTACTGACATTCCCGTCACCACGCTGATCGCCCAGAAGCTTCCGGTGACGTTCCAACTGGCGGTCATGGCCATGTTCTTCGCGCTGCTGGTGGGCATTCCCCTGGGCATACTGGCTGCGGTCCGTAAGGGTAGCCGCGTGGAGTTCGGGGCCAATCTGTTTGCGCTGTCGGGCATGTCCATTCCCAATTTCTGGTTGGGCATTATCCTGATCATGATCGTGTCGGTATGGCTCAGGTGGCTGCCGGCATCGGGTTATGTGCCGCCCAGCACGGATTTCTGGCTGTCCATGAAGACCATGCTGATGCCGGCCGTGGTGTTGTCCACCGCCCTGAGCGCCTATCTGATGCGCCATACCCGCTCGGCCATGCTCGAGGCGCTCAACGCCGACTATGTGCGGACCGCCCGGGCCAAGGGGGCTTCCGAACGGATCGTGGTGTTGCGCCATGCCTTGCGCAATGCCCTGATGCCCATCGTGACCCTGGTGACCATCCTGTTCGGCGAGCTGTTGGCCGGCGCGGTATTGACCGAGCAGATTTTCGGGATTCCCGGGTTCGGCAAGCTGCTGGTCGACGCGGTGTTCAATCGCGATTACGCCGTGGTGCAGGGGGTTGTCCTGTGCATTGCAGTAGGCTTTATCGCCTTGACGCTGCTGGCCGATATTCTTTACACCTTGATCAACCCGCGGCTGAGGTACGCATGACGACGCAAGCCATCGACGTATCGGCGGCCGTGCCCGCAAAGCGCCGCAACCGCGCCTGGTCCAAGTTCCGGCGCAGCCGTGCCGCCCTGCTGGGGGCGGCCATCGTGCTGGTGTTTGTCTTGCTGGCCATCTTCGCGCCGCTGGTTGCGGCCTACGACCCGGCCCAAGTCAGTTTTACGGCCATACGCAAGGCGCCCTCGATGGCGCACTGGTTCGGCACCGACGAGCTGGGGCGCGATATCTTCAGCCGCATGGTGTTCGGCGCGCGCGCGTCCTTGCTGGCCGGCATGTGTTCCGTGCTGATCGCCCTGGCGGTCGGGGTGCCGTTTGGCCTGCTCGCCGGTTATTTCGGCGGGCTGGTCGACGGCTGCATTTCCCGCGCCACCGAAGCGCTGCTGTCCATTCCCTTTCTTATCCTGGCGATTGCGCTGGCCGCCTTTCTTGGGCCCAGCCTGGTCAATGCCATGATCGCCATTGGCGTATCGGCGGCGCCTCTGTTCATCCGCTTGGCGCGCGGCCAGGTGCTGGCCGTCAAGAACGAGGACTATGTGCAGAGCACGCGCTCGCTGGGGGCGTCGAATACGCGGATTATCCTGCGGCACGTGCTGCCCAACGTCATGCCTGCGCTGATCGTTCAGGCGACCATCATGATCGCCAGCGCCATCATTGCCGAGGCCAGCCTGTCGTTTCTGGGGCTGGGTCTGCAGCCGCCCAATCCGTCCTGGGGCTCCATGCTCAATACGGCCAAGAACTTCATGACCCAGGCGCCCTGGATGTCTATCTTCCCCGGGTCGGCGATTTTCCTGGTGGTGTTCGGTTTCAATCTGTTGGGGGACGGGCTGCGCGACGCACTGGACCCGCGCCAGAGTCATTAATGCCATGCAAACAATAGACCATCAACGCGTCATTCAGGTCAACGGGCTGACCGTGACCTTCACGACGACCGAACGTACCGTCGAGGCCGTGCGCGATCTGTCTTTCCACGTTAATCAGGGCGAGACCCTGGCCATTGTGGGCGAATCGGGGTCGGGCAAATCCGTGACTTCGCTGTCCTTGATGCGTCTGGTCGAATTCGGCAACGGCAGGATCACCCAGGGCGAAATCCAGCTGCGCCGGGGCGACGGCCATTGGCAGGACCTGGCCGCCACGCCGGAAGCGGACATGCGCGCCATACGGGGCGCCGAGATCGCCATGATCTTCCAGGAGCCCATGACGTCCTTGAACCCCAGTTTTACCGTGGGCAGCCAGATAGCGGAAGCTTTGCGCCTGCACCAGGGGATGGACGCCGCCGCCGCGCGGGCGGAAACCTTGCGCCTGCTCGAGGTGGTGCGGATTCCCGATGCGCGTGCCATACAGGACCGCTATCCGCACCAGTTGTCGGGCGGCATGCGCCAGCGCATCATGATTGCCATGGCCTTGTCCTGCCGGCCGCAGGTGCTGATTGCCGATGAGCCGACGACGGCGCTGGATGTGACCATCCAGGCGCAGATATTGCAGCTGATACGGCAACTGCAGCAGGACATGGACATGGGGGTGATATTCATCACCCACGACATGGGCGTGGTGGCCGAAGTCGCCGACCGGGTCATGGTCATGCATCGGGGCATCAAGGTCGAGGAAAACCAGGCCGACGACCTCTTTCTTCGGCCCCGGCACCCTTATACCCGGGCCTTGCTGTCGGCGGTGCCGAAGCTGGGCGCGATGAAAGGCAGCAGCGGGCCCGCGCCCTTCACCCTGCTCGACCTGTCGGGCAAGCCGGCCGCGCCGCAAGAGGCGGCCCCGGCGGCCAGCACCGCGCGCTACGATCAGGCGCCGCTCTTGCAGGTCGACAAGCTGGTGACGCGCTTCGATATTGCCAGCGGCCTGTTCGGGCGGGTCAGGAAACGGGTCCATGCCGTCGAGCAAGTCAGCTTCGACCTGTATCCGGGCGAGACGCTGGCGGTGGTGGGGGAGTCGGGTTGCGGCAAAACCACGACGGGACGCTCGCTGGCCCAACTGGAGGCCGCCTGCGGCGGTAAAGTCATGTTCGAGGGGCAGGATGTCAGCGCGCTGCATGGCCGGGGCATGCAGGCGCTGCGCAAGCACATACAGTTCATTTTCCAGGACCCTTTCGCTTCGCTGGACCCGCGCGTGACCGTCGGCTATTCCATTATGGAGCCTTTGTTGATACACGGCGTGGCCAAAGGGCGCGAAGCCGATGAGCGGGTCCGCTGGCTGATGGAAAAATGCGGTCTGGCGCCGGACATGGCCGACCGCTATCCGCATGAGTTCTCCGGCGGGCAGCGCCAGCGTATCTGCATCGCGCGCGCCCTGGCGCTGAATCCCAAAGTCATTATTGCCGACGAGTCGGTCTCGGCGCTGGATGTGTCGATACAGGCCCAGATCGTCAATCTGCTGCTCGATCTGCAGCGCGAGCTGGGCCTGGCCATTCTGTTTATTTCGCACGACATGGCGGTGGTCGAGCGCATCAGCCATCGCGTGGTGGTCATGTATTTGGGGCAAGTGGTGGAAATCGGCCCGCGGCGCGCCATTTTCGAGCATCCCCAGCACGCCTATACCCGAAAACTGATGGCGGCGGTGCCCATTGCCGACCCGTCTTCCCGCCATCGCAGCCATTCGCTCCTGGCCGACGATATCCCCAGTGTGGTCCGCAGCGTGGACGATCAGCCGGTGGTCGAACCGCTGGTGGAGGTCGGCCCGGGGCATTTTGTTGCCCGTCATCCCATTGGCGTGTATTGAAGGGCGTTTTTTCCGGCCGCGTTACATAATTCCGTGCAGGTGGAAGGGCTACATCGGCATTTAGCCCTAAAATGGTCCACAATGTTTGTTTGTGTCTACCTTTGCACGGAGCCCTTGTTTCATGAGCCGTATTGTTCTGTTTGAAAATATTCACCCCAGCGCCAAGGAAGTCTTTACCAATGCAGGCATGGACGATGTCGTGACCCATGCCTCGTCGCTGCCGCCCGATGCCCTGCGCGAAGCCCTGCGCAGCGCGCATTTCGTCGGCATCCGTTCCCGCACGCATCTGGACGCGGCCCTGCTGGCCGAAGCCCCCGACCTCCGGGCGATCGGGTGCTTTTGCATCGGCACCAACCAGGTCGATCTGGACGCGGCCATGATGCACGGCATTCCGGTCTTCAACGCGCCGTTTTCCAATACGCGGTCGGTGGCCGAGCTGGTGCTGGGCGAAGCCATTCTCTTGCTGCGGCGCATTCCAGAGAAGAACGACAGGGTGCATCAGGGGCACTGGGACAAGTCCGCTGAAGGGGCCTTCGAGGCACGCGGTAAAACGCTGGGCATCATCGGCTATGGCAATATCGGTTCCCAGGTGGGTACGCTGGCCGAAGCCGCGGGCATGCGCGTCGTCTTTCATGACATCGAAGCCAAGCTGCCGCTGGGCAATGCGCGCGCCACCACCTCGCTGAAGAAATTGCTGGGGCAGTCCGATGTCGTCACGCTGCATGTGCCGGGCGGCAAAGTCACCAGCAACATCATGAACGCCGCCGCGATCGCCGCCATGAAACCCGGTGCCATCCTGATCAATGCGTCACGCGGCAGCGTGGTCGACATCGATGCGTTGCACGCCGCCCTGAAGTCGGGCCATTTGTCGGGCGCGGCGCTGGATGTGTTTCCGGTTGAGCCCAAAAGCGTGGACGAGCCCCTGGCCAGCCCGCTGATCGGCATGCGCAATGTGATCCTGACCCCTCATATCGGCGGCAGCACACAAGAGTCCCAGGAAAACATCGGCCGCGAAGTGGCCGAAAAGCTGCTGCGCTTTGCCCTGAGCGGCACCACCAAGGGCGCCGTCAATTTCCCCGAGATCCCCTATCAGGAAATATCGGGCACAGCGCGTATTTTGCATGTGCACCGCAATCTACCCGGCGCCATGGGGACGCTCAGCAATTTGATGGCCGAGCATGGGCTCAATATCGTCAGCCAGCAACTGCAGACGCGGGGGCAGATCGGCTATGTGATCTCGGACGTCGACGGCAAGGTCGACGACACCATCATGTCTGTCTTGCGCACGCATCCCATTACGGTTCGTTGCGATCAGGTCAGTGCCGCCTAGCGATTGCAAGCCGCCAGCCCGTATGCCTTCACGCCCATCGCCCGCCGATAATCCAGGCGCTACACCGACGCCGGCCGATTACCAGGCGCTGGCCATGTTTCGCCTGACCCTGCGCCGCTTCAACGCGTTCAGCGAGGCTGCGGCGCTGGAGGCCGGGCTCAAACCCCAGCAGCACCAGGCGCTGCTGTCCATCAAGGCACTGGGCGCGATCGACGCGCCCAGCGTGGGCGAGGTGGCCGAGCAGTTGCTGATCCGCCATCATAGTGCGGTGGAATTAATCAATCGGTTGGTGCGCATGGGGCTGGCGCGGCGCTTTAAAGACCCCGACGACGGGCGTAAAGTGCGCATTGCCCTGACGCCCTTGGCGGAAGAAAAACTGTCGGCGTTGGCCACGGTGCATCTGCAAGAACTGCGGTCCATGCGGCCCTTGCTGATGAAGCTGCTGCGCAATGTCCAGGGCTAGTGTCCCGTTTGACTAATTCGAATATAAGCGCACAAACTAATCAAACGGGACACTAGGCGTCAACCGGCCAGCGTCTTGCCCGCCTGGATGTAGGACAGCTGGGGCGTCGTGTCGCCGCAGGGCTGGGGAAGGATATCGGCCAGGGTATAGCCGTCAAGGTGCCGCATGAACTGCTGCAGGGCGCCATCGATGATGGCGGTCAGCCCGCAGCGGCCGCTCAGGGTGCAGGCGTTGCCGGGCACAAAGCACTCTACCAGGGCCAGGTCGTTTTCGGTGTCGCGCACGACGGCGCCCAGGTTGATGTCGCCGGGCGGGCGGGCCAGCCGCATGCCGCCATGCTTGCCCCGCACGGTTTCCAGCCAGCCGCGCTGGGCCAGGCGGTGGGTGATCTTCATCAGGTGCGGTTCCGATATGTCATAGGCCTGGGCGATCTCGGCGATTGTGCACAGGCGGTCGGGGTTCCGGCCAACATACATCAGCAGGCGCATCGCATAATCGGTCATGGTGGTCAGTCGCATAAGGCATCCACCATCACGAGGCGCGCGGGCGTATCAGCAGCGGAACGAATCGCCACAGGTACAGGGCCATGGAGGCGATCCAGCACAGGGCGCCGGCCTGCAGCAGCCACAGGGTGGCGCCGCTGGGCCACAGCGCCGCCAGCCGGAACACCACGGCGGCGATCATCAGGTAGTAGCTGACCAGCATGCTGTGGTCGAGCTTCAGGGGGCGGCCCAAGTGGCCCAGCGCGGTGCGCGTGACCATGCCGATGATCAGGATGGCGAAGCCGCCCATGCCAATAATATGCACATGCACGGCCGAACGCGCCAGGACGCCGCTGGCCAGCCCGCTGGTATGCCAAGCGGCGAACAGCAGGCCTATGCCCATGGCGATATAGCCCAGGTACAGTATCCACAGCATGGGTTTGTGCAGCACGGCCAGCGGTTTCCAGAGCAGGCTTTGCCACAAGCTGATCACGCCCACGATCGCCAGCAGCACCGCCATGGCCAGGTGCTGGCCGGCGATGCCCAGGGCAATGGCCAGGCCGCTGACGCCCATCTGTATCTGGCCGCTGCGCACCTGCATGGGGATTTCCAGCCCGGGCACCATGCGCATCGAGAAAAAGGGGATGACGCGCCGGGCAATCAGCAGGGCGATGACGGCCATGCAGATCATGCCCAGGTCGAAACGCTGCATCAGCAACAGATAATCGCCGCTCAGGGCGGCGCGCAGAAACAGGGCGTCGGCAATGCCCAGCCCCATCACCAGCAGGGGAAGGCCATAGTTGCGGCGGCTTTTTCCTTTGACCATGACGTTCATCAGGCAGGCCGCGCTGATGGTGAAGAAAGCCAGTTCGCTGGCGCAGGCCACATGCGTGGCGGTGTCGCCGCCGATCAGAAAGCCTGCCCGCGCAATCACCCACAGCAGACAGACCCCCGCCAGCGCACGGCCTTTCAGGGGATTGAAGCCTGTCCAGGTGGCGCTGGCCGTCAGCAGGAAAGCGACGGCGATGGTGGCGATAAAGCCCCACAGCATTTCGTGGGCATGCCAAACCGGCCCGGCCAGGGGCGGGTTGAGCCATTGCGGGGCAAAAATCCATAGTGCAATTGAAATCAGCGCCCAGCTGCAGCCGGCAATGTACAGGGGCCGGAAGCCCAGGCTAAGAAAAGCCTGCATATCGGGCCGGCTGGCGGCCTGCGCGGCCTGTTCGCGAAGGTGCAAGGCTTCAGCCATGGGTGATCTCCGTGGGGATGCGGTCGGGTTCGTTGTTCATTTGATAGCCGAACCACAGGCTGCGGGCGATGCGCTGGGCGAACTCTTCGGCGCGTTCGGCAAAGGCGCGATTGGGCAATTCCTGGGCGGTTTGGTGGAACAAGGCCAGCCATTGGGTGAACATGCCGGCTTGCAGCCCCGGCAGGGCAACGTGCTTGGGCATGGGCGTGCCGCTATAGGTGCCGCTGCCCAGCAGCAGGGACGACCAGAACTGCACCATGATGCGCAGATGCTTGTCCCAATCGTCGATATGGCCGTTGAAAACCGGGCCCAGCAAGGGGTCGGCCCGTACGCGGTCGTAAAACCCATACACCAGTGTTGCGATTTCTTCTTCGGTACAGAGTTCGGTTCGAGCCATGCGGGTTTCCAGCAAGGGAGGCGCGTGCCGGGGATGCCTGTCGGGCATGCGCATCGGGCAGGGCCGTGTTTTAAAGATTCATTTAATAGTAATCTTATAAAAAAACCGGCTGCCCGTCAATGGATCAAAGCCGGCGGCACACCGTTATAGCGCCATGGCGCCGGGCCGGGTGTAGCCCCGTGCAAGGGCGGTTCAGGCGTCGGGCGGCGTGGTACTGCCCGGGCCGAGCGCGCGCTGCATGAAAACAACATCTATCCATTGGTTGAACTTGAACCCGGTGGCAGGCTGGGTGCCGGCATGGGCGAACCCCAGGCTGCGGTGCAGCCCGATCGAGGCCAGGTTATTGTGGCCCGCGATCACGGCAATCATCTGGCGCCAGGGGCCTTGCTCGCAGCGTGCGATCAGGGCCGCCAGCAAGGCTTTGCCAAGCCCTTGGCCCGCCTGCCCCTCGGCCAGATAAATGGAGTCTTCCAGTGTGTAGCGGTAGGCCACGCGCGGGCGGTACAGCGAGGCATAGCAGTATCCCGCAATGCGGTCACGGGTCTCGGCGACCAGGTAGGGCATGCCGGCGCCCGCGATGGCGGCGTGGCGTGCCTGCATTTCCTGGACGGTGGGCGGGGTTTCTTCGAACGTCGCTGTGCCGTGCAGCACATGGTGGGCGTAGATGCCTTGTATCGCGGCCATGTCTTCCGGGGTGGCGTCGCGTATGATGACGTCATCGCCTGCGGCGGCGGGACCGGCGGTAAAGACCTGGCCGGGGGCTTGCGCGCGGGTAGCGCTGGTCATACTATTTTCCTCAAGTAAAGGCTGGGCCTGTCCGAGGCCCCAGTATAAACATCAGGAGGTCACCATGTCTGTTCCTATTAACGCGCTTACCGACAATTTTGCTGTGGCGCCGCAGCTGTCTGCCGAAGACATGCAGGCCGTTGCCGACGCGGGCTTTAAAAGCGTCATCATCAACCGCCCCGACCTGGAAGGCGGGCCGGACCAGCCCCTGTCGGCGGAAGTCATGGCGGCGGCCCGGGTGGCCGGGCTCGAGGTCGAGTACCAGCCGGTGGTCAGCGGCGCCATGACGCCGGAAGATGTCGTCCGCTTTGCCCAACTGCTCAAAGTGCTTCCCGGGCCGGTCCTGGCCTACTGCCGCACAGGCACGCGCTGCTCGCATTTGTTCCAGGCCGCCAGTGCCCTTTGATGTTGATCAAGCTTTGGTGTATGTCCCGACTATATTTTCACCGCTGTTGCGGTTAAGCTTGGCGTATTCGCTAACCCATGGGGGCTGATTTCATGTTCAAGAAAATACTTATTCCAACCGATGGTTCGACGCTGTCGGCGCAAGCGGCCAACAAAGGTGTTTGCTTCGCGCGCGAAACCGGCGCCGAAATCGTCGCACTGTATGTGACGCAACCCTTTGCGGCAACCGTGGGGTTCGATGGCATGGCGGCGGCCTATGCCATCACTGACGAAGACTACGATAAAACCGCCCAGCAGCAAGCTCAAAAATACCTCAAGGCGGTGCTTGACCGCGCCGAAACCGCAGGCGTCAAGGCCACGGGCAAGGCCGTCTCCAATTTCAACGTGGCTGACGGCCTGGTGCAGGCCGCCGAAGAAGAAGGCTGCGACCTGATCTTCATCGGCAGCCACGGGCGCAGCGGCCTGTCGCGTTTGTTGCTGGGCAGTGTCACCATCAAGGTGCTCAGCCTGGCCAAGACCGCGGTGCTGGTGTATCGCGTCAAGGAAAGCGACTAGTCCCTGGACAGCGCCGGGCGGCAAGCGCCGCCCAAAAGAAAAGAAGCCCATCGGCAACGATGGGCTTCTTGCTTATCTACCGTGTTTACTTGAACAGGGCACCGGCCTTAAGCAAGGTTTCCCAAATACCCAGGGCCAGCGGGATGCCGACGTACAGCCAGAAAACAATCAGCAAAACAGGCGATGTGGTGCTTTGCGGCGGGGTGGCGGTTGTGGTGTGTTCCATGTTCGGTCTCCTTGTTTATTTGGTGGCCATGGCCGGAACCATGCCGAGCTGTTCGTTGCTCATGTGGTGGCGCGACGCCACAGGGCGTACCAGCAGATTGCAGATAAAACCAACGATCAGCAAACCGGCCATCAGGTACATCGTGATGGTGTACGACTGCGCGGCCGGTACGCCGTGGTCGACCTGGTACTGGCGGATGTAGTTCACCAGGACCGGGCCGAAAATCCCGGCGGCGGCCCAGGCAGTCAGCAGCCGGCCGTGTATGCCGCCCACGTAGCGCGTGCCGAACAGGTCGGCCAGATAAGCGGGCACGGTCGAGAATCCGCCGCCGTACATCGACATGATGATGGCGTAGAACGCGACGAACAGGGCGACGTTGCCCGCCGAGCCCATGCCGGGCACCAGGAAATACAGCACGGCGCCCAGTGCAAAGAAGATGAAATAGGTGTTCTTGCGCCCGACATAATCGGACACCGACGACCAGAAGAAGCGGCCCAGCATATTGGCCAGCGACAGCACGCCGACGAAGCCGGCGGCCGCGGCCGGGGTGATGGCGCCCTTGAAGCTTTCCTGAATCATGACCGAGGCCTGGCCCAGCACGCCGATGCCCGCCGTGACGTTCAGGCAAAGCGCCCACCAGATCAGCCAGAACTGGGGCGTTTTGATGGCCTGGTCGATATGGACGTGGTTGCGCGAGATCATGGCGTTCTGGGTCGCCGGGGGCGTCCAGCCGTGGGGCTTCCAGTCAGCGGCGGGAATGCGGATGGCGAAGGCGCCTATCATCATCGAGACGAAATACAGGGCGCCCATGACGACAAAGGTCTGGGCAACGCCGACGGAAGTAGGCGTCTGGAAATAATTCATCAGGGCCACCGACATGGGCGACGCGATGAAAGCGCCGCCGCCAAAGCCCATGATGGCCATGCCGGTCGCCATGCCGCGTTTGTCGGGGAACCATTTGATCAGCGTAGAGACCGGCGACACATAGCCTATACCCAGGCCTATCCCGCCAAGCACGCCGTACCCCAGGTACACCAGCCATATCTGATGCAGCCCGATGCCGGCCGCCGCCACCATGAAGCCCCCGCCAAAGCAGCAGGCCGCCACGAACATGGCCTTGCGCGGACCGACTTCTTCGAGCCATTTCCCCGCGAAGGCGGCCGACAGGCCAAGAAACACGATGGCAATGCTGAAAATCCAGCCCAGCGTCGGCAGGTCCCAATCGGCGGCGGTCGATTCGGTAATCCCCAGCAGGCGGGTCATGGGGTTGTTGAAGACCGAAAAAGCATAGGCCTGCCCGATGCACAGGTGAACGGCCAGCGCAGCGGGCGGAATCATCCAGCGGTTGAAGCCGGGCGGCGCTGTGATGCGCTCCTTGCTAAAGAAACCCTTGTCTTGAATAGCTGTACTCATGTTGTCTCCTCTTGGCGCTTTGTAGCGGCCTGTATTGCTCATGGTCAGAAGCAAGAAAAACTCCCCGCAGGCAGCGCGGGACTGCTGTGCGACGGGAGGTGTTGTCAGTTGAACGTGGATGTCTTGGGAGTCAGTCGCTCCTTGTTTTGAGTGATCGCCTGCAGGGCAATGTCGCTCAGCGCGATATTGCCCGCCTGGCCATCGGGCTGCTCGTCCAGGAAACGCAGCATGGCGATGCGCATGCGCGGCTCCCAGAATTTTTGAATGTGGTTGGCGATCCCTTCCAGGCCTTCTTCGCGGATGGGCAGGGCTTCAAAAAAAGCGCCGATGCGATTGGCCAGTTTGATCAGGTGCTCGATGTTGTTCAAGACGCGATCCCCTTATTGCGTAGAAACTCGTGATGGCTGTATACGGTGAATTGCCCGCCCCGCGCAAAGCCCGCCAGCAGCAGGTTCAGCTTGTCGGCCAGGTCAATGGCGTACGAGGTCGGGGCGGAAACCGCCACCACGGCTGAAATACCGGCCGCTGCCGCTTTCTGGACCATTTCGAAGCTGGCCCGGCTGGAGATGACGGCAATCCCGTCCGGACCGTCCGCCGGGGCGTGCTGCGATTGACGCAGGCGGTGGCCAATGAGCTTGTCCAGGGCGTTATGCCGGCCGACATCTTCGCGTACGTATTCGATGGCGCCGTTGCTGTCGGCCCAGCCGGCGGCATGGGTGGCGCCCGTTGTTTGGTGCAGTGCCTGCAAGGAGCGCAATTGCTCGACGGCGGCGGCAATGGCCGCAGGTGAAAAATGACCCGGCCGTGGCGGCAGCGCGGGCAGGTCGCGCTGGACTTCGTCCAGGCTTTCAATGCCGCACAGCCCGCAACCCGTGCGTCCGGCCAGATTGCGCCGGCGCAACTTGAGTTCGTTCAGGCAGGCGCTGGCGATGGTGGCCTGTACGACCAGGCCCCCCGGCTGCTCGGCGATGTCCAGGCCGTAGATGTCGCGCGCCGAGCGGATAATCCCTTCGGTGTAAGAAAAGCCGAAGGCAAAGTCTTCCAGGTCGGCAGGGGTCAGCAGCAGGGTGGCATGGCTGATCCCATTGAACTCCAGCGCCACGGGCACTTCCTGCGCAATGCTATCGGTCTCGGCATAGCCTTCGGTGTGGGCGCCGGAGCGCCACACGCGATAGGGCCGATGTCCTGCAGGTGCCGTGGGCGAGCGTTGGTCCATAGGGCGGATGGTCCTTACTCGGTGGGGCTCAACACACGCGCCGCGGCAACGACGGGTTCAACGGGCGCTTTGGGTGTGCCGGGCTTGGCGGGCTCGGCCGGTTCCGCCGCGGCCGCGCCCTGCTTGCGCTGCGCCAGCAGCTTCATCTGGATATCGCTGAAGCGCGACCACTTGGCCTGCCATTGCGACGGTTCGGTCACCAGCCTGGCCTGCACCGCGGTGACTTTGTATTCGGGGCAGTCGGTGGCCCAGTCGGTGCTGTCGGTGGTGACCACGTTGGCGCCCGATTCCGGGAAGTGGAAGGTGGTGTACAGCACGCCGGGCTGCACCCGGGTGGTGACGTCGGCGCGCAAGACGGTTTCGCCCGAGCGGCTTTGTATGGCAACCATATCGCCGCTGCGGATGCCGCGGTCCTCGGCGTCTTGCGGGTGCATTTCCAGCAGGTCTTCGCCGTGCCACAACACGTTGGCGGTACGCCGTGTCTGTGCCCCCACGTTGTACTGCGACAGGATGCGGCCCGTGGTCAGCAGCAAGGGGAAGCGGCGCGTGCTGCGTTCGTCGCTGGGCACGTATTTGGTGATCATGAACTTGCCTTTGCCGCGCACGAATTGATCGACGTGCATGGTGGGGGTGCCCTCGGGCGCATCGGCGTTGCAGGGCCACTGGACGCTGCCGCCGAGTTCGTCGATTTTCTTGAACGAGACGCCTTCGAACGTGGGTGTCAGGCGGGCGATTTCATCCATGATTTCGCTGGGATGGCTGTAGTTCATGGGGTAGCCCAGCGCATTGGACAGCGCGCAGGTGACTTCCCAGTCGGCCATGCCGCCCTTGGGTTCCATGACTTTGCGCACGCGCGACACGCGCCGCTCGGCATTGGTAAAGGTGCCGTCCTTTTCCAGGAAGGAGGAACCGGGCAGGAAGACATGGGCATACTTGGCGGTTTCGTTCAGGAAGATGTCCTGCACGATGATGCACTCCATGGACGACAATGCCTTGGCTACATGCTGGGTGTCGGGGTCGGACTGGACGATATCCTCGCCCTGGCAGTACAGGGCCTTGAACGAGCCGCTGAGGGCGGCGTCGAACATATTGGGAATGCGCAGGCCCGGCTCGGGCTGCAGCGTCACGCCCCAGTCTTTTTCGAACTGGCCGCGGACGGTGTCGTCGGAAATGTGACGGTAGCCGGGCAGCTCATGCGGGAAGGACCCCATGTCGCAGGACCCTTGCACGTTGTTCTGGCCGCGCAGCGGATTCACCCCTACGCCTTCGCGGCCCAGATTGCCCGTGGCCATGGCCAGGTTGGCGATGGCCATGACGGTGGTGGAGCCCTGGCTGTGTTCGGTCACGCCCAAGCCATAATAGATGGCGCTGTTGCCGGGCCTGGCATACAGGCGGGCGGCGCCGCGCAGGTCGGCCGCCGGTACGCCGGTTTCGGCTTCCGTGGCTTCGGGGGAGTTCTCGGGCAGGGAAACAAAGTCGCGCCACTGCTGGAAGGCCAGCGGCTCGCAGCGTTCGGCCACATAGGCTTCGTCGATCAGCCCTTCGGTGGCGATCACGTGCGCGATGGCTGTCAGCACGGCGGTGTTGGTGCCGGGGCGCACGGGCAGATGATAGTCGGCCTTGATGTGCGGCGAGTTGACCAGCTCGATCTCGCGCGGGTCGATGACAATGAGCTTGGCGCCTTCGCGCAGGCGGCGCTTCAGGCGTGACGCGAAGACCGGGTGGGCGGCGCTGGGGTTGGCGCCCATGACGATGACCACGTCGGTGAACATGACTGAATCGAAGGTTTGCGTGCCCGCTGATTCGCCCAGCGTGGTCTTCAGGCCGTAGCCCGTCGGCGAATGGCAGACCCGGGCGCAGGTGTCGACGTTGTTGGTGCCGAAGGCGGCGCGCACCAGCTTCTGGACCAGGTAGGTTTCTTCATTGGTGCAGCGCGAGGACGTGATGCCGCCCACGGCGTTCCGCCCATATTCGGCCTGGATGCGCTTGATCTCCGACGCCGCGTAGTTCAGGGCCTCTTCCCAGCTGACCTCGCGCCATGGGTCGGCAATGTCGCTGCGTATCATGGGCTTGAGCATGCGGTCTTCGTGCGTGGCGTAGCCCCAGGCAAAGCGTCCCTTGACGCAAGAATGGCCGCGATTGGCCTGGCCGTCTTTCCAGGGCACCATGCGCACGACTTCCTGGCCTTTCATTTCGGCCTTGAAAGCGCAGCCGACCCCGCAATAGGCACAGGTGGTAATGACCGAGTGTTCGGCCTGGCCCATGTCGATCACGGACTTTTCCATCAGGGTAGAGGTGGGGCAGGCCTGCACGCAGGCGCCGCAGGACACGCAATCGCTGCCCAGGAAAGTATCGTGCTGGCCCGCTGTGACGCGCGAGTCGAAGCCGCGCCCGGTAATGGTCAGCGCAAAAGTCCCCTGGACTTCGTCGCAGGCGCGCACGCAGCGGCTGCATACGATGCACTTGCTGGGATCGTAGGTGAAGTAGGGGTTGGATTCGTCGGCGGCGTCGTTCAGGTGGTTGGCGCCTTCGAAGCCGTAGCGCACATTGCGCAGCCCCACCACGCCGGCCATGTCCTGCAGTTCGCAGTCGCCGTTGGCCGGACAGGTCAGGCAGTCCAGCGGGTGGTCGGAAATGTACAGTTCCATGACATTGCGGCGCAGCTCGTGCAGCTTAGGCGTTTCCGTCCAGATCACCATGCCGGCTTCGACGGGCGTGGTGCACGAGGCCGGATAGCCGCGCCGGCCTTCGATCTGCACCAGGCACAGGCGGCAGGAGCCGAAGGCTTCCAGGTTGTCGGATGCACACAGTTTGGGGATGTTGATGCCTGCTTCGGCCGCCGCGCGCATGACCGATGTGCCGGCGGGCACTTGCATGTCGGTGCCGTCGATGGTGACCTGCACCATGTCGGTGCTGGTCGAGGCGGGTGTGCCGAAATCGCGTTCGCGTTTAGCGATGGTCTCTAGCATGTTGAACTCCGTCAGGCGACTTGCGCGTGGGTGGTTTTGGGGGAAGGCAGGCCGAAGTCTTCGGGGAAGTGCTCGAGCGCGGACAGGACCGGATAGGGCGTCATCCCGCCCAGCGCGCACAGCGAGCCGGCCAGCATGGTGTCGCACAGCTCGCGCAGCAGGACCACCTGCGCTTCGCGCTGTTCGTTGTGGCGGATTTTGCTGATGACTTCGGTGCCGCGCACGGCACCGATGCGACAGGGCGTGCATTTGCCGCAGGACTCGACCGCGCAGAATTCCATGGCGTATTCGGCCAGGGCGGACATGTCGGCGGTTTCATCGAAGGCGACCAGCCCGCCATGCCCCACCATGGCCTTGATGGCGGCGTAGGCTTCGTAATCGATGGGGACGTCCCATTGCGATTCGGGCAGGTAGGCGCCCAGCGGACCGCCGACCTGCACGGCGCGCAGCGGCTTGCCGCTGGCGCTGCCGCCGCCGAAGTCGTACAGCAGCTCGTACAGGCTGACGCCGAAGGCTTTTTCAACCAGCCCGCCTTGCTTCAGGTTGCCGGCCAACTGGAAAGGCAGGGTGCCGGTGGAACGGCCCATGCCGTAGTCGCGATAGAAGGCCGCGCCCCGGGCCAGGATGATGGGCACGGATGCCAGCGAAATGACGTTGTTGATGACCGTGGGCTTGCCGAACAGGCCTTTGATGGCGGGCAGCGGCGGCTTGGCGCGCACCAGCCCGCGCTTGCCTTCCAGGCTTTCCAGCAGCGAGGTTTCCTCGCCGCAGATATAGGCGCCGGCGGCCGTGCGCACCTCCAGGTCGAAGGCGTGGCCGCTGTCGCGGATATTGGCGCCGAGCCAGCCCGCTGCGCGGGCGGCGTCGATGGCCGCTTCCAGGGCGGCAATGGCGTAGGGGTATTCGGAACGCACGTAGATGTAGCCGTATGTGGCCTGTACGGCCAGGCCGGCGATGGTCATGCCTTCGATCAGGGTGTAAGGGTCGCCCTCCATCAGCATGCGGTCGGAGAACGTGCCCGAGTCGCCTTCGTCGGCATTGCAGACAATGTATTTCTGGTCGGCGGGCGTGGCCAGCACGGTTTTCCATTTGATGCCGGTGGGAAAGGCGGCGCCGCCGCGCCCGCGCAGGCCTGAGTCGGTGACTTGCCCGACAATCGCGGAAGGCGTCATGGCCAGCGCTTTTTCAAGACCCTGGAAGCCCCCGTGGGCTTGATAGTCGCTGATCGACAGCGGGTCGGTGATGCCCACCCGGGCGAATGTCAGCCTTTCCTGCCGCTTCAAATAAGGGATGTCTTCGGTCAGCCCGTGCGCCAGCGCATGGGGCTTGCCGTCCAGCCAGCCGGCGTCGAACAGGCTGGCGACATCGGTGGCTTCGACCGGGCCGTAGGCCACGCGCCCGGCCGGCGTCTGGACTTCGACCAGGGTTTCCAGCCACAGCAGGCCGCGTGAGCCGTTGCGCACGATATCGACGGCCAGGCCGCGGCGTTGGGCTTCATGTTGGATGGCGCCGGCGACCGCGTCGGCGCCGACAGCGATGGCCGCGGTGTCTTTGGGGACGAAGACTTTGATGGGCGCGGTCATGCCAGGCCTCCTTCGGCCTGAAGCAGGCGATCGAGCTTTTCGGGGGTCATGCGTGCATGCGGTTGCCCGTTGACCATGACGGCCGGCGATTGCGCGCACAGGCCCAGGCAATAAACAGGCTCCAGCGTGACGGCGCCGTTGGCTGTGGTGCCGTGGAAATCGCAACCCAGGCGCTGGCGGGCATGGTCGGCCAGCGCATTGCCGCCCATGGCCTGACAGGATTCGGCCCGGCAGACTTCCAGTACGACGGCGCCGGCGGGCGTTTCGCGAAAATGCGGATAAAAGCTGATGACGCCCTGGATCTCGGCGCGCGACCGTTGCAGCGCGGTGGCCAGAACCGGCACCGCCGCTGCGGGAATACAGCCCAGCGCATGCTGTATGGCATGTAGGACCGGCAGCAGGTTGCCGGGCTGGCCGTCAAAGCGCTGCAAGGCCTGGCGGGCAACCTGCTGCACGGTCTCGTCCGAGGGACTGAATTCGCTTGAGTCTGGTGGCGTATGCATAACGCGCTCCTTCCTTGGGTGGTGCTTTTCTATTTCTGAAGTTTGTCTCTATTATGCAATCGTTTGCATATATCTTGTTTTCGTATTTGAGTTAATCTACTCGCCATAAACGAATCAATCAATAGGAAAGAATTGACATATAAAAAATTTTCGATTGATTTTTAATAGGCAATATAAAACATATTAAAGCCGTAATGACCGCGGCACGAGGTGACAACATGACGTACAAATTCAAGGCGCGCCTGAGTTCGGAATGGGTACTTGAAAAGCCGTCCGGCACGCTATTGTCTTTAAGCGAAGTCCTGCGGCTGCTGGCAGCGGTGGATGCCACCGGGCATATTGCCGGCGCCTGTAAGGCCTGTGGCATGTCGTACCGGCATGCCTGGGGTATTTTGCGCAACGCCGAAAAAGAATTCGAAGCGCCGCTGATCGAAACATCGCGGCGGCAAGGCTCCAAGCTCACCACTTTCGGGCAGCATCTGATCTGGGCCAACCGCCGTCTTGATGCGCGCTTGATGCCCACGCTGGAAAGCATGGCGTCGGAACTGCAGGAAGAACTAGAACGGCTGTATCCCGAAAGCCCGCAGCGGCTGCGCCTGCATGCCAGCCACGGCTTTGCGGTCGAGGGCCTGATGCAGCTGGCCAATGGCATGGACATGTCGCCGCTTGAATTGCGCTATCGCACGGCCATCGAGGCGCTGGCGTCGCTGGATCGCGCCGAGTGCGACCTGGCGGGCTTTCAGGTGCCGGTGGGCGAATTCGAACAGGCGATCCTGGCCCGCTATGCGCAGTGGCTCGATCCCGCCCGGCATTGCCTGATTCACTTGGCGGTGCGCAACACGGGTATGTTCGTCAAGCCCGACAACCCCAAAAAGATCACGTCGGTCGCCGATCTGGTCCATCCCGATGTGCGTTTCGTCAACCGGCAGATTGGCTCCAGCACGCGCTTCCTGGTGGGCCTGATGCTTGCGCAGCTCAAGGTGGACACGGCGCGGGTACAGGGTTTCGACAGCAGCGAATTCACGCACATGGCGATCGCCGCGCATATTGCCAGCGGTATGGCGGATGTCGGCATCGGCGTCGAGACGGCGGCCTGGCGCTGCGGCCTGGCATTCATTCCGCTGGTCAAGGAGCGTTATTTCTTCGCGGTGCATCGCGATACGCTGGAAACACCGAATATGCAGCGCCTGCTGGACCTGATGAACGGCGATCAGTATCAGGCCTATGTCACCCAACTGGTGGGCTACGATGCGCGCCACATGGGGCAGGTGCAGACGCTTGAAGAAGCGTTCGGCGCGGATTTCGCCGCCTCCCTGAAAGCCTGACGCAAGCGTTATGATTACATCATGAGCAAAGTCATCTTCCTGCAGAGCGACAGGCGTCAGACCTTGGCCAACGCCGCGCCGGCCGAGCCCCTTGCGCCCGGGGGCCAGCCATTGCTCGACACCCGGCGCCGGCCCTTGCGCGACTTGCGCATCTCTGTAACCGACCGCTGCAACTTCCGCTGTACTTACTGCATGCCGCGCGAGGTATTCGACAGCAGCTATCAATTCATGCCGCACTCGGCCTTGCTCAGCTTTGAAGAGATCGCCCGTGTCGCGGGCGTGGCTGTGCAGCTCGGCGTGCAAAAGATACGGCTTACCGGCGGCGAGCCGCTGCTGCGCAAGAACATCGAAGCGCTGGTTGACATGCTGGCGCAGTTGCGCACGCCTGACGGCTTGCCGGTCGACCTGACCCTGACGACCAACGGTACGCTGCTTGAAAAGAAAGCCCGGGCGCTCAAGCAGGCGGGGCTGACCCGTGTGACGGTCAGCCTGGATGCGCTGGACGAGCCTCTTTTCGAGCGCATGAGCGATAGCCAGGTCAGCGTCAAGACGGTGCTGCGCGGCATCGACGAAGCGGCGCGCGTCGGCCTGGCGCCTGTGAAAGTCAATATGGTCGTGCGCAAAGGCATGAACGATCAACAGATCGTTCCCATGGCGCGTCATTTTCGCCATTCCGGCCACATCCTGCGCTTCATTGAATTCATGGACGTGGGCACAACCAATGGATGGAATCTTGACGAGGTCTTGACCGGCGCGCAGATCCTGCAGCGCCTTGCCGCCGAGTTTCCCCTGGAGCCGGTGGCGTCCGGCTACCAGGGCGAGGTGGCGCGGCGCTGGCGCTATGCCGACCAGGCGGGCGAGATCGGGCTCATCACCAGCGTATCGCAGCCGTTTTGCGGAAGCTGCACCCGGGCGCGCCTGTCGCCCGAGGGCAAGTTGTTCCTGTGCCTGTTTGCGACGCAGGGCCATGACCTGCGGGCACTGATGCGCAGCGGCGGCACCGACGTGCACATTGCCGCCGCCCTGGCCGGCATCTGGTCCGGGCGCGACGACCAGTATTCAGAACTGCGCGGCCAGGAAACGGCGGGGCGGGAAAAAATCGAAATGAGCTATATCGGCGGATGACGACGGCGGCATCCATGACGGGGCTGATTCTGGCGGGCGGCCAGGCCAGGCGCATGCAGGACGGCATGGCACCCACCGTCGACAAGGGCCTGCTTGAGTTGTGCGGCGAACCGCTGGTTGCCCATGCGCGGCGCTTTCTGGCCCCGCAGGTCCAGGCGCTGTTGATCAGCGCCAACCGCAATGCCCCCCTGTATGCACGCTATGGCGATGTGGTCGGCGACGATGCGGCGTTGGGCACGCAGTTGGGGCCGCTGGCGGGCATGGAGCGTGCCTTGAGCGTCATCAAGACCCCATGGCTGATCGTGTTGCCGGTGGATGTCGTCAACGTGCCTGACGAGCTGGTGGCGCGCTTGTGGGCGGCGGTTCAGCCCGCGGGCCCGCTCGTGGCCTATGCCCGCACGCCGGAGCGCGCGCACCCGCTGTGCATGGTGCTGCATGCCAGCCTGGCAGACAGCCTGCGCCGCTATTTGCAGGCGGGCGACCGCAAGGTGCAGTTATGGCAAGCCCGGCACCAGGCCGTTGCCGTCCCGTTCGACGGCGCCGGGCTTTTCTTCAATATCAATACGCCTGAAGACCTGCGCTACGCCAGCCAGTGCCGCAGGTCGTAGTAGGGGACGGCTGCCCCCTGCGTGACCGGGGTGTTGGCCGGAATGCGCGCCAGTCCGCTGGCCCAGGACAGGGAACTGATGATGCCCGACCCCTGTTGCGGGTAGGGAGTGAGCTGCATCAGGCCCTGCGGGGTGGATTCGGCGCGTACGCGCAGGAATTCTTCGCGGCTGTCGTTGAAGTGCTTCTTGGTGACCAGGGTCCCATACTGCGGTGGCGGCATGATCTGGGCCCGGCCCTGCATGCTGCGCAGCAAGGGCGTCACCAGGACGGTAAACACGGCAAAGGCCGAGACCGGGTTGCCCGGCAGGCAGACGATGGGCTTGTCGGCGACATGCGCCAGCGCCACCGGCTTGCCCGGTTTCATGCAGACGCGCCACAAGTCCAGGGTGCCGCCGAATTGTTCGATGGCGGGTTTGACCAGGTCTTTTTCGCCCACCGACACGCCGCCGACTGTCAGGACCAGATCGCAATCCCGCAGCAATGTCTCGAAGGCCGATTGCAGCGCGTCTTCGGTGTCGAGCGCGTGCAGGACGTGTACCGCCCGGGCGCCCATGTTTTCCACCAGCGCCGCGAGCATGGCGCCGTTGGAGTTGTAGATATGTTCTTCGCCGCGCGGCTGGCCGGGGCTGACGAGCTCGTCGCCCGTAGTGAGGATGCCGACCTTCAACCGCGCATAAGTATGGACTTCGGCATAGCCCTGCGAGGCGAGCAGGGCGATTTCGGCGGCGCCCAGCAAGGTGCCTTTTGCAAACAGCTGCTCGCCGGACTGGATGTCTTCGCCCCGAAGGCGTATGTGCGCCCCTTTTGCCGGGGCCTGGCGGATGTCGAACGCGTTGTCGGTTTCGTCGCCGTCCTCTTGCATGACGACGGTGTCGGCGCCATGGGGGATGACGCTGCCGGTGAACAGCCTGATGGTGTTGCCCGGCTGCAGCGCTTCGGGCTTGACGCCGGCATAGCAGCGCTGCTGCACGGGAAAGCGCTTTCCGGGCGCGTAGTCGGCGTGCCGGATGGCGTAGCCGTCCATGGCGCTGTTGTCGGCCGGAGGCAGGTCCAGCGTCGCGAACAGGGTCTGGGCCAGCACGCGGCCGCTGGCCTGGTTCAGCGCGCAGGTTTCGGTGATGGAAGGATGGCCGCCGGCGGCGGCCAGGCGGGCCTGGGCGGTATCGAAATCAAGCATGGTAATGGCTGCCGAAGTTACAGGGGCGATGGGTGCTGTCCAGTTGTTCCTTGATGATGCCTTCCCAGGCGGTCTTGCAGGCACTGGTCGAGCCGGGCATGCAAAATATCAGCGTATTGTTGGCGGCGCCGGCGAAGGCGTCCGACTGCAATGTGGAACTGCCGATGTCCTGGTAGGACAAGTGCCGGAACAGTTCTCCGAAACCGGTAATGGTCTTGTCCAGCAGGGGGACGATGGCATCGACGGTGGACTTGCCGTGCGTAAAGCCGGTGCCGCCATTGGTCAGCACGATCTGTATGGTGTCGTCGGCAATCCAGTCGCTGATGATCTTGCGCAATTGATACAGGTTGCCGGAAGCGATGGCGCGCGTATCGCAACAATGGCCCGCCGCCCGCAGGCTGTCGACCAGATAGTCGCCGGAGGTGTCGTTGCTGCTGTCGCGGGTGTCGGAGATGGTCAGGACGGCGCAGTTCAATGAAACGGGTGGTTTGTTGGTGTTGGCTTTGCCCATTGAATACCTTGTGGTGTGAAGGCCCTATGTTGCAGGCGGGTGATCCCATTGCGATGTTTTGCTGGCATCGGATTCGCGTTGCCGCACCCAGAAGCGTTCGCCGCTGGCCAGGGTTTCGCGTTTCCAGAAGGGGGCGCGCGTCTTCAGGGCGTCGATGATGAATTCGCAGGCCTTGAAGGCGTCGCCGCGATGCGCGCTGGCGGCAGCCACGAAAACGATCTGTTCGGCATTGCGCAGTTCGCCGACCCGATGCACGACCAGGCATTCTTGCACGTCCCAGCGCGACTGTGCCGTGTTGCACAGCGCTTCGATCTCGCGTTCGCACATGCCCGGGTAATGCTCCAGAAACAGCGACTGCGTGGCGGCATCTTGCGCGTAGTCGCGCACATAGCCTGTGAACGTCACAACCGCGCCTGCCGTGCCGGCGCAGCGCTGGCGCAGCCCGGCCAGCAACTGGGCGGCATCGAAGTCGGCTTCTTGCACAATGACCACCGGTCAGCCTCCGGTGACGGGTTCGAACACGGCAACCTCGTCGCCGGGCCGGATCAGGCTGTCGTGCGGTACGTGATGCTGGTTGACGGCAAGCTTCAGGCGGGTGACCGGCGCAAGTTGCGGGTAGCGGTCGCCGAGCCCGGCCAGCCAGTCTGTGCCGCGCATGGGTTCGGACAGCGGCCACTGTTCTTCCCGCAGCTTGGTCAGCTCCGCCACTTGCGCGAAGTACAGGACTTTAATCGTTGCGCCATTCGCCACTTTTGCCTCCTGATTTATAGCGCAGCCGGATGTTTTCCAGGACGATGCCCTTGTCGGCTGCCTTGCACATATCGTAAATGGTCAATGCCGCCACGCTGCAGGCGGTCATCGCTTCCATTTCGACGCCGGTTTTATAGTCGCTGCGGCAGGTGGCCGTGATGGTGATGCTGTGCGCGGCGTCGTCCAGCGTGAATTCGATGCCCGTAAAACTGAGCGGCAGGCTGTGGCACAGCGGTATGAGTTCGGCGCAGCGCTTGGACGCCAGGACGCCGGCCACCCGGGCCGTGTTCAGGACTTCGCCCTTGGCATTGCGCTGGCTGGCCAGCAACTGGTATGCGGCGGGGCTCATGCGGACTCGGCCTTCGGCCACGGCCGTGCGCTGGGTGGTGGTTTTGCCGCTGACGTCGACCATGCGTACCTGGCCCGAGTCATCGAGATGGCTGAGAACGGGCGCCGCGGGGGATGGACTGCTCATTGCTTGCTGCTCTGCTAGGGAAATGACAGCCCTATCATATACGCAATTCAGGTCGTGTCGAGCGCGTCCTTGACGCTTTGGTAGGCGATGCGCTTGTCGCGCTGAAAGCCCGCCATGAGGGTTTGCAGCCTGTGCGGGTCGGATCCCAGCCGGCCCGCCGCGAGCTTCTTGCCTTCGATGATGCCCTGGTCGAACAGGGCGTCGAACTCGCTCAGGGTATAGCCTTGTTCAAGGGCGTAGCGCATCAGGTGGGCTTTGGCCGTCAGGCGATGTTCATGCCGGTCTTCGTCGGTGGCGCCGATCTCGTCGGCCGCGCCGTTGGCGGCGCCGCACATCATCACCCATTGGTCCAGGGAAATATCGCGTTCCAGGCTGTTTGCGGCAAACGCGCTGCCCAGCAGGGACATGGCCAGTATCGCGGCCGATAGTTTGGGTAGTATCAAAATAAACTCCCGGTGGTGCATGGCCTGTTGAAGGGCCGGATTCGTATTGTGCTGGACAATGTTTACAAGCGCATGAATAAAACGTACGGATATGTATCAATCCGTGGCGGCGCCATCACACGGAAACGTCTGGCGTCGTATGATGATGGTTTCTTTTAACCGGAGACGACAATGACGATTAAAGTGGGTGATCGGGTGCCTGACGGCACTTTGGGCGAATTTATCGAAACGGCCAGCGATACCTGTGCCGTCGGCCCCAATAATTTTCAGGTCGCCGATCTGGTCAAGGGCAAGAAGATTGCCGTCTTTGCCGTGCCGGGCGCCTTTACGCCGACATGTTCGGCCAAGCACCTGCCGGGTTATCTGGAACTGCACGACCAACTGAAAGGCAAGGGCATCGATGAAATCTGGTGCGTTGCGGTCAATGATCCCTTCGTCATGGGGGCATGGGGCCGGGACCAGGGCACTGACGGCCGCGTTCGCATGCTGGCCGATGGCAGCGCCAACTGGACGCGCGAACTCGGGCTCGAACTGGATCTGTCGGCGCGCGGCATGGGCGTGCGCTCCCAGCGCTATTCCGCATTGCTGGACGATGGCGTGGTCAAGCAACTGAATATCGAACAGGCCGGCCAGTTCGAGGTCAGCGATGCCCAGACTATGCTAGGCCAGCTCTCGTAAATAAACACGCAGGCTTCGGCCCGGGCGGGGTGCGTCCGGGCGTTTGCTTGCCTGATCACTGCTTAGAAGGTTCCGGTACCCGCAATGGTGCAAACGATCGGTGCGTTTTTTTCTCTGTATCTGGCGACAGTGCTGTTGCTGGTGGGATCGGGGCTGTTCAACACGTATCTGGGCTTGCGCCTGACGGCGCTGTCGGTATCCGAGCTGTGGGTGGGCGGCCTGATCGCCATCTATTATCTGGGGCTGGTGTTCGGCGCCCGGATCGGCCACAAGATCATTATCCAGGTCGGCCACATCCGGGCCTACGCGGCCACGGCCGCCATTGTGACGGCCACGGTCCTGGCCCTGGCGCTGGTCGACAGCCTGTGGATCTGGCTGGGGCTGCGCTTTCTCGCGGGCATTGCCATGGTGACGCAGTTCATGGTGCTGGAAAGCTGGCTCAATGAACAAACTGAAAATCATCAGCGCGGCAGGGTGTTTGCCTTTTACATGGTGTGTTCCAGCCTGGGCACGGTGCTGGGGCAACTGTCGCTGACCCTGTTTCCGCAGCTCAATTATCAGCCGCTTATCTTCGTGGCCATGTGTTCGGCCATGTGCCTGGTGCCCGTTGCGCTGACGCGGCGCCTGCACCCCGCCTTGCAGTTGCCCGCGCCCTTGCACGTTAAATATTATGTGTCGCGGGTGCCCTTGTCGCTGACGGTCTTGTTCGTTGCCGGCGCCATCACCGGGGCGTTCTACGGGCTGGCGCCCGTGTATGCCGTCAAGCAAGGCCTTTCAAGCAGCCAGGTCGCGGTGTTCCTGGCCGCATCGGTGGCGTCCGGGGTGGTCGCGCAGTGGCCTTTGGGTTGGTTGGCCGACCGCATCAACCGGGTCGCCATGATCCGTGTGAATGCGATCGTGCTGGCGGTGCTGGCCGCCCCCTTGTGGGGTTGGTGGACGTTTCCCTATTGGGCGCTGATCTTGTTTTCCTGTGGCTTCGGCGTCTTGCAGTTCACGCTGTATCCCTTGGGGGCGGCATTTGCCAACGACAATGTCGAACCCGAGCGCCGGGTGGGCCTGAGCGCCATTCTTTACATGGTGTACGGTGTGGGCGCGTGTGTCGGGCCCCTGATCGTGGGCTTGTTGATGCGCGAGCTGGAAAGCAGCGTGTACTTTGTCTTCGTATCGCTTTGCGCAGTCGTGCTGGTGGCCGTCATCCGGCCGCAGCGGGTCAAGGGCGACCACCTTAGCCAGGACGCTCCCACGCAGTTCGTGCCCATGGCCGATACGCTGCATAGTTCCGATGTGGTGGCCACGCTGGATCCGCGGGTCGATGTCGAAAGCGATATCTCGTTCGAACCGGTGGAACCCGAAACGGCCACCCCGCCCGTCGATCCTGTCGAACCCGAGCCGGTCGCGCCTGCCGGCGGGCCCGCGCCGTCAGCGGGGGATCAGGATCACGATGGCGCTGATGGCCAGGACGATGCCCAGCGCGTTGACCAGCGATAGCTTCTCTTTGAAGAAGCCGGCGCCCACCAGGGTGCCCAGCGAAATCACGCCGATATTCATCGCTGAAAACACCAGGGTGGGATTTTCGGGAAACACCTGGTGAGCCCGGATATAGAAGTAAATATTGCTGAAGTTCAGCAGTCCCAGGACCACGCCCGCCATGACGCTGCGCTGGCGCCATACGCTGCGCCGGGCAAACAGATAGATGAAAATCAGTATGCCGGCCAGCGTGAAAGCGGCCAGTAGGCTGCTGGAGAACGCGGCGCCGCTTTTGGCCATCTGCTTGAACAGAATATCGATGGTGCCGTAGCCCAGCCAAACCGCCAGCAGATAGAAAACCGTTTTTTGCGTGTCGCCCGAACCGCCCTGCGTGCGTGGCCGCAGCAGCAGGCATACCAGGGCGGTCAAGGCCACGGAGATGCCTGCCAGCTTGCTGCCCGACAGCGCTTCGCCAAACAGCACAAAGGCGGCGATCAGGGGGATGAACAAGGACAGGCGCTGGGCCGCATCGCTCAGGACGATGCCGGCGTGCCGCACGGCGCCCGCCATGGCCAGGAAGATGGTGGGCAGCAGGACGCCCAGGGCAATCAGCACCCACCATGGTGTAGTCGGATTCAACAGCGTGGCGGGCTCCGGCCGCAGAATGAGCAGGCACAGGCTGGCCGCCACGACGTAGTTCACGGCAATGGCCTGGCTGATATCTATGTTTTGCTTCCGGGCGATTTTAAGCAGGATGGAGACGGCGACACTGCAGGCAATACTGATGATCAGCGTGTACATGATAAGCAGGGAATCCTGGGGTTGGGGATAGAGGCAAGGTCAGGCGTAGGCGCTGCGATGATCCGCGGCGGGCTCAAGGCTGGGCGCGGCATCGGCGGGGGCGGGCTTCAGGCCCAGGCGTTCGAATAGTTGCTGGTCCTGGCGCACCTGCGGGTTAGCGGTGGTCAGCAACTGATCGCCGTAGAAAATCGAGTTGGCGCCCGCCATGAAGCACAGCGCCTGGATGCCGTCGCTCATGTCTTCGCGGCCTGCCGAGAGCCGGACCACCGCGCGGGGCATGGTGATGCGCGCCACGGCAATCGTGCGCACGAATTCAAACGGATCGATATCGGGTGTGTCCGCCAACGGTGTTCCGGCGACTTTGACCAAATTGTTGACGGGGACGGATTCCGGGTAGGGCGATAGATTGGCCAGTTGCGCGATCAGGCCCGCGCGTTCCTTGCGCGACTCGCCCATGCCCACGATGCCGCCGCAACAGACGTTGACGCCGGCGGCGCGCACACGTTCGAGCGTATCCAGGCGGTCCTGGTAACTGCGTGTGGTGATGATGCTGCCATAGAACTCGGGCGAGGTATCCAGGTTGTGGTTGTAGTAATCAAGCCCCGCATCGCGCAGGCGCTCCGCCTGGCCTTCCTTCAGCATGCCCAAGGTGACGCAGGTTTCCATGCCCATGGCTTTGACGGCGGCGACCATCTCGACCACGCTGTCCAGTTGGCGGGCCGTCGGCGACCGCCAGGCGGCGCCCATGCAGAAGCGCTGCGCCCCGTTCGCCTTCGCCTTTCTGGCGGCTTCCAGCACTTCCTGCACCGGCATCAGCGGTTCCTGCTTGCCGTCCGTCTCGTGGCGGGCCGATTGCGGACAATAAGCGCAATCTTCGGGGCAGGCGCCGGTCTTGATGGAGAGCAGGCTGGAAAGCTGGACGGTGTTGGCTGGATGATGCGCGCGATGCACGCTTTGAGCCTCGCACAGCAGGTCCAGAAAAGGCAGTTGATAAAGATCCAGGATGCGCGCGACGGTCCAGGCGGATGGCCGGCCGGGGGCGGCGGATGTTTGAGCAAATGTGACGGAATTCATGGCGGCCATCTTAGAAGCGGCCGCCCGGAACGGCAAGCGCCTTGAAGCCGTTAATAGGGGTGAGATTGGGCGAAATTAAGCTAATTTAAGCGAATTAGCCGATATGTTCCGTCTTCGGGAATGCTGCGGTGCGGATGGGCGTTCAACCGCCAAATTGTATTTTTTTGTAAATTCACCTTTGTTTCAGAGACGGCGCTCGCCGTTTCTGTCGGCCAGTTGCCGTCCGGCCTGGCGCAATGCATCGGCAAACGAAGCGTAGGCGTCATGGCGCAGGTCTTCCCGGCGCGTGAACAGGGTAATGGGCGGCAGCGTCCAGCCGAAGGAATAGGGCACGATGGCCACGCCGGCAATACGCACCAATTCTTCGGCCACGTCGGCTGGAACAATGGATATGGCCTTGTCGTTGGCGACAATGAGCTCGCCAATCAATTTGGTGGAGTAGCTTTCCACGATCGGCGTGGGCGGGGCAATGCCTGCCGCCAGAAAAATGTTGCTGACCTGCTCGCGTTCAGGCGTATGGACGGCCCCCAGTATCCAGTCCAGTTCCACGAGCTCGCGCCAGTCGGGCGGCCGGCGTGCCAATTGCGCGGCCAGCCGGCGGCTGGCGATCAGGCGCGGCTGCTGGGTGTACAGCACGTCGAAGTGCAGCCCCTGGATGTCGGCGGCTGCCGATGCGCGGCCGATTACCAGGTCCAGCGTGTGGTCGCGCAGCCCGGCAAGCAGTTGGTGGCTGTCCCCTTCATGCAGCGTCATGATCAGGCGCTGCTGGTCCGACGAGGTGGCGCGCAGGATGGCGCCTGACAGCACCTGGCCCGAAATGAACGGGATGACGCCCGCATGCAGGTGGGCGGCGTGTCCGGCCACGACCGCTTCCATATCGCGTGCCAGATGGTCCAGGTCGTGCAGCATGGCGCGCGCGCGGGCAAGCGCCGCCTTGCCCAAAGGCGTGGGCGTCATGCCCCGCACCGAGCGATCGAAAAGCGCGGCGCCAAACATGGCTTCGAGTTCGGCCAGCGTCTTGGTGATGGCGGGCTGGCTGGTGGCCATGTCTTCGGCAACACGGGTCAGCGAGCCGTGCTGCTCGATACGCAGCAAAAGCAGGCAGTGGCGCATTTTAAGGCGCTGGGTCAGCTTGCGAACGACATCGTCGGCGTCAAAAGCAGTCATGGCAAGCCTCGTGAATATCAAAATAGATATGGAATCATACTAAATCAGAATAATTAAGTTATGCGAAAGGCCTAGAATCGTTACCGTCACATTACACACAAATGAGGTCAGGGACATGAGCACAGCAGATCGGCAGGCAGCGTTGGATTATCACGAGTTCCCCCTTCCGGGAAAGATATCGGTGGTGGCCAGCAAGCCCCTGGCAACACAGGGCGACCTGGGCCTGGCCTACACGCCGGGCGTGGCGGCAGCCTGCGAGGAAATTGCCGTGGATCCGATGAACGCCTTCCGGTTCACGGGCCGGGGCAATCTGGTGGGGGTGATCACGAACGGGACGGCGGTGCTGGGCCTGGGCAACATCGGCGCGCTGGCGTCCAAGCCAGTGATGGAAGGCAAGGCGGTGCTGTTCAAGAAGTTCGCGGGGATCGACGTGTTCGACATTGAAATCAACGAAACCGACCCGGACAAGCTGGTCGAGATCATCGCGGGGCTGGAACCGACTTTCGGGGGCATCAACCTGGAAGACATCAAGGCGCCCGAGTGCTTCGAGGTGGAAAGCAAGCTGCGCGAGCGCATGAGCATCCCGGTGTTCCATGACGACCAGCATGGCACGGCGATCACGGTGTCGGCCGCTTTCATCAACGGGCTCAAGGTGGTCGGCAAGGACATCGGGCAGGTGAAGGTGGTGGTGTCGGGGGCGGGCGCCGCCGCGCTGGCCTGTCTGGACCTGATGGTGGACCTGGGCCTGCCGCTCGAGAACATCTGGGTCACGGATATCGAAGGGGTGGTCTATGCCGGCCGGAAGAAACTCATGGATCCCCAAAAAGCCCGTTTTGCCCAGAAGACCAAGGCGCGTTTGCTGGACGAGGTGATTGACCAGGCCGATGTGTTCCTGGGTCTGTCGGCGGGCGGCGTGCTCAAGCCGGCCATGGTGGCGAAAATGGCTGCCCGGCCCCTGATCCTGGCGCTGGCCAACCCGCATCCCGAAATCGTTCCGGCGGATGCCCACGCCGTGCGCGACGATGTCGTCATGGCCACGGGCCGTTCCGACTACCCGAACCAGGTCAATAACGTACTGTGCTTTCCCTATATTTTCCGCGGCGCGCTGGACGTGGGCGCCACCACGATTACGCGGGAAATGGAAAAGGCCGCGGTCTACGCCATTGCGGGGCTGGCGGAAGAAGAGCAGAACGAGGTCGTAGCGGCTGCCTATGGCACCTATGACATTTCATTCGGGCCGGAATACCTGATTCCCAGGCCTTTTGACCCTCGGCTGATCGTTCGCATTGCCAGCGCGGTGGCCAAAGCGGCCATGGACAGCGGCGTGGCCACCCGGCCCATCCAGGACTTCGAAGCCTATATGGGGCAACTGGAACAGTTCGTCTATCACTCCGGCGCCTTCATGAAACCTCTGTTCTCCGCCGCCAAGCAACTGGTGCGCGACGGCGGCAAGGCGCGCATCGTCTTTACCGAAGGCGAAGAAGAGCGCGTGCTGCGCGCCGTGCAGGTGATCGTCGACGAAAAACTGGCCCGCCCCATCCTGGTCGGGCGTCCGCAGGTGCTGTTGTCGCGTATTGAAAAATATGGCTTGCGGATCCGCCTGGGCGAAGACGTCGAGGTCACCAATCCTGAATACGATGAGCGCTTTCATCAATACTGGACCACATACTGGGAGCTGCGCTGCCGGCACGGCGTCACCAAGGAAATGGCTCGCGTGGAAATGCGCCGCCGCCTGACCCTGATCGGCGCCATGATGGTGCATCTGGGCGACGCCGACGGCATGATCTGCGGCACGGTCAGTGGCTATCACGAGCATCTGCGCTTCATCGACGAGGTCATCGGCAAGAAGCCGGGCGCCCAGACTTACGCGGCGATGAATGTGCTGCTGCTGGACGAGCGTACGGTGGCCCTGGTCGATACCCACGTCAACGACGACCCGACCGCCGAGCAGATTGCCGAGTTCACCATCGCCGCCGCGGAAGAAATGAAATGGCTGAACCTGACGCCCAAGGCAGCTTTGCTGTCGCGCTCGAATTTCGGTTCGGGCAGTTCGGCGTCGGGCGCCAAAATGTGCCGTGCGACAGAGCTGGTGATCGAGCAGGCGCCCGACCTGGAGGTCGATGGCGAGATGCATGGCGACTGCGCGCTGGACGAGGCTTTGCGCAAGCGCATCCTGCCGCAGTCGCGTCTGCAAGGGGCGGCCAACCTGCTGGTCTGCCCCAACGTGGATGCCGGCAATATCGCCTATAACCTGCTCAAGACGGCAGCGGGCAGCAACGTGGCGGTGGGGCCTTTCCTGTTGGGCGCAGCGGCGCCCGTGCACATCCTGACCAACAGTTCGTCGGTGCGGCGCATCATCAACATGGCGGCGCTTACGGTCATCGACGCCAATCGCTGACCGGCGATGGGCGCGGCGCCAGTGCTATAATCGCCGCCGACCATCAAGGGAGGCGGCGTTACGCCCATGAGAATTAGCCACCGAGCGCATCGCAGGGCCGGCTGGATAGCGTTGATCGCTTTCCTGTTGGCTACGCTTATGCCTTCGGCGGTCATGGCGCTGTCGCAGGACGCCACCGCCCAGGCGGTGTGGGTGCAGTTGTGTACCGTCAACGGTCCCGCCGCCATTCAGCTTGATCCTCCCGCAGACCATGATCCCGCCGATTTCGATGCGTCGCCATCCAAATCGGGGCACTGCGTATTGTGTTGTAGCCCGGCATGCCCGCCCCAGGCGGATTCAGGGCATGTTGCGGCCATCGACGGCCCCCGTTTCGGCGCGCCTATCCTTTTCTACCAAGCCCCCCGGCAGCTGTTCGCCTGGGCGGTTTCCCTGCCGCGCGCTCCGCCGCGCTCTGCCTGATCCTTTGTCAGACGTATCTTGAGTCGTTGGCCGCCTAGGCAACGATCCATCATCAACACGTATTTGGAATGCCTGACGGCGCGCTTGCGCGTACACCGTTTTGCTGCCGGACCGGCCAGCGCCCGAAGCGAGGACGCCGGTTGCTTGCGGTAAAGACGGAGCATGCTGCGTCCGCCTTGGGCTTCCAAGCAGGGAAATCATCATGCATAAAGAAAAACAAAGGCCAAGCGGCCTGGGAAGCGGAGTCCGTCCTGGATCGGGTCTGCTCGTGCTGGCGCTGCTGTCCGGCTCGGCCGTGGCGCAGACTCCTACGTCGACTTTGTCCACGATTACCGTCACGGGCGGACAGGCGGGCGGATTGAGCGCGCCGGCCTCGACGGGTTCGGGCCTGGCGCTCACGCCCATGCAGACGCCGGCCAGTATCGATGTCATCAGCCGCGAGCAACTGGAAGAGCGGGGCGATCACAATGTGGTCGACGCCATTACCCGCGCGGGCGGGATCAGCGCCATGGGGCATCCCGGCAACGGCGGCAGTTCCTTGTCGGCGCGCGGCTTCACCGATACGACCTCGGTGATGCGGCTGTACGACGGCATGCGGCAATATGGCGGCGTGGGCCTGACCTTTCCGTTTGATACCTGGTCGGTCGATCGCATCGAGGTCTTGCGCGGCCCCGCTTCGGTCATCTACGGCGATGGCGCCATTGGCGGCGTCGTCAATGTGATTCCCAAGAAACCCACGCGCGGTCCCATAGAGAATGAAATGGAAGCGACGCTGGGAACCGACGATACGGCCCGGCTTGGCTTGGGCAGCGGCGGCGCCTTGAGCGACAGCCTGTCGTATCGCGTGGACCTGAGCGGCGCGCGTTCGGACGGCTGGGTGGACCACGGCGATTCGCGCAACGCAACCTTTTCCGGCGCACTGCAATGGGAGGCCACAAGCGACCTGAGCATCAGGCTCAGTCATGCCTATGGCCACCAGAAACCCATGAAGTACTTTGGCACCCCGCTGGTGCAGGGCGCGCAGCAAGAGGGCCTGCGTGAAAAAAACTACAACGTGAGCGACAGCGAAATCCGGTATCAGGACCAGTGGACCGAGTTGAACGCGCTGTGGACGCCCAGCGACAGGACGACCGTGCGCGCCCGGCTTTATCACATCGACAGCCAGCGCGATTACAAAAATGCCGAGCGATACGTCTACAACGAATCGACCGGCCTGATCGACCGGTCGGACAATACGGAAATCCTGCACGACCAGAAGCAAACCGGCCTGACCGCCGATGCGGCCTTTGACGGCAAGCTGTTTGGCCTGGACAACAAGCTGTCCATGGGCTTCGATGTCAGCGCCAGCACCTTCCGGCACACCAACAACACCTACACCGGCTCGTCTCCCTCGGTCGATCCCTATCTCCCCGTACCCGGCTATTTTCATAGCGACGAACCGACCCTTCCCCGCTATCGCAATAAGGCGGACCAGTACGCCCTGTTCATCGAAAACCGCCTGGCGCTGACGCCCCGGTGGTCGGTCCTGGGCGGTTTGCGCTACGACCATACGGAGCTGGAGCGCAAGGATCTGGTGTCGGACAGCGCCGCTTTTGAGCGGACCTATGCCGATATCGGCTGGCGTGTCGGGACCGTGTATGACGTGACCCCGGACCTTGCGGTCTATGCGCAGTATTCGACCGCGGCCGACCCGGTGGGCGGCATGCTGTTGCTGAGTCCGGCCAACAGCCAGTTCGATATGTCCCAGGGCCGGCAGGTGGAAGTCGGGCTCAAGCAGGCCTTCTGGGCCGGCAAGGGCGAGTGGACCCTGGCGGCCTATCAGATCAAGAAGACCGATCTGCTGAGCCGCGATCCAGCCAACCCGGCCTTGCGTATCCAGGTCGGAGAGCAGTCCTCGCGCGGGATAGAGGCCTCGCTTGCGGTATCGCTGGCGCGCGGGTGGCGGCTGGATGCCAACGCAAGCATGCTGCGCGCCCGGTTCGACGACTTTCAGGAGGCTGCCGGCGGAACGGTTGTTTCCCGCCAGGGCAAGGTGCCGCCCAATGTGGCGCAGCGCCTGGCCAATGTTTGGGTCAGTTGGAACTTCCAGCCCAAATGGACGGCCATGGCGGGCCTGCGCTATGTGGGCAAGCGCTATGCCGACAACGCCAATACCCTGACGCTGCCGTCGTACACGACCACCGACCTGGCCCTGCGCTGGGACGTCGGCAAAGATACCGCCATTACGGCGCGCGGCTTCAACGTGTTCGACAAGGCCTACTTTACGACCGCCTACTACACCCCCACCCAGTGGCTGTATGGCCCCGGCCGCCGTCTTGAGCTGACGCTCAGTCACCGGTTCTGACCTGAAGGCATGCGACGATGCATTTTGGAACACGCGCGAAGCGCCTGACCTATCTGGTTCACCGTTGGACAGGCGTGGCCGGATGCCTGCTGATGGTGCTGTGGTTCATCAGCGGTGTGGTAATGCTGTATGTGGGGTATCCCAAGCTCACCCCCTGGGAGCGTTTGGGGGCGCTGCCTGCGCTGCAGGCCGCCGCATGTTGCGTGCCGGCGGATAGGGCGCTGGAACGCAGCGGTGTGCAAGGGGCGGCGCAATCCCTGGTGCTCAGTTCAGTGCGGGGCGCGCCCCATTATCTGATACGAGGGCAGGACGGCGCCTACCGGGTGATGGACGCCCGCACGGGGCGCCCGGCGCCGGAAGTGGACGAGCAAGCCGCGCTCGACGAGGCGCGGTCCTTCGCGCACGCCGCCCCGGTCCGCTACGGCGGGACGGTGTTTGAAGACCGCTGGACCCATTCGCGCGGCCTGGACGCGCATCGGCCGCTGCTGGTGGCGCAGGTACAGGGGCGGGCGCCGGCGACGCTGTATGTGTCGTCGGCGACAGGCCAGGTCGTGATGGATGCGCCCCTGTCCCAGCAGCGTTGGAACTACGTGGGGGCCTGGCTGCACTGGCTGTACATGTTCCGCAATCACGCGGTCGATCCCGTATGGAGCTGGCTGGTGATTGCGCTGTCCGCCGCCGGCACGGTCAGCGCGGTGACGGGTATTTGCGTGGGGCTGTGGCGCTGGCGCTTCAGCGGCCGGTACAAGTCGGGGGGGAAATCGCCGTATCGTGCGCCTTGGATGCGCTGGCACCATATTACCGGCCTGTTGTTTGCCGGCATTGTCTTTACCTGGATATTGAGCGGCCTGATGTCGATGAACCCGCTGGGTGTGTTCAATGCAGCCGGGGCGCGTCCCGACAGGGCGGCCTATCAGGGCGGCCCGCCCGCGGCGGAAGGCGTGCTGGCCGATCCCGCGCGTATCATGGCGCCGCTGCAGGCCCAGGGTTTCCATGCCGTCGAGCTGGAATGGCGCATGTTGGCCGGACAGCCTTATGTGCTGGCGCGCAATGCCGCCGGCGGATCGCGCCTGGTCATCGGCAGTGCCGTCGGCATCCGCGTGCTTGAGCATTGGGAGGATGCCGACGTCATGGCGGGGGCATCGCGCTTGCTGCCGTATCCCGTCGCCTCGGCGCAGCACATGGCGCAGTACGACAGCTACTACTACAGCCGCCAGCCCGAAGCCATGAATGGCGCCGCTGAGCGCCGCTTGCCGGCCCTGCGGCTGGACTTCGGCGATCCCGGCCAGACACGCGTGTACATCGACTTGCAGTCAGGCGATGTGGCCATGAGCCTGGATCACAGGCAGCGTGTCGGCCGGTGGCTGTTCAACTTCCTGCATAGCTGGGACATCCCCTGGATGCTGGCCGCCGCCCACTGGCGCGATGCGGTGCTGATCCTGCTGAGCCTGGGCGGGCTGCTGGTGTCGGCGACGGGCGTGGTGATCGGCTATGTGCGGCTGCGGACTTGGCTCAAGGCATGGCGCTGATGGCCGCTGGATTGTTTCCGCCTCGGGTCAATTGGGCGTCGCGCCCGAGGACTCGACCAGTTGCCTCCACAACACGACTTCCTTGTCCAGGAACTTCTTGAAGTCTTCAGGGGTGCTGCCCACGGATTCGGAGCCTTGTTCCTCAATGGTTTTTTGAACCTCCGTGCTGTGCATCACCTTGCCGATGTGCTCGGACAAGTTGGCGATCACCGGCGCCGGCGTGCCTTTGGGGGCGAAAATGGCGTTCCACGTTGCCACCTCGAATCCGGGCAGGGTGGCCGAGATGGGAGGAATGCCGGGTACCTGGGGCGCGGGCTTGCTGGTTGTGACCCCCAATGCCTTCACCTTGCCGCTGCGAATGAATCCCAGGGCATCGATCAGGGGCGCGAACATGATCTGGATGTTGCCGCCGATCAGGTCGGTGACGGCAGGCGCCGCGCCTTTGTAGGGTACGTGTGTCATCTCTACCTTGGCCATGGTTGCGAACATCACGCCGCCCAGGTGCTGCGACGTGCCTGGCCCGCCCGAGCCGTAGTTCAGTTCCCCGGGGCGCTTGCGCGCCAGCTCGATAAGCCCGGCTACGTCCTGGACGGGCAGATCGTTGTTCGCAATGAGCACCAGCGGCGTATGGACGATCTGGGATACAGGGATGAAGTCTTCAAGAATATCGAAAGGCAGCTTCTTGAACAGCGAGATATTGGCAATGGATGTGCTGGTACCCATGAACAGGGTGTAGCCGTCCGGCTTTGCGCGCGCGACATAGTCTCCTGCAATGTTACCGCTGGCGCCCGGCTTGTTTTCCACCACCACGGGCTGCCCCACCGACTTGCTCAGCCCATTTGCCAGAATGCGCGCAACAATATCGGTGCTGCCGCCCGCCGAGAACGGCACCACGATATTGACAGCGTGTTCTGGATAGTTTGCCTGCGCCATGCTGACGCAGGCGGTGGATGCGGCGGCCAACGCCGTTAATAGCTTGATGGTTGTTTTGAACATGTCTCCCTCCTTGGTTTCGGTTGTCGTAGAGGCCGTCCAGGACGCATAGGTCCTAGGACAGCACACCCACCTGTTTTCTCTGGATCAGCCCGAAGTCGATCTCCGCACCCAGGCCGGCGCCGGTCGGCGCATACACATAGCCATCCGCATCGGGTTCAATGTCTTGCGCCAAGCCATACTTTTGCGCGCCGTCGGGAAGCAGGACTTCGAAGAACTGGGTGTTCTTCAACGCCATGATGACGTGCAGGCCGGCCACATTGTTCAGCGAGTTGCCGCCATGATGGACTTCATAATTCATGCGGAAGGACTCGGCCAGGTGAGCCGTTTTCATCATGGTGGTGATCCCCCCTTTGAGCGCCACGTCTCCCCGGAGGAAGTCCGTTGCCTGCTGCATGACCCAGGGTGCGTAGGCGTCCAGGCCGACCGCCGGGAATTCCGTTGCCATGACGGGGATATGCAGCTGCTGCTTGAGCTTCACATAGTTGTAGATGTCTGCGTCATGCAAGGGGTCTTCATACCAGTAGTAGTCGAGATCCTGCAAGGCGCGCCCCACACGCAGCGCCTCTGGATACTGATAGCTCCATGCGGCATCGAGCATGAGCAGATAATCATCGCCCACCGCCTTGCGGACGGCTTCGCAGGCCTTGATGTCTTCCTGCCAGGGGTGAGGGGGGTGGATCTTGTACGCCGCCCAGTTGCGGGATTGGTAATGCAGCGCCTCCTCGGCATATTCCTGCGGACTGTCCAGAATCATCGAGCTTGCGTAGGCCTGGACCCGATCCCGGTACGATCCAAGCAGGCGGTGAATGGGCATGCCGGCGGCTTTGCCGCAAATGTCCCATAGCGCGACGTCGCAGGCGCCGATGCTGCGGACTGTCGTGGTGCGGCTGCGGCGCCAGAGCGCGTGATAAAGCCGTTCGCGATCCAGAGGGTCCTGGCCGACAAGAATCGGCTTCAGGTACTTGATGAGGTTGGGGCCGTCAAAGTCGGCGCCGTAGTAGGCCGAGCCCAGAAAGCTGTGGCCCGTTATGCCGTCATCGGTTTCGACCTTCAACAAACCAAGCTTGCTGGATCCTGCAAACTTGCCCGTATGCGCGGCATAGCTGGTGGGCGGGATATCGTCCCAGGCAAACAAGGTAAGGGTGACGTCGGTAATCTTCATGCGGCCTCTTCATGGGGGTGGGAATAAAATGGTCTGGGGTGCTAAGTTCTATAGTCCACTATAGGACTTAGTGTGTTCCTTCTTGACGCTGATGTCAACACCGCATGCAAAATTCCTGGAATAACCATCCGTTCTTTCTGGGGATAAACTATCGCCATGACAATAAGACCTTCCCGCTCGCTGCCCGATCTTCCGCTTGTAGGCCCTGAAGGGCTGCCGAAATATCTGCAGCTCAGAAACGCCCTGGCTGCCGAGATCACCGCCGGACGCTGGGAAGCCGGCGATCAACTGCCCGCCGAAGATGTACTGGTCAAGGCGTCCGGGTTCAGTCTGGGCACGGTGCAGCGCTCGCTGCGCATGCTGGTCGACGAGGGGATTCTGGTGCGCCGCCATGGCTCGGGTACGTTCGTGGCCGAGCATAGCCACCCCCTGGGCGGCCCCTTTCGGCACTTTCGATTTCTTGATGACAGCGGCGCGGGCATCCTGCCTATTTACACGCGTGTGCTCCAGCGTTTTTTAGTGGACGAGGCCGGGCCCTGGGACGCGTTCCTGAACAGCGAGCGGATCATGTGCATCGATCGCGATTTCTCGATCAACAATGAGTTCTCGCTGTATGTCCGGATTTACTTCTGCGCCTTGCGTTTTCCCGAGCTTGCCACCATTGACACCGCCTTGCTGAATGGCGTGAGCTTCAAGGATCTACTGTCGCGAAAATACCGCCAGCCGACGGCCTCGTATACCGAGCGCATGCGTGTTCAGGCGCTTCCCCGCTTGGTCACCGACGCGCTGAAGCTGCCAGCTCGGACGGTGGGCGCCCGTCTGGATATTGTCGCCACCGATCAGCGTAATGACGCCATTTATGTGCAGCACGCCTATATTCCACCCAATGGGCGGCAACTGCTCATGCAGGATTGATGGCGACTGCGTTGCATACGCTGGAAGCGAGTGGCGTCCTGCGGCATCGCGAAGGCCTTGAATAGCCGGGCTTTCGCGAATGCCGCATTCGTACACCGTCTTTGTCTTTTGATTAATCGATCTGGATTTGCAGCTTTTCGATGATGGGGCCGTAACGGCGCCTTTCCATGTCTATTTGCGACATGAGGGAGGCGGGGTCGCCGGCAACAATTTCCCATCCTTGCGACGATAAAGTGTCTTTTACTTTGGCGTCTTTCAGCGCCTTGGCAAACTCCTTGTTCAGCCGGTCAATGGCTGCTGGAGGCGTTCCCGCTGTAGTAAATATTCCTAGCCACGTGTAGCTCGTAAATCCGGGGATGCCTGATTCTGCAACCGTCGGGACGTCGGGCATGATAGGCGATCGTCGTTCACCCGTTGTCGCAATGGCTCGTACTTTACCGTCCTTCGTATAGCGGTTCGCCGTTGCTGCGCTAATGAGGAAGAGATCAACGTCGTTCGCAATGACGGCAGAGATGATTTGAGAGGTCCCTTTGAACGGAACATGAAGCAGTTTGATGCCTGCCTCCTCGCTCAAGGCCTCCATTGCAAGATGCTGAGAAGATCCATGCCCTGGACTGCCGAATGTTATCCCCTCGGGTGTTTCCTTGGCTTTAGCGATAAGATCTTCGAGCGAGCGGATAGGAGAGTTCGCGGAAACAAGCAGGGCATTGTCCAGATTGGCTCCCCATATGACGGGCGCCAAGTCTTTTTTTACATCGAAAAGGGGCTTCTTGTACAAAAGTGGGTTGGTAGCGATAGACGATTGATCCACCATAATGGTGTAGCCATCCGGCTTTGCGTTGGCAACCGCGGCGCCTGCAATTTGACCGGACGCGCCCGGACGATTTTCCACGACCACGGCTTGCTGTATGTTCTGACTGATTTTCTCGGCGGTAATGCGAGCGAATAGGTCATTACCTCCGCCAGGAGGATACGGAACTACAAACTTAATCTGTTGCGACGGAAACTCGTCCGCTAATGATGGTGTGCAAATGAGTACGCCGGCACAAGCGAAAACTCTGAACAAGTGTGTGCGAAAACTGACCATCTTATATGCTCCTCTTTATTATCATGCTTGATGCGAAAAAGTTAAGCTTCACACGTCGCCTAATGCCTGAACAGGCTTGGTCTTGCTCCACGAGCGCAATGGTATTCCTTGTCGAACCCAGCGTTCCATCGCGGGATCAAAATCACCCATTTCTTGCAACTCGATCCAGAGCCTCAGCATGAGTCGCTTATGGCCTTGGCCATCAACGAACGCATTTCGATAATGCAATGTGGAATAGTTGTTCAGGAGTTGAATGTCGCCACGCTCCAATTGCATATCAAGGCGAAGGTCGGGGTCGCGGCCTAACTCTTCCATGTATTCCATTGCTTCCAGTTGGAGAGGCGTCAGCTGTACTGCCTTTTTTCGGGTGCCGTTGCGCATCTTCTTGCTATGGAACCATGCCCTGAACTGGTTGTTGTAGTTGCTGAAAACGGGAACAGGAACGTCACTGGTTTCGTTGATGTCTCCCGATTCTCCTTCTCCGCGCAGGTCGTGGTAATAGCCTTCGTAAAGAGGGACGAGGTACTCAGGATGCTCGGTCAAAATGCGGTTGTATATCGCCAGCGAACTGACGACGACGCTTTCCCCTCCCTCCAATGCGCGATCCACACATAGCAGGGACACAACGTCCGTTTGGTCTGAGTGGGGTGGCTGGGCTTCGTTGGTGACGTAGCTGCGCAGATTGGGGTCGCCAAGATTGCTGGGATTCTTATCTGTAATATGCTCTATGAGAGTGCCTTTGGCGTTTTGGGAAACGATGCTCCCCAGATGTGTGCCTAGCCCCCAGTAGATGGTCTTGATTTCATCGAGCGTGTATTTCTCAACGGGTAGGCCTCTTAACAGCACAAACCCTCGGCCTTGTTTCAGGGTATGGCCTACTTCGCGCAGCTTGTCTGAAAAAGCCAAGAGCGGAAAGGAATCTGCGTCAAACTCGCCCCAATTGAGTCCTTTCTCGGACACGTAACGCAGGGCCTCATCAATGCTCTGGATGTCGGTTTGGGTTAAATGAGTGATCCATTCTTGCGTCGTTTTTAGGCGGGAACCTATCCATGCCCTGTCTTCTGAGATGGGATCTTGCAGCATTGTCATTCTGATGTCTCCTAAAGAATCTCGGTTGTAGATACTTTATGGCACCAAATACATAAGTACAATGTCTATATAATTATCTATTGTTATATTTTTGCTTATTAATAATGAGCGGACTAGTTCATCCTTTACCTCGTGAAACCGTAGAAGTTCTCCGCCAAATGACGTCCAGACAGCTTGAGGGGTTCGTCATTGCGGCGGAGCTGCTGTCCTTTACACGCGCCGCGCAACGGCTGCATATGACGCAGCCTGCTTTTTCACAACTGATACGTGAGCTCGAAGCGGGAATGGAGGTAAAGCTGTTTGAGCGCACAACCAGGCGAGTTAGCTTGACAGCAGCGGGTCAAGTCTTCTACGAAAGGGTGCAGGGTGGCGTGCGAAGCATTTTCGAAGCGTACGAGAACGCCCGTGCAGTCGCGCGTGCGGAGTGTGGGCACTTGTCAGTGGGGTCGCTTCAATCGCTCGCGATAGGTTTGGTCATTCAAGCACTTGGAGATTTCCGTAGAAGCTCTCCAGGCGTTACGGTGAGCTTGCGTGAAGACTATAACGGTGCCTTGTATGACCATGTTTTACGCGGGGAACTGGATTTTGCAGTGTGTGCCCACTCGACGAAGTCTAATGAGATTGCATTTGACGAGCTATTCGAAGAGGAACTGGTCGTAGTAATGCCGTATAACCATCCACTCTCCCAAAATGAATTGTGCCGGTGGCACGAGCTACAGTCCGAGCAATTGATTCTGATGTCTCATCAATCGAGCACGAGAGAACAGATCGCAGAGGCGTTTGCCGCTAATCATATTGTGGAGAAGGGCGCTTATGACGTAGCCAGCATGTTTACCGCCCTGGGGATGGTGCGAGAAGGCTTCGGGGTGACATTGCTTCCTGTCACGGTGTTGCCTGAAGTCAATATGCTGGATCTGACGACGCGCCGGCTCAAGGGGCCGACGCCTATGCGCAGGATTGGCGTGTGTCGCCGGACCGATCGAGTGCTATCGCCTGCCGCTATCCAATTCAAGGCATTGCTACAGAGCCGGTCGAGCAAATTGAAAAAAGTAGCGGATGGTTCCGCCTGGGATGGATAGTCTTATGTACATCTGTTAATGACTCGCTGGCGGGCCATGTCTTTCAGCGGACACCGTTCTTGCCGCTCAGCAGACGGCTGTGGCGCTGCATTTCGGTTTGCAATGCGCCTACGGTTTGCAGGCCACGGGCTTTCAGGACGGGAAGCAGCTTCAGCAGGATATCGGCCGTCGCGACCGCATCGCCGATGGCGGTATGGCGCGCGTGGCCGGGCAAGTCTACCCCCAGCCTGGCGGCCAGGGCATCCAGGCCGTGGTTTTCAGACTGCCCGAACACAATTGCCGACAGCAGTACGGTATCCAGCACAGGGTGGTCAAAGCATAAGCCTATGCGGGCTTCAGTACGCTGCAGGAAGGCGAGGTCGAATGAGGCGTTGTGGGCGACCAGGACGGCGCCTTGGGCAAACTTGTGGAAACGCCGTGCTACCTGTTCAATGGCGGGGGCATCCGCCACCATGGCGTCGGAGATGCCATGGATGCGGGTGGAGGCAGTTGGAATGGCCATGGCCGGGTTGACCAGTGTGTTCAAGACTTCATTCTCCATGAGCCTGCCGTTGACGATACGGACGGCGGCGAGCTGTACGATTTCATCGCCACTGCTGGGCAGCAAGCCCGTGGTCTCGGTGTCGAACACGACATAGGTCAGGTCGTCCAGTGCTGTGTTCGCCATATCGGCGTTGCGGCCTTTGTTCAATAACCCGAAGTCGTAAACAATCGTACGCGCAGGCGTGAGCAAGTGTGGCGGCGCGTGGCCGTGTTCGTGCAAGGCCAGTACATATCCGGGTTTTTTGCCATGCGAGGCCGCCAAGGCACCGGACAACAGCCGGATTCGGACCCGTAGCGGCCGAAGTGTGTGGCGGGCAGTACACACTATGTCGATTTCGGTATCGCTCCTGTTGTGCTGCAGCAATTGTTCGTAGGCCTGGCGGATGGGCTGTTCGTCCAAATAGTTGAACACCAAGCGGTCCAGTCCAGGTGCGTTGGCGGCTTGGGCGTCACCCAGCAGGCTGATTGCCTGTCCGTTATACAGTGCGACCTGGTGCTCGGCGGTGCACATGATCACACCGACGGGAACATCCGCGAGCAGGGTCGCCAGACGTTCATTTTCCGTGACCTGCCATGCGGTTTCGCGGGCGACGGTTTCAGCAAGTTCGTTGCGGGCTTCGCCCAGGTGCTTGATCAAGGCGGTGGCGGCAGGCGCCAGGTCGCCCAGGTGGCGGGCCTGGGTGTCTTCGAGCTCGCTTGTCATGTGGGCGTGTGTGCGGGCGCGCAAGTCGCCGGCCAGACGATCAAGAGGCTTGGCGACGTTTTCGTCGAATAGCCGCCACAGGGCGACCACCAGGCCGAGTATGAGGGAACCTGCGATGACGCCCCCGGTAAGCACCGCATTCAGTGTTGCTGGCCCGGGATCTCTGGCATAGCCGTAATACAGACTGATCATCAATGCCAGGGCTGCACCGGCTGCCAGCCCGGCAAAAAGCAGAAAGATACGCTGCCGCAGGCTGAGTCGTTGCAGCAGGGCGTGCAGGCTGGTGCAACCTTGTTTCATGATGTCAGGCAGGAAGCGGGTTCTGGCATGCGGCAAGAAGCATGGGGTCATCGGATTTCATGGCTTGCCAACGGGCGTTTTCCAGTTTGCCGGTGGATGTCAGGTGGGTATCGCCGAGCAGATCGGCGCGGCTGGCGCGGTGGCAATCGAAGGCCACGGGCACCCGGCGAGTGCGCTGCCAGCGTTCGACCAGCAGCAGTTCGGTGACGACCAGGCCGGCTTGATGCTCGGATTCCACCCGGGCGCGGGTATCCAGTGCAATGAAGCGGATGGTGACCGGGTGCAGGTAAGTCCAGGGTGCCCAGACGGCGCTGCGTTCACCTTGAGCCACGACAGCCACGCCCGAGGGCAGGCCGGCTGTGATACGGCCGAACCATGTGTATTCATTCCAGACGCTGTAGCTGATCATGCCTGCGCCAATCGCGGCGGGCAAGATCCATCGAGGCGGGGTGCGGCCCCTTTTGGCGAGACTGCGGCGAATGATGAACACCATGCATGCCACAAGGATGCCGACGGCGGCCATTGAAATAAGATCGACCCACATTCTTGAGTGTCCTGTCCGGTTCTGGGTTGGAAAATCAGCGCAAGGCGCTGCGGCCACGGTCTATGGCCGATTGCATGGTGCGCACCACGACGAACGCATCGCGCAGATGATTGCGTTCGAAATCGGAAAGATCGGCTGGGGCCAGGTAGTTGGAAGGTTCGTGCCCGTATTTGATCATATCGGCCTGGTTTTGAAGGCGAATCATGGCGATGACATCGTAGGCATTAATCAGGTCGCTGGCCCCCGATGCGGAAATGACGCCGGCTTCCTGAGCGGCTTGCAGCCGTACCCGTGTATTGACATCGGGGATACGGCCCTGCAGGGCATAGATACGCGCCAGGTCGGTGACGGGGATGACGCCATTGAGCTTCATGTCGAGATGGTGGCGATGAGGGCCGGTGCGCAGTGGCGAGAATCCTCGGATCATGCCCAAGGGCGGGGTATGCTGCAGGCTGTTGGCGATCATGTGCGCCATGAATATCGAGTTCTTTGACGCCATGTCCAGGGTTTCCGCCTGCAGGTTGCGGTGCAGGCTGGCAGCGCCACCTATAGGGCGCAGATCGAACATGACGGAGGCCAGCATCTGCGATGCTGGCTCGTGTGTGACAGACCAGCTATGAAAGTATTCGCGCCATACCCGCACGGGTTGGCACCAGCGCGGATTGGTGGCCATCATGTCGCCGGGGCAGTAGATATATCCGCAGGCGTTGAGACCATCGGAAACGATGCGGGCCAACTGGGCAAAGTAGGGCATGTCGGCGGGAGAGACGCTGTCGTCCAGGAACAGACAGTTATCCTGGTCGGACACGCTGGATTGTTCCTGCCGCCCCTGGCTGCCGCAGGCCAGCCACAGATAGGGGACGGGTGGCGCCCCTAGCTGGGCTTCCGCCATTTTCAGCAGTTGGCGGGTAATGGTGTCGGCGATATCGGTAATCAGCCGGGTGATGATTTCATGAGTATGGCTGGCGCCCACCAGTTGTACCAGCAAATCGGGAATGCGTTTGCTGGTCGCCGCCATGTCGGCCACATTATCTGCCTTGGCAAGGTCTGTGACCAGGGCTGCCGCGCTGACGGCATGGAAGCGCATGATATCTGTTTGGGTGATCATGCCGGCGAAGCGGCCGTGATCAACAATGGGTAGATGGCCCACTTTGTTCTCCAGCATGCAATGCAGGATATCCGAACCCAGGGCGTTCATAGGCAAGGAGGCCGGATCAGTGGTCATGACTTCGCGAACCGTGGTGGACGGGTCCCGGCCTTCGGCCAAGACCCGGTGGGTCAGGTCGCGCGCGGTCAGTATGCCCAGCAGTGTGTCGGTGCCTGGCTCAGTAATGCCCAGCGAAGAAACATGATGGGCGCGCATGATGCGGGCGGCTTCGGCTACGGTCGTGGAGGGCGGGCAAGACAGCGGCGCCCGCGCAATCAGCTCAGAGACTTTCCGCGTGGAAATATCGGCGCTGCGCGAATACGGCTGCTGGGCCCGGTTGAAATAGCGCCGGAACGGCGCAAAGGTGTCCAGCAGCCGATGAAATTCTTCTGCGGGAAGCTGCAGGATATGGCTTTCCCGGGTGGCGTGGGCGGTGGTGGCGGCATATCCGTCGCGCAGAAAACCGCGTTCGCCGAAGGTGTCGCGGGCAGCCAGCATGGAGACCACGGCGCCGTGACGGTCAGTGGTTTGGACTTCGCCATCCATGATGATAAATATCCCGCCCAGCACATCGTCGACCTTGTAGATGAGATCGCCGGCCTGATAAGTGCGGCAGCGCATCGTTTCGGCAATGTGCAGGCGTTCCTCTGCCGAAAGATTGTCGTAGGGATGCGCACTTTCCAGGAATGCTGCAATAGCTTGATGCGTATCGTTCATGGGGCTCTTGGAGCAGATGGGTGCGTGAAGCACCCATCTGTTTGGTTGGTGCCGGGCAAAATACCCGACGGTAAGCCTACATTAATGCTGCGTGGCAGCGCCTGCGCCTCTGGGAATGCGGATCGATTCAACCATAGCCTGAATTTCCTTGGGCGGTTCTTCGGTGAAGGAAGAAACCGCGAAGGCCACGATGAAGTTCACCAGGGCTCCAACAGCGCCAATCGACAACGGCGAAATGCCGAAGAAGTAATGCTCGGCCGTGTCGGGCAGGTTGTTGGTGCCAGGAATGAAAAACCAGCCTTTATAGATGAATATATACACGGCTGTGAATACCAGGCCTACCAGCATGCCGGCAATGGCGCCCTGCTTGTTCACGCGTTTGAAAAAGATGCCCATCATGAGCGCAGGAAAGATGGTTGCCGCGGCCAGGCCGAAAGCCAGCGCCACCACCTGCGCGGCGAAGCCCGGTGGGTTCAGACCCAGCCAAGTAGACACGATAATGGCGAAGGTCATGGCAATACGCGCAGCCATGAGTTCGTCTTTCTCAGAGATGTCGGGTTTGATGGAACCCTTGATGAGATCGTGCGAAATGGCTGACGAAATCGCCAGCAATAATCCTGCAGCGGTCGAGAGTGCAGCGGCAAGCGCCCCCGCAGCGACCAGCGCAATGACCCAGCCCGGCAAGCCAGCGATTTCGGGGTTGGCCAGCACCATAATGTCGTTGTCGGCTTTTACCAGCTCATTGCCCTTCCAGCCCCGTTCTGCAGCGAGCTTGGTAATGGGGTGATCGGCGGGCGCTTTGTCGTTGTAGTACTGGATCAGGCCGTCGCCGTTCTTGTCTTCGATGTCGAGCAGGCCGGTTGCTTCCCAGGTACGGATCCAGGAAAGCTCGGGCTTGCTGTCGATGTCAGCGCGCGAAACAGCGGGGCCGTCGACGGCATTGGCCGTGATGGCTGAAGGCCACATGGTGGTGGTGAGGTTCAGGCGTGCCATGGAACCCACTGCCGGTGCGACGGTATAGAGCAGGGCAATGAAGACCAGCGCCCAGCCCGCCGAGGAACGCGCATCGGCCACCTTGGGCACGGTGAAGAAGCGGATGATGACGTGGGGCAGGCCGGCGGTACCGATCATCAGCGACAGCGTGAACAGGAACATATTCAATCGGTTCGTGGTGTCGGATGTATATTCCCTGAAGCCCAGTTCGGTTACGACCTGATTCAATTTTGTCAGGAAGGCGACATCGCCGCCGCCGGGCGCATAGTTGCCGATAAGGCCCAACTGGGGCAGCACGTTGCCGGTCAGGCTCAGCGAAATGAACAGGGCGGGGATCGTGTAGGCGATGATCAGTATGACGTATTGCGCGACCTGAGTGTAGGTGATGCCTTTCATGCCGCCGAACACAGCGTAGATGAACACGATGGTTGCACCGATATACAAGCCCATGTCGGTCGATACTTCAAGGAAGCGCGAGAAAGTGACACCCACGCCGCGCATCTGGCCGATCACGTAGGTGATCGAGATGACAATAAGGCAGACGACGGCCAGAAGACGGGCGCCGTTGGAATAAAAACGGTCACCGATGAACTGGGGAACCGTGAACTTGCCGAACTTGCGCAGGTAGGGCGCCAACAACATGGCCAGCAGCACATAGCCGCCTGTCCAGCCCATGAGGTAGGCGGATTGTTCATAGCCGCCGGTAGGGGCCAGCGCAATAATGCCGGCCATGGAAATGAAGGACGCGGCAGACATCCAGTCGGCCGCCGTGGCCATGCCGTTGGCGATGGGGTGCACACCCTGGCCCGCGGCATAGAATTCCGCCGTGCTGCCGGCTCGACTCCACACCGCAATGCCAATGTATATGGCAAATGTGGCGCCAACAAAAATTAGGTTCAGCGTAAATTGATCCATATTCCGCCCCTCTTATTCTTCAACGCCGTGTTCACGGTCGAGCTTGTTCATCACCTTGGTGTAGACAAAGATCAGAATGATGAAGATGTAGATCGCTCCGTTCTGTGCCATCCAGAATCCGAGATCGGCGCCTCCTACCATGATGCCGGACAGCGCTGGGCGCAAGATAATGCCCATGCCGAACGAGCAGATGAACCAGATCGCCAAACTGATGCCGATGACTCTCAGGTTGGCTTTCCAGTAGGCGCGTGAAGATGAGTGTTCCGCCATGTATATCTCCTGGTTTTAAAATTGTTGGCGGACGATCGCCCGTCAGGGCGCCGCCTTCTTCTTTAGCCGCGGGATGCGGTATTCGTTGCGAATTGGTGGCGTGCTGCGGATGCGTAGAGGTTGCCTGCGCGCGCGGGCAGGCAGAAAACGCGTGGGTGAGAGAAAAATGCCGACAGGCATACATACAGTAAGGGCGGTAAGGGGAACCCTGCCGCTGGGCGTTGCAGACTGCTCCAAAGCTATCATGCTGGCGTCGCCTCCGCTGTTTTTGCTACAGGTCAGTATCCTGTGCAGTGGGCTCCTGCTCGTGGCCGGCAAGCGCCCATCAATATTTATTTTTCAGCCTAGTGCCAAATCTAGCATGCCTTGTTGTAAGGAGCTTGTCAGTTTTGTTTGGCTGTGGCAGCAGAACAACGCTCCTGAACGGGGTGTCTGTGCCGATAGAGCCCGGCCACCTGCAGCGTGATGGCTTCGGTTTGTGCCGTCCGGAATACGTATTGCGCATGCATCTGGGCACATTACCGAGGCGAGACAGGAGGGCTGATCTGTCCAAAGGGTACGCATGGCTCATTGCATAATGAAATCCGTAAGCCCAGGCGAAAAAAAGCGCTTACGGAAAAGTAAGCGCTTTTTTTCTGAATTCTTTGGCGGAGCGGGCAGGACTCGAACCCGCGACCCTGGCGTGACAGGATAGTGCTTCAAGTTAATGTTTATGCGGATTTCCAGCTATTTTGAATTCCAGAAACTCCCGAGTTTAGCCTGGTTTCTATAGAATTTTGCCGACTTATATTTCAAATATTCTGAAAGAAAGGATTGATTCAATCGCTTCTCTTTAACCTGGATGTAAGTCGCGTCATTAGGTCCATGCGCTCATGGAAAACTGCCACGATCAGTGCGGGAGCATTTTCGCGTGCTAGACAAAATACGTAGTGATGCTCAATGTGAGCCATACGTAACCCCGGGTAGATCGTGCTCATGTCCTTGAAAGTGCCGCGACCGAGAGCAAGGCGGGAAATACCTTCTTCCAATGTCTCGATATAGCGACGCACCTGGGCGTCACCCCAGTGCTGGCGGGTGTAGCGAATGATTTCGCGAGTATCGCTTTCCGCAGCGGTTGTGAGGGCGTAATGCCCGTTCAAGATTGCTTGCCCTTGGCGAGTTCTTCGTCGAGGATGTTTCTGAGGTTTAGAGTAGAGATTTTGCCGGAAAGTCCTTCATGGATGCGGTTGCTCAATAGGGTTCTGAGTTCTTGCCAAGCTTCCTCGTCCCCGGTGGAGTCAGGAAATAGCCTTTCAAGCGCATATTGTTTGATGGTTTTGCCTTGCAACGCCGCTAAAGCTTTCAGGCTTTTGTGCTGCTGGTCGGTTATGTCGATAGTGAGGCGGCTCATTTGGAAACTCCGTCAACTTGCATTAAACTCACATTAGCACAAATGATGTTTTTTTGTGGTGGCTTCTTGTTTAATTGAGCAAAAGTCGAGTAGAACTGATGCTCGTTAGTGGCATACCGGCGACATGGGCCGAGTTGACCCAACTCGGAAAGCTAGGCCTGGCGCGGCTTTCCAGCCAGCCCGAAAGTCGGGTAATCCAAACTTTGGAATGAAAAACCCGACTTTGAAATATAAGTCGGAACGAAAAAAAAGCACTTGCATCGTGCAAGTGCTTTTTTTCTGAATTCTTTGGCGGAGCGGACGGGACTCGAACCCGCGACCCCCGGCGTGACAGGCCGGTATTCTAACCAACTGAACTACCGCTCCGCAGCGGGTACTGCTATTGCCAGAAATGCTGGCGTCCCCTAGGGGATTCGAACCCCTGTACCCACCGTGAAAGGGTGGTGTCCTAGGCCTCTAGACGAAGGGGACAGGACAAAACAAGCTGCGTATCATAGCATATTTAATACGCTGATTTACTGCTGCCTGAAAACCGAAACAGGCATTCTCCGTTCGACTGGTGGAGGTAAGCGGGATCGAACCGCTGACCTCTTGCATGCCATGCAAGCGCTCTCCCAGCTGAGCTATACCCCCGTACTGGCTTGTCTAGCGAAGAAGCGAGATTATGCACCAAAATTTTTATGTGTGCAAGTCGACCTGCGTTTTTTTGTTGGTACGTTGCGAAAGTTGTATTACATATGTTGTAATACAGATTATCAAGAAACCATCCCGAAGCGGGCGCTCCCAGTGAGCCGAGCAAGCAGAAGCTGGTATTCCTTCAATCACAGAATAAATTCGAATTCCCAGGAGACAAAATGAATATTTCCCGCCGTACTACTACTGTTGGGCTCATGCTGTCCGTCATGGCAGCCGGACTTGCGTTGGGCGCTAGCGCTTCGGCGCAGACGGTGATGCGCATCAGCATTTCTTCACCGCAAAATTCGCATCAAGGCGTTGCGATCGATACTTTTGCCAAGGAAGTGGAAAGGCTGACCAATGGCCGCTATGTGATCAAGACCTTTTACGCCAGTTCTTTGGGCGCCGAGCGCGAGGCCATGGAATCGGTGCAGATGGGGACGCAGGAACTGACCTGGACGTCCAGCGGTCCTGTACCCAACTTTGTGCCGGAAGTGAAGATTCTGGACGTGCCCTATCTATTTACCGATTATGCGCATGCACGAGGCGTGCTCGACGGCCCTATCGGCGACGAGATGCTGGAAAAGTTCGAACCCAAGGGGTTCAAGGCCTTGGCCTGGGCGGAGAACGGTTTTCGCCATATGACGAACAACAAGCATCCCATCAAGGTGCCCGCCGACATGCAAGGACTGAAAATGCGCACGGTGGAGAATCCTGTGCATATCCAGGCTTACAAGGCCTTTGGCATCAATCCCACGCCGATGGCGTTCAGCGAGGTGTTCACCGCGCTGCAGCAGGGCACGGTGGACGGCCAGGAAAATCCCCTGTCGGTGATCACCGCTTCCAAATTCGACCAGGTGCAGAAGTACCTGACCCTGACGGGCCACGTCTATTCCCCGGGTGTTTACCTGATGAACAAGGCCACGTTCGACAAGCTGTCGGATGAGGACAAGAAGGCATTCATCGAGGCGGCGCGCATCGGCGTGAAGGCCAATCGGGATCGCATCGATTCCGACGAGAAAAATGCGGTGGCCGACTTGCGCAGCAAGGGTATGGAAGTGATCGAGACCATAGACAAGGCGCAGTTCCAGGCGGCGCTGGAGCCGATCATGGCTGACTTCAACAAACAATTCGGCAAAGAAAATCTGGACAGGATCCGCGCCGCAAAATAAGACTTTTATGGCAAAGCGCCCCATTATCATGGGGCGTTTCTGTCTCTGTTCCTTCAGTGCCCAACACATTTCCTCTCAAGGAAAAACGTGAAAACAGCTTTCTTGAATTTTGAACACCGCCTGACAACGCTTTCGACCGGGTTGGCCTGCCTGATGCTGGTCGTCGCCGCCAGCATGGGCATGGTGCAAGTGCTGATGCGCTTCGTCTTCGAGCTGCCATCGGAGTGGAGCGAAGTCATTGTCAGGATAGCGCTGGTCTGGATGGTGTTCCTGGGGATTCCCGCGGCGTTTCGCTACGGCGCCATGATTTCAGTGGACTTGATGCACCGGACGGCGCCGCCCCGGTTTCGCCGGGTGCTAGAGGCCGTGATCACGCTTTTATCCCTGGCGCTTCTGATCGTTATTGCTTGGTACGGGTGGGATTACGCGCAGCGCGGCAAGGTCCAGACCATTATCGGCCTGGAGTTTTTCTCGATGTTCTGGGCTTTTGTGGCTTTGCCGATAGGGTCTGTTTTCGCCATGGTCGGCGTGATCGGGAACTACCTGGACCCGCGCCACGAAGAACTGGAAACCGCACAGTAGCCTCTGCCTAAACGCCTGAAAGAAGAACAAATATGACGACAGCCATGCTTATCACGATGATCGCCTGCTTTGCGATCTCGGTGTCCATTGCAGTGTCCATCGGGCTGGCCAGCGTGGTCGGCATTGTCGTAGCCGAAGCAAACATGCTGGTGGCCGTCAAGGAAATTTTCAATTCCATCAACAAGTTCCCACTGGCCGCCATCCCTTTCTTCATCCTGGCCGGCAACCTGATGGAGGCGGGCGGAATTTCCCAGCGGCTGGTCGAGTTTGCCAAGTCGCTGGTGGGCGGGGTACAGGGCGGGCTGTCGGCCACCTGCGTACTGACCTGCATGATCTTCGCCGCGGTGTCGGGATCATCCGTCGCCACCACCTTCGCCATCGGCGCCATCCTGATTCCGGCCCTGGTCAAGCACGGCTATCCGGTCAGCTACGCGGCGTCGCTGCAGGCCACATCGGCTGAGCTGGGCGTCATCATTCCGCCGTCCATTCCCATGATTCTGTATGGCGTCTCGGCGGAAGTGTCCATCGGCGAGCTGTTCATCGCCGGCATCGGCCCCGGCATTCTTATCGGCGGCGTCCTGATGATCTTCACGCTGCTCTACGCCCGGTACTATGGCTACGGCAAGCAGGACGGCGTCGGACGCATGCCGGTTTGGCGCGCCAGCAGCCACGCCTCCCTGGCTTTGTTGATGCCGGTCATTATTCTTGGCGGGATATACGGCGGTATCTTCACACCGACCGAAGCGTCGGTGGTGGCGGTTTTCTATGCCTGGATCGTGGGCGCATTCATCTACCGCCAGATCAAACTGCGCCATCTGATGGCGGTGCTGAAGAAGTCGGTGATCTCGTCGGCCGTCATCATGTTCATCATCGCGAATGCGGGCTTGTTCAGTTTCATGCTGACCCGCGCCGGCGTGCCCGACATGATAGGGAATTTCCTGGCCGAGCACCTGACCAGCCCCAATATGTTCCTGCTTGGCGTCAATGCAGCCCTGTTCGTCATCGGCATGTTCATCGAGACGTCGGCCTCCATCATCGTGCTGGCGCCCATCCTGGTTCCGGTGGCCATGAAGTTCGGCGTCGATCCGGTGCACTTCGGCACCATCATGGTGGTCAACCTGGCCATGGGCATGATCACGCCGCCTTTCGGCGTGAATCTGTACGCGGCCTGCGCTGTGGCCAAGGTCTCGCTGGACAAAATCATTCCCAAGCTCGTGCCTTTTGTGCTGGTGATCCTGGGGTGTGTGATGGTCATCACCTATTTCCCGTCGCTGTCGCTGTTCCTTAGGGATCTGGTGTACGCACGCTGACGGGTCCTTGGCGGCCCGGCGGCAAAAAGAACCCTCCGTTCTGTTATTTTTTCGGGTCCAGGAGCTTGGGCATCCAGCCCAGGCCCGGCACTGTGCCATGGGCCGGCCGGTATTCGCATCCTACCCAGCCGTCGTACCCCAGCTCGTCGAGCAACTGGAATAAATAAGCATAGTTCACTTCACCCGTGTCGGGCTCGTGCCGTTCGGGCACGCCGGCAATCTGTATATGCCCCACATGCGGCTGGAACTTGCGGAAGGTCATGGCGATATCGCCTTCCATGATCTGCGCATGATAGAAATCCATCTGCACTTTGAGGTTGGGCTGATTGACCGCTTGGCGTATCGCGTGCGCCTGGTCTTGCAAGCTCAGGAAATAGCCCGGCATGTCGCGCTGGTTGATGGGTTCGATCAGCACATTGATCTGATGCGCAGCGCATTGCCGCGCGGCGTACTCAAGATTGTCGATGAAGGTGGCCCTGCATTGGTCCACATCCGCGCCGGCGGGCAGCAGGCCGGCCATAGCGTGGATATTGGGCGTTCCGAGCGCCTGTGCATAGGCGATGGCCTGGGCCACGCCGGCACGGAATTCGTCGGAACGGCCCGGCAGGGCTGCGATGCCGCGCTCGCCCGCATCCCAGTCGCCTGGCGGCGTATTGAACAGGACATTCTTGAGCCCGTGGCGCTTCAGTTCGGCGGCAATGTCCTGCGCGTCGAAGTCGTAGGGGAACAGGAATTCAACGGCTTTGAAGCCGGCCTGCGCGGACGCCTGGATACGCGCCAGAAAAGGCAGTTCGTTGAACATCATGGTGATGTTGGCGGCAAGTTTGGGCATGATGGTTCCGATCAGGACAATTTCTTTATGCGCTGGGGTTGCGGCGGCGCGGCTGGCCACCGTGCCCGCAGAGCGGGCTATTGCTTGAATACCGTGTTGAGTTCGTCTATTTGCTCTGGGGTCAGCACACGCGGGTTGTGCCCCTGGAGCAGCAGGAAAAGCTTGGCGGTTTCTTCGAGTTCTTCCATGGCGTATACCGCTGATTCCAGGGTCGCGCCCGAGACGACCGGCCCGTGATTGGCCAGCAGGACGGCACTGTGCCTGGCGGCAAGGCCGCGTATGGCGTCGCCCAGATGAGGATCGCCGGGCCGGTGATAGGGAATCAGGGGCAGCTTGCCGATCTTCATGACGAAGTAGGGTGTCAGCGCGGGGATGCAGTCGCAGCGATTCAGGCCGTCCATGCAGGAAACCGCCGCGGAATGGGTGGCATGAAGGTGGACGATGGCGCCGGCACCGGCCCTTTCTTCGTACATGGCGCGATGCAGGAAGGCCTCTTTGGAGGGCGGCGCGCCGGACAGCAGCTTGCCGTTCCAGTCCAGCTTGGACAGGCTTGCGGGGTCGAGCGCGCCCAATGAACTGTTGGTGGGCGTCAGCAGCCAGCCGTCGTCGGTGCGCACACTGATGTTGCCGCTGCTGCCGGCCGTCAGGCCGCGCTGATGCAAAGAGGCGCCGAAATGGCAGATTGCTTCGCGCAGACGGGATTCGTTCATGGCAGGGCGCTCCATGCCTTGGTGAAGAAGTCGGTGGCGCCGAAGTTGCCGGACTTGAGGGCCAGGGCGATAGGCGTGGCGCCCAGGCTGACCGTCCAGGGCACGCCGGGATCGATGGTGGGGCCGATGCGCAAGCTGCGCACTTGCAGCGCCGTCACGACCGCGCCCGAGGTTTCACCGCCCGCGACAATCAGTTGGCGTACGCCTGCCTGGACGAGTTGCCGGGCGATTTCCGCCAGCGCTTCTTCCACCAGCGCTCCCGCGCGTTCCACGCCCAGCTGTTCCTGTGCCGCCTTGACACGGTCGGACGAGGCGGTCGCATAGACGATGACCGGTCCCTGGGGCAGCAGGGGGCTTGCCCAGGCCATGGCGTCCGCCACCTGATCTTCATTGGCGGCCAGCCGCAGGGGATCGACGGCATAGGCGGGGATGCCGCGCGCCATGGCGTCGGCCAGTTGCGCCTGGGTGGCCTGCGAGCAGCTGCCGCACACAATGGCGCGCAAGCCCAGGGTTGGCGGCAGGTCGAGCGCCGCATCCTTTGTGTCCAGCAGGCCTTGGGCGCGGAAATTCTGCGGCAGGCCCAGCGCGATGCCCGAGCCGGCGGTGACCAGAGGGAGGCCCGAGCACGCCGCGCCGATGTGCAGCAGATCGTTATTGGAGATGGCGTCGACGATGGCGATGCCCACGCCTTCGGCCTGCAGGCTGTCCATGCGTTCCACGATGGCCTGCGGCCCGGCGGCAACGGTGCTGTGTTCGATCAGGCCGACCTTCCCGGCTGTTTGGGCTTGCAGCACCCGTTGCAGATTGGAGTCGTGCATCGGGGTCAGGGGATGATTGCGCATGCTGCTTTCGGCCAGCAGGGTGTCGCCCACGAACAGGTGGCCTTTGAATATCGTGCGCTTGTTCTCGGGAAACGCCGGACAGGCAATCGTGAAGGGTGTGCCGAGCGCGCTCATCAGCGCCTCGGCGACCGGCCCTATATTGCCTTGGTCGGTCGAGTCGAAAGTGGAGCAATATTTGAAATAGACTTGGCGGCAGCCGGCATCGCGCAGCCAGTGCAGTGCCGCCAGCGACTGCGCCACCGCCTGGTCGGCGGCGATGGTGCGCGACTTCAGGGCGATGACCACGGCGTCGGTGCCCGCGGGCAACGGCGCTGTGGGTATGCCTATGGTCTGCACCGTGCGCATGCCGGCATGCACCAGCATGCTGGCCAGATCGGTGGCCCCGGTGAAGTCGTCCGCGATGCAGCCCAGCAATATGCTCATGATGTTCTGTCGTCTTCCAGATAAGCGCGGATGATGTCGCTGAAATTCGTGTCTGCCGTGAAACCCAGCGCCTTGGCGCGTGTGGCGTCGAAGTTGCCCGGCCACGAATTGACGATGCGTTTCACGGCTTCGTCTTCGCGCCAATGTATGCGCTGCGCGGTTTCGCTGCCCGCCACGCTGGCCAGGGCATCCGCCATGTCGCGTACGGTGACCGACAGGCCGGGCAGGCTGAGGATACGGCTGGCTTCGAACAGCCCGGCGTCCAGCTCGTGGCCGTGGATCAGATTGCGAATGGCCTGGCGCGGCGACATCAGCCACATGCGTGTGTCACCGCCTACCGGACAAACCGATACTTGGCCGTTCAGGGGTTCGCGGATGATGCCGCTGGCAAAGCTGGAGGCCGCCTTGTTCGGGGCGCCGGGCCGTACGGAAATGGTTGGCATGCGCAAGATGCGCCCGTCGATGAAACCCTTGCGGCTGTAGTCGTTGACCAGCAGCTCGCCCATGGCCTTTTGCGCGCCGTACGAGCTTTGCGGCACGGGACTCATGGTGTCGGGCACCGTGTCGGGAAGCGCGCCGCCGAAGACAGCCACCGAACTGGTGAATATCACGCGGGGGCGGGTTTCCAGCGCCCTGGCGCGTTCCAGTATTTGACGCGTCGCGTCAAAGTTTATTTTCATGCCCAGGTCGAAGTCGAGTTCGGCGTGGCCGCTGACGATGGCCGCCAAATGAAAGACGCTGTGCGTATCGGGGGTGATGGCTGACGCAATGACGGCGGGGTCGGAAATGTCGCCCACCCGCACATCGATGCGAGGGTCCGAGAAGCCGGCTGCTGCGGCAATGTCCACCATGGTAATGCGGGAGATTTTTTCAGCCTGGCCGCTACGCCCGATCAGTGAGCCTTGAGTTAATAGTTGTTTTGCCAGCTTGCTTCCAAGAAAACCGGCGGCGCCCGTGATGGCGATGTGCATGTTATGGCTCGCTAAATGTTGTCATACAAATTTCTTACCAGTTTATGGATTAATCTGTATCATGTCAACAAAATGGGCGACTGCAATCACACTGATATAACCGCGGGTGTTTTCATGGACGGCTTGACAGAAACCGGCAAAAAGCCGGAGAAAAAAAAGGGCACCCTGGCGGACCGGGTTACGCAGGTTTTGATCGGGGAAATCAAGGACAGCACTTTTCCGGTTCACGCGCGCCTGCCGTCCGAAGTCGATATGGCGCAGCGTTTCGGCGTGAGCCGGACGGTCATTCGCGAAGCGATTTCCCGCCTGAAGTCGGAAGGCATGGTGGCCACGCGGCAAGGAAGCGGGACCCGGGTGCTTGAACCCGGCGCCGCCACGCCGTTCAGGCTGGATATCGACCCGCATGATTCCTTGCAGGCGGTCTTGCGTGTGATTGAACTGCGCCGTGGCATCGAGGGCGAAATGGCGGCGCTGGCCGCCGAGCGGCGCAGCGACGCGCAATGCGCGCACATCAGGAAAGCCTTCAACAACATCAGGAAAGCGGAGCGCGCCGGCCGCGACGGTGTCGATGAAGACGTGGCTTTCCACACCGCGATTTCCCAGGCCAGCGGTAACCCCTTATTCCTTTCCTTGCTGTCTTTCCTGAGCCAGTATGTGCGCAGCGCGATTCACGTCACGCGCAATAACGAAGCGCGCCGCGCCGATTTCAGCCGGCAGGTGCAGGCTGAGCATGCCGCCATCCTGGACGCCATTACCCGCAAGGATGCGGCGGCGGCGCGCGCCGCCGCCCTGAATCACATCGAACATGCGGCAATACGCCTTCAGGCGGCCGATGACGCTTTCTGGACAGCCGATGTCACCAGGGTGGCGCGCAGCCTGTCGATCGATCACGCGCTGGACGCCCTGCAGAAATAGGGTCGCGCCAGCGCACCCTGATTGGTCAGGCGGGAAGGGGCTTGCGCTTTCGCAGGCCCAGTCCCAACAAAAGCAGCAGCAGCGTCCACGCCAGCACGGGGACGTTGCCCCAGCGCACATAGGGCGTCAGGCCCGTCATGCCCTGGACTTCCACATCAAGCACGCCCTTGCTCATGGGCGCCAGCGCGGCACGTACGACCCCATGGGGGTCGATGGCGGCGGTCATGCCGGTATTGGTGGCGCGCAGCATGGGGCGGGCGGTTTCCAGCGCGCGCATGCGCGAGATTTGCAGATGCTGGCGCAAGGCCCAGGAATCGCCGAACCAGCCCAGGTTGCTCAGGTTGATCAACATGCTGGCGCCGGGGCCATGGGCGGCGCTGTCGCGTACCGACTGGATGATTTCCTCGCCGAAGACGTCTTCGTAGCAGATGTCCGGCGCAATCATCTGGTCCTTGATCGGAAACAGGGGCTGGCGCAGGGGGCCGCGGTTGAAGTCGCCCAGGGGTATCCGCATGCTGTCGACAAACCATCGGAAACCGGGCGGGACGAATTCGCCGAAGGGAACCAGGTGGTGTTTGTCGTAGCGCATCGGGGTGGCGCCCGCCACCAGGGTGTCGAGCGGCGTGCGGGCGTCAAAGCCAATGGCGCTGTTCGTATAGCGGTCGGCGCCTTCGTAGTGATCTTGCAGGGGGATGCCCATCAGGACGGTGGCATTGCGTTCATGGGCGATGGCCAGCCATTGCTCCCAGACCTGGGGCGCGACCCTGTTCTGGAACAAAGGGATGACGGTTTCCGGCAGCACGATCAGTTCGGGTGCGCCGCTGGCTTCCTTGGGCGACAGCGCGGCCAGTTCCATATAGGTGGCCAGGCCGTACTGGAGCAATGCCGGGTCGAACTTTTCCGATTGCGGCACATTGCCCTGCACCAGCCGCACGATCAGGGGCTCGCCCTGGGGCTTGGACCAGGCGACATGGCCCAGGGCGATGCCGATCAGGCCCGACACAATGGCCAGCCCGACGCCGACAGCGGCCTTGGCGTCGTTGGCCGTGTCCTTGGCGCAGGCCAGCAGGGCGATGGCGCCGGCGGCAAAGGCAGCCAGCCAGGCCAGCCCGTATACGCCCAGCACAGGCGCCCAGGGCGCCAGGACGCCTTCGACATGGGCGTAACCGATATTGAGCCAGGGCAGGCCGGTAAAGAGCGTGCCGCGCAACCATTCGGACAGCGTCCAGCTCGAGGCCCAGACGGCGGCCAGCAGCACTTGCCATCCATAGCTGGAAAAGGCCTTGGGTTGCTGCGCCGACAGCCAGCGGGCCAGCGCCGTGGCCAGGGTGGTGAACAGGGCCAGGCCGGCGGCCAGCAGCATGACGGCCGCCGCCGCCATGGGGGCGGCCATGCCGCCGTACTCATGCATGCTGATGTAAAGCCAGTACAGGCCGACGGCGAAATGGGACGCGCCGAACAGAAAGCCGCCCAGGGCGGCCTGGGCCACGGTGCTGGCCTTGAACACAAAAAACGCCAGCACCGCCAGCGTAAAGATCTGCGCGAAAGGCAGGATCCAGTGCGGCAGCGGGTTGGGCGCAAAAGACAGGGCGTGCAGGGCGCCCAGGGCCAGCAGGGCGGCATGCCAGCGATTGAAATGGCCGAGTTTGCTCAAGTGCTTACTCGCCGGTGTTGGCGCCGGCCGGAGACAGCGGGTCGGCGATGTCGTGCTGGATATGCAGCCACAGCGCGCGTTTGGCGTCGGCGCCTACCACCGTGATGTTCAGGCCCTGGTGGCTGATGCTGTCGCCGCGCCGCGGGATGCGGCCCAGTTCGGCCGCCAGCCAGCCGCCCAGGGTATCGTAGTCGTCGTTGGGCAGATCGGTGTTGAAGCTGCGGTTGAAGACATCGATTTCGGTGATGCCCATGGCCCGCCAGCTATTGGTGCCGGTCTGGAAGATGGTTTTTTCGGCATCTTCGTCGTATTCGTCCTCGATGTCCCCCACGATTTGTTCCAGCACGTCTTCCATGGACACCAGGCCCGATATCCCGCCGTGCTCATCCACCACAATCGCCAGGTGGTTGCGGCTGCTGCGAAAATCATGCAGCAGCACGTTCAGGCGCTTGGTTTCGGGAATGAAGACCGCGGGGCGGACCAGCGGGCGCAGGTCAATGGCCGGGTTGGTAATGGACAGCAGCAGGTCTTTGGCCAGCAGGATGCCCACGATATTGTCGCGGTCGTCTTCGTAAACGGGAAAGCGGGAATGGCCGGTTTCGATGATGTCCGGAAGGACCTCGGCCAGCGGCTTGCTGACGTCGAGCATGTCCATTTTAGAGCGGGGGACCATGATGTCGGCAACGGTCTGGTTGGCGACTTCCAGGGCGCCGGAGATCATGGCGTAGGATTCGCCGTCGAGTACCTGGCGGTCATGGGCGGCTTCGAGTACAGCCTTGATATCTTCGCGGTCTTCGGGTTGCGAGCGCCGCATGAAGGCGGTAAGCCGTTCGAACAGGGATTTGGAGGAATTTTTTGCCGGGCGGGGCTCGGCGTCGGGTGAGCTAGGTTCTGACATTGTCCAGGGGACTGAATACAAGGAGTTTTAGCATAACCGAAATTTCCGGCCAGGGTATCAGGCGCCGGCGGCCTGGTAGGGGTCGGCAATGCCCATTTTGCGAAGTATGGCGACCTCGAGCGATTCCATTTCGTCGGCCTCGTCGGGGGCGATGTGGTCGTAGCCCAAGGCGTGCAGCACGCCATGCACGGTCAGGTGGGCGGCATGGTCGAGCACGGCTTTATGCTGTTCCGCCGCCTCGCGATACAGGACGGGCAGGCACAGCACGATATCGCCGCCCGCCACGCCGTCCGGGTCCACGCCGTACTCGAAGGTCAGGACATTGGTGGCGTAGTCCTTCTGGCGGAATTCGCGGTTCAGGCGCCGGCCTTCGTCGGCATCCACCAAGCGCAACGTGAAGGCGGCGGCGCGAAAGGGGCCGGGCGCGCCGGCCGCCGCGGCCACGCCGGCGACGGCCTGCCCGACCCACCGGCGCAGGCGCCAGCGGGGCAGCTCGGGCGCCGGTGTGGCGTACTGCACGGCCAGCGACAGATCAGGCGACATGGTCGCCCGCCTTTTCGTAAGCATCGACAATGCGGGCAACCAGGGGGTGCCGGACTACATCCCGGCTGGTGAAGCGGGTGGTGGCGATGCCTTGCACGGATTCCAGCACATCGACGGCATGGACCAGGCCGCTGGCCTGGCCGCGCGGCAAGTCCACCTGCGACGGGTCGCCATTGATGACGGCCTTGCTGCCGAAACCGATGCGGGTCAGGAACATTTTCATCTGTTCGGGCGTGGTGTTCTGGGCCTCGTCCAGAATTACGAAAGCATGGTTCAGCGTCCGTCCGCGCATATAGGCCAGGGGCGCGATTTCTATGGTCTGTTTTTCGAACAGGCGCTGGACCCGTTCTATGCCCATCAAGTCGTAGAGCGCATCATAAAGCGGGCGTAAGTACGGATCGACTTTTTGAACCAGGTCGCCCGGCAGAAAGCCCAGCCGCTCGCCGGCTTCGACGGCGGGGCGGGTCAGCACCAGCCTTTGCACGGTTTCGCGCTCCAGCGCGTCGATGGCGCAGGCGACCGCCAGCCAGGTCTTGCCGGTCCCGGCCGGGCCGACGCCGAACGTAATGTCGTGGCGCAGAATGTGGTTCAGGTATTCGCGCTGGCGCGGCGTACGGGGGCGCAGGTCGGATTTGCGTGTGCGCAGAACGACGCTCTGGTCATCTACGGGCGGCAGTTCCGGAAGCGCGGCGGCCGGTTCGGCGGCCTCTGGCGCCTGGGAGCGTCCGGCGCCCAGCTCGACCAGGCCCAACTGGATGTCGTCGACAGACAGTGCCTTGTGCACGGCGCGGCGGTGGAACAGTTCGAGCGCCTTGGCGGCCGCCTTGGCCTGATCGCCGGTGATTGTGACGCGGTCGCCGCGGCGGTTCAGACTGACGTTCCAGCCGTCGGCGATCTGGCGCAGGTTTTCGTCCAGCGGGCCGCACAGATTGGCCAGGTGCGTATTGTCGCCTTCCAGGGTGACGGCGACGGGTCCTTTGCTGCGGGCGGCACGTGTCATGCATGTACCCCGCTGACCGATTCGCTGGTGACGATATCGCCCTTCAGTGTATTGGTCATGGCGTGGGTAATGCGTACATCGATCATCTGGCCAATCAGGCGGGGCTGGCCCACGAAGTTCACAATGCGGTTGTTTTCGGTGCGTCCGGACAGCTCGTTGGGGTCGCGCCGGGACGGCTTCTCGACCAGAATGCGTTGCGTGGTGCCCAGCATGCTCTGGCTGATGGCGTCTGCCTGTTCGTTGATCAGGGCTTGCAAGCGGTGCAGCCGCGCCAGCTTGACGTCCTTGGGCGTGTCGTCTTCCAGGTCGGCCGCCGGCGTGCCCGGGCGGCGCGAATAGACAAAAGAAAAAGATTGGTCGAAACCTACGTCGCGGATCAGCTTCATGGTCTTTTCGAATTCGGATTCGGTTTCGCCGGGAAAGCCCACGATAAAGTCGGATGACAGCGTCAGCCCCGGGCGCGCGGCACGCAGCCGGCGTACGATGGACTTGAATTCCAGCGTGGTGTAGCCGCGCTTCATGGCGGCAAGAATCGTGTCGCTGCCCGCCTGTACCGGCAAATGCAGGAAAGGCACCAGCTTGGGCAGGGCGCCATGCGCTTCGATCAGGCGGGTGGTCATTTCCTTGGGATGCGAGGTGGTGTAGCGGATGCGCTCGATACCCGGGATGTCGTGGACATACTCCAGCAGCATGGCAAAGTCGGCGATGTCGGCGCCTTCGCCCATGGGGCCGCGGTAGGCATTGACGTTCTGGCCCAGCAAGGTGATTTCCTTGACGCCCTGGTCGGCTAGGTCGGCCACTTCCATCAACACATCATCGAAGGGCCGCGACACCTCGGCGCCCCGGGTGTAGGGGACGACGCAAAAGCTGCAATACTTGCTGCAGCCTTCCATAATGGACACAAAGGCCGTGGGGCCGTCCACGCGCGCGGGCGGCATGGCATCGAATTTTTCGATTTCGGGGAAACTGATGTCGACCTGCGCGCGGCCGGACGCGCGGCGGCGGGCGATGAGCTCGGGCAGGCGATGCAGGGTTTGCGGTCCAAAGACCACGTCGACATACGATGCGCGCTTGACGATGGCATCGCCTTCCTGGCTGGCGACGCAGCCGCCCACGCCAATGATGAGATCGGGGTTGGTCTGCTTCAGGTGCTGGACGCGGCCCAGGTCGGAAAACACTTTTTCCTGCGCTTTCTCGCGCACAGAACAGGTGTTGAACAGAATGATGTCGGCTTCTTCGGGATTCTGCGTGATTTCGACGCCCTGGTCTTCACGCAGCACGTCCGCCATTTTGTCCGAATCGTATTCGTTCATCTGGCATCCGAAAGTCCGGATGAAGAGCTTGCGGGCGGGGGATGCGGGTTCAGGTTCTTCGGGGATCAGGAACTGGGCCGGCGCCTGGTTTTCGGGCTCGGTGGGCAACAGGAAAGCGCTGGGCTGGACAGGCGTCGCGGACGTAGCGGGACGATTCCGTTTGAGGGTGGTTTCTTGCATGGCGGGTGCCGTGACGGGTGTATATCCCGGGGGCAAAAGGTAAAAACGCCATTGTAACGTTCTTTGGCGCAAGCGAACCTTCATTGCTTTGGGTTATATTGATATGCATCAAGAGTATAAAGTGGATCGTAGTACTCGAAAAACCCGGTCACTCGCTCATGTGCCATGCGTGGGGCGGCCCGAACAGGAGGAGACTGACATGACAGAACTCAGTAAAGAACCCGGTAAAGAACTCGGTAATGCCGGACGCCGCCGCATGCTTGCCTCGACGGGCGGCATGATGGCTTGGGCGGGGCTGGGCGGTATCGCCCGCGCCGACACCGGTGCGGCCGATCCGGGCGCCGCGGCGGGGCCGGCCGCCAAGCCCTTGCCCGCTTATGCCGGCTGGAAAGACGCGGACAGCATGATCGTCCATAGTGCCAACACCATCGAGACCAAGCGGACGGCATTCGGCAACGGCGTCATTACGCCCGCCAACCGTCTGTTTGTCCGCAACAATGTGGCGCCGCCGACGGACCCCGCCCTGGTCAAGGAACCCGATAGCTGGACGCTGGAAGTCAGCGGCGTGGCCGAGCCGCGCAGCTTCACCGTGGCCGAGCTCAAGACCCTGGGGCTGGCGGCGGTGCCCATGGTCCTGCAATGTTCGGGCAACGGCCGGAACTGGTTTCCCCATAAACCCAGCGGCACGCAATGGACGGTGGGTGCGGCCGGTTGCGTCATTTTCACGGGCGTGCCGGTCAAGGCGGTGCTGGAAGCGGTGGGCGGCATGGCCGACGGAATGGTCTATATGACCAGCACGGGCGGCGAAGAGATTCCTGCCGGACTGGACCCCAATACCATCAAGGTCGAGCGTTCCGTGCCGATTTCGGCCATAGAGGACGCCATCCTGGCCTGGGAACTCAATGGCCAGCCCCTGCCGCTGGCGCACGGCGGACCCTTGCGCATCATCGTGCCCGGCTATACGGGGGTGAACTCCATCAAGTACATCAAGCATCTGGCGTTCACCAAAGAGCAATCGCCCGCCAAGATCCAGCAAACCAGCTATCGCTGGACGCCGGTGGGCGGCAAGCCCAGCCCCAGCGACGACGCCATCTGGGAAATGCCGGTCAAGTCCTGGATCAACTTTCCGTCCGACCCCGACCAGACCGTTCAGGCGGGGCGGGTGCTGATCAGCGGCGTGGCCATGGGCGGGATGACGGCGGCCAAAACCATCGAAGTGTCCGTCAATGGCGGCAAAGACTGGCAGGAAGCGGCGTTTGTGGGGCCTGATCTGGGCAAGTACGCCTGGCGCGAGTTTGCCTTTTCCGCCGAATTGGCGCCTGGCACGCACGAGCTGGCCTGCCGGGCCACCAACGAGGCGGGCGACACCCAGCCGGAAGAACGCCGGGAAAACAACCGCGGCTATATCAACAACAGTTGGCGCGACCATATGGTGGTGGTCAAGGTTGCCTGACTGAATCAGCCGGCACCCCCGCAGCGGGCGCCGGCTTGAAGCGCTTGCATTGCATGCCCCGGAAACGGGGCATGTTTTTCTATAACACCCATTGAAGGAAAACTATGAAACGACTTGCCTTGCCTGGAATAGCGGGAATGTTGCTGGTCAGCCTGGCGGGCGCCTGTTGGGCCGGGGAGCCCGACAGCCTGCAGCTGGAAAAAGGTAAAACCCTGTTCATATCGGGGGCGGTGCCCGCCTGTGCCGTGTGCCACGCCCTGAGCGACGCGGACGCGGCCGGCACGATTGGTCCCGACCTGGATGAGCTGAAACCCGATGCCGAACGCATCAAGAAAGTCCTGCAAGAGGGCATGGGCGTCATGCCGTCGTTTGCCGACTCCCTGGACGAGGCATCCATGGACGCCATTACCGCCTATGTCGTGCACGCAACGGGCGGCGGGCAATAGGCCGAAAGCCGGGCGGGCATAAAGAAAATCCCCGCCGGGGCGGGGATGATCTGAAGGGCGGTTACATGACCTCGGCCGCGGGGTCTTCTTTCTTGACCGGCTTGACCAGGTCTTCACGCTTGACGCCCAGCCACATGGCAATCGCGGCCGCCACGAACACGGACGAGTAGATCCCGAACCAGATCCCGATCGTCAATGCCAGCGAAAAATTGTGCAGCGTGGGGCCGCCGAAGAAGAACATGGACATCACCATCATCTGCGTCGAGCCGTGGGTGATGATGGTCCGCGAGATGTTCTGGGTGATCGACAAATCGATGATTTCCGATACGGGCATCTTGCGCTGCTTGCGGAAGTTTTCACGGATACGGTCCATGACCACGACCGATTCATTCACCGAATAACCCAGCACCGCCAGCACCCCGGCCAGCACCGATAGCGAAAACTCCCACTGGAACAGGGCAAAGAACCCAAGGATGATGACCACGTCGTGCAAGTTGGCGATGGCGCAAGCCAGCGCCAGCTTCCATTCGAAGCGGAAACCCAGGTAGATCAGGATGCCGCAGACCACGAACAGCAGGGCCATGAGCCCGTTGTGCAGCAGCTCCTGGCCCACCTGCGGGCCCACGAACTCGACCCGCCGCAGCTCGGCGTCGCTATGCTGCTGTTTCAGCACCTGCATGACGTTTTCGCTTTGCTGCCCGGCATCCTGGCCGTCGCGCGCGGGCAGGCGGATCATGATGTCTTGCGATGTGCCGAAGTTCTGCACCTGGAAGTCGGTGTAGTCCAGGCTCTGGATGGCGCCGCGCACATCGTCGACCTGCACCGACTGCTGATAGTGCACTTCCATCACGGTGCCGCCGGTGAACTCGATGGACAGATGAAAGCCCTTCAGGATGATGAAGGCCACCGCCGCCACGAAGGTGAGCAGACTGATCAGATTGAGCACCAGTGCATGCCGCATGAACGGGATGGTGCGATGAATACGAAAGAATTCCATGATGCGTTGCCTGTAATTTGACTGGGCCGGGCGGCGTGCGCCGCCCGGCGACTTGCATTACTTTTGTCCGGGTTTCCAGATCTGGCCGATCGAGATGCTCTGCAAGCGGCGCTTGTTGCCATACCAGAGGTTGACCAGCGCCCGCACGCCGACCACCGACGAGAACATCGAGGTCAGAATGCCTATGCAGTGCACGACGGCAAAGCCGCGTATGGGGCCCGATCCGAAAGCCAGCAGCGCGACCCCCACGATCAGGCTGGTCAGGTTGGAGTCGAAAATCGTGGCCCATGCGCGGTCGAAACCCAGGTGTATGGCCTGTTGCGGGCTGGCGCCGTTGCGCAATTCTTCGCGGATGCGTTCATTGATCAGCACGTTGGCGTCGATGGCCATGCCCAGGGTCAGCGCGATGGCGGCAATGCCGGGCAGCGTCAGGGTGGCCTGCAGCATGGACAGGATGGCCAGCAGCAAGAGCACGTTGAACGTCAGTCCGATGGTCGAAAAGGCGCCCATCAAGTGGTAGTAGATGATGATGAAGATCGCGATGGCAATGAAGCCGTACAGGGTGGCATTGAAGCCTTGCTTGATGTTGTCGGCCCCCAGGCTTGGGCCAATGGTGCGCTCTTCGATGATTTCCATGGGCGCGGCCAGTGCGCCGGCGCGCAGCAGCAGGGCGGTGTCGGCGGCTTCCTGGGCGGTCATGCTGCCGCTGATCTGCACCTGTCCGCCGGGGATTTCGCTGCGGATGACGGGCGCGGTCACGACTTCGCCCTGGCCTTGCTCGAACAGCACAATGGCCATGCGCTTGTTGATGTTGTTGCGGGTAACGTCGCGGAAGATGCGCGCGCCTTTGGAATCCAGCGTCAGGTTGACCGATGGCTGCTGGGTTTGCTGGTCGCGGCCGGGCTGGGCGTCCTGCAGGTTTTCGCCCGTCAGGATGACCTGCCGGCGCAGCAGCAGGGGGCGTCCGTCGCGATCGGTGTAGCGTTCGAGCCCGAAGGGCACGGTGCCCGACGACAGCGCGGCCATCGCGGTGGGCGAATCGTCGACCATGCGGATTTCCAGCGTGGCGGTGCGGCCCAGGATTTCCTTGGCCTTGGCAACGTCTTGCACGCCGGGCAACTGGACCACGATGCGGTCCGCGCCCTGCTGCTGGATGATGGGTTCGGCGACACCCAGCTCGTTGATGCGATTGTGCAGCGTGGTCATGTTCTGGCGCAGCGCGTTGCCTTGCACCTGTGTGACGGCCGTTTCGGTCAGCCGGCCGGTCAGCACGAACTGGCCGCCGCTTTCGCCGCTGTTGACGAAGGCCATGTCGGGCATGGCGCGGCGCAGCTCTGACGCCGCATTGTCGCGCGCGTCGGCGCTGGCGAATGTGGATACGATAGACATGTCGGCGCGCTCTACCCCGATCGTGGCGACCTTGGCGTCGCGAAGGGTGTTGCGCACATCGCTGGCAAGCGAGTCATAGCGTCCCGTCAGGGCGCCCTTCATGTCGACCTGAAGCAGGAAATGCACGCCGCCGCGCAGGTCCAGGCCCAGGTACATGGGCCGTGCGCCCAGGGCCGTCAGCCAATTGGGGGACGAGGGCAGCAGGTTCAGGGCCACCGTGAAATCGGGATTGGACGCATCGGGGTTCAGCGCTTTCTCGATGACATCCTTGGCCTTGAGCTGGACGTCGGTCGAGTCGAAGCGGACCCTGACCGCCCCCACAGGCCCGTTCTGCTCGAAATAAGCGCCTGTGGCGGTAATGTTGCTGCGCGCCAGGATGTCTTCGACCCGGGTCAGCACGGTGTGATCGACCTTGACTGTGGACTTGGCGCCGGCTATTTGAACCGCGGGCGACTCCCCGAAGAAATTAGGGAGCGTATAAAGCAGGCCGATAAGCAGGGCTGCCAGTACGGTGAGGTATTTCCAGAGCGGATAGCGGTTCATTGTCGGTCAATCGGCTAAAGCAGAAAAAAACCCTGGATTGCGCTCCAGGGTGTGCACGTGGGATCAGAGCGCCTTGATCGTGCCCTTGGGCAGGACCGAGGTGACGGCGGTGCGTTGCACAACGGTCTCGACGGGCTTGTCGCCCAACATGCTGATTTCCACCGTAATGTAGCTGTCGCTGACTTTGGTGATCTTGCCGAGCAGGCCGCCGGTGGTGATGACTTCGTCGCCCTTGGCCAGCGCGGACACCATGTTGCGGTGTTCTTTCTGACGCTTCATCTGGGGGCGGATCATCAGGAAGTACAGAATCACGAACATCAGAATGATGGGCAGCATGCCCATCAAGGCGTTCTCGCCGCCGGCGGCTGCCTGGGCGGTAATCAGTGTCAAAGTATCAATTGCAGCCATCGAATGTGCTCCTGAAAATATTTTTGGTTAACTCTGTATTGTAGCGATATCTTGCCTATTCGATACCGCGGGCCCGATCACGGGTGAATTCTTCGCGCCATTGCTGGAAACGGCCCGCCTCGATGGCTTCGCGCATTTCCCGCATAAGGGCCAGGTAATAGTGCAGATTGTGCAGGGTGTTCAGGCGCGAACCGGTAATTTCATTGGCGCGCTGAAGGTGGTGCAGGTAGGACCTGGAAAAATGCCGGCAGGTGTGGCAATGGCACGACGGGTCCAGGGGGCGGGTATCGTCCCGATAGCGGGCATTGCGGATCTTGATGTCGCCGTAGCGGGTGAACAGCCAGCCGTTGCGGGCGTTGCGGGTCGGCATGACGCAGTCGAACATGTCCACGCCACGGCTGACCCCCTCGACCAGGTCCTCGGGCGTGCCCACGCCCATCAAGTAGCGCGGCGCGCTGGCCGGCAGGCGCGGCGCCACATGGGCCAGCACCCGCATCATGTCTTCCTTGGGTTCGCCCACCGACAGGCCGCCGATGGCATAGCCTTCGAAGCCGATGTCGAGCAGGCCGGCCAGGGATTCGTCGCGCAGGGACTCGTACATGCCGCCCTGGACGATGCCGAACAGTGCGTTGGGGTTGGCCAGCGCATGGAAGGCATCGCGCGACCGCTTGGCCCAGCGCAGCGACATGCGCATGGACTTGGCGGCTTCCTCGGCGGTGGCGGGGCGCCCGTCTATCGTATAAGGCGTGCACTCGTCGAACACCATGGCGATGTCCGAATTGAGCGCATGCTGGATGCGCATGGATTCCTCGGGGGTCAGGAACAGCCGCGCGCCATCGATGGGCGAAGCGAACTTGACGCCTTCCTCGGTGATTTTGCGCAGGCCATTCAGGCTGAACACCTGGAAGCCGCCCGAGTCGGTCAAGATGGGCTTGTTCCATTGCATGAAGCCATGCAGGCCGTTGTGCTTCTGCATGACCTCTGTGCCCGGACGCAGCCACAGATGAAAAGTATTGCCCAGGACGATCTGGGCGCCGACCTCATCCAGCTCGTGGGGCAGCATGGCCTTGACGCTGCCGTATGTGCCGACGGGCATGAAGATGGGGGTCTGGACCACCCCGTGGTTAAGCGTGACCTGGCCGCGGCGGGCGGCGCCGTCGGTGGTCAGCAGCTTGAACTGCAAACCGGTTGTTGTCATGGTGATTCTATGAACATGGCATCGCCGTAGCTGAAGAAGCGATACCGGGATTGAACGGCATGCGCGTAGGCGCGCTGGATGGGCTCCATGCCTGCCAGCGCCGAGACCAGCATGAGCAGGGTGGACTGGGGCAGGTGGAAATTGGTCAGCAGGGCATCGACCCAGGCAAATGAATAGCCCGGCGTAATGAACAGGCGGGTGTCGCCTTCCAGGACGCCGGCTTCGTGTGCGTGCGGCGCGGCCGATTCCAGCGCGCGCACGCTGGTGGTGCCCACCGCGATCACGCGCCCGCCCGCCGCCCGCGCCGCCTTGATCTGCGCGACGGTTTCAGGCGGCACGGAATAGCGCTCGGCGTGCATGATGTGGTCGCTGAGCTTTTGCGCCCGCACGGGCTGGAAAGTGCCTGCGCCGACGTGCAGGGTGACGAACGCCTGGGCCACGCCCAGATCGGCCAGTTGCGCCAGCATGTCCTGGTCGAAATGCAGCCCCGCGGTCGGCGCGGCCACGGCGCCCGGTTCGCTGGCATACACCGTCTGATAGCGCTCATCGTCATCCTGGCCTGCGGCGTGCTCGATATAGGGAGGCAGGGGAGTGGCCCCATGCCGGTCCAGCAGGTCGAGCACGCGTTCCGGAAACTCAAGCTCAAAGAGTTCGCCCTGGCGGCCGGGCACGGTCACGGCAAAGGCTTCGGCCAGGATCAGCCTGCTGCCCGGCTTGGGCGATTTGCTGGCCTTGATGTGCGCCAGCGCCGTGTGGGACCCGGTCACCCGCTCGATCAGTACCTCGACTTTGCCGCCGCTTTCTTTCTGGCCCAATAAACGGGCCTTGATGACGCGCGTATTGTTGAAGACCAGCAGGTCCTGGGGCCGCAGCAGTTGGAGCAGGTCGGTGAACTGCCTGTCGTGCAGGCCGCCCTGGCGGTCCAGGTGCAGCAGGCGGCTTTGGGTGCGCCGGGCTGCGGGGGACTGGGCAATAAGTTCGTGGGGCAGTTCGTAATTGAACTGGGAAAGTTCTAGGTCAGGATTCACGCAAAAGGTCTTTGATAAGGCGCCTTCCGTGCCGGTGCGGCGGCGCCTGAAATAATTTTGTGCCGGTATTTTAAGCTGTTGCCGCTGTTTCCTGCTTGGCCGGGCAGTAAATGGCGTGGCGCGCCGGTCGCTTGCCTGCAATAAAAACCGGGCCGGCGCAGCCCCGGACGGCCCGACTTTGGTTATGCTGATGCTTTTTCACCGGGAAAGGTTCTTTCATGACTTTGCCTCCGTCTCGCCCAGGATCTGACCGCCACGCAAGCAGATGGTTCCGGCGCGCCGCGGCATGCCTGCTGGCCGTTGGACTCAGTGGCGCGGCCGGGGCCCAGGGGCTGCCGGCCGAGCTGAACCAGGCTTGGCGGGCAACGCGCTTGCCGGCAGGCGCCATGTCTCTTTTTGTGCAAGAGGTCGGCGGCCCGGTGCTGATGTCGGTCAATGCGGCCGAGCCGCGCAATCCGGCATCCGTCATGAAAATGGTCACCACCTGGACGGCCCTGTCCGGCCTGGGGCCGGACTATACCTGGCGCACGGCTTTTTATGCGCGGGGCGGCGGGCAGGTCGACGAGTACGGCACGCTGGCCGGGCCACTGTACCTGAAAGCGGGCGGCGACCCCTTCATGAGCGTGGAAGATCTATGGGGGCTGCTGCGCCAGCTGCGCCTGCGCGGCGTGAAGAACCTGAGCGAGGTGGTGGTGGACCGGACGCTGTTCGGCCCGGTGGCCGTTGATCCCGGCGAGTTCGACGGCGCGGCCGACCGCCCTTATAACGCCAGCCCCGATGCCATGATGGTGGGGCTGGGCGCCGTGCGCCTGGTGTTCCAGCCCGATGCGCAAGCCCATCGGTGGGTGCCGATGATCGATCCCCCTGTGCAGGGCGTGCGCATCGAGGGCGACATCAAATGGAGCAACGCGGTCTGCCCCGGTTCGCCGTCCATCGGCACCCAGGTCGTCCGGACCGGCAGGGATATCGTCATCCAGGTCAGCGGCACGGCGGCCGGTTCCTGCGGCGAGTTCAGTGTCTATCGCCTGGCATTGTCGCAGCCGGAATATTTCTCGGCCCTGTTCCAGATGCTCTGGAAAGAGCTGGGCGGCACGCTGGGCAAAGGCGTGCAGGCCGGGAAAGTACCGGCGGGGGCCAGGCAAATGGTCTGGCACGACTCGGAAAGCCTGGGCGACACCATCCGGCATATCAACAAGAAAAGCAATAACGTCATGGCCCGGACGCTGCTGCTGACCTTGGGCGCCGAAAAATTCGGGCCGGGCGCCACGCCCAGCACGGGCGCCAGTGCTGCGCTGGGCGTGTTGAAAGCGCAGCAGGTGGATACCCGCGGCTGGGTCATCGACAATGGCGCCGGCCTGTCGCGCACGGGCCGGCTGACGGCGGTGGGCCTGGCGGGCATGCTGGACGCGGCCTGGCGCTCGCCCCTGATGCCCGAATTCATCTCGTCGCTCGCCATCTCGGGGGTCGACGGGACGGTCAAGCGCCGTCTGCGCAACGGCGATGCGAAAGGCATGGCCCACCTTAAAACAGGGACGTTGCGCGATGTCCGGGCGCTTGCCGGCTATGTGCTCGGCGCCAGCGGCAAGCGCTATATTCTGGTCAGTATCGTGAACGACGAGCGTTCCGCCGCCGTGCGCAGTTTCGACGACGCCCTGGTCAACTGGCTGGCCGCGCGCTGATCTTCACCCCCGATTTGTCAACAAGGAACACCATGCCCATACATGAAATTCGCCACCCTTTGATCCGGCATAAGCTCGGATTGATGCGCCGAGGCGACCTGAGCACCAAGAATTTCCGCGAAATGGCCCAGGAAGTCGCGGCCCTGCTGACCTACGAGGCCTCGAAAGACCTGCCGCTCGAGCCTGCGGTCATCGAAGGGTGGTCGGGGCCCTTGCACGTGGAGAAACTGGCGGGCAAGAAAGTCACGGTGGTCCCGATATTGCGTGCCGGCATCGGCATGCTGGACGGCGTCCTGAGCCTGATTCCAGGCGCCAAGGTGAGCGCGGTCGGTATTGCCCGGAACGAGGAAACCTTGCAGGCGCAAACGTATCTGGAGCGCCTGGTGGGGCAACTGGACCAGCGCCTGGCCCTGATTGTCGATCCGATGCTGGCCACCGGGGGCTCCATGGTCGCCACCATCGACCTGCTCAAGAAGGCGGGCTGCCGCAATATCCGGGCGCTGGTTCTGGTGGCCGCGCCCGAAGGCATCAGCGCCGTCGAGCAGCATCATCCCGATGTCCACATCTATACCGCCTCGATCGACAGCCATCTGAATGAAGACGGCTACATCATTCCGGGCCTGGGCGATGCGGGCGACCGCATATTCGGCACGCGCCAAAAAGACAACTGACGTCAAGAAAACGGACGCCATTCATGTTTGCTAACGTTTCTTCTTGAATTGTCCGAAGCTGGTTCCGCAAATAGGGTAGTATGAAATGTCTGCGGTTTTAACAGGCGAGAGGTATGCGTAGAACTTGGTACTCGGCTTTTGCAGCGATACTGTTTGGGCTGGCGTCCAGCCCGGCCAGTGCCGGATTGTGCCAGGCGCCCTTCATGCACAATGGCGGCCAGGCACAGCTTACGGGCTCGGGCGGCATGCAGTTGGGGGCCGATCTGGCGTTTTCCGAAGTCAGCAAGCAGGACGGCGACCACTGCGATGCCAGGGTGCAGGGTACGGCCACCTACGGCCTGGCCGGTCTGCCCGCCGGCAAATCGACGCTGGATTACTGGATGGCCGTCAGGAACGGCCAGGCCACTTTCGAGCGGCGCAACGAACAGGGCAAGCGCGAGGCCGCCGAAGGCAGGTTCGACCTGCGCATGCTGGGCCTTTTCGCCTATGGCGAGCCCGTGACCCGGGCCGGCCAGACCTTTCCCGAATTGCGCTTCCAGATCAATCTGGACAAAAAGGCGGTGCAGACGCAGCCCATCGTGGTCCACACCGGCCTGAAAACCGTCGGCGAGCGCCAAACCATACAAACCGCCGCGGGCGAACAATCGTGCTGGCCCATACGCTATACCCGGCGCATCGAACCCACACAGGCCTCGTTCAACGGTCTGGTATTGCCGATACCCGGCATGACATCGTCCGTCACCGATTGGTTCTGTCCCGATCTGAACATGGTTATGCGCCAGGAAAGCGATCAAAGCGGGGTGGCTTCCGTGGTCGAAGTCACCAAGATGCAGTAGCGGTATGCAGTACAGATACTTAGTGGTACCTTTTATACAACCCTATCCAACTCTTTAAGGAGCTCATCATGGCGACAAAGAAAAGTGTGCAAGCTAGCGAAGAGGAATTCATCGAAAGCGTCAAGGAAAGCCTGGACGACGCGGAAAAACTGCTGCGCGAGGCAGCGGATGCCACCGGTGAAAAAGCAGTGGAACTGCGCGAAAGCGCCATGCGCTCTTTGAAACGGACTCGCGAAGCCCTTTATGACACGCAAGATGCGTTGCTGGAACGCGGCCGTAAAGCCGCCCGGGTCACCGACGACTATGTGCACGACAATCCGTGGCAGGCCATCGGCATGGCCGGCCTGGCGGGGGTGCTGATCGGGGCATTGATCTGCCGCCGTTGATCGGAACCGTTCTTCACTCAACCATCGTCAAGGGCGAACTATGGCGCTACGACAGTCTGTAGGCGATCTTGCATGCACGATGCTTTCCATCGTGCGCACTCGTCTTGAACTCTTTTCGCTCGAGGCCTCGGAGCAGAAGGCGCAATTGATCGTCATCCTGGGGATGGCGTTCGGCGCGCTGCTGTTCCTGACCCTGGCGGTGCTGGTGTTCTCCCTGGCGGTGGCCCTGTATTTCTGGCCCACCGAGCAGCGCTATGTGGCCTTGAGCCTGCTGACGCTTTTTTACGCCCTGCTGGGCATGGGCTTGTTCTGGGGCGTGCGCTACAAGCTGCTTTTTTCACCCATGCCGTTCTCGGCCACCATTGACGAACTGCGGCGCGATCTGGCCCTGGCCGACCGGCTGCGGGAGCCCGCCGATCCGCTCGATCTCGTGGCGCGCGCGGAACAACGTAAGGATACGCCATGAAACAGGCTCTTGCGGGTAAAGAGCGCGCGCTCCGGATCGAACTGGTGCGGGCCCGCGCCGCCCTTGAGCGGCAGGCCATGTCGCGCGGCGTGCGCGATCTGGGCGACTCGCTGACCCCACGGTCGGTCATGCGCAGTCTGTTCCCGCGCGCATCGTCGCGGTCGCCGTCCGACTGGATCTTCCAGGCGGTATCGCTGACGCGCCGCTACCCCTTGCTGACGTCCAGCGTATCGGCCTTGCTGTCCGGCGTGGGCAAGCGCCGGCGCTGGTGGCGGATCGGGGCCGGATTGCTGCTAAGCTGGCAGGTGGCGCGCACCATGAATCGCAAATCCGGCTGATTCCGGCGCGGCGCTACAGGCCCAGCTCGTTCCACATGGCATCGACGCGCGCCTTGACGGCGTCGTCCATGACAATCGGCGTGCCCCATTCGCGGGCGGTTTCGCCGGGCCACTTATTGGTGGCGTCCAGGCCCATTTTTCCGCCCAGGCCCGATACGGGCGAGGCAAAGTCCAGGTAATCGATAGGCGTATTTTCCACCAGCACGGTGTCGCGCACCGGGTCCATGCGGGTCGTCATCGCCCACACCACTTCCTTCCAGTCGCGCACGTCGATATCGTCGTCCACCACGACGATGAATTTGGTGTACATGAATTGCCGCAGGACGCTCCATAGTCCGAACATGACGCGCTTGGCGTGGCCCGCGTACTGCTTGCGCATGGACACGACCGCCAGGCGATAGCTGCAGCCCTCCGGGGGCAGATAGAAATCGACAATCTCGGGCAATTGGCGTTTCAGCAGAGGAACGAAGACTTCATTCAGCGCCACCCCCAGCACGGCGGGCTCATCGGGCGGCTTGCCGGTATAGGTGCTGTGGTAGATGGGATGGCGGCGCATGGTGATGCGTTCGACCGTGAAGACGGGGAACCAGTCTTGCTCGTTGTAATAGCCGGTATGGTCGCCATACGGACCTTCCAGCGCCATTTCATAGCCGGTGTCGGCCGGCCCCGGGACGCCTTCGGGCGTTGCGGGTTTGATGGCGCGCGGGTCGGAAGAGGGCAGCAGATGCCCTTCAAGCACGATTTCGGCGAAGGCGGGGACGGACAGCGTGCTGCCCAGGGCCTGGGTGACTTCGGTGCGTGAGCCGCGCAGCAGGCCGGCAAACTGATATTCGGACAGGCTGTCGGGCACCGGGGTGACCGCGCCCAATATGGTGGCCGGGTCGGCGCCAAGCGCGACGGCGATGGGAAACGGCGTATCCGGATGGGCCAAGGCGTGGTCGCGGAAGTCGAGCGCGCCGCCGCGGTGCGACAGCCAGCGCATGATGAGCTTGTTCCGTCCGATGAGTTGCTGGCGGTAAATCCCCAGGTTCTGGCGCTTGGCATGGGGGCCGCGCGTGATGACCAGGCCCCAGGTCAGCAGCGGGGCCACATCGCCGGGCCAGCAGCGCTGCAAGGGGATCTGGTTCAAGTCCACGTCGTCGCCTTCCAGCACCACTTCCTGGCAGGGCGCGCCCTTGACGGTTTTGGGGCTCATGTCCCACAAGGCATTCTTCAGCATGGACACGGTGGCCAGCGCGCTGCGCAGTCCGCGCGGGGGCTCGGGTTCGCGCAGAGAGGCCAGCAGCTCGCCCGTGTGGCGCAGGGCGCCGATATCGTCGGCGCCCATGCCCCAGGCCACGCGCTTGGGTGTGCCGAACAGGTTGGTCAGGACCGGCATGGCCGAGGGCGCGCCACGGTGGACGGCTTGCTCGAACAGCAGGGCAGGCCCGCCGGCGCGCAGGACGCGGTCGCTGATCTCGGTCATTTCAAGGTCGGTCGATACGGGATGCGCCAGGCGTTTGAGCTCGCCGGCTTGCTCGAGTTGAGCAATAAAATCTCTGAAGTCGCGATATTTCACAGAATTAAGCCTGTCAGGTTACATTTGTGCGGCAGTAGAAGGTTAACATCGACCTTCCATATTTTATTGGGAAGGGACGCAATGGGTGTCATTTCTTCCGACAGTCTGGCCGGGCGTTCCGCCCTGGGTGTGACCCGGCAGCTCAGCGAGTTCATCTATGTCTGCGCGATTTACCTGGGCATTGCCGTCTTGATCACCGTGGTGTTCGGCGCCAGTGTGCCGTCGCTGCGCGAGCAGGTGCGCCAGGTTCACGAGGCGCTGGTCATTGCCCTGCGTCCCGCCGGCGACTTCAAGCAGGGCTGGCTCGCGTCGTACGGGGGCAACGGCGATGGCTGGCACGCTTCCGAAGACCAGGCTGCCCTGGATGAAGAGGGGGCGGTGCCGCCGGAAGACGTCAGGGCGGCCCGCCGCGCCGAGGCGGCCACGCGGCCGGCGGCGGCATCGCCACTGAGTTTCAGCGAGGCCTTGAAAGCGTCTACCGACGGCCGGCATGTGGCAGGCATTACGGCCGCCCAGGCCCAGGCGCTGCGCAGCTATATCGCGCGTAAATACAAGATAGCCCATAGTGTCGCCGGCGCGTTGGTCAACACGGTTTTTGTGGTGGCTCGCGAAAAGCAACTGGACCCGCAGCTCGTGCTGGCGGTGATCGCCATCGAGTCCCGCTACAACCCGTACGCCGAGAGCCATGTGGGCGCGCAAGGCCTGATGCAGGTCATGACCAAGGTTCACCAAGACAAGTTCGAGGTGTTCAGCGACGGCCCCATTGCGGCCCTGAATCCCATTGCCAATATACGGGTGGGGGTGCAGATTCTGTACGATTGCATCAAGCGCCGCGGCTCGGTCGAGGGCGGCCTGGCCTGTTACGTGGGCGCAACGGGCCCCAGCGATGGCGGCTACGGCGCCAAGGTGCTGGCCGAGCGCCGGCGCATCGCGCTGGCCTCGGGCATTCCGGTGGGGCGCTGAGCGGGGCCGTTGCGATCAGGCCAGGAAGCGTTCGATGCGGTCGATGGCTTCCTGCAGGCGGTCCAGGCCGGTCGCGTACGAGAATCGCATGGTGTACGGGGCATGCGCCGGACCAAAGTCGCGGCCCGGTACGGCGGCGACCCCCGCCTGGGTCAGCAGGCGGCGCGAAAAATCATCGCTGTCCTGGCTGTGCGCGCGAATATCGGCATAAATGTAAAAGGCGCCGTCGGGCGCGACCGGTATATGCAGGCCCAGGCGCTCGAATTCCGGCAGCAGATAGTCGCGCCGCTGCTTGAACGACAGCCGCCGGTTCTCGTAAATATGCATGACTTCCGGCTCGAAGCAGGTCAGGGCGGCATGTTGCGCCAGCGATGGCGCGCATATGGCCAGGCTGGCCGCCAGCGTTTCGATGGCCTGCACCATGTGCGGCGGCACAATCAGCCACCCCAGGCGCCAGCCGGTCATGTGAAAGTATTTTGAGAAGCTGTTGATGATGACAACGTTATCGTCCAGCGTCAGTGCGCTTTGCGGCCTGTCACCGTAGTAAAGGCCCAGATAGATTTCATCCATGATCACGAAGCCGCCGCGCTGCCGGACCTCGGCGATCAGCGCCCTGAGGTCTTCGCGGGCAATCGTGATGCCCGTCGGGTTGCTGGGCGAGGCGATCAGCACGCCGCGCGTGGCGGGACCCCAGTGTTCGCGCACGGTATCGGCGCTGAGCTGGAAGCGATGTTCGGCCGAGCAGGGTATCAGCCGCGGCACGCCGCCCGCGCTGGTGATGAAGTTTTGATTGGCGGGGTACGACGGATCGGGCATCAGGATTTCGTCGCCCGGATTGATCAGCGCCATGCTGGCCAGCAGCAGGGCGCCCGACGCGCCCGATGTGACGATGACGCGGGCGGGGTCCAGCGTGGCCCCGAACTGTTGCGCATAGTAGTCGGCAATGGCCGCGCGCAGTGGCGAAATGCCCGCGGGCGGGGTGTAGCCGCTCAGGCCTGCCTGGGCCGCCCGGTGCAGGGTTTCGACAACTTGCGGCGGGGCCGTAAAATCAGGTTCGCCTATCCCCAGGCTGATGATGTCCTGGCCCTGCGCTTTCAGCGCGTTGGCCTGTTTGAATAATTCCACGACGTAGAATGGCATCACATGTTCGGTACGCTTGGCGAGACGGGGCATAAGACAGGAAACTCAGGCAAAAGCAGGATTGTAGTCCGTGGCCAGCCGGAGCTCTAGCACGCATCAATAAGGATTCAACCATGCAGTCAACTTCTCGTCGGGCTTTCTTGACTGGCCGGCGCTCGGCCCAGAGTCCCTGGGAGGCTTTTGGCCAGCGTTTGCGCAATACCGTGGCGGGTACTTTTTACGAGTTCGAGGCGCACGAAGGCGTAGGCCGGGCCCGCCTGGTGCCCAAGCAGGCCTCCGACGTGCACAAGGCGCGGGCGCTTTGCGCTGAATACGGCGTGCTGCTGGCGCTCGATGGCATACCGCATGCGGCCCGCCTGAACGATCACCCCGTCCTGTGGGTTGAGCCGGGACGCGATCTGAGCCTGTGCCAACGGCTGGAGCCGGGCAGCACCAAATGGTTTGTGCAGCCGGGCTGCCTGCTGGGCGAACTCGAAGCGGCCGGTTTCAGCCAGTTTGCCGAACTGCCCTGCCACATCACTGTGGCGGCCTGGCTGGCCGATCGCACGCTGTGCGATTGGCCGGTGGGCGAAACGGCCGCCTCGGGCCTGTCGCATGCCTCGGTGCTGCTTGCCGATGGCACGCTGGCCAGCCTGGGGCCTTTTGGCGAGCACAATAAAAAGCCGCTAGAGGGGGCACGGCTTCAACAATTGGTGGCTGCGCTGTTCCAGGCGGCGGCCGGCGCCGATGCGCAAGCCTGCCGGGCCGGCGCGCTATGGCCGGCGCGCTATCGCCTGGATGCGCTGCTGCCGGCGGCGGGGCAAACGGTGAACCTGGCGCATGTGCTGCTGGGCCATGGGGGCGATCTGGGCTGGGTCGAGTGGCTGGTGCTGGACGAGCAAATGGCGCAACCGCAGACCGAGCCGCCGTTTGCCCGGCGTTACACCTCGGCCAGGGCGGGCGAGGCCGGCTTGGCCGCGCCGGCCGGCGACCTGGACATGCGCGTCAAGTCGCTGTTTGATCCGGACGAACGCTTTCCCTATCCTGGGCAAGAGCTCTAGCCGCGAACGGGCGTCCCTGTTCGCAATCAGGCATGTTCCTATCTCCGGCAAGACGATAGAATGTGCATCTCTTACTCTGCACGGCGCAAATCATCATGGAAGAAACGCTTCGAAAGGCCGCTCTGGAATATCACGAGCAGGGCCGCCCCGGGAAAATTTCGGTCACGCCCACCAAACAGCTGTCCAATCAGCGCGATCTGGCCCTGGCCTACTCCCCCGGCGTGGCGGCGGCTTGTGAAGAAATCGTTTCCGACGCTCAAAACGCCTTCCGGTTCACGGGCCGGGGCAATCTGGTGGGGGTGATCACGAACGGGACGGCGGTGCTGGGCCTGGGCAACATCGGCGCGCTGGCGTCCAAGCCGGTGATGGAAGGCAAGGCGGTGCTGTTCAAGAAGTTCGCGGGGATCGATGTATTCGACATTGAAATCAACGAAACCGACCCGGACAAGCTGGTCGAGATCATCGCGGGGCTGGAACCGACTTTCGGGGGCATCAACCTGGAAGACATCAAGGCGCCCGAATGTTTCACCGTCGAGCGCAAGCTGCGCGAACGCATGAATATTCCGGTGTTCCACGACGACCAGCATGGCACGGCCATCTGTGTGTCGTCGGCTTTCATCAATGGCCTGCAGGTCGTCGAGAAAGACATCAAGCAGGTCAAGGTGGTGGTGTCGGGGGCGGGCGCCGCCGCGCTGGCCTGCCTGGACCTGATGGTGGACCTGGGCCTGCCGCTCGAGAACATCTGGGTGTCGGACATTGAAGGCGTGGTGTACCAGGGGCGCACCACCCTGATGGACCCCGACAAGGCGCGCTTTGCGCAGGACACCGCCGCCCGTACCTTGGGCGACATCATCGACGGCGCCGATGTGTTCCTGGGCCTGTCGGCGGGCGGCGTGCTCAAGCCCGCCATGGTGGCGAAAATGGCCGCCCGGCCGCTGATCCTGGCGCTGGCCAACCCCAACCCCGAGATTCTGCCTGAAGACGCCCATGCCGTGCGCGATGACGTCGTCATGGCCACGGGCCGTTCCGACTACCCGAACCAGGTCAATAACGTACTGTGCTTTCCCTATATTTTCCGTGGCGCGCTGGACGTGGGCGCCACCACGATTACCCGGGGCATGGAAAAAGCCGCTGTCCTGGCGATCTGCAAGCTGGCGCGCGAAGAGCAGAATGATGTGGTGGCGGCTGCCTACGGCAGCTACGGCGTCTCTTTCGGCCGCGAGTACTTCATCCCCAAGCCTTTCGACCCCAGGTTGATCGTGCGCATTGCCGTGGCGGTTGCCGCGGCCGCCATCGAAGACGGCGTGGCCACGCGGCCCCTGGCCGATATCGAGAGCTATGCCGAACAGTTGCAGCAGTTCGTATACCGCTCCGGCTCGTTCATGAAACCGCTGTTTTCCACCGCTAAGAAGCTGGTGCGCGACGGCGGCAAGACGCGTATCGTCTTTACCGAAGGCGAAGACGAACGCGTATTGCGGGCTGTCCAGATCATTGTCGACGAAAAACTTGCCAAGCCTATCCTGGTGGGCCGGCCGGCGGTGTTGGCCGATCGCATCCAGAAGTTCGGCCTGCGCATACAGCTTGGCCTGGATGTCGAAGTCACCAATCCCGATTACGACGAACGCTTCCATCGCTATTGGACGACTTATTGGGAACTGATGTGCCGGCAGGGCATCAGCAAGGAAATGGCCCGCGTCGAGATGCGCCGCCGCCTGACCCTGATCGGCGCCATGATGGTGCGCCTGGGCGATGCCGACGGCATGATTTGCGGAACTGTGGGCGCGTACGCGAATCACCTGCAGTTTATCGATCAGGTGCTGGGCAAGGCGCCAGGCGCCAAAACCTATTCGGCCATGAACATCCTGCTGCTGGCCGAGCGCACTATTGCGCTGGCCGATACCCATATCAACGACAACCCCGATGCCGGGCAGATTGCCGAGATCACCCTTGCCGCCGCGGCGGAAATGCGGCGCTTGAATATGGAGCCGAAGGTGGCGCTGCTGTCGCGCTCCAATTTCGGCTCAGGCAGTTCAGAATCGGGGGCGAAAATGCAGCAGGCCCTGGCCCTGATCCGCGAGCGCGAACCCGAACTTGAAATCGATGGCGAAATGCATGGCGATTGCGCGCTGGACGAGGCGCTGCGCCAGCGCATACTGCCGTCCACCAGCCTGCATGGCGAGGCCAATCTGCTGATCTGTCCCAACGTCGACGCCGGCAATATCGCGTACAACCTGCTCAAGACCGCGGCAGGCGGGAACGTGGCCGTAGGCCCCTTCCTGCTGGGGGTGGATGCGCCGGTACACATCCTGACGTCCAGTTCTACCGTTCGCCGTATCGTCAATATGACGGCCCTGACGGTCCTCGATGCCAATACACCGCGCAACACCTGACGTTGCGGCGCGCGGACCCGTCGGCCTGATTCTGACCGGCGGCGGGGCGCGTGCCGCCTATCAGGTCGGCGTCCTGGCGGGTATTCTTGACATACTCGACCCCGGACGCTCTAGCGGTTTCCGCAATCCTTTCGGCATTATCTGCGGCTCCTCGGCGGGCGCCATCAACGCGGCGGCCATGGCCTGCCGCGCCGATCAGCCGCATCGCGCCATCGATGGGCTTGAGCGCCTGTGGGGCGACCTGCATACGGGCGAGGTCTACCATGCCGATGCCCCGCGTTTGTTGCGCACCGGCTTGCGCTGGTTTGCCATGCTGGCCGTGGGGTGGATGCTGCCGGAATTGCGCGACCGGCAACCGCGTTCCCTGCTCGATAACCAGCCGCTGGGCGAGCTGCTGTCGAGCACGCTGGATTTCACGCGGCTGCAGCAGAACCTGACCGCCGGCCAGTTGCAGGCCCTGGCCATTACGGCCACCGCCTATACCACCGGCGAGCATTTGACCTTCTATCAGTCGCATGGCGTCATCAAGCCCTGGCAGCGCTCGCTGCGGCAAGCCGTGCCGTGCAAGATCGGCGTGGACCATCTGCTGGCTTCCAGCGCCATACCGTTCATTTTCCCGGCCCAGGCCATGCTGGTGCGCGGTCAGACGCAATGGTGCGGCGATGGCTCGATGCGGCAACTGGCGCCCATGAGCCCCGCCATTCATCTGGGCGCCGAAAAGATTGTCGTGATCGGCACCGGCTACCGGGACGATACCCATCCCGAAGAGAAAGGCATCAACCCCAAATACCCGACATTGGCCCAGATCGGCGGGCACGCGCTGTCCAATATCTTCCTGGACAGCGTATCGATGGATGTGGAGCGTATGCAACGCATCAACGAGTTGCTTGCGCTCTTGCCTGAAAATGGTTTACAAAGCCAGTCGCTACGCCCGGTCAGCACGTTTGTCGTGACGCCCAGCCGCTCCCTGGATGAAATCGCCACGGCCCACCTGGATCAATTGCCTCGTGCTGCACGTACCCTTTTTCGCGTCCTTGGTGTATCGTCGGCTTCCAGAGCGACAACCGGCGGCGCATTGGTTTCCTACTTGTTGTTCGAGGCCAGCTATACGCAAGCGCTCATCCGTCTCGGAAGGGACGATAGCCTGAGCCGTGCTGAAGAAGTCAAAGCGTTTTTCAAGGAGACGTCTGAATGAGCCAAGCGCAGTCATTGCAGAAGAAATTGCAAAAAGGCGGTTTGATCGGTCTGCCTGACCTCTCTCAGGACGACGCCCTGAATGCCGCGCGTACTGCCGGCATGACCGCATATGTGGTGGATTGCGATCGCGCCCGGAGCCGCTCCGCCGTGCTTCGCGCCGTGGTCAAGGCGGTGGACTTCCCCGAATATTTCGGCGGCAACCTGGATGCCTTGTACGACTGTCTGTGCGATACCGTCCTAGACCATAAAAACGGTCTTTTCCTGTGGTTCCACAATTTGCATTCGGGCGATCCGGCGCTGGCCGAGGATTCCAGGGCCATTGTCCAGGTGTGCGACGACACCGCCGAGTTCGCGGCCAACAACGACCGCCGTTTTGCCTATTATGTCGTGCATGCGGGCAAGCATCCCGATCCCGATCCGGGGGTGGAGCCCACGCCATACTCGGGCGGCGGCGAAGCCGAATAACGCCATCGGCCAGCCTGGCGCGGCTCAGTTCCAGCCGCGCAGGGTGCTGACCGCGGCAATCAGCGCCAGGCCGGCTGTTTCGGTGCGCAACACGCGAGCGCCGAAATTCACCGGCGTCAGGCCGTGTTTTTCGACCAGGGCCAGCTCTTCATCAGACCACCCGCCTTCCGGGCCGACCAGCAAGGTCAGCGCGCTTCCGGCGGCTTGCGCCGCCTGGGCAAGGGTCCGGCTGCTGCCTGGGTGGCAGAACAGAATACTGCCGGCCTGGGCGGCGGATGCGGCAAGATATTGCTGCAAGGATTGCGGATCGGCCACTTCCATGATGCGATTGCGTCCGCATTGTTCGCTGGCGGCCTGGGCAATGCGGCGCCAGTGATCCAGGCGCTTGCGCAGCCGCTCGCCCGAGAGCTGCAGCACGCTGCGCTGGGCGGCCAGGGGCTGGACGCAGGCCGCACCCAGTTCGACCGCCTTTTCAACGACCCAGTCCATTTTGTCGCCCGATGGCAGGCCCTGCACCAGGGTGATGCGGCCGGCGAGCTCGGCCTCGATGGGGTCGTGCCCGCCCAGGCGCGCGTAGGCTTTTTTCCCTTCGACGAGGAGGGTCGCCGTGTATTGCCCGCCCCGGCCGTCGAAGAGGACGATGTCCGATTCGGATTGCAGGCGCAGCACGCGCACGGCGTGGTGCGCAAGCGCCTGGGGCAGCTCAAGTGTGGTGTCGGGCGACAGCGGCGTGGCGCAGTAAAAGCGTGGCGTGGCCATGGGGGGTGTACCAATTGCAGAGGGCGATCCCAAGATCATAACCTTCCACGATGGTAAAATCAGAAGCTTTGTAAACTTACGCGGCCTTTTCAAGGCTGGTGCTTCCTGCGAGTTTGAAATGAGCCTTACGTCTGCCCAAAATACTTCCATGGCCAACGCCATCCGCGCGCTGGCCATGGACGCGGTTCAACAAGCCAATTCGGGTCATCCCGGCGCACCGATGGGCATGGCGGACATTGCCGAGGCGCTCTGGACGCGCCACCTGCGCCACAATCCCGCCGATCCGTCGTGGGCCGACCGGGACCGCTTCGTGCTGTCCAATGGCCATGGCTCCATGCTCATCTACGCCTTGCTGCACCTGACGGGCTACGATCTTTCCCTGGAAGAACTGAAGAACTTCCGTCAGTTGCACTCGCGCACGCCCGGACACCCCGAGGTGGGCATTACGGCGGGCGTCGAGACCACCACCGGGCCGCTCGGGCAGGGCCTGGCCAACTCGGTGGGCATGGCGCTGGCCGAGGCCTTGCTGGCCCAGGAATTCAACCGCGCGGGCCACACCGTGGTCGATCATTACACCTATGCCTTCGTGGGCGACGGCTGCCTGATGGAAGGCATCTCGCACGAGGCCTGCTCACTGGCCGGCACCTTGAAGCTGTCCAAGCTCATCGTTTTTTATGACGATAACGGCATCTCCATCGATGGGCGGGTCGAAAACTGGTTCGGCGACGACACCCCCAAGCGTTTTGAAAGCTACGGCTGGAACGTGCTGCCCGGTGTCGACGGGCACGATATCGCCGCCGTCGATGCCGCCATCGTCAAGGCGAAAGCCCTGGCGGAGCAGGGCAAGGGCCCCACGCTCATCTGCTGCCGCACCGTGATCGGCAAAGGGGCGCCCAATGCCGCGGGCACTGAAAAAGTCCACGGGGCGCCGCTGGGCGCCACCGAAATCGAAGCCACCCGCGAAGCCCTGAACTGGCCCTATGCGGCATTCGAGGTGCCAGCCGAAATCTATGCGTATTGGGATGGCAAGGAAAAAGGGCAGAAGCAGCAGGCCGAATGGCAAGGCCGCTTCGACGCCTACGCGCAAGCGTTCCCGGCTGAAGCGGCCGAGCTGCAGCGCCGCCTGAACGGCGAGCTGCCCGCGGACTTTGCCGAGCAGGCCCGCCGCTTCATCGACACCACCAATCAAAACGCTGAAACCGTCGCCACGCGCAAGGCTTCGCAACTGGCGATCACCGCTTTTGTCGAGTTGCTGCCCGAAATGCTGGGCGGCTCGGCCGACCTGACCGGGTCCAACCTGACCGACTGGAAAGGCGTGCAGGCGCTGCGGCCCGGCGAGCAGCACATTCGGTTCGGCCGCCACATCAACTACGGCGTGCGCGAGTTCGGCATGGCCGCCATCATGAATGGCGTGGCGCTGCATGGCGGCTACCTGCCTTTCGGCGGCACCTTCCTGACCTTCTCCGACTATTCGCGCAATGCCTTGCGCATGGCCGCCCTGATGAAACAACGCGTGGTGCATGTGTTTACCCACGACTCCATCGGGCTGGGCGAAGATGGCCCCACCCACCAGTCGGTCGAGCATGCGGCCAGTTTGCGCCTGATTCCCAACCTGCATGTCTGGCGTCCGTGCGACACCACCGAAACAGCCGCCGCCTGGGCCTATGCGATCCAGCGTCCCGTCAGCGTCGGCATGGCCGTGCGCGATGGCGGTCCCAGCGCCTTGCTGCTGTCGCGGCAGAACCTGCCTTTCGTGGCGCGCGACGCGCAAGCCATGGCGGATATCCAGCGCGGCGGCTATGTGCTGCGCGACGCCCCGGACGCAAAGGCCGTTATCATTGCCACGGGCTCCGAGGTGGCGCTGGCCCTGGGGGCGCAAGAACAGCTTGCCGCCAAGGGCATCGCGGTGCGTGTCGTATCCATGCCGTGCACCCATGTCTTCGACGCGCAGGACCAGGCGTGGCGCGACAGCGTCCTGCCCCAGGGCTTGCCGCGTGTGGCCGTCGAAGCGGGCGTGACCGCCGGCTGGTACAAGTATGTCGGCCTGCAGGGCGCCGTCGTCGGTCTGGATACCTATGGCGAGTCCGCCCCGGCCGGGGCGCTGTTCAAACATTTTGGCCTGACTGCCGAGCACGTTGCCGCGGCGGTCGAACAAGTTTTATAAAACAGGAGAGTAGCAATGACGATACGCGTGGCGATCAACGGTTATGGCCGTATTGGCCGCAATATTTTGCGAGCCCACTACGAAAGCGGCAAGAAGCACGATATTCAGATCGTTGCGATCAACGATCTGGGCAACCCGAACACCAATGCCCACTTGACCCGTTTCGATACCGCCCATGGCAAGTTCCCCGGCACGGTGACCGTGGATGGCGATTTCATGGTCGTCAACGGCGACAAGATCCGCGTGCTGGCCAATCGCGATCCCTCGGCGTTGCCTTGGGGCGAACTGGGCGTGGATGTCGTGCTGGAATGCACGGGTTTTTTCACCAGCAAGGAAAAAGCCAGCGCCCACCTGAAGGGCGGCGCCAAGAAAGTCATCATTTCGGCGCCCGGCGGTAAAGATGTGGACGCCACCATTGTGTACGGCGTCAATCACAAGGTGCTGAAGGCCAGCGACACGGTCATTTCCAATGCGTCGTGCACCACCAACTGCCTGGCGCCGCTGGTCCAGCCTTTGCACCAGAAGCTGGGCCTGGTCAACGGCCTGATGACCACGGTTCACGCCTACACCAACGACCAGGTGCTGACGGACGTCTATCACGAAGACCTGCGCCGCGCTCGTTCGGCCACCCACAGCATGATCCCCACCAAGACGGGTGCGGCGTCGGCGGTCGGCCTGGTGCTGCCTGAACTGAACGGCAAGCTCGACGGCTATGCCATCCGTGTTCCCACCATCAACGTGTCCATCGTCGACCTGTCCTTTGTCGCCGCGCGTGAAACGACGGTGGAAGAGGTCAACGGCATCCTGAAGGAAGCCGCTGAATCCGGTCCGCTGAAAGGCATTTTGCAGTACAACGAAGAGCCGCTCGTCTCGGTGGACTACAACCACGATCCTGCCTCCAGCACGGTCGACGCGGGCTTGACCAAGGTGTCGGGTTCGCTGGTCAAGGTGTCGTCCTGGTATGACAACGAGTGGGGTTTCTCCAATCGCATGCTCGACACCACGGTTGCCTTGATGGCGGCCAAGTAAACGTTTCAATGCGTGATTTGGTGTAAGCCATGTTTGACGCGGGCGGGGCAACCCGCCCTTTTCACGCCTGCCAAGGGCCCGGAGCTGAATATTTATGTCTACTGTTAAAACCTTGTCCGCGCTGGCCAAGTCCGATGCCCTGGTGGGCAAGCGCGTCTTTATCCGCTCTGATCTGAACGTGCCGCTCAAAGACGGGCAAGTCGCCGAAGACACGCGCATACGCGCGTCGGTGCCGGCCATACGCATGGCGCTGGACGGCGGTGCGGCCGTCATGGTGACGTCTCATCTGGGACGCCCAACCGAGGGGGCGGTCGGGCCCGACGACACCCTGGCGCCGGTTGCGCGCCGGCTGTCCGAGCTGCTTGGCCAGCCCGTCACGCTGGTGGCCGATTGGGTCGATGGCGTCAAGACCAGCGTAGGCCAGGTGCTGCTGCTGGAAAACTGCCGCTGCAATGTGGGCGAGAAAAAGAACGATCCGGAACTCGCCCGCAAGATGGCGGCGCTGTGCGATGTTTATGTGAACGATGCCTTTGGCACGGCGCATCGCGCCGAAGCGACCACCCATGGCATCGCGCAATATGCGCCGGTTGCCTGCGCAGGCCCTTTGCTCGAGGCCGAACTGACGGCCTTGGGACGCGCGCTTGAAAATCCCAAGCGCCCCCTGGTGGCGATTGTGGGCGGTTCCAAAGTGTCGACCAAGCTGTCGATTCTGCAGGCGCTGGCCGCAAAGGTCGACCAGTTGGTGGTGGGGGGCGGCATCGCCAATACCTTCATGCTGGCGGCAGGCCTGCCCATCGGCAAATCGCTGGCCGAGCCCGATCAACTGGACCAGGCGCTTGCGGTGATTGAACTGATGAAGCAGCGCGGGGCCGACGTACCCATTCCCAGCGACGTGGTGTGCGCCAAGGAATTCAGCGCAACGGCGGCGGCTACCGTCAAGCCGGCCGATCAGGTAGCCGAAGACGACCAGGTGCTGGACATTGGCCCCGACACGGCGCAGCAACTGGCCGGCATACTGCGGCAGGCGGGCACCATCGTCTGGAATGGCCCGGTGGGCGTGTTCGAGTTCGATGCCTTCGCCCACGGCACCCAGGTGGTGTCCAAGGCGGTGGCCGAGTCCGACGGTTTTTCGATTGCGGGCGGCGGCGATACCCTGGCGGCGATTGCCAAATACGGCATTGCCGACAAGGTGGGCTATATCTCGACCGGGGGCGGGGCGTTCCTGGAGTTCCTGGAAGGCAAGACGCTGCCCGCCGTCGACATGCTGCAGCAGCGCGCCCAGGGCTAGCATCGCGCGCCGCTTCCCGCCCATGCCTGGCGCCGCCGTCGTAGAATAAGTCTTCGGCGCCGCCGCCGGGCGTGGCGGCGCCAGGCCGGACCGCGGCTCAACCAGGGGGGAATGCACCATGCTGCACAAGAATTTTATTGCTAATCAATGGGTCGAGGCGCTTGGGGGGCAGACACTCACGGTGATCGATCCGTCCAACGGCCAGCCTTTTGCCGAGATCGCCCGCTCAGGCGAGGCCGATATCGATGCGGCTGTCCAGGCCGCGCGCGCGGCCAGCGCAGGCGCCTGGGGAAGGATGGCGCCGGCTGAACGCAGCCGCCTGCTCTTGCGCCTTAGCCTGGCCTTGCAGGATCAACAAGAGGCCCTGGCCAGGATCGAATCGCGCGACACGGGCAAGCCGATGAAGCAGGCGCGCGCCGACGCCGCAGCGGTGGCGCGCTATATTGAGTTCTATGCGGGAGCGGTCGACAAGCTGCACGGCACGACCATTCCGTATCCCAGCGACTACACGGTGCTGACCGTGCGCGAACCGCACGGCGTCACCGGCCATATCATTCCCTGGAATTATCCGCTGCAGATCTTTGGGCGCAGCGTCGGGGCGGCGCTGGCGGCGGGCAATGCCTGCGTCGTCAAGCCCGCCGAGGACGCCTGCCTGTCGCTGTTGAAGGTGGCTGAAATCGCCGCAGAGGCCGGCCTGCCGGCGGGCGCCCTGAATATTTGCACCGGCCTGGGTGCGGAAGCGGGCGCGGCCCTGTCGGCGCATCCGGGCATCGATCACATTTCCTTTACCGGCTCGCCGCAAACCGGCAAGCAGGTCGCCCTGGCGGCCGCCGGCCATTTTGCGCCGGTCACCCTTGAACTGGGCGGCAAATCGCCGCAGATTCTGTTCTCGGACGCCGACATCGATGCGGCGGTGCCGGTATTGCTCAATGCCATCATCCAGAATGCAGGGCAGACCTGCTCGGCGGGCAGCCGCCTGCTGGTGCAGCGCGCCATTTATACCGATGTCATGGGGCGCCTGTCCGAGCGGTTCAAGGCGACGCGCACGGGCCCGGCCCAAGACGATCCGGACTGCGGGCCCTTGATCAATGCCCGGCAACGGGATCGCGTCAAAGCGTTTCTGGCCGAGGCCGAAAGCGATGGCATTGCCATGGCGGCGCAGGGCGTGCTTGACATCAATGCCCCCAAGGGTGGTTTTTACCAACCGCCCGTCCTGCTGGGCGATGTCCCGCCGGCACATCGCCTGGCCCAAGAGGAAATCTTTGGCCCGGTGCTGGCAGCCATCCCTTTCGATACAGAAGACGAGGCCCTGAGCATCGCCAACAGCACGCCTTTCGGACTGGTGGCCGGCATCTGGACGCAAGACGGCGGCCGGCAGCTGCGGCTGGCGCGGCGGGTCCGGTCGGGGCAGGTGTTCATCAACAACTACGGGGCGGGCGGTGGTGTGGAACTGCCTTTCGGCGGCACGGGCCAGTCCGGCTACGGACGCGAAAAAGGCTTCGAAGCCCTGTACGGCTTTACGACGCTGAAAACCATTGCCATCAAGCATTGAACGCCGGCGATCCGCAGGCTTGTAGATAAAAATGAATAGGGGGAAACATGTCCAGTCCACAGCGACTTGTCCGCAGCCACCCAGACGAACTGTTGGTCGGCCTGGTGTCCATCTCCGACCGGGCTTCCAGCGGCGCCTATCAGGATGAAGGCATTCCGGCCCTGGAATCCTGGCTGGGCAGCGCTTTGACGCGGCCGCCGCAGTGCGCGGCGCGCCTGATACCGGACGAGCCGGAACGGATTTCGGCCACGCTGATCGAGCTGGTCGATCAACTGGGCTGCGACCTGGTCCTGACCACCGGCGGCACCGGCCCGGCCCGGCGCGACGTCACGCCCGAGGCCACCCTGGCCGTGGCCACCAAGGAAATGCCTGGATTTGGTGAGCAAATGCGCCAGATCAGCCTGAAGTTCGTGCCCACCGCCATCTTGTCGAGGCAGGTGGCCGTTATACGCGAGACCCCCAGCCATGCGGCGCTGATCATCAACCTGCCGGGTCAGCCCAAAGCGATCCGGGAAACCCTTGAAGGCCTGAAGGACGCCGATGGCGCGGTTCAGGCCGCCGGCGTGTTCGCCGCCGTCCCCTATTGCATCGACCTGATCGGCGGCCCCTATATCGAGACGCACGATGCCGTGGTCAAGGCGTTTCGTCCCAAGTCGGCGCTTCGGGCCGCCAGCGGCAAGATATAGGGAAAGGAGCTTTGAAGCGCTCTGTATCCAATGGATACGCGGCAGGCCAAAGCGCTCCTGACATTCGGGTAAAATGGCTTTTATCCCTTAAATTGCTTTCAGGAGTCTCTTCATGGCCCTTGTTTCCATGCGCCAGCTGCTCGACCATGCAGCCGAGAACGGTTATGGCATCCCCGCGTTTAACGTCAACAACCTTGAACAGGTCCAGGCCATCATGGAAGCCGCTGCTGAAACAGACAGCCCGGTCATCATGCAAGCGTCTGCCGGCGCCCGCAAATACGCGGGCGAAGGCTTCCTGAAGTACCTGATTCAGGCCGCCGTCGAAACCTATCCGCATATTCCCGTCGTCATGCACCAGGATCACGGCCAATCGCCGGCGATCTGCAAGGGCGCCATTGACCTGGGCTTTTCCAGCGTCATGATGGACGGCTCGCTGAAGGAAGACGGCAAAACCATTGCCGAATACGAATACAACCTTGACGTCACCCGCCGCGTGGTCGAAATGGCCCACAAGCTGGGCGTCACCGTCGAAGGCGAGCTAGGCTGTCTGGGCTCGCTGGAAACCATGAAGGGCGACAAGGAAGACGGCCATGGCGCGGAAGGCACCATGACCATGGAACAATTGCTGACCGACCCCGAGCAGGCCGCCGACTTCGTGCGCCAGACCCAGCTCGACGCCCTGGCCATCGCCATCGGCACCAGCCATGGCGCGTACAAGTTCACCCGCAAGCCCACGGGCGATATCCTGTCCATTTCCCGCATCAAGGAAATCCACCAGCGCCTGCCCAACACGCACCTGGTCATGCACGGCAGTTCCAGCGTGCCGCAAGACTTGCTGGCCGAGATCCGCGAATTCGGCGGCGACATGAAAGAAACCTACGGCGTGCCGGTCGAAGAAATCCAGGAAGCCATCAAGTTCGGCGTGCGCAAGGTCAATATCGACACCGATATCCGCCTGGCCATGACGGGCGCGATTCGCCGCTTCATGGGCGAAAATCCCGCCAAGTTCGACCCGCGTGAATACCTGAAGCCGGCGCGCGAGGCGGCCAAGCAAATCTGCAAGCAGCGCTACGAGCAGTTCGGCACGGCCGGCAACGCCAGCAAGATCAAGCCTATCCCGCTATCCGAGATGGCAAAGCGCTACGCCGCGGGCGAACTGGCCCAGGTCGTTCAATAACTGTTCTAGATTCTCAAGGATACATCGTGGTTCAGGCCCTGCATCAATCAAGCATTACATCATTGCCTCTGCTCGCGCGCGGCAAAGTACGCGACATGTACGCGGTGGGCGATGACAAGCTGCTGATCGTGGCGTCGGATCGCATCTCCGCCTTCGATGTCATCCTTGACGATCCCATTCCGGGCAAAGGGCAGGTGCTGACCGAGCTGACCGAGTTCTGGCTGAAGAAGCTGGCGCATATCCTGCCCAACCACTCCACCGGCATCGACCCGCAGGACGTGGTCGCCGAGCAAGAGCGCGGGCAAGTGGCCGGCAGGGCGGTGGTGGTCAAGCGCCTGAAACCCATCCTGGTCGAAGCAGTGGCGCGCGGCTATCTGATCGGTTCGGGGTGGAAAGACTACCAGAGCACCGGCAGCGTGTGCGGCATTGCGCTGCCCCAGGGCCTGCAGCAGGCCAGCCGTTTGCCCGAACCCATTTTTACGCCGGCGGCCAAGGCCGAGTTCGGTGAGCACGACGAGAACGTCGATTTCGATTATGTAGTGAAGCAGGTCGGCCGCGAGCTGGCCGAGGAAATCCGTTCGGTCACCTTGCGCCTGTATTCGGAAGCGGCGGATTATGCCGCCGGCAAAGGCATTATCATCGCCGATACCAAGTTCGAGTTCGGGCTCGATGACCAGGGCCGGCTGCACCTGATGGACGAGGTCCTGACACCGGATTCATCGCGTTTCTGGCCTGCCGCGGACTATGCCGTGGGCATCAGCCCGCCTTCTTTCGACAAACAGTTCGTACGCGATTGGCTGGAAACCCAGACCTGGGACAAAACCCCGCCCGCGCCCCGTTTGCCTGCCAGCGTGCTCGAGAACACAGCCGCCAAGTATCGCGAAGCCGCGACCCGGCTCATGGCATGACCGTACCGCGCCCTGCGCGCTACCCGTACAATAAAGCGTCCATAACGGACTCTTTGCATTGATATGACTGAATTTCACATGAGCGATACGAAACACGGCAATGGCGGCGCCGCGCCGGTGGTGGGCATTATCATGGGCTCGTCCAGCGATTGGGACATCATGAAGCATGCCGCGTCCATCCTGGAGGAATTCGGCATTGTCCACGAAATGCGGGTGGTGTCGGCGCATCGCATGCCGCTCGACATGGTGGATTACGGCGCAAGCGCATCCGATCGCGGCCTGCGTGCGATCATTGCGGGCGCCGGCGGCGCCGCGCATTTGCCGGGCATGATGGCGGCGCTGACCCCGGTGCCCGTGTTTGGCGTGCCGGTCCCTTCCAAGTACCTGCGCGGCGAAGACTCTTTGCTGTCTATCGTGCAGATGCCCAAGGGCGTGCCGGTGGCCACCTTTGCCATCGGCGAAGCGGGCGCCGCAAACGCCGCCCTGCATGTGGTCGCCTGCCTGGCCACCACTGATGCCGGCTTGCAGCAGAAGCTGATGGCGTTTCGTGCCAGGCAGACGGAAGCAGCCAGGGCCATGGTGGTTCCGCCTCATGTAACGATGTAGCGCTTGGCGCTTTTTTTGCCGCCGGGCCGCTCCGAAGCCTCCCTTGGGAGCCTTTATCCATTTAGGTCTTTTCATGAACGACGCTACACACACTTTTCCAATCGTGCCGGGAGACTGGCTGGGCATGATAGGGGGAGGGCAACTGGGGCGCATGTTCTGCCATGCGGCGCAAAGCCTGGGCTACAAGGTGGCGGTCCTGGACCCCGACGAGCACAGTCCTGCCGGCGCCGTCGCTGAATGGCATATCCGGGCCGGTTACCAGGATAGCGCCGCGCTGGCGCAGTTGTCCGCGCGCTGCAAGGCCATCACCACTGAATTCGAGAACGTGCCCGCCGAGAGCCTGCGCACCCTGGCCTTGCGCTCCACGGTGAGCCCGTCCGGCGATGCGGTGGCGGTGGTCCAGGACCGTATCCGGGAAAAAGCGTTCATCGAGGGCACGGGCGTGCCGGTGGCGCCCTATGCGCCCATACGCGCACGCAGCGATATTGCCGCGGCGCCCGCTGCGCTTTTTCCGGGCATTTTGAAAGTCGCCCGATTGGGCTACGACGGCAAGGGACAGGCGCGGGTGGCAAGCGCGCAGGAAGCGCTGGAAGCGTTTGCGCAGTTCCAGGAAGCCGAATGCGTGCTGGAGGCCATGCTGCCCTTGGCCAGCGAATTGTCGATTGTCATGGCGCGCGGCGCCGATGGCCAGACTGTGCGGTATGCCCCGGCGCAGAACGAGCATCGCGACGGCATTTTGGCTGTGTCAACGGTCGATCCCTCTTTGCTCGACGCGGCGCTGGCCGGCCAGGCGGCCGAATCGGCCGTGCGCATCGCCCAGGCGCTGGACTACGTGGGCGTCCTGTGCGTCGAGTTTTTCGTGCTGCAGGATGGCAGCCTGGTGGCCAACGAAATTGCGCCGCGCCCGCACAACAGCGGGCACTACACGATGGATGCCTGCATCACCAGCCAGTTCGAGCAGCAGGCGCGCGCCACGGCCGGCCTGCCCCTGGGCGACACCGGCAGCCTGTGCCCCGTGGTGATGCTCAATCTTCTGGGCGACCTCTGGTTCGACCCCGCCAGCGGCGCTGAGCGCGAGCCGGACTGGCGCGGCGTGCTGGCCGTGCCCGGAGCCCGGCTGCACTTGTACGGCAAGGCCCAGGCGCGCCGTGGACGCAAAATGGGTCATGTCAACCTGCTGGGCGCCACGCTGGACGAAGCGCGCGAGCGCACGGCGCGTGTGGCGCAGGTTCTGGGCATTGCTTTCCATCCATGAGCGGCCAGGCATCGCCTTTGGGCCCCGATATGGGACGACTGCTGACGGACGCCGCAGCGCGCCTGGCGGCGGGCGGGCTGGTGGCCTTTCCCACCGAAACCGTCTATGGCCTGGGTGCTGACGCCGAGAACACCCAGGCGCTTGCCCGGATTTATGCCGCCAAGGGCAGGCCGGCCAATCATCCCGTGATTGTGCACGTGGCGCCGGAAGCCGATCTGAGCTATTGGGCCGGCGCTATCCCCGCCGAAGCGCGCGCCCTGATACAAGCTTTCTGGCCAGGCCCCCTGACACTGATTCTTCCGCGTGCCGCGCATATTCCCGCCGCCGTCAGCGGCGGCCAGGACTCCGTCGGCCTGCGCTGTCCCTCGCACCCGGTTGCGCAGGCCTTGCTGCGCGAGTTTGCCCGGCTCAAGCCGAACGGCCAAGGAGGGGTGGCGGCGCCGTCGGCCAATAAGTTCGGGCAAGTATCGCCGACCCATGCGGCGCATGTGCGGGCTGAGTTCCCTGAACTGGGGCCTGACCAGTTGCTGGTGCTGGAAGGCGGGCCGTCCCAGGTGGGGATCGAATCCACCATTGTGGATGTGTCGCGCATAGCGCAAGGCGTGGGTCCGGTGCTGCTGCGGCCCGGGCACATCTCGGCGGCGCAGATCGGCGAGGTTCTGGGCGTGGCGCCGGCCCGCCCCGACGAGGCCGCCCCGCAGGTTTCCGGTTCCTTGAAAGCGCACTATGCGCCACGCACGCCTTTGCGGGTGCTGCCGCTGGATCAGTTGCTGGACGCCGCTGGGCGGGATACGTCCGCGCCCTCGGCGGGCCGCACGGCGGCCGTGGTGTTCAGCCTGGATGCGCGCCGCGCTATCCCGGGGGTGGACTGGCTGGAATGCGCAAGTGATCCGGGGCGCTATGCGCGCGATCTTTATGCGCTGCTGCGCCGGCTCGATGGGCAGGGTTATGACCGCATCCTGATGGAGCAGCCGCCGCGTGCGGCGGCCTGGCAGGCGGTGAATGATCGTATCGGACGAGCGGCCGCCGCCTTCGCTACAGACGGCGCATGAATCCGGTCAGTTCGCGGATGACTTTTTCAGGCTGATCGCGCTGGGGAATGTGGCCGCAATCGGCAACAATGCACAATTCGGTATGCGGGGCCAGCCGCTTGATCCCCCGGATTTGCTCCAGGGTGCCGTATTCATCGTTTTCACCCTGGATGGCCAGAATGGGGCACTGTATCTGCGCGACCAGCGCTTCGATATTCCAGTCCCGGAATTCCGGTTTCAGCCATGTGTCATTCCAGCTCCAGAAGACTGAATCGGGATCCCGGTGGTAGCGCCCGAGCTTGTGCTTGAGGTCGGTGGCCAGGTAGACCTCGCGCGCGGCCCGTATCCCTTGCAGCGTGATGTCTTCCACAAAGATATGGGGTGCGGCCACCGCGATGCCTTTGACGCGTTCCGGATACAGGGCGGCATAGAGCAAGGCAATCGAACCGCCGTCGCTATGGCCGAACAGTACGGGGCGTTCGCCGGCCAGGCCCAGGGCCTTGAACAGGGCGGGCAGGGCGTACTGGGCTTCGATGTGCAGGTAGTCGGCCGAGCGCGGCTGTTCAAGCGGGCGCGGGGTGCTTTGCCCGTAGCCATAGCGCGAGAACACCAGCCCCCGGCAATCGGCGGCGCGGCAGGCTTGCTCGGGCCAGTCTTTCCACATCGAAACCGATCCCAGGCCTTCGTGCAGGAACACCAGCAGATCGCTGCCGGTGCTTTCGGGGTTGACCCAATGGCATTCAATGGCGATTTCCGAGCCTGAGTGCTGGATGGGAAGCAAGACGGTGGTGTCGGCGGTTTCTGGCATGGGTTTCCGAAGGATGGGTGTCATAAGCTAGGTGTTTATATTAGGGTTAAACTACTTCGCTTACCAGTTATAGAAAGGTTGTTGGGCCTTGTCATGAAATTTAGCGAGTTTAGAATTGGAATGGTCATCAAGCATGGCCCTGTCGTGGTCAGCCAGGAAGAGATGCTGGCGTTTGCCAAGTCGTACGACCCTCAATGGTTCCATGTCGATCCCGAGCAGTCCAAAGAAGGCCGCTGGGGCGGCTTGATTGCCAGTGGCTGGCTGACATGCAGCCTGGCCATGCGCATGGCGGTGGATGCCGCCTTGCATGATTCCGAATCCTTTGCCTCGCCCGGCCTTGAGCGTTTGCGCTGGATACTGCCTGTGCGTCCGGGCGACGCCTTGCGCCTTGAAGCCACCGTGGATTCTTTGCGAACCTCGTCCACCCGCAGCGATCTGGGCATCATGCGCTGGACTTGGCGCGTGTTCAACCAGAAGGACGAGCAGGTGCTTGAGGTCGAAGCCACCAGTCTGTTCGACCTGGACGCGGCGTCCAGATAAACAAGGGCTGCACCGTTACGGGCAGCCCTTGATGCTTGCTACAGGAACAAGGCGATCGTTTAGAAGAACGCCTGCAGTCCTGTTTGCGCGCGGCCCAGGATCAGGGCGTGGACATCGTGCGTCCCTTCGTAGGTGTTGACCACTTCCAGGTTGACCAGGTGGCGGGCCACGCCGAATTCGTCCGAGATGCCGTTGCCGCCCAGCATATCGCGGGCCAGACGGGCGATGTCCAGCGCCTTGCCGCAAGAATTGCGCTTCATGATCGAGGTGATTTCCACCGCGGCGGTGCCTTCGTCCTTCATGCGGCCCAGGCGCAGGCAGCCTTGCAGGCCCAGCGTGATCTCGGTTTGCATGTCGGCCAGTTTTTTCTGGATAAGCTGGTTTTGCGCCAGGGGGCGGCCAAACTGCTTGCGGTCCAGTGTGTACTGCCGGGCGGTGTGCCAGCAGGCTTCGGCGGCGCCCAGGGCGCCCCAGGCGATGCCGTAGCGCGCCGAGTTCAGGCAGGTGAACGGACCGCGCAGCCCGCTGACCTTGGGCAGCATTTGCCCGGCGTCGATCTCGACCTCGTCCATGACGATTTCACCGGTGATCGACGCACGCAGGCCGACCTTGCCGTGAACGGCGGGGGCCGACAGGCCTTTCATGCCTTTTTCAAGGATGAAGCCGCGGATCTTGCCATCGTCGTCGCCGCCCACCACTTTGGCCCAGACAACGAACACGTCGGCGATAGGCGAATTGGTGATCCACATTTTGGCGCCGCTGACTTTATAGCCGCCGTCGGTCTTGACCGCGCGGGTTTCCATGCCGCCAGGGTCGGAGCCGTGGTTGGGCTCGGTCAGGCCGAAGCAGCCTATCCATTCGCCGCTTGCCAGCTTGGGCAGGTATTTCTGCTTTTGCTCTTCGCTGCCGAATTCATTGATGGGCACCATGACCAGCGACGACTGCACGCTCATCATGGACCGGTAGCCCGAATCGACGCGCTCGACTTCACGCGCAATCAGGCCGTAGCTGACGTAGTTCAGCCCGGCGCCGCCGTATTCTTCGGGGATGGTGGCGCCCAGCAGGCCCAGTTCACCCATTTCGCGGAAAATCGCCGGATCGGTTTTTTCGTTGCGGAAAGCGTCGAGCACGCGGGTGGCAAGCTTGTCTTGCGCGTAGGCCTGGGCCGCATCGCGCACCATGCGCTCTTCGCCGCTTAGCTGGGCGTCCAGCAACAGGGGGTCTTGCCAATGAAAAGAAGGGGCTGCCGACATGATGGGGCTCCGTTGAAAATAAGTTCAGGTTCAAAAATAATCTAGGCTTGGCGGGGCAAGCGCAGGATGCTAAGACTGCGCAGCCTGGGCCTGCTCGCGTATTTTTTGCAAGGTCGTGCTGGGCGAGATGGTTTCAGGATCCAGCAGGCAATGCAGGATGGCGGGTTTGCCGCTGGCCAGGGCGCGTTCGAACGCCGGCGCAAATTGTTCGGTGGTCTCGACCCGCTCGCCGTGACCGCCAAAGGCCTGGGCATAGGCCGCGAAATCGGGGTTCTGCAGGGCGGTTGCCGACAGGCGGGCGGGGTAATGGCGCTCTTGGTGCATGCGTATGGTGCCGTACATGCCGTTATCGATCAGCAGCACGATAATCGGCAGCCCATACTGGACAGCGGTGGCGAACTCCTGGCCGTGCATCATGAAGCAGCCGTCGCCGGCAAAGCACACCACGGTTTTCGATGGGTCGATGCGTTTGGCGCCGACGGCGGCGGGCAGGCCATAGCCCATCGAGCCCGATGTGGGCGCCAGTTGGGTGCCGTAGCGCGTGAAAGCGTGGAAGCGGTGCAGCCAGGTGGCGTAGTTGCCCGCGCCGTTGCATAGGATCGCGTCTTCAGGCAATGTCGTGCGCAGGTAAGCCATGACCTGGCCCATCTGCAGGGCGCCCGGGTGGTTGATTTTCTGTGGGTCGGTCCAGGCCACATAGCTGGCCCGCATGCGGTCGCGTTCGCCGGTCCAGGCGGGTGGCGAGGCCGGCTTCATGCCGGCCAGGGCCTGCGCAAAGGCCATGGGCGACACATTGATGCCCAGGTCGCTCCGGTAGACGCGGTTCAGCTCACCGGCGTCGGGGTGTACATGAACCAGCGTCTGCGCGGGCACCGGTATGTTGAACAAGGTGTAGCTCTGGCTGGCGATTTCCGACATGCGCCCGCCCACCAGCAAGACCAGGTCGGCCTCTTTGATGTAGCGCATTACTTCGGGGTTGCTCCCCAGGCCGACATCGCCCACAAAGCAGGGATGCGCGGTGGAGCACAGCATTTGCCGCCGGAACTGCACCGCAACGGGCAAGTCGTGGCGTTCGGCGAAATCGGCGAACTGGTCGACGGCCTGCTGGTCCCAGCGCGTACCGCCCAGAATCGCGATGGGCTTGCGGGCCCGGGACAGGTGTTGGGCCAGCGCCTGGATCTGCTCTGCGGTCGGGGCGTTTTCGATGACTTCATAACGGGGCGCATCGGCCACTTCGGCCACTTCGACCAGCATGTCTTCGGGCAGCGCGATCACAACGGGGCCGGGGCGGCCCGACGTGGCTACATGAAAGGCGCGCGAGACGATCTCGGGTATGCGCTCGACCTGGTCGATTTCAGTGACCCATTTGGCTTGCGTGCCGAACACGGCGCGGTAGTCCATTTCCTGAAAGGCCTCGCGTTCGCGCATGCCGCGCTCGATCTGGCCGACGAACAGAATGAGCGGGGTGGAGTCCTGCATGGCGATATGCACGCCCGCCATGGCGTTCGAGGCGCCGGGCCCGCGCGTGACCATGCATATGCCGGGCTGGCCCGTGAGCTTGCCATAGGCATCGGCCATCATGGCCGCGCCGCCTTCCTGGCGGCATACGGTGACTTGTATGGCCGCATCGTGCAGGCCGTCGAGTACCGCCAGGTAGCTTTCCCCGGGCACGCAAAATACGTGCTCTGTGCCTTGCGCGAGCAGTTGATCAACAAGAATGTGTCCGCCCAGGCGGGGGCGCAGTGTGGTTTCGGAGGTCGCTTTCATAAGGGATCAGCATAATGTGCGTTGCATGCACAACGCAATTGATAAAATTGCACAATGTCTTGCTCATAACGCAAGATCTACGACGGCGCGGGCAAGCATTGATTCTACCCTCAGGACTGCGATGCTGCGTGACGGGGATCGGGCAGCTCCCTCTGCCTGGTCCACAATATGGTAAACAGGACGCATGAGAAACGGGATACCCAATCTAGGCGCGCTGCAGGCATTCGAGGCAACGGCAAGGCTAGGCTCTTTTTCCAGGGCCGCCGAAGAGCTGTCGCTGACGCACAGCGCCGTGTATCGCCAGGTGACGGGACTGGAGCAGCGCCTGGGCGTGCAACTGCTTACCCGTGTGCGCCGCCGCGTGGCGCTGACCGACGCGGGGGCGGAATATGCGGCCCGTGTGCGGCATCACCTGGAACAACTGGAGAAAGACACCTTCGGCCTGGTGTCGCGTTCGGGCATGGGCCGCAGCCTGCACATTGCCGTGCTGCCTACGCTGGCCACGACGTGGCTGATGCCGCGCCTGCCCGACTTCCAGCGGGCGCATGGCGATATCGCCGTCAGCCTGTCGGTGCGCACCCTGCCGTTTCAGTTCAAAGACCATCCCTTCGATGCCGCCATCTACCATGCAACGCAAATTTGGCCCGACACGGCCGGCATCAAGCTGTTCGACGAGGGTGAGCTGCTGCCGGTGTGCATTCCGGAACTGATGGCGCAGCGGCAGGGCGACGGCATGGACGGATTGACGCATTTGCACATGACTTCCCGCCCCGATGCCTGGCGGCAGTGGTACCAGGCCCAGAATAAAGAGTACATTCCCGCTATCAGCGGCGGACCGCGCTACGAACTGTTCACCATGAGCCTGGCGGCGGTCAGGGCGGGGCTGGGCGTTGCCCTGATGCCGCGTTTTCTGGTGCAGGACCAGATTGCGGCCGGGACGCTGGCAACCCCCGCGGCGGGCGTCCTGAAAGTCCGCGAGGCGTATTTCTTTGGTTATCCGCTCGCCAGCGAACGTTCCGAAGCGCTGGCGTCCTTCGAATCATGGCTGGCAAAGGCAGCCCATTCCAGCAAGGAGATCGTATGAGCAGAATCCAGGCCCGGGGCAGCGCTGCCGCGGATAAGTATGCCGCCCGCCTGCGGAGGACGGGATGGCATCTGATCGCCCTGGGGCTATGGGCCGCCCTGGCGGCAGGGCCCGCAGCCTGGGCATCTGGCCTGCCGGCATTTCTGTTGAAAGCCGATACCGCCAGGCTGGCCGTCGAGGACAAGGAAGACATCAACCCTGAAATGGCGACCGTGCTGGGCCATTCCCAGGCTGTGCATGCGGCGGACTACATGATCAGCAGCGCCAATCCGCTGGCGACGCAGGCCGGCGCGGCCATCCTGGCCGAAGGGGGAAGCGCGACCGATGCCGCCATTGCCGCGCAGATGGTGCTGAACCTGGTGGAACCGCAGTCCTCGGGCATAGGCGGCGGCGCATTCCTGATCGCTTACGACGCCGCGGCGCAGAAGGTCCAGGCCTACGACGGGCGCGAAACAGCGCCTGAAGAGGCGCGCAGCAATCGCTTCATGCAGGGCGGCAACGCCATTCCTTTCTGGAGCGCGGTCAACAGCGGCTTGTCGGTGGGAACGCCGGGCCTGCTGCGCGTGCTGGGCCTAGCGCACAAGGCGCATGGGAAACTGGACTGGGCGCGGCTTTTCGAGCCGGCCATCGCGCTGGCGGAGCAAGGGTTTGCCGTGAGCCCGCGCTTGCACGCCTTGCTGGTCGAGAACACCGATTTGCGCCGCCAGACGGCATCGGCCGCCTACTTTTACGATGAAAAAGGGCGGGCCTGGCCGGTCGGGCATATTCTGAAGAATCCCGCCTTGGCGCAGGTATTCCGTGCTGTGGCGGAAGGCGGGCCGGATGCCTTTTATCAAGGCGCGATCGCGCGCAATCTGGTGGAGGCGGTAGCGGGCCACCCGGTGCCGGGGGACTTGAGCCTGAAGGATCTTTCCGGCTACGAGGCCAAGGCCAGGGAGCCGCTCTGTGCGCCTTACAAGGTCTATGTGTTGTGCGGCATGCCGCCTCCCAGTTCGGGCCCCCTGGCCGTCATGCAGATGATGACGATTCTGTCGCATACGCCTATTGCCACGACGCCGCCCGGCTCGCTCGAGGCGGTGCATTATTTCTCCGAAGCCGGCAAGCTGGCCTTTGCCGACCGGGACGTCTACGTGGCCGATCCGGACTTCATCAATGTGCCGATCAATGCCTTGCTGGATGCGCGGTACCTGGCGCTGCGGGCCGACCTGATCATGCCCCGGCGGACCATAGGCCGGGCGCCGCCCGGCGACCCGATAGGGATGCTGGTCGTGCGCGGGCAAGACGCCTCGCCAGAGCTGCCGTCCACGACGCACATCGTGGCGGTCGACCGGGATGGCGGTGTCATGTCCATGACCAGCAGCATCGAATCGGCCTTCGGCAGCAAGATATTCGTGGACGGCTATCTGCTGAACAATCAACTGACCGATTTTTCTTTGTCCGACGTGGATGCCGAATACAAGCCGGTGGCCAACCGGCTTGAGCCGGGCAAGCGTCCGCGCAGCTCGATGTCGCCCATGCTGGTGCTCAAGGATGGCAAGCCTTATATGGCTATCGGCTCGCCGGGCGGGGCGGCCATCATCAATTATGTAGCGAAAACGCTGGTGGGCGTGCTGGATTGGAACCTGAGTCTGCAGGATGCCATCGACTTGCCGAACTTCGGCAGCCGGAACCGCCATACCGAGCTGGAAAAAAACACCGACCTGCGCGGGATCGCCGATGAATTGCGGGCCATGGGGCATGAGGTGCGAGAGGTTGATTTTCCGAGCGGCTTGCAAGGGATCAGGCTGACGCCCGATGGCCTGGAGGGCGCCGCCGACCCGCGCCGCGAGGGCCTGGCGGCCGGAGGATGAGCGCGGCATGATGGCTGCGCTATGTGGGTGTGCTGCTCTTTGGGGTACGGTTCTGGCTTCTTAGCAGCGTGAGTGCTCGGCCTCGCCTCGACACGATGGCTGCGCTTTTCGCAACGGCCGTCCCGCCGCCGGCCAAGCCTTCACGCTCAAGCGCCACTCAACATACTGAAACCCGCCCTCGTTGCTTTACATCGGTCTTTGGTCTTTCTATGACGCAGCATGCGGGGTGTAGGGCACCGGGCTTAGCTCCTCGTGACTGGTTCGGCGCCTGCGCGCCGAACACCGCATCGCCTAGCTCGTCCGCCCCTTCGGGCTCCCTTCGCCACCGGCTCGCTCAGCCCCGAAAGTCGCCGCAGCCCGGCGCCCTACACCCCGCATGCGTCAACAGAAAACGGACCGCCCACAAAAAAACAAATCCTTCCCAGCGACGAGCTTATCCGCCGCCTCTTCCTAGCCAGGCCGCCGAAAAACTAACGAAACACCACCGTCCGTTGCCCGTTCAGCAAAATGCGGTGCTCTACGTGCGAGCGCACGGCGCGCGCCAGCACCAGCGATTCGACATCGCTGCCTACTTGCGCCAGCTCATGCGCGCCCAGGGCATGATCCACACGCTCGATGTCCTGTTCGATGATGGGACCCTCATCCAGGTCGGCCGTCACATAGTGTGCGGTGGCGCCGATGATCTTGACGCCGCGCGCGTGGGCCTGGTGGTAGGGCCGCGCGCCCTTGAAACTGGGCAGGAAGCTGTGGTGAATGTTGATGGCCTTGCCGGACAGCGCCTGGCAGAGCCGGTTCGACAGAATCTGCATGTAGCGTGCCAGCACCACCAGGTCGACGCGTTCGCGGGCCACGATATCCAGGATCTGCTGCTCCTGCGCATCGCGCGTTTCGGCGTTGACAGGCAAATGATGGAAGGGAATGCCGTAGGCCTGGGCCATGGCGGCATAGTCCTGGTGGTTGGATACAACGCCGGCGATCTCGACGGGCAATTGTCCGCTGTGGGTGCGAAACAGCAGGTCGTTCAGGCAGTGGCCCTGGCGGCTCACCAATATCAGCAGCCGTGCCTTGCGCTGGGCATCGTAAATGTGGGCCTGCATGTCGAATTTGTTTGCAGTAGAGGCAAACGAGGCGTCCAGTTCGGCGACGTCGGCGGCCTTGGGCAGCACAAAATGCACGCGCAGGAAGAAACGCTCGGTTTCCAGGTCGCCGAATTGTTGCGCGTCGATGATGTTGCCGTGCAGGCCCATCAGCCAGCCGGTCACGCTATGCACGATGCCAATGCGGTCGGGGCAGGATAGGGTCAGGATGTAGTCGTTCATGGTTCAGGCTTCGGTCGGGCCGGGTGATGCGTCAAGCGCTGCGCGTACTGCCTGGGCGATGGCCAGGCAGGCGGTCAGCGCGGGCGATTCCAGGCCGAACAGGTTGATCAGGTTGGGAATGCCGTGGGCGGCCGGCCCCATGATGGTGAAGTCGGCAGCCGGTTCGCCGGGACCGACGATTTTTGGGCGGATGCCGGTGTAGCCCGGGTTCAAGGCGCCGTCGGGCAGGGCGGGCCAGTAGCTGCGCACGGCTTCGTAGAACGCGTCGGCGCGGCTAGGATCCAGGGTGTAGTCTTCGCCGTCCACCCATTGCGTGTCGGGGCCGAACTTGGCCTGGCCGCCCAGGTCCAGGGTCAGGTGCACGCCCAGCCCGGCGCTGTTGGGCATGGGGTAAATCAGGTGTTTGAAGGGCGAGCGGCCCGACAGCGTAAAGTAGCTGCCTTTGCAGAAATAGGCTTGCGGTATCAAGCCGGCGGGCTGGCCGTGCAGCTTGCGGGCAACGGCCGGCGCATGCAGGCCGGCCGAATTGATCACGCAGTTGGCTGTCAGCGTCATGGCTTCGTCGCCGTCGAACTCCAGCTCGAATTCGCCCGAATCCAGGATACGCCCCTGGCGGAAAGTGGTGTGGAACACACATTGCGCGCCGTGGTTCTCGGCATCGCCCTGCAGCGCAAGCATCAGGCCGTGGCTATCGACGATACCGGTCGAGGGCGACACCAGGGCCGCGTCGCAAGTCAGCGCGGGTTCAAGCGCTTGTGCCTGGGCGCCGGTGATCTGATACAGGTCGTCGACGCCGTTGCGCTGGGCGTGTTCGGCTATCCGGTGCAGTTGCGCGCTTTGCTCCGGCGTTGCCGCCACAATCAGCTTGCCCAGCCTTTGATGCGGCACGCCGCGTTCGGCGCAATAGTCGTAGAGCAGATGCTTGCCTGCCACGCACAAGCGGGCCTTGAGGCTGCCGGGTTCGTAGTAGATGCCCGCGTGGATGACTTCGGAATTGCGTGAGCTGGTGCCGGTGCCGATGGCCTCGCTGGCCTCGACGACCAACACTTCGCGTCCCGCCAAGGCCAATTCGCGCGCCACAGCCAGGCCGACGACGCCGGCGCCCAGTACGACGCAGTCTATATCTGCTGCCATAGAATGTCCTGCATGATGATGTGACTCCGCCTAATTGCTCGATAGCGGCTCGGTTGACGGGGTCAGGTCGAAATCGCCCGCATGATACACCAGCGGTTGATGGAAGTTGCGATGGCAACGCTCTACCTGCCCGATGAAAATAAGATGGTCGCCCGCTTCGTGCTGCGTCACGTTGCGGCATTCGAACCAGGCCGCGCAGTCGGCGTCGTCCAGCATCAGCGTGCCGCCCGGGGCGCGTGTCAGCGCCAGGCCGTCGAAGCGCCGCGCCTGCGGCCCGTACGCAAACCGCTTGGCCAAGTGCAGTTGGGATGCGCCCAGCACATGGATGACATAGCGCTGGGCTTGCTGGAAATGCGGCAGCGACGATGCGGCGCGCGACAAGGTCCAGAGGACCATGGGCGGTTCGAGCGACACCGAATTGAATGAACTGATGGTCAGCCCCACCGGTTTTGGCTCGGCGCCCGTCTCAGCGGTAATGACCGTGACGCCGGTCGCGAACCGGCCCAGGGCCGAGCGAAAGAAAGCAGCGTCGAAATCGGGAGGAGTTGCCGTCATGCCGGGAGCCTGGAGCCGGCGTTCAAGGCGCCAGCCGTACACGCGACCATGCCTGGCCTGCGTCGCGCTGGAATACCAGCCTGTCGTGCAGCCGGGATGGACGCCCTTGCCAGAATTCCACCCGGTCGGGGGCAAGGCGGTAGCCGCCCCAGTGTTCCGGCCTGGGCGGTTCGCCGCCCAGCGACTCGGTGAGCTGAGCGGCGCGCGCTTCCAGTTCCGCCCGGGTAATGGGCTGGCTTTGGGGCGATACCCAGGCGCCTATGCGCGAGCCCAGGGGACGGCTGTGGAAGTATTCATCCGACTCGGCCGGCGAGACTTTTTCAATGGCGCCTTCGATGCGTACCTGGCGTTCCAGGGCGGGCCAGAAAAAAAGCAGGCTGGCGCAAGGGTTCTCTGCCAGCTCGTGGCCTTTGCGCGACAGATAGTTGGTATAGAAGACAAAGCCCTGGGCGTCGAAGCCTTTGAGCAGGACGATGCGCGCCGAAGGCCGCCCTGCCAGCGTGGTCGTGGCCAGGGTCATGGCATTGGCTTCGGGGACGCCTGCTTTCAGGGCATCGTTGAACCACAGGGTGAACTGTTCAAACGGGTCGGCAGCCAGCGAGGCTTCGAGCAATTCGAATTTTTCGTAGTTCTGGCGGATATCGGCAACAGACATGATGGCAGGCGAAAAAGGGAACGAAGCATTAGTTTACCGGATGGGGCGCGAAGCTTTGCCGGCATCGTTGCGGCTTAGCTTCCCTGGGCGATCGACATGCGCAGCGCACCGACCAGCGCCTGCAGCCGTTTGTCGTGGATATTGGACTGTTTCAGGGCTTGCGCGGTCTCCAGCACGTACTCGATGCAGGGGCCATAGCTGCCGTGCGCATTGCGTACGATCTGCACCAGGCGATCCACCGGCAGCCCGCTGACATAGGCGTCGGTATTGCGGTTCATAGTAAAGGCCAGGGCGGTAATCGGCCCGCTTTCCGTGCGGCAGGCCAGCCATTTGGGTATGTAGGCGCCGCTGGGCATTTCACGGCGCCAGAGCGCTTCCATGGTAGCGGGCACGTCGGCCGCCGGAATGCGGAAGGCCATGCCTCGGCATGATCCGCCCGAGTCCAGCCCGAACACCAGGCCGGGCTGGTCCGGCGTCCCCCGGTTCACCCTGGACCACAGGCACAGCGCGCGGTGATAACCGTGCAGCAACGCCATTCTTTTTTCAGAGAAGTCGAATTCGGGACGCCATATCAGTGAGCCGTAGCCATACACCCAAAGATCCTGATCCGGGCTCCAGTCTGTCAACGACGCTTGTAATGAAGCGTTTCGTTCAGCTTCGGTCAAAAGCCGAAAATTGCTGGGGGCGGGCATGGCATGGGGATCGGGTGAAAAAACGGTGTTCACTTTGCTGGCGGCTCTGGATGCGAGTGGATAGCGTTATATTTTAAGCCTGTCTTGGCGCGCTGCTAAGGCGCGTCTTCTATCTGTGGTTTTTTACGCATACGGCTATCGCGCGGCAGGGGGCCGGGCGCGCTGCCGGGCAAGGGCGCTGTGCTTGAAGGTAAACTTCATTCTGGGCTGGGCATCGCGCCAGCCGTCCGCCCGTACCGTGCCTATTTCCATCATTTATCCCGAGCCCGCCATGTCCGATGCTTCGTCCTTTGATCTTCAGCGCCGTTTCGGCGGGCTGGAGCGCCTGTATGGCCCGGAAAGTCTGGGCCGGCTGAGCGACGCGCACGTGGCGGTGGCGGGTATCGGCGGGGTGGGCTCGTGGTGCGCCGAAGCGCTGGCCCGCACAGGCATCGGGGCGCTCAGCCTGATTGATCTCGATCACATCGCCGAATCGAATGTCAACCGGCAACTGCATGCCTTAAGCGACACCCTGGGCCAGGCCAAGGTCATGGCCATGGCCCAGCGGGTGCATGGCATCAATCCGTCCTGCCGCCTGGGAATCATCGACGATTTCGTCAGCCCCGAGAATGTGGCTGAGCTGTTGGCGCCGGATGTGCGGGTCCTGATCGACTGCACCGACCAGGCCCAGGCGAAGATCGCCATGATTCTCGAGGCGCGGCGGCGTGGCATCCCCATCGTGGTGTGCGGCGGGGCGGGCGGCAAGACCGACCCGCTCAGCTTGCGGGCGGGCGATCTGTCCGCGGCGGTCAATGATGCTTTGCTGTCCAAGCTGCGCAATACGCTCCGGCGGCAGCACCGCTATCCCAAAGCGTCCGATCAGGCGGGCAAGGTGCGCAAGCGCCTGCCCAAGATGGGCGTGCGCGCATTGTGGTTCGATCAGCCCGCACTGCTGCCCGCGCAGTGGCTGCAGGCGGCGGGCGGCGCAGCTGCGGACGGATCGCCCGACAGGCAGGAACTTGGGCAAATGGCCGCGCATGCGCCCGAGGCCGCTGCTTTGCAAGGCCTGTCGTGCGCGGGTTATGGCTCGGTGGTAACGGTGACGGCGGCGATGGGCATGGCGGCGGCCAATGAGGCGGTGCACCATGTGCTGAGTGGGAAGTTTGCGGGCTAGGCCTGCCAACAAGGCTGGTGTACCGGAAACAGGGGGCAGCCCATGTCAAAGGGGCCGCGCCGGTGCTGCAATGGGCTTTTTCGGTGCTACTGCCGGCTGTCCAGCTGGCGTGGCCCCGAGGGCGTCTGGATATGAGCGATCAGGTAGGGCGCGCTGCCCTTGTCCAGCGGAAAGACTTTCAGCTTGTCGTCGAATCCGATCTGGTCCAGGAAGTGCTGGATGGCCGCGGCGTCGGGGTGGAAGGCTTCCAGGCCCAGCAGCGAGCATCCGATGTCTTCCATGCGGCTTGCCGGGTGGGGTTCGGCCTCCCACTGTATCAGGGCGGGCGCAATGCCGTCCATGACCAGCTTGCCGTCGTCGGGGAGGGTGATTTTCCACTTCAGGGGTCCGCGCGTCATGGATTCGATGGCGCCCAGCGGCAGCGCCGATAACTGTGCCGCCGCGTCGATATCGTTTGTCCGGGCGACCCAGGTGGCCAGCTTGGTGGGCTGGTTGTCGGCGTCTGTCAATTGGAACCAGCGCGGCCGGTCGGGCTGTTCGGCTTCGTGGTTGACCGCAATGACTTCAAGATAGACATCACTGCCCAGCCTGAGCAGCAGATTGTGCGTGCCCATCCGGGGATGCTCGCCGCCGGCCTCCAGGGCAACGCCCAGGGTGCGGAAAATGTATTCCGAGCCGTCAGCCAGCGATGCGGCGGTGATGACGATGTGGTCGATACGGGTTTGCAACATGGTGGATCCGTGCCTCCTGATGACGTATGCCGTAAGGGCAAGCTTACCCTGTCGAGGGCTGCAATGCGATGACCGCCATGCCCGTCAGGGCGATGGCGGCGCCCGCGGCGTCCCAACGGGTCAGCGCCACGCCGTCGACAAAGCGCAGCCAGAGCAAAGCCATCGCAATATACATGCCGCCGTAGGCGGCGTAGGTGCGTCCCGCGGCGCTGGGGTGCAGGGTCAGCAGCCAGGCAAACAGGCCGAGCGACAGGGCGGCGGGGATCAGCAGCAAGAGGCTTTTGCCTTGCTTGATCACCAGCCACGGTAGATAGCATCCGACGATCTCGGCCAGGGCCGTGATGGCGAACAGAAAACTCAGGCGCAGCAGTTCCACGGCGTGGGGTCCGGTTGAGGGCGGAAAGGGCTATTGTAAGGGGCCGCCGGCCAGGGGGACTTGTCAGGCCAGTTCGGCATCCAGCCATCCTCGTAAAGCGTTGGACACGCGTACGGCGGGGGCGTCCAGCAAGTCGCGCCGGCTGATGGCCGCCTCGCGGGCCAGGCCCTGGTCCAGCAAGGCCTGCCTTTGCACGCCTGGCAGCAAGCCGCAGGACAGCGGCGGCGTCAGCCAGCGGCTGTTGGCGTCCTGTATATACACATTGCTGCGGCTGCCTTCGCATACCTGATCCTGCGCATTGCAGAACACCACATCAAAATAATCGGTGTGATGGGCCAGCCATTGCTGGGTTTCGTCATACCAGTGCCGGCGGGTGGTTTTGTGCCGCAGCCAGAAGGCGTCGGCCTGCAGCGCATCGGGATGCAGGGTCAGCCTGACGGGTTGGCGCGTAGGGGGCAGGGGGTCCGCGGTCAGCGAAAAGCTGCCGTCCCGGTTGACAAGCAGGCGCAGGCGATGGGCGTGGGCGGCGTTCAATGCATCGAGCTGCTGCCGCAGGGCTGCGCTGAGCGCCTCGCCGGGCGGCGCATAATCCAAGGCCCGGCACGAGGCCGCCAGCCGCGCCTGGTGGCCCGCCAGCAGCGGCAACCGGCGGCCAGGCTCCACACGGATGGTTTCGATCAGTTGTATGTCTTTGCGCTCAGTCATATCGGGTGCCGGCAGGCCCTAGCAGGCGGGCCTTCCAAAGGCATTCCTGCCATTCCAGCTCGGGTTCGGAATCGTACACAATACCACCGCCCACGCCGAAGATGCCATGCTGCGGGTCGTGCATTTCTATCGTGCGTATGGCCACGTTCAGCGAGCAGTCGCCATCCGGGGCCAGCCAGCCTATGCTGCCGCAGTAAATGCCGCGCGCCCGGGATTCCAGCGCCTTGATCTTCTGCATGGCCGCGATCTTGGGCGCGCCGGTGATCGACCCGCAGGGGAAGAGCGCCCGCAGCAGCGCTTCCAGCCCGGTGTCGGGCGCGTCGGCGGTGATGGTCGAGGTCAGCGTCCAGACCGAGGGGTACTGCTCTAGCGAAAACAGGGCTTGCACTTTCACCGATCCCGGCGTGGCGACGCGGCCCAGATCGTTGCGCAACAGGTCGACGATCATGAGGTTCTCGGCGCGGTTCTTCTCGCTGTGGAGCAGCGCCTGCCCGCTGGCCCGGTCTTGTTCCGGGTCGGCGTGGCGCGGCGCGGTGCCCTTCATGGGCCGGACGGTCAGCGTGGCGCCCTGGCGGGCGACAAACAATTCGGGCGAGAAAGACAGCAGATAACGCCCGCCGTCTTCAATGTAGGCGGCATGGGCGGCGGGGTGCCGCGCCGCAATGGACTGATAGAGTTCGCGCGGCGGCGTCCGGCTGGTAATGGCTATGGGGAAGGTGTAGTTGGCCTGGTACAGCTCGCCGCGCCCTATGCTGGCGCGCAGGGCGCGTATGTCTTCCAGGTAGCGCGGCGTATCGATCAGGGGGCGGGCATCAAGGTCAATGGGTTGCGCAAGGGCGGGCGGCTCCCACACGGGGCCATGCCGGGCGTCCTGGAAAACCAGCGCGGTCAAGCGCGGCCGCGCTTGTGCCGCTGCTGCTTCACCTGGTTCCGAAGACAAGCCCGCGCGCGCCGGCGCCGTTCCAGGCGCCTGGCCCGCCGCCAAGGACGCCGGCTCCAGCCATTCGCCCAGTTCATAGTCCAGCAGCAGGGCGACCCAGCATCCCCTTGTGCGGGCCGCCTCGATATGCGTGAACGCCGTGGCCAGTTCCGATGCCGAATGGGCCGCAATGCGATGGCTGAACCCGGCCAGTTCCAGCGCCTGCCCCGACAAGCGGTTTTCAAATCGGCAGAGCATGTCAGCGCTGTTCCAGGAACGCGTCCAGTGCTGCGCCGGTGTGGGAGGCGGCTTTCAGGCTCATGACATGTTCGGGCGAGCCTTGGGCCACCAGGCGACCGCCGCCATGGCCGCCCTCCGGCCCCAGGTCCAGCACCCAGTCGGCTTCGGCAATGATGTCCAGATTGTGCTCGATGACGGCCACCGTGTTGCCGGCATCCACCAGCCGGTGCAGTACATGAATCAGTTTTTCGACATCGGCCGTGGACAGCCCCACCGTGGGTTCGTCCAGCACATACAATGTGTGCGGAATCCGCGAGGCTCGGCCGGTCTTGATGACGCCTTCGGTGAGCCGGGCCTTGGCCAGTTCCGTCACAAGCTTGATGCGCTGCGCCTCGCCGCCCGACAGGGTGGGCGAAGGCTGGCCCAGCGTCAGATAGCCCAGGCCGACGTCCTGCATCAATTGCAGGATGCGCGATATTCTTGAATGGGCGGCAAAGAATTCCACCGCTTCGTCCACTTCCATTTTCAGGACTTCGCCTGCGCTCTTGCCGCGCCAGGTGACATTCAGCGTATCGCGATTGAAGCGTTCGCCGTTGCAGCCATCGCACAGTACTTTGACGTCGGGCAGGAAACTCATTTCTATGGTGCGCATGCCCTGGCCTTCGCATACGGGACAGCGTCCTTCGCCCGTGTTGAAGGAAAAACGGGCCGCGGTCCAGCCGCGTATTCTGGCTTCGCGGGTATCGGCAAACAGCTTGCGCACGTCGTCCCAAAAGCCGACGTAAGTGGCCGGGCAGGAGCGCGGCGTTTTGCCTATGGGGGTCTGGTCCACCTCCAGCACGCGATCAATCGCCTCCCAGCCCGAGATGCTTGTGCAGCCGTGCCAGGCCGGGTCCTTGCGCTGCGAGACCGCCTGGGCCAGGTTGTCCAGCAGCACATCGCGCGCCAGTGTGGATTTGCCCGAGCCGGAGACCCCGGTGACCACGCTCAGCCGGCCTACCGGAAGTTGCGCATTGACGTTGTGCAGATTGTGCAAGTGCGCGTTCTGGACGCTGATCATGGGGACGCTGTCGGTGATGGCGCGCCGTGCCTGCAAAGGATGTTGCAAGGGCTGCCTGAGATAGCGCCCGGTGACTGATGCGGGATTGTCCATGAGGTCTTGCGCCGTGCCTTGCGCCACCACCATGCCGCCCCGCGTGCCGGCGCCCGGCCCGATATCGATGATGTGCGAGGCGCGCCGTATGGTGTCTTCGTCGTGTTCGACCACGACCAGGGTGTTGCCGTTGCCTTCAAGCGAAGCCAGGGCATTGAGCAAGATCTGATTGTCACGCGAGTGCAGGCCAATGGTGGGTTCGTCCAGCACATAGCACACGCCTTGCAGGTTGGAGCCCAACTGGGCGGCCAGCCGTATGCGCTGCGCCTCGCCGCCCGACAGGGTGGGCGCGGCGCGATCCAGCGCCAGGTAGCCCAGGCCGACTTCGCGCATGAAGCTGAGCCGTCCCCGGATCTCGGTCATGATGTCGCGCGTAATGTCGCCTTCGCGCCCGCGGATGACCAGGCCGTCGAAGAAGGTTTGCGCATCGGATACGGGCAGGGCGGCCAGTTCGGCAATCGATCGGCCGCGCCAGCGGAATGCCCGGGAAACCGGGTTAAGGCGCTCGCCGTGGCAACTGCTGCAGGTTTCCGTATTGCCTTCGTACCAGGCATTCCAGGCGGTTTCCTCGCCCGTTTGCTCCGCATCGAAACCGGCCAGTTGCAGGCCGGTGCCAAAGCAGCTGGTGCACCAGCCGTGCTTGGAGTTGTACGAGAACATGCGCGGATCGGGCTCGGGAAAACTGGTGCCGCAACTGGGGCAGGCGCGCTTGACCGAAAAATGCTTCTGCTGGACGGATGCGCTCAAGCCGGCGCTGCGGCGCTCATCCAGGCTTGCCGCCTGAGCGGGGGTCAGATCCAGCAAGATGCTCATGCTGCCTTGCCCATGCTCGAGCGCGCTGCCGACTGCTTGGCGCAGTTCGGCCTCGCGCTTCGGGTCCACGACCAGGTCGGCAACGGGCAGCTCGATGGTGTGTTCCTTGTAGCGGTCCAGCCGCGGCCACGGCGCGACGGGGATGAATTCGCCATCCACGCGCAAGTGGCTATGGCCTTTGCCGGCGGCCCATTTGGCCAGGTCGGTGTAATAGCCTTTGCGCGCGCTGACCAGCGGCGCCAGGATGCCGACATGACGGCCTTTGTGGTCCTTCAGTATCTGGGCGACAATTTGCTCGGCCTTCTGCGGCTCGACGGCGACGTTGCAGGTAGGGCACATTTGCGTGCCCAGTTTCACATACAGCAGCCGCAGGAAGTGATGGATCTCGGTCATCGTGGCGACGGTGGACTTGCGGCCTCCGCGGCTGGTGCGCTGCTCGATGGCGACGGTGGGCGGGATGCCGTAGATGGCGTCCACGTCGGGCTTGCCGGCCGGTTGCACAATGGCCCGGGCGTAGGCATTAAGGGATTCCAGATAGCGGCGCTGTCCTTCGTTGAACAGAATGTCGAAGGCCAGGGTGGATTTACCCGAGCCCGACACCCCCGTGATCACGGTAAAGGTGTCGCGCGGAATACTGACGTTAATGCCTTTCAGATTGTGTTCGCGGGCATTGACCATGTCGATGCTCGGCTTCTGGCCGCGCCGGTGCCGCAGAGCGGTCTGCAGCGGCGTGCCGGCATCGGCCCCATAGTGGGCCGTGGGCTCCGCCAGTTGCCGGGCAAGCTGCGACTTGTCTTCATAGACGATGGCGCTGGTGTAGTCGGCCAGGGCCTGGCCGGTATGCGAAGCCTTGTTCTGCATCAGCGTTTCGGGCGTCCCCGTGCCTACGATGCGGCCTCCGGCATCGCCGCCTTCGGGGCCCAGGTCGATGACCCAGTCCGCGGCCCGGATCACATCCAGATTATGTTCGATGATCAGAAGCGAATGCCCGGCGGCCAGCAGTTTCCGGAAGGCCCGCATCAGGCGCGCCACGTCGTCGAAGTGCAGGCCCGTGGTGGGCTCGTCGAACAGGAACAGGCTGCCTTTCTTGGCGACGCCGGCGCTTGAAATCCCGCTGCGCGCCGCGTTGGCCAGATGGCCGGCCAGCTTGAGGCGTTGCGCTTCGCCGCCCGAGAGCGTGGGTACAGGCTGGCCAAGACGCACATATTCCAGGCCCACGTCGGCCAGCGGCGCCAGTCCCCACTGCACGTCGCGCAGGCCGCTGAAAAAATCCAGGGCTTCGCTGATGGTCATTTCAAGTACTTCGTCGATCGACGCGCTGCGGCCCAGGTGCTCGACGCGGACTTCGAGTATTTCGGGCCGGAAGCGCTTGCCGTCGCAATCGGGGCAGCGCAGGTACACGTCGGAAAGGAATTGCATCTCGACATGTTCGAAGCCTGTGCCGCCGCAGGTGGGGCAGCGTCCGTCGCCGGTGTTGAAGCTGAAGGTGCCTGCCGTATAGCCGCGTTCTTTCGATAGCGTTGCCTGGGCAAAAAGCTTGCGTATGGCATCGAAGGCGCCGACATAGCTGGCGGGGTTGGACCGGGCGGTCTTGCCGATGGGGGTTTGATCCACCATGACGACTTCGGCCAGTTGCTCCGCGCCCAGCAGGCGTTCGTACTCGCCCGGCGACTCGGTGGGTTTGCCCTGGTGCTTGAGGATGGCGGGGTACAGCACGTCCTGGATCAAGGTCGATTTGCCCGAGCCCGATACGCCGGTCACGCAGACCAGCCGGCCCAGGGGGATGGACAAGGCGACATCCTGCAGGTTGTTGGCCTTCGCGCCTTCGAGCAGCAAGCGCGGCGTGTTGGCTGCAACCGGCATGGGGCGCGGGGCTTCGACGCGCAGGCGGCTGCCCAGATAGTTTCCCGTCAGCGTATCGGCGTTGCGCAATTGCTCGGGCGTGCCATCAAAGACAATCTGGCCGCCGCGCTCGCCGGGGCCGGGTCCCATGTCCATGATACGGTCGGCGGCGATCATGACCTGCGGATCGTGCTCGACGACGACCAGGGTGTTGCCGTTGGCGCGCAGCCTGTGCATGACTTCCACGACGCGATGCATATCGCGCGGGTGCAGGCCGATAGACGGTTCGTCCAGCACGAACAGCGTGTTCACCAACGAGGTGCCCAGCGCCGTGGTCAGGTTGATGCGCTGGACTTCGCCGCCCGACAGCGTGCGGCTTTGACGGTCCAGCGACAAATAGCCCAGGCCTACATCGCACAGGAACTTCAGGCGGGTGCGCACCTCGTTGAGCAGCAGGTCAATGGCGGCATCCAGGCTTGCGCCAAAGCTGATGTCGAAGAAATAGTCGCGTACCCGGCTGATGGGCAGGCGCATCAGGTCGTGGATGCCCAGGCCGGGCAAGGCATCGAGCTGATCGCGGGACCATTGGGCGTGTACAGGCATGAAGCGGGGGTAGGCGCCGTCGCCGTCGGCGGCTGTCTGGCTGCCCAGGCGCCACAGTGTGGCGTCGGGCTTGAGCCGTGCACCGCCGCAGGCGGGGCAGGGGGTGTAGCTGCGATACTTCGACAGCAGCACCCGCACGTGCATTTTGTAGGCGCGCGATTCCAGCCAGTCGAAAAAGCGCTGCGCGCCATACCATTGCGTCTTCCAGGCGTTGTTGCCGCCTTTCCAGTCGGGCGTGCCATCGATCACCCAGCGTTTTTCGTCTTCGCTCAGGGCGTGCCAGGGCGTATCGAGCCGGACGCCGGCAGCCGGGGCATATTGCTCCATTTCCGTCTGGCACTCTTTGTAGCTGTTGGTCTGCCAGGGTTTGACGGCGCCTTCGCGCAGGGTTTTCTTTTCGTCGGGGACGACCAGGCCGTAGTCGATGCCCATGACGCGGCCAAAGCCCCGGCAGGATTCGCAGGCGCCCAGGGGGGAGTTGAAGGAAAAGGTACTGGGCAGCGGCGTGCTGTATTCGATATCGCAGGCGGCGCAGTGCAGGCGATTGCTGAAACGCCACACGATTTCCTGAGCGGCGCCGTCGCCGCCGGCATCCGGCATGGCGTGTACCGCAATATGGCCGTCGCCCTGCTTCAGCGCGGCATCCAGGGCTTCCATGACGCGCTGGGGCTCGGCCGAACTATAGCGAAAGCGGTCTTGCACCACGTGCAGCACACGTAGTTTTTCCGCCTTGGGGGCGCGCTTGCTTTTCCCCTTGGTCTTGGCCGCCGGCGGAGTGTGCAGCCGGATCTCTTCATGGTGAACCCGGGTATAGCCCTGCTGCTCCAGAAAGCCCCGCACTTCCTCTTCGGTGTAATTGGAGGGAACCACGATGGGAAAGGTAATCACCAGTCTGGGGTCGCCGGCTTCTTGTGCCCGCGCGGCCAGTTGCTGCTGCACCGATTGCGCGTCATCGCGCTGCACGCGCCGGCCGCAGCATTGGCAATAAAGGCGGCCGAGCCGGGCAAAGAGCAGTTTCAGGTGGTCGTTGAGCTCCGTCATGGTCCCCACCGTGCTGCGCGAGTTGCGCACCGGATTGACCTGGTCGATGGCAATGGCGGGCAGAATACCCTCGATGCGTTCGACCTGGGGCTTGTCCATGCGATCCAGGAACTGCCGGGCGTAAGGCGAAAAAGTTTCTACATAGCGCCGCTGCCCTTCGGCATAAAGCGTGTCGAACGCGAGGGAGCTTTTGCCTGATCCGGACACGCCGGTGACGACCAGCAGTTCGCCCGTGTTGATGGAAACGTCAAGGTTCTTGAGGTTGTTCTGGCGTGCGCCGAAAATCCGAATATGTGAGCTCATGCCGCTATGATAATCGTTCTTTTCCCGCCGCTTGGCCATGCCCCTTTTTGCCGCCGGGCCAGTGGCAGGCACGGCGGCGTTTTTGTGCTTGAGCGGCATTCTGGGGTAGAATGGCGGGTTAACTGAATTTTTAGGGTTGCGCCGCCCGCGCACCTTGCACGCACAGATCGGAGATCATCATGGCAGAAATCAAACGCACGCGCCGCAACACGCTAGAGCGCCGTTGCCTGGGCAAAGCATTCAAGCGCCTTTTCGTGCGCGCGCCCAAAGGCGTTTTCAAGATGCTTGAAAAAGTAAAACGCGCCTGATTCCCTTGCGGTAGAACGCGTGCTGTACCGGCGCCGCTTGCCTTAGGTCCTTTAGGGCCCGCGCGGCGCTTTTTTGCGTCCTATCGACTTGGACAAGACAGCCCGAAAGCGGTCTTGATGCCTTGCTTGGCGGGCGTAAGCCGAAGGATGGGCATCGCTCCCCCAGTAGGAAAGTATCCAGATGTAAGTATGGCAAGCAATCCGCAGATATTCAGTCTGCGGATTTTTTTTGACCTATCATAAAACCGTTGAAGTGGGAAAAACATAGGGCAAGAATGCAAACCAGCTCGGGTACGGGCTCTCTCTGCAGGCTGGGCCGCCCGTACCTGAATGCTAAGCTATAAAGAAAATCGGTATGTCCACTTGGCGCCACCTTTTTACGGTTGTCACACCTACCTATAACAGGGCCCATACACTGGAAAGGGTCTATCTGTCGCTGTGCGAGCAATCGTTCCAGGACTTCGAATGGGTGATTGTCGATGACGGCTCCACCGACAACACGCGCGCGATGGTCATGGGCTGGCAGCAAGAAGCCAGCTTCCCCATCCATTACATGTGGCAAAGAAACCAGCACAAGAAAACGGCCTTCAACCGCGGCGTCAAGAAGGCCAATGGCGAACTGGTGGTCGCGCTCGACAGCGACGACAGCCTGGATACCAACGCCTTGTATGCCATGGCCACCGTCTGGAGCGACATTCCGCGTAATGACCGCGACCGTTTCGTGGCGATTACCGGCCTGTGCGCCCGCCCCGACGGCCATATCGTGGGCGATATGTACCCGCGCGATCTGCTCGATGCCACCTCGCTCGACATGACCTTCAAATACCATGTGAAGGGCGAGAAATTCGGCTGCCTGCGCACCGACGTTCTGCTGAAATTTCCCTTCCCCGAGGAAATTGCCGGATTCGTGCCCGAAAGCCTGGTGTGGCGGGCCATTGCACGCGCGGGCTACCTGACCCGCTTCGTCAATCAGGTGTTCAGGGTGTATCACCACAACAGCGATTCGCTGTCGAACCAAGGAAGGGACGGCCAGCAACATGCGTTGGGGCTATGGCTGCTGGCTTATGACACGGTGGTCGAATGCTTGCCCTGGTTCCGTTACCGGCCCCAGGCATTTTTGATGGCCGCGGCGCGCTACACCCGCTTTTCCCTGCATCTTAGACACAGCAGGCAGCCCCTGCCCGCGGGGCACCGGCTCAAAGGCCTTGCGCCGCGCACCTTGGTCGGCCTGATGTGGCCGCTTGGCCTGCTGCTGTATATGCGCGATCGGGCCCGCTAGCGGATTGAGCCTGGCGCCCTAATGCAGGGTGCGGGGCCCGTTAGGCTCGTCCAGGTCCAGCATGTCGTCGTCATCATCGTCATCGTCGCCGCTGTCATCGTCCGCCGGCGCTTCGTCGGCCATGATGAAAGGCAGAATGTCTTGCAGCGTATCCGTCCATGCGACTTCGTCGCCTTCCTGGTCCACCTTGATGAAGCGGACGCCTTCCAGATCGGACAACTGGATGGCCCACAGGTATTCGCAGTCGAAGACTTCGCCGTCGCTGATCGTCATGCCGCCGGTATTGCCCACGAAACGGGCATCGGCGCCGCCGATCTGCACCACGACATGGTCGTCGGGGTTGTCCTGGACATCGAGCGGAACCGCGAAAATAACCCATTCGAAGCCGGTTTCTTCCGCATCCATGATTTCGGCCAGCACGGGTTTGCCCATGTAGGCGCTCAAGGCATCGGCGGTGCGGCCCAGCAAATCGAGCTCATCGGCGGTAAAGACCAGTGGGGCGGTTTCTTCAGTGGACATGGCGAGTCGGCGGGAACGAGGATGAGAGCTTGATTTTAAAGCATGCCGGCCGCTCCTGGCCCGCAAGGCCCGGCTTTAATTTGCCGCACGGCCTACAATCGGGGTTTTCTTCATTCTTTGATTTGCTTGTTATGGCCCAATACGTATATACGATGAACCGGGTTGGCAAAATTGTGCCGCCCAAGCGCCAGATTCTGCGCGATATTTCACTGTCGTTCTTTCCCGGCGCCAAAATCGGGGTGCTGGGCTTGAACGGCTCGGGTAAATCGACCCTGCTCAAGATCATGGCGGGCATAGACCGCGAGATCGAGGGCGAAGCCATTCCCATGCCTGGCCTGAATATCGGCTACCTGCCCCAAGAGCCGGTCCTGAATGCCGAGCATACGGTTCGCCAGTCCGTCGAAGAGGGTCTGGGCGAGCTGTTCAGCGCCCGCAAACGGCTGGAAGAAGTCTACGCCGCCTACTCCGAGCCGGACGCGGACTTCGATCAATTGGCCACCGAGCAGGCCGAGCTCGAAGCCGTGATCGCGGCCGCGGCGTCCAGCGGCTCCGACGATATCGAGCACCAGATGGAAATCGCCGCCGATGCCTTAAGGCTGCCCCCCTGGGACGCCGTCATCGGCAATCTTTCAGGCGGCGAGAAGCGCCGGGTGGCCTTGTGCCGCCTGCTGCTGTCCAAGCCCGACATGCTGTTGCTCGACGAGCCCACCAACCACCTGGACGCGGAAAGCGTCGAATGGCTGGAGCAATTCCTGCGCAAATTCCCGGGCACAGTGGTTGGCGTGACCCATGACCGCTACTTCCTGGATAATGCGGCGGAATGGATACTTGAGCTGGACCGGGGGCACGGCATACCCTGGAAGGGCAACTACAGTTCCTGGCTCGAACAGAAAGATGACCGGCTCAAGCAGGAAGAGGCGTCTGAATCGGCCCGCCAGCGCACGATCAAGAAGGAGCTCGAGTGGGTCAGGCAGAACCCCAAGGGCAGGCAGGCCAAGGCCAAGGCCCGCCTGGCGCGCTTCGAAGAATTGTCGTCGCACGAATACCAGAAGCGCAACGAAACGCAGGAAATCTTCATTCCCGTCGCCGAGCGCCTGGGTAACGAAGTTGTCGAATTCGAGAATGTCAGCAAGGCGTATGGCGATCGCTTGCTGATCGATCAGCTCAGCTTCAAGATTCCCCCCGGTGCGATCGTGGGCATTATCGGGCCGAACGGCGCGGGCAAGTCCACGCTATTTCGCATGATCGCGGGCCAGGAACAGCCCGACTCCGGATCAGTCAAGGTCGGCCAGACCGTGAAGCTGGCTTTTGTCGACCAGTCGCGCGAATCCCTGCCCGACGATAAAACCGTATTCGAGGCCATTTCCGACGGCGCCGACTTGCTGACCGTGGGGCGCTTCGAAATGCCCTCGCGCGCATACCTGGGGCGCTTCAACTTCAAGGGCGGCGACCAGAACAAGCAGGTCGGCAAACTGTCGGGCGGCGAGCGCGGGCGCCTGCACCTGGCCAAGACGCTGATTGCCGGCGGGAATCTGTTGCTGCTCGACGAGCCCTCCAACGATCTGGATGTGGAAACATTGCGCGCGCTGGAAGACGCCTTGCTGGAGTTCGCCGGCAGCGTGATGGTCATCAGCCACGACCGCTGGTTCCTGGATCGCATCGCCACCCACATACTGGCGTTCGAAGGGGACTCGCAGGTCGTCTTCTTTGACGGCAACTATCAGGAATATGAAGCCGACAAGGTTCGCCGTCTGGGTGAAGAGGGCGCCAAACCTCGGCGTTTGCGCTATAAAGCACTTAAGTAGCGCCACGGTCTGAAGGAGGTCCCATGCCCACCCTGAGTACGCACGATTCCATGGTCCTGCTGGTCGATATGCAAACCGGGCTGCTGCCCGCCATTGCCGGCCAGCAGGCGCTTATCGCATCGACTCAGCGTTTGCTGCAGGCGGCACAGTTGCTGGGTGTGCCGGTCATGGCCACCGAGCACTGGGCAGAGAAGATCGGACCCACCGACCCGGTGCTGCGGCGCTGGGTCGATCATGTCATTCACAAACAGCACTTCGATGCCGCGCGCGAGGCGCACTTCCTGCCCGAACTGCCCCGGCAGCGCCGAAAAGTGTTGTTAATTGGCACAGAAGCGCATGTGTGCGTGTTACAAACCGGCCTGGGTCTGGCCGGCCTGGGCTTGGCGCCCATCCTGGTCACGGATTGCATCGGCTCCCGCCAACCGTCCGACCATGCTGCGGCCTGCGCGCGCTGGGACCATTACAGGCTAGAGCGGATCAGTTCTGAAATGGCCATGTTCGAATGGCTGGAAACACCCGCGCACCCACAGTTCAAAGAGGTGCTGGCACTGATCAAATCGACATAGTTCCCTCTTGATACATCTGTTTCGCAAGTTCACAAGGCGGTACGACCTGGCATGCATGCAGCACCTGAAATCGGCTACTTTAAGTCATCAGCTCGCATTCTTTGGAGGTAAAAAATGAAAGCAGCAACCCTCAGTAAATTTGGCGCTATCGGTATTCTTGCTCTGGCTATGGGCGGCTGCTCATCCTGGGACAGCATGAGCCATCGTCAGAAAAGCACCGTAACCGGCGCGGGTCTTGGCGGCGTCGCCGGCGCCGTCGTCACGGGCGGCGGCGTCCTGGGTACCGTGGGCGGCGCAGCCATAGGCGGCGTCATTGGCGACCAAGTCGGCAAGAATAAATAGCAAAAAAAAATGGACCCGGGGCGTTCCCGCCCGGATCCATAACGATTGACTCCGTAGATGAAACCCCCGGAAGGCTTCGGCTTTTCGGGGGTTTTTTTGCCGCCGGGCCGCCCCAAGGCAAAAAGCGCCCCCTTGGGGGGCAGCAAGCGGGCGTCAGCCCGTGCAGCGTGGGGGCATTTTTGCCGCTATGCGCTGGCGCTACCGGGCTTCCGGCTGGGGCATTTCGATCTTGACTTCAAGAATTTCCAGGGAGTCCTGGCGCTCCAGATTGACTTTGATGTCGTCCGGATTGATTTTGACGTAGCGGGAAATGACCTCGACCAGCTCTTTCTGCAGCCGGGGCAGGTAGTCGGGCGTGACGCCGTCGCCGCGCTCATTGATCAGAATCAGCTGCAGCCGGTCGCGCGCCACGCTGGCGGAGGTTTTCTTCTGGCCACGAAAAAAAGAAAGCAGGGACATATTATTTCCCTCCGAACAGGCGCTTGAACAGACCTGGCTTTTCGTAGTCGACGAAACGTAGCGGTTTTTCCTCGCCCAGATAGCGGGCAACGACGTCCTGGTATGCGACGGCGACGTCGCTGTCGCGCAGGTGGATGGCGGGAATGCCCTGGTTGGATGCTTGCAGCACCGATTCGGATTCGGGCACGACGCCGATGAGCTTGATGCGGAGGATGTCTTCAATATCCTTCAGCGACAGCATTTCGCCTTCGGCCACGCGCTTGGGGTTGTAGCGGGTCAGCAGCAGGTATTCCTTGATGGGCTCTTCGCCTTTTTCGGCACGGCGCGATTTGGCCGACAAGATGCCCAATATGCGGTCGGAGTCGCGTACGGAGGACACTTCGGGGTTGGTCACCACCAAGGCATCGTCGGCAAAGTACGATGCCATCAGGGCGCCGGTTTCGATACCCGCCGGCGAGTCGCAGATAATGTATTCGAAGCCCATGTCGGCAAGGTCCTTGAGCGCCTTTTCGACCCCTTCGCGCGTCAGCGCATCTTTATCGCGCGTTTGCGAGGCGGGAAGAATGAACAGGTTTTCAAGCTGTTTGTCGCGGATAAGCGCCTGGTTCAGGGTGGCCTCGCCCTGAATGACATTGACGAAATCGTACACAACGCGCCGTTCGCACCCCATGATCAGGTCCAGGTTGCGCAAGCCCACGTCGAAGTCGATCACAACGGTTTTGTGGCCACGCATCGCCAGTCCAGAAGAGAAGCTCGCGCTGGTGGTGGTTTTGCCCACACCGCCTTTGCCGGAAGTCACCACAACAATTCGCGCCATGACGATAGAATTCCTTTAGGTATTGATAAATCACGTAATCGTAATGCAAATTTGCATTAAGACTGCTCAAACTGACACTAATTTAACTTTGGCTTGGCAACAAAAAATATCTGCTATTTGCCCAAGGCGGTAATTTTCAGTGTGTCGTCGTCCAGCTGGACGATGGTCGGCTGGTTGTGCAATGACTTGTCCAACTGGGTTTCAATGACACGATAGACGCCGGCAATGGCCAACAGCTCGGGGTCGAGCTGTGTGGTGAAAATGCGGGCGGTCGTGTCGCCCCGGGCGCCGGCCATGGCTTTGCCGCGCAAAGGCCCGTACACATGGATATTGCCGTCGGCGATGACTTCCGCGCCCTGGCTGACGACGCCGATGATGATCAGGTCGGTGTTGCGCGCGTAAATGCGCTGGCCCGAACGCAGCGGCCGGTTGATGACCATGGCGGCGGGCGCCACCTCGGGCGCTGCCGTGGCGGTGTTTTGGGCGGGCTCGGCCGGCGCCGCGGCTGGGCTGCGGTGTTCGGCTGCTTTCCCGGTCGGCGGGGCGACGACGGGCACTTCCTGTTCCGGCGCGGGTTTGCTGACCGGGCGGGGCGTTGGGCTGGCCAGGTCGACGGCCGCCAGGCCTTGCGCCTTGGCGGCTTCCAGGTTGGCGTCTTGCGCCACCACGCCCACAGGGTGCAGGCTGTGCTCGCGCAGCGCCTGGACGAGGATGGCCCAGTTGACGGGTTCCGAGATCTGGCTGGCGTCGATGACGACCGCTTCGTTCTCGAAGAAGGCGCCGGCGTCGGTCATGCGCCGTTCAAGCGCGGCAAGCAGTTCGACATCGTCGTGGGTGTGCAGCACGACGCGCAAGGCATAAAGCGTGGCGCTTTTGAAGTCCAGTGCTGAGGGGCTTTTGCGTTTTGAGTTGGCGTCGCTCACGGATTCTTCTTTCGTTAATAAAAAATTACAAATTTTCGGCAATCATTTTTGCGGCGCCCAGGAATCCTTGAGCGTGGCCGTGCGGTTGATCACCGGTTTTTCGGGCGTGGAGTCTTCGCGGTCTGCAACGAAATAGCCCAGGCGTTCGAACTGCCAGGCGCTATCGGCAGACCCGACCGTGCCGGGTTCGAGCCAGGCCTGAACGACATGGCGGGAATGCGGATTGAGCGCCTCCAGGAAGTTCTTGTCGCCCGCGTCGGGGTGGGCTTCGGTGAACAGGCGGTCGTACAGGCGGATTTCGGCGGGAACGGCATGGCCGACGCTGATCCAGGTGATATTGCCCTTGACCTTGACCGAGTCGGCGCCGGGCGTCCCGCTTTTGGTGTCGGGCAGATATTCGGCGTGGACTTCGGTCACCTTGCCGTTTTCGTCCTTGATGCAGCCGGTGCAGCGGATGATATAGCCGTATTTCAGGCGCACCGTGTTCCCGGGAAAAAGTCGGAAATACTTCTTGGGCGGTTCTTCGCGGAAATCGTCGCGTTCTATCCAGAGCTCGCGCGACAGCGGAAATTCGCGTTGTCCCGCATCGGGATTGTGCGGATTGCGCGGCGCATGGCAAAGCTCGGTCTGGCCTTCCGGGTAGTTGGTCAGTACCAGCTTGATGGGGTCGAGGACGGCCACGCTGCGGGCCGCTTTGGGGTCGAGGTCATCGCGCAGCGCTTGCTCAAGCACACTGTAATCAATGCGTGAATCGGCTTTCGATACCCCCAGGCGTTCGCAGAACAGGCGTATGGATTCCGGCGTATAGCCGCGCCGGCGCAGCCCGGCCAGCGTAGGCAGGCGGGGGTCGTCCCAGCCGTCGACATGGCCTTCGCGCACCAGTTGCAGCAGCTTGCGCTTGCTGGTGATCACATAGCTCAGGTTCAGGCGCGCAAATTCGTGTTGATTGGGCAGCGGGCGCCGCAGTTGCCCCAGGTCGGCCAGATGGTCCAGGATCCAGTCGTAGAAAGGCCGCTGGTCTTCGAACTCCAGTGTGCAGATGCTGTGCGTAATGCCTTCCAGGGCATCCTCGACCGGGTGGGCCCAGGAATACATGGGGTAGATGCACCACCGCGTGCCTGTGCGATGGTGGGGCACATGCCGTATGCGGTACAGCACCGGGTCGCGCAGATTGAGGTTGGGCGAAGCCATGTCGATCTTGGCGCGCAGCGCCATGCTGCCGTCGGGGTGCTTGCCGTCGCGCATTTCGCGCAGCAGGCGCAAGGATTCGTCGGCCGGGCGGTCGCGCCACGGCGAGTTCGTGCCTTTTTCGGTCAGCGTGCCGCGGGTGGCGCGCATTTCATCGGCGCTTTGTTCGTCGACATAAGCCAGGTCGGCCTGGACCAGCGCTTCGGCAAACTGGTACATGTAGTCGAAGTAGTCGCTGGCAAAGTAGCAGTTTTTCTCGTCGCCGTAGTGCCAGCTGAAGCCCAGCCATTGCACCATGTCGATAATGGCCTTGACGTATTCGTCCTCTTCCTTTTCGGGGTTGGTGTCGTCGAAACGCAGGTGGCAGGCGCCCTGGTAATCGCTGGCCAGGCCGAAGTTCAGGCAAATGCTCTTGGCATGCCCGATATGTAGGTAACCGTTGGGCTCCGGCGGAAAGCGGGTGCGGATCCGGGCCGGATCGGCATCGCCCTGGGACTGCACGGAAGCCGGCCCTGGCTTGCCTGCCCAGCGCTTGTCGGCATAACGGCCCTGGGCCAGGTCGTTATCGATAATAGTGCGCAAAAAATTTGAAACAGGAGCAGGAGTGGGCACGGGGGTCATACAGAAATAAACAAGGAATGATCAGGTGAAGTAAGCATTTTGCCACGTTCAGCATTATTTGCCCGCTTTTGCGGGTTTACAAATGGCGAACTGGCTCTAAACTAGCGCTCATTATGACGCACTCGACATTGTGGTTATCGCAGATCCAGTTTTTTTCGAGTCTGGGCTTTATGCTGCTGTTTCTGGTTATCGAGCTGGGGCTGGCGTGGATACTGCTGTATTTCAAGCTTCGCTCGCTGGGGCCGGATCATGCTGCGTGGATCGCGGCATACCGCTTCTGGGTGCGGGTGTTCGCGCTGGCCTTTATCCTGAGCTTTGCGGCCAGCCTGCCGGTACTGATTCAGTTCGGCAGCCTGTGGCCTTCGCTCATGGACAAAATAGGCAATGTGGCCGGGCCTTTGCTGGCGGCGGGCATTCTCTCGGCCTTTGTCTTCAAGTCGTGTTTTCTGGGGGCCATGCTGTTCGGTCAGCGCTACCTGTCCGACAAGATCCACGCGCTGGTCGTTCTCATGGTGGCGGTGGGCGTGACGGTGTCCTCGTTCTGGCTGCTGGTCCTGCTGTCGTGGATGCATGCGCCCACGGGCGCCCAGTTTGTCGACGGGCAGTATCAGGTGGTCGACTGGCTGGCCGTTCTGTTCAACCCCGCGCTGCCCTGGTATGCGGGCCTGTTCATCCTGGCGGCCGCGCTGACGACCGCCTTCCTGATGATGGGCATGATCGCGGCGCAATCCCTGCGCCGTCCCGCCGATGACAGCGGGCGGCTGGTATTCAAGTCGGCGCTCTGGGTCGCGGCCGTCAGCATCGTCCTGCAAGGCCTGATGGTGGCCGGCATGGGCAATATGACGGCGCAATACCAGCCGGCCAAGGCAGCCGCCACCGCGGCCTATTGGCACAGCGGAGAGCCCGCCGATCTGGTGCTGTTTGCCTGGCCCGACGCCCAGGCAGAGGCCAATCGCTCTGCCTGGCTCTTGCCGCGCGCCGGCGCCGCCTGGCTGGGGCGCGATGCCGCCGGCGATTTGCGCGGCCTGGATCAGTTTTCAGGCATGGCGCCGCCCGTACCCATGATCTTCTGGTCGTTTCGGCTGGCGGTGCTGGCCGGCTTGGCCATGCTGGTCATCGCCTGGCTGACGGCATGGCGCGCCAGGCGTGTCCAGTACGACCCGGGGGCGCTGTCGCGCGGATGGCGCCATGTGCTGGCCGGCATGACGTTTTCGGGCTGGGTGCTGCTGCTGGCAGGGCTGGCCTACATCTTGCTCGGGGCGTTTCCGTACGCGGTCACCGGCACGGTCACCCTCAGCGAAGTGACGGGCAGCACGTCTTTTGAAACCTTGCTGGGCGGCTATCTGGCCTACCTGGCTTTTTATCTGCTGTTTTTGCTGGGCTTCTTCCAGATGCTGCGCCATATTGCCCGTTTTGGCGTGGTGCCGATTGCACGCCGCAGGGGACGCGCATGATTGATTCCTTGGCTGGGGCCCTGGGGCTTGGCGCGCAGGACCCCGCATTCTGGATGCCGCTGATCTTCATGGCGCTGTTCTTCGCCATTATCGTGGCCGGCACGGTGCTCGACGGTTTCGATATCGGCGTCGGCAGCCTGGTCCTGTTTGCGCCGGCCGATCTCCGTCCGCGCATGCTGTCTTTGCTGAGCCCCTGGCGCGACGCCAATGAGTTCTGGCTCTTTCTTGGGCTGGGCCTGTTCGTTGCCGCCTTTCCCAAGGCCTGGGGCAGCATCATGGGCCAGCTTTATCTGCCCTTATGCCTGCTGGCGCTGGGCGTTTTATTGCGCTCGGTTGCATTTGAAATGCGGCTGCGGGCGCCGCAGGAGTTTCAGGCGCGCTGGCTGGCGGGGTTTGCAGCCGGCTCGTTGTTGACGGCGTTCTCTCATGGCTTGCTGCTGGCGCAGGTGGTGGTGTCGTACGAGACTGAGCCGGGCTATATCTGGTTTTCCCTGTTCGTCGGCCTGTGCACGGTCGCCGCCTATTGTCTGCTGGGGGCGTCCTGGCTGATCATGCGGGTGGCGGGCGAGCTGCGCGCGCGCGCCGTGATTTGGGGCCGGCGCGCGGTGCGCTGGTCGGCCGCGGGCGCCGTGGCGGTGTCCGTGGTCCTGGCTTTCGCCAACCCGGGCGTGTTCATCAAATGGAGCGATGGCCCGCACTGGCAGGCCGTGGCCGCCTTGTGGGGCTTGTTGCTGATCTGTTTCGTCTCGGTCGAAATGTGCCTGCAGCGCATGATCAACAGCAGCTATCGCACGACCGCGCTGCCTTTCTTCATGACCTTGCTGATCTTCCTGACGATGCTGGGCGGGCTGGGGTACAGCTTTTTCCCCTATCTGGTCCTGGACGACATCACCCTTTGGGACGCCGCGGCGTCGGTGGATTCGCTGCGGCTGGTGCTGTCCGGCACGGTCATCGCCTTGCCGGTGGCCCTGATCTTCAATATCTGGGTGTACTGGCGGATGTTCGGCTTGTCGGTGCCGCCTACGCCGCCGGATTTCGATCGCTAGCCGCAGCCTTCGCCGGCAGGCTTATCCGTACTTCCAGGCCGCCCCAGGGGGCCGCTTCCAGGCTCAGCGCGCCCTGGTGGGCCCGGGCGATGCTGTCGGCCAGGGCCAGGCCCAGGCCGACAGAGCCTGTGCGGGTGCGCGCTTCGTCCAGCCGCGAGAAGGGCCGCATGGCTTCGACCCGGCGATCGGCGCTGATGCCCGGGCCGTGATCGGCGACCGTGATGACCGCCCCTTCCGGCGTGGCCTTCAGCGCAATCTCGACGGGAGGCTTGCCATGATTCAGCGCATTGGTGATCAAGTTGTCCAGGAGCCGGCCCAACGCCATTTTGTCGCCGTCCAGGCTGAGCGGCTCGCTGGGCATCTGAACCAGCCTGACGGGGCTGCCGGCGCTCTCCCAGGCGGTGACCTGCTCATCCAGCCAGGTGTTGATCACCATGGGCGTGAACTGATATGAGCCCGGATCAGAGCCGCGCACAAAGCCGATGAACTGGTTCACCATGCGCTGCATGTCCTGGACGTCCTTGAGCATGCCTTCCTTGAAGGTGGGGTCCTCGACCATTTCTATGCGCAGCCACATGCGGGACAAAGGCCCTTTCAGATCGTGCGGCAGTCCGGCCAGCAGCGTGCGCTGGACGGCGTTCGATTCGGCCAGCGTGTCCAGCATGGCATTGAAGCGCTCCCCCAGGATACGGGTTTCAGTGGGGCCCGAAGGGGTGACGCGTTCAGGCTGGCCCGCCGCCAACTGGTCGGCCGCCTTGGCCAGCCGCGTCAGCGGCCGGGTGATATGCCAGGAGAACGCGGCCGCCAGCAGCAGAAACAGGCCCATGCCGCTGAGCCAGACAATGATCACGGGCGTGGCCACCGGCGGCGCGATGCGATCCAGCGGGATCACCAGCCACTCCCTGTTTTGCCGTGCCTCGTCCACCTTGAGATCGGGCAGGAGCGAAATATACAGCCTGGGTTCGGGCCCGCGCGACAGGGCGACGCGGGTATCGTCGTCAAGACGCAGGTTCAGGGCTTTGACGAAGGTGCGCAGCGTATTGCGTATGTCCCCCGGCGGCGGAGGGGGAGGGGGCTCGCCGCGGGGCGGCCGGCGGTGCTCCACGCTGGTGTTCGGCGGCAGGCTGCGCGACCACAGATGCCATTCGTTCTGCGAGGCCTGGCGCACGAACTCGGCACGCTGGTCAGCGGGAATTTCCGCCAATGAGGCGCGCAGGGTGCGTATGGTCGTGGCCGTGAACTCGACCGTGACCTCTTCCGTGAATTTTTTGCGGTAGAACGACACGGTGGCGAAGGTCGCGGCCTGGACCAGCAAGATCGTGCCGAGCGTCAGCAGCACCAAACGGGCGCTCAGGGATCGTGGCAGCCATGTGCGTAACATCGTTCGGCTCATTGAATCGGGCTGGCGGGCCGCCCTAGGGCGAGAACCGGTAGCCGACGCCCCAGACGGTCTGTATCCAGCGCGGCTGCTTGGGATCGTCTTCAATGGCGCGGCGCAGGCGCAATACGGCGATGTCGATGGCGCGGTCGTTGCGTTCGCCTTCGTCGTCATCGCGGGCCAGCGCCAGCAAGCGGTCGCGCGACAGCGGCTTGCCGGGGTTGTTGACCAGGGCCTCCAGCAGGTTGACTTCGCCGCCGGTCAGCTTGATGGGTTCCTTGTCCTTGAACAGCTGGCGGGTGGCGGGATCGAAGACGAAGGGGCCGAACGAGACGGGCTTGTCTTTGTTCAGGGTCGAAGCGCCTTTTTTGCGGCGCAGCACCGCTTCGATGCGGGCCAGCAGCTCGCGCGGATCGAAAGGCTTGCCCAGATAGTCGTCGGCCCCCGCTTCCAGCCCAATCACCCGGTCAACCGTTTCGTCGCGCGCGGTCAGTAAAATAACGGGAATATCTTCGCCTTGCTGGCGCAGGCGGCGGCAGGCTTCGGCCCCATCGCCATCGGGCATCATGCGATCAAGTACGATGAGGTCGGGGGAATACCGCTGGATGCGCGCAGCCAAGTCGCTTGCGTCGGGGGCGAGCAGGGTGTCATAGTTGTGGCGGTTCAGGTAATCGGCCAGCAACTGGCGCAGGGCGGGGTCGTCGTCGACGACCAGCACTTTGATTAAAGGGTTTTCCATAGTTGGCAAGTGTGCCTGTTGGCCCGGGGCGTGGCAAGCGCCCGAAATGGATTGAAATAGATGCGCGCCTTGCGCTAAGGTTTTGGATTCATCAAAGGACGAGCATGATACGCAGCTCCGTGCAGTCAGTACGCGAACGCCTGGCAGGTTATTCCTGGCTGTCGGATCTTCCGGCCATGTTGTGCTGGGCCGTACTGGTGGGGGCTTGCGGCGCCCTGGCCACCATCGCCTTTCACGAGGGGATGCGCCTGGTGCAGTATCTGGCCACGGGCCGCAGCGGTTCCATCGTAGGCGTCACGCGTGAACTGCCCTGGTATGGCCGCCTGCTGTTTCCCTTGCTGGGGGGCGTGGCGGCGGGGGCCTTGCTTTGGGCCTCCAAGCAACTGAAAGGCAGCACCAATTCCGATTACATGGAAGCGGTCGCCATCGGCGATGGCCGCCTGTCGCTGCGCCAGGGCATGCTCCGATCCCTGTCTTCACTGTCCACTGTGGCGTCGGGCGGTTCGATCGGACGGGAAGGGGCCATGGTGCATATGGCCGCGCTCAGTGCCTCGGCCATCGGGCGCTTCACCCGCTTCAGCACCGCCCGCCTGCGCCTGCTGGTGGCTTGCGGCGCAGCGGCCGGCGTGGCGTCGGCCTACGGCGCGCCGATTGCCGGCGCCCTGTTCGTGGCCGAAATCGTGCTGGGCACCATGAGCATGCAAAGCCTGGGCCCTTTGCTGGTGGCCGCGGCCTCGGCCAATATTGTCATGCGCATGTCCGGCCACTACCAGACCACGTACGCCATGCCCGACATACCGCCCGTGTCCGGCCTCGAGGTGTTGCCGTTCCTGGCGCTGGGAGTGGTTGCGGGCCTGGGCGCGCCGCTGTTCCTGAAGTTCCTGGATTTTTCCCGGCGCCAGTTCCAGCGGACCCAGTTGCCCTTGCCCCTTAGCCTGGGCCTGGGCGGCGGGCTGCTGGGCTTGCTGCTCATCATCGTGCCCGAGGTGGCCGGCAATGGTTATAGCGTCGTGTACGCTTTGCTGCACGCTTCCTGGACCTGGTATGCCGTGGTGGCGATCCTGGTGCTCAAGGTGCTTGCCACAGCGCTGACGGTCGGTTCGGGGGCAGTCGGCGGCGTGTTTACGCCGGCACTGTTCGTCGGGGGCGGGCTGGGCATTCTGTTCGGCATGGTCATGTCCTTTTTCTGGCCCGGCATGAACACCGGGCTTTATATGTATGTCCTAGTCGGGATGGGCAGTTTCCTGGGGGCGGCGACCAGTGCGCCGCTGATGGCGATACTGATGATTTTTGAAATGACGCTCAGCTATCAGGTTGTCCTGCCGCTGATGCTGGCGTGCGTCATCGCGCACTTTGTATCCAGGGCCGTTGCTGAAGTCGCCATGTATGACGTCACGGTGGTGCGCGAGCGCGACGCCTGGTTTCGCTACCAGCTTCGGCGCACCGTCATTCAGGATCTGGTTCGCCCCGCCGATACGGTGGTCGCCACGACCGCGCCGGTACGCGATGCCTTGCAGATGTTCCTGGAATATCCGGTCAAGTATCTGTATGTGGTGGACGAGAAAAATGTTTACCAGGGTGTGATTGCCCAACAGGATCTGACCAGTTTATTGTTGAGCCAGGGGGATGTGCAGAGCAAGCTGGCCGGCGAGGTATTGCGCCTGGACTTCGTCAAAACGCTGTACCCCGATATGGGACTGGATCAGGCGCAGGAATATTTTGTCCATTTCCAGGGCGAACGCCTGCCGGTGGTCAGCCGGGACGAAGCGCCCCGGCTGCTGGGCGTCGTGTACAAGTCGGCCGTGCTCGAAAAATACAGTGCCCTGAAGAAATCCCTGGATACCAGCGGGGAAGCCATGCTGGATTTTCATTCAAGCAGACGTTTGCGTTGAGGGCGCTGTGTCTATGCCAAGTAGCGGTTTTGCGGTGGTTGCCATGATGTTTGATTCGGTAAGGCTGGCGCGCGCCGTTGCGCTGGCCGGATGCGCCACGCTGGCGGGCGCGCTGATGGTCCGGCCGGTGTGGGCTGACGGCCCCCGGCTGCGCGATCTGGCGCCGGTGCAGTTGTTCGCCGCGCCCCAGGTCGACGTCGCGCCGCCGCGATCCTTGCCCGACAATAGCCCGTCCAGGGCTCAGCCTGATGACGAATATGTCTTTACGAACGCCGCTGAAAGCATTCCCGATATTTCCTACAGCTTTTCCTGGAGCAGGGCCGACTCGACGGCCTGGCGATCGGGCAGGCTGTCGCCTTCATCGCCCGGCTTATGGGGTACGTCGGGCTGGCGCCGGGAGCCGTTGCTGGCGGTGCCGTCGCTGGCGGCCCCGGCCGGCCAGTCGTGGACCCTGGGCACGCAGAACTGGCGTTACGCAGGCGACGGCGGGCTGGACGTGACGCTTGGCAGCGACGAGGCAATGGTGCCGGCCTGGGGCAGCTCGGCGCGGCTGGGCGGCATCAACGTATCGCAGTCGTCGCTGGCGGGCGGAGAGGACGCGGAAAACAACTGGCAGTATTCTTTGTCGGTGGGCGCGCTGGATTATTCATCGGGCGACAGCGGCGACCTGAATCTGGGGCCTACCGCGGGCAATTCGGTGCTGCGCTACGGCGTCAGCCCCAGTTTCACCCTCGAGTCGCAGATGCAGGTGGCGCCGGACCTGATGACCACGGGCCTGGGCGGGCAATACAAAACAGACTGGGGCGTCTGGAGCGCAGGCCTGGCGCGGGCCAACCGGGGCATGTACAACGGGTGGCGCTACCAGGCGGCCTACGAACTGGATGTGCTCGAAGACTTGCAGCTTTCCTGGCTGAACGAGCGGCGGGGCGCCGGTTATGCCGATCTGAGCCGCTACACGGCCGATCCCTCGGTGGGCAGTGTGCGCCATAAATGGATGGCCACTGTGCCCATGGGCCGTTGGGGCGACGTGAGCGGCGTGTACGAAAACGAGCAGTCGTCACTGGGCGATACGCGGCGCAGTTTCGGCCTGACCCAGCAGTTCTGGTATAGCCCGAACTTGCGTATTGGCCTGCAGGCCGGACGGGAGATCACCAGCGGCGACTATGATATAGGTATTCGATTCTCGGTACCCATTTACTAAGCATGACCATTTCTCCCCTGGCGACCCTGCAGCAAGTCTTCGGCTACGAGTCTTTTCGTGGCGATCAGCAAGCCATCATCGAACATGTTGTACAGGGCGGCGACGCCCTGGTGCTGATGCCCACGGGGGGCGGAAAGTCGCTGTGCTATCAGATTCCCGCCTTGGTGCGTCCCGGCACCGGCATTGTCATCTCTCCCTTGATTGCGCTGATGCAGGATCAGGTCGATGCCTTGCTCGAGCTGGGGGTGCGCGCCGCGTTTCTGAACTCGTCCCAGGACTGGCGCACCGCGCGCGATGTCGAGCAGGCTTTCCTGAAAGGCGAGCTCGACCTGTTGTACGTGGCGCCCGAACGGCTGTTGACCGACCGCTGCCTTGAGCTGCTGGGGCAGGGGCAGGTCTCGCTGTTTGCCATCGACGAGGCGCATTGCGTATCGCAGTGGGGCCATGATTTCCGCCCTGAATACCTGGGGCTGTCGATCCTGCATGAACGGTGGCCGCAGGTGCCGCGCCTGGCGCTGACCGCGACGGCCACCTCGGCCACCCGGCGCGAAATTGCCGAAAGGCTGGACCTGAATGGCGCGCCCCATTTCGTGGCCAGTTTCGACCGCCCCAATATCCGCTATCGCATCATTGAAAAAAACGAGGTCAGGCGTCAATTGCTGGCCTTCATCAAGGCCGAGCATGAAGGCGATTGCGGCATCGTCTATTGCCTGTCAAGGGCCAGGGTCGAAGAAACGGCCGGCTTCCTGTGCGAGAACGGGATCGCGGCGCTGCCCTACCACGCAGGCTTGAGCGCCAGCGTGCGCGCCGACAACCAGGCCCGTTTCCTGCGGGAAGAAGGGATGGTCATGGTCGCGACCATTGCCTTCGGCATGGGGGTCAACAAGCCCGATGTGCGTTTTGTGGCGCACATCGATCTGCCCAAGTCGGTGGAAGGCTACTACCAAGAGACAGGACGGGCCGGGCGCGATGGGCTGCCGGCGACGGCCTGGCTGGCTTACGGCCTGCAGGACGTGGTGCAGCAACGGCGCATGATCAACGAATCGGCGGGCGATGATGCCTTCAGGCGGCGCCTGGGCGCGCAGCTGGATGCGATGCTGGGCCTGTGCGAAACGGTGACCTGCCGGCGCCAGCGCTTGCTGGCCTACTTTGACCAGACGATCACGCCTTGCGGCAACTGCGACACCTGCCTGGAACCGCCGCAAGCCTGGGACGGCACCATTGCCGCGCAGAAAATTCTTTCCGCCGTGTACCGGCTCTGGCGTGAGCGCGGGCAGCGCTTTGGCGCCGGACACCTGATTGACATCCTGCGCGGCAAGGTGACGGACAGAATCGAGCAGTACGAGCACCAAAGCCTGACGGTTTTCGGCATAGGCGCCGATTTGTCTGAACAGGCCTGGCGCGGCGTACTGCGCCAATTGCTGGCGCAAAGCCTGCTGGCTGTGGACCACGAGGGCTATGGCACCCTGGCCCTGACCGAAAGCAGCCGTGCGGTGCTCAAGGGCGAGAAGCAGCTGATGTTCCGGCGCGAACCCGAGAAGAAAGCCCGCAATAGCCGGTCAGCCAGCGCGCGCGGCAAAGATGCCGGTATTGTCCTGCCGCCCGAGGCGCAGCAGCGCTTCGAAGACCTGCGCGCCTGGCGTGCCGACGTCGCCCGTAGCCACGGTGTGCCGGCCTATGTGATATTTCATGATGCGACCCTGCGCGAGGTGGCCATGAACTGCCCGCAAACGCTGGAAGACCTGGGCGGCATCAGCGGGGTGGGCGTGCGCAAGCTGGAAGCCTACGGGGAAGATCTGCTGCGCTGCGTGGCCGGTTAACCGCCGCCGCCCGCCGATCAGTTGAACAGGTCGGGCGTTCCGGAAGCGCTGGCGGGCGGCGTCAGCCCCAGGTGCCGCCAGGTGGTCTGCGTGGCGATGCGCCCGCGAGGCGTGCGCTGCAAATAGCCTTGCTGTATCAGGAAGGGCTCGATGACGTCCTCGATGGTGTCGCGTTCTTCGCCGATCGCCGCGGCCAGGCTGTCCACTCCCACCGGCCCGCCGTCGAACTTGTGGATGATGGCTTCCAGCAGCTTCCTGTCCATCAGGTCCAGGCCTTGCGGGTCGACTTCCAGCATGGACAGCGCCGCGCCGGCCACGGCCGCGTCGATGCTGCCGTTGGCTTTGACTTCGGCATAGTCGCGCACCCGGCGCAGCAGCCGGTTGGCAATGCGCGGCGTGCCGCGCGCGCGGCGCGCGATCTCGACAGCGCCCTCTGGCGTCGCATGCGCATTCAGCAGGTGTGCGCTGCGCGTGACGATGTGGGTCAGGTCGTCGGCGTTGTAGAACTCCAGCCGCGACACGATGCCGAAGCGGTCGCGCAGCGGGTTGGTCAGCATGCCGGCCCGGGTGGTTGCGCCCACCAGCGTGAAGGGTTGCAAGTCTATCTTGACGCTGCGCGCGGCCGGCCCTTCGCCGATCAGGATGTCGATCTGGAAATCTTCCAGCGCCGGGTAGAGGATTTCTTCGACCACGGGTGAAAGCCGATGGATTTCGTCGATGAACAGCACATCGTTTTTTTCAAGATTGGTCAGCAGGGCGGCAAGGTCGCCCGGGCGCTCCAGCACAGGGCCGGACGTTTGGCGCAATTGCACCCCCATTTCGTGGGCAACGATGTGTGCCAGCGTGGTTTTGCCCAGGCCGGGCGGGCCGAACAGCAAGACGTGATCCAGCGCTTCGCCCCGGTTCTTGGCGGCGGCGATGAAGATTTCCAGTTGTTCGCGCACACGGTGCTGCCCGATATATTCCTTCAGTTCGCGCGGACGCAGGGCCCGTTCCACCGAGTCTTCGTTGGGTGAGCTGCTTTGCGGCGCCACCAGGCGTTCGGGAGCGGGAATGCTGGACAGTGAATCGGAATGAATGGCCATGTTTGCTGTGCTGATTATATTTACAGTGCTAATCGTACTCTACTACCGCCTGTTTGCGCAGCCTTGCGGCGATTGCAGCATAATGGGTGGCCTGCCTTGCATGCGCAGGGCCCTGTTTTATTTTCTACCGATAGTGGAACCTCATGAGTGCCAGTCTACCTTCTTACGATGACGTCGTTCAGGCCAGCAACACCTTGCAAGGCATTGCGCACCGCACGCCTGTGCTCACCTCCGCAACCTTGAACGCCCGGCTGGGCGCCCAGGTGTTTTTCAAGTGCGAAAACTTCCAGCGCATCGGCGCATTCAAGTTCCGCGGCGGCTATAACGCCCTGTCGAAACTGACCGAGGCGCAGCGCAAGGCCGGCGTGATTGCGTTTTCGTCGGGCAATCATGCCCAGGCCATCGCCCTGGCCGCCCGCTTGCTGGGTGTCCAGGCCACCATCGTCATGCCGCAGGATGCGCCGGCGGCAAAGAAAGCGGCGACACAAGGTTATGGCGCGCGCGTGGTGGACTACGATCGGCAGACCCAGGACAGGGAAGCGGTCGCGCATGCGCTGATGGAACAGCAGGGGCTGACACTGATTCCGCCTTTCAATCATCCCGATGTGATCGCGGGGCAGGGTACGGCCGTCAAAGAGTTGCTGGAAGAAACCGGCGGCCTGGATGCTTTGTTCGTCCCCCTGGGCGGGGGCGGGCTGTTGTCGGGCTCTTTGCTGGCCGCCCATGCCATCAGCCCCGACTGCGCGGTATACGGCGTCGAGCCCGAGGCAGGCACCGATGGCCAGCAATCCCTGCGCACGGGTGAAATCGTCCATATCGCGCCGCCCAGCTCGATTGCCGATGGCGCATTGACGCAAGCGCTGGGTTCGCTGACCTTTCCCATCTTGCGCCAGTACGCCCGCGATGTGCTGTCGGTCAGCGACCCGCAACTGGTGCAGGCGCTCAGGTTTTTTGCCGAGCGCATGAAAATGGTGGTTGAACCCACGGGCTGCCTGGGGGCGGCGGCGGTGTTCAACGAAATCGTTCCGGTCAGGGGCAAGCGGATCGGCGTGGTGCTGAGCGGCGGCAACGTCGATATCTCGGCCTACGCCCGTTATCTGCAGTCGGCCTGAACCTAGGCCCTGGCCAGCGATTTCAGCGCCAGGCGTATGCCTTCGGCGACATCGATCCCTTCGGGCAAGGCCTTGAGCGCGGCCTGGGTTTCGTTGTTTGAATAGCCCAGCGACAGCAGGGCGTTCAAGATGTCGTCGCGTCCGGCCGATGGCGTGCCGGCGCTATGCGCCAGGTCGGCGCCCAGCTTGCCGCGCAATTCCAGCAACAGGCGCTCGGCCGTCTTCTTGCCTATCCCGGGCACGCGTGTCAGGCGGCCTGTTTCCTGCTGCGTGATCGCGCTGGCCAGTTCATCGACCGTCATGCCCGACAGCACGGCCAGGGCGGTGCGGGCGCCTATGCCCGTGACCTTGATCAGCGCCCGGAACGCACTGCGCTCGTTGGCCGACAAGAAACCGTACAAGGTATGCGCATCTTCACGCACGGCAAGGTGGGTGTAGAGCGTGACCCTGGCGCCGTTCTCGGGCAGATCGTACAAGGTGCTCATGGGAACGTCGATTTCGTAGCCGACGCCGCCCACGTCTATGCAGACGACGGGCGGGGTTTTTTCAAGCAAGGTGCCGGTAATGCGACCGATCATGGGATTTCCTTATCAACTGGTGTAAGCCGCCGGGGCGCTTGAGCGTGGGGCCTTAGCCCAGCAAACGGCCCCCGCGTATGCGGCTGGCCCGTCCCGCTGCCAGCACGCCGGTGTCTTGCAAGCGCTGCTTCAGCGGGTGAAAGTGGGCGTGGCAGATGGCGCAGGCCAGGGCATCGGCCGAATCGGCGGCCGGCAGGCCGTTCAGGCCCAGAAGATGCTGCACCATTTTCTGCACCTGTTCCTTGGCGGCGTGGCCATTGCCCACCACGGATTTCTTGATCTGCAGGGCCGTGTATTCGTGCACCTCGAGCAGGCTGTCAGCCAGTGCGCACATGGCGGCGCCCCGTGCCTGGCCCAGCAGCAAGGTGGACGCCGGATTGGTATTGACGAATACCTTTTCCAGCGCCGACACGGTGGGCCGGGCGCTTTGGACGATCTCGCGGATATTGTCGAGTATGACCTTCAGGCGCCCCGCCAGCGGCTGATCCGCAGGGACCACGATGGTGCCGCTGGTGACATACTGCAGGCGCGTGCCCTGGACATCGATGACGCCAAAACCGGTGCGCCGCAGCCCCGGATCAATGCCCAGTATGCGCATGGCTTAGTGGCGGAAATGCCGCGCGCCGGTGAAGACCATGGCAATCCCGCGCTCGTTGGCGGCCGCAATGACTTCATCGTCGCGCACGCTGCCGCCCGGCTGGATGACGCAGGCGGCCCCGGCATCGGCCACGACATCCAGGCCGTCGCGGAACGGGAAGAAGGCGTCGGACGCCACGGCCGATCCGGCCAGGCTCAGACCCGCGTTCTCGGCCTTGATCGAGGCAATGCGCGCCGAGTCGATGCGGCTCATCTGGCCCGCGCCGACACCGAGCGTCATGCTGTCGCCGACAAAGACAATGGCGTTGGATTTAACGTACTTGGCCACTTTCCAGGCGAATTTCAGGTCTTGCATCTGCTGCGCCGTGGGGGCCAGCCGGGTGACGACCTTGAAAGCGTCTTCGGCGACCTGGAAGTCGTCGGGATTCTGCACCAGCCAGCCGCCGCCCACCCGCTTGATGTCGAAATCGTTATGGGCGTTGCCTTGCGGCACTTCGAGCACGCGCACGTTCTTTTTGGCGGCGAAAACCGCCAGGGCTTCAGAAGAATAGCCGGGCGCCAGCAGGACTTCGACGAACTGATTGCTGATGGCCTGGGCCGTGGCTTCGTCCACCGGGCGATTGAAGGCGATGATCCCGCCGAACGCCGACGTGGGGTCTGTCTTGAATGCTTGCTGGTAGGCCAGAAGCGGGCTGTCGCCCAGCGCGACGCCGCAAGGGTTGGCGTGCTTCACGATCACGCAGGCGCTGCTCTGGAAGCTGCGCGCGCATTCCCAGGCCGCGTCGGCATCGGCGATGTTGTTATAAGACAGTTCCTTGCCTTGCAACTGGCGGTAGCTGCCCAGCAGGCCGGCCTTGACGGGTTGGTCGACGTAGAAAGCGGCGGTCTGGTGCGGGTTCTCGCCGTAGCGCAGAACCTGTTGTTGCGTGACCTGGACCGTCAGCGTGCGCGGCCAGGCGCTGCGTTCGGGCGCCTGGTCCTGTGCGGGTTCGGCGGCCGACAGGCTGCTCAAGTACGAGGCGATGGCGCCATCGTAGGCCGCGGTGTGGGCATAGACCTTGGCGGCCAGTTCGAGCCGCAGGGCGTACGAGGGATGCCCCTGCGGGCCATCCATGTCGGCCAGAATGCGCGGGTAGTCGGCGGGGTCGATGGCGACCGTGACGCCGCCTTCGGGCGTGCCATGGTTCTTGGCCGCGGCGCGCAGCATGGCCGGGCCCCCGATGTCGATGTTTTCAACGGCGTCGGCAAAAGTGCAGCCCGGCTTGGCGATGGTTTCACGAAAGGGATACAGGTTGACGACCAGCAGGTCGATGCGGTCTATGCCGTGTTCGTCCAGGGTGCTCAGGTGTTCGGCGCTGTCGCGGCGCGCCAGCAGGCCGCCATGGATCTTGGGGTGCAGCGTTTTTACCCGTCCGTCAAGGATCTCGGGTGAGCCGGTATGGCTGGCCACTTCGGTCACCGCCAGGCCGGCGCCGGCCAGTTGCCTGGCGGTGCCGCCGGTGGACAGCAGGCGTACGCCGCGCTGCGCCAGGGCCTGGGCGAATTCAACAATACCGGTTTTGTCGGAAACCGAAAGTAAAGCAGTCTGGATTTTCATGGAATGGAAATAAAGGGTTTGAAATCAGGGTTGCAGATCGTGCGCCAGCAGTTTCTTGCGCAGGGTGCTGCGTGTGATGCCCAGCATTTCAGCCGCCTTGGACTGATTGCCATGGGTCTGTTCAAGCGCAATTTGCAGGACGGGCCGTTCGACGCAGTTCACGACCATGGCCAGCAGGTCGCGCGGCTGGGCTTCGTCGCCCAAGTCGGTGAAATAGCGTTCGAGTTGGTCGCGTACTGATTGCTCCAGAGGGTTAGTTGTACTCATGATCCTTGGTGACGATGTTTTCGGGTGTGACGGGGTTAGCTTCCCCGGCCGCCCTGGCCATAATTGGCTCGTTGGGTGGATGGCGGTCAAACCATTGCTCGATGGCGCGGGTTTGCTCGCCGGTACTGCTGATGGCGTTGACCTGAGGTAAAAGCGCCTGGGCATCCGGCAGGTCGGCCAGATACCAGCCTATATGCTTGCGCGCGGAGCGGACCCCGGTAAATTCGCCATAAAACTGATAATGGTCTTCCAGGTGGTCCAGCAGGCAATCGCGCAGTTCGCCATAGGTGGGCGGCGGCAAATGTTCGCCGTTGGCCAGGTAATGGCTGATTTCCCGAAAAATCCAGGGCCTGCCTTGCGCCGCGCGCCCGACCATGACCGCATCCGCACCTGTGTACTCTAGTACGTATCTGGCTTTCTCGGGACTATCGATATCCCCATTGGCAACCACCGGAATCTGTACTGCCTGCTTGACCTCTCGTATCGTATCGTACTCCGCTTTGCCCTGGTACAGGTCGCAGCGGGTGCGTCCGTGCAAGGTAATGGCCGCGATGCCGATATCTTGCGCGAGCCGTGCAATATGCACGGCGTTGCGCGATGCGCGATCCCATCCCGTACGTGTTTTCAGTGTAACCGGAACGCCGCGCGGCGAGCAGGCGTCGACCACGCTGCGCAGGATGCCGGCCACCAAGGCTTCGTTGCGCAGCAGCGCCGACCCCGATGCCACATTGCATACCTTCTTGACGGGGCAGCCCATATTGATATCGATGATGCGCGCGCCTTTTTCAATATTGAAGAGGGCGGCCTCGGCCATCATGCCGGGATCCGATCCGGCGATCTGTACGGCGATGGGGTCGATTTCGCCGTCGTGGTTCAGGCGCCGCGATGTCTTGACGCTGTGCCACAGGCGCGGATTGCTGGCGGCCATTTCAGACACGGCATAGCCCGCCCCCAGTGCCTTGCATAATTTGCGGTAGGGGCGATCGGTCACCCCTGCCATGGGGGCGACAAAAACGGGGTTGGGAAGAGACCATGAGCCGATGCGCATCGAGCGATTTTAACCCCCGATGCGGATTCGGGGGATGGGTTCAAGTGCGCAAGCCTTGTAACAGATGGCGAGCCAGGGGCTTACGCAGGAAGGGCGCCAGGTCCAGTGCCAGCAGGGCCAGGCCGCCGGCGTGCTCGACCAGGGGATTGCCGGTACTGAATGCCCGGGGCAGGAAATCGGTGATGCCTGCGGTCAGCCACCGGTCGGGCCGGCGCATGCCGGCAAACCGGGCCAGCAAGGGGCTTGGGTCGGTATGGGGACGGGCCAGCCACGGCGCCAGGGCCTGTCCCAGTTGGGCCGCGTCCCGCAGCCCCAGGTTCAGTCCCTGGCCGGCGACCGGATGCAGGGTCTGGGCGGCATTGCCGATGGCCACGGTTCGGTCACTGATCAATGACGGCCCGGCATGCAGGGCCAGCGGAAACACATGCCGTTCGGCCAGGCACTGGAAGCGGCCCAGCCGGTCGCCGAACATGCGGTGCAGGGCCGTCTCGAATTCGTGGTCCGGCAGCGCCTGCAGGCGGGCGGCGTCCTCGGGCGCGCAGCACCAGACGATGCCGTACACATCGTCTTGTTGAGGGTGGGGCAGCGCGGCCAACGGCCCTTGCCGGGTAAAGCGCTCGAAGGCCCAGCCTTTTCTGGGCCGCGAGGCCCTTACGGTCGCCAGCACGGCATGCTGCTTGTAGTGGCGTTCGATGCCTTGCGGCCTGGCGCCGTCGGACTGGATGGCCACGCTGCCGGAAAGATCCCGGCCTTCGTGCTGGAACAGCACATGCCCCGGCCCGGGCAAGGGCGTCGAGGCGGCCTCGAGCAGGGTGACGCCGCTTTGCCGCAGTGCCTGGTGCTGGGCCGCCAGCAGCGCGTCGTAGGTCACGACGCTGCCCAGGCGCGGAACGCCCAATTCATCGTGCGTGATCAGTGCCCGGCCCAGCCGCCCGCGCTGCGAGACGTGCACGGTATCGATGCTGGCCGATTCGGCCGGCCAACTGTTCAATTGCTCCAGCAGCACCCGGCTGCCGTGGTTCAGCGCCAGGGTGCGTGGATCGACGCCGCCGTCCTGGTGCCGGCCCGCGTGGAATTGCCGGCCCAGCAGCGCGATGCGTTCGGGCCGCGGGGACTTGCCGGCCAGAATAAGCGCCAGCGCGCTTCCGGCCGGGCCGGCGCCGCTGATGACAATATCGTAGGTGGGCGTATCCATGTGCATTCCATGCTTGACTACTACAATACGCAAAATTGTAGGCTTTTATTGATAGAACCGGGATCATGACTCAGACCGCTGTTACTGTTCCAGTGCGCCATCGAAGCAAGGTGGCTGCTGCCTGGCTGGCATGCCTGTTGGGCGTGTTCGGCGCCCACTGGTGGTATATGGGCCGCGCCAGGGCCTGGGTGTGGACGTCGTTCGCCGTCCTGATGCTGTTGCTGGCGCAGCTTTACCCTGTGTGGTGGGACAGCCCCCCCTTCCTGGTGCTGATCGTTCCCGTCACCGCCGGCTTCATCGAGGCGCTGGTGTTCGCGCTGAAGCCCGACGAGCAGTTCGATGCTAAATACAACGCCGGTTCGGGCCAGGCGACGCGTACGGGCTGGAATGCCGTCATCGCCGCCATTGTGACCACTTTCATGGGCGGCACGGTGATGATGTTCGGCCTGGCGCTGATTGTCATGCATGTGTACACCGCCATGGGCTGGCTCGATGGGTATGTGTACTGAGCACCCATGCCAAACGTTCTTTTCTTGCGCAAGCGTATAAGGGTTGTCCCTAGTCGTCTCTGGCATTACAATAGAGGCTGTCAATTTTACAGGAGCCTTGTGGTGAATTCCGACCCCGGCGATAGTAGCAGCCGATCTTGCATCGGCTATTCCTTCACCAGGCGCGTTTAGGCAGCAGGCAGGCTCACCCAAGCTCCTTTTGCCACGCCCTGGTTTTCCAAGGGCGTGGCAGTTTGAAGCGTCATCCGCATTCGAACTCCCGTCATCATCCGATAATGTGCAACCGCTTGCCGCCAGGCAAACGGTTAGGCGCCGCTCCGGCGGCGCGCATAAGACAGTGGGGGTTTTTATGCGTCTTTTCAATTTGTTTTTGCGCCGTGCCGGCGTTCAGTCCGTACCGGTCCGCATCCCCAGCTCGACATCGCGGCTGACGGTGGTGTGCCCGCGCCATCGGCTTGCCGATGTACGCAAGCAGATCTATCTTGGCTTCGAAGGGGCCGGCCTGCAGGTTGCCACGCTCATGGTCGATCACGTGCCGCCGCAAGATATGGCCCGGGCGTGCGTCACCGTGCATTGCCCGCCCGAACTGCGTCCGGTGCTGATGTCGCAGGCGCGCCAACTTAGCCAGTACCCCGGCGTACAGCAAGTGCAGTGGGGCGACCGGCGTCATATTGCTTTAAACTAGCCGGGTTCGCGCTAACTGGATTTTTCGCCCATGATTGTCATCGATTGGCTCACGCCCTGGGAGTTCTCTCCCTCGCTGCTGTTGATGTTCTTTGCGGGCTGTTGGCTGTTTTTGCGCGGGCGCCGTGTTCACCGGGTCAGTGCGGCGCGCCAGGTTCTCTTTTGGGTCGGTGTCGCCTTCCTGTACCTGTCTATGCACACGCGCATCGACTACTATGCCGAGCGCATGTTCTTCATACACCGCTTGCAGCATCTGGTATTGCACCATCTGGGGCCTTTGCTGATCATGGGGGCTTATCCCGGGCAGGTGCTGCGGGCGGGGTTGCCCATGTCGTGGCGCCTGCGCTTGCGTGATTTCCGCCAGAGCCGGCCGGGCCGGGCGCTCCAGGCCGTGCTGACCAACAAGATATTCGTGCCCGTGCTGTTCGTGGTGCTGGTGGTCGGGTTTCTTATTCCCACGGTCCAGTTCTATTCCATGCTCGACTGGCGCTTGTACCGCTTCATGAACTGGTCGGTGGTCATCAGCGGGTTCATGTACTGGAATCTCATCCTGGACCGCCGTCCCAGTCCGCCCGCCGTGCTGTCGCCGGGGGGGCGCATTATTTCGCCGGTGCTCACCATGGTGCCGCAAATGGTGGTGGGCGCGATCATTACGTTTACAGAGTACGATCTGTATCCCATTTTCGACTTGTGCGGCCGGGCCATCCCAGGCATGTCGGCCTTGACCGACCAGGCCATAGGCGGCTTGACCATGTGGGTGCTGGCCGGTTTTGTCGAAGTATTCGGCTTGTTGTTCGCCCTGGCCACGCTGATGCGTTTATCCGCCAAGAATCGCTTGCCCAATAAACAAGACATACGCCGCGCCAAACAATCGATGGTTGCGCCCGTTTCCTGACGCCGCTTTCTTTCGGACTCATGACCGTTCATCGCCTTGCTTCCCGAACCCGGCCCCGCTCCCGCCTGTTGTGCGCAGGCCTTGTCGCGCTGATGTGCTGGTCCGGGCCCGCCGCCAGTCAGCCCGTCGGTATTCCCAGCATGGGCTCGGCATCGTCCGCTGAATTGCCTCCCGCGCTGGAGCGTACCCTGGGCGACGCCATCATGGAGCAAGGGCGCCGCGATCCCACCTATATCGCCGATCCCGATGTCAGCCAGTATCTGACCGATATGGGCCGCCGCCTGGTGGCGAACGCACCGGGCGGCTCGGGCCAGCGTATTACGGTATTCGGCGTGCGCGACCAGCAGATCAACGCCTTCGCCTTGCCGGGGGGGTATATCGGCATCAACAGCGGCCTGGTGGTGGCGGCACAAAGCGAGTCCGAACTGGCATCGGTCGTTGCCCACGAAATCGGACACGTGGTGCAGCGGCATATCGCGCGCGGCATGACGCAGCGTTCGCAAAGCGGCAATGTCGTGATCGCGGCGCTGGCCGCCGCCTTACTGGCGGCCCTGTCGGGCAGCGGCGATCTGGCTATGGGGGTGGCGGCCTTCGGCCAGGCTGCCGCCGTCGATCAGCAACTGGGGTTTTCCAGGCAGGCCGAGCAGGAAGCCGACCGCGCCGGTTTCGAAATGATGCGCCGCACGGGCTTTGACCCGCGCGGCATGGTGCGCATGTTCGAGCAGCTTGGCAATGCCGCGCGGCTCAATCAGGGAATGGGCGGCGGTGGCTACACGAGCACGCACCCGCTTTCCATCCAGCGTATGTCCGATATCCAGAATCGTGTGGCCGAAGCACCGACCGCCGCGCATCGCGATTCTGATACCTTCTGGTACGTGCGGGCCAAGCTGCGCATACTACAGGCGCGCGACAGCCAGTCGCAGCGCAATGCGCTTGAGCGCCTGCGTCTGGATGCGAACCAGAAAAGCGGTATTGAACAGTCTGCCGCCTGGTATGGCCTGGCGTATGCCGCCTGGCAGAAGAAGGACCTGGCCGAAGCGCAACAGGCGCTGGCCAAGGCACAGCAGGGCGGGCAAACGTCTCCGGAAATCGTCGGGCTGACGGTGGCGCTGACGCAAGCCCAGGGCGATGACGCCCAGGCACTGGCCCTGGCTCAGTCGGCATGGGAGCGCTGGCCGGACAGCCAGGGCATTGCCCTGGCCAGGGTCGAGGCCATGCAGAAGACCGGCCGAGACGCCCAGGCCATTGAGTTCCTGAAGCAGTTAAGCAAGCAATGGCCCGATGTGCCGCGCTTGTATCAGCTGCAGGCGCAAAGCCATGAACGGCTTGGCCAGCAGATAGAGGCCCGGCGCACCATGGCCATCTATTACGAACGGATCGGCGCCTTGCCCACTGCCGTCGAGCAGTTGGAGCAGGCCCGCGGCATGACCAAGGATTTTTACGTACAGTCCGAACTCGACGTGCAGATACGTACGCTTAAAGAGCGGCTGAAATCCGATCGCGAACTGCTGGAGCGGTTCAAGTCCTGATTCGCGTCAGTCAGGCGTTGGTTTCGAAAAAACGGGCCAGCCTGATGGGCAGCCAGCCAATATGGCCTGGAAACGCGCCGCAGACGAAAGCCGCGTGCCCGCCTTCAGCAGGCTGATGCAGCAGTACGCTTGACGAGCAGTCGTGGGAGCCGGGCAGGGAGGGCTCAGGAACGAAAGGGTCGTTGCGGGCATTCAGGACCAGCGTCGGCACGGCGATGGTTTTCAAATGCGGCTTGCTGGACGCGCGCGTCCAGTAGTCGAGCGCATTCTTGTAGCCATGCATGGGTGCTGTGTACAGGGTATCGAACTCGCGCAGCGTCCTGGTCTGGCTGAGCCTGAACATATCGATGTTGCCGGGAAAGCGCTTTGCCTTTTCGCTGATCTTGGCTTTCATGGTCTTCAGGAAGTAGCGTGTGTAAAGCCGCCTGCCCAGCCGGGTTTCAGACAGGCGCACGCCACAGGCGACCAGGTCCATGGGGACGGAAACCGCGGCGCAGGCCGCCAGCCATGAGACTTGGCTGCCTTGCTCGCCAATGTGCTTGAGCATGGCATTGCCGCCCAGCGATACCCCTGCCGCGTGCCAGCGGGCATGCGGCAGGCGTTGCCGGACCGTATCCAGGATGAATTCGATATCGGCCGAGTCGCCCGAATAATAGGCGCGCGCCATGCGATTCGGGAAACCCGAGCAACTGCGGAAATGGGCGATGACAACCACCCATCCCCGTGCGCGGAAGTGCTGGGCGATGGCTTGCGCATAGTGACTGCGGCTGCTGCCTTCCAGGCCATGGAACAGCACGAGCGCCGGCGTGTTCGGCGTGGTGGGCAGGGTGGCCCAGTCTTCGTCCTGCATCCATCGGCGCGCGGCGGTTCTTTGCAGCTGCGCATCGGCCTGCGCGGTCTGGCCGTCGGCCAGGCGGTCTGAAAACAGGCCCGGGCCGGTCCAGTCGAAATCCAGGAAGTCCCCGTCAGGCGTGTTGACGCGTTCGCGCACGAAGGCGATGCGATGGTAGCGGGCCGCCAGTGCGCCGTACACGGTTTGCAGGTGGCCGCCGGGCAGCCAGGCCGGACTTGGGCAGGAAGAGGTATCGATCTGTGCTGTCACAACCCGCCTTCAGTGCAGGGTATCGGGCCGGTCTTGCAAATCGAACAGATCGATTTCCTGCGGCGCGTGCGAAGCATGGTGCAAGATCATTTTCCAGCCTGTGCGGCCTTTGTGGAAAATATTGGTGGTGTAGCAGTGGGCCGACTGGCTGCCTTGTGCCGTGCTGACGGTAAGCTGCTCGATCAGGACATGCACCGAGCTCATGACGCTGGTCATGACCATGGGCCGTATCGGCTGGATGGTGACGGGGCCGTTTGCGAAAATCTGCTGCCACGCGCTTTTGAGGGCGTCATGGCCTATGGTCCGCATGCCGCCGGGGTGAATGCAGACGACCTCTTCGTCGTCGGCCCAGACGCGCATCATCAAGGCAAGGTCGGCTTGCCGGAGTGCTTCGTAGAACGCTTGTTCAGCCTCTTGTGGCGTTGTAAACATGACAGGTAACCAAGAATTGTCGGGGCATTAATCTGCAGAGGAGCGCCCCACTGCAGATTAATGCCCGTGAACCTTTTCGCCTTCTTTCAACTGGTAGGCGGCGCCACAGTATGGGCACAGCGCCTTGCCTGTTTTGACCACTTCAATGTATACGCGCGGGTGCATGCTCCAGAGCGGGGCATGCGGGCCAGGACAGTGCAAGGGCAGGTCCTTGGCTTCAATGAAAATGGTTTCGTCTTTGGGGACGGTTGTTTTTGGGGCGCTGCTCATGGTGGGTCCTAGTAAACAAAACGGAGTGTTGGGTGAACAAGAGCGAGTTTAGGGGTTTATACCTTGCTTAACCAGTGATGGTATTTGGGATTCTTGCCGTTGACGACATCAAAAAACGCTTTTTGCAGCTTTTCGGTGATGGGCCCGCGGCTGCCTTGCCCGATGACGCGGCGGTCGACTTCGCGGATGGGGGTGACTTCGGCGGCCGTCCCGGTGAAGAATGCTTCGTCGGCGATGTAAAGATCGTCGCGGGTCAGGCGCTTGGTCAGCAGGGGGATGCCCAGGTCGGCGGCCAGGGCATGGATGGTCGAGCGCGTAATGCCGGTCAGCGCCGAAGCGATTTCGGGTTCGCACAAGGCGCCGTCCTTCACGATGAAGATGTTCTCGCCCGAGCCTTCCGCGACAAAGCCGTCGGTGTCGAGCAGAATGGCTTCGTCGTAGCCATGGTCGAGCGCCTCGGCGTTGGCGATGATGGAGTTGGCATAGGTGCTGGCGACCTTGGCGCGCGGCATCGTGACATTGACGTGCTGGCGCGCATAGGACGAAATCTTGACGCGTATGCCTTGCTGCAGGGCCTCTTCGCCCAGATACGCGCCCCATGGCCACGCGGCGATGGCGACATGGACGCGGGCGCCCTTGGGCGAGACGCCCATTTTCTCGGAGCCGTAGAACACGAGGGGGCGGATGTAGCAGGATGCCAGCTTGTTCTGGCGCACGACTTCAAGCTGCGCCGCGTTGATGGCATCCTGGTCGTACGGGATGTCCATCTGGTAGATATGGGCCGAATTGAACAGGCGCTTGGTGTGGTCCCGCAGGCGGAAAATGGCGGTGCCCAGATCGGTGTCGTAGGCGCGCACCCCTTCGAAGACAGACAGGCCGTAATGCAGGGAATGGGTCAGCACATGGGTGGTGGCGTCGCGCCACGGCACTAGTTTTCCGTCGTACCAGATAAAACCATCGCGATCAGACATGGACATGGTGCTCTCCCAAAGATGAGGCTTGATTGTACCAAGCGCGGGGGCCTTACAATAGCCGCTTTTCATGTAAGGTCTTGTGCTCGTGGCCCAGTCCAGATTCGCTTCGTTGTGTCCCGACAGCTCTCAACGGAAAAGCTTGAAGTCCGGCCTGACGGACGCCCTGCCTGCGATGGTCGCCACCGGCACCTGGGGCTTCGTCACCGGGATTGCCCTGGTGAAATCGGGCCTGACGGAAAGCATGGCAACGCTGATGACCCTGATGGTCTATGCTGGCTCGGCCCAATTGACGTCTTTGCCCCTGATTGAATCCTCGGCGCCGCTGTGGCTGATTTTCGCCGCCGGGACGGTCGTCAACATACGGTTTGTGATTTTCGGCGCGGCGCTCCAGCCCTTCTTTCGCCATATGTCGTGGTTCAAGCGCCTGATCCTGGGGTACTTGAGCACCGATTTCTCGTTTGTCCTGTTCATGGCGCGCTATGGCGATAGCCGGGACAAGGGCACAAAAGACCAGCTGTGGTATTTCCTGGGCGTGATTCTTCCAGGCTGGCTGACCTGGAACCTGTTTTCGCTGCTGGGCATTTATCTGGGCGCCTTCGTGCCGGCCAGTTGGTCGCTTGAGTTCGCCGCCATACTTGCCTTGATGGCCATCGTTCTCCCGCTGGTCAAGACGCGTCCCATGGTCATGTGCCTATTGGTGGCAAGCGTGATCGCCTGGGTAAGCCAGCCTTTGCCGCTGCGCCTGGGCCTGGCCGCCGCGGTCATCGGCGGCATTCTGGCGGGCGTGCTGACCGAGCGCCGGCTGCATCGCAACACAGGGGCGGCACGATGACGGGCAACCTTGAGTACGATCTGTACATTCTGGGCGTGATCGGCCTGTTGACGGTATGCAGTTTCCTGACCCGCGCTGGCTATTTCCTGTTCGGCGACCACATTCCGCTGACTGATTCGGTGCGCAGCGCGCTGCGTTACGCGCCGGTTGCCGCCCTGGTCGGCATTGTGGTGCCCGAGCTCTTGCCCTGGACCGAGTCCGGTCCTGTGGTGGATATCCGGCTACTGGCGGCGATAGCCGCGGTGCTGGTGTTTTGGCGCACCCGCAGTACCGTCATGGTCATTGTGGGCGGCATGGTGGCCTACTGGATACTGAAAGCGCTGGCCGGATTGTTCTGAAGCCGGGCCGCCGGGCCGGCAAAGCGTATGCTTTTAACGACACTCCGCCGTTTTTATCCGGGCTGTGGACGTGCTGCGCGCGCCCAAGTCATGATGCTGTCGCATGCTGCGTTAAAATAGCGGGGTTATAAAAGCTACGCGCGGGGTGCTCCTGCGTCGGGCGCAACCATTTTCAATGACCGAAACTACACATACACACCCAGATACTCCTGCCGCCACTTTTTCCGATTTTGGCCTGCATCCCAGCATTCTTCAGGCAGTCGCCGAAACCGGATACACCACTCCTACGCCCATTCAGGCCCAGGCCATGCCTATTGTCATGGATGGCCGCGATGTCATGGGAGCGGCGCAAACCGGCACGGGCAAGACGGCGGCATTCACGTTGCCCATACTGCATCGCCTGATGCAGTATGCCAATACCAGTGCGTCGCCGGCGCGCCATCCGGTGCGTGCGCTGATCCTGACGCCCACCCGCGAACTGGCCGACCAGGTCGCCGACAGCGTCATGACCTACAGCAAGTCCACGCCCTTGCGCTCCACCGTCGTGTTCGGCGGCGTCGATATCGGACCGCAGCGCGATGCCTTGCGCCGCGGCTGCGAGATCCTGATTGCCACGCCGGGCCGCCTGCTGGACCATGTCGAGCAGAAGAACGTCAACCTGAGCCAGGTGGGCATCCTGGTGCTCGATGAAGCCGACCGCATGCTCGACATGGGCTTCCTGCCCGATCTGGACCGTATCGTGCGCTTGCTTCCGGCCAAGCGCCAGGGGCTGCTTTTTTCCGCCACCTTCAGCAACGAAATCCGCAAGCTGGGCCGCAGCTACCTGAGCAATCCCGCTGAAATCGAAGTGGCTGCCCGTAATGCAACGGCCGACACCGTCAGCCAGATCGCCTATCCCCTGGCGGGCACCGACAAGCGCGCCGCGGTCGTGCATCTGGTCAAGTCGCGCGGCTTCAATCAGGTCATCGTTTTTTCCAACACCAAGATCGGCACCAGCCGGCTGGCGCGCGAACTGGTGCGCGACGGGGTCAAGGCCGAATCCATCCACGGCGACAAAAGCCAGCTTGACCGCATGAAAGCGCTGGAAGCCTTCAAGGCGGGCGAGCTCGAAGTCCTGGTGGCCACCGATGTGGCCGCGCGCGGCCTTGACGTGGCCGGCGTGCCTTGCGTCATCAATTACGATCTTCCCTACAACGCCGAGGACTACGTCCACCGCATCGGCCGTACCGGGCGTGCCGGCAACACCGGCGAGGCGATTGCCTTCTTTTCGCCCGACGAGGAACGGTATCTGCTCGATATCGAGAAACTCATCAAGACGAAAATCCCCCGTGGCCAGCTTGCGCTGCCAGCGGCATCGCGCCGCCCGGCATCCGGCTCCGGCCGCGGCGACCGCCGCAGCTATGGGGGCGGCGCAACGCCGTCCAAGCCGGTAGACGAGTTCTTCTACAAGCCGTATGTGCCGTCGGCCACGCCGCGTGCCACAGAGGCTGCGCGGCCCACGGCCGCAGCCGCTACGAGCAAGAAATCGGTGGGCGTCCTGTTGGGCGGCCGCTAAGGCGCCGGCCCCGGCCGGCACGGCATATTCTTAGGCGTTGTCCAGCAGTGTCAGCAAAGGCCCCGGGCCTTGCGCCAGCACGGGCGAGCGCTGATCGGCGCGTTCGATCAGCCGGTCAAGATGGGCGATATGCGGCAGCAGCGTACCGAAAAACAGATTGCCCTGCCGGCCCTGTATCAGCAGCGTTGGAAAATTCTCGACGTCTTCATCGCCGAGCAGCTCCGGATTTTCTTCGATATCCACCCACACAAACGTGCACTCCGGCCATTTTTCGGCCAGCGCATTGAAATGGGGGCGATATTCTGTACAGGTATCGCACCAGGCGGCACAATAGCAGGCAATGGTCAGGCCGTCGTGGCGGCCAAGCTGCGCCGCCAGGGCGGGGGTGTCGTATTGGGGTTCAAACACGGGCATAAAGACAAATAGGACCTGGTTTGACTATGATAGTCGTGTCATTGATTCAAGGTTGCTTTAATGAGCGAATCTAATCTTGCTTTGCGCCCTGCGCCGTCCGCCGTCACCGGCCTGGGGGCCGTGGGCCTGGCATTCAAGCGCGCGCTGGTCTCGCAATGCCATCCCAAAATGCTGATGGCCTTGTTTTTGCCTTTTCTGATTGCGCTGCTCGGGGCCATTATATTGCTTTGGGCGTTCTGGGCGCCATTGACGGAATGGATGAACGCCCAGGCGTCCGACTGGGGCGTCGTCAACCAGATCGACCAATGGATGCTGGCCATCGGCCTGTTTTCCATCAAGCTCTACCTGATTCCGGTGCTGGCGGTCTGTGTGCTGTTGCCGATTTCGGGCATATTGGGGCTGATCATCGCCGCCATATTTGTCATGCCCATTGTCTTGAGCCATCTTGAAAAGGGCGAATACAAGGGCGTGTCGCGCCAGGGGCAGTTTTCCACGGCGGTAGGCGCCTGGAACGCCGTCTGGGTGGGTATCATCTTTGCGGTCGGCTGGGTCATGACCATGCCCTTGTGGCTGATTCCCCCCTTGCCCGTGTTGCTGCCCATTTTCTGGTGGGCTTTCGCTTTCACCCGCATGCTCAGGGTCGATGCCATCATCGAGCACGGCAGCGCGCAAGAGCGCCGGCTGCTGTGGCGCCGTCATAATCGCCAGTTGTGGCTGATTGGCGTCATTCTGGCGCTGATCAACCTGTTTCCGCCTGCTTGGCTGTTTCTGCCAGTATTCTCGGCACTGGTCTTCGCGCATTTCAGCCTCGAGGCATTAAGGCAGTTGCGCGTGCAGACGGTGGTCGAGGCCTGAACGCCATTTATTCAATAACACAACAAGATCTGGAACGCTATGGACACCCTTACACGCAAAGTGCGATTGATCATTATCGGCGACGAAATCTTGTCGGGACGGCGGCAGGACAAGCATTTCAGCAAGCTGGTCGAGCTGCTGTCGCAGCGGGGCATGCAACTGGCGGGGGCGGAGTTCATTTCCGACGAACGCAATGTCATTGCCTCGACACTGGCGCGAAGCTTTGCCACCGACGATATTGTTTTTGCCTGCGGCGGCATCGGCGCCACACCCGACGATCAGACCCGCCAGGCGGCCGCGCAAGCGCTTGGGGTCGAGCTTGCGTTGCATCCAGAGGCCGAACGGCTGATTGCCGAGCGCTGTGCCGATAACGAAAGGCGCGGGCAGGGCAGCGGCGACATGAGCCTGCCCGAAAACCAGCAGCGTCTGCAAATGGGCGTATTCCCGGCCGGGGCCGACATCGTCCCCAACGCCTATAACAAGATTCCGGGTTTTTTCATTAAAGACCACACCTTCATGCCCGGGTTTCCCGTGATGGCGTGGCCCATGATGGAATGGACGCTCGATACCCGCTACAAGCATTTGCATCATCAATCCACGCGGGTGGAGCATTCCTTCCTGGTGTTCAAACTGCCGGAGTCGCGGATTACCCCGGCGCTGGAAGAGCTGGAAAGGCGCTGGCCGGGGATCAAGGCCTTCAGCCTGCCGAGCATGGGCGGAGAAGGGCATCCCCACATCGATCTGGGGGTGCGGGGCGAGCCCGAGGCGGCCGCCCAGGCCTTGGCATTTTTGCGGGACGAAGTCGGGAAAGTCGGGGGAGAGCTCAGCCCGCCTGAAAAATAACACTTGCCAGACAGCAGGTTTTTTTCATATTATGGAATTGTTGCGTTGCGTCAAAATCAGACTATGCCACGATCCACTTTATTTACTCCTTCCTCGAATGGCGTTTCCGCCATCAACGATTCGCAAATAACAATACAGGTGCTGGAGCGCGCCATGCGGCTGCTGGACGTATTGGCCAGGCAGTCGGACCCGGTGGCGCTGAAAGACCTGGCGGCCGCAACCGGCCTGCACACTTCCACCGCGCACCGCATTCTGAACGACCTGGCCGTGGGCCGCTATGTAGAGCGGGTCGATAGCGGGTTGTACCAATTGGGCATGCGCTTGCTGGAACTGGGCTCCCTGGTCAAGGGGCGGCTCAATGTGCGCGAGGTGGCGCTCGAGCCCATGCGCGAATTGCATAAGGTAACCGGCCAGACCATCAACCTGTCTTTGCAGCAGGGCGACGAGATCGTCTACATCGAGCGCGCCTGGAGCGAGCGTTCGGGCATGCAGGTCGTGCGCGCCATAGGCGGGCGGGCGCCCTTGCACCTGACCTCGACAGGCAAGCTGTTTTTGTCCGTCAGCGATCCCAGGCAGGTCAGGGCATACGCCATGCGTACCGGCCTGGCCGGCACGACGCGCAACAGCATTACGCAAACCGACCAGCTCGAGCGCGATCTGGCGCAGGTGCGGCGCCATGGCTATTCGCGTGACAATGAAGAACTTGAGCTGGGCGTGCGCTGCATTGCGGCCGGGGTGTACGACGATACCGGCAAACTTCAGGCCGGCTTGTCGATCTCGGCTCCGGCGGAACGCATGCGCGATGAATGGATTCCCATTCTGCTGCGCACCGCCGCGCAGATATCCGAGGCGCTGGGATACGAGGCCAGCCAGTAATTCCATCGCTTCGCCTTCACGCTTGATCTGAACATGGCATAGGCAAACTGTTTGATCCAGCGCATAAAAAAAGCATCTCGTGACACGAGATGCTTTTTTAACGATTAAAGCGGCTGCCGGCTTATTGTGGTTCTATGCCGGATTTCTTGAACAGTTCGGCCCATTGAGGCACCTGCTGTTCTACTTTCTTGGTCAGTGCCTCGGGGTTGGCTTCGTCGGTCAGCACGGTGGCGCCCAGGCCGGCCATGCGTTTCTGGAAGTCTTCAGAGGCCAGGCCGGCTTGCAGGGCAGCAATCAGCTTGTCCGTCACGGGCTTGGGCGTGCCTTTGGGCGCCCACATGCCGTGCCAGATGCCGACCTCGAAATCAGCGAAACCGGATTCCTGCATGGTGGGCAGGTCGGGCAGGGTGGGAACACGCTGCTTGCTGGTGACGGCATAGGCCTTTACGGTGCCGGCCTTGATGTGCTGGGTGGTATTGGTGGTTTGGTCGCACAGGACATCAACCTGCTTGCCCAGCAAGTCGTTCATGGCGGGGCCGGTTCCCTTGTAGGGGATGGTCAGCAGGTCGACGCCAATGGCGTTGGTGAACATGGTGCCGCACAGGTGGCTTGCGGCGCCGATGCCGGCGTTGGCCAGCGATACCTTGTCTTTATTGGCTTTCAGGTATTCAACCAGTTCCTGGACGTTATTGGGCGGGAAGTCGGCGCGCGCGATGATGGTCATGGGCACGTCGACCACCAGGCCGATGGGTTCGAAGCTGGTCTTGGGATCGTAGCCGGGATCTTTGTACAGCGACGGTGCGGTCGAAAAGCCGATGTGCATCAGCAAGAAGCTGTAGCCGTCCGGCTTGGCGCGCGCAATCTGGCTGGTTCCGATGGTGCCGCCGGCGCCGGCCTTGTTCTCGACGACAATGGTCTGGCCCAGCGTGGGGCGCATAGCTTCGGCCAACGAGCGCGCAACGTTGTCAGTGGGGCCGCCAGCAGAAAACGGCACCACCATGTTAATGGCGTGGTCAGGGTAGTCGGCGGCCTGGGCTGCGCCGGCGCCAAGCAGCGCGCTGACGAACAGGGCGGAGCCGAGTTTTAGGGTCTTGTGCTTCATTCAAACTCCCTTTGTAAACAACAAAGTAAAAATATTAAGTAACTGTAAGCGCAAATAGCGGTCCGAATTGAATACTAGGGCAAAAAGCCTAGACTGTCGCCTAGGTTAACCCCCTATAACCCAGTGGCCGAGGGCGTCCGGCCGCTGTTTTGGCCGTACTCTATTCAGTGTTGCATCGCAGCAAAAAAGGCTTGACTTGCCTGTTTATTAACGTAAAATAGTTTTTGTGCGTTGCAGCATGGAAGGTTTTCATACACGTTAGGTGATTTGCTTAGCCTTCTTTATTTTTACGTTTGAACCTACCTGTTCAATTACTACGAATCGCCCACCTCGCGGTTCATTTATAAAGGAAACATCATGAGCGCAATCCCTCAACAAGTCCTGGCCAACCAAAAAGCTTCGCTGGACAATCTGCTTGCCGTTCAGGGCACATTCTTTGGCGGTTTCGAAAAACTCGTCGACCTGAACCTGAAAGTCATCAAGGCTACGTTCGACGAAGTGGCCCAAAAATCGCAAGAAGCGATCGAACTGAAAGATGCGCAGGAAGCCCTGGCCTTCACCTCCGGCCTGGTGCAGCCCAACGCTGAAAAGGCGCTGGCCTACAGCAAGCATGTTTATGACATCGTGTCGGGCGTGCAAGTCGATCTGTCCAAGCTGACGGAAGAACAAATCGCCCAAGGTCAAAAACAGGTTTCCGACGCCATCGACCAGATTTCGAAGACGGCCCCCACCGGTTCCGAAGGTGCCGTGGCCCTGCTGAAGTCCTCGCTGGCAACGGCCAACAGCGCCTACGAATCGGTTGCCAAGGCAACTCGCCAGGCTGCCGAAGCCGCCGAGTCCAACATCAGCGCCGCCACCAACGCAACCTTCAAGGCCGCTTCCGATGCCGCTGAAGCCGCGACCAAAGCAGCGCCTCGCGCCCGTCGCGCTACCGCAGCCTGATTAGCGTAGCCGTACCCGTGCCCGCCTGATTGTACCGGCGGGTAAAAAAGCCCAAAGCAATGTTTGCTTTGGGCTTTTTGCATTGCGCATGTGCGTTTCGTTGTGGGCGCCGACTGCTTTCCCGGCCGCTTGCGTTTCAGCCCTGGCCTTGTTGCGCCAGCGCCCGCACACATTCACCGATCAGGGCGGGGCCGCGATAAATCAGTCCTGTATACAGCTGGATGGCATCGGCGCCCGCCGCCAATTTTTCGCGCGCCTGCTGACCCGACAAAATGCCCCCCACCCCGATGATGGGGAAGCCCGCCCCCAATTGCTGGCGCAAGCGGGCAATGACTTCGAGCGACAGCACATGGACGGGCGGACCCGACAAGCCCCCGGTCTCGTCGGCATGGGGCAGGCCCCGCACGGCTTCGCGCGACAGTGTTGTATTGGTGGCGATCACACCGTCCACGCCGTGGCGGGGCAGCAGCCCGGCGATGATGTCGACCTGCTCTGTGCTCAGGTCGGGGGCGATCTTCACCACCATGGGCACAAGCCGGCCGTGCTGGTCGGCAAGGGCTTTGCGTTTTTCCTGCAGCGGCTGCAAGAGCTGGGTGAGTTCGTCCTGTCCCTGTAAATTGCGCAGATTCTGGGTATTCGGCGACGAGATGTTCACGGTAATGTAATCGGCGTGCGCATAGACGCCTTCCAGTCCCAGCAGATAATCATCGACCGCCCGTTCGATGGGCGTTGCGGCATTCTTGCCGATGTTCAGGCCCAGGATGCCGCCCTGGCTGCGCCATTGGCTGTTCCGGACATTGGCAATAAAGGTGTCCAGCCCCTGATTATTGAAACCGAGGCGATTGATCAGGGCTTGGGCGCGCGGCAGCCGGAACATGCGCGGCTTGGGATTGCCCGGTTGCGGCAAGGGGGTGACCGTGCCGACCTCGACAAAACCGAACCCCAGGTTGCCCAGCGCGTCGATATGGGCGCCGTTCTTGTCCAGGCCCGCAGCCAGTCCCACCGGATTGCGAAAAGCCAGGCCCATCAGCGTGCAGGGGTACTCTGGCCGCGCCGCCATCAGATTGCGGGTCAAGCTGCAGTCGTAGGCTTTCTGCAAGGACTTGAGCGTGAGCTCGTGGGCGGTTTCGGCATCCAGGGAAAACAGTGCCGAGCGGGCCAGCGGGTAAGTATTGAACAGGAATGACATGCGTAGTGTGGTTCAGGCCGGGTCGGGTTCCGCCCAGACGCCATCTTTCAGGAGCTGGAACGGGCGATATTGTGATTTGTAGGCCATTTTACGGCTTTCCGCGATCCAGTAGCCCAGGTACAGCCAGGGCAGGTGCAGTGCGCGGCATTGTTCGATTTGCCACAGTACCCCGTAGGTGCCCAGACTGCCCGCCGCATCGGGGTCGAAAAAAGTGTAGACCGACGACAGCCCGGTATCCAGGACATCTATCATGGACACCATCTGCAATTGGCCGGATGGCGTGCGGAACTCGACCATCTTCGAGTCGACGCGGCTGGTCAGCAAAAACTGGGTGTATTGAGTACGGCTGTCTTCGTCCATGCCCGCGCCGGGATGCCGGCCCAGCTGATAACGCTGATACAGCTCGAAATGCTCTGTGTTCCAGTGCAGCGGCAGGCTGTGGGCGACAAGCTGCCCGTGGCGGTTCCAGGTCTTGCGCTGGGTGCGATTGCGTTGGAATCGATTGACGTCTATGCGTATGGGCAGGCATGCCTGGCAACGGTCGCAGTGGGGACGATAGGTAAACAGGCCGCTGCGCCGAAAGCCCTGTTCGACCAACTGGGAATAGGTTTGCGCGTCGATAAGATGCGTAGGCGCCGCAACCTGAGAGCGTGCATCCAGGCCGGACAGATAGCTGCAAGGGTAGACGGCAGTGGAATAAAACTGCAATGTTTTGAAGCTTGGCTCGGACGGGTGGCTCATGACGGAATCCGGTAGCGCGGTATGGAAATCATTATGGCGTTATTCACGCGCTGGGCGCAAGCTGGCCGGATTGCCGTATTTCGCCATGCCCCCATTCGGGCGCGGGTTGTTGCAGCGCCTGCTCCAGCAAGGCCATGAATCGCTTGCGGCTGATCGGGTGCGCGCCCAGGCTGGACAGGTGGCTGGTTTGCTGCTGGCAGTCTATGTGCCCGATTCCGCGGCGCTGCAGGAAGCGTACCAGGTAGGCGACCGCAATCTTGCTGGCGTCGGTGGCAAGGCTGAACATGGACTCGCCAAAAAAGAACCGGCCCTGGCATACCCCGTACAGGCCGCCGACCAGTTGCCCGTCTATCCACGTTTCAATGCTGTGGGCCGCGCCCGCCCGATGCCAGGCCAGGTAGGCGGCCTGTACATCCGGTGAAATCCAGGTCGCATGCTGCGTCCTGCGCGGCGCCGCGCAGGCGCGGATGACTGCGGCGAAGTCTATGTTCGTGGTGACGCGGATGCGGGCATCGGCGGCGCCCTCGCTGCGGGCAATCTGGCGCAGCCGCTTGGCCAGCGAGTGCGAGGTCTTGAAGTCCGCGCAGGCCAGGACCATGCGCGGATCCGGACTCCACCACAGTATGGGGTCGCCCTCGTTGAACCATGGAAAGATTCCCCGGCGGTAGGCCTGGGTCAGGCGTTCGACCGTCAGGTCGGCGCCGGCGGCCAGCAAGCCTTCGGGCAGGGCGGCTTCCGGGTCGGGGAAGGGCGCGCCATCATCCAGCCAGATCAAGCTTGCCATGAAACACCTAATTCTTGGGAAAGGGTGTCGGAATGTCGTAATGATGCATGGGGAAGACGCCTGCCTTGCTGTCGGCGATGTAGTGTTCCAGCGTCGTGATGATGGTCCGGAACGCCAGTTCGGGCCAAGGAATATCTTCTATGCGGAAGAACGCCGCCTCGATGCTTTCGGGGCCCGGGTAAAGGTCGTCGCTCAGGACCTTGGCCAGATAGAAAAAATGCACCTGCTCGGCATGCGGAACGTCGATCACCGTATACAGCGGACCCAGTTCTATTTGCGCGCCGGCTTCTTCCTGCGTTTCGCGCATGGCCCCTTGCGCCGTGGTTTCCCCCAGCTCCATGAATCCGGCGGGCAGCGTCCATTTGTTGTAGCGGGGCTCGATGGCGCGCCGGCACAGCAGGATGCGGTCGTCGCGAATCGGCAGCACGCCGACGACATTGCGCGGATTCTGGTAGTGGATCGCACCGCAGTGATCGCATACGTCGCGTGTACGATTGTCGTCGGGCGGGATGCGTTGCGTATTTTCCGCTCCGCATTGGCTGCAAAATTTCTGGAGACGAGGAGCGGGAAAGTAGAAATTGGGGGCGTGCGATGTCATGGCGTGATTCTACCCAATGCAGGGCAGCGCACAAAACCCAGAATGCCGGCAACATCGGCCTCCGCGCAAAAGCGCAATGATGCGCTCAAGGCCGGGCTGCCGGTGACGCGCAGGGGCCCCTTGGCGGGCGCGTGCTCCAGTGCATCCAGCAGGGTGCCGCCGCCGTCCAGATGCAAGCGGGCCAGCAGGTCCGCCAGATCGCGGCCGGCAATCAGCCCCGGCCCGCGGTCTGTTTCCGCGTACAGCTTGCCGCCGTCGTCCAGCCACCAGGCCTGCACGGCCGTAATGTCCTGCCCCGTATGGCTGCGCAAGCCGGTGCCGCCGGCCTTGGCGGTGACGGTGCGCAGAATATGGGGGGCGGCGTCCAGGCGCACGAACACACGTTGCGGTCCGTTCTGGAAATACCACTGGCCCCTGTCGTCGGCCTCGTAGTTGCGATTGATGAATTGCAGGATGGGCGGGCTGCTGATGGACTCGCCCGGGCTGTACCCGCCGTCCGTGCAATGCTCGGGCAGCAGTGCGTCGCCCTGCGGGTGCAGGCGCCATTCGCCGCGCTCGGAAAGGGAAAGCCAGCCATACACATCCGGCACGTCCGGCCAGCGCGCCATTGCGGCGAGTACTTTTTCGTCCATGATCCTGTTGCCATCATCCGTTCGAGCCCGACAGCGCGCCGTGGCAGTCATGCACGGCCCCCATCGGGTCATTCAGAGATAGTCTAACGCTGGTTCAGGCGATGGGCCAGCGTGCCGCCCAGCACATGAAACGTTTCCGCCAGGCCGACCAGCATCAACACCACAAGCAGCATGACCTCGGGAAGAAACTCCTGATAGCCGTAACGGATGCCCAGGTCGCCCAGCCCGCCGCCGCCAATCGCGCCGGCCAGGGCGGAATACCCCACCAGGCTGGCCAGGGTAATGCCCAGTCCCGCGACAATGCCGGCGGACGCCTCAGGTATCAGCACCCTATGGATAATCTGCCAATGCGTGGCCCCCATGGTCTGTGCCGCTTCAATAACATGCCGGTCGACGCCGTCCAGTGCGGACTCCACATGGCGCGTCACGAACGAGGTGGCAATAATGGTCAGTGGCGCGATGGCCGCGCCCATGCCAACCGAACTGCCTAGCAGCACATGCGTCAGCGGAATCGCCGTCGCCAGCAGAATGATGGCCGGCGTGGACTGCACGGCGTGCGCGGCCAGGTTCAGGAAGCGGTGGGCGGCCGGGGCAGAAATAGCGCCATGGCTGGCCATATACAGGAACAGGCCCAGCAGTCCGCCCAGCACCAGGCCCACCAGCCCCGATACGCCGATCATGAGCAGCGTTTCGCCAAACGATGTAATGAAAAGGTCGATCATGGCCGGCGACATGGGCGGATTCCTGGATGGGACTCAGAAATTGTAGGGGCCGGCCCGGTCGAACGGAACGATCTTTTTGATAGAGGCTAATAGCCGGAAGTGATAAGGTGCGGCGCAGCTAGGGCTAGGGTCGCGCTTGACAATTGTTTGCCTTTCCTGGATGGCATCCTTCGACCTGCATCGGTAGACTCATGCCCATTCAAACTACTTTTTGGGGCGATGTCATGTCTTTAGTACGGCGGAGTATTGCGGAGTCGCTGGGTACATTCTGGCTAGTATTCGGGGGCTGCGGAAGCGCCTTGTTCGCCGCTGCATACCCAGAGCTGGGTATTGGCTTTGCGGGCGTGGCACTCGCTTTCGGCTTGACCTTGCTGACCATGTGCTACGCGATCGGAAATATTTCCGGCTGCCACATTAATCCGGCGGTTACGCTTGGGCTGGTTGCCGGCGGCCGATTCCCTGTGCGCGAATTATTGCCTTATGTTGTGGCGCAAGTGGTGGGCGGTATCTTGGCCGGCGGGGTGCTTTATCTTATTGCGACGGGAAAAGCAGGCTTCGATCCGGTGAGCGGGTTTGCTTCGAATGGCTACGGGGAGCATTCTCCCGACAACTATAGCCTTGCCGCAGCGCTGATGGCAGAAATCGTGCTTACCGCTTTCTTTCTATTTATTATCATGGGCGCCACCCACAAGAGGGGCCATGCCGGCTTGGCAGGGGTAGCCATTGGCTTATCGCTCACCTTGATACACCTTATCAGCATACCTATCACGAATACTTCGGTTAATCCCGCGCGGTCGACAGGTGTGGCCCTGTTTCAGGGGACTTGGGCGATCGATCAATTATGGTTGTTTTGGCTGGCGCCTTTGTTGGGCGGTGTTCTAGGGGCGATCATCTACCGCTGCCTTTACGCCAGTGACGACTGAAGCGCTTGCCGGCATCCTCGCATAACCTCTTCGAGGCTGCCCGCTTACCCCGCCGGCCAATGCTGCGATTGAATATGTCAGCTTTTGATTCAGCCGCTTGGCTAAAGTAGATGAAAGCGGTTCATCGGGGCTTGGGATTCAATGTGGCTGGCGGGAACCGGTCATTGGGCACAAGGCTTGCTGTGCTAGCACAGCATCCCACACTACTAGCCCAGGAAGGCCGATCATGAATCCAAACAGCAAAGGAAAGGGCAAGGATATATCCCGCGCCTCGTATGAAAAGGAAACCACTGAACGCGAGCATGCTGAAAATGAGAAGCACATCAAAGGCAAGCGGCGCTCCTGGATGAACGCACCGGTAGACCCTAATTCGCCCACCACCAATATCAACTTCCCGCCCGGCATCGAGCCGGAGGATGCTGTGGACCCCGGAAGGGCTACGCCGGGCGCGCCGCCAACAGACAACCGTTCAGGAAAAAAAGAATGACACGATGATTCCTTCTGGGCGCATCACTAGGCCGTTGAGGCCCTGTTCATCCCGCATGCATCGGGTTGCGCCGCTGCGTGAACACCACGCAGTACAGTGGTTACGCTAATGGTGCAGGCTGATCATCTTTTGGGCGCCTCTACGGTCACCGAGGCAGACATGACCAGTCCCTTGTTTTGAAGGGAAATCTTGATGCGCTTGCCGTGTAGGGAGGTGTCGTTGATCACGGAAGAAAGCATCTTAATAAGTTCTTCCTTATTGAGGTCGATGACGTGTACATCCACGTCTACCCGAGTTGGTCCTTCGCGCAAATGAAGAATGCAGCCCCCATGGTCCGGCAAATTGTCATAAGCCAAAATATGGTGCTTCAGCGAGCGACTCAATTCTTCAACAAACTTTCCGTAGCTCATAGTTTATCTGCCGTGGTCAACTCGCCCTGACATGCAGGAGTGCTTGATATGCTGCGGCCCGAGGGGCCTCAATCATCACCTGATCCTCGCTGAACCTCACGCCGTTTCCGACTTGATACCGACTTCTGCGCACCAGTTGTTCAACAATCACGCCACTATAATAATCGACTGAGGAGGCGGGAAGGGCGGTCACCCGAACGGGTATCCACCGCTAGGTGGATTGGGCCGTCAGGTGCACAATGTCTTCCACCGCAAGCTTGAGTGCGCCCGGCGCGCGATGCCCCGCCCGATACGCCGACCAATACCAATGCGACGATTTGTTGTGCCGGACTTTTTGTGAGTGGATAAACAGCCGCGCGGTACCCAAGTGCTCGACGTTGAAGCTAATTGATCTGTGTTTATAAGCAGTGTTTTTAACGCAAAAAAAGCCCGCATGGCGGCGGGCTGATTTGCTTTTGCGGACCGGGCGAATTATTGCGGACTAAGAGTATCTTAATAATCCCTCAAAATCGGCATAGATGCTGGAGGCGCAACTCGGAATCGAACCGGGGTACACGGATTTGCAATCCGCTGCATAACCACTCTGCCATTGCGCCGCAGGTTTCGGCTTGACGCAGCCAAGCCGAAACGCATGAAGCAAAAGAGTATAGCATTACTTGACGGTTACAGCAGCCAGTCTATGGGCAGGTGGGACGAAAACCAGACGCCGGCCCGTTTCCAGACGGTGGTTTCCGGCTCGGTATCGTGGCGCAGCAGCTTGCCATCGTGATGTTCCAGCCAGTACAAGTCCCCGTCCTCTGACAGGCGGACTTCGTACGAGCGCAGGGGGATGTCCGAGTCGAAGGCGGCAGCAATCTTTTGCGCAAGCGCCGGGCTTTCGATCACGAAGCCCAGCTCGGTATTCAAGGCGGCCGAGCGGGGGTCGAAGTTGAAGGAGCCCACAAAGAAATGCTGGCCGTCCACCGAAAAGGTTTTGGCGTGCAGGCTGGAGCCCGAGCTGCCAAAGCGGCCCGGCCGCGAACGGGGCCGTTCTTGTTCCGAATCGCTGCGCCGCATCTCGTACAGCATAATTCCCGCATTGAGCAGGTCTTTGCGCCATTTGGCGTAGCCGGCATGGACCACGGCCACGTCGGTGGCGGCCAGCGAGTTGGTGAAGATGCGTACCTTGACCCCTTTCCGGGCCATGGCCACAAACGCCTCGGTGCCGGTTTTCGTTGGAACAAAATAGGATGAAATCAGATTCAGGCTGCGCTCGGGTTCGCCCACGATGTCGCTGAGCTGATGAATCAGCAGGTCTTTCCCCTGGACCTCGCCCTGGCCTTTCCTGGGGTCGTCGCTGACCATGCGGGTCGGCGCCCAATCGAGCGCCAGCTTGCCGTCGATCAATTCCTGGACGATGGGCAGCCCGCCCAGCACTTTCATGTAGGACGCCGCGCCGGTCGAGCGCTCGGTGCTGGTGGCGGTCACGGCCAGCGCGTCAAGCGCATCGGAGGTGGCCGCGGGCAGCACTTGGGCAACCGGGAAAGAGGATTGGCTGGCCCAATACAGGTCGAAGTCCTTGGAGACTTCCTGCACGACCGGGCCGACGGCCAGCACGTCCAGGTCGGAAAATAGCACATTGTCGGTGGCGCCGAAGTATTCATCCCCGATATTGCGCCCGCCGATGATAGTGGCCTGATTGTCGGCGGTGAACGACTTGTTGTGCATGCGCCGATTGGCGCGCTTGAAGTCCGTCAGATAGCCCAGGATTTTCAGCTTGCGCAGATAGAAGGGATTGAACAGGCGCACTTCGATATTGGGGTGGGTGTCCAGCGCGGCCAACTGTGCGTCCAGGCCGGCGTTGCCGTTGTCGTCGATCAGCAGCCGTACGCGTACGCCACGATCAGCGGCGGCATGCAGCGCCTCCAGCAGCAAGATGCCCGTCGTGTCCTTGCGCCAGATGTAGTATTGAATATCCAGGCTGCGTTCGGCGGCCCTGGCCAGGAGCATCCGGGCGGCAAAGGCATCGTGCGGCGCGTCCAGCAGATAAATGCCGCTCTGGCCTTTATGTGCATCGGTTTGCGGCGCAATGGCCTTTCCGAGTGTGGTATTCCGGGCTTCGGCCAAGGCCACTGCGGACGTTGTGGTGTGGTGCTGCGGCACGGTGTGCGAACACCCTGCCAGCACAATGGCCAGGCAGAACATCAGTCCCGTGCCCAGGGCATGGACGTATTTTTGGACCATGCTGTTTCTTACCTCGCGTTTACGACCCATACATGTGAAAATTGACACCATCAAGTTGGCTGGAATGATAGCCCAGCCACGTTTTGCACGGCCGGCTATTGAATAGCGAATTTGGATTATGATTCCGTACACGTGCAAAAGTAAACGAAATAAACAAAGAGGTGTATTGAATGATCCGAATGCCAAGAGCCCGTATTGCGATGGCAAGCATCGCGGCGACGCTGTGTATGTCAGGCGCTTATGCCGGCGAGCCCACGCAGGGTGGCATCAGCGTCCGGGCCGGTTATGGCGACCACTACAAACGGGCGGAAGTCGCCTGGGAATCGCCCTCGCTTTGGTCTTATCAGTTTTCCGGCGGCCATGGGCGCCTTGACGTTGTGGCCGAATTGGGCGCGGCCTACTGGATGGCCAACAGCTCGCGTTCGCCGTCAAACGCCTGGCAATTCAGTGCCATTCCCTTCCTGCGCTGGACATGGAGCGACCGCTATTATCTGGAAGCGGGCGTTGGCCCAACGGTATTTTCGCGTACCCATTTTGCCGGAAAGAACATCAGTACGGCATTCCAGTTTGGCGACCACATCGGCGTGGGCGCCCATCTTTCGGATTCCAGCCGCATCGGCTTGCGCTATTCGCACTTTTCCAATGCAAGCATCAAGAAGCCGAATCCCGGACTCAACGTTCTGCAGTTAATATATACCTATCAGTATTAAGCCCCGCCCGGGTCCGGGCCGGGCGACGGCCCCCTGAAGGCAGCCGGGTATCATGTGTTTTTACGAAAGCGCTTAGCGGATGCGTGCATCATGGACAAGATACGGCTAGATAAATGGCTATGGGCGGCACGTTTTTACAAGACCCGAAGCGTGGCGTCGCAAGAGATCGGCAAGGGGCGGGTGCTTGTGAATGGCCAGCCCGCCAAGCCTGCACGCGAGGTTGCGGCAAACGACTTGGTCAGCGTACGCAAGGAAGACCCCGCGCTACATGTCCGGGTGCTTGCCGTCAGCAATACGCGCGGTCCGGCGCCGGCCGCCAGATTGCTCTACCAGGAAACGCCTGAAAGCGTGGCAGCACGTGAACGCGCGGCTGAAACCAGGCGCCTCGCTCCCGAGCCTGCCCATGACATCGCGATGGGGCGCCCCACGAAGCGCGACCGGCGGCAAATCGACCTGATGCGGGGAAAATAGCAAGGCTCCGGACCGGCGCCGGGGGGCAAGACCCGACGGGCGGGTTCAAGCTTCAGCGTCTTGCGCTTCGCGCTGAAGCAACTGGCGTTTGCGCTCCACCCCCCAGCGGTAGCCGGAAATGTCGCCGTCGCGGCGTACCACCCGGTGGCAGGGAATGGCGACGGCAATGCGGTTGGCGCCGCAGGCCTGCGCCACGGCGCGCACCGCTTTGGGGGAACCGATGCGCTGGGCTACTTGCGCATAGCTCACGGTGATGCCGGGCGGAATCTCGCACAAGGCTTGCCAGACGCGTTCCTGAAATGCGGTACCGCGTATGTCCAGAGGCAGGTTCAGCCCCAGCGCCGGCGCTTCGACAAAGCCTACGACCTGCGCCACCAATTGCTCGAAGCGGCCGTCGCCGCCCATCAGTTGGGCTTTAGGAAACTGATCCTGAAGATTGCGCACCAGTGCGTCGGGATCGTCGCCCAGGAGAATGGCGCAGATACCGCGCTGGCTTTGCGCGACAAGAATGGCGCCCAGCGAGCATTGTCCCACCGCGAAGCGGATCTGTGCGTTGTGCCCGCCATCGCGATATTCGCGCGGACGCATGCCCAGCATGGCCTGCGAGGCGTCGTAAAACCGGCTGTTGGAGCTGAATCCCGCTTCGTAAAGCGCGTCGGTAATGGTGCCGGGCAGGCTCAGTCCCTGGCGGAGCCTGGCGGCGCGATGGGCGTTCGCATAAGCCTTGGGCGTCAAGCCGGTTTCGCGCTTGAAGATACGATGAAAATGAAAGGGGCTCAGCCCAACCCGCGCAGCCAGCACGTCCAGGCTGGGCGGCGTTTCAGATGTCTCGATCAGCCGGCAAGCCTGGGCGACCAAGGCTGCGCGTTGGGCGGCGGCGGTGGTCTGGTCACTCGCCGCACGCCGGCTGGCCCGGTATCCAGCCGCTTCGGCCGCCGCGGCGTTCTTGAAGAATTCGACGTTCTCGCGCCTGGGCAGGCGCGCGCTGGAACTGGGCCGGCAATAAATGCCTGTCGTCTTGACGGCGTAGACAAAGTGTTCATCGGCGGCGGGATCGCGCGCCTGCACGGCCGCCCATCGCTGGTCGTCGTCAAGATAGGCAAGGCGGATCGCCGGCTCTGGCAGGGGTTTCATGTCTTTGCGGCTCCTTCAGTTGGGTTGACCGGCCCTGGCAATGAATGAAGTGTATGTCTGAACGCGGCGGCGTAAAATACGTTACTTGCGGTTGAATTCAATGCCATGCTGCGGGAAATTCAAGCGCAAGGAGCGGAGTGTCGAGGGTTCCGCCGGTCTTTTACACTGTGCCTGTTTCCTGAATATAGTGGGTGAAGGCCATGAAAACCAATCTCCATTCCTCTTTCGCATACCGCTACCGTTCTCCGGGCAGCGGGATCAGCGGCCCGGTATGCTATGCCATCGGCCAAAGCGCCCAGGGCCTGGTGTTGGCGGGGCGCAGCCGGCACGGCATTTGCGCGATTTTTCTGGGCGAAGATGCGGCAGAGCTGCGCGGCCAGCTTTCCAAGGCCTTCCCGCGCCTGGCGTTAAGCGAGGATGCTGGGGCGCTGGGCCGCGACCTGGATCGGATTATCGCCTTCCTGGACAATGGCGTCTCTGATGACGTCATTGAATTGGATATTGGCGGAACGGCTTTCCAGCAAAAGGTATGGCGTGCGCTATGCGCGATACCGGCAGGGCAAACCCGCAGTTACACCGAACTGGCCCAATCCCTGAGTGTGCCCGCGGCGGTGCGCGCCGTGGGCGGCGCTTGCGCGGCCAATGTGCTGGCGATTGCTATTCCATGCCACCGCATTGTGCGCAGCGATGGATCGATTTCCGGCTATCGCTGGGGGGTAGAGCGCAAGCGTGCGCTGCTGGCGAAGGAAGGCGCGTAACGGTGTATACGGCTGATCTGTTTGCCCAGGAACGCCTCGGTCAACGCGATGCCATAGGGCCGTGCGCCTGGGTGCTGCGCGGTTTTGCGCTGCCCTATGTGGACGAGCTGCTGCCCGCCCTTGGCCGCCTGGAGGCGGCATCCCCCTTCAGGCATATGGTGACGCCCGGCGGATTCACCATGTCGGTCGCCTTGACCAATTGCGGCGCCCTGGGCTGGGCCAGCGACCGGCGGGGCTATCGCTACACCAGCACTGATCCGGATAATGGCCAGCGCTGGCCTGCCATGCCAGGGGTGTTCGCAAGGTTGGCGGCCGAAGCGGCGGCGGCCGCCGGCTTCATGGGCTTCGAGCCCGATGCCTGCCTGGTCAACCGCTATGCCCCGGGCTCGCGCCTGTCGCTGCATCAGGACAAGGACGAGCGTGATTACGACGCGCCCATCGTTTCGGTGTCCCTGGGCATGACGGCCACTTTCCTGTTCGGCGGCCATGCGCGTTCGGACAAGACGGCAAAGATTCCGCTCTACCACGGCGATGTGGCGGTTTGGGGCGGGGAAGACCGCTTGCGTTATCACGGTGTATTGCCGCTCAAAGGCCCTTCGCATCCGCTGATGGGCGAGCAGCGCGTCAACTTCACCTTCCGCAAGGCGGGGTGAGCAGGCGCTGCGCCCGCAGCCGCCTATTCGGCCTTGAACAGATGCGGATGATCCGCCTGGATCTGGTTCATGTATTCCAGCGTGCCTGACAGGTGGTCTCTAAGGGCCTGTTGCGCCCCCTCTGGATCAAGGCGGCGGATGGCGTCGAGAATACGGCTGTGGTCGCTGATGATGCGATCCTGCTTGCCGACAACGGGCAGGTGCAGGCGGCGCAAGCGGTCGATATGGCCGCTGCGGCTGCGAACCAGATACCACAAAGGCTCTTTACTGGCGGCCTGATACAAAGCTAGGTGAAAGGCCATGTCGGCGTGGGTGAACGCGGCGAAATTCTCAGTGTCCCGGGCCGTTTCTTGCTGGCGCAGCAGGTCGGTCAGGGTGCCGATCAGTTGCGGCTGGTGCGACAGGGCAAGCTCACGCACGATTTCGCTCTCTAGGGACCGGCGCAGGAAATGCGTTTCCCGTGCAAAGGCGACATCGATCAGGCTGACCCGTGTCGACGCTTGCGGGAAGACATCGACCAGCTTTTCTTCGGCCAGTTTCAATAATGCTTCGCGCACGGGCGTCTGGCTGACATCGAATTCGACGGCCAGTTCCGCGCGCGACAACACGGTCCCTGGCGCAAGCTCAAGGGAAATGATTTTTTGCCTCAGCAATTCATACAGCTGCGGGGCTGCCTGGCGACCACGATCAAGAGCTGTTTTTGTTGTCATGCCTGTCAACAGGAATACTCGCTATACAAGAAAACGGTGGTCTGCATAATAATGCAACAGCGGCGCAGGGTCATTCAATTTCAATGAACAAGCTGCCATGCCTGCCCGCTCATCGGCCCTTGGCCTGTCTCCAGGCGGCAAAGTCGCTGCGCGTCTTTTCGTCGGTTGCGGGGTAGAGCCCGATAATGGAACGGCCGCCCAGCACCGCTTCGGTCACGAAGTCTTCGTAAGCCGTCATCTCGACAGCTTCCGCGGCAATGTCGTCGGCCAGGTGGGCAGGAATCACCACAACGCCTTCCCCATCCCCCACGATGACGTCGCCGGGAAAGACGGCCACATCGCCGCAGCCTATGGGCACATTGATATCCAGCGCTTGATGCAGCGTCAGGTTGGTGGGCGCCGAAGGACGATTGTGATAGGCGGGGATGGCCAAGCGGGCGATTTCGGGCGAGTCGCGAAAGCCGCCATCTGTAACCACGCCGGCCGCGCCGCGGGCCATCAGGCGGGAAACCAGAATGGAGCCGGCCGACGCGGCCCGCGGATCTTTGCGGCTGTCTATCATCAAGACGGCGCCTGCGGGGCATTGATCCACCGCAATGCGCTGCGGATGATTGCGGTCTTGAAAGACGGTAATGGGGTTCAGGTCTTCGCGCGCCGGAATATAGCGCAGGGTATAGGCGGCGCCCACCATATTGGGCAGATCGGGATTCAGCGGACGGACGTCCTGGATGAACTGATTGCGCAAGCCGCGTTTGAATAGAGCCGTGCACAAGGTGGCCGTGCTGATCGTGGTGAGCTTATGGCGGGTATCGGGGTTCAGGGACACGTTTGCTCCGGGTCTGTGAGGGTGAAATGGATGATTTGCGCGGCATGTTGCTGAATATCGTTAATTAAAACACTAATATATCAATCAGTAAAGCACAGAGGGCCGGCATATGCCGTGCATCCGGCCCGGCGCCCTGGCGGTGGCAACAGGCCTGCCTGCGGTAAACTCATCCAGCAAAATATCAGAACCACAGGAGTCATATTATGCGCAGACTGATACAGGCCGGTTTGGCGGCCGTTTTGGCATTGGGTGTTTCCGTGCCGGCCGCCGCCGCCGAAAAATGGCCAGCCAAGCCCTTGACATTGGTCGTGCCGTTCGGCCCGGGCTCCAGTCCCGATATGATGTCCAGGGTCATTGCGGAGCAGGCCAGCCAGACGCTGGGTCAGACCATTGTGGTGCAGAACCGGCCTGGCGCCAGCGGGAACCTGGGCACCTCGGTGATCGCCAAGGCTGCGCCGGACGGCTATACATTCGGTGTTTCCATTACCGGCCCGATGGTCAACAACACGGTGTTGTACAAGGACCTGCCCTACGATCCGAAAAAAGACATTGCGCCGCTCACGCTTGGCGTGCACCAGCCCAATATACTGGTCGTCCCCGCATCGTCGCCCATCAAGTCGCTGGACGATCTGCTGAAAGCCATGCAAGATCCGGCGACACCGTACAACTTCCCGTCCACTGGCGCGGGCACCGTATCGCATTTGTCGGTCGAACTACTGCTTGAACGCGCCGGCGGCAAAGCGGTGCATGTGCCTTATCCTTCTTCGCCCGCCGCCGTGACGTCGCTGGTGTCGGGCGACACGCACTTCGCCGCGCTGCCCCCCATTGCCGTCATGCCGCTGATCAACGATGGCCGGCTGCGCGCCCTGGCTGTGGTGTCCGACAAGCGGGTCAGCTTTCTGCCCGACACCCCGACCGTTGCCGAGCAGGGCATGGAAGGCATTGAAGGGTCGGGCTGGATCGGTTTCGTTGCGCCATCCGGCGTGCCTGCGGATATCAAGCGGCAACTGGCCGATGCCTTGGTCCAGGCCATCCATCATCCCGAGGTGCAGGCGCGCCTGCACAGCCAGTTCATGGAGCCGGTGGGCAACCAGCCAGAGGAGTTCGGCCAGTACATGGACGAAGAACTGCAGCGTTGGGCGCCGCTGATCAAGCGCCTGAACCTGAGCGTCAACTAAGGTATGCATGCCAGGTCAGGCTAACTTGGTCTGGCATGCCCCGGGGCGTTAGCTGATTGCCCGCATGAAGGTTTCCATTTTGGTGGCCGTTTCCCTAATCTCGCTATCGGGGTCCGAACCGGCCACGGTTCCCGCCCCCGCATAAAGACGCAACTGGCTGTCGCCCGTGTGCAGCGCGCACCTTAAAGCCAGCGCCCATTCCCCGTCGCCATTGGCATGCTGCCAGCCCACCAGTCCTGCAAAGTAGCCGCGATCGAACGGCTCCAGGGTGCGAATGTGGTTGAAGGCGGCGGCGGTCGGGTGCCCGCAGATAGCCGGTGTCGGGTGCAGGGCGCAGGACAGTTCAAGCGCGGTGATCGCAGGGTTGCGCAGCCGGCCTGTAATGTAAGTGGACAAATGCCACAAGGTGTCGGTGCCGATCACCGAAGGGCCGTCCGGCATGTCCAGCTCGTCGCAATAGCTGCGCAAGATACGTTCGATATCGGCGACGACATAACCGTGTTCCCGCAGGTCTTTTTCCGAGCACGCCAGGCCTTCCTTGAGCGCCTGGTCTTTTTCCGGATCGCTGTTCCGGCCGATCGAGCCCGCCAGGGGATTGACGACGATGCGGTCGCCGGTACGGCGCACCAGCAGTTCCGGGCTGGCGCCCACCATCACGCCGGTGGGCGGGGCGTCGGCGCCGTCGCCCCAGATGGGAACGGCAAAGGTATAGCCCTTGGCGTTGCGGCTGAGCAGGTCGGGCAATAGCTGCGCATAGTCCAGCGGCCGGTCCAGCAGGACGTCCATCGCGCGGGAAAGCACGACTTTCTTCAGTTCGCCTTGTGCAAACAGGCCCAGGGCGGCCCGGACCATATCGCCGTATTGCTCGGGGGCGGGGACGGGTTCGCGCTTGACGACACGGGGCCGCGCCTTGTTGGCCGGCGTAGCGCCTGTTGCCTTGGACGGGATGCCTGCGCTATCCCAGTGCACCGGTATGGCCATGCTGGCCTGCTTGGTCATATCGAACGGCACCAGGCCGAACAGCATGGGCTCGCTGATGCCGCGCTGCGCGGCCTGGTCGAACAGCGACTGTACGATGGCGCTGTCTGCCGGCTGGTAAGCCGACAGGACGCCGTCCTTGCTCCAGCCGCGGTACTGCGTGGTGGGCGAGGCAAAGAAAAAGTCGCCTGCCTCGAAGCCATCCAGCAGCCACGCATCGCCTGAAGAAGCAGGGTGCTCCTGATTGTGTTTATGCCCAGCCGAAGCCCCAGATTCCATCGTCATGCTCTTGCATCCATCAAACATCTCATCTTGCGCAAGTTAGCAGAAATGGGCAGGCGGTTCAATGCGAGGGCCAATGTGATTGCGGCCAGTCAGAATGACGGAATTCATGGCTGGGCCAGCAAGCGTGCGCGTCAAAATACAGGTAGCTGTAAAGAATGGTAAAGCCTTGTGTTCGTTCATCATGATTGGCCAGGCAGCGACGTATACTGCAAAGTCCTAACACCAACCAGCAGGGAGAAACAGCGATGGGATTCTTCAACAAGATTCTGGAAAAGCTAGGTATCGGCAGCGCGGCCGCGGGAACGCCAGACGCAACGCCAACGCAAGTGGATGCCGCGGCTGCCGCAGAGGCCCCGCCAAGCGCCCCGGCGGCGTCGGCCAGTGTGCCGGTCACCGATGTGATGGCGCAATTAGAGCAAAAAGCAGCGTCCAACCCTGAAAAACTCAACTGGCGCACCTCGATTGTCGATTTACTGAAGCTGCTGGACCTGGATAGCAGCCTGACTGCCCGCAAGGAGCTGGCGGCCGAACTGGGTTGCCCGGCTGACCTGATGGGGGATTCGGCCCAGATGAATATGTGGCTGCACAAAGCCGTTTTGGCGCGTATTGCGCAAAACGGCGGCAATATTCCTCAGGATCTGCTGCGCTAAAGACCCAGGGGGGAACACCATGGGCATTTTCCCCAGGCGCTTCTTCCTGTATTGCCCGCCGTATCGCCTTGTGTACACGAGGTAAGCATGGCTGAAGGCGCCCGCCAGCATCCGCTATTGCGTCGCATCGCTGCGCTGTTCAACGTGCGCCGCGAAGAGATCGTCCCGGTATTGCTGGCGGGCTTATTCTTTTTTTGCATCCTGACCGCGCTGATGGTGCTGCGTCCGGCTCGCGATGCGTTGGGCATGCAGCGCGGCATCGAGGCGGTGCGCTGGTTGTTCATCGGCACCGCCCTGGTCACGTTGCTCGCCAACCCCGTCTTCGGCTGGCTGGTGAGCCGCTTTCGGCGGCTTCAGTTCATCGCCGCCACCTACATTTTCTTCGCACTGAGCCTGGTGGGCTTCTATCTGCTGCTGGCGCTGGCGCCCGAAGCGGCCGGGGTCATCAGCGGCCAGGTGTTCTACGTCTGGTTCAGTGTCTTCAATCTATTCGTCACCATGCTGTTCTGGGCGCTGATGGCGGACCGGTTTTCCCTGGAACAGAGCAAGCGATTCTTTGCGCTGATCGCGGTGGGCGGCACCCTGGGCGCCATTTTCGGCCCGTGGCTGGCGTCGGCGCTGGCGCAGCCCCTGGGCTCGCCCGCGCTGCTGCTGGTCTCGGCGGGGTTTCTGGTCCTGGCGCTGCTTGCGGCGTGGGCGGTGGGCCGCACCCAGCATCGCCATCATGATGCGGAGGCCGGCGCCGGCCCGCAGGCGCCGCCGGTTTCCGCGCCGGAAGAACGTGCCGTCATCGGCGGCAGCGCATGGGAGGGGCTGAAGGCGGTATTTCGCTCGCGCTATCTGCTGGGTATCGCCGCTTATGTGATCCTCATGACCATCATGGCCACGCTGCTGTATTTCACCCGGCTGCAGATGGTGGCTGCACTGGGCGATGACGTCGACCTGCGCACTGCCATCTTCGCGCGCATCGACTTGATCACCCAGCTGGCCACGCTGGTGTTGCAGGCGATTATTGCCGGCCATCTGATGAAGCGGTTCGGTGTGCACCTGACCTTGATGCTTTTGCCATTGACCGTGGTGCTGGGTTTCATCGGCCTGGCCATGGCCGGCACGCTGGCGGCGCTGATTGTGTTCGAATCCGCATTCCGCGCCCTGCAGCGCGCGCTGACCCGGCCGGCCCGCGAGACGCTGTATACCGTGGTGAGCCGCGAAGACAAGTACAAGTCAAAAGCATTCATCGATACTTTCGTCTACCGTGGCGGCGACGTGGCGGGCGCTCAGCTTGAAGGCCTGTTGGGAAGACTGGGCATGGGCCTGGCGGGCCTGGCCAGTGCGGCGATTCCGCTCGCATTGGCCTGGGCTGTGCTGGGCCTGTGGCTGGGCCGCACGCAACAGCGTCTTGCCGCAGACCGGCAGCCGCCTGCCTGATCGCCTTGCCTGGCCAAGGTTGTTGCGGCCGGGGCGACGAATCCGCCGTGCTTTAGAGCCTGTCCTGGCAGCTTCGGTATTGGGCGCCGAAGCGTTCCGCGCGTTCCTGTACTTTGGCGGCCACGCGTTTCAACCAGGGTTTGCGGTCATAGCTGCGGTTGCGGTAGCCGGTCCAGCCTTCGTGATAATTCAGATACTGCCCGTATGCATCCCACTTGGACGTGCCATTCAAGCGCTGGGCCTTGTTCATGTACCAGCCCATGAAGTCCAGCGCATCGCTGAAGTTGTCGCGGCTGGCGAACCAGCCGCCCGCTTCGCGTTTGTAATCAGCCCAGGTTTCGTCTTTGGCCTGTGCATAGCCATAGGCCGAGCTGACGCGGCCCCAGGGGATGAATCCCAAGATGTACCGGCGCGGCGGCAAGGCATCGTGCCGGAAACTTGATTCCTGGTAAACGACGGCCAGTGTCACCTGCGGCGGCACGCCCCATTTGTTCTGGGTCTTCACGGCGGCTTTGTGCCAGCCCGATTTCTCGCGGAAGATGGCGCAGATGTTTTCAGGATTGTCCGGAGGCACGGTAGCGCAGCCCGCAAGCAGCACAAGGGCGGCCATCGCCGCAATACGCCCCGGCCGGGCAAGGCGCCGAATTAAGGTGGGTCTCATCTAGAATCTGCAACATGTAAGCGTCCAAGCTTGAATATTACCTTTTGTATTGCTTGCGCCGGTAGTATCGAGCCGCAGGTATATCAGGATAAGACTTGTATTGCGGTGATGCGCCGCTTCGTGGAAGGGATAGCCGGGCTATTTAATGACGCCGCAGGCCATGCGGGCTCCGCCGCCGCCCAGGGGTTCGGGATGGTCGGAATAGGTGTCGCCCCCTTTGTGGACCATCAAGGAACGCTCTTTTACGTCCGCCAAAGAGGTCAGGCGCGGCGCCAGTACGGGCGTGTCCGCTGTTCCGTCGTCGTGGACGTACAAGGCGGGAAGGTCCCCCAGGTGGCCGTTGCCCCATGGCAAGCCGTGCTTGCCGGTCTTCTTGGGGTCAAGATGCCCGCCTGCGGCTTGGGCGGGCGTTGTCTTGCCATCTTTCTCGGCGGCATCGCAACTGGGGTTCTCGTGGACGTGAAAGCCATGAACGCCGGCGGACAAACCGGATAATTTGGGCGTGAACACCAGGCCGTATGGCGATTCTGAAATGATGACGGTCCCGATCGCTTTGCCCGCGCCTTTTTCACCGGCCTCGTGCATATCCACCGTCATATCGGCATAGACAAGGCCTGCCGTGCAGCACAAGGCGCCGGCTGCGATACGTGCGAGTACTTTCTTCATCGTGTTTCTCCAGGGTAGGGCCGAGGCGCCGAGCCACGTGCCACAGTTGAACGACTCATCAGGCTTGAAGCGCCTTGGCAGCAATCCCTGTACCTGCGTGGCTGCAAGGCCCTATGCCAGGCGGCGACGCAGGGCTGCCGCCATGCGCGGAGCCTGTCGCTAGAACAGGGTCAGTTGGGGCGAGTCTGCGCGCGGCCGGGAAAAAAGAGCGGTGCTCAAGGGATGCCGGGTCTGGTTCAAGCCTGCTTTGGCACACGCCCGTTTGAATCTCTGCTCGATCAGGTCGGCAAAAACGCCGCTTCCTTTCATTCTGGTCTTGAAATCGGCGTCGTATAGCTTGCCGCTGCGCATTTGCCTGACCAGATTCATGACGTGCGCTTCCTTCAAGGGGTAGTGCGCCAGCAGCCATTCGCGAAACAGGTCGGCAATTTCCAAGGGCAGCCGCAGCAGGACATATGCGGCGTTCTTGGCGCCGGCGTCTTTCGCATTGAAAAGAATTTTTTCCATGTCGTGGTCGGTCAGCGCGGGTATGACGGGCGCTACGATCACGCCTGTCGGAATGCCGGCTGCGCTCATCCTGCGGATAGCGTCCAGGCGCGCTCCGGGCGTGCTGGCGCGCGGTTCCAGTGTTCTTGCGATGGTCCTGTCCAGCGAGCCTACCGACATGAATACGCGTACCAGGTTCTTGCTGGCCATCCGCGCAAGCACGTCGATGTCGCGGGTCACGGATGCGGATTTGGTGGTAATGGCGACGGGGTGGTTGAACGCTTCCATGACCGCTAGGATCGAAGCCGTGATCCCTAAGCGCCGTTCTATCGGTTGATAGGGGTCGGTGTTTGCACCCAGGGCAATAAGCCTGGGCACGTACGATGGCTTTGATAATTCCTGGCGCAATACATCGGCCGCGTTGCCCTTGGCGTAGAGCTTGGTTTCGAAATCCAGGCCGGGGGAATGGTTCAAATAGGCGTGAGTGGGCCGGGCGTAGCAGTAGATGCAGCCGTGCTCGCAGCCTCGGTACGGATTGATGGACTGGTCGAACGGAATATCGGGCGAATCATTGCGGGAAATGATGGATTTGGCTGATTCCAGCGTGACGGTTGTCGCCGGCTTGGGGAGGCCGTCCTCGTCGGTTTTTGCCCATTCATCGTCAAACGATACGCGCTGGAACTGCTCGAAGCGGGATGTCTTGTTCGAGACGCTGCCCCTGCCCTTGATTGGAGTTGCCTGCATAGCGGTGTTTTGGATTTATACTGTATAAACATACAGTATATGACGATGCGCTCGGCCACGCGGGTTCAAAAATGTAAAAACTATTCACGACGCGAACTGGAACTGTTCGAACTGATGAAGCTTTTCTTCGATCCGCTGTTTATGCAAAGACGGCTTGCCTTTGCCGACCCAGCTCCATTGCTGCAGCAACAGCGCGCGTTGCGAACGATCGGCCTTCAAGTCGATAACCGCCACGATGTCGCCATCGACCAGCACCGGCAGCCCCAGGTAGCCATACACGCGTTTTGCTTTGGGTATATAGGCTTCAAACAAGTGCTCGTAGCCGAAGAATAGTTTTAATCTTTTGCGTTGAATGATCAGCGGGTCGAAGGGGGACAGAATATGGGTGCCTGGCGTCGCTTCAGGGATGCCGGCCACGGTGTGCGGGCATGCCCAGTGTTCCTGCTTGCCCGCGCCCTCGATCGCGACGGGCACAAGACGCTTTTGCCGCAGCCGGGTTTCGATCAACTGGCGTATAAGGGGTTTGCGCTTGGGATTCAGATGGCAGATGGAGTCCAGGCTGACCAGGCCCTGCGAGCGCAGCGATCTATCAAGCAGATAGTTGATGGCCTGGTTCTCGGAAGCTTTCCTTGGCCGGCTATCCCATTGAAAGTGCCGGTCCGTAAGCTCGTATGTCTTGAGCATGCCCGAGCGTTCGCTGACCGTCAGTTTTCCGGTGTAGAAAGCCAGTTGTAGCGCCCGCTTCGAAGGTTTTCGGCTTGCCCAGGCATGGTCTTTTTCAACCAGCACGTCATCGTCAATATCGCGAATCGACAAGGGGCCATGGTCGCGAATGCGCGTCATGACTTTGCGAAGATCGCTGTTCGTCACGGCGTTGAACCAGCTTGCCGGCGACTTGCGATGGCGCTCCATGTCGGCAATGAAGAACTTCAGATCGCTGGTCGGAACGTAGGACAAGGCGTGAGTCCAGTACTCGAAAATGGTCTTGTCTATGGTTTGCGCCTGATGCAGATGACTGCGCCGGTAGCCTGGAATCCGCGTCCAGAGAATATGGTGATGACAGCGCTCGATGACGTTGATGGTGTCAATTTGCACGTAGCCAAGATGCGAGATGGCTTTGGGCGTTGCCTGGGCGCCGTTTCCGAACGGCGCCGCTGTGTCGAGCCGCTGAGCAGCCAGCCAGATATGCCGGGCCTGCAGCGGTGTCAGCGGAACGGGGGTAATGGAATGTTCGGCCATGCGGGTTTCTCCTTGGGCACGCGCTGGCGGTGCCGGCAGGAGGCGTTGGCGAAACTACCGATTCGACTCGACATGGCGCGTGAAGCGGTTCAGAATGGCCTGCCACCCCTCGCGCTGTTCGTCGACGGAGTGTGTTGATTCGCTATCGAACGTCACGCGTACGTTGACGCCTTTCGGGCCTTCGGCGAACTCGACCCGTCCTGAGCGATCGCCGAAGGAAAATTCGATCAGTTCATGCTCCACGATATTCGTATAAGTGCCGGTGAAATCAAAACCCATGCTGCCGTCCTTGGCCTCCATCCGGGATGAAAATTCGCCGCCGGCGCGCAAGTCGACCGCGGCCGCGGTGGTGTGCCAGTCGTCGGAGGCCGCATTCCACTGCTTGATATCGTCGGGTGTCGTGTAGGCGCGCCAGACGTCCTTTATCGGTGCAGCCACGGTGGTTTCAACGGTGATTTGCATGGTGTGCCTCCTAGGAATGGCGGGTAACGGTGAAAAGCCCCGCATGCGGGTGCAGCATAAGAAGGGGTGGCCGCGGTCAGAAGGTGATTTTCACCGACGGCGCGCTGCGCTGGGCTTCGCCGTGGAATACGGCTTCGATGTTGTTGCCATCAGGGTCCAGGACGAAGGCGGCGTAATAACCTGGGTGATACTCGCGATATCCCGGCGCGCCGTTGTCTTGGCCTCCTGCGGCCAGCGCGGCCTGGTGGAATGCGTCCACCATGGCCTTGTCCCGGGCCTGGAAAGCCAGGTGATGGCGGCCGGTCAATGTACCGCTCGCGGCTTGGCTGTCGGCGGTCGAGACGAAGAGTTCGTCGGCCCAGAAATAGCCGTCGCCGGCGCCGCCCATCGGTATCTTCAGCACGTCGAAAACGGCCTTGTAGAAGGCCTCGCTTGCCGCGAGGTCCTGGACGATGAGTTGCAGATGGTCGATCAGCCGACCGCGATGTATTTCTTGTGCTTCCATAGTGTGCTCCCGCATGATGGGCATCAGGATTTATCATAATACTGCATGCAGTATTTCCCTAAGAAGGTAGCGCCGCTCCACGCGCAAAAAAAAAGGTGTTGAATGGACTTGCGGCAGCTCGAATGTTTTATTTATGTTGCGGGATTGGGCAGCTTCACGCAGGCGGCCATGGTGCTGGGCGTCGGGCAGCCTGCGCTCAGCCGGCAAGTACGCCGTCTTGAGGTAGAGCTCAGGCAGACACTGTTCTATCGTAATGGACGCGGTGTCAGCCTGACCGAAGCGGGCAAGCGCCTGTTGGCGCATGGGCGCACGATTCAGATGCAGTTCGAGCACGCACGCCATGACGTCGAGGATTCGCGCGGCAGCCCTTTGGGGCGTGTGACGATAGGCTTTCCTTATGCGGTGGGGCGGGCACTGAGCTGCCCGTTTGTTAAAACGTTCCGGAGCCGGTATCCGAAGGCGAACTTGTGCATCACCGAAGGGCTGACCATTCATTTGTACGAATGGCTGCTTTCGGGGCGTGTTGATATTGCCCTGCTGCATGACCCGGTGCCGTCGCCCAGTCTGGATATCCGGCCGCTACGCGAAGATGATCTGCTGGTGCTGGGCTACAGGAAACGCACGCAGGCGGCGATGGGGCCATCCATACCGATGCGGAACATTGCGGAGCTGCCCCTGATCATGCCTTCCCGGCCCCATTCGCTGCGCATGATGGTCGAAACGCGGCTGGCCAATATGGGGCTCAAGCCGACGATTGCGCTCGAAGTTGACTCGGTGGCTTCCATCGTGAAGCTCGTTTCGGAAGGCGAGGGATACGCCATTGCCACGCAGCATGCGATTGCCGCCAGCGACGCCCAGGACCATCTGCAGAGCCGCCGCATCATCGCTCCGCGCATGAGCAGCGTCTTGGCGCTGGCCACTTCCGCCGAACGCCCCTTGACCACATTGGTGCTGCGAACCAGCGACTTGCTGCAGGAGATCCTGCTGGGCTTGCCGCCGGACGGCAATTGATCTGTAGGCCTGCCATCAGCCTGGTCGGCAGGAAACGCAGACCTGGATATGTCTTTCAGGAATATCAGCTAGGCAGAATGCCTCTATCACATGGGTGCGGCTACGACTAGTATCTGGCTGTTGCCGTCGGCGTCAGGCTGCCGCAACCGTGGCGGGCCGTATCGTCACTACCCATAAAAAGTGAAGGAGACATTTCAATGAAGACAGTTTTCAATCGCATGCTAGGGGTGCTTGCCATCGGCGCCATGGCGGCTCTTGGACTTGCCGCTGCGCCAGCCAGTGCGGCCTTTCCAGAAAAACCCATGACGCTGGTGGTGCCGTTTCCGCCCGGAGGGGCGGTGGATACCCTGGGGCGTATTTTTGCCGACAGCATCAGCGCCCAGACAGGCAAGCCCGTCATTGTGGAAAATCGTGCCGGCGCCAATGGCAACATCGGTACCGAAGCGGTTGTCAACGCGGCGCCCGACGGCTATACCTTGTTGATCGGCGCCAATGGCCTGGCAACCAACCCTGCGGTCTATCCCAAGCGCTCGTTCAATGAAGTCAACGATCTGGCCCCTGTGGCCTACGTGGGATATGCGCCATTGATTCTTGTGGTGGCTTACGACTCGCCTTTCAAGACGTTCGACGATCTGGTCAAGGCGGCCAAGGCCGATCCGCATGCCGTGTCGTTTGCGACCTCCGGCAGCGGCAGTGCTCCCCACCTGGCTTCTGAACTGCTTAAAATCACCACCCAGGCCGAGATGCTGCATGTGCCCTACAAAGGGGGGTCTCCCGCCAAGCTCGATCTGGTGACGGGCCGGGTTTCGTTTATGTTCCTGAACCCCTTGGAAGCGGTTCCCCAGGTCCAGGCCAAGAAGCTGCGGGCGCTCATGGTTGACAGCGATGAGCGCATTGCTCAGTTGCCTGAGGTTCCGACAGCCAGGGAACTGGGCTATCCCGATCTGGAGGCCAAGGTATGGTGGGGGTTTGCGGTCCCAAAAGACACACCTGCGGAAACCGTCGCAACGCTCAATCTTTATATCAACAAAGCCTTGCAGGACAAGCAGGTTCAGCACAAGCTTGAACAAATGGCGATCACTATCGGGGGCGGTACCGTGGCGGAGTTTGACAAGTACTTTCACGATCAGGTCGAAAAATGGGCCGGCGTCGTGAAAGCAGCGGGCCTGAGTACGCATTGATGCGGTGCCGGGTGACGAAACGAGAGAGCGGAAAAATATGATTATTGATTGTCATGGGCACTATACGACAGCGCCCAAGGCGCTGGGGGATTTTCGCGCCTGGCAGGAGAAAAAGCTGAAAGATCCCCAAGGAAAATGGCCAGATCCCGGTGTCGTCATCAGCGACGACGAGATCCGCGAGTCCCTGGAAGACAATCAGTTGCGCATTCAGCGGGAGCGTGGGGTCGACCTGACCCTGTTCTCTCCGCGCGCAGGCGGTATGGCACATCATGTGGGCGACGTGGGCACCAGCGAAGCGTGGACTCGCCATTGCAACGACCTTATATACCGGGCGGTTGCACTGTATCCCGATCAACTCGTCGGGGTATGCCAGCTGCCTCAGTCGCCCGGCGTGAGCCCGGCCCATTGCATACCGGAATTGCTGCGCTGCGTGGAAGAGCTGGGGTTTGTGGGCTGCAATATCAACCCCGACCCCACCGATGGCTACTGGACCGATCCCCCTTTGACGCATCGCCATTGGTATCCGCTGTTCGAGAAAATGGTTGAGCTGGATGTGCCCGCAATGGTGCACACGAGCTGCTCGTGTAACCCTAACTTCCATTTCACGGGCGCGCACTATCTGAATGGCGATACGACAGCCTTCATGCAGTTTGTCGAGTCTGATTTGTTTCGCGACTTCCCTACGCTCAAGTTCATTATCCCGCATGGAGGAGGGGCGGTGCCTTATCATTGGGGGCGTTATCGGGGGCTCGCCCAGAACATGGGCCGCCCGCCTTTGGAAACGCTGATGCGGAATGTGTACTTCGACACTTGCGTGTATCACCAGCCAGGCATTGAACTGTTGCTCAGGGTTGTTCCGCCGGAAAACATATTGTTCGCCTCTGAAATCATAGGCGCCGTCAAAGGTGTGGACCCCAAGACGGGATTTAATTACGATGACACCAAGCGTTATATCGACGCCGTGGACTGGCTGCCACCAGCCGCGCGAAAGCAGGTGATGGGCGGCAACGCGCTGCGCGTCTTCAGCCGTCTCAGAGCACAGTTGCAGGCACAGGGCCGCATACAAAAGGAAAGCAATGATCAATAGCCATTACCAGCGTGTCGACGAAGCCACGCTGGCCGCCTGCGCGGGCTTGCCCGCATCCATTCTGGCCGATGTCTGCGGCCGGCGCGGTGCGCTCGATGGGCAGATCGGCGCCATCCATACAGGCAAGCGTTTATGCGGCACGGCGTTTACCGTCGATGTGCGGCCCGGAGACAACCTGATGATTCACGCCGCGCTGATGCTTGCCGGCCCTGGCGATGTCTTGGTCATCGACGGCAAGGCCAGCACCACGTGCGCGCTCATGGGTGAGTTGATGTGCGCCCATGCGCAGCAGGCCGGGCTTGCCGGCATTGTGATCGACGGTGCCGTGCGGGACGTTGACGCCTTGCGCCAGGGCGCCTTGCCCGTCTATGCGCGTGCCGCCAACCCCAACGGCCCGACGCGTATCCACGGCGGCCGTATCGGCTATCCCGTGTCCGTGGGCGGCGTTTGCGTCGAGCCCGGCGACCTGGTTGTCGGCGACGATGACGGCGTTGTGGTGGTGTCGAAACATGAAGCCCCTGCCGTGCTCGACGCCGCGCGCCGCAAGGTCGAAGCCGAAGCGCAGCGCATGCGCGACATTCAGGCTGGCCGATTGCTTTACGGCTGGCTAGAGGGGGCGCTCAAGACGGCAGGCGAACTGCCGGAAGAACGGAGCCTGGAAGCATTGATGAAGGAGTTCAGGTCCGCGCAAGGGTGATCAGGCTGGCCTTGCTTGCGCGCTAAGCATGGTGTTGCCGCGCCATCCATTGCCGGTGGCCCTGGGCGCGCAGCGTGCAGGCTGGGCATTGGCCGCAGCCATAGCCCCAGGCGTGCAGAGTATCGCGCTGATTTAGGTAGCAGGTGTGGGTCTGGGTGCGGACCAGCTCCGCCAGCGCATCGCCACCCAGTTGCCTGGCCAGCTCCCAGGTATCGGCCTTGTCCAGCCACATCAATGGGGTTTCCAGCGTCAGGGGGCGGTCCACGCCCAGGCTCAGCGCTACCTGCAAGGCCTTCAGGGTATTGTCGCGGCAGTCCGGATAGCCGGAGTAGTCCGTTTGCGACATACCGCCCACCAGCACGTCCAGCCCGCGGCGGTAGGCCAGCGCGGCGGCCAAGGTAAAGAACAGCAGATTGCGGCCCGGCACGAAGGTATTGGGCAGACCGTCGGCCTGCATGGCAATGGCCACCTCGTCGGTCATAGCCGAGGCGCCCAATTGCCCCAGCACATCCACATTCAGCAGGTGATCGTCGCCCAGGCGCGGCGCCCAGGCGGCTTGCTGCGCGATCATGCTACGGCGCAGCGTGGCGCGGCAGTCCAGCTCCGCCCGGTGGCGCTGTCCATAGTCGAAACCCATGGTCTCGACATGGCCAAAATGAGCCAGCGCCCAGGCCAGGCAGGTGGTGGAATCCTGGCCGCCGGAGAACAGGACCAGGGCGCGGCGATGGGGCTGCCAGGGCGTGGTCATGCCTGGGCCAAGACCGCATCGCGCCGCTTCATGATCCGGACGATGGCGTTCAGCGCAACACCGTACATGGGGACGAACAGCAGCAGGCTGACGGCCAGTTTGATGACGTAGTCCACGACGGCGATTTCACCCCAATGTTCGGCCATGAAGGGGTTGCTGCTGCGCCAGAAGGCAACACTGAAGAAGGCGGCCGTGTCGAGCGCCTGCCCGAACACGGAAGAGGCTGCCGGCGCAACCCACCACTGTATATAACTGCGGCGCATGCGGTCGAATACCTGGACGTCCAGCAATTGGCCCAGGACGTAGGCGGCGAAGCTGGCGAAGGCGATGCGGAATACAAAGCTGTTGAATTCGCCCAGTGCGCTCACGCCATTGAAGCGGCCTTCATGGAAGAGCACCGACACGATATAGGAGGCAATCAGCGCCGGTATCATGGCGCGCGCGATCACACTGCGCGCCTCGGTCTTGCCGATCAGGCGCACGGTCAGGTCGGTGGCCAGGAAGATAAAGGGAAAGCTGAAGGCGCCCCAGGTGCTGTGAAAGCCGAACAGGTCGATGGGCAGCTGCACCAGGTAGTTGCTGGAAATGATGATCAGGATGTGGAACGCTACCAGCAGGGCGAGGTAGGACGATACCCGCGATTGCGGGACGGAAGCCGAGGTCATGATGAGCCTTTTTGATGGATGGGGTTAGGGAACCCATGAAGGAAATGCGAGCGCGTATTGTACGCAGAGACCGCCAGGGCGATCAAGGGCATGGTCCATGGAAGCACTTGCCGCGCTTATCCGGGGGAGCGGTCCCAGGGGGGGGCGCCTCTTCATGTTCCTGTTTGCTGCGTATCAGGCAACATGGTGAGCCCCTTTACAGGCCTACCGCCTTGCGCCTCGGCTCCCTACGATGACGACATGCGGCCTTTTGCCGTTTTCTTAGGAGACTCTATTATGCTTGCCCTGGACAACACCTTATACCCCGCTCCCGCCCCCGTTAGCGTGGCGCCCGCTGAACTGGTTCCATCGCGTTATGCGCTGAAGGTCGGCGACATCGACGTGCTGGTGGTCAGCGATGGCGTGCTGCCGCTCCCCACTAAAATGTTGGCGCACAATGCCGAACAGACCGCCAGGACGGCCTGGCTGGACGGCATGTTCCTGCCCCAGGACGCTTTCGACTGGGCGCTGAACGTGCTTGTGGCGCGCAGCGGCGACCGCAACATACTGATCGACGCCGGGCTGGGGCTGGACCCCGACCTGCAACTGCCGCGGGCCGGGCAACTGATCAGGCGGCTGGAGGCGGCCGGCATCGACCTGGCGTCCATCACCGACGTGGTGTTGACCCACATGCACATGGACCACATTGGCGGGCTCCTCGTCGACGGGGTGAAGGACAGGCTGCGCCCAGACTTGCGCATCCATGTGGCCGCCGCCGAAGTCAAATTCTGGGCCTCGCCGGATTTCACCCGCACCGCCATGCCGCCGGGATTCCCCGACGCGCTCCGGGCGACCGCCCATCATTTCATGCAAGAATACGGCAGCTATCTGCAAACGTTCGAGGCAGAGCACGAGGTGGCGCCGGGGGTGCTGGTCCGGCGCACTGGCGGCCACACCCCCGGGCATAGCGTGGTCCGCCTGGCGTCCGGCGGCGAAGGGCTGACGTTCGCGGGCGACGCCGTGTTCGCGGTCGGCTTCGACCACCCCGACTGGCACAACGGTTTCGAACACGACCCCGAGGAATCGGCGCGCGTGCGGATCGGCCTTTTGCGAGAGCTGGCGGCGACCGGCGAACTGCTAGTGGCCACCCATCTGCCGTTTCCGTCCGTCGGCCGGGTGGCGGTCGACGGCGACGCCTTTCGCTGGGTACCGGTGTTCTGGGACTACTGATCGCTCGCCTTGCAAATGCTGGGTTACCCATCGCTCACACACGGACCATAGCCATTACATTACCAAATGGTAATGATCTCTTTGTGCCCGATGGGTGTGTCGGGGGGCATAATAAGACGGCTGCCGCATGTATTTACTACTGACGGAACATGCATATAGACACCGTAGCCCATAGCGTTGCGTTCCCAGCAACTCCTTGATATGGAAGGGCGGCTCAAGCCCGTTGGGTCAGGAAGTTGCTGAGTCACCATTCCGTGGAGAAGTTATGGTTATGTCCACGCCAAATCACGATGCTGTTAAGAAGAACTACGTCACCATCAATAAAGATGGCGTGGTCAAAGTCTTTTCGCAAGGGCCGGCCCAGTCGCACAGATTCAAGCGGGAGGTCAACGCGCTTAAACGCTTGACAGGCATCGAAGGCATCCCGGCTCTCTTGTCCTATTCTCCAACGCACAGGCGCATCGTCATAGCGCGTATTCCAGGAGCCCCTTTGTCTGTGACCGACAACGTGCCTGACAAAGCATTTATCCAGTTGCGCACGATCGTGGAAGACATGCTGGATTGTGGCGTAGCACGCCACTCCCTGCCCGCGCGTGATGTGATCGTCGCCCAGGGTGGCGCGGTCGGATTAGTCGATTTTGAGCGTTGCTCTTTGCGGCATTGTCGATTCGGCCCGCTCTGGTGGATCGCCCGTAAAGTAGCGCGTTTTAATCTGCTGCGTTTGATCGACAGCTATGCCCCGCACCTTCTGACTCAGGCAGAGCACAGAACGCTGCGCGGACAATATCACTTGCAAAGCCTCTTTCATTGTGTCAAATATCGGCATCGCCGCGCTTCATAAGCGCAGCGCCGTGCAAGTTTCACATACTGCGCTTTGACTGACAGGCCGCGCGGCCGGAGGCGCACAAGCGGGTACACTGGTCTGCGCTGTCGGCCTTGTTCAGGGGGGGGGCGACAGCGCTGGGCGTCTGGCTTCCCCTGTTTTGCACAAAATATACAAGAACCATAGGAGCAAGCAATGCGCAACAAAAAACAAGCGCGAAATATTTTTCTGTCCCTCTTTGCCGCGGCCCTTGTCGCTGGCTGCGCGACATCATCCGTCCCGAAACAATCTGGTTTTTTACCTGATTACTCGCGCCTGCACCAAGAGTCCACCCCTGCTGGGGGAGACCGGCTGGTCTATGTGAACCCGGAGTTTACCCCCGCCCGCTATAACGCAATCAAGTTTGACCCTGTCGTGTATTACCCCGAGCCCCAGGCCACCGCCGACATGTCCATGGACACCTTAACGCAGATCCGTCAAGAAATGGATCGGTCGCTGCGCAAGAAACTGGGGGAAAAGGTCAAGATGGTCGACCACGCAGGGCCGGGCGTGGCCCATGTACGCATCGCCATCACAGCGATCGGCGCCGAAACCCGGGCATTGAAAGCCTATCAGTTCATACCCGTTGCCCTGGCGGTGACAGGGGCCAAGGCCGTGGCGCAAGGCGGTTTGCCGCGTGATGCCACCATTGCGATCGAGTCGCATGTCACTGACAGCGTTTCAGGCGAGCCATTGTACGCCGCCGTGCGCGGCGGGACGGGAGAACGCCTGGTCGACGCAGCGCAAGGGCGGGGCGGTGTTCAACTGTCTAGTCTGCAGCCCCTGATCGACAAGTGGACCACAGCCGCTGCCAACACCGTCCAGAAGTACGTCAAAGGAAAATAAGCCGGTGTGTTTGACTTGTTCGGTTTGCCGCTGTTTTATCCGTAAGCCAGCGAGTATGTGCGGATGACAAGTCAAATCCCCCTAACGCTGCCACCCGCGCTGGAAAACGTAAATGTCGTCGCCCCGCTTTAATTTCAATTATGTCGAGCCCATCGTAATGTTGGCAACGATCATGCAGTGGTTGGTTCTCGCAACGGTTGTGGGAGCGGTGGTGGGAAGCGGGACGAGCCTTTTCCTTCATGGCTTGATTTTCTTTACCGGTAAGACTGCATCCATACCATTGTGGTTTCAGATGGTGCTGTTGCCGGTGGGCGGGCTTTTAAATGGCCTGCTTTTGCATTATGGCTACAAGCTGAATAAAACAGGGCTCAAGGATTCGGTCATCGAGGCGGTGCACAAGCAATCGGGGCGCATGCCTTTCAAGACAGTGGCGATCAAACCGGTGGCCGCCATTATCACCTTGGCCTCGGGCGGCTCGGCGGGCAGGGAGGGGCCTTGTTCGCATCTGGGCGCTTCGCTGGCCTCGGGCATCGGCTGGATTTTCCGGCTGAACAGCGAGTTGCAGACCCGCCTTGTGGCTTGTGGCGTCAGCGCCGGTTTCGCCAGTGTGTTCGGCACGCCGCTGGCGGGTGCGATTTACGGCGTGGAGGTGCTCATCATCGGGCGCATTCGCCATGATTTTCTATTTCCGGCCATTGTCTCCGGTTTTGTCTCGTTCGAGATCAGCAAGTGGTGGGGCGTGCCGTACACATTCTATAGCGTGTTCCCGCTTCCCGGGTTTTCAGAGATTCTGTTTCTCAAAACCATCGCCATTGGAGTGATATGCGGGGTCGTCGCCTGGATTTTTGTCGACATGATCGGCTTGGCGCGCGCTGCTTTTTCGCGTATTGGAAGCCGGTTTGATTTATGGCCCCCATTGTTGCCGATGATGGGCGGCTGTGTGCTGGCCGCGCTGATTCTCGTCATTCCCACCGATTACCTGGGCTTGAGCCTGCCGCTGGTAAGCCAAGCCCTGAATGGGGAAACCATGCCCTATTTGGGGTTTTTATGGAAAACGCTTTTGGTGGCAATTACCTTGGGGTCGGGATTTTATGGCGGTGTCGCGACCCCGCAACTGGTCATTGGTGCGATTGCGGGCAACGCTTTCGCTCCCTTGGTGGGAATCAGCCCCTCGTTAGGAGCGGCAGTGGGCCTGGTGGCCGTGGTGGCGGCCGCATCGAACACGCCTATTGCCGCGATCCTGATGAGCGTTGAATTGTTTGGCGGAAATCTGGGTGCAGTGTATGTGGCCGGGCCGTGCATCGCGGCTTATCTGATCATCGGCCATCGAAGCATTTATCCAGACCAGCTCGTCGCGTATTCTAAGACTTCTTGGCTGCGCTTAAAACCCGAGATGCCTTTGGGAGAGGAGAAGGTGTATTTGTCTTATGGTTTACTGAGGTGGTGGAGCAGGTTTCGATTGCGGCAAAGCATGCGCCACTGGTGGCGGCTGCCAAGAAAGCGCTGACCTTCTGGCCAGGGGGGCTGCCTGGCTATCTTGCGGGGTTTGTCGCGCTATGTGGCGCGTGATGAGGAAATTCAGTCCATTCCGCCAATGGCTGGACACTGAAATGAGGCAAGTATGATCCTTAGCTACCGCTGGCTTTACGACACAGTACGAGAGCGCTTTGAATCGGACGAGGCCATGGATGCCTTTCTGCCCACAGCGCATACTCCCCAGGCGTTGAAGCAGAAGGGCGATGATCGCTACCTTTCCGCCATGAGCCAGCGGGTATTTCAGGCCGGCATGCAGCACGCGATGGTCGATGCCAAATGGCCCGCCTTCGAAGCAGCGTTCTGGGGCTTTGTACCCGAGAAAATGGTGATGCTCAGCCCCGAGCAAATCGACGGCTACATGAAGAACGACAGTCTCATCCGCCATCGCGTCAAACTGCAAACCATTCCCAAAAACGCACAATTCATTTTGGATATCCGCCAGGAGCAGGGCGGCAGTTTCGGCGAGTTCATTGCCAACTGGCCGGTTGCCGACATCATCGGCTTGTGGCGTTTATTAGGAAAACGTGGCGCTCGCCTGGGCGGCCGCTCGGCCGCCGGATTCTTGCGCCTGGTCGGGAAAGATACTTTTTTACTGACCAGCGATGTGGTTGCGCGCCTGATGGCGGCAGGCATTATTGGCCACCAACCCACCAGTCAGCGCGACCTGCAAATCGTCCAGGACGCTTTCAATGCATTGCAGCAAAGTTCAGGAAGGCCTTTGTGCCAGCTATCGGCCATGCTGTCGTTGAGTATTAATCCGAGGTTTTGACCTGTTTCTTTACTGCTGCTTTGCATCCCTTCTTTCGTCAGAATCTATCTGAAGACTATCGAATCCTTGCGGTCTGTCTTGCAATCGCCTAAGGAGCAGAACTCCTGGCTTCCTGCTGCCACCGCAGATAGGCGGAACGGGTCGCGGCGGATACTGATTCCAGCACTTTCTGGTGCTTGACCTGGTGCCTTAGCGCCAGCCGCGCATCGGCCACAGATCGGGATTTGCAAAACCAATGGCAGCTGTGCTGAAACAGATACAGCTCTGCCGAGAGGTGATAGGCGCGAGTTTTCATATCCCAGCCGGCTTCGTTGTCCACCACATGGCCCAGGCCGGCCGCATGAATGTGCAGCAGCTTGCGAAAATCCCGTGTCACCGACGGCAGAAAAAGCTCGGCATAAGGCAGGCAGAATGGCAGCGTGCCCATACTGGCGGCCTGCTCGCTTTCCTTCTGCATGGAGTCGGCCAGCGACCGTATCTGCGTCGCCACCGTGCGTTCAGTCTGGGCGAAGGTTTCCAGCACCTGGATCTGGCGTGTCTCAGCTTCTTCATGGATGGCGCGGGTGTAGCCCTGCGTCAGTGTTTCCATATGGCGTTCAAGCTGAAAATTGGCCAAATGGCGCCCCAGCAAAGCAATACGCGCGCGCTGGTAACGCAGGCACACCACTCTCCACGCCACAGCGATCATCAACAGCGTTAATGCAATGTTCATCCTTTGCAGTCCTTCATATCCAAGGAAATAGCCACGCGCAAAACAAAAAGGCTCAAACCGAAGTCTGGCCTTTTCAGGAATGTCGACGGCCTCATTCTAATCTCTTGGCGCGGTCTTGCCTTGGGTATCGGTGCCGCATGCCTTGCTGCGGATAGTCCTGGATAATGCGGCCAGGCACCAGCCGGTTGCTTGCCCGGCGTCGGGGGCGACTTCCGTGGCCGCCCCGCCCGCGAACTCAAGAAAAGCCGGCAGGTTCAGCCCGTTAACGCCGACCAGGACCGGCAGGCCGCGCTCCAGCGCATCGGCGATGACGCCCGTCAACCCCTTGCCTTCGGCTTCCCGCTTGCCGAATTTGTTCACGACCAGAAGCTCGGCCCGTTCCAGGGCGCCCGACACCCACAGGGCCGATTGTTCGAGCGCGCCGGCATCCAGCCGGCACCCGCGCGCCTGGGCGCCGCGGTCGATGCTGATGCGCAGCACGGGCCCGTCGGGCAGCAAGCGCAGATCCATGTCGCACGCCGGACGGTCATGGCGGTGAATATTGGTCTGGACCGTTCCCGCCAAGGCGACGCCGTGCGCTTCAAGCTGCTCTACGATTTCAGCTAGCAAAAGATCGATCCGGCCTCGGCCGCGCAAGCTGACGTATCCCAGCTTCATTGGGGGACTCCTAGTTCGGGCAAGCCGGGCGAGCGGCTCATGCCGGCTCTTGCGCGTTCAGCCAGGAAGTTTGCCTTAAGTCGATGCCAGTCACTTGGGCCCGCCCCGTCAGCGCCTGGACATAGGCGCGGCTGGCGTGCACCCAGTCGGTTTTCTCTTGGGCCGCGCGCAGTTGTGGCAGCACGGAGGCGAAGGGCAGTGTATCGCCCCGTACCCGGGCATCCAGGCGGATCAGGTGGACGCCGTAGCGGGTTTCCACCGGATTTTCGGAAATGCTGCCTTCATCCATGGTGGCAAGAGCCGCCTCGAATTCCGGTACGGTATCTCCGGAGGCCAGTTGGCCCAGCAAGCCACCGTTGGTCCGAGACGGACAGGCGCTGTGTTCCGCGGCCAATACGCTGAAGCGCCCGGGATTGCGCCGCAGTTCGGCCAGCACGGCATGGGCCCGTTCAAGCGCCGCCGCGCGGGCCTGGGCGTCATCGGCGGCAGCCGGGAACAGGATATGCGCCGCTTCAAACAATGATGGGCCGCGAAAGCGGTCTGGCGCGGCGTCGTAGACAGCCCGCAATCGCGCTTCGTCGACCACGGCCGGAGCAATGGCCTCTTCCAGAAGTTGGCGGATCAGTGCTTCATCTTCTGTTTCCCATTTGTCGGCTTCCAGCTCGATGGCTGCGGGCGCTATGCCGCGGGCCCTGGCCTCTTGCAACAGGATTTCGCGCAGCACTAGCGCGCCGGCCGCCGCGCGCCAGGCCCAGCCGGGCTTGCCGCGCGGCATGGGATGATTCTGGGCCTCGGCGGCGATGGCCTCGGCGGTGATGGTCACGCCATTTACAGTGACGTCGGCTTGCGGGCGAGTGTGATGGATGACTTTCATTCGCCTGGCTCCATGCGGGACCGCGGCAGCGGTGCCAGCCCGGCCGCAGCGGGTTTTGCGCCGCGACGCGTGCGCACGATCTGGTAGCCTGGCCGCCACAGATAGCGTACCGGCGCGGAAAATATATGGACGAGCCGGGTGAAGGGGAAAAGCAGGAAAATGGTCAGGCCGATAAAGATGTGCGCCTTGAACAGCCAGTGCGCATCCACCATGTATTGGGCGGCGCCCGAACGCAGGTAGATAATGCCCTGCGCCCAGCTCATCAGCTTGACCATCTCCTCGCCGTCGAGATGGCCGAGCGACACGATGATGGTCGCAAGCCCAAGGACCAGTTGCGCCATCAGCAGCGCCAGGATGCCGGTGTCGGCAAAGGTGGAGTGGGCGCGGACGCGGGGGTCGAACAGCCGTCTGTGCAGCAGCAGCCCGCCGCCCGCCAGCGCCATGACACCCGCCACGCCGCCGACCGCAATGGCCAGGATCTGCTTGGCCTCGTGGCTGATTCCCAGCATGCTGAATAACTGGATGGGGGTCAGCAGGCCGACCAGATGCCCGAAAAAGATGATCAGTACGCCGACATGGAACAGGACCGAGCCAATGATGAATTGCCGTTTGCGCAGCAACTGGCTGGATTTGGATTTCCATGTGAAGGGATCGCGGTCGTAGCGGATGACGCTGGCCACCACCATGATGGTGATGGCGATATAGGGATAAATCCCGAAGATGAAGTGGTTCATGTCTGCCTCCCGTTTAGCGCACGGCCGCTGCCGTGACAGGCTTTATGCGGATAACCGCGTTGCGGCTGGCGTTGGTGGAACAGCCCGCGTTCTGGTCCGGGCCGAACATGACCTGCGCCTCTTCCCAGACCGCGTCAAGGGCGGCCAGGTCCTCGGGATTGTCGTCATGCTGGGCCAGCAGGGCCTGCGCTTCCTCGGTGCCGGCATCGGCCGCTGAAAGCGCCACCAGCGCTTCCAGCACGGCGGCATAGATGCACTCGCGCCGCGCCAGCCGTTCGGCCAGCGCGACAAGAATATGCCCTGCATCGGCCAGGATGCCGCGCGCTTCGGCCAAGGGTCGGGTGGACAGGAATTCCAGCAGCACCGGCAGGTGATCGGGCAGTTCCGTTCCGGCCAGATCGAAGCCGCCAGCGCGGTAAGTGGCAAGCAAGTCGACCATGGCGCCGCCCCGGTCGCGGCTTTCGCCATGAATGTGCTCGAACAGATTGAGCGACAAGCTGCGTGAGCGGTCGAACAGCAGCACGTAGCGTTCTTGAAGATCGTAAAGATCGGCGGTCTCAAGAGACAGCAGCAGGGGCTCCAGCGCCGCGATGGCCGCCGGCGGCAAAAGGCCTTCGGCCAGCACCGCGCGGACCGCCGGAACGGCCTGCTGAAGATCGTGGCTGGGATAGCAGAGCAGGGCGGACAGGGCTTTGAATGTCTTCATGCGATGTACTCCTGCGGGCTGCGGAATTTCTTCTTGCCGCCGAACAGCGACGCGCCCGAATGGCCCGACGAACAGCCGTTGCCGTCGGTGAAGCCGCAACCGCTCTTCAGGTCGTAGGCGTCCTCGACCAGTTCGCGATGAGTGGTGGGGATGACGAATCGGTCCTCGTAGTTGGCGATGGCCAGAAGCTGGTACATGTCGTCGATCTGCTGCGGAAGCAGGCCGACACGCTGGGCCACCCCTAGATTGATGACGCCATCGACCGTCTTGGAGCGCATATAGGAGCGCATGGCCAGCATGCGTTCAAGCGCCGAAATGATCGGCGCATCGTCTCCCGCCGTGAGCATATTGGACAGATAGCGGACGGGAATGCGCAGCGAGCTGACGTCGGGCATGTCGTCTTGCGCGGCAATGCGGCCGGCCTCGGCCGCATTCTGAATGGGCGACAGCGGCGGCACATACCACACCATGGGCAAGGTGCGGTATTCGGGATGCAGCGGGAAGGCGATCTTCCACTCCATGGCCATCTTCCAGATGGGGGAGTTCTGTGCGCCGATTATCCAGTCCTCGGGGACGCCTTGCGCGCGCGCTTCGGCGATGACTTCGGGATCGTTGGGATCAAGGAACACGCCGAGCTGGGCGTCATAGAGGTCCTTTTCGTTTTCGACGCTTGCCGCTTCGGCGATTTTGTCGGCGTCGTAGAGCATGACGCCCAGGTAGCGGATGCGCCCGACGCAGGTCTCCGAGCAAACCGTTGGCTGGCCGCTTTCAAGGCGCGGATAGCACAGCGTGCATTTTTCGGATTTTCCCGTCGACCAGTTGTAGTAGATTTTCTTGTAGGGGCAGCCCGAGACGCACATGCGCCAACCGCGGCATTTCTCCTGGTCGATCAATACAACGCCGTCGTCTTCGCGCTTGTAGATCGCGCCCGAGGGACAGGAGGCCACACAGGTCGGGTTAAGGCAGTGTTCGCACAGTCTTGGCAGGTACATCATGAAGGTGTTTTCGTACTGGCCGTAGATTTCTTTCTGGATGTCCTCGAAGTTGTAGTCCTTGGAGCGTTTCTCGAATTCGCCGCCCAGGATCTCTTCCCAGTTTGGGCCCCATTCGATCTTTTCCATGCGTTCGCCCGTAATCTTCGAGCGTGGGCGCGCGGTGGGAAAGGCCTGCATTTCGGGAGCGGATTTCAGGTGGTCGTAGTCGAAATCGAACGGTTCGTAGAAATCGTCAATCTCGGGGAGGTCAGGGTTCGCAAAGATATTTGCAAGAATGCGCCATTTGCCGCCTTGCTTGGGTTGCAGCGCACCCGACTTTGTCCGGATCCAGCCGCCGTTCCAGCGCTTCTGGTTTTCCCAATCCTTGGGGTAACCGATGCCGGGTTTGGTTTCCACATTGTTGAACCAGGCGTATTCGACGCCTTCGCGGCTGGTCCACACGTTCTTGCAGGTGACGGAGCAGGTGTGGCATCCGATGCATTTATCCAGGTTCAGCACCATCCCTATCTGAGCACGTATTCTCATTCGGTTGCCTCCGTAGTCTGAGTTGTGGGCTGGTCCATCCAGTCCACTTTTGGCAGTTTGCGTAGAATCACGAATTCGTCGCGGTTGGAGCCGACGGTGCCGTAATAGTTGAAGCCATAGGCAAGCTGGGCATAGCCGCCGATCATATGCGTGGGCTTGAGCACGATTCTGGTCACAGAGTTGTGGATGCCGCCGCGCTGGCCGGTAACCTGGCTGCCCGGAGTGTTCACGATTTTCTCTTGGGCGTGATACATGAACAGAGTGCCTTCCTTGATCCGCTGGCTGACCACCGCCCTTGCGGCAATGGCGCCATTGGCGTTGAAGACTTCGACCCAATCATTATCGGCCAGCCCGGCCTTTCTGGCGTCGATTTCCGAAATCCAGACTACAGGCCCGCCCCGGTTCAGAGTCAACATCAGCAGATTGTCGGTGTAAGTGGAATGAATGCCCCATTTCTGGTGCGGGGTGATGAAGTTCAGCACCACGTGCGGCTCGCCGTCTGTCAGCGAGCGCGTCGCCGCCGTGCCCACGCTTTTCATGTCGACGGGCGGACGCCACGTGACAAAACCTTCGCCGAAGGCGCGCATCCATTCGTGGTCCTGGTAAAGCTGCTGGCGCCCGCTGACGGTGCGCCATGGAATCAGCTCGTGGACATTGGTCCAGCCCGCGTTGTAGCAGACCTCTTCACTTTCTATCCCAGACCAGGTGGGCGATGAGATGATCTTGCGCGGTTGCGCGGCAATATCGCGAAAACGAATTTTTTCGTCTTGCTTGACTTCGGCGAGGTGGCGGTGATTCAGGCCGGTTGCCTTGCCGAGCGCATCCCATGCTTTCACGGCCACTTCGCCGTTGGTTTCGGGCGCCAGCATAAGGATCATCTCGGCGGCGTCGATGGCGGTGTCCAGGCGAGCCATGCCCTGGGTGGCGCCCTCCTCGGTGACGGTGCCGTTCAGGGCCTTGAGGTGGCGGACTTCTTCTTTTGTATCCCAGGCGATGCCCTTGCCGCCATTGCCTATCGTTTCCAACAGGGGGCCGATGGCGGTGTAGCGCTTGTGGATATTGGGATAATCGCGCTCGATGGCGATATAGGAGGGAGCCGTCCGGCCGGGTATCAGGTCGCACTCGCCTTGTTTCCAGTCTCGCACCACGCCTTGCGCCAGCTCGTTCGGACTATCGTGCTGCAGCGGCAACTGCACCACATCGTTTTCCACGCCCAGGACTTCCGGTGCCACTTCAGAGAATTTTTTGGCGATCTCCTTGAAGATTTCCCAGTCGGTCTTCGACTCGTAGGCGGGATCCACCGCCGCTTGCAGCGGGTGTATGAAGGGATGCATGTCGGACGTGTTCATGTCGTCCTTTTCGTACCAACTGGCTGTGGGCAATACGATATCGGCATAGACCGCCGTGGTGGACATGCGGAAATCGATGGTGACCAGCAGATCGAGTTTTCCTTCCGGTGCGCTATCGTGCCAGACCGCCTCTATCGGTTTTTTGCCGCCTTCGACACCCAGGTCCTTGCCTTGCACGCCATGCGCGGTGCCCAATAGGTACTTCAGAAAATATTCGTGCCCCTTGCCCGATGAACCCAGCAGGTTGGAGCGCCAGACGAACAGATTGCGCGGCCAGTTTTCGGGTGCGTCGGGGTCTTCGCAGGACATTTGCAATGCGCCTGACTTCAGGCGTTCAGCCACATAGTCCTGGACGTCGATGCCCGCGGCCTTGGCCGCGCGGCCGACCTCCAGCGGATTGGTCTTCAACTGCGGGGCGGACGGCAGCCAGCCCATGCGCTCGGCGCGGATGTTGTAGTCGATCAGGCTGAGCTTGTTCCAGTCGCCGCTGGGGGCTGTGGGCGACAGGATCTCGGCGGCGCTGACCGTCTCGTAGCGCCACTGATCCGTATGGGCATACCAGGCGCTGGTGGCATTCATGTGGCGTGGGGGCCGCGCCCAGTCAAGCGCGAAAGCCAACGGCGTCCAGCCGGTCTGGGGACGCAGCTTTTCTTGTCCGACATAGTGCGCCCAGCCGCCGCCCGACTGGCCTACGCAGCCGCACATGACCAGCAGGTTGATGACAGCGCGGTAGGTCATGTCCATGTGGAACCAGTGGTTGGTGCCCGCGCCTATGATGACCATGGAGCGCCCGTGGGTCTTTTCCGCATTGGCGGCGAACTCGCGCGCGACCTGGATGATCTTGTCGCGGCGCACGCCGGTGATGTGTTCCGCCCAGGCCGGAGTGAAGGGCACATCGGCATCATAGTCGCGCGCGACGTGTTCGCCCCCCAGGCCGCGATCCAGGCTGTAGTTGGCGCAAAGAAGGTCGAACACCGTGGCGACCAGGACTTCTTCCCCGTCGGCCAGTTGTAGCCGCTTCACAGGCACGCTGCGGGTCAGTATTTCGCCTCGGGCGTCCACTTTGAAGCCATTGGACGCTGCGCCGCCGAAGTAGGGGAAGTCGACCTCCGCCACCTCGTCGTGATCCTTGTCGAGGACCAGGCTGAGCTGCAGTTCGACATCGTTTGTGCCGGCTTTTTGCTCTAGATTCCATTTCCCTTGCTCGCCCCAGCGAAATCCGATGGAACCATTGGGTACGACGACCTTGCCGGATCGCTCGTCGATGCCGACGGTCTTCCAGTCGGGATTGTTGTCCTCGCCCAAGCCGTCGGCTAAATCGGCGGCACGCAGTTGCCGTCCGGGAATCAGTCGTCCGTCCTGTCGGTCCAGGCGCACGAGCATGGGCATATCGGAGTACTTGCGGCAGTAATCCTCGAAATAGGGGACCTGCCGATCAAGATGGAATTCGCGCAGAATGACATGCCCAAAGGCCATGCCGAGCGCGGAGTCTGTGCCTTGCTTGGCATTCAGCCAGATGTCCGAGAATTTGGCGGCCTCGGAATAGTCGGGACAGATGACGGCGCTTTTAGTGCCTTTGTAGCGTACCTCGGTATAGAAATGGGCATCGGGCGTGCGGGTCTGCGGAACGTTGGAGCCCCATAGCAGCAGATAGCCGGCGTTATACCAGTCCGCGGATTCGGGGACGTCGGTTTGTTCGCCCCAGGTTTGGGGGCTGGCCGGGGGCAGGTCGCAATACCAGTCGTAGAACGACATGCATGTGCCGCCCAGCAGCGACAGATAACGCGTGCCCGCCGCATAGGAAACCATGGACATGGCCGGGATGGGCGAGAATCCGAACACCCGGTCAGGACCATATTTACGCGCCGTATAGGCGTTGGCGGCTGCGACGATTTCGGTCGCCTCATCCCAACTGGCGCGCACGAAACCGCCTTTGCCGCGTATGCGCGTATAGCTTGCGCGTGCGGCGGCATCGTTCTGGATGGCCGTCCAGGCTTCGACCGGGCTCATGGTCTTGCGTTTTTCACGCCACAGGCGCATCAGCCGGCCGCGAATAAGCGGCGTCTTCACCCGGTTGGCGCTATAAAGATACCAGCTATAAGAGGCGCCGCGCGAACAGCCGCGCGGTTCGTGATTGGGCAAGTCCGGCCGTGTGCGCGGGTAGTCCGTCTGCTGTGTTTCCCACGTGACGATCCCGGACTTGACATAGATTTTCCAGGAACAGGAGCCCGTGCAGTTCACACCATGCGTGGACCGCACGATCTTGTCATGCTGCCAGCGGCGGCGATAGGCGTCTTCCCAGTCGCGGCTTTCGATCGTCGTCTGACCATGGCCATCGGCGAACGTGTCCTTGCGCAGCGATGTCAGAAAGTTCAGTCGGTCCAGCAGTTGACTCATGGCTGTCTCCTTAAGTTAGGGTTAGGCGGGAAGGGCGGCAGGCAGGCCCCGGCCTCGCTCGATGTCATGTAGCAGGCCGCCGCGGCGGGTGTAGACCGCCCAGGTAACGAACAAGCACAAGACATAGAAGGCCAGGAAGGCCCACAAGGCGGCTGTCGGCGCGCCGGTCAGGCCTATCGATGTGCCGTAGGCCTTCGGGATGAAGAAGCCGCCATAGCCGCCGATGGCGCTGGTAAAGGCGACGATTGCGGCGGACTCGCGTTCGGATTGACGGCGTTGCGTGTCGAGGCTGTCATTGGGGTGGAGACGGGCGATTTCTTTGCGCATGATGATCGGGATCATCTGGAACGTGGAGGAATTGCCGATCCCCGTGAAGAAGAACAGCGCCATGAAGCCTGCGAAGAAAATGGCGAAGGATGAGTTTTCAAGGCCCCAGATCACCACCAGAACCGAGGCGATCATGCTGGCGAACACCCAGAAGGTGACGCGTCCGCCTCCGATCCGGTCTGCCAGGCCTCCGCTCCAGGCGCGGCTGAGCGCGCCGATCAAAGGCCCCAGAAACACGAACTGCAGTGCATTGACATGAGGGAAGGCCAGCCCGGACAAGAGTGGGAAACCCGCCGAATAGCCAATGAAGCTGCCGAATGTACCGACGTAGAGCAGGCACATCACCCAGTTATGCTTGCGGGTGAAAATCACAGCCTGTTCGCGGAAACTGGCGCGTGCGTCGGCCAGATCGTTCATGCCCAGCCACGCGGCCATTGTCGAAGCCAGGATGAAAGGCACCCAGATGAAGCCGGCATTTTGCATCCAGATGCGGCCGCCATTCGACAGCTCCTGAGGAGGGCCGCCAAGCGCGCCGAACACGCCGGCGGTAATGGCCAGCGGTACCAGGAACTGCATGATCGAGACCCCCAGATTCCCCAACCCCGCATTCAGTCCCATGGCACGGCCCTTTTCGGCCCGCGGGAAGAAGAAGCTGATATTGGCCATGGAGGAAGCGAAATTGGCGCCGCCCAGCCCGCACAGCAGCGCCAGCACCACGAAAATAAGATAGGGCGTGGAGGGGTTCTGCACGGCATAGCCGATGCCCAGGGCGGGGACCAGTAAAGAAGCGGTAGACAGTGTGGTCCAGAGCCGGCCCCCGAAAATGGGGACCATGAAGCTATAGAAGATACGCAGCGTCGCGCCGGACAGCGCCGGCAGGGCCGCCAGCCAGAAGAGTTGGTCTTGCGCGAAGGCGAAGCCTATGGAAGGCAGTTGCGCCACCACCACCGACCAGACCATCCATACCGCAAAGGCGAGCACCAGCGCGGGGATGGAGACCCATAGATTGCGCGTGGCGATGCGCCGGCCCTTGTCTTTCCAGAACTGAGGATCTTCGGGCCGCCAGTCGTCCACGAGATGCGGCATGACCGTGCGGTCTGGATCGTGGACGTCCGACAGTTCGGGGAAGTTGGGCAGCCTGTCCAGGGCGACGCCTTGCGCCTGCCGCTCCATGGCGCGGATCGACAGATGCATCCAGCTTATCGAAACCAGTACGATCAGGAACAAAAGCAGGAAGGCCGAGGTCCAGATGCCGGTCAGGTCCAGCAGCGCGCCAAAGATGATGGGCAGCACGAAGCCGCCCAGGCCGCCTATCATGCCTACAAGACCGCCCACCGAGCCGACGTGGTTCGGATAATAGATCGGTATATGCCTGAAGACCGCCGCCTTGCCGAGACTCATGAAGAAGCCCAGCCCGAACAAGGCGGCAACGAAGGGCCACAGGCCTATCTCGGTTGAGAAAGCGATGGGGCCGTGCTTGCCGCGGATCACATAGTCCGTGGGAGGGTAGGACAGCATGAACAGGAACAGTAGCGAGAAGCCCAGCGCCCAGTACATGACAGCGCGGGCGCCGAAGCGATCGGACAGCACCCCGCCATAGGCGCGAAAGACGCTGGCGGCAAGACTGAAGATGGCTGCCGCGATACCCGCCGTGCGCACATCCACCTCGTAGACATGCACCAGGTAATAAGGCAGCCACAGCGCCAACGCCACGAAGCCGCCGAACACGAAGAAATAATAGAGCGAGAAACGCCAGACTTGCAGCTTCTTCAGGGGGGCGAACTGCTCGGCCAAGCTGGGCGCGGCAATGCCCTGAGCACGCCGTGCCGCAAAATCGGGATCGTCCTTGGCCAGTAGGTAGAAGAGGATGCCCGTGGCAGCCACGACGGCCGCCCATATTTCCGCTACCCCCTCCCAGCCCCAGGCGATCAGCGCAAAGGGCGCGAGAAAGGTTGTCAGTGCCGCGCCGGCATTGCCCATGCCGAATACGCCAAGCGCGGTGCCTTGCCGCGCTTGTGGGTACCATTTGGTGACGTAGGTGGCCCCGATGATGAACGACCCGCCGGCAAGGCCCACGCCCAGCGCCGCGAGCAGGAAGGTCGGGTAGCTGTCGGCCCAGGTCAGCGCGAAGGTGGCGGCGCCGGCCAACACCATCTGGATCGAGAACACCAGCCGCCCGCCGTAGCGTTCCGTCCATACACCGAGTATCAGCCGGGTCAGCGAACCCGTCAGCACCGGCGTGGCGATAAGCACCCCGTACTCAAACTCGGAAAGCGCCAGCTCGTCCCGGATGGACAGGCCAATAATGGAAAAGAGTGTCCAGACGGCAAAGCACACGGTGAAAGCAATCGTGCTCAGCCATAAGGCTCGTACCTGATTTGAACGGTTAGGTGTCACGGGGCTGGTCATGGCGATAGCTCCTGATCGGGTGCCGGGGCCAGCATATCAACTCCCCTTCCAGGCAACAAGAGCAAGAATATGGGTGTTTGATTTAAATCAACGGCGGGAGAATCAATCGGGGCTTGCCTGTATCTCTGCTTTCGTCAGAGCCTGCCCCGTGAATGAATTACAGCGAATGCAGATACTTCTGCAACTGAGGCGCCTGGAGCCTTGCCGCACGGAGCTCATGACGCATACTCCATGCGATGAATATGACTGTTATGTTATAACATAACAATTTTATTCGAGGAGAGGACCTCCTGATGGAAACCCAAGCCGTCAAACCGCGTCGGCACAGACGCATCGAGAAACGGGCAGGCGCACTGGCTGTCGCACTATGTCTAGCGTTTGGGACGCAGGCCGCTGAGACGAACGCCAAGATGGCAGACGATCCCCGGACTGCTGCGTCGCGATCGGACGCCGCTGTTTCCGCCCAGACTCAGTCGGCAGAGCTGAATCCCATCGTGGTCACGGCCACGCGCCAGGCCCAGCGCCGCGACGAGGTCGCATCCTCGATGGAAGTTGTCGAAGGCCACGTCCTGGAAGAAACGGTTGGCAATACCTTCCTTGACCAGCTCAAGAAAAATGCCAGTGTGGATGTCATCCAATATCCGAACGGTCTGGCCGGCGTCGGCTTGCGCGGCATGCGGCCGAACTTCGAGTTCACCATCAACCCGCGCACCTTGGTCTTGATAGACGGGCGGCCTTCGGGTTCGACCAGTTTCACCACGCTGTCGCCGGAAAGCATTGAGCGGGTCGAAGTGCTCAAAGGGCCGGCCTCGTCCTTGTATGGGGCGTCGGCCATGGGCGGCGTGGTCAACATCATCACGCGCCGCTCCACCGGCCCCATAGGCGGCAGCGTCAGCCTGGGCTATGGCTCGTTCGATACCCGCCAAGCCGATTTGGCATTGGGCGGTTCCTTGTCCGATAGGACGGATTTTGATCTGGCTGTCGGCTATGTGAACCAGCATGACGACTTTCGCACGGGCGGCGGCGACACGCGTCCCAACAGCGATTTTCGCCGTGTGTCGGGCAAGGCGCGGCTGGGCAGCGATCTGACCGATATGGTCAGGGTGGACGTGACGCTGGACTGGGCGGACTTGAACAACAATGCGCCGGGCCCGCTCAGCTACGATCCGCCCAACGCATCGGCTAATGAAACCAGCCGGTTCGGGGGCGATGTCAGGCTCACGCTGACGCCACGTGATCACGAGATTACGGCAGTCGCTTATGCCTCCCGGGAGACCTACAACTACATCACCGTGCCTGCGCAAGCGCCGCGCTATCGTTCCAGCCGCACCGAGTCAAGCTACACGGGCCTGCAATTGCAGGATGTCTGGAGCCTGAATGATCGGATGACGTTGACCTATGGCCTGGACTGGCAGCGGGTCGAGGCCGATCGCTTTTCCTTCAATGCGGCCGGCGAGAGCCTGGCGCCCTACAGCCCTAACGAGCGGCGCGACAGTCGGGGCATTTTCGCCGAATGGGGCAGCAAGTGGCTGGACGAGCGTCTGATCCTTACCTTGGGCGGTAGGGTGGACTGGATCGATGCGAGTACACGCACCACGCCTTACAAAGACACTTTCACACCGGGCTCCTCGAGCTTTACCAGCTTCAACCCGCGCGGCGGCGTGGTGTACAAGTTGACGGACAACTGGCGTGTGCACGGTTCGGCCGGCACGGCCTTCGCGCCACCGCAAGGCAACGAACTGGCGGGCGAGAACGTGGAGTATGCCGGTATCCAGCGGCGCCTCAGCATCGGCAATGCGGGCCTGAACCCCGAGCGCAGCAAAAGCTGGGACCTGGGTGTGGGCTATGCCGACGGCTACCTGGACGCGGACCTGACCTATTTCCAGGCGAGCATCAGCGACCGCATCCGCTCGGTCATCGTCAGCGAAACGCCCACCGAACGCATCAGCAGCTACGAAAATGCCGACGATTCGCGCATGCGCGGTATCGAGGCCAGGCTGGCGCTTGATGCCGGGCGGCTGTTCGGCCTGCCTGCTGGCCGGGTGGGCCTGTCCACCAGCCTGACGCGGATGATACAAGCCGAGGATTTCGACGCCAGCGGTCCCGTGCCGATACGTAACGTGGCCAAGTGGAAGGGCAATGTGTCCCTCACTGTCAGCGACGGCCAGGCATGGTGGGCGACGCTGACGGCGCGCCATGTGGATGCGCGCTACGACAATGACAACAGCCAGGGCCGCATCTATACCGGCGGGCAGGGTGGGCTGTTCGAGAACGAGCCCTTTACGGTGGTGGATTTCAGCGCCCGCTGGAAGCTCACGCGCAAGGACACGCTGCGTTTCGATGTTTCCAATCTGTTCGACCGCGACTACTACGAGAAGGCGGACTACACCATGCCGGGCCGCGCCTTTTACTTGCGCTACACAAGGACGCTGTAATCATGACAGTAAAGCTCATACTGGAGCAGATTTCCCAATTGTTGTTCGAGCCGGTGCTGGTTTTGCTGGTGGCGCTGGTGGTCTGGACGCTGGTGGCGCTGGGCATGTTTTTGCGCAGCCTGGCGGGCCGCCGGCGCGGGCGCAGGCCGGCGGTGGGGCGGTTCATGCGGCTGGTCGATACAGCGGTGGCCGGCGACGCTGCCGATCCTGACCTGCGCATCGAAGCGCTTTTGGCGCAAGCCGAACAGGGTGGCCTGCGTAGTTTGAACAGCGTGCGCTTTGCCGTGCGCGCCGGCCCCTCGCTGGGACTGATGGGGACGCTGATTCCGATGGCGGCGGGCTTAAGCGGCCTGGCGCGCGGCGATTTGCCCGCCTTGGCCGAGCACATGGTGGTGGCTTTCTCCGCCACCATTGTCGGCATTGCGATCGGTGTCGTGGCGCATGTGATCGCCATGGTGCGCGAAGGCTGGCTGCGCCAGGACCTGGACGAGATCCGCCTGCATGCCGAGCGCGTGCTGCGAAGGCATGAGGCCGTTGCCGCGAAACAGCCGGCCGGCCAGGCCGAGGCTGCGCGGGAGGCGGCATGAGATCACGCCTGCGCTTTGCCCGCTCGCGGCTGGACACGAGCCGCCACGACGACCCCTTGTCCGGCGTGGCCAATCTCTTCGATGCCAGCCTGGCGTTCATCGTGGCGATGGCGCTGGCGCTGTTCTCCGTGATGGGCTCGAGCGATATGCTCAGTGCCGATGCCAGCTGGACACTGACACGCATGACCGCCGACGGCGAGTTGGAGGTCGTCAGCAAGAGCCAGCAGCAGATCAAGGTCGAGCGCGTGTCCGACCGCAAACTGTCGGGGCAGGGCGAGCGCCTGGGCACGGCCTACCGCCTGCCGGATGGGCAGGTCGTATACGTGCCGGAACAAGAGAATGGGAAGCCCTGACATGATTCACGATCTGAATATCCATGGCGCACGTGGCCGTGGCGGTTTCCCGGCTCCTCGCTGGATGCGAGATGGCTGCCTATGGGTCTGCCTGCTGTGTTGGCTATGTCTTTGGCCCATGGCGGCGCATGCGGTCCAGGCCTCCCGCCCGCGTATTGCCGTCATTTCCATAGAGCTGGCGCAGCAGCCTACCTTGATGCGCGAGGCGGCGACGCGCCAGGCGCCCGCCATGCGGATCGATCTGTTCGGCCTGGGAGGCGGACATTTGCCTTCAGTGAATGATGCCGATCTGACTGGATACGATCTTATCGTCGTCGAAGGCATAGGCCCCCGGCTGGCGCAATATCGCGCGCGCCTGGACGAAGCGGCGCGGCATACGAAGGTGTTGGTGCTGAACGGCCATGAGTGGGTGCGCGGCAACGTGGACCCGGCCTCGGTGCCGGACGCCATCAAGTACTGGCGCAACGCCACCGCGGACAACTACACCCGCCTGTTCGACTACCTGGGCGCGCGGCTGCTGGGCCTGGACAGGCCAGTTGCCGCGCCGGTCGAATATGCCGACCGTGCCTATTACCACCCCGGCCATCCCGAGGGCTTTACCGATTTGCAAGCCTATTTGGACTGGATGGGGCGGCGCTATGCCGACGCCGCCGAACGCCCGCGTGTGGGCATCGTGTTCTACCGCAGCCTGGCGCTGGGCGGCAACACCGCCGTGATCGATGCGCTGATACAGGAAACAGAGCGCCAGGGCGGGCTGCCCGTGGCGTTTTGGCGCAGCGGCAGCCGCGATTCTCTACGCGGCCTGCACGGCCAGGATGGCCATCCTGCGGTCGACGCCTTGATTCTGTGCGCCAGCCAGATCGACTACGCCGGCCATCGTGCGGGAGTAGAGGAGGCCAAGGTGCTGGGCGTGGCCGTGCTCAATTGCACGACCGACTACAGCCGTAGCCCGCAGGAGTGGCGTGCGGACCTGGGCGGCTTTGCGCCCGATCGCAGCGGCCAGCTTGCCATGAGCGAGGCCAGCGGCATCGTCGAGCCCATGATGGTCGGCGCCCGAGTGGTGCATAAGGATGGCGCCGTACGGCACGAAGCGCTGCCTGAACAGGTTGCCTGGCGCGTGGAGCGGGCCATGGCTTGGGCGCGATTGCATCGCATGCCCAACGCCGACAAGAGCCTGGTAGTGACCTATCACAGCGAAGCGGCCGATCGGGCCGACGTAGGCAGTGATCCCGACACCTATCTGGACGCACAGGCCAGCCTGGCGGCGCTCTTGCGCCGGCTCAGGGACGAAGGCTATGACGTGGGAGACGACCCCTTGCCCGGTGCTCAAGCGTTGGCGCGGCGCATGGCGCAGGATGGTGCCAATGTCAGCGCGGGTCTGTGGGGCGCCGCCAGCCATCGGGGCGAAGACGACGCACAGGCGGCGAATGCGCAGGCCGAATTGGATAAGCGCCTGAAAGAGGGCAACGCGGTAGCTATTCCCGAGGCGCAGTACCTGGAATGGTATGCGCAGTTGCCAACGGTCTTGCGTGAGCAGACCGAAGCGCGCTGGGGACCACCGCCGGGCAGATTGATGGTGCACGTGGATGAAGCGGGCGCGCGTTCCATCGTCATCCCCTTGCTGCGCTTTGGCAAGGTGGCACTGGCCCCGCATCCGGTCTGGGGCTATCTGCAGGATGCGGATGCCTTGTCTTCCACGGGCGCCTTGCCGCCGCACCACCAGTACATCGCCTTCTATCTATGGATGGCCCGGGGCTGGCACGCCGACGCCTATGTGCCGTTCTTCACCCAGCTTTCGCTCATGCCGGGCAAGCAGCAGGGCCCTGCGCGCGACGATTGGATAGGCACGTTGATCGGCGGCTTGCCGCACATACAGCCCACGCCTTTGCAAGCCAATGGCGGCATCGGCAACAAGCGGCGTGCCAACGCGGTGACGCTGGGCTTCATGCCGCCGCTCAGACAAGGCGGCCTGCCGCCGGCTTTGGCCGACTTGCGTGATGACCTGGCCCGCGCGTCGGATGTAGCGGTATCCGCGGCGGATCGGGAAGCGGCCAGGCAGGCCGTGCGCGAAGCCGCCGTGGCCCATGGACGAGCGCTGGACCTCGATCCCGCCTCGGCGCCGTGGCCGAAGCTGGAAGCCGCGCTGGGCGCCTACCTGGACGAAGTGGCTGGCGCCGTCATGCCGGTCGGGGGGCATGTGCTGGGCCAGGCGCCCGACGTGGAAACGACCGCGGGGATGGTGCATGCCATGCTGGCGGGCGATGGTGCCGATGCGCCGGACGAAGCAACCGTGCGCGCGGTGCTGCGGGGCGATGCCAACCAGGTAGCGCCCGGCCAACTGGCGCGCATTCGTGACTACGCTGCCCGCATCGCCGCCGCGCCGCGTGAAATGGATGCGGTAGTGCAAGCCTTGTCGGGCGGCTACATCGAACCCGGCCCCATGGCCGACGCCGTGCGCAACTCGGATGCGCTGCCACCGGGACGCAACCCCTACACGCTGGCTACGCGCCGCCTGCCGACGCCCGAATCCTGGGAGATCGGCGTCCGGCTGGCCGACGAGTTGATCGATACCTACCGCCAGGAGCACGGCGCCATGCCGCGCAAGGTGGCGTTCGTGTTGTGGTCGGGTGAATCCACCCAGAATGAGGCGGCAATAGAAGCCCAGGTTCTGCGCCTGCTGGGCGCCAGGCCAGTCTGGAATCCGCGCGGCGAAGTCGTCGATGTGACGCTGGATGACCGGGCGACCCTGGGCCGGCCGCGGGTGGACGTGTTGGTGACGACCTCGGGTACCTACCGCGACCACTTCCGCGACAAGATCGCCATGCTGGCCAAGGCCGCTCGGCTGGCGGCGCAGGCGCGCGAAGACGACAATCCCGTTTTTCTCTACAGCCAAGCGCAAGCCCAACGCCTGCGCGCAGAGGGCTTGGATGCCGACACCGCCGCGCAACGATCGCAGCGGCGCATTTATTCGACCGCGCCGGGCGCGTATTCGCCTTCGACGCAGTTCGCCATCCGCGCAGGCGCCGAATGGGATGACGCCCGCCTGTCCCGGCTTTACACGGATAGGCTGGGCCATGCCTATGGCGAAAACGACGACGGCGCGGCCGACGCGGCAGGCTTCGTCGCCCAGCTGTCGTCCGTCGAGGCCGCCGTCTTCAGCCGCAGCTCCAACGCCTATGGCTTGCTGGACACCAGCATGCCCGCTGCCTACCTGGGCGGCATCGGCATGGCGGTGCGCGAGCACACGGGGCGACAGGTCAGTAACTACGTGGCCGACCTGAAAGCCTCGCAAGCCGGCCAGGCGCACCTGGAGCCCCTGGCGCGCACCTTCGGCCGGGAGCTGCAGTCGCGCTACTTCAACCCAGAGTGGATACGCGCCATGCAGGATAGCGGCTACAACGGCGCGCGCTACATGGCCGACCTGCCGGCCCATATGCTGCTGTGGAACGTGACCACGCCGCAGCTTGTCGCTGATGCCGACTGGGTCGAGGTTAAAGAAGTGTATGTCGAAGACAAGTACGGTCTGGATCTGGAGGCCTACTTCGAGCAGCACAACCCGCATGCGCGCCAGCATCTGCTGGAAGCCTTGCTGGATGCCATTGATCGCGGCGCCTGGCAGGCGAATGAAGCCGACCGCGCGCAACTGGAGCAGGCACTGGCTGAAAGCATAGCCCGGCACGGGTCGGATTGCGTGTTGCCGTCATGCCAGGCCACGAAACTTGTGAACATGGACCAGCCGGCGCCCGCTTCCGGCGCGGCGCCTGTCGTCGCTCCGCAGGGTGCTGCGGCGACGCCGGCTGAGCCGTCGCTGACGGCAGCGAATATAGAGGGCTACGCGCTGGAGCCGCGTGCTGCTGCGCCGATTCAACCAGTGCAAAAAGGGGTTTGGCTCTGGCTGCTGGCCATGGCTGTGTTCGTTGCAGCGGGCTGGGTGCGTCGGCCGCGTTGGTAGTGGCATTGTTGCTCGACTTTGCGCTTGAGGTGGCACGGTTGGCGCACGCCGATCCGAATGAATTGATGCTGCCCTCGTCAAGTGGTAGCGGTCGCGTACAGCGCGTCGAATCTGTCCGTTGACTTCCAAGGAAGTCCAACGAGCGTCTATCTATCTGCCGCAAGCCGCGATTCATCCTTGGCGATTAATTTCCCGCTCCAATGCGGTCAGACGCTCGACAATGCGATCGAAAGTCATGGTCTCGCCGTAGAACATCTGCCAGCGCGTCTCGTAGAGACGGTAGCAGTTCCTCGGTGATGTGCTCCACCAAGGCCGCCTTGAGTGCGTCGGACAGCTTCTTGCGCTGGGTGTTGGAAAGACTCCCGAGATCAGGCCCATCGGCCACCAGGCTCCGATAGTCGATGGTAACGTCAATGTCTTCGGAGAAACGCTCGATGGCCTGATAGGCCTTGGACAGCGACGTGCCACCCTTGAAGGCCATCGGCTTGCGATTCGGCAGCGCGAACAGGATCCCTAGTATTTGGCACAGCCAGATGTCTTTTTCCAGAATTTCAGCGCGACGACCTAGCACCGGGGCTAAGCCGTGCAACAACTCGGCCTGCTCGGCCAATGACAAATCGAAATAGTGCTCCGTGGATTCAGGCATGGGACAGCTCGCCTCGCTCATAGCGAGTGAGGGCTTCGATCATCCAGGCCGGCATTGACGCCTTGGCTTGGCTCAACGCCTCGAACTCGCTTGCTGGCAGCTTCTTTGCGATCTGCTTGAACGTGTCCGGTGTGACTTGGCTGCGTCCTAGGTACCAGAGGGCCGCCAGTGCCTGGCCCGCAGGCCGACCGGCCAGTGCCAGTTTGCGAGGAGCCACATGTTGCAGTTGGACGAGCAGTTTGCCCAGCCGGATCATGTGGGAGGAGCCTGTGGTGTGAAAAACCGCCTGCACCGGCATCTGTGTGGATAGGCCCAGGCGCCGCGCAGCTTCCGCCCCATGGATCTCGATTATCGCCCCTTCTGCTGCGGCCACGGCCTGCGCTACCTGCTCAGGTGCAGGCATCGATTTGATGCCGAACCGCCGCTACCCTATATCTAAATAAGAATTATTGCTATTATGGAAGGCTTATTACGCTAGTCTGTTTTCGCATTCATCATGTCTCGCCCGCCCGAGTCCAAAAAAGGTTGGCTCGCTCATTACAGCGGGCTGGTCGGGACGTGGTCGAAAGGCAATGCCAATCCCCAGGACGCCGAAGATGCCGTCCAGGATGCAGCGGAGCGCCTGTTGGGCGCGGACACGCTCGCCATCCGGGATACCCGAGCCTATCTGCATCGTAGTGCCGTCAATGGTCTGGTCAGTCGCTATCGACGAGAACAGTCCTTTTTGGCGTTACCCTTGCATGAGTTGACAGAGGCAGAGCATCCCGCCGCCGAAGACGTAGAATCGGCCGTATACGTGGCCCAATTGTCGCGGGCCTTGTCCGAGTCTTTGGAGGAGTTGCCCTTGGCTTGCCAACAAGTCTTCGCCTGGCATCGCATTGAGAATTGGACGGTGCCGGAAATTGCTCAGCACATGGGCTTGTCTGCCAGCACCGTGGAGAAGTATCTGACGAAGACCATGCGCCATTTGCACCAACGGTTACAAAGATTCACCTCGTAAACTTACGGGGTTTGCCCCCACCAAGCGTCTTTCTTATAAAGGGGGGGCAAAAATCTGTATTCACCGGCTTTTGCTTCCAGTATGACTACAAACGACCCAGACATTCCTGATGACCTGCACGACGCAGCCGCTCACTGGTTTACCCGTGAACACGGCGGCCTGATGACGTCGGATGAACGCCTGGTGTTCGAGGCTTGGCGCAAGGCCGACCCTCGACATGAGCAGGCTTACCAAGAAATGATGCGAGTATGGGGCGCGGCCAAGGCGGCCCCCGACATGGTGTTCGAGAATATCCTGCGGCGCCCTCCACAGCCGGCAGCCGGATTTCCATCCCGTCGCCGCATACTAGTGCTGGGCGCCGGGGCCGCCTGTTGCGCCGCCGTGGCAACCGTATTGGTGGGGCCGCAGCGATGGTTTGACTCTCCGACGTTTTCCGAGCGCTACGCCAGCCCGCGCGGAGAGCGCCGCATTGTTGACCTTCCCGATGGTTCGGCCCTGACGCTGAATACCGCCAGCATCGTACAAGTCCGGCTCTACGAATCCGAGAGGCGCGTCCTGCTGGAGCGGGGCGAGGCGTTCTTTTCGATTGCATCGGCGATGAACCGTCCTTTCGTGGTTGATGCCGGCGTGGCGACGGTGACCGTCACAGGCACGCAGTTCAACGTGCGGCGCGATACCGGGCAGGTGTCGGTCGCCGTGGAGTCGGGGTCCGTGGAGGTTGCCGGCGGTACGTGGTGGAAACGGGAGGTGCGCCGTCTGGGCGCGGCCCAGTCGGTGCTGGTGGCCAGTTCCACGGAGGTGTCCGAGGTGTCAACGGCAAACCTCGGACGGCTGACAGCATGGCGGCAGGGCAAAGTTGTTTTCGATGCCGAGCCGCTCGCGGTGATCGTGGCAGAAATGAACCGCTATCGGGTTCAGCCTGTGCGTTTGCGATCCGCCGCTTTGCAAGGGCTGCGTGTGGCGGGTGTATTCAGCACCGACAACCCCGATGCCTTCCTCGATGTGCTGCCCTCGCTCGCCCCGGTGGCGGTGTTGCGGCTGCCTGACGGGCGTAGCGAAATCGTCCCGCGCTGAAAATTCTCTCCCTGCCCCACGGATGACTAAGTGCTTGTTTGAGAATGAGATTCCATCTCGTTTGTCTTGTATCTGAAATATATTGTTTCAAAATAGAAGGCAAAACCCTTACGGGGTTCACCCTTGCCGATCCTCTTTATTAATGAAGAGCCTGGTTTTCGTCGAGTGATGAAGCCCCGGCTGCGAGGAACCTTTGGCCAAAGGGTTTGGCGCCTATGCGTCGGTTTCATTATCAAGAGAATGTTCGGTGAACTCAAAAATTGCTATCTCCATCGCCGCTAAGTCCAAGCACGGCAAGCGACTCAGGCTGGGTACCCTGGCTCTTTCGATCGCGCTCGCCTTCTGCCTGTCGCCCACCGTGGGCTTTGCACAGAGCACGACCCCGGCACAGATCAACATCCCGGCGCAATCGCTGCATCAAGCCCTGCTGGAACTGGGTCGGCAAACGGATATCCAGATCTATTACCTGCCGGAAACCGTGGCCAATCAGAATGCCCCGGCTGTGTCCGGGACGTTGACGGCGCAGCAGGCGCTGGCGCAATTGCTCCGGGGAACGGGCATCGAAGTGCAATGGAGCGGGAAAACGGCTTCACTTTTGCGGTCAGCGCCTGAAACAACAACGCAATTGGCGCCGGTCATCGTCACGGGCTCCCTGCCAGGCGCCTTGCCGCCCGCCTATGCGGGCGGACAGATGTCCACGGGTGGGCACGTCGGCATGCTGGGCAATAAAGATGTGATGGATACGCCGTTCAGCCAGACCAGCTACACGAGCAAGACGATCCGGGATCAGCAGGCCCAGACCCTTCAGGACGTGCTGTCGAATGATCCGTCCATCGTGACGAAACAAAACAGCGCGAGCGATGAAGACGGTTCGATCAATATTCGGGGCTTTCCGACCACCTTCGCATCCGGCGCCGGTAGTCTGAACGGATTGACGGGCATGGCGCCGCTGCGCGCGCCGGACATGGATTACATCGAGCGTGTCGAGGTGCTCAAGGGGCCGAGCGCTTTGCTCAACGGCATGGCGGCATCCGGGGCCAGCGGCCCCGGCGGTTCATACAACCTCGTCACCAAACAGGCCGACGACGAGCCGCTGACAGAATTGACCACGCGGTATGACTCCCGTTCGCAGCTGGGCGCTCATTTGGATGTCGGCCGCCGCTTCGGTGAGGACAACCGGTTTGGCATCCGCTTCAACGGAGCGTACCGCAAGGGCGATACGCCGGTGGATTCGATCGAATCGAAAGTGGGGTCGGCGGCGCTCAATCTGGACTACCGCGGCGAGCGTGTCCGGCTGTCCGCTGATTTTGCGCATCAGTCGAACGACGCCAGTCCCCAGGTGATACAGCAGTTGGCCGTGACCAGCCTTGGCTTCGTGCCAGAGGCCCCCGACGCCGACACCAGCCTCAATCCTGCATGGAGCAAACAACGCAGCCGATTGACGCTGGGCATGGTGCGGGGCGAAGTGGACGTGATCGACAATATCACGGCCTATGCCGCTATCGGCAAACAGAAACTGGATTTCTATCTCATCGGCCCCAGCCAGCCGACGCTGCGCGATACGAGCGGAACGTATGGATGGAATAGCGCCGAATATTCGAGATATGCCTATGACGTGCTGTCCATGCAGGGCGGATTGAGGGCCAAGGCGACGACCGGGCCGGTGAGTCATGCCCTCAGCCTCAACCTGTCGCAATCCCGGATGGAGATAGGATCGGCGGAAACGCAAGTCCGGCCATATGACTACACCACGAATCTTTACAATCCGGTATTCGGCCCCGCTCCATTCCTCGCTGATCCCGGCGACCCGGGGACATCCAGTAAAAGCCGTGTCTCCAGCACCGCCATCGCCGACACCTTGTCGATCCTCGACGAGCGAATCCAACTCACCGCAGGCATCCGTTATCAGGAAGTGCAAGCCAGCAATTTCGACACGACGACCGGCGCCGAAACCTCCAATTACGACAGCGACGCATGGACGCCGGCGCTGGGCTTGGTCATCAAGCCATGGGAGAAAGTCTCGCTCTATGCCAACTATATAGAAAATCTGCAGCAGGGGGCTATTGTTGGCCCCTCGTATGCGAATTCTGGCGAGGTATTTTCACCCTATGTCAGCAAGCAGTATGAAACCGGTGTCAAGGTCGATTGGGGCACGGTGACGACAACGTTGGCGGCGTTCCAGATCGCCAGACCCAACACGATCTCCGTCGACGATCCGACCGGCGGCCTGCCGACGCTGGCGCTCAATGGCGAGGTGCGAAATCGCGGGCTCGAACTGAACGCCTACGGCGAACTCACGCCCGGCGTTCGCCTGATGGGGGGCGTCACCTTGCTGGATGCCCGCCAGACGAAGACCCAGGGCGGTCTCTATGATGGCCACAGGGAAGCGGGCGCCCCCCGCATTCGCGCCGTGCTGGGCGGCGAATGGGATACGCCGTTCATGCAGGGCCTGACGCTGACCGGCCGCATCACCTATTCCGGCGATCAGGTGGTCAGCAGCAACAACGAGAACTTGAAGCTTCCTGCGTGGACGACCGTCGATCTGGGCGCGCGGTATGTCCTCGATTCGCCGTGGAGCAAGCAGCCGGTCACGCTTCGCTTCAACGTCGACAATGTGTTCGGCAAGAACTATTGGTCGGGGACGAACAACCGGTATATCCAGCTTGGCTCGCCGCGTACTTTCCGTCTTTCCGCGACCTTCGCTTTCTAAGTCGTGGCCGTTGTTTTCGGGCTGGCGCTGGCCGTTCTCGGTTGTGCGGTTCGCAAGTTTTTTTGCAATGCTCGCCTACCACTGTGCCGACAGCGTCTGCACAACGTATGGTCAGAGTTCAAGCGCATAGTGCGCCCTTTTCCAACCGAGGATACGAGCATGAAAGTAATGTCCCTCCAAACCATCGTCCTATCAGTACAAGTATGGCGTCAATGGATTTGTATGCTGGCGCTGACCTTTACCCTCGGTACTGTCGGCACCGCCCTGGCTGCCGAAGACGAAAGTCCTCCCGGCTTGCACGTATCCACCACTGAAGTTCTGGCCGGAGCAAAGGCGGAGGTATCGGGGTTTCGCTTTCAGCCCGGCCAGCGCGTCACGCTGACGCTGGAGCATGCTCGGGAAGGTGCTCAGCCCGTTGTGGTTCAGGATAATGGCCGCTTCAAGAGCAAGGTTCAGATTCCGCATGATGCCAAGGTCGGCGTGTTGCAGCTGACTGCCAAGGCCGATGGTGCCGAAGTCGCCAGGACGGATTTGATGGTGTCCAAAGTCGTCCCCGTGTCGGGTGCAGATTGGTTTACGATGACGCAAGGCAAGTTGCCGCCCGGGCCGTACCTGGCTGCAAGCAGTGCCGACGGCAAGGCGGTTTTCGTCACCCGCTCGGTGTTCAAAAAAGCGCCTGAGTCCGGTATTGCCGAGGCCGGCATCCTGAAGGTGGATACTGAAACGCTGAAGGTGCTGGACAGCACTACGCCACCAGTTTCTCCGGCGCGTGACGACGGTAAGAACAAACCGGCTGCACAGTCTGTCTATGCCGCCTTTGGCATGGCAGCCGATAGCGACAACCAGACCCTCTGGGTGACCAATGTCTTGAATGACACGGTGGCAGCCTACCGGCAGGGCGACTTGTCACTGCTCAAGCAGTTCGAGCCCGGCGCGGTGACGCACCCGCACTTTGCACAGGTCGATGCCGCGCACCACAAGGTTTATGTGTCGTCGGTGGGCGATAAGAACGTCGCCGTAATTGACACCCAAACGCTAAAACCGTTAAAGAGCATCAACATCGACGCCGGGGAGGGAGATAAGAAGTTCGTACCGCTCGGGTTGGCGCTGGACAGCCAGACCGGTACCCTGTATGTGTCGAGCATGGAAGCGCCGGCCATCGCCGCAATCGACTCGGCCAGCGGCAAGGTCAAGAAAGTCTTTACGCCACTGCCACAGGCGCGTGAATTCCAGGGCTTGGCCTGGGATGCGGCCAACAGGCTGTTGCTGGTGGCTTCGCGGGGTAATGACAACCTGCTGGTGGTCGATCCCGAAACCGGCAAGCTCGTGCACGATTTGTACGTCGGTGCCCAGCCGCTGACCGTCGTCTGGGAGCCGGTTAGCGGCTGGGCTTTTACCGCCAATCGTGGCGCGGGCACGGTGACGGTGGTGGAACCGAAGTCGGGCAAGCTGCTCGCCAATCTGGCCGTCGGCAGTTTTCCTAATCACGTGGTTGCCGATGGCAAGGGCAACGTTTACGTGATCAACAAGTCCAAGGGGCCGGACGACCTGAAGGGCGACTTGATTACCCGCATCACACCGAAGGTGCAGTAGGAGTCATCAAGCAAAGAGAAACTGGCGACAGCCTCAGAAGGTTGCGAGGGGTAGGCGAACTCATGTAACAGCACTGGCACTTCCGGCAACCGCAGGAACGGATTATCGGCGGCGGGCGGCTTGAGGACAGCCACCACATCCTCGTCCGTCGACAGGTAGAGTGCTTCCTGGCCAGGTCGGTTGAAGCGGCCACCCTGACGTGCCGCGCCCGCGCCGGACAGCGGCGTGCCGGCATAGGCGGGTGTAATGACGCGATAGTAGACTGCCTCTTCAGCTTTGCCGACGGTAATGGCCGGGATCATCCTGCGGCGCCGCCTGCGAGAGACTCCAGGTAGGCAATGACTGCATCGGCCCGTCCTTCTTGAATGAGAGTATCCGCTGTCTTGTAGCCGAAGGCGCGTAGCGGCTCGTTGCGCAGCAGGAACGCCGCCCGCTTTTCGTCACCGGTCATCTCGGCGGCGACGGTCAGCACTCTGACCATGTCCTGCAGATACTTCTGCAACTGAGGCGCCTGAGGCCTTGCCGTCGGGGTATTGCGATGCACGTGCGCACGCTCGGCCAGTTCCTGGACCTGGAAGCCGAAGAACTCTCCAATCCGGGCTGGGGACAAATACGGTGTATCCGGTTCACGGAACTGTTCGGCGAGGGGTCGTTGCAGTACGGTGCTCATGGCGCATACTCCATGCAATGGTTATGCACTTATTTTGCACTATTATTATCGCTCTTGACACAACCGAGCCATCTACGGCCGAACGACACCTCGCGGCGCATTTTTGCGAAAAAGCAAGCACCGCGTCAGAGAAACCGGCCATGCCGCAAATCGCGTTGTTGCCTGACGCGCGAACGCGACTGCGACGAGATGCGAGGCATAGGGCCGTTCTGGTCCATGTCTCGGAGATTTCTCATGGCCACCCATCCCACCTGCACGGGGATGATGCCTCGTTCCCCACGCCGACTGTGCTTGTGCTTGACACTCGGCTCATGCTACTGAAGCGCGACGGCTGGCAGCGTTGTTGCAAGGCCCGCTTTGTATAGGGTGGAATGGCCGCTTCGAGTCGTAAGCAGCCACCCAGCCAAACCGCAAGAGCGTAACCACCAAACGCAAAAAAGCCTAGATCGAAATCTGGGCTTTTTAAAATCTGGAGCGGGAGACGAGCTCCAGGACGAAGCCATAACCCATTGATTAAAAATGAAATACTTTCATCCGGAGTGACTGGATGGACTAAAGTCAGTGGTGTGGTGGGCCTATCTTCGCTGCGTTTTCAACCTGGCGAGTTATGATTAAATTTAAGCGTTAAATTCAATCATGGGGTGAATTTCAGAGAAAAATCTATCAATTTCAGTGGTGTCAGATTAGATTTTGACGTATATTTCATGTATGGGTAAACATTTGCGACATCAGATAATCAAACGCCTGCAGGCGGAGCTTCCTCGGGGAGCGCCGTTCGATCTTGCCGTGCTTGAAACCTTCGGCGTGTCCCCCAAACTGGCCGCTCGCTACGCCGAGAGCGGTTGGCTGGTGCGCCTGGGACACGGCGTCTATGCCTATCCCAACGATAACTTTGACGCTAGCGGTGCGTTGCAGCTTCTGCAAGAGCGGGTTGCTGGGCTGCACATCGGCGGCAAAAGCGCTCTGGCGCTGCAAGGGGTTCGGCACAACCTAGCTCCCAGAGAAGTCTTGGTGCTCTGGGGCGATGTCCGCTTTGCGTTGCCTGCCTGGTTCACCACGTGTTTTCCATCGCGCTACGTCAACGCCAGGCTGTTCGACTGGCCCGACGATGACCTCGCCAGCAAAACCCTGCATACACCACCCGGACAGCCTGCTGGACTGCGGGTGGCAGTGCCCGAACGCGCAGTGCTGGAGCTGCTCTACGACACCGGCACGCGGGAAAGCCTCGACGAGTCCCGCAACCTGTTCGACGGCCTGCGCTCACCGCGCAAGGACGTGCTCGGACGGCTGCTGGCTTGCTGCACCAGCGTCAAGACCGTGCGCCTGTTCCTGACCTGGGCGCGGGAAACCGGCGTTATTGACGTGGATGAGTTGCTGGCGCAATACCCAGTACGCTCCGGCAGCGCCAGGCGCTGGATGAGCCGGCTGGATGACGGAACCCTATTGAGCCTGAACCCTCATGGATAAACACTACGCCGACACCGTCCGCCTGCTGCTGAACATCGCGCCCGACGTGTTCGACAACGACATTTTCGCCATGAAGGGCGGCACGGCCATCAATTTGTTCCTGCGGGATATGCCCCGCCTGTCGGTGGATATTGATGTGGTGTACCGCCCCTGGCAGATTCCACGCGACAAGGCATTAGAGGATATCAACCAGGAGCTGGCCGCCATCGCTCAGCGAGTCGAACGTCTTGGCGTGCAGACACGGTTGATTCGTAGCAAAGACTTTGGCGACACCAAGCTGATCGCCGAGAACGAAGCCAGCCAGGTCAAGGTCGAGGTCAATGTCGTGTTCCGTGGCACGGTGTTGCCCATCGAGCGCAGGCCGTTGAGCGCCCACACTGGCGATCTGTTCGGAGTCGAATTTGAGGTGCCGGTGCTCGCCCCGGACGAACTCTATGCGGGCAAGCTGGTTGCCGCCCTGGATCGCCAGCACCCGCGAGACCTGTTCGATGTCTGGCAGTTGTTCCAGACCGGAGGCCTGACCGATGCCATGGTCGAGTGCTTCGTGGTCTATCTGGCAGGACACAACCGGCCCATCCATGAAGTGCTGTTCGGCAACGACAAGGACATCGCGGCCGAATATGAGCGTGCTTTCGTGGGCATGACGGAAGTGGACTGCTCACTTGAGGTTCTGCTCGAAACTCGCAGCCAACTACGCCAAGAACTGTCACAGAGGTTGAGCGCCGCTCACCGGCAGTTCCTGAGCGGACTGGCCCGCGCCCAACCCGACTGGTCGCTGCTGCAATGCCCGCATGCCGACCAGTTGCCTGCGTTACGCTGGAAGCTCGCCAACCTGGCAACCTTCCAGAAACGTCGTCCACGAGACTTTGCCGCGCAGGCTGATGCGCTTGATGCCGGGTTGCGCTCTGGGATATGAACAATGCTCACTGCAGCCGTGAATCCGAAAGCCAGAACTTACAGACTAGCTCAGAAGACCTGGGCGCGCCACTGTTCTCTTGCTCTCGGTAGCGATGACGTCGTTAAATGTTTGCAGGTGATCGCTGCTTCACCAGACTCATCTATGGACGTTGGTGGATGCCCATGAAATAAAAAAGCCCAGATCGAAATCTGGGCTTTTTAAAATCTGGAGCGGGAGACGAGTCTCGAACTCGCGACCTCAACCTTGGCAAGGTTGCGCTCTACCAACTGAGCTACTCCCGCATATGTACTGCTGTTTTGCCTTCCTGTTTTTAACCTCTCGGTTAAGGAAGCCTCGCATTATAAGTACTTTTTTAAAGTCGTGCAAATCGCGTTTTTACTGCTGGTTTTGCATGCTTCCGTATCCCTTCAAGCCTGTATGGTCAACACAAGCCAAAGCAAACCGGTCTTTAAAAAACTACCCGCAAAAGCATTAAAACCAGTGCTAAGCGAAGAAAAAGATAATAGCATGAAAGCACCCCGTCTTGTCAAGTAGCAAGCAGTGTGCGGGCGGGGGTATGCTTATGCTTTTTGTCGGGCTGCGGCCGGGCTTTTTGTTTTCAGGCGGGGCTGCTTTTGCTGCATGCTATCGATCAGGATCTGACTTCTTTCAATACGCTGGGCCTGCGCTCGCATGCGCAGGCGTTTGTGCGCTGCGCGTCGGCGGAGCAAGCCCAGACCCTGTCGGCGCTGGCCGGCGACTATCCCAGGGTTTTTATATTGGGCGGTGGCAGCAATGTGGTGCTGGCGCCCGAGCTCGATTGTCTGGTGATCAAGGTCGAAACCGCCGGTGTGCAACTGCTGGCCGAAACCGCCGACGCCTGGATTGTCGAGGCGCAGGCAGGCGAGACGTGGCACGACTTTGTCGGGCACTGCGTCGCTCAGGGATGGAACGGGCTAGAGAACCTGGCCTTGATTCCCGGCACGGTCGGCGCCGCGCCGGTCCAGAATATTGGCGCCTACGGTGTCGAGCTGGACCAGCGCTTTCACAGCCTGGTGGCGTGGGATATGCAGGCCAGGCGTCTGGTCGAAATGGGTCCGGAGGCTTGCGGGTTTTCGTATCGCAACAGTTTTTTCAAGCAGGCGGAGCAGGGCCGGTGGCTGATCCTGAAGGTGCGTTTTGCCTTGCCCAAGGCCTGGCGTCCGGTGCTGGGCTACCCCGATCTGCAACGCCACCCCATGCTGCAGGCCGCGGGTGCGAGCGTAACGGCGCGGCAGATTTTTGATGCGGTATGCCAGATCCGCCAGAGCAAACTGCCCGACCCGGCAGTGCTGGGCAATGCGGGCAGTTTTTTCAAGAATCCGGTCGTCGACGCGGCCGCTTACCAGGCGCTGGTACAAGCGCATCCCGGGCTGGTGGCGTATCCCCAGTCAGAGGGTTCGTACAAGCTGGCGGCCGGCTGGCTGATCGACCGCGCCGGCTGGAAGGGCAGGCGCATGGGCGCGGCGGGGGTGCATGAGCGCCAGGCCCTGGTGCTGGTCAATTATGGGGGCGCCGGCGCCGGCGATATCGCGGCATTGGCCGAGGCCATCCGGGCCGATATCTTGGCGCGCTTTGGCGTGAGTCTGGAGCAGGAGCCCGTCCGGGTCGGTTGAGCCGTGAATGAACGGCCCTTGAAGCGCAGGCGGCCCTCGGGTGTGGCGGGGCGGCCTGCGGCAGGCGTTCAGGTTGCCAGGACGTCCTGCATGTCGAACAGGCCGAATTCCTTGCGTGCCAGGTAGCGGGCAGCGCGCAGGCTGCCTTGCGCGTAGGTGGCGCGGCTGCTGGACCGGTGTGTGATTTCAATGCGCTCGCCGGTGCCGCAGAAGTAGACCGTGTGGTCGCCCACGATGTCGCCGCCGCGCAGGACTGAAAATCCGATCTTGCCGGTTTCGCGTGCGCCGGTCTCGCCGTGGCGGGCCCAATCGGCGATGTCGTCCAGCTTTTTGCCCCAGGCCGATGCAACGGTTTCGCCCATGGCCAGCGCGGTGCCCGAGGGCGCATCGACTTTGTTGCGATGGTGGGCTTCGAATACTTCGACATCGTAGCCGCTGTTCAGCAGCTTGGCGGCCATGTCGAGCAGGCGCAGTGTGGCATTGACCCCAACGCTCATGTTGGGGGCGAAGACCACGGCAATTTTCTGGCTGGCGGCCTGTATGGCCTGCTTGCCTTGTTCGTCGAAACCGGTGGTGCCGATGACGCACTTGGTGCCATGCTGGACGCAGGCTTGCAGATGGGCAAGGGTGCCTTCCGGCCGGGTAAAGTCGATCAGGCAGTCCGCATTCGATAAAGCGTCCAGGTCATCGCTGATCAATACGCCCGTCTCCAGCCCCAGGAAGGCGCCGGCGTCTTGGCCGATGGCCGGCGAACCTGCGCGATCCAGCGCGACGGTCAGTTCAAGGTCTGGACTTTGTGTGACGGCTTCAATCAGCATGCGGCCCATACGGCCGTCGGCGCCTGCAATGGCAATACGCATTGTTTCTTCCCCCTAGCGTAGCGGTTCAGCGGTGTTTCTGCCGGGTGTCGGCACGCCTGGATTAACGGGGCGCGACTCGTCGGCATTCAGAATGGCCCGGTGTTCCTGGTGGACGCTAGGCTGGGTGTCGGGCTCGCCGGCCTGTGCCGCGTCGTCAGCCGAAGGGCTGGCGGGGGCGTTGGCGTCGACTGGGCTGCTTTGCGCCGCTGCCGGGGGCGCTTCCTGGGCTGGCGGCAGGGCGCTTTCACTGGGCGGGGCCGAGCGGGGCGTTGTGGCGCTCGCCCCGGTATCGGTTCTTTCGTAAGGCTGGCGGTCGGGCTGGTCATCGCCTTCCCAGCGCACCAGTGTGTCGCCCTCGAACCAGACGGTGAACTTGCGCTCTTCTTCCTTGCCGTAGCCAGGCTTGTTATAGTAGGGGTAGTCCCAGCGATTGGTACGGAAGATATCTTGAAGGGTGGGCGTGCCCAGAATAAAGCGCACCTGCTCGCGGGTCATGCCTTCTTGCAGTTGCGCGACTTGCTCGGTGGTGATCCAGTTGCCCTGTTGAACGTCGGGGCGATACGGAAAGCCCCAGTTGGTGGTACCGCAAGCGGTCAAGGCCATGGCAAGCATGCTTGCCGTCAGTCCGGCGCGTAGCGTTGAAAAAAATGGTTTTGCAGTCGTCAGCACGAAGCGCCCCTGTTATTCATCTTGGATAAAACCGTTATCATAAAGCTTGGATAATAAACGCATAATAGCGTTAGTCAGCGTTGAGCGTATCGCAACCCTTGCATATGCCTGAACATCACCCTATTTCTGCCAGAGACATTTTAGCTATGAACGATCAAAATGAATTGAAAAACATGGGTTTGAAGGCGACCTTCCCGCGCCTGAAAATTCTGGATATTTTTCGACGGGCCGATCTTCGTCACCAAAGCGCTGAAGATGTCTACCGCACGCTTGTTGCTGAAGATGTCGACATTGGTTTGGCTACGGTCTACCGGGTGTTGACCCAGTTCGAGCAGGCCGGCATCTTGGTGCGCAGCCAGTTTGATGGCGGCAAGGCCGTCTTCGAGCTTAACGACGGCGATCATCATGATCACCTGATCTGCACCAATTGCGGCACGGTCGTCGAGTTTACCGACCCCGAAATCGAAAAGCGTCAGCATAAGGTCGCCAAGGACCAGGGCTTTGCGCTTGAAAGCCATACGATGCTGCTATATGGCATTTGCCCCAATTGCTCGCCTAAGCACGCCAAGTAAGCAAAAAGCGACACCAAAAGAAAAAGGCCGATTTTTACGTCGGCCTTATTTTTTGCCAGGCTGGCCTTGGGTCTAGCCGGTGCTGGCCAGCATTTCGCGCGCGTGCTTGCGCGTGGTGTCGGTAATTTTCAGGCCGCCCAGCATGCGTGCTACTTCGTTGACACGGCCCTCGGGGCTCAGGGGCTCGATCTGCGACAGGGTGCTGGCGCTGGAAGTAGATTTCCTGACCTCGTAATGATGCGCGCCCCGCGCGGCCACCTGCGGCAAGTGGGTCACGCACAGCACCTGGTGGCGTTCCCCCAGTTCGCGCAGCAGTTGGCCGACGACCTCGGCCACAGCGCCTCCGACACCGGTGTCGACTTCGTCGAAAATCAGGGTGGGGACCCGGGCCGCCTGGCTGGCAATCACGGACAAGGCCAGCGATATGCGGGCCAGTTCGCCGCCCGAAGCCACTTTGGCCAAGGGTTTGGGTGTCGTGCCGGCATGCCCCGCCACCAGAAACTCAACGGTTTCGTTGCCGCTTGCGCTGGGCGGGCAGGCCGACAGGCCGACGTCGAAACGGCCGCCTTTCATGGCCAGGGTTTGCATGGCGCCGGTCACTTGCTCCGACAGTTTTTTGCTGGTCTTGCGCCGCGCCTTGCTCAGTTGCCCGGCCAAGTCTTGGTACTGGGCTGCGGCCTCGTCCACCCGTTTTGCAAGCGCTTCGGTGTCGGCGGCGGCCTGGCTGGCATTCAGCTGTTCATGCAGGCTTTCCTGCAAGGCCGGGAGCGCTTCGGGTTCGGTCTTGAATTTCCGGGCCGCATCGAAGATGGCCGACAGGCGCTGCTCGGCCTGCGCCAGCCGGTCGGGTTCGAGCTCGAGTTTGTCCAGGTAACTGTTCAGGTCAGAGACGGCTTCGGCGGCCGAGATGCGGGCCGATTCGATCGCATCGTAAATGCCTTGCAACTGCGTATCGTGACGCAATTGCTGCTGGACCGCGTGGGCGGCGGCGTTCAGGGCTTGCAGGGCAGCGCCTTGCTCGTCGTCCAGGGCGGCCAAGGCCTGCGTGGCGCCATCGAGCAGCGCTTGCGCATGGGCCAGCCGATGGTGGTCGCTGCTGAGTGTTTCCCATTCGCCCGCTTGCAGGCCCAGCCGCTCGAGTTCGGCCAGTTGCCATTCGATCTGCTCGCGTTCCGCCTGCAAGGTGGCGGCGTTGGCCAGGGCGGCGGCCAGGGTTTTTTCAGCCTGCTGCCAGTGCTGCCAGGCCTGTTGTACCTGCCGGGACAGGGCCAGATGGCCGCCTTGCGTGTCGAGCAGTTCGCGCTGGCTGGCGGTTTTCAGCAGGCTTTGGTGGGCATGCTGGCCATGGATGTCGACCAGTTGTTCGCCCAGTTCGCGCAATTGGCCCAAGGTGACCGGCAGGCCATTGACGAAGGCGCGGCTGCGCCCTTGAGTGTCGATGACCCGGCGCAGGATGAGCGCGTCGTCGGCGTCGAACTCGTGTTCGTGCAGCCAGGCATGCAGGCTGGCCGGGGGCTCGAAGACAGCCGAGATATCGGCGCGTGCGGCGCCGTCGCGCAGGACGGAAGCATCGCCGCGGGCGCCCAGGGCCAGCGACAGGGCGTCGATGAGTATGGACTTGCCCGCCCCCGTTTCGCCCGAAAACACGGTAAAGCCCGTCTCGAACGGTATCTCTGCCTGATCGACAATGACGAAGTCGCGTATATGCAGGGATCGCAGCATAGGTTTATTCAGTCTCGTCCGAAGGCTGGGGCATGTGATTCCAGTACAGTTTGCGGCGCAAGGTGGAAAAGAAACTGTACCCGGTGGGGTGGATGAAGCGGACCGCATGCTGGGCCCGGCGCACGTCGATGCGGTCGCCCGGCTGGCATTCGGACCAGGTCTGCATGTCGAAGTGGACGCTGGCGCCCGATTCGACCCGGCCCAGGGCGGTGATGGTCAGGCTCAGTGTGCCGCTGTCGGGCAGCACGATGGGCCGGTTGGACAGGGTTTGGGGGGCGACCGGGACCAGCAGGATGGCGTTCAGCCTGGGGTGCACGACCGGGCCGTTGGCCGACAGGGAATAGGCGGTGGAGCCCGTGGGGGTGGCGACGATCAGGCCGTCGGCGCGCTGGCTGTACATGAAGACGCCGTCGAATTCGACATGGACTTCGATCATCCCGCCGCGGCCGGCGCGGTTCAGCACCACGTCGTTCAGGGCCAGGCCTGAATACATGGTTTCGCCGTCGCGCACGACGCGGCCTTCGAGCAGGACGCGGTCTTCGGCGTTGTAGTTGCCGTGCAGGACGCTGTTCAGCGCGTCGTTGGCGCTTTGCAGCGGGATGTCGGTAATGAACCCCAGGCGGCCATGGTTGATGCCGATCAGGGCGACATTGTTGTAGGCCAGTTGGCGGGCCGCGCCCAGCATGGTGCCGTCGCCCCCCATGACCACGGCCAGGTCCGCCTGCTGGCCGATTTCCTGGTATGAGGCAACCGTGTGTTCGGTGATGCCCGTGTTGCGGGCGGTATCGGTTTCGATAAGCACCTTACAGCCTTCAGCTTGCAGCATGCCGGCGAGCTTGCGCAAGGGCGCATCAAGGCCGGTATCTTGATATCGGCCAATGATTGCGATGGTTTTGAAGTGCATAAGGCGGACACCTTCTTAATTGATGGAATAATACAGACTGATTGATTATATTGTTCCTGAGAACGGATGGCTGTAGGTATAAAAACCCGTGTCCGCAACATTACACATAAAATGGCGTCATGGATGATAGAGCCAATGCGCTTTTAAAAGCGCTCATAGAAAAATATATTGCCGATGGGCAGCCTGTGGGGTCGCGCACATTATCCAAAATGTTCGACCTGTCGCCTGCGACCATCCGCAACGTCATGGCCGATCTTGAAGATCTGGGCCTGATTCATAGCCCGCATACCTCCGCCGGCCGGATTCCCACCCCCAAGGGCTATCGCCTGTTCGTGGACCGGCTGCTGGCGGTGCAGCGCTTCGAAGTCCTGCCCAGCCAGGTCCGCCAGATATTGCCTGCCGCCGAGCCGGGCCGGGCGGTCACGGCGGCGGCGACGCTATTGTCCAACCTGTCGCAGTTTGCGGGGGTCGTGCTGGCGCCCAAGCGGGCCCAGGTGTTTCGGCAGATCGAGTTCATCCGCCTGTCCGAAAAAAGAGTCTTGCTGATTATTGTCACGCCCGACGGCGATGTGCAGAACCGTATTCTGTTCGTGTCCCGGGATTATCTCGAACAGGAACTGATCGAGGCCAGCAATTTCTTCAACCAGCATTTTGCGGGCATGTCTTTCGAGCAGGTCAGGCTGGCCATTACCGACGAGCTTTCCTCCCTGCAGGCCGATATTTCACGGCTCATGCAGGCGGCGGTCGAAGCGGGCACCGCGACAGCGGACTCGGACGAATCCCTGGTCATTTCCGGCGAAAGCAAATTGCTGGACATCTCCGAAATCGCCTCCGACATGGATAGGCTGCGCCGCATGTTTTCCCTGTTTGAAAAGAAAACCGACCTGTTGCAGCTGCTGGACGTATCCAGCCGCGCCCAGGGCGTCCAGATCTACATAGGCGGCGATTCGCAGTTGGTTCCCATGGACGATGTATCGGTCATTACCGCGCCCTACGGGGTGGATGGCACGGTGGTGGGCACGCTGGGGGTCATCGGCCCGTCGCGCATGTCCTACGAGCGTGTCATCCCCATCGTGGATATCACGGCGCGCCTGCTTTCCAACGCACTCAGCCACAATCAGCTCTAAGGGCGGCCGCCTTCCGGTGTGCCGCCGGCCGTGCTGCGTCCGCCACAATAATCAGGTCCTGTCATCTATGTTCAAGTTGTTCGCTTCACCTTATTTGCCGGAGCCGGCCGATCCGCATGCCTTCAGCACCGAGCCGCCGCCGCGCGATCCAGGTCCGGCCGGTGTCCTGCTGGTCAATCTGGGCACGCCTGACGAGCCCACCGCAGGGTCGATTCGGCGCTATCTGGCGGAGTTCCTGTCCGATCCGCGCGTCATCGAGATTCCGCAGTGGCTGTGGCAGGTGATTTTGCGCGCCTTCATCCTGACGCGCCGCCCGCAAGCGCTGGCGCCGCGCTACCGGGAAATCTGGCTGGAGCAGGGCTCGCCCTTGCTGGTCTGGAGCCAGGCCCAGGCGCAGGGGGTGCAGCAGCATCTGGCGGCCCAGGGCAGGGACGTCCGGGTGGAGCTGGGCATGCGCTACGGCAATCCGTCCATCGCCAGCGCCATTGACCGGCTCCGGGCGGCCGGTTGCCAGCGGATTCTGGTGGCGCCCATGTATCCGCAGTATGCGGCCAGCACGACCGCCACCGCCGTGGACCGCGTGGCGTCCCACGCCGCCGCTTTGCGCGACCAGCCCGAGTTTCGCTTTATCAAGCGTTATCACGATGATCCCGCCTATATCGGCGCGTTGGCCGGGCAGGTGCGCAATTATTGGGCGCAGCACGGCAAGCCGCAGCGCCTGTTGCTCAGTTTCCATGGCTTGCCGCGCCGGACCGTCGAGCAGGGCGATCCGTACTATCGCGACTGCATGGAAACCGCCGCGCTGCTCAGGCAGGCGCTGGGGGCGGACGGCGGCCTGGTTCACGTGGCGTTCCAAAGCCGTTTCGGCGCCGAAAAATGGCTGGAACCCTATACCGAGCCCACGCTGCGGCAATGGGCGCGTGACGGCATCGGGCAGGTGGACGTCATGTGTCCGGGCTTCCTGGCCGACTGCCTGGAAACCATGGAGGAAATCCAGATGCAGTGCCGCGATGCTTTCCTGGCCGAGGGCGGGCGGCAATTCCGGTACTTGCCCTGCCTGAATGACGACGCCGATTGGACGGCCGGTTTTGCGGCGCTGATTGGAAAGCACTTGGCGGGCTGGGTGTAAACTGGCTCGTTAAAGGCGCGTTTTGCGTGGTCTTGAAATGGGGGCGGCTGCCCCCATTTTTATGGAATTGCATAGTTCAGATGTGGAGATTTTTTATGTCGGCACCCCAAGAGCCCCGGGATACCAAACAGCAAGACCCGTCGGTCGATACTTCCGAGCAACTGGAAGTCAACCAAGCGCAAGAAGCATCAGGCGATGCCGACGCGCAGGCGTCCGGGCAGCAAGTCCAGGCCGAGGCCGAAGAAGACTGGGCCACTTTGCTGTCCGAGTCACAGGAAAAAGTGGCGCAATATCATGAAGAGTTGCTGCGCGCCAAGGCCGAAACCGAGAATATCCGCCGCCGCGCCCAGGAAGACGTGGCCAAGGCCCGGAAGTTCGGTACCGAGTCGTTTGCCGAAAGCCTGATTCCCGTTCGGGACAGTCTCGAGGCCGCGCTGGCGCTGACCGACCAAACGGCAGAAGCCTGGAAAGAGGGCGTAGAAGCCACCTTGCGCCAGCTCAATAGCGCGTTCGAACGCAATCTGTTGAAAGAAGTGGCGCCCGCCGAGGGCGACAAGTTCGATCCGCATGTGCACCAGGCGATTTCCTCGGTGCCGTCCGGCCTGCCCGAAGGCACTGTCGTCCAATTGCTGCAGAAGGGCTACACCATTGCCGATCGCGTATTGCGCCCGGCGCTGGTGATGGTGTCGTCGGGCCAGCCCGCCGCGTAAAGCGCCGTTTCAGGTTTTGGGGCGGCCAGGGCTGTTTTTAGCTGAAAAAACACGGTTTTTGGCCCAAAAACCCGCTCCAGCGCACAAGAAATACAAAATTTGCAGGGTCAAGGCTTGAAATCGCAGCGGCGGGCCCCAATTAAGAACCATCAGGCAGTTTCCACAAATTCAAAATTTTTAGCAGGATATAGATATGGGCAAGATTATCGGTATTGACCTGGGTACGACCAACAGCTGTGTGGCTGTCCTGGACGGCAGCAGCGTCAAGATCATTGAAAATGCCGAAGGCACACGCACCACGCCTTCCATCGTGGCTTATATGCAAGACGGCGAGATCCTCGTCGGGGCCCCGGCCAAGCGCCAGGCGGTCACCAATCCCAAGAACACGCTGTACGCCGTCAAGCGGCTTATTGGCCGCAAGTTTGACGAAAAGGCCGTGCAGAAGGACATCAACCTGATGCCCTATGGCATTGTCAAGGCCGACAACGGCGACGCATGGGTCGAAGCGCAAGGCAAGAAGCTGGCGCCTCCCCAAGTGTCGGCCGACGTGCTGCGCAAGATGAAGAAAACGGCGGAAGACTATTTGGGTGAAGAGATCACTGAAGCCGTCATTACCGTCCCCGCTTACTTCAACGACAGCCAGCGCCAGGCAACTAAAGACGCCGGCCGCATCGCAGGCCTGGACGTCAAGCGCATCATCAACGAGCCCACGGCGGCGGCGTTGGCCTTTGGCATGGACAAGACCGAAAAGGGCGATCGCAAGATTGCCGTCTATGACCTGGGCGGCGGTACCTTCGACGTATCCATCATTGAAATCGCGGACGTCGACGGCGAGAAGCAATTCGAAGTGCTGTCGACCAACGGCGATACCTTCCTGGGCGGCGAAGACTTCGACCAGCGCATCATCGACTACATCATTGCCGAGTTCCAGAAGGAAAGCGGTGTCGATCTGTCCAAAGACGTGCTGGCCTTGCAGCGTTTGAAGGAATCCGCCGAAAAGGCCAAGATCGAGCTCTCCTCGGCGCAGCAGACCGAAATCAACCTGCCGTACATCACGGCCGATGCGTCCGGTCCCAAGCACCTGAACCTGAAGATCACGCGCGCCAAGCTGGAAGCGCTGGTCGAAGAGCTGATCGAGCGCACCATCGAGCCTTGCCGCATCGCCATCAAGGACGCCGGTGTCAAAGCCTCTGAAATCGACGACGTCATCCTGGTCGGCGGCATGACCCGCATGCCCAAGGTCCAAGAGAAGGTCAAGGAATTCTTTGGCAAGGAGCCCCGCAAAGACGTCAACCCCGACGAGGCCGTCGCCGCTGGCGCCGCCATTCAGGGTTCGGTGTTGTCGGGCGACCGCAAAGACGTGCTGCTGCTGGACGTGACCCCCTTGTCCCTGGGTATTGAAACCCTGGGCGGCGTCATGACCAAGATGATCCAGAAAAACACCACGATCCCGACCCGGTTCTCGCAAGTGTTTTCCACGGCCGACGACAACCAGCCCGCCGTGACGATCAAGGTATTCCAGGGCGAGCGTGAAATTGCCGCCGGCAACAAAGGCCTGGGCGAGTTCAATCTGGAAGGCATTCCGCCTGCGGCGCGCGGCACGCCTCAAATTGAAGTGACCTTCGATATTGACGCCAACGGCATCCTGCACGTGTCGGCCAAGGACAAAGGCACAGGCAAGGAAAACAAAATCACCATCAAGGCCAATTCGGGCTTGAGCGACGATGAAATCGAACGCATGGTGAAAGATGCCGAGGCCAATGCCGAGGAAGATCACCGCATTGCCGAGCTGGCGCTGACCCGCAACCAGGCCGATTCCCTGCTGCATTCGACCCGCAAGTCGCTGGAAGAATATGGCGACAAGCTTGAAGCGGCCGAGAAGGAAGCCATCGAAGCGGCCCTGAAAGAGCTCGAAGAAACCTTGAAGGACGGCGACAAGGCCGCCATCGAGGCCAAGGTCGAGGCGCTTTCCACGGCTTCCCAAAAGCTGGGCGAGAAGATGTATGCCGATATGCAGGCGCAGGCCGCCGCGCAGGCTGGCGCGGCCGACGCCGCCAAGCCTGTCGACGATGACGTGGTCGATGCCGACTTCAAGGAAGTCAAACGCGATCAGTAAACGTCGCGCATAGCGGTCTTGAGCCCGGTTTCTGGTGTTTTTACCGGAAATCGGGCCTTCTTATTCAGATAAAAAAGAGCAGACGTCTTAGACGCAAGCAATTCACATGGCAAAACGCGACTATTATGAAATCCTGGGCGTAGCGAAAAACGCCTCCGATGATGAGCTGAAAAAAGCTTATCGCAAGCTGGCTATGAAGTACCATCCGGACCGCAATCCGGACAGCAAGGAAGCCGAGGAAAAATTCAAAGAGGTCAAAGAGGCCTACGAAATGCTGTCCGACGAGCAGAAGCGCAGCGCGTACGACAGGTTCGGGCACGCGGGCGTGGATCCCAACGCAGGGATGGGCGGGGGCGGCATGGGCGGCGCCGGCTTTGCCGATGCGTTTGGCGACATCTTTGGCGAAATCTTCGGCGGCGGCGGTGGCCGGCGCGGCGGCCCGCAAGTCTATCGGGGCGCCGACCTGAAATACACGCTGGATATCAGCCTGGAGCAGGCCGCCAATGGCTTCGATACCGAAATCCGCGTACCCAGTTGGGAAACCTGCGATGTCTGCCACGGGTCGGGCGCCAAGCCCGGCACGCATCCCAAGACCTGCCACACATGCGACGGCGCCGGTACGGTCCGCATGCAGCAGGGTTTCTTCAGTGTGCAGCAGACCTGCCCGACGTGTCATGGCACCGGCAAGGAAATCACCGATCCCTGCGTGTCCTGCGACGGCGTGGGACGCACGCGCAAGAACAAGACGCTGCAGGTGAAGATTCCCGCGGGTATCGACGATGGCATGCGCATTCGCTCGTCCGGCAATGGCGAGCCGGGTGTCAACGGGGGGCCTCCGGGCGACCTGTATGTTGAAATCCATTTGAAGCCGCACGGTATATTCCAGCGCGATGGCGAGGACTTGCACTGCGAATTGACCATTCCATTCACCACCGCGGCATTGGGTGGAGAACTGGAGGTGCCGACGCTGGCTGGACGGGGCGAGATCACGATTCCGGAAGGCACGCAGACGGGCAAGACTTTCCGCTTGCGGGGCAAGGGGATACGCGGGCTGCGCGCCAGCTATCCGGGTGATTTGTACTGCCATGTGGCGGTGGAAACGCCTGTGCGGCTGACGGATGAGCAGAAGAAGATTCTGCGGCAGTTCGAGTCTTCTCTGGCGCAAGGCGGCGAAAAGCATTCGCCAAAAAGCGAGTCGTGGACGGATCGGGTGAAAAATTTCTTTTCGTAAACAATAAAGCCCAGTTTTTTTGACTGGACTTTCAGACTGTTGATAAACCCCCCTGTTTTTGCAGCGGGGTTTATTTTTTGGGCTTGTTAGGCAGATGCGTGCTGATGTGATGAGCGCGTTAAGAATGCGTATTTTTCAGTGCTTATTTCTTAAGAAAGCCCCCAGCAGCCGGGCTTGCTACGGCTTCGCGCGCTGCGGCCCTGGCGATGCCAGGGCTTCCCGGTTCAGGCCTTGATATCGCGGCGAGTGTGGAACTCGCCCGGTCGGGCCGGTGGCCCGACACCCGTCGGGCTCAGACAGCCACACTCTTGCACCCGCGATATCAAGGCCTGAACCGGCTTGCGCGAGGCGCCTGCGCAAGCCCGGCTGCTGGGGGCTTTTTAGATCGCTTAGCGCTGGAGCCTCTGATCACCAGACGCGGAAAACGGCATCTGCTATACCTGCCGTTATGGCTTTGCGACCCCTTGTTTGCTTTCGTCAGCGGCTATGGCCGTGCTGAATGTGGCTGGATCCAGGGTTTTGCGAAGCACGGCATTGACTTTATCGGCAGTCAAGGCGCTCAGGTCCTGGTCGATTTTTGCGGACCAGTCGAAATTGCGATCCAGCTGCATGTAGTTGATCCATGTCGATGCCAGCACGCCGTCGCGTGTGCGGGCCAGTTTCCGATAGTTCAGCAGGGCCTGGACGCCTTCGCGCACTTCATCTTCCGTAAAGCCGTCTTTCAGCGCACGCTGCAATTCTTCGTTGACCGCCGTCAGCAGCTTTTGCGTGTTCTCGGGGGCGTGGATGGCGTAAATGCTCCAGTCGCCCGATGGCTCGTAAGACGAAATGTCCAGGCTGCTGCGCACGTCGTACGACAGGCCGTCCTTGACACGGACGCGTTCCCACAGGCGCGAGGTTTCCGACCCGCCCAGCAGATAGTTGGCGATATACAGCGCCGCATAGTCGGGGTCGGTATCCTGTACGGCCAGGGGCGAGGTGGACAGGTAGAACGCGTTGGCTTTGTCGGGGGTGTCGATGTTGAAGGTTTCCGACGGGACAGCATGGTAGGGGTCGGCGATGCGTTCATAGGCGGGGGCTTTGCGCCAGTCTTTCAGGCCTTGCGTCAGCGCTGCCTTGACGGCGTCGGCGTCGAAAGCGCCCACTGCCGACAAGCCGATTGTGCCGGCGCCGTAGAAACGTGAATGGAAGTCTTGAAGCTGTTCGCGCGTCAGGGCGCTGATTTCGCTGCGGGCTTCGTCGAAGGTGGGCGTATAGCGGATGTCGTCGCGCGGCCAGGGGTTGTCGTGGCGTGACAGCGCGCGCGAGGCCAGGGCGCTGGGTTCGGACTGGGCGTTCCTGATCGAAGTGTTGGCCTGCGCTTTATATTCGTCCAGCTCTTTCTGGGGGAAGTTCGCGTCCCGGACCACGTGCAGCACCAGCTCGATCAGGGCGGGCAGGTTATCTTTGGTGGTCGACATGCTGGCCACCACGGCGCCCGCGCCGCCGCTTATGCCGACGTTGGCCTGCAGCTCGTTGTACTTGTCTTCGATTTCCTGGCGGCTCATCTGGCTGGTGCCGTGGTCCAGCAAGGACGCGGTGGCGCTTGAGATGCTGCGCTGGCCTTTCAGGCTTTCCGCATCGCCGAACTGAATCAGCAGCTTGGCCTCGACCCGGTCGCCGCGGGTTGGCTTGGGCAGCAAGGCCAGCTTGACTTCCCCGTTAGGCAGGGCAAGCGGCGTCCGTTGCGTGGCTTCGTTGATATGCGCGGGGCTGGGGTCGAAGGCGTCGATGACCTGGGCGGTGTCCTTGCCCTTGTAGTCCTTGAGCAGTGCTTCAAGCTGGCTGGCGCCGGTCTGGGGCGCGCGCACCGGCTTTTCAGTGGGGATATACAGGCCGCTGGTTCGGTTGCTGGGGGTCAGGTAAGCGGCGGTGACGCGCTGCACGTCTTCCAGCTTCATCTGCTCGACCTGGTCGCGCTGCAGGAAGAACAGGCGCCAATCGCCGTCGGCGACCGTTTCCGACAGGGCGGCGGCCAGGTTGGACGGGCTGGCATAGGTTTGCGACCAGTCGGTCAGCCAGCGGTTGCGGATGCGCTCCAGTTCTTTTTCAGTGAACGCGTCCTGCGCCAGCGCATCAAGGGTTTCGTGCAGCGTATTCAACGCCTTGCCCTGGTCCATGTCGGCTTCCAGTTGCGCGCCGAAAAACGCGTAGCCAGGCTGGTTCAGGCCGGCGGCAAAGCCGAATACATCGGTGCTCAGCTTGTTTTCCACCAGGGATTTGTACAAGCGCCCTGATGGCGTGTCGGCCAGAATCGACACCCCGATATCCAGCGCGGCGAAGTCGGGATTGCCGGCGGCCGGGGCGTGGAACATGGCGGCAATCAGCGGGCTGCCGCCGTGGCGGCGCAAGGTGACCTGGCGTTCGCCGTCTTGCACGGGCTCGACAGTGTATTCGGGCGGTAGCGTACGGGTAGGGCGTGGGATGGCGCCGAAGGCTTCTGCAATAGTTTGCAGCGTGGCTTCAGGCTCGAACTGGCCCGAAACGATCAGGACCGCGTTGTCGGGCTGATAGTACTGGTGATAGAAGGCGCGCAACTGGGCGATATCCACGTTCTCGACGTCGGAACGCGCGCCAATGGTGCTGTTGCCATAGTTGTGCCAGCGGAAGGCCGTCGCCTGCATTTGCTGCATCAGCATTTGAAAAGGGCTGTTCTCGCCGCGCTCCATTTCATTGCGCACCACCGTCATTTCGGCGTCCAGGTCTTCCTGGGCGATCAGCGAGTTCACCATGGCGTCGGCCTGCCACTGCAGATACCAGGTCAGGGTTTCCGGATTGGCGGCAAAGCTTGCGTAATAGTTGGTCCGGTCGCTGGTGGTGGACCCATTGGCCGCCAGCCCGCGTTTGGAAAATTCCGCCAGGGCGTTGCGCAAGGTCGGCGTGCCGCGGAACAGCAGGTGTTCCAGCAGATGCGCCATGCCGGTCTGGCCATAGTTTTCGTGGCGGGCGCCCACCAGGTAAGTCATGTTGACCGTGGTGGTCGGCTTGGAGGCATCAGGCGCCAGCAGCACACGCAGACCGTTGGGCAAGGCGTATTCGGTCACGCCTTCGACGGTGCTGTGCTGCACCACCCCGGCGGGCAAGCCGCCGGCAGAGGCTTGCTGGGCCTGGCGTGCCTGAGACGGCAAAAACAGGGAGCCGGCAAGAAACAGAAGGGGAAGCAGGCGTAGGCAAGACAGCATGTGGTTCTTCCGGATAAGAATGGCCAGGGGAAGCCTACATCATATCAGGCCGCCTTACTTCGACAGCATGCGCATGGCCTGTTCCAGGCCGCTGACCGTGACGCTGTACATGCGGTGGTGCATGATGTTCTGAATGATGGAAATGGATTGCCGATATTGCCAGTATGCGGCGGGTTCCGGGTTCAGCCATACCGCCTTGGGCCAATTTTCCAGCAGGCGCTGCAGCCAGGCGGCGCCGGTTTCCTTGTTGTAATGCTCTACCGAACCGCCCGGCTGAAGAATTTCATAGGGGCTCATGGTGGCGTCCCCAACGATAATCAGCCGCCAGTCGTCGTTGTATTTGCGCAGAATGTCCCAGGTGTCGAAACGTTCGCTGTTGCGGCGCCGGTTGTTCTGCCACAGCGATTCGTAAGGGCAGTTGTGGAAGTAGTACACATCCAGATGCCGGAATTCGCTGCGCGCGGCGGAAAACAGTTCTTCGACCCGCGCAATATGATCGTCCATGCTCCCGCCCACATCCAGCAGCATCAGTACTTTGACGGTGTTGTGCCGCTCGGGCACCATCTGCAGGTCCAGGAATCCGGCGTTGCGGGCCGTACTGCTGATGGTGTGATCCAGGTCCAGCTCGAGTTCGGCGCCTTCCCGGGCAAACCGGCGCAGGCGGCGTAGGGCCATCTTGAAGTTGCGCGTGCCCAGCTCCTGCTGGTCGTCGTAATCCTTGTACTCGCGCTTTTCCCATACTTTGATGGCCGTGCGGTTACCCGCCGATGGCCCGCCCAGGCGTATGCCCTCGGGGTGATACCCGCCATGCCCAAAGGGCGACGACCCCCCCGTGCCTATCCATTTGCTTCCGCCCGCGTGGCGTTCCTGCTGCTCTTCCAGGCGTTCCTTGAACAGCTCCATCAGCTTGTCCCAGCCGTGTTTTTCGATGGCCGCCTTTTCTTCCGGACTGAGGTTCTTCTGGAATTCCTTGATGAGCCAGTCCAGCGGGATTTCCTTGCTGTCCGGCAGCGCCGCTTCCAGCGTGCGATAGAACTCGCCGAAGGCCTGGTCGTAGCGGTCGAACAAGGTCTCGTCCTTGACCAGCGTCATGCGGGCCAGATGATAGAAATCGTCGACAGTGGGCGGCATGACGCGCGCCTGCAGGACGCTGAGCAAGGTCAGGTATTCCTGGACTGAAACCGGCAGTTTGCGCGCGCGCAAATGATAGAAGAAATCAGTCAGCATGGCGGATCTGCAGTTGGTACGCCAGGTGTTTTTCGACTTCCGGCCATTCGCCCGCAAGCAGGCTGTACATGACGGTATCGCGCACCGTGCCGTCGCGGCGCAAGGCATGGTGCCGCAAAACGCCGTCTTTGTGGGCGCCCAGGCGCTCGATGGCCCGCTGCGAGGCAAGATTGAAGTTGTCGGTGCGCCAGCCGACCACCTGGGCGCCCAATGATTCGAAGGCATGCCGCAGCAGCAGCAGTTTGCAGGCGGTGTTGACGTGGCTGCGCTGCCAGCGCCTGGCGTACCAGGTGTAGCCGATTTCAAGCCGGGCCACGGACGGAATGATGTCATGGTAGCGGCTGGTGCCGATGACTTCGCCGCTGCTTTCTTCAATGATGGCGAAAGGCAGCATATGGCCCGCTTGCTGGCCTTGCAGGGCGGCATCGATATAGGCGGGGGCCGCGCCCGGCTCGGGCACCGATGTGACGCGCAAAGTCCAGAGCTCGCCGTCGGCGGCGGCACGCTCCAGCGCCTGCGCGTGCTCCTTCTGCAAAGGGACCAGGCTGACGCCGAAACCTGTCAGCGTTGTTGGGGACGGCAATTGCTTAAAGCCCTGCGTTGCATTCATGGTTTGTTTTCCGGTTCAGTTGACATGTCTGGTGTGCGGGTACTGTGGGTGGCGGCGGGTTTGGCGTCCGTTAGCGGCGCTGCCCCGCGCGCGTCATGGCCGCCAGCCGCTGAAGCAGGGTCAGATCCTGCTCGTTCTTGAGCAGGGCGCCGGCCATCAAGGGCAGGTCGCCGGTGGTCTTGCTGATATCGTCGGCCGACAGGGCTTCGTTGGTCAGCAGGCGCAGCCAGTCCAGGAACTCGGAAGTGGAGGGCTTCTTTTTCAGGCCCGGGGCGTCGCGCAGGGCAAAGAAGGTGTCCAGCGCGGCGCGCAGGACATCGGCGCGGATGTCGGGGTAGTGCACCGCCACGATGTCCTTCATGGTGTCGCGGTCGGGGAAGTTGATGTAGTGGAAAAAGCAGCGCCGCAGGAAGGCGTCGGGCAAGTCTTTTTCATTGTTCGATGTAATGATGATCAGCGGGCGGTGTTTGGCCGTGACCGTCTGGCGGGTTTCGTAGACATGAAATTCCATGCGGTCCAGTTCGCGCAGCAGGTCGTTCGGGAACTCGATGTCGGCCTTGTCGATTTCGTCGATCAGCACCACGGTCGGTTCGTTGGCTTCAAAGGCGCGCCACAGCACGCCTTTGACAATATAGTTGCCGATATCGCGGACTTTTTCGTCGCCCAGCTGCGAATCGCGCAAGCGTGACACCGCGTCGTATTCATACAGGCCTTGGTGCGCCTTGGTCGTCGATTTAATATGCCATTGCAGCAGAGGGCGCTTGAGCGCTTCGGCCACTTCCTCGGCCAGCATGGTCTTGCCTGTGCCGGGCTCGCCCTTGATCAGCAAGGGGCGTTGCAGTGCAAGTGCCGCGTTCACGGCAAGTTTCAGGTCGTCCGTCGCGACGTAGCGCTCGGTGCCGGTAAAACGTTCAGAAGAAAAGGCGGGTGCCGCAGAAGTCATCAGGTGCTCCGGTGGTGTACGGTATTGCAACGTTGCAGGGCCATTCATGTATGACGCATCACAATTATCGTACAATCTCAATTTTTCGTTGGTCTGTTGACATAGATCAACTTCTATTCACCGCCAAACAAGAGCTATTATGAAGTTGCGAACTTACCTTACGCGCACCTTGTCTGCGCTAGCCGTTACGGCTTCCTGTGCGATTGCGGGCCAAGCCCTTGCGGCTGATGCCGCGCCTGTGGGCGACGCTAAGGCCGCACTATCCAAAACTTCTATGTGCATCGGCTGTCACGGCATCAAGGGTTACAAGTCCAGCTACCCCGAGATCTACCATGTACCGATGATTGCCGGCCAGAATGCCGAGTACATCGTGGCGGCGCTAAAAGAATATGCCAGCGGCGCGCGTACCTTCCCCACCATGGAAGCCATTGCTCAAAGCCTGACCGAGCAAGACATGGCCGATCTGGCTGCTTATTACTCCAGTCTTAAATAATCGGGGGCCTGAATGAAAAAATTGACACTCGCCTTGGCAGGCTCCGCTATTTTCGCTTTGGCTTCGGGCGCTTCGGCCGCCGACCTGGCCGCCGGCAAAGCAGCATTCGAAAAATTCACCTGTGCCACCTGCCACGGCGCCGACGCCAAGACGTCCACCATGCCGGCGTATCCCATTCTGGCAGGGCAGCATCAAGACTATCTTGAGCATGCGCTCAGGTCTTACAAACGGGGTGCAGCGGGCGCGCCCGACACCGCCAACATACGCAAGAATGCAATCATGGGCGCCATGGTGGCCCAGTTGTCGCCCGCCGATATCAAGAACATTTCGGCATGGCTCGCCAGCCTGCCGTCGCCGCTGGCCGTTCGCAAGTAATACGGCACAGGCGCCCACCAAATCCCCCCAGAGCGGCGCTGGTTCCGTCAAGCCGGCCAGCCAGTTCCAGGGGCAAAAGCCCGAGCCCGGTTCAATGCCGGATTCGGGCTTTTTTTACTTGCATTGAATGCGTTCAGGATTGCCGCCACAGGCGGCCGCCGGCTGCCCGCCGCGATGCCGCAGGGCCGGCGGGCTAATTGCGCGTTGCGTGCCGGCGGATCAGTTCCAGGTATTTTTCGGTGTCCAGGGGCGTGCCCAGGCGCTGGGATTCCCACACCGTTTCGCCCAGCGCTTCCATGATCACGTGCGCTGACTCGTGCGCATCGCGGGTGGCCAGCAAACTGTGGAAGGCGGCCTTGATGCCGGGCGGCTGGTCGATGGATAACTGTTCATTGATGGCCAGATGCATGGACAGATGCAGAAACGGATTCGTTTTCCCCTGCTCAACGGAAAATTCCGCTTCGGCCGCATCGGGGCGTTCCAGATCGGCATGATATTCCGGATGCAATTCCATCAGGTCGACCGCCATGGTTTCAAGTGGCGTCAGCACCCCGGCCGACCTGTGCTTGCGCCATGCGTCGGTAAAGAACTGCCGCACCTGCTCGCGCGAGGGGTTGAACATAAAGCATCCTGTACATAATGAAGCGCGCCGGCGTGTGCCGCCGCGGCGCGCTTGCCGGTAAAATTCCTATTTTACCCGCCGCTGTCTTCGATTTCAGGCAGCTTGCGGGTATGCGTCAATATCGGCTTTGGCAAATTTAGGATAAACTACTCTTATATAAGACTGAGCGTTTTTCCGCTGAGCGTTTACTTTTCCCATTCGACTGATTTCTACTCCTTACGGAGCAAACTGGAGCATCCATGTCTTATCAGCACATCAAGGTCCCCACCGAGGGCCAAAAAATCACGGTTAATGCCGATTTTTCGCTCAACGTACCCGATGAACCCATCATCCCTTATATCGAGGGCGACGGCACGGGCGCCGATATCACCCCCGTCATGCTCAAAGTCGTTGACGCCGCTGTCGCCAAGGCATACAACGGCAAGCGCAAGATCCACTGGATGGAAGTCTTCGCCGGCGAGAAATCGACCAAAGTCTATGGCCCCGACGTCTGGCTGCCCGAAGAAACCCTGGAAGCCGTCAAGGAATACGTGGTCTCCATCAAGGGCCCGCTGACCACCCCGGTTGGCGGCGGCATCCGTTCGCTGAACGTTGCGCTGCGCCAGCAGTTGGACCTTTATGTCTGCCTGCGCCCCATCCAGTACTTCAAGGGCGTGCCTTCGCCTGTCAAAGAGCCTGAAAAAACCAATATGGTGATCTTCCGTGAAAACTCGGAAGACATCTACGCCGGCATCGAGTTCGAAGCTGAAAGCGCCAACGCCAAGAAACTGATCGACTTCCTGCAGAACGAGCTGGGCGTCAACAAGATCCGCTTCCCCGGAACATCGGGCATCGGCGTCAAGCCCGTGTCGCGCGAAGGTACGCAGCGTCTGGTCCGCAAGGCCATCCAGTACGCCATCGACAATGACAAGTCCTCGGTCACCCTGGTGCACAAGGGCAACATCATGAAGTTCACCGAAGGCGGCTTCCGTGACTGGGGTTACGAGCTGGCCGAAAAAGAATTCGGCGCCCAACTGATCGACGGCGGCCCATGGTGCAAATTCAAGAACCCCAAAACGGGTCGCGAAATCACCGTGAAAGACGTCATCGCCGACGCCTTCCTGCAGCAAATCCTGCTGCGTCCGGCTGAATACGAAGTCATCGCCACGCTGAACCTGAACGGCGACTATGTGTCCGACGCGCTGGCCGCGCAAGTGGGCGGTATCGGTATCGCTCCCGGCGCCAACCTGTCCGACTCGGTTGCCATGTTCGAAGCCACCCACGGCACGGCGCCCAAGTACGCCGGCAAGGACTACGTGAACCCCGGTTCCGAAATCCTGTCCGCCGAAATGATGCTGCGCCACATGGGCTGGACCGAAGCCGCCGACCTGATCATCTCCAGCATGGAAAAATCCATTCTGTCGAAAAAGGTCACCTACGACTTCGCCCGCCTGCTGGAAGGCGCGACCCAGGTATCGTGCTCCGGCTTTGGCCAGGTCATGATCGAAAACATGTAATATCGTCTACCGTCGTACACGGTAGTACACGAAACCCGCTTGCCGAAAGGCTTGCGGGTTTTTTCTTTTGATTGTTTGCGGCGTCATGGCGTGGATTGGCGGCTATATTACACCCAACGGGGTGGCGTGCTGATTGTCATGCTGGGCGGTGGCGACAAGTCCACGCAGAAAGCCGATATCAAGCAGGCCATTGCACTGGCGAAAACGATGCAGGAGTAACGCACATGACCAAGACCACCAAGATTTCCGAATTGCCAGAGTTCGACATGGCTGAAATCCTCAAGACGGACGAGGATATTGCCAACTATCTGACGGCCGTTCTGGAAGAGAACGATCCCGCCGAGCTTTCCCATGCGCTGGGTGTCATTGCCCGTGCGCGCGGTATGACCGAGGTTGCGCGGGCTAGCGGCCTGACGCGCGAGGCGCTTTATAAAGCATTGCGCCCTGGCTCACATCCACGTTTCGACACCATTGCCCGTGTATGTGCGGCGCTGGGCGTGCAACTGACTGCCCGGCCTGTGCATTCATAGTCTTGCCCGGGGCGCGTGAGCGGGGATAGTGACTGCTGAATGGATGGGCCAACGAACACGTTGGCACCAATATTGCCCAAAATCTACCGGTAATAGACCAAAAAGGCATTAACTTAGTGCATTCCCTAAGTGTTGCATTCACCAATATGATGCACAATCCTGTCCATGCAGGTGAGGAGACAAAGCCCTGCATGGGCAAAGCCGATAAATCGGTAATATAAGAAAGTAGCAGGTCCCATAAAAAATATAAATGCACAAAAGCCGACGACAAAATCGTCGGCTTTTGTCATTTGCGCCGCAATCGCCTTGCCGATGGATGGGTTTGTATCGCGGGCGGGCCCGTATTTTTCGGCAGCCGTCAGTGGGCGCCGTGGTCCGCAGTGGGTACGTGCAGCAGGACTTGTACGGCGCCGGCGCCGCCGTCGGGCTCCGAGCATTCCGCATAAGCGGTCACGCTGTCGATCTGGCTCAGCCAGCGGCGGATGGTTTGCTTGAGCACCGATTCCCCGTCTTTCGAGCCATAGCCTTTGCCATGCACGATGCGCACGCATTTGATCCGGTGCGCAAGACAGGACTCCAGGAAGCGGTCCAGCCGTTCGCGGGCCTGCTCCAGCGTGCTGCCGTGCAGGTCCAGGCTGGCCTCTATGGCCCATTTCCCGCGCTTCAGGCCCTTGAGCACATCGGGGCCGTGGCCCCGGCGCAGGTAGCGCGCATCGTCGCCATCCATTTTTGCCGGCGTGTAGTGGTCTGATGTTTGCGGCAGGCGTACCGGTTCCTGGCCCACTGCGCGTTCGCGCCGTTGACGCAATAGTTCGCCCGGCGCCAGGGGAGGCGCCGGCAAAATCATGCGATGGGGGTCCTTGATGGGCGTAACCGTTTTCATCGCGCGCCGGAACAATAGGGCATCTTCCCGGTCCAGGCCCGTTTCGCCGATGTGGGCGGCTTTGACGGGGCCGGCGGCGGCCTTGGCCGGCTTCGGCGGGGAAGGGGGCGCCGCCGCGGCGGCGGACACCGCTGCTTTGTGCAGGCGCTTCAGGTCGGCCAGGCCGCTGGCGGCCTGGCCCTTGCGCCCGCCTTTATTCGCCGGCATTCTCCAGCCAGCGCTGTGCGTCCAGCGCGGCCATGCAGCCCGTGCCTGCGCTGGTGATGGCTTGGCGGTACACATGGTCTTGTACGTCGCCCGCGGCAAAAACGCCGGGTATCGAGGTCATGGTGGCCAGGCCTTTCAGGCCGCTCTGGGTAATGATGTACCCGTTTTCCATGGCCAACTGGCCTTCGAAGATGCCTGTGTTGGGCTTGTGGCCGATGGCGATGAAGACCCCGGTGACGGGCAAGTCTTCAGTATCGCCGGTTTGAACGTTGCGCAGACGGGCGCCGGTCACGCCCGATTGGTCGCCCAGGACCTCTTCCAGCGTATAAAAGAGCTTGAGCTTCATGTTGCCGTTGGCGACTTTGTCCATCAGCTTGTCGGTCAGGATGGGTTCGGAGCGGAACTTGTCGCGGCGGTGCACCAGGGTGACGCTGCGGCAGATATTGGACAGGTACAGGGCTTCTTCAACGGCGGTGTTGCCGCCGCCAACGACGATAACATCTTGGTTTTTATAGAAAAAACCATCGCAGGTGGCGCAGCCCGACACGCCGCGGCCCATGAATTCCTGTTCGGTGGGCAGGCCCAGGTACTGCGCTGAAGCGCCCGTGGCGATAATAAGCGCGTCGCAGGTGTACTGCGCGCCGGTGTCGCCCGTCAGGGTGAAGGGGCGCTTGGACAAATCCACGCTGGCAATATGGTCAAAAATCATTTCTGTGTTGAAACGCTCGGCGTGGGCCTGGAACCGCTGCATCAGGTCGGGGCCTTGCACCCCCTGGGCGTCCGCGGGCCAGTTGTCCACGTCGGTGGTCGTCATCAGTTGGCCGCCTTGTTCCAGACCGGTCACCAGTACGGGATTCAGGTTGGCGCGCGCTGCATAAACGGCGGCGCTGTAGCCGGCCGGGCCCGAACCTAAAATCAGTACTTTGGCGTGTTTTGGAGTCGTCATCACAGAAAATCCGAAAAAAGTGAACAGCCAATTATAATGAGTCTATGGCTAGATTACCTGCGACATCCCCACGCTCCTCGCGCAACGTGCGCAATGGGCCTTCTCCCTTGCAGTCCCGGCTGTCAGGCTTGCTGCGCGAAGCGCGCTGGATCGTGTTCGCCGCGCTGGCGGCCTGGCTGGGTTTGGTGCTTGCCACCTGGAACCCGTCCGACCCTGCCTGGTCGCATTCCGTGCATGCCACCACGACGCTGAACCGGGGGGGCACGCTGGGGGCCTATATTTCTGATTTCCTGTTGTTTTTGTTTGGCTATTCCGCCTGGCTATGGGTGGTGTTGCTGGCCCAGCGGGTGGCGCTGGGGTTTTATCGGCTCACGCACATCCTGCTGCCCAATAAAGAAGAACCCCTGCCCCGCTTGCGCTGGGAGGTCGGCATTGGCTTTTTCCTGCTGTTTGTGGGGGCCATGGGTACCGAAGCCCTTCAACTGAAGCAGTTCGGCGCCGAATTGCCGGCAGGCGCCGGGGGGCAATTGGGCCAGCTCCTGGCCAGCGGCATGGCGCTGGCCATGGGCGTCACCGGCTGCACATTGCTGCTGCTGGTGTTCGTGGCGGTCGGCGCCAGCCTCTTTTTCGGGTTTTCGTGGCTGCTGTTGTCTGAACGGGTGGGGCTGGCCATTGAAAAGACGGTGCGCCGCCTGTTCGAGCTCAAAGCCGCCCACGATGACCGCAAGGTTGGGCAGGCCAAGAAAGCCGAACGCAACGAAACCGTGGTCGCCAAGCAGGAACAACTGGTGCACGAACAGCCTGTGCGCATCGAGCCCGCCATCACGTCGGTGCCCAAATCGGTCCGGGTGGAAAAGGAAAAGCAGAAAACGCTATTCACCGCGCCCATCGAAGCCGGCGGCTCGGGCGACCTGCCCGCCATCAGCCTGCTCGACATGCCGGTGGAAAACCCTGAAACGGTGTCGCCCGAAACCATTGAATACACCTCGCGCCTGATCGAGAAAAAGCTGTCCGACTTCGGCGTCAAGGCCGTGGTGGTGGCGGCGCAGGCCGGTCCGGTGATCACCCGCTACGAAATCGAACCCGCCACCGGCGTCAAGGGCAGCCAGATCGTGAATCTGGCCAAAGACCTGGCACGGGCGCTCAGCCTGGTCAGCATCCGCGTGGTCGAGACCATTCCGGGCAAGAACCTGATGGGGCTGGAACTGCCCAACCCCAAGCGGCAAATGGTCAAGCTGTCGGAAATCATCGGCTCGCAAACCTATCACGCGGGCAGCTCCATGCTGACCATGGCCTTGGGCAAAGACATTGCCGGCAATCCGGTGGTGGCCGACCTGGCCAAGATGCCGCACCTGCTGGTGGCCGGTACGACCGGCTCGGGCAAGTCGGTGGGGATCAATGCCATGATCCTGTCCTTGCTGTACAAGGCCGACGCAACCCAGGTCCGTCTTATTCTGATCGACCCCAAGATGCTGGAAATGAGCGTCTACGAAGGCATTCCGCATTTGCTCGCGCCGGTGGTCACCGATATGCGCCATGCCGCCAATGCGCTGAATTGGTGCGTGGGCGAAATGGAAAAACGCTACCGCCTGATGAGCAAAATGGGTGTGCGCAATCTGGCGGGCTACAACAGCAAGATACGCGATGCCATCAAACGGGAAGAACCCATACCGAACCCTTTCTCGCTGACCCCCGATGCGCCCGAGCCCCTGGCGCCGCTGCCCATGATCGTCGTGGTCATCGACGAGCTGGCCGACCTGATGATGGTGGTGGGCAAGAAAATCGAAGAGCTCATCGCCCGACTGGCGCAAAAGGCACGGGCCGCCGGCATACACCTGATTCTGGCTACGCAGCGTCCCAGCGTCGATGTGATCACCGGCCTGATCAAGGCCAATATCCCCACCCGCATCGCTTTCCAGGTTTCCTCGAAAATCGATTCGCGCACGATTCTGGACCAGATGGGCGCCGAAACGCTGCTGGGGCAGGGCGATATGCTGTACATGCCGCCCGGCACGGGCCTGCCCGTCCGGGTGCACGGCGCCTTTGTGCACGACGATGAGGTGCATCGCGTGGTCGAGGCCTTGAAAGAGCAGGGCGAACCGAACTATGTCGACGGCCTGCTGGAAGGCGCGCTCGAGGGCGAGACCGGCGACGGGGTCGGCAGCGTCACCGGGTTTGCCGATGCCGAATCCGATCCGTTGTACGATCAGGCCGTCGAAGTGATTCTGAAGAACCGGCGCGCGTCCATTTCTTCAGTACAGCGTCATTTGCGCATCGGCTACAACCGCGCCGCGCGGCTGCTCGAGCAAATGGAGCAGGCCGGCCTGGTATCGCCCATGCAATCGAATGGCAACCGTGAAATCCTGGTTCCTGCAGGGAATGGTTCAAATGAAGATTAACGTTGGTTTCAAGCAGTTTGTGGCGGCGGCCATCGTGGCGGCCAGCCCCCTGGCGGCCTGGGCGGCCGAAGCCCCCCAACAACTGGAGCAGTTCATCACTCAGGTGCAGTCGGCCACGGGCGATTTCACGCAGCAGCGTATCGACCAGAAGGGGCAAGGCAAGCCGGCCCAGTCGGGGCAGTTCTCGTTCAAGCGTCCGGGCCAATTCAAGTGGGCGGTCAAGAAACCTTACGAGCAGCTTATTGTTTCCGACGGCAAACAAGTCTATCAGTACGATCCCGATCTGGCCCAGGTCACCCAGCGCGATGTGGATCAGTCCATCGGGGCTTCGCCCGCCGCCATCCTGTTCGGCTCGGGGTCGCTGGATGACGCCTTCAATATTTCCAGCCTGCCGGCCAAAGACGGCCTGGATTGGCTGCGCGCCGAACCCCGCAGCGCGGACGCCGGCTTCACGCATGTGGACATCGGCTTCAAGGACGCCATGCCGGCCCGGCTGGAACTGCTGGATTCCTTCGGCCAGACCACGCGTATCGACTTGAGCAATATCGCGTCCAATCCTGCTCTGGACGCCGGCGAGTTTTCCTTTACGCCGCCCGCGGGCGTAGACGTCGTCAAAATGTAGCAGGCCTTTATGGCAAGTTCGCACGACCTGTTTTCCAATGCGCCCGGCGTGCTTGCACATGCGCCGCTGGCCGAGCGCATGCGTCCCAAGACCTTGTCCGATGTCGTTGGGCAGGCCCATTTGCTTGGGCCGGGCAAACCCTTGCGGGTCGCTTTCGAGTCGGGGCGGCCTCACTCCATGATTTTCTGGGGGCCGCCAGGCGTGGGCAAGACGACGCTTGCCCGCCTGATGGCCGACGGCTTCGATGCCCAGTTTCTGGCGATCTCCGCCGTGCTGGGGGGCGTCAAAGATATACGCGAGGCGGTCGTTGCCGCCCAGGTGGCGCAAGGCCAGGGCCGGCGCACCATTCTGTTCGTCGACGAAGTCCACCGGTTCAACAAGGCGCAGCAGGATGCCTTTTTGCCTTATGTCGAAAGCGGCCTGTTCACCTTTATTGGCGCGACCACCGAGAACCCCTCCTTCGAGGTCAACTCGGCCCTGCTGTCGCGGGCGCGCGTTTATGTGCTGCAGTCCCTGGCGGTCGAAGAGCTGCAGCAACTGATCGACCGCGCCATTGCCATTCTGAATGACGACGGCGAACCCTTGGAGTTCGACGCCGCCGCGCGCGAGCAGCTTGCCCGCTGGGCCGATGGCGATGCGCGCCGGGTGATCAATGCCATGGAGGTCGTTGCCGAATCGGCGCGCGGGGCGCAGCGCACGCTGATCGACAGCGAGTGGCTGGAAACGTCGTTGTCGCAAAACCTGCGCCGCTTCGATAAGGGCGGCGACGCCTTCTATGACCAGATCAGCGCCTTGCACAAGGCCGTGCGCGGTTCGGACCCGGACGCTTCTTTGTACTGGTTTGCGCGCATGCTCGATGGCGGCGCCGACCCGCGCTATTTGTCGCGCCGCATTGTGCGCATGGCGATCGAGGACATCGGACTGGCCGATCCGCGCGCCACGGAGATTGCCCTGAATGGGGCCGACATCTACGAGCGGCTGGGCTCGCCCGAGGGCGAACTGGCGCTGGCCCAGGCGGTGGTGTACCTGGCCTGCGCCGCCAAATCCAATGCGGTCTACAACGCCTACAAACAGGCCAGGCGCTACGCCGAGGAAAACGGCAGCGCCCCGGTGCCCATGCATTTGCGCAATGCGCCCACCAAGCTGATGAAAGAGTTGGGGCACGGCCACGCCTACCGCTATGCGCACGACGAGCCGCATGGGTATGCCGCGGGCGAGCGTTATTTTCCCGATGGCTTGCGGGCCCGCTTCTACCGGCCGACCGACCGTGGGCTTGAGGGTAAAATCTCTGAAAAGCTGGCTTTTTTGCGCGAACTCGACAAACAGCAAGGCAAAGGCTAGCGCCCCGTTTTCTTAATCTTTCTTTGGTTATCTATGCTAGACCCCAATCAGTTACGTAAAGATCTGCCCACCGTCGTGAAGGCGCTGGAACTACGCGGCATTGCGTTCGACACAGAGCGGTTCAACCAGCTTGAAGCGCGCCGCAAATCGGTCCAGGTCGAAACCGAAGCGCTACAGGCAAGGCGCAACGCGGTGTCCAAGCTGATCGGGCAACTGAAGTCCAAAGGTGAAGATGCCAGCAAGGAAATGGCCGAGTCGCAGCAGATTCCCGCCCGCTTGAAAGAACTGGAACAGGATCTGGCGGCGGTGCAAAGCGAACTGAACGCCTGGCTCATGACGCTTCCCAATTTGCCGCATCAAAGCGTGCCGGCCGGCCAAGACAGCGATGACAACGTCGAGGTGCGCCGCTGGATTCCCCCAGGCATGGCGACCGATGCCGACGGCAATCCGCAGCCCCTGGCGTTCGAACCCAAGGATCACGTGGCCCTGGGCGAGCCTATCGGCCTGGATTTCGACACCGCGCGCAAGTTGTCCGGCGCGCGTTTCATGATGCTGCGTGGGCCGCTAGCCCGTCTGCATCGCGCCCTTGCGCAGTTCATGCTTGACCTGCAAACCGCCGAGCACGGCTATCAGGAATGCTACACACCTTATATCGTGAATAGCTCAACCCTGTTCGGTACCGGGCAGTTGCCCAAGTTCAAGGATGATATGTTCTGGGTCACCAAAGGCGGCCAGGACGACGAAGCGGCAAGCGAACAAGACGACGCCGCTGCCCACGAAGACCTGTATCTGATTTCCACCTCGGAAATCACCCTGGCCGGTTCCGTGCGCGACACCATCGTGGCGCATAGCGAACTGCCGGTGAAACTGACGGCGCACACGCCGTGCTTCCGCTCCGAAGCGGGCAGCGGCGGACGCGATACGCGCGGCATGATACGCCAGCACCAGTTCGACAAGGTCGAGATGGTGCAGGTTGTGCATCCCGAGCAGTCCTACGACGCCCTGGAAGAGATGGTGGGCCATGCCGAGGCCGTGCTGCAGCGGCTGGGCGTGGCGTACCGCGTGGTGCTGCTGTGCGGCGGCGACATGGGCTTTGGCGCGGCCAAGACCTACGACCTGGAGGTCTGGCTGCCGGCACAGAACACCTGGCGCGAAATTTCCTCGGTGTCCAATTGCGAAGCCTTCCAGGCGCGGCGCATGCAGGCGCGCTATCGTCCTGAAAAAGGCAAGCCCGAATACCTGCACACCCTGAACGGCTCGGGCCTGGCCGTGGGCCGCGCACTGGTCGCCGTACTGGAAAATCATCAGCAGGCCGATGGCAGCATCCGCGTTCCCGAGGCCTTGCGCCCGTATATGGGCGGGGTCGAACGGCTGGCCGCCGGGGCTTGAGCTTCGCCGCTTGCGGCAAACACAGAAAAGGGGTGGGCATGGATCTGGAGCTGAACGGTAAAGTCGTATTGATCACGGGGGGCAGCAAAGGCATAGGCCTGGCCTGCGCCCATGCCTTTGCCCGCGAAGGGGCCAGGGTCGCCATTGCTTCTCGCAGCGCTGACAACCTCAAGACGGCTCAGGCCGAGCTTAAGGGGGCGGGGCATCCGGTCCTTACCGTAGCGGCCAACCTGTGCGATGCGCAAGCGGCGCAGCATATGGTCGACACGGTCGAAAAAGAGCTGGGGCCCGTTGCCGTGCTGGTCAATTCCGCCGGCGCGGCCAAGCGTTACCCGCCCGCCACCCTCACGCCCCAATCCTGGCGGGACGCCATGGATGCCAAGTATTTTCCTTATATCAATGCCATGGATGCCGCGATCAAGAGCATGGTGGCGCGCGGCACGGGCGCCATCGTCAACATCATCGGGGCGGGCGGCAAAATGGCCAGCCCCATCCATCTGCCCGGCGGTTCGGCCAACGCGGCGCTGATGCTGGCCTAGGCCGGCCTGGCCAATGCCTGGGGGCGGCATGGCATACGCGTCAATGCCATCAACCCGGGCGCCACCCTGACCGGACGGGTGCAGGGTTCTTTGCAGGCCGAGGCGGAACTCACCGGCAAGTCCATCGATGCGCTCCTGAAAGCCAGGGAAGAGAAAATTCCGCTAGGCCGCCTGGCCAAGCCGGAAGAAGTGGCCGATACGGCGCTGTTCCTGGCATCCGCGCGGGCCAGCTATATCACCGCCGCACTGATCACCATGGATGGCGGCGTCCATCCCATGGGCGGCTGATTACGCTTGAATCCAGGCCATGGCGCGTCTAGCGCTGCCACCCGTTGCGGTAGCCGCCATGATGACCGGGGCGCCCGTACTGCCCATAGGGCTGGTAATGATGCCGATAATGGTGATGCCGCGGCTGATAGTGCCGGTATCCCGCATACTGATCGTGTTGATGACGCGAGCGATACTTGGGCACAGGCCGGTAAACATGCTCGGGCAGAATAATCACGCGCGGCCGTTCCATATGCCGTATGGGCGGGGGGTTGTAATTGGGCTCGCTGTAGATCGCGCCCGGCCCGCGGGTGGATGTGTGGAAATCGTTGCGTGCCATGGCCGCGCCCGATCCCACGACGGCGGCTAGCATCGCGCCAGCCAACAGCAGTCGTTTCATGATGACCACCTTTTGTCCTAGGTTGATAAGCCTATTCTGCAATTTTTTCGATTTCTGAACGTTTGCTGAAACCGGTCAAAGCGCATCAAAAAGCTACGGACAAGGGAAGGGGCCGATGCAAAGATACATTGTGTAGCGGTTGCCGGGCCTATTTAGCGTGGCTGATCAGGTAGTTGACCAGGCGGTGATGGCGCCGGTGCCTTTTGGGTTTTTTGCCCGGCGCCGCATAGTTGGCGCGGCTGACCGGCAGGTGCGGCCGCGCATGCGGAGCCGCCGCTTCATCGTGGCCCTGCTTGCCGTCTGGCTCTGCCAGGCGGGCATGGGCGGCGCCGGTAGCCGGGCTACGGCGGGCGCTTGCAGCATCCAGGCTGGCGTCGTCGGGTTCGTCGACCGTGGGCGACAGCCAGGTCAGCAAGCTGAAGATCGCAACGACCCAAAGCATCAGCGACAGGGTGACTGACAGGGAGCCATTCAGGCTGCGATATCCCGTGGCTTCGGATGCCTGGATATTGAGCAGGGTGGATAGATAGGGAATATGGCCTAGGCCTTCAACCAGCAGGTTGCCCGGAAGACGGTAGACCCATTTGACGGCTTCCCAGAGCTCCCACGGGCTATAGGCCCCATCGCGGTTAAGGTCGATGACCAGATTAAGAGACTCGATATTCATGGCGGCTCCTTATTCAGGCCGGCCCGGCAATCAAGCATGCCAAAGCCGACACCAGGGTGCGCAGCACCCCCACTACCAACGCATGACACGCTACTACTATAGGCTGATGTGGGGAAGGAAGCAACGCCAGGGGCAGCGCCTAAAAGGTTTTGTTCAATGACAGCAGGGCCGTGGCCCGGCCTGTGTACCGTCCTTTCGTGTTGCTGTAGACGTTCCGGTCGGCATTGGTGTCGATGTAGGCCAAGGTGGTGCTGAACCCCTGTCCCCAGTCTTTGCTCAGGCCCAGCGACCAGTCGGTATACGAGCCGTCGTCCAGATTCCTGACTTTCTGGTATCCCACGTGCGCGTCCAGCGTCGTGCCCCACACGCCTGTTTCAAAACTGGCCGACAGGTCGTAGTACTGGCTGTTCTTGCTGTCGGGCACGCCGAACAGGTTGGTGAAGGCATGCGAATACTTGAACGCGATGGGGCCATACCCCAGGCCCAAATACGCTTCCGTTGTGTACGGACGCGTGTAGCCGCCCGGATAGCTGCCCGGATAGTAGTACTCCAGTATCCCCACATCAAAAGTCAGGTCCTTCCAGAGCGTGCCCGCATACCCCGCATAAAAATCCATTTCGACCGCTGCGGATACATCGGGATCGGAATCGTCCAGCCAACTGATGCTCGAGTTCCAGTTGCCGATATAGAAACCGCTGGCGTGCACAAGGTCGAACCCGCCCTGGATGGCCGGCTTGTTGTTGGTTTGCATGATGCCGCGGTAACGATACTGGCTGACCAAAGACATATTCGCACTGAGGGTAAAGTCCGAGGCCTGTGCGGCGCCGGCGTCTTGCGCATACGCGGGCGCGCAGGCCGCGGCGCCCAGCATCAGCGCGCATATTCCGCCCGTGGCCAGCCGGTTGCCCATGATGCCCTTCGCACGCGTTTGTCTTGCAATAGGGGAGAGGGTCGTGGTGGGTATAGAACCAGGGAAACGCGTATACATAAGTCAGGCTCCTGAACGAAGTTGAAGGTTGCCCCCGGCCTATGAAAACAATGGCGAGGCATAACGGGGGCTTCGCAACGGACTGCCATCAGTCTGTTGCCGCTCGCCGTTCAGGATCAAGCAAAACGCGTGCCATATTTTTTTGATTGTTTTGGGGCTGCACCCGGCCGCGCCGCGCGCGTCGGCGTGGATCGTGCCTGTCATGGTGCGCGGGCGCGGCACAGTTCAAGTGCGGATGCGCCAGCGCTTCTTCATTCGGTGCGTGGAAACCTGCGCGCAAAAGAAAACGGCAACTCGGGGGTATCCGAATTGCCGTAGCGATTTGATTCTATGGGTATTCTGGCGGACAGGGTGGGATTCGAACCCACGGTACGGGGTTACCGTACGCCTGATTTCGAGTCAGGTACATTCGACCACTCTGCCACCTGTCCGGGTTTACTGCATTGGTGTTTACTGCATTGTTACTGCTGTTGCCTGCCAGGCCAAAATGTCTGGAGCTGGTCGAAAACCAGACGGGCGCTAGAAGGCAAGTCCGCTATTCTAGCAAGAATTAAAAAAAAATCATAATGGGCCAAAGGCGCTGCATCCAGGCCTCCGGCCGGGCCTGCCGGGCGGTACACTTAGCAAACAGTTTCGATATTCTGGACGATATGAAAAGGAACAACATGCTGAACGGTAAAAACGCAGTCATTACCGGCTCGACCAGTGGTATTGGTCTGGCTATTGCCCGCGAGTTGGCTTCCAACGGGGCGAATGTGGTCATCAACGGCTTTGGCGATGCCGACGCCATCGAGAAAGAACGCGTCAACCTCGAGCTGGAATTCGACGTCAAGGCGCGTTATATAAACGCCGATCTGATGCAGGCCGATGCCACACGCAATTTCATCGATGAAGCGGTCAAAGCCCTGGGCAGCATCGACATTCTGGTGAACAACGCCGGCATACAGCATACCGACCTGATCGAGGATTTTCCCGTCGATCGCTGGGACGCCATCATTGCCCTGAACCTGTCGGCGGTGTTCCACGGTACGGCGGCCGCCCTGCCGTATATGAAGAAACAGGGTTGGGGGCGCATTATCAATATCGCTTCCGCGCACGGGCTGGTGGCGTCCGCGACCAAATCCGCTTATGTGGCCGCCAAGCATGGCGTGGTGGGCTTGACCAAGGTGACCGCGCTCGAGAACGCAGGCAATGGCGTGACCTGCAATGCAATCTGCCCGGGCTGGGTACGCACCGCCCTGGTAGAAAAACAGATCGAGGCGCTGGCCCAGAAGAACGGCCTGGATATCGAGGCGGCGGCAAAAGAACTGCTGATGGAAAAGCAGCCATCGCTGCAGTTCGTGACGCCCAAGCAACTGGGCGGGGCGGCCGTCTTTCTGTCGTCCGAAGCGGCCGACCAAATGACCGGCACGACGCTGTCGCTGGACGGCGGCTGGACCGCGCGGTAGGCATTGGGGCGAGCACCCAGGCCTTGTTTCTTTAACCCTACATCCACGGGAACTCTTCATGCTGTTGTTATTGTCTCCGGCAAAAAAGCTGGACTATGACTCGCCGGTGCGCACCACGTTGCACACGCAGCCTTTGTTTGTCGATCACTCTGCGGAACTCATCAAGGTATTGAAGAAGAAATCCGCCTCGGAGATCGCCGCCTTGATGAAGCTGAGCGATGCCTTGGCCAAGCTCAATGTAGCGCGGTACGCGGCCTGGAAGCCGGTCTTCAACCAGACCAATTCGCGCCAGGCGGTACTGGCATTCAATGGCGATGTCTACGAAGGCCTTGACGCGCCTAGCCTGTCCGATGCGCAGTTGAAATGGGCGCAGGATCATGTGGCGCTGCTCAGCGGCCTGTACGGGGTATTGCGTCCGCTGGACCTGATGCAGCCCTATCGGCTCGAGATGGGGACGCGGCTGGAAACCCGCAAGGGCAAGAATCTTTATGAGTTCTGGGGCAGCGCCATTGCCGACTACCTGAACCAGCATCTGGCCGGTCAGGGCAAAGGCAAGAAAGCCGCCGCCGTGGTGCTGAACCTGGCATCGGAAGAGTATTTCAAATCGGTCGATCTCGATACGCTGCAAGCCAGGGTGGTGCAGTGCGTGTTCCAGGACTACAAGAATGGGGCATGGAAAGTGATCAGTTTCCATGCCAAGCGCGCACGCGGGCTGATGGCCCGCTATGTGATCGAGCACAAGATCAGCGATGTGAAAGCCTTGCAGGGCTTTGCCACCGAAGGCTACGCTTATGCCGCCGCCGAGTCCACGGCGGACAAGCTGGTGTTTCGGCGCAAGGCCCACGACTGACCGGCAAGCGCCGGCGGGCCCGCATCTGCTTCAGGCGGGGTCGTGGCTCGCGGCGTCAAGGCCGCGCATTTCCTGCCGTATCAATTGCGAGGCCTTGACCATCTGCCGCAAGGGGTAGGCCAGCGTCGCCAGCTCGCCTTCGGTTTCTATGGATGCGGGCGGGTCGGCCTCTTGGTCGCTCAGCGAAAGGCTCACCGCGTCGAGCGACTTGCGTATGCCTTCGGGTACGGAAACCAGGCCGGCCAGCACCGGGATGGCCGAGGTGATCTGCGAGGCCAGGACATGGTTCTGGATCAGCAGGTTGTTCAGTTCGGGGACATTGGCCTGACGCCGGATGGGTTCATCCATCATGCGGTAAAAGGCCGAGGCAAAGTTGCTGAAGGCGATATGCATGTTCTTGCGGGCCACGCGCCAGTGCACCTCGGCCTCATGTTGTTCATCGTCCAGGTCTTTCAGGTCTTGCGCGGATAGCGTGCGGGAGCCGTCAAGCCCTGTGTGGGCCGCGGTCTGCGCCCGGCTCAGCTCGGCATAGCGCAGGCCGGCCTTGAAGAACTCCTGGTTCGCCTTCTTGGCGGCCCTGGCCAGCGAGCTCATGTAGCGATGCTCCCACCATGGCAGGATGTAGCTGCACAGCAGCGCCAGGCTGCATCCCACGAAGGTGTCGATCAGCCGTTCGCCAATGACGGCATTGGTGGTGGGCGACAGGAAATGGAACACCAGCAGCACGAACAGGGTGTTGAAAATCGCGGCCCCCATGAAGTTCACCTGGATCAGGCTGTAGCCCAGTACGCAGCAGATGATAAGCACCGCAAGGTAAACGTTGACGCTCTGGGTTACGTTGAACAGCACCAGGGCCAGGACGCAGCCGATCAGGGTGCCGGCCAGCCGCCAGCCGTTGCGCTGGCGCGTCAGGGCAAAGCCCGGCTTCATGACCACAAGTATCGTCAGCACAATCCAGTAGCTGTGCGCGCTTAGCCCGGGCACCATGCGTTCCAGCACGTCCACGTGCGACAGGGCCGCCGTCAGGCTCATGGCGAGCAGGGCCGCAATGGCGACACGGCTGGCATAGCGGAAATGCGATGAGTCCAGCCGCAAGTTGCTGGTCAGCATGCCCAGCCGCCATTTCTTGCGCGACAGAAAGCGGTCCAGCGATTTTTCCAGGCGCATGTCCACCAGCTCGGCGTTCGGTGTGTGGCTGATGTGCTCGGCCATGCGATCGACCAGCCGGGTGGCGTTGCGCAGCCGGCGCAGTACTTGTACCAGCAGGGCGTAGATTTCGGGGTCGCGCTCGACCATGCCGCCGGCCCGGTATTTTTCCAGCTCGTACTCGATGGCGCGCAGCTCGGCCTTGACGCTGTTGCGTTCTTTCACATGCTTGTCCCGCGCGATGTTCAGGGCGATGCGCGCCACGTTCATGGACAGCTTCTGCAAGGCATCCCGCGCGAAAACCAGAATATCGCTGTCGGGCAGGCTGCGGCGCAAGGTGGCGTAGTCAGTATGGGTGGCCACCAGGCTGTCCAGCAAGGCCACCATGTCGATGAAGACATTCAGCGATGCCGTGCGAAGGCGGTCCGCATGTCCATGGCCTTTGGGCAATTCCCGCAGGACGGTGTCGCGCGCGGCCTGATGCTTGTCGGTCATGTCCGCCTGGGCGCGAATCAGGGCGCGATAGCTGGCTTCCAGGTCGGAATTGACGTCATAGAAGCGGGACCTGGCCGCCATGTAGTCGGCCGTGGCAAACAGCGCGACGGACAAGGCCTGCTGTTCTTCGCGATGCCACAGCAGGCGGTGCATGGCAAAGCTGTAGACGAAGTAGAAGGCGCCGCCGGCGAACGAGTAAAGCGTGTGCTCGAGCACTTCATGAGGCGCCAGCGGAACGCGCATGGTCAGCGTCATGATCAGCAGGCAGGCAAAACCCAGCAGGCCGCCTTGCTTGCCGAACACGGTGAACATCGAGAACACAAAGCACAGAAGGGGGACCGTGAACCAGATCAGCAGGCTGTGCGACGAAGCCAGCCCGGTTACGAACGCGGTCAGCGAACCCAGCAAAATAGCCGCCAGCATCCCATTGGTGCCGTAGCGCCGCGGCCCGCCGGGTTGGTCGATGATGGCCACGCAGGCCGCGCCGATGGCGGAAATCATGCCGATGGCATACATCTGGAACAGGCCTGCCAGAACCAGCGCGGGCATCAGTACGCCTATGGCCTGGCGCAGCCCGCCAAAGAAATAGTGGCTGTAGAAAAAACGCTGGAGCTGGGGAATGCGTGTCGTCATGAAGACCGTGCCATAGCCGTCGATCCGTGCAGTATAGAGGTAAACCACGACAACGCCCGAGGCCTGCCGCCGTTGACTTTATCGAACGATCGTTCTATGCTCGAAACAAGAAGGAGGGCTGGCATGGATAATAGATTCCGCCTGGATGGCAAGGTTGCCCTGGTGACGGGCGCCGCGGGCGCGTTGGGCGAGCAGTTTTCCCGTACGCTGGGTGCGGCCGGGGCCACTGTCGTGGTCGGGGGGCGCCGCCTGCAACCGCTGCAGCAGCTGGTGGCGCAGCTAAAAGAACAGGGCATCGCCGCGCACGCGGCCGCCATGGACGTCACCGACGCGGCCAGCGTGCAGGCCGCGTTCGAGCAGGCGCAGTCGGCATGCGGCGTGATCGATATCGTGGTGTCCAATGCCGGCATGGCCGCCGGCCGGAAAGCGCTGGACCTGACCGAGGCCGACTGGTCGCAGGTCATGGATGTCAACCTGAAGGGCAGCTGGATCGTCTGCACCGAGGCGGCCCGCCGTCTGGTCAAGGCGGGCCGGCCCGGTTCGCTGATCAACGTAACATCCATCCTGGGGCATCGCGTCGCGGGCTCGGTGCTGCCGTACACCACGTCCAAGGCGGGGCTCGAGCACATGACGCGCGCCCTGGCGCTGGAATGGGCCCGCCACGGCATCCGCGTGAACGCCCTGGCGCCCGGCTATATCGAAACCGCGCTGAATCGTGATTTTTTTGCTTCCGACGCCGGCAAGGCGTTGATCAGCCGCATTCCGCAGCGGCGCCTGGGCACGCCGGCCGATCTGGACGGCGCTTTGCTGCTGCTGGCTTCCGATGCTTCGTCCTACATGACGGGCAGTTCTATTGTGCTCGATGGCGGGCACTTGCAGTCATCCCTTTAATAAGAGGTTATCGCGACATGGACTTTACCTTATCACCCCGGGGCGAAGCGTATCGCAGCCGCATCCAGGAATTCGTCGACCAGGAACTCATACCGCTCGAAGAGCGGGCGGATTCCTACGACGAGCATGAAAACATCAACGAAGCCTTGCTGCAGACCTTGCGCGGCAAGGCCAAGGCGAACGATTTATGGTCCCTGCAAATGCCCCGGGATCTGGGCGGCCAGGGGCTGAACATGGCCGAGATGGCGGCTTGCTACGAAGCCATGAACCGGTCCATTTTCGGTCCTGTGGTCTTCAATTCCGCCGCGCCCGACGATGGCAATATGATGGTACTAAGCAAGGTGGCCACCGACGCCCAGAAGGCCCGCTGGCTTCAGCCTATTGTCAACGGCGACGTGCGCTCGTCGTTTGTCATGACCGAGCCCGCGCCGGGTTCGGGCTCGGATCCGTCCATGATGTTGACGACAGCGGTGCGCAAGGGGGATCATTGGGTGGTCAATGGCCTGAAGCACTTTATTACGGGGGCAGGGGTGGCATCCCACTTCATTCTCATGGCGCGTACGTCCGATGACGCCCGCAAGGGCCTGTCGGCCTTTCTGTTCCATAAAGACGACCCGGGCTGGGAGATCGTCCGGCGCATCCCCATCATGGGGCCGGAAGAGCACGGCGGCCACTGCGAACTGCGCTTCACCGATATGGTCATCCCCGACGAAAACCGCCTGATGCAGGTGGGCGACGGGCTGAAGCTGACCCAGATCCGACTTGGGCCCGCGCGCCTGACGCACTGCATGCGCTGGCTGGGCCTGGCCAAGCGGTCGCTGGAAATTGCCTCGGCCTATGTGTCCGAGCGCGAGTCGTTCGGCAGCAAGCTGGCCGACCGCGAAGGGGTGCAATGGATGCTGGGCGAAGCCGCCATGGCCATACAGACGGGCCGCTTGCTGACCATGCACGCCGCCTGGAAGCTGGATCAGGGCGACTATGCCCGCAACGAGGTATCCATGGCCAAAGTGGCCGTGTCCAATGTGCTGCAGCAGTCGGTCGACACGGCGATCCAGCTGTGCGGAGCCAGGGGATATTCCAAGGATACCCGGCTGGAATGGATATACCGCTACGCGCGCCAGGCCCGCCTGGTCGACGGCGCTTCCGAAGTCCATAAAATGGTCTTGTCCAAGAACCTGCTCAAAGACGGCGGCAATTTCTGGTCGTGGGGGTAGCGGCGCGATGCAAGGGGACCGCATGAACGCGAATGAGATCAGCCAGGCCTTGGCGCTGTATATACAGCGCCAGACGGGTGCGGCGCACGTCAGGGTGCTGGCGTTCTCCCGCCTGTCGGGCGGCGCCATCCAAAGCAATTACGCCTTGTCGGTCGAATGCGAAGGCGGCTTGCTGCCCGGTCCGCACGAGCTGGTCGTGCGCAGCGACGCCCCGTCGCAGGTGGACGCCAGCCTGACGCGCGAACAGGAGTTCCAGGTGCTTGAAGCGGCCTACGAGGCGGGCGTCACGGTGCCGCGCCCTTTGTGGCTATGCGCCGATACATCAGTCATTGGGCGTGTCTTTTGCGTCATGCTGCGCGTGCCGGGCACGGCGTCGGGCAGGCAGTTGGTGCGGGGCGCGCTGACCGAAAGCCAGGCCCAGCATTTGGTGCGCCAGTTGGGCTACGAGCTTGCGCGCCTGCACCAGGTCAGACCGCCCCACGACCGGCTGGCTTTCCTGCCGGTGCCCACGCAGTCGCCCGCGCTGGCACGGGTGCAGGAATACCGCAATGCGCTCAGCCAGATTCCCGAGCCGCATCCTGTGCTGGAATGGGCGCTGAACTGGCTGCAGGACCACGCCCCCGACAGCCCCGCCATCGTGCTGTGCCATGGCGATTTCCGTACTGGCAACTACATGGTGCACGAAGGGCGGATCAGCGGAATCCTGGATTGGGAGTTCGCCGCTTTCAGCGACCCCTATGAAGACCTGGGATGGCTGTGCGCGCGAAGCTGGCGTTTCGGGGCCTTTGAAAAGGCCGTGGGCGGCGTCGGCCACAAGGCGGATCTGTTCCAGGCCTATGCGGATGCCACCGGGCAGGCCGTGGATGCCGGCAAAGTGCTGTATTGGGAAGTGATGGGCATGACGCGCTGGGCCATTATCGCCTTGCAGCAGGCGCAGCGCCACCTGTCGGGCGAGCAAAACTCGCTGGAACTGGCCCTGACCGGACGCCTGCTGCCCGAGATCGAATTCGATCTGCTGAACCAGATCCATCAAATGGGGGTGCGGCATGAATAATCGTCCTTATGGCCATGAACTGCTGGGGGTGGGGCGGCGCGTCTTGCTCGATGAGCTGCTTCCCCTGCTGCCGGCCGATAAAACCTACGATGTGCTGATGATTGCGAACGCCATGGCGATTGCCGCGCGCGAACTGGCGCCCCATGCCGAGCATGATAACGCCGCGGATCAGGCCATTGCCCGTTTCTATGAAAACACCGGCCTGGGGGACCCCGGCGCGGCCACCGAGCAGGGGCTGGCGGACCTGATCCGGGCGCGCGCGGCCGGGTCGCCGCAACAAGAGCGCTTGTACGAATTGCTGCGCGCCTTGACAGAGGCCAAGTTGGCCCTGAGCAACCCCAAATACCTGCGCCAGCCGGGAGGGCAAGCATGAGCAATCAGTATGAACGCGGCCTGGGCAAGAACCCGGCCAATTACGCCAGCCTCACGCCGGTCAGTTTCCTGCAGCGTTCGGCGGGCATCTTCCCGGACAAGGCAGCGGTCATCGATGACGACATGACCCTGACTTACAGCGACCTCTACCGCCGCTGCCGCCGCATGGCATCCGCCTTGACCAACCTGGGCATCAAGGCGGGCGATACGGTGTCGGTGCTGTGCTTCAATACGCATGAGCTTCTGGAAAGCCACTACGCCATTCCCATGACGGGCGCGGTGCTCAATGCCTTGAACACGCGGCTTGATGCCGCCACGCTGCGGTTTATTCTGGAGCACGGCGATTCGCGCCTGCTTTTCTACGACACCGAATTCGAACCGCTGGTCGAGCAGGTGGTGGCGCGGATGGAGTCGCCGCCCCTGCTGGTGGCCATCGCCAGGATGGCGGGCGCATCGCAAGGGCTTTCCGCCCTGACTTACGAAGACATGGTTGCGGCGGGCGATCCCGAGTTCGCCTGGACTCCGGTCGGCGATGAGTGGGATGCGATCGCGCTGAATTACACCTCGGGCACGACGGGCAACCCCAAAGGCGTGGTGTATCACCATCGCGGCGCCTATCTGGCCGCCATGAGCAATGCCATGGCCTTCAACATGAATGCCGATACCGTCTATTTGTGGACGCTGCCCATGTTCCATTGCAATGGCTGGGGCTATACCTGGGCGATCACGGCGGTGGGCGGCACGCATGTCTGCCTGCGCAAGGTACAGGCCGATCATGTGCTGGCGCGCATAGAAAACCACCATGTCACGCATTTATGCGGCGCGCCCATCGTGCTGAATATGCTGCTGAACGACTTCCACAAAAGCGGGCAGTCGCTGTCGGCGCCGGTGCAGTTTGCGCTGGGCGGCGCGGCGCCGCCCAGCCCGGTGATCTACCGGGCGCAGGAAGTCGGTTTCCGCATCACCCATCTGTATGGGCTGACGGAATCCTACGGTCCATCCGCTTTGTGCGTATGGCAGGACGACTGGGAAGGCCTGGCCACCGAAGCCCTGGCGCGCAAGATGGCCAGGCAGGGCGTGGGTACCCTGGCCATTGACGAGCTTGCCGTGGCGGGCCTGGAAGATGGCTTACGGGTGCCGGCCGACGGCCAGACCCTGGGCGAACTGGTGATGCGGGGCAATACCTTGATGAAAGGCTATCTGAAAAACGAAGCCGCCACGCAAGAGGCCTTCCGCGACGGGTGGTTTCACACGGGCGATCTGGCCGTGATGCATCCCGATGGCTATGTGGAAATCAAAGACCGGGCCAAGGACATCATAATTTCGGGCGGCGAAAACATTTCCAGCCAGGAGATCGAAGAAGTGCTGTATCGCCATCCCATGGTGCTTGAAGCCGCCGTGGTCGCCATGAACGATGAAAAATGGGGCGAGGTGCCTTGCGCCTTCATCACGCTGAAAGACGGCGAGACAGCCGACGCGCAAGCGTTCATCGCATTCTGCAAGGAAAACATGGCGTCGTTCAAAGCGCCCAAGCACATCGTTTTTGGCGAACTGCCCAAAACGTCCACCGGGAAGATCAGGAAAAACCTGCTGCGCGATCAGTTGACCCAGCCAGGCGGAACTTGATGCCATGCCCGGGTCCAGTGTAAACAGAAAGGCTGCTTAACGGAGGTGTTCGATCGACGATACAAGGTGTGAAGTAGAAGTAGAAACAAAATAGATACATAGCGTATATAAACAATTACTTACGGAGACATCGCATGTTCAAGTTTCTTGCTAAACGACCCCTTACTGCACTGGCCCTGGCGGGCGCATTCAGCCTGGCGCCGGCCCAGGCCGCGGAAGACCCCATACGCATCGGCGCCATCTACATCATGTCGGGCAGCGCCGCCAATTACGGCAAGTTCGCCCAGCAGGGCATGCAGCTGGCCATCAATGAAATCAACGCATCGGGCGGCGTGCTGGGCCGCCAGCTGGCCATGCAGCTTGAAGACGGCCAGGGCAAGGCCGCGGTGGCCATACAGGCCGCCCGCAAGCTGGTGTACCAGGACAAGGCCGATGTGCTGATGGGGCTGGACAGCTCCGGCGTGGCGCAAGGCCTGGCGCCGGTGCTGCCCGAGCTGGGCAAGCCTTTCATCATCACGCATGCGGCTACGCCCGATGTGACCGGCAAGCTGTGCAATGCCTATACCTATCGCGTCAGCGTCAACGTGCACCAGAACATGTCGGGCGCCGCCGAGATCGCGGCCAAGACGGGCGCCAAGAAGTGGACCACCATTGGCCCCGATTATGCCTTCGGCCATCAGTCATGGGAATTTTTCAGCAAGTACCTGAAAGAGAAAATGCCCGATGCCGAACTCATGAGCGAAACGGCCTTCCCGCGCTTCGGGGCGGAAGACTTCACGCCGTTCATCAATGGCGTCATGGAAAATAAACCCGACGGCGTGCTGATTTCGCTCTGGGGCGGCGATCTGGTCAACTTCGTGCGGCAGGCCAACAGCCGCGGCTTCTTCAAGCAAGGGTTCCAGGTATTGCTGACCGTGGGCGCGGCGACCGAGGTGCTGAGCTCGCTGGGCGAGCAGATGCCCGAAGGGGTATGGCTGGGCACGCGCTATTGGTACGGCGCCCACGATAACGACTTGAACAAAAAGTTCGTGGCCGACTACAAGCAAGCCTATGGCACGCCGCCCAGCTATAACGCCGAAGGCGCGTATGTGGCCGTCCATGCCTTCAAGGCCGCCATCGAGAAAGCCGGCAACACGGATGGCAAGGCAGTCGCTGAAGCGCTGTCGGGCCTGAGCATCGAGGCGCCCACCGGCACCCTGACCCTTCGCAAGGGCGACAACCAGGCACTGATCGGACCCACCTGGGGCCGTACCGGCGCCATGAACACCGAGGACAAGATCCGTTCGCTGACCGAGGTGCAGTTCTTCGATGGCGAGAAAATCACGCCGCCCGTCGACCCGGCCTGCAAGCTGTAGCGTGTTCACCCGTTCGTCAGAGCGGACTTCCCGCCCGGCAGGGCTGCCGGGCGGGTGACATAACCTAGGGGGTGTCATGAGCAGTTTAGGCTTGGCTTTGCTCAATAGTCTGGATATAGGTTTACTTCTGTTTGTCATTGCGGTCGGGCTGAACATTGTTTTTGGCGTCCTGAACGTCATCAATTTCGCCCACGGCGCCTTGTATATGCTGGGCGCATACCTGGCGTATTCGTGCATCACGCTGCTGGGCATGCCGTTTTGGCTGACGCTGCTGGTGGCGCCCCTAGGGGTGGCGGTGCTGGCGGTCGCCATCGACCGGCTGATGCTGCGCTTCATCTATCAGCGCGAGATCTCCGACAGCCTGCTGCTGACATTCGCCCTGTTGCTGATGATCAACGAGTCGGTGCGCCTGATGTGGGGAACCGGCATACATGTGATCGATCCGCCCGCGCTGCTGCAGGGCACGGTGGCCTTGCCCGGGGGAATCACGTATCCGCTGTACAGCCTGTTCGTCGTGGGCATCGGCCTGGTCATTCTGTTCGGGCTCTGGTGGCTGTTCAACCGTACCCGCGTCGGCAAGATCATGCGCGCCGCCGCGCTCGACCGCGAGATGGCGCAGGTGCTGTGCATCGACACCAAGCGGGTCATCACCGGGGTGTTTGCCTTCGGCGCCTGGCTGGCCGCAGTGGGGGGCGTGGTGGCGGCGCCCATGCGCGCCATCGATCCCGGCATGGGCGACAAGATCATTATCGAGAGCTTCATCGTGGTCGTCATCGGCGGGCTGGGCAGCTTTACCGGCGCCTTGCTGGGCGCCATCGTGCTGGGCCTGATGTACGGGCTGGGCGGGCGCTTCTTTCCCGAAATCAACCTGGTGCTGCCTTTTGTGGGCATGGCCATTGTCTTGTTGCTCAAGCCGCACGGCCTGATGGGCAAAGGAGCATCGCTATGAGGAATACGATCACGCTGTGCGTGCTGGCCCTGGTGCTGGCGCTGCTGATTGCCTTGCCCTGGATCGCGCCTTTTTTCTATATTTTCATTGCCACCGAGATACTGATATTGGGCCTCTTCGCCGCCAGCTTCAACCTGATCTTTGGCTACACCGGCATGCTCAGCTTTGGCCACGCGGCTTTCTTTGGCGTCGGCTCCTATGCGACCGCCATGCTTTTGCAGTCGATGCAGTGGCCGCTGCTGGCCTGCCTGCTGGCGGCCATTGTTGCCGGCGCGGTGCTGGCGCTGATCATCGGTTTCTTCAGCGTGCGCCTGAATGAAGTGTATTTTTCGATGCTCACGCTGGCCTTCGGCATGATGGTGTATTCCGTCGTGCATCAGTGGCGCTCAGTAACCAACGGCAGCGACGGCATCGCCGGCTTTGTCGTGACGTCGCTGGGCCTGGGCATAGACGTGACGCTGGGCAATCCCGCGGTGTATTACCACGTCGTGCTGGTGCTGGTCGTGCTGGCTACCGCGCTGCTGTACCTGATCTGCCGTTCTTCCTTCGGCCTGATCTTGCGGGCGATCCGGCAAAATCCCGAGCGCGTGGCCTTTTGCGGACTGAATGTGCGCAGCTACCGGCTGGCCGCGTTCACCATCGCGGGGGCTTTTGCCGGGTTGGCCGGCGGGCTCATGGCGCCGTTTCTGCGCATCGCCAGCCCGGAGCTTGTGCACTGGTCCATGTCGGCGGAACCGGTGCTGATGTCCATATTGGGCGGCACGGGCTACTTCCTGGGGCCTTTCTTTGGCGCGGGCATGTTCGTACTGCTGGAAACCTGGATCACCAGCATGACGCATGCGTGGATGCTGGTGCTGGGCATTATCCTGGCGCTCATGGTGATGTTCTTCCGGCGTGGCGTGCTGGGTACTTTTCTTGACTGGCTGCAGGAGCGCAAATGAATCCACCCTTATTGCAGGTCAAGAACCTGACCAAGCGCTTTGGCGGCGTGGCCGCCGTATCGGATGTCTCGCTGGACGTGATGCCGCGGGAAACCCTGGCCATCATCGGGCCGAACGGCGCGGGCAAGACCACCTTCTACAACATGCTGTCAGGCCGGATGGCGCCCACCGAGGGCGCTATCATCCTTGAAGGCAAGGACATCACCGGGCAGCCGCCGCATCGCATCAGCCGCATGGGCGTGTCACGGTCATTTCAGATCAACAATATCTTCAATGAAATGACCGTGCGCGAAAACGTCGAAGTGGCGCTCACCGCCTACCATCGCGACAGCCGGCGCTGGGCCAACATCGCCTCGCGCAACACACCCATACAGCAGGAAGCCGATGCCATTCTTGAACGGCTTTCCCTGTCGGACCTTGCGTCCCGGCGGGCAGGGGTGATCAGTTACGGCGACAAACGGCTGGTGGAAATCGCCATGGTGCTGGCGACCCGGCCGCACCTGGTGTTGCTGGACGAACCCACCGCCGGCATGACGCCGGATGAAACGCATCGGGTCACCGCCCTGGTCAACGCGCTGGCCACGACCGGCGACTACACCTTTCTGATCACCGAGCACGACATGAGCGTGGTATTTGATGTGGCGGACCGCATTCTGGTCATGCATCGCGGGCAGAAACTGGTGCTGGGCACGCCGCAAGAGGTCAAGGCGCATCCCGAGGTCCGCCGTGCTTATCTGGGTGACGCTGAAGAGGAGATCGCGCCATGATTCTGGAAGTCGACAACATTCATACCTATTACGGCGAAAGCCACGCCCTGCAAGGCGTCTCCTTGTATCTGAAAAAGGGCGAAACCGTATGCCTGCTGGGGCGCAATGGCGCGGGCAAGAGCACCACCTTGCGCAGCATCATCGGCTTGTCGCCGCCGCGCAGCGGGCGCGTGGTTTTTCAGGGGCAAGACGTTACCGGCCAGCCGGCTTACCGGATCGCGCGCCAGGGCATAGGCCTGGTGCCCGAAGACCGGCGCATCTTCCCGGGCCTGAGCGTGCGCGAGAACCTGGAGGTGGCGCAGTACCAGCGCTCGGGGGAATCGCGCTCGTGGTCCGTAGAGCGCATTTTCGATGAATACCCCATGCTGGGCGAACTGGCCGACCAGGACGGCGCCACGCTGTCGGGCGGGCAGCAGCAAATGCTGGCGGTGGCGCGCTCGTTGATGAGCGAGCCGCGCCTGCTGCTGCTGGATGAACCCAACGAAGGGCTGGCCCCGGTCATCGTCAAGCAGATCGGCGCGCTTATCGATGCGCTGTCCGCGTCCACCACCATTCTATTTACCGACCAAAGCGTGCATTTCGCCTTGAAGCATGCGCAGCGCGCCTACATTCTTGAAAAGGGCATGATTGTTCACGAAGCCAGCAGCCAGGACCTGCTGGCCGACGCCGATACGCAGCATCGTTATCTGTCGGTGTAGTCCTGCCGTACACTTGCGCGATCCAACCATAAGCGGGAGCCCTGTAATGATTGCTGATTTTGAGTCATTCAAGATCGAGCTGAGCCTGTCGAAAATCGAGATTTGCCGCGAGCTGTACCACCTTAACCGCGACATGATTCGCATCAAGAAAGAAGACATCGCGGTCAAGAATCTGGTGCGCATCATCAATTCAACCCTGCGCCTGACCAGCACCAAGGGGTTTCATGCCATGTCGCTGCGCGACCTGTGCGCCGATTCGGGTTTCAGCATAGGCGGCCTGTATGCCTACATCCGCAACAAAGAAGACCTGGTCTGCCTGATACAGGGCCACGGCTTCCTGCTGACCCGGCGCACCATGCTGGCCTACACCCAGGGCATCGATGCGCCGCGCGACAAGCTGCTTGCCGCCGTCAAGGCCCATGTATACCTGAGCGAGCTCATGCAGTCCTGGTTCTATTTTTCCTTCATGGAGGCCAAGAGCCTACCCGAGAAGCAGAAAAAGGAAGCCATCGCCATCGAGCTCGAAGTCGAGAACATCCTTTACGACATCATCCAGGAAGGGATCGCGGCGGGGGACTTCCACGAGGTCAACGCGCGGCTGCTGGCCTCGCTGTGCAAGGCCATGATGCAAGACTGGTACCTGAAGCGGCGCAAATACAGCAACCAGGGCGTCAGCGCAACGCAATATGCCGAATTCATCGGTTCCGTGCTCCACCGCTACCTGAGCCCTGATTTGCCTATGTCGCGGTAAAGCGCTACATTATTGTGTCGATTCGTTCAAATATCCCGAATAAATCCTCAAAGGCTCTGTGCGCCGGGCTATCCGCCCGGTTTTTTGCGCCTGTAACACTTTGCCGTTGGCCGCGCCACAAGCGTGTGTTGCCAAGGCTTCCGTTTCTACCTCCCGCGTTCACATGAACGCTTGTGCTGTGTTTCGATAAGTTCGAATCGGGTCAGCAAGGTGTCTGGGTGGCATGGCTCCGTGAGCCACAAAGCGCCAGATCATGTTGTTGCAGCCGGTTAGGCTTGGGCGCTGTCTGGCCGGTCGAGGCGCATGTACTGGTTACGAAAGGAATACAATATGGAACTCAATGGCGCCGACATCGTCGTGCGTTGCCTTGCCGAAGAAGGCGTAGACCATGTCTTTGGCTATCCGGGCGGCGCGGTACTGTACATCTACGACGCAATCTACAAACAAGACAATTTCAAGCATATTCTGGTTCGCCACGAACAGGCTGCCGTGCATGCGGCCGATGCCTATTCGCGCTCGTCGGACAAGATCGGCGTGGCGCTGGTCACCAGCGGCCCGGGCCTGACCAATGCCGTCACGGGCATTGCCACCGCCTATATGGACTCCATCCCCATGGTGATCATCAGCGGCCAGGTACCCAGCAATGCCATCGGCGAAGACGCCTTCCAGGAATGCGACACGGTCGGCATCACCCGGCCTTGCGTCAAGCATAATTTCCTGGTCCGCGACGTAAAAGACCTGGCCGAAACCATGCGCCGCGCCTTTTATATTGCCAAGACCGGCCGGCCCGGCCCTGTCCTGGTGGACATCCCCAAAGACATCACCGTGGCCAACTGCAAGTTCGTGCCCAAGCGCGGCGAAGTCAAAATGCGCTCGTACGCGCCGGTGGTCAAGGGCCATCAGGGCCAGATCAAGAAAGCGGTCCAGATGCTGCTGGCGGCCGAGCGGCCCATGATTTATTCGGGCGGCGGCGTGGTGCTGTCCGATGCCTGCGCCGAACTGCGCGAACTGGTCGAACTGACCGGCGCGCCCTGCACCAATACACTGATGGGCCTGGGCGCCTTTCCGGCCAGCGACGACAAGTTCGTGGGCATGCCGGGCATGCACGGCACCTACGAAGCGAACATGTCCATGCAGAACTGCGATGTGCTCATCGCCGTGGGCGCGCGCTTCGATGACCGCGTGATCGGCAACACCAAGCATTTTGCCCAGAATCCGCGCAAGATCGTTCATATCGATATCGATCCGTCTTCGATCTCCAAGCGCGTGCGCGTCGATGTCCCCATCGTGGGCAACGTCAAGGACGTCCTGCAAGAACTGAATGCCCTGTATGCCCAGGCGGCTATCGACACCCCCGCCAACAAAGACGCCCTGGCCAAATGGTGGCAGCAGATCAATACCTGGCGCGGCAAACAGTGCCTGGTCTATGAAAACTCCGATACCGTCATCAAGCCGCAGTTCGTGGTCCAGAAGCTGTGGGAAGTCACGGGCGGCAATGCCTTTGTCACGTCCGACGTCGGGCAGCACCAAATGTGGGCGGCCCAGTACTATGGCTTCAACCAGCCGCGGCGCTGGATCAACTCGGGCGGCCTGGGCACCATGGGCGTGGGCCTGCCTTATGCCATGGGTGTGCAAATGGCCAACCCGGACAGCGACATCGCCGTCATTACGGGCGAAGCATCCATACAGATGAACATCCAGGAACTGTCCACCTGCAGCCAGTATCGCCTGACGCCCAAGGTGCTGTGCCTGAACAACCGCTACCTGGGCATGGTGCGTCAGTGGCAGCAGATCGACTACGGTTCGCGCTATTCCGAATCCTATGTCGACGCCTTGCCGGATTTCGTCAAACTGGTCGAAAGCTACGGGCACGTGGGCATGCGCATCGAAAAGCCGGCCGACGTCGAACCGGCCATCCGCGAAGCGTTCACCAAGCACAAAAACAGGCTGGTCTTCATGGACTTCATTACCGACCAGACTGAAAATGTGTGGCCCATGGTCAAGGCCGGCCGCGGCCTGACTGAAATGCTGCTCGGTTCCGAAGACCTGTAAGGAGAGAAAACAATGAAACACGTCATTTCTATCCTTCTGGAAAACGAACCGGGCGCGCTCTCGCGCGTGGTGGGGCTGTTCTCGGCGCGGGGCTACAACATCGAAACCCTGACCGTCGCACCGACCGAGGATGCCACCTTGTCGCGCATGACCATCGTGACCAAGGGGTCGGACGAAGTCATCGAGCAGATCACCAAGCACCTTAACCGCCTGGTCGATGTGGTGAAAGTGGTGGACTTGTCCGAAGGGCCGCACATCGAGCGCGAGCTCATGCTCATCAAGGTGCGGTCCGTGGGCAAAGAGCGCGAAGAAATGAAGCGCATGGCCGACATTTTCCGGGGCCGCATCATCGACGTCACCGACAAGGTCTATACCATCGAGCTGACCGGCGACCAAGGCAAGATCGAGGCCTTCATCGGCGCCCTTGACCGCAGCGCCATCCTGGAAACCGTGCGCACCGGCGTATCGGGCATAGGCCGCGGCGAACGCGTCCTGAAGCTTTAATTTATTATTCACCGGCCAGGCGGCTGTATGCCGGCCAATGTTTAACCATAGCGTCTGAATGCCCGCATTCAGCAAAAATCAAAATACCGAAAGTATTGGAGCACCTTAAATGAAAGTTTTCTACGATAAAGATTGCGACCTTTCCCTGATCAAAGGCAAAACGGTTGCCATCATCGGCTACGGCTCGCAAGGCCATGCCCACGCGCTCAACCTGCACGAATCGGGCGTCAACGTCATTGTTGGCCTGCGCAAAGGCGGCGCCTCCTGGAGCAAGGCTGAAAACGCCGGCCTGAAAGTGCAGGAAGTGGCCGAGGCCGTCAAGGCCGCCGACCTGGTCATGATTCTGTTGCCCGACGAAAACATTGCCGAGGTCTACCGCAATCAGGTGGCCGGCAACATCAAGGCGGGCGCGGCCCTGGCATTTGCCCACGGTTTCAACGTTCACTACGGCCAGGTTCAGCCTCGCGCCGACATCGACGTCATCATGGTCGCGCCCAAGGCGCCCGGCCACACGGTTCGCGGCACCTACAGCCAGGGCGGCGGCGTGCCTTCGCTGGTTGCCGTGCACCAGGACAATTCCGGTGCGGCCCGCGATATCGCCCTGTCGTATGCCTGCGCCATCGGCAGCGGCCGCGCCGGCATCATTGAAACCAACTTCCGTGAAGAAACCGAAACCGACTTGTTCGGCGAGCAGGCCGTACTGTGCGGCGGCACCGTCGAACTGATCAAGGCCGGCTTCGAAACGCTGGTCGAGGCGGGCTACGCGCCTGAAATGGCCTACTTCGAGTGCTTGCACGAACTCAAGCTGATCGTCGACCTGATCTACGAAGGCGGCATCGCCAACATGAACTACTCCATCTCGAACAACGCCGAGTATGGCGAGTACGTGACCGGCCCCAACATCGTCACCGAAGAAACCAAGAAGGCGATGCGCAAGTGCCTGACCGACATCCAGACCGGCGAATACGCCAAGAGCTTCATCCTAGAAAATGCGGCGGGTGCTCCCACGCTGATTTCGCGCCGCCGCATCAACGCTGAGTCGCAAATCGAACAGGTTGGCGGCAAGCTGCGCGCCATGATGCCCTGGATCGCCGCGAACAAGCTGGTCGACCAGACCAAGAACTAAGCAGCTACTGCCTTGCTTAGCAACCCGGCTTCGTGCCGGGTTTTTTAATCTCAGGATGGCTTTAGTATCGGGGTTCGCAGGGCTATGCTGTCATCAGGAAAGGTAGACTCAGCAACGCCAAACGTCTCAGCATTTCCGCTCCCAATTTCCTGTCCGCAATGTTCTACGACCCGCTTGCGCATGTCGCTGCGCGAAAGGCTGTCTATCATCTATTCGGCTTTGGGGACTGGCATGCCGGGTACTGGCTTGGTATTTCACCATCGCATGTACCCGTATACTTGTAGCCCTTGTCCATCATGCAAAGCTGAACGCCATCAAATTTCTTAGATGACAAATCAGCTGTCTCTTTGCTAGTGCCTCCTGATATTCCTGCGACTCCACCACCAGGCAATCCGCCACAGGCCACCCAGTCTTGCTGGCGTATATCATTTCGTCCCGATACTTCTTGCCACTTTTCCATTGATGATGGGGATCTGAATAACGCGTCATAAGCTTTCTTGTCGCAATACACCATCGGCGTCTGCGGGCCGCAAATTCTCCCATTACCAATGGTGCATCCTGAAAACATGCTACTTATGGCGATGATTGGAAGAATAGTTCTGATCACGAGCATGTTCATTTTGATAATTTTCTCCTTTTATCACCCAGCTGTCGCATCTTAAGGAAGGCACTCTGGCACTGGGTTGTCATAATCGTTGTTGTCGCAGCCATCAGGATGGCGAGCATTCTGCTTGCAATACTCATAGTCCGTCTTTGCCTTGCAATACGGGCTATTCAATCTCCGGCTGATGCTGGGGGTGGGAACAGTTGCTCCCGGAGCACACACCGGCAAATTCATCTCACGATAGTTCGCGCACCACGATAAACTTCCATCTTTGTGATGGAATTCCGCCTTCTCCATACACATAGAAATTGACGCCTGTTCGTTCCTAGCAAGTCGATAATATTCAGAGCCCTTGCTGCTCGGTTCCGGCATCCCGCACTCAAGTAGCGCTTTTTTTACATCTACAATGCTACGGCCCGTCGCCGTCCAGTTTAAGAAAACCGGAGGTGGAGGCTGAAACAGCCTTTCCGCACATCCAGAGACCGATATGCCTGTCAAGATCAGGAAAAGTCTTCCCGGCATCGCCAAACGTCTTATCATTGCCCACCCCCATATCCCTTTCCGTAATGCGCTATAACCCGCTTGCGCATGTCGCTGCGCGAAAGGCTCTCTATCATCTATTCGGCTTTAGGGACTGGCATGCCGGGTACTGACTTGGTATTTCACCAACACATGTGTCTGTATAACGGTAGCCATTTTTCATCATGCAGTACTGCAGCTCGTCGAACTTTACTTTACCGGCGCGCTGCGGACCGAAATGACGGATATCTTCTTCCGTCAGGGCGTATCCTCCTATCTTATTTCCACCGCAGGATATCCACTGTTCTTCCCTTCTATCTGTCATTTCATTTTTAGCTACCCAATAGTCGCGGAGCGGGATTATGTTGCTCCCTGCTGATGGATCACCATTCATCCAGAATCCACCGATCCCGCATCTCGATAGCAACACAAACAAACCTGTCAGAGGTACGCCCGCTTGAACATTAACCGAGGCTCCTCACCTGTTCATCGCTTTACATGCAGGGTACTGGCTGGGTATTTCACCATCGCATGTTCCCGTATAGCTATATCCTTTCTTCATCATGCAGTACTGCATGTCATCAAACTTAATACTGGCGGCCTCAAGTGTTGTTCTTCCTTTTAGATCTTCCGTGGAGATCCCATATCCGCCATTAACGTTCCCGCCACAGTCCATCCAATCCTTCCGGCGGCCATCAATACTTACCGATGCCTTCTCCCAATAATCCCTGCTTGGGGTTGGATACAACAGTTTTTGATATGCTTCTCGATCGCAATATGCTGATGGTGTCTGAGGGCCACAAATTCTCCCATTACCAATGGTGCATCCTGAAAACATGCTACTTATGGCGATGATTGGAAGAATAGTTCTGATCACGAGCATATTCATCTTGATGCCTTTAGGAAGGTGGAGATAGCTTGCCAGACTTCCTTTGGCAAGGCTTCAGACATCGCAAAGGGTGCAGCTGGAGCTATGGCGACAATGGACCATGTAGCTTGTGCGTTTGAAACAAGCTTCGATCTGTCACGGGTGGCATTTCCGTCTTTGTCGTAAAGTCCACTCAGTTTCCCGCCAATCATATCGTGTGTTCCTGCGAAAGCCTCAACGACCTTATCCGCCAAGCTTCCTGGAGAATATGGAATTCCGAATAAAGTTCCCTTTGCTCCCTGAATTCCACCGGTTGCTCCAGATGCTTTCTTTCCCTCGTCGGTTTTCAGGAATTGTGCCAGGGTCATTTTGGTCTCCTTGATATCAAATTTGACCATATTGTTTTCATCGCGTTGCAGCGATCCGTCCGGGTTGGTAACGCATCGCTTATTTTGTGCTCCACAAATAATGTCGAGATCCACCCGTGTTCCTCCTATCTTTTTTTCATCTCCATTTACCCCGGCGCTTGTGCCAGAGATGTTGCTCAGCGGATCGCCACTACCATCGGTGATGCCCGCGAATTTCATCGAGTCCTCAATCATCAGCCTCCGCATTTCACTGGCGGCAGCAGAAAGCGTTTCCTTAGTGACGGCCGAAACGCCGGACCCCGTCACCGCTCCAATCAGCACGTTCATTGCGCGCTCTTGCAGCTTGAGATCGCGTAGCTCACTTTCGACCGCCGACTTCTCTTCCGGTGTTTTGGCATCCTTCAATTTAGCCTGAAGTTCTGCACGCTCGCGTTGCACATACCTGTCCATCTGTGAGTACGCTTGCTGCGAGAAGGCCGCCGCGATTTCCGCTTGAGCCTGTACCTGAGCGGCCAGCTTGTCTGGGTCCCAGTTCTTGGTCAGCCCATTTGCGCTATCGCCGGTGAGTACATCCCGGTCAATGCTGGCAACGGTTTCGTCAGCGATTTTGCCAGTCAGGGCCTCTTGCGCGGCTTGATCGCGGATTTCAAGTTTTCCGACACTGATACCGCTGCGCGTGGAGCTGTGGTCGCTGCCGCTTTCCTTGCTGTATCCGGGCGCGCCAGCACTTGCGTCGTTGCCAAAGTTCTGCAACGACCACTCGCTGCCTTTACCTGCAACGTTGCTGGCGGGAATGTTCTCGGATTTCTTGGCCGAGCCCTCGCCGTTGGTAGTTCCGTTCGCCTTCTTGTCGTCTCCGCTCATGCTGAAGCCACCGGATAGGCTGACGCCTGTCGCCTTGTACTTACTGCGATTCTCGATGTCGCTGACAGTCAGGGTGCCGGTACTCACCTCGTTCAGACCCGCCAGCACGGCATTGTCCGTGCTCGCAATGACGCCGCCCTTGAGGTCAGTGTTGCCTTTGACCTTGACGTCGAAGCCGCCATCGCCTGCCTGGATGCCGCTTTGCTCACTTACGCTGGCGAAGTCAGCGTCTACCCTGGACTTGGCGTAGCTGGCACTACCGGAGAAACCCGCGCCCACGGTGACGCTGCCGCCGACGTTGCTGTCCTTGCTCTTGAAGGTGCTGGTGTCTTGCAGGCTTTCGATATTGAGGTTGCCGCCTACGTCGGCCACGACCTGCTTGCCGCTGGCGACGGCGCCGCGCAGGTGGGTGTCGCCACCGGATTCCAGGGTCAGGCGATTGCCGGCGCTGACATGGGTATTGGTCCAGGTGACGTCCTGGCCGTCGCCTTTGCCCTTGCCGCGGCTGGCGTTGGCGGTGATGCCCATGGAGGCGCCGCCCTGGCCGACGGAAATCGCGACGCCCACGCCCGCGCTGGAGCTGGAACTGCTGCGGTGGGTTTCGACGGTGTTCTTGGCTGCCAGAAGGTTGATGTCGCCATCGGCCTTGAGGTGGGCATTGCCGCCCGCGCTGATGGTGCTGCCGCGCACGGTCAGGTCGGAGTCCTGCCCGGCGCCGGTGGCGCTGATGCGCACGTCGCCGCCCGCGGCCACGGTGGAGCCGGCGGCCGTGTCGTAGGTGGTGGTGGATTTGCTGTCGCTTTTGCTGGAGCCGACGCTGACGGAAAGGTTGAGGCCGCCGGCGGCTTTGGGGTCCGCGCTGACGGCATCGTAGGCGTTGACGGCGGCCAGCCCGGTGGTCGCGGCGGCCAGCGCTTTCATCCGCGTGTCCGACGTGTTACCGGAGGCGCTTTTCATCTGCTGGCCTGTCTGGACCGCCGAAATCACGGGCGAGGTCACGGCCACGGTGAGGCCGGACTGGCGGAACTTGCTCTCTTGCGTGCTGGCGCCGGTTTCGCGCGCCTCGATGATGTCCACCTTGCTGGCGTGGATGTCGATGTAGCCCTTGGGCGCCAGGACATGGCTGCCGGTCTGCTGGTAGTGGTTGCCCGCCACCAGGGTGACGTCGCCTTCCGTGGAGCCAACGGTCGAGGCCGCCGCACGGGTGCTGACGTCCTTGCGGTCGCCGCTCTGCATCTGGCTGCCGACGGTAAAGGCGACACCGCCGTTATGGAGGAAGCCGCTTTTCTTGGTTTCCTTGAAGTGGCTTTCGCTGGCGGTCTCCGTCGCCGCCTGGATGGTCAGATCGTTCTTCGCCACGATGACGGTGCGGGCATCGGAGACGACATTGCTGCCGGTGACGGTGACGTTCTGACCCTGGACCGCCACGGTGTCGCCGCTGAAGGTGCTGGCTGTTGCCGTGGTTTCTTCCAGGCTGTCACGGGTGGTCTTCTTGCTGGAGCCCAGCAGGTTTTTGGACTTGTGCTGGCGGCCTTCGCTCCAGTTGCTGCTGGCTTCGCCCGCCAGGATGTCGACATCGCCCTGGGCGACGGCGACCAGGGCGCCCTTGTCGCTGGTGACGTTGGCGGCGGTGGCGGTCAGGTCGCGGCCGGCTTGCAGCCGGACATCGCCTGCGGTGTCGATGCGGGTGCCGGCGTCATTCACGTAGCCTTGCTTGAGGTAGTTGCTGGCATTGCGGACGTTGTTTTCTTGCTCGGCAACCTTGACGGTGCCCAGCGTGAGGTCGCGGCCGGCGACGATGGCGGTCTGGCCGTCCTTGCCGCTGTTGATGACCTGGGCCGCAATCAGGTTGACGTCCCGGCCGGCCATGGCGACCAGCGTTCCCTCTGGTTTGCTGACGTACAAGCCGGCCACGCGGTCGACGTGGGTCCGGCTGAAATCGCTCAGGCCCGCCTGCTTGGCGTCGCTGCGGGTGGTGCTGGCGACGTTCAGGTCGCGCCCCGCCTTGACCAGCAAGGCGCTGTCGGCGTCGAGTACGCCGCCGATATTGTCGATATCGGTCAGGGCGGTCAGGGCCACGGCATCGCCGGTGATGCGGCCGCCCAGGTTGCGCAGGTTCTCGCCGGTGAGTTTCACTGCCGTGCGCCCGGCGATGGTGCCCGAGTTGACCAAATCGCCCTTAAGGTCAAGGTCGATGGCGTTGGCGGCCATCAGGGTGCCGCGGCCATCGAGGTCGCCCGGTTTTACCCTGACATAGACCTGGGGGACCAGGGCGCGGGTGGTGGTGCCGTCGGACAGCGTCACCTCGCGCTCTACCAGCCAGACGATATCGCTGGTGAGCTGGGCCATCTGTTCGGCGCTCAGCGCCACGCCGGGCCGCAGGTTCCACGCCTTGGCGTAGGTGCTGCCGGCTTCCAGCAGGGCGCGGTATTGCGCTTCGTCGCTGGCATAGCCGTCCAGGAAGCGGCGGCCGGTCAGTTGGCTTATCTGGTCGCGCACCAGCTTCTGTTCGTAGAAGCCGTCGCCTAGGCGTTTGTGCATAGTGGCCGGGTCGTAGCCGAGTTGGGACAGCATGTAGTCGGAGCTGAGCCAGTTGCGGTAGTCGGCGAAACGCGGGTCGGTCTCGACCAGGTAGCTGCCTGATTTGGGGCCGCGACGGAACAGGCTGTTGGCGGGAACGCCGGTGTCCATCTGGATGACCATGTTTGCGCCCGAACCGGCAGCCCCGTCTAACGAGGGATCGCGGACGCTGTGCTCGACGGCCGCATTGGCGCTGCCGCCCACGCTACTGTTGACCTGGCCTGTCTGATGGTTGCCCACAGTGAAGCCGCTGCCGCCGCCGGAGGCGTTCTGCACGACCTTGGAGATGTCGAGGGCGACCGTTTCGACAACGTCGGCAGGGGTGTAGGCAATCTTCGCGTCCCACTTGCGCTGGTGGTAGCGCTTCAGGCCGCCACGCCACCTGCTGTAGGTGTACTGGCTGGTGCCTGTTTCGCGAATGATGTGCTCGCCGAAGACTGCTTCGTTCTTCAGGTTGCGCAGATCGCCCCGGAGGGTGCCGCCGGCGATGATCTGGCTCTTGTCGTTGACCAGTTCGTCGCCGCGCAAGGTCATGTTGCCGCCGGAGCGGATCATGGACGGCGCGCTTCCGGTGACCTTCGTTTCGTATTCGGTCTGGATCACATCGTACTGGGTCCATGCGCGGACTTCCTCGCCCGTTTCCTTGTGACGGTAGCGTCCGGCGCGGCTCCAGCTCTCCCAGCGGTATTCGTCCGCGTTGTGCTTGTTCGGGTCGCCCTTGGGCTGGATGTAGAGGTACTGGGTGGCGCCGCCCACCTGCACCAGCTTGGTGCTGAAGTGAAGGTTGCGATTGAGCAGGCGGCGGGTGTCGATGGTCAGGCCGCCCAGCGACTCGATGGTGGCGCTGTCGTTAAGGATGAGGTTTGCGCGCCCGGCCGCCTGGCCGTTCGCGTCCAGCGTGCCGCCGATGTTCAGGGCATCGCTGCCGCCGCCGGCGCTGAATATCAGGGCTTGTTCGCGGTTGTTGATGAGGTTGGCGCCGATGTCCAGCCGCTGGCGGGCGGCGATGGCGGCGGCGCGGTCCGCCTCGTCACGGTTGTTCAGGGTGCCGGCCTGGATGGCCAGATGGTCGCCGTAGATACGGCCGGTGCCCACGTTATCCAGAGTGCCGGCGTCGATGCGGGTCTGGCCGCCGTCGATAAGGCCGCGGTTGGTCAGGGTGTCGCGGGCGGCGACGGTGGTTCGGCCTCCGGTCATCTGGCCGGTGGCGGTGTTGTTGACGTTGGCGCCACGGACTTCAAGGTCGCCGGCCTGGAGCAGGCTGTGGTTCGTCAGCAGGCCGGCGGTGCTGATGAGCGCGCGGCCGTTGGCGGTCACTTCCTTGAAGTTGGTGAAATCCTGCTGCAGGATAAGGCTCAGGTCGCCCTTGGACAACAGACTGCCGTCGCCGCCAAGACGGTCGGCGGTCACATTGAGCGACTCGCCGGCCAGCAGCGTGCCAGCCTGGTTCAGGACGCGGTTGATGGCGACGTCGATGCTGCCGACCGAGGAGACGCTGCCGCGCGTGTTGTCGAGCACGCCCTGCGCGCCCGTGCTGCGAATGCCGATGTGGCTGTCGGCGGCGATGGCGCCGGCGGTGTTGTCGATGTGGTTGGCCGACAGCGCCACGGTGTTGCCCTGCAGGCCAAGGGGCTTGTCGGCGTCCGCGCCTTGCGTGTCGCGGTTGAGGATCTGCGCGGCGTTGACCGTCAGGCCGTCCTCGGCAACCATCAGGCCGCCATTGTTGTCCGCCACGCCGGACAGGTCGGCGGTCAGGTCCTTGCCCGCCAGGATGCGGCCGCCGCCATTGCCGAGCGTCGAGGCCCCGATATCGACGCTGGCGCTGCTGCCCAGTTGGCCGCCGCGGTTGTCGATGCCGCTGCTGCGGGCGACCAGATCGCCCTGGCTATGCACGACGCCGCCGCGATTGTCCAGGTTGCCGCTGTTCAGCGCCAGCGTGCCGCCGCTCAGGATGCCGCCGGTGCTGCCGGCATCGGTGTTGACGAGCGCTTGGCCGTGGGTGTCCACGCGCATCGCCTGGGCCGACTGCAACAGTCCGCCCGCATTGTTCAGTACGCCGCTGTCCACGCTAAGGGTGCCGTGGGTGCTGGCGATAACGCCGTCGTCGCTGTTGTCGAGCGTACCGGCATTAACCTGCAAGCTGCCGTCGCCGGCGTGGGTAATGTAGCCATCGGTGTTGAGCAACTGCCCGGCGTCCAGGGTCAGGCGCTTCGCATTGCTGGCGATAGTGCCTTCGCTGTTGTCCAGCCGGCCCTTGACCTGGATGCGGGTATCGGTCTTGCCGCTGTGCTGGAAGGTGCCGGCGCGGTTGGAGAAGTCCTGCGCCTCCACGGCAACGGGACCGGCCAGTTGCATCAGGCCGGCATCGTTGTTAAGCAGGCCCGTGGCGATGCGCGCGTCGGCAGCGACCTTGATTTCGCCCTTGCGGTTGTCAAGGCCGCCGCCGCTTACGTCGAGCCGGCGCGCGCCGAGATGGCCGCCAGCATTGTCCAGGCCGGCGCTGGCTGCGACGTCGATATTGCCGCCAGCCATGATGCGCCCGCCGTCGTTGTCCAGCGTGGCGGCGATGTTCAGCAGGCCTGTCGCCAGGGGCGCAACGCCTGCGCCTGTGCCGGTTCCGGGCTGGCCGCCTCCGCCAGGGCTCCCGCTACCGCCAGAACTCCCGCCACCCGGCGAGCCGCCGCCGGTGCCGGCGGTTTCGCCGTTCGTGCCGGTTTCCAGTGTGCTGCCGTTGCCCGGCGGCGTGCCGGTATCGGTGGCTGCCAGACCGATACGGCCATCATCGCGGTTGCTCAGGTGCGAGGCGCGCAGCGCGAGATCCTGGGCGCCGGTCTGTTCGATGGCGCCGCCGCGGTTCTTCAGCGATCGAGCCTCGGCCTCGATACGGCGCGCGTTGAGCGTGCCCTTGCGGTTGTCGATGTCCTTGGGGGTAGCGACGAGCAGTTCGCGGCCGGCGCTGACTGTGCCGGTATTGGCGACACCGCCGCCGGCGCCGATGCGGGTGTCGGTCTTGGCCTGCATCGTGCCGCTGTTTTCCAGGCGGCCATCGGCGGTGACCACCAGTTGGCCGGCCTGAGCACCGATAGTTCCGGCGTTGCGCATGCCGACACCCTGTTCGGTGCCGACCAGCATGATTTTCTGGCTATACATGCCGCCCAGCGCGCCGACGTCCAGCGCGAAGGCGGGCGCTTCGCCGCTGGCCGCGAGCTTGCGCACCGTGGCATGGCCGGCGCTGACTTCGTTGGCGCCGGTGGTGACCTGCAACTGCTGCGCCCAGATACCGGCATTGGCTTGTACGGAACGGGCAATCAGATCCGTGTAGTTGGCGGCGCTGGCGTCCATGCCTTGGCCGTGAATCCGGATGGCGCCGCCCTGGACGCGGTACCCCTCCAGCGAGCCGCCGTTGATGATGGGCTTGCCGGTGGTAATGGTGGCCCGGTTGGCGTTGATAAAGCCGCAGCCGTCGCAAGAGATGCCGGCAGGGTTGGCAATGACGAGCTGTGCGCGGTCGCCGGCCACCTCGATATAGCCATTGAGCCGGCTCGGGTCGCTGGCGTTGACTTCATTAAGGATGACCCGGGCCGTGCCCTTGCCCAGCCAGGGGTTGCCTTGCACCCAGCCGCCCAGTTGCGTCTGCGTGTTCTTGCGGGAATTGTTAAGGATGGCGCCTTTCTGGTCGATATCGAACTGCCGGTAGGTGTTGCGCGAAACGCCCGCCGCACTGGGGGTCTGGATGTTCACCAGCGGCACGCCATTGGCCGTCCCCAGGACTGTGGGGCGTTGATTGCCGGGTGCGTTGGGGTCGGCCACAACCCGGGCATTGGCCAGTGGAACGATGACCGCCTGGCCGAGCGCGAGCGCCACGGCCAAACGCAGCGGGCTGAGCATGGCAAGAAAGCGGCTGCCGGCGGCGCCTGCCCCCGTGCTTGCGCCCGGCCCATCGCGCCGGGCGGTTTCCGCAACGACCTGGAGCAGGCTCAGCGCCCGGTTGAATACGATGCGGTAGAGGTTCTTGTTCATGCCATCCCATTCCTTGCTTGCGCGAAATCAGTGCGGGTCAGTAGGACCAACTGAGGTTGAAGCCCGTGGTCAGCGAGTCGGTGTGGAAGCCCTTGGGCTTGGATAGCGGCATGCCGGCGAACAGGTCCCAATAGAACCCCGCCGCGCCACCGCGCAGGCCCATGACCGAACCGGCCAGGTTGCGCCCCTGTAGCCAGCGTGTGGACGGGCCGGATACATGGCCGTAGTCGGCGCCGAAGTAGAGTTCCTGTCCGGCGCCGAGCATCACGCCGATTTCGTTGCGCCAGACCCAGCCACGTTCGCCCATCAGCGTCAGTTCGCCGTCGAAGCCGCGCACGGTGTAGCGGCCGCCGATGGCGTAGCGGTCTTGCGGCACCAGCGGCGTGCGGTCCCATTGCGCGCGCCAGCTGCCGATGTAGCGGGCGCGCTGCGCGCCCATCTGGAACGGGACCATCAGTTGGGCATCGGCGGTGATGACCTTCATCCGCGAGGTGCCTTCGCCGAAGTCCTCTTCGGGCGCGGCCATCGCACGGAATGCGCCGGTGCCCCGGCGGTAGGCGAAGCTGGCATCCAACGTGCTTTGGCCCAGATATTCGCGGTGGGTCAGGCCCAGCTCCCAGCCGCCCGTGCGGCGGCGCTGGACCTCGATTTCGGTGTCGTCGATGTAGTTGTTGGACTTGCGCATCCAGCCCCGGCCATGGAGTGACGTCTTGCGGCCGGCGTCGCGGTAGACCAGGCGCGACAGGCGCATGTCGGCGTTGTCGCTCGTGCCGCTGTAGACATAGTTCTGGCTGTATCCGGCAACGGTCTGCCGGTACTTGTAGCCGCTGGCGGTCGCGCTGAGGGTCCAGTAGCCATACGGCACGCTGTAATGCGCGGTGTAGCCGCGGGTGCCCTTGCTGTTGGCGTTGAAGACGTCATGGTTGACGTTGGCGTAGAACAAGTCATTCCACATGAGCAGGTCATCGAGCGAGAGGGTGGCGCCGCCCTGGAGCTTGCCGGTCGCCTTGCTGCCGGCGTCGTCCAGCGACACGCTGAAGCGAACGGGCGGGGAGCGCTGCCGCCAGGCGATGACCAGGTCGCTTTCGCCGGGCCGGGCGTCCGCGCCGTCCGCCGGGACGATCTGGATGTCGGCCTCGACCGTGGGCACGCGCTTGAGGTTCTCTAGTGCCTGTTCAATGTCACGCAGGTTGAGCAGGTCGCCCCGCTTGGCCGGCACGGCGTTCCACGCGGTTGCCTTGAGCGACGTGCCGGGCGCGAAACGGATGCTGCGGATGCGGCCGGGCACGACGGTCAAGGCTAGCGTGCCAGTCTTGAGATCTTGTGGCGCGGCGAGAATGCGGGTGGTGACGAACCCGCGAGCGATGACGGCGTTTTGCACACGCGCCATCACCACGTTGATGCCATCGGTTCCCAGGCAGCGCCCTGTGGCGGGGTCATTCCTGGGGTCCGCCGCCCTCAGCGCCCAGGCGAAGCGCTCGGCATCCTCGCCATCCAATTGAATCCGTGCAATGCGGAAGCAGGGGGCCTCGTCCGCCGGCAGTTGCCCGGCCGGCGGCGTTTGCGACGGCCGCAACCGCACATCCGGCGAGGCCTCTTGCTGCTCGCGCAGGACGCGCTCCCGTTCCTGCTGGCGCAGCAGTTCCTGCGCGGCGCTGTCCTGCATCTGCGCCAGCGCCGGCAACATGGGCGCCAGCAGGCCAAACAAGGCCCAACGCGCATGTCGAAACCACGCTCCCATCCCATCCCCCTTTGCATCCCTGTGCAATCACGCCCCGGCGCTGCGCGAACACTGTGTTTCGCTGCGGCCGCTTGGTCTTGGATGAGGCAGGATAAGAGCGGGTTCGAGTGTTTGGAATCAGACAATTCTTAAAATTGGCCGTGTCTCGTTTTTTCGGACTAGATAAGGCGATGACATGGCGCGACCACAACAGTGTCCGTTCGCGCCGGGTTGTCATGCGTACTGGGCAGCCCGGCATGTCATGTTGAACATTGGGTAGCAGTCATTGATAACAAGAATGAAAATGGTTATCATTTTTAATTCTGATTGAAACTCATTGGATCAATAAAAACATGACCAAGTTGCAAGTGTGGTGGGGTGGGGCATTCCTGGCGGCGGCAGCGGTCCAGGCAGGCGCGCAGGGCAGTGCCGTGGCGGAAAGCCAGCCCGCCAGCTCGGGCGGCCAGGCCATACAGACACTGGCCCCTTTGCGAATTCAGGGGCAAACGCTGGCGTCGCAATTGCCGGAAGGCGCCACGGTCACCACGCGCCGGCAATTGGATGAGCGCGCCATCGAAAGCTGGGAAGACTTCGCCAAGCGGGGCGAGCCCGGTGTCAACTTCAGCACCGGCAGCAAGAGCGTGAATATCCGGGGCATGGACCAGGACCGCGTGGTAACGCGCGTGGACGGCATCCGCATCCCCTGGATGAACGATGGCGCGCGCGACGAAAAGGGCGGACTGGACACCATCAACTTCAATACGCTGTCCAGCATCGATCTGGTGCGCGCAGCGGGCGCGCCGCAGTCGGGATCCCTGGTGGGCTATTTGAATTTGCGTACGCTCGCGCCTGACGATCTATTGGGCCTGGGCCAGGATTTCGGCGCGCTGGTCAGAAGCGGGTACGACAGCGCGGACGACAGCTGGGGCCTGGATGCGGCCCTGGCGGGCCGCCTGGGCGACAGCGGCACCCGTTGGTTGGTGCAGGCGGGCCAGCGCAAGGGGCACGAGATGGACAACCAAGGGCGCGTGGGCGGATACGGTCCGCTGCGCGACAAGCCCAACCCGGAAACCTACACACAGCGCAATGTCATGCTCAAGCTGCAGCACGACTTCAATGCCGAGCACCGCGTCACGGCCAGCGGCGAATTGTTCAAGCGAACCGGGACGGTCGACAGCCTTCATGCGCAGGGAACCCTCACCTTCGCCCTGGGCGGCAACTATACCGACAAGGAGTCCTCGCGCAAGCGCGCGGTGCTGGGTTATGAGTTCCGGTCGATCGAGGAAAAGGCCGCGGTCAGCCGGGGGGATGTCAAGCTGTACTGGCAGCGCGGCTATCAGGCAGGCAGCCAGCATGCGATACGGCTGCCCGACCCGCGCGGCGAGGTCATGTTCGGCCCGTTTCCCGTTGGGCAGGTATACGGCTACGGATATCCGTACGGCCCTTATGGACGCAGCAACAGCATTCAGAAAACCGGGCGTGGGCTGTTGACGGAATGGCAGGGCTACCTGATGTCCGGCGGCCTGCAGCATCATTGGGCCGTCGGGGGCGAATGGTACGGCAATCGCCTGGAGCAGCGTTCCACCGGATATGACAACTGCCCCGACTTCCTGTTGCCCAATCCGCCGCTGGGTCCGCGAAGCTGCGACCTGCTGCATACCAATCAAAGCGATATTCCCCAGGCGGACGGGGATCAATGGTCTTTATGGGCGCAGAACGAGATGTCGTGGGCCGAGGGCAAATATGCCCTGACGCCTGCCTTGCGCTTCGATGCCTACCGGTTCTCGCCGGAAGCCGGCGGCGCTTATGACGCCAATCCGAATGCCCGGGTCACCGCGCTTTCATCCACCAGCGGCCAGCGTTTGTCGCCGTCCCTGCTGGCTGCTTACCGGCCGCGCGAAGACCTTTCTTTCTATGCCAAATACGGATATGGCTACAAAGCCCCCAGTGCAACCCAGCTGTATACCAACTATGGCGCGCCCGGTACTTATCTGCGCGTGGGCAACCCAAACCTGAAAGCCGAAGTCAGCCGGGGCTGGGAGCTGGGCATGGATGCGGGCACGGCCGATCTGGGCGGCCGTTTAAGCGTGTTCGATAATCGCTATCGCGATTTTATTGAAGAAGAAGTGCCTTTGAACCCCGATTCGCCTGAATGGAATCCGGCCTGGGCCGGGGTCTACCCCATGGGCGTCACGGGTTTTGCCAACCGGTCGCGCGTGCGCATCTACGGCGCCGAGCTGAGCGGGCACTGGAACATCAACAGCAACTGGTATACCTGGGGTTCTTTGGCGTGGTCGCGCGGTAAAGACCAGGACACCGACCGCTATCTGAATTCGGTGGCGCCGCTCAAGGCCATCTTGGCGCTGGGATACCGCTCGGAGCAGTGGGGCGCCGAAGCCATCACCACACTGGCCAAGCGCCGTTCCCATGTCGAATACCCCGAGGCAACCGCCGACGTCAGCACGCCTGATTTTCAGGCGCCCGGCTACGGCCTGCTGGATCTGACGGCATGGTGGAAGCCGCAAGCGGTCAAGGGCGTGCGCCTGCAGGCCGGCATATACAACGCGTTTGACAAGAAATACTGGAATGCCTTGAATGTACCGCGTCCCGGCCGCGATCCGCATCCCATCGATTACTACACTGAGCCGGGGCGCAGCTTCCGCGTGAGCCTGACTTATCAGTATTAATCGAACTGATAATCAATCTTGTTGTCAGTATAATCATTCCAGGTATCCAAGCATAAGGGCAAGCATCATGAACGTTTCGTTTGAACAGCACGCACAAGCGTTGCGTGAACGGTACGCACGGTACAAAGCACAAAATCCGAAAGCACGGATACGCACGCTGGCGCAGGACATGTCGGTGAGCGAAATGGAATTGGTGGCGGCTGGCTGCGGCCAGATTGTGCCGGTACGATTGACGGAGCCGGCCCAGGACATCTTCAAGGAACTGGGCAGCCTGGGGCGCGTCATGGCGCTGACCCGCAACGACTGGTGCGTGCACGAACGCCACGGCAAATATGAAGACATACGCGCCGGCAGGGTCATGGGCATTGTGCTGGGGCCGGACATCGATTTGCGCATGTTTTTCAGCAGCTGGAAGTTCACCTTTGCCGTGAATGACGACGGCCGCCTGAGCATTCAGTTTTTCGATGCGGCCGGCGCCGCGCTGCACAAGGTGTACATCACCGATGAAAGCGATGTGGATGCCTACCACGCGCTGGTGGCCAGGTTTACCGACCCGGACCCCGTCTGGCCTCAGGCCGTGCCCGACGTCCCCAAGGCCGATGAAACCGTTGCCCGGGCGCCCGCGCAGCTTCGCGAAGACTGGCTGGCCATGAAGGACACCCACGAATTTCACGAACTGCTCAAGCGCCACAATGTGTCGCGCCTGACCGCCTTGCGCGATGTGGGCGAAGATCTGGCCCAGCAGGTGCCCAATGATGTGGCGGAACGCATGCTGACCGATGTGGCCGAACGCGATATCGCCTTCATGTGCTTTGTGGGCAACCGCGGCATGATTCAGATTCATTCCGGTCCGATCAAGAAGCTGATGCGCACAGGGCCATGGTTCAACGTGCTTGAGCCGCATTTCAACCTGCATCTGGATACCACCGCGATTGACTCCGCATGGGTGGTCAACAAGCCCACGGCCGACGGCTGGGTGACCTCTGTGGAATGCTACGCCGCCAATGGCGATCTGATTGCCCAGTTTTTTGGGGCGCGCAAGCCTGGCGTGCCCGAGCTAACCAGTTGGCGCGAGCTGTTGGTCGGCTATTGCCCCGTGCCATTGGCCGCGTAGCCATGAAACGCTGGCTGCTTGCTTTCAGTCTGTTTGCATCCGCTGCGGCATGGGCCGCCCAGCCGGCGCCCGGTCGGGTGGTTTCATTGGGCGGCAGCGTGACCGAGATCGTTTACGCGCTCGGCCAGGGGGCGTTGCTGGTGGCTGACGACGCTTCCAGCCTGTATCCGGAAGCGGCGACGCAACTGCCCCGTGTGGGGTATTACCGCGCGGTGCCGGTCGAAGGGGTGGTGGCCCAGGCGCCCGATCTGGTGCTGGCGTCCGAGAACGCCGGCCCGCCCAAGGCGCTCGAGAGCCTGAAAGGGTTGGGGGTGACCGTGAAGACGGTCACCGACCGGCCCTCGCTGGACTCGCTGTATCAGCGGATTGAGCAGGTGGCGCTGGAACTGCGGGTTCCCGCCGCGGGCGAACAGCTGGCCAGTCAAGTCCGCAGCGAAGTGGCGGCGGCGCAAAGCGTGCCGTCCGCGCCGCTGCGCGCCCTGGTCCTGGTGAACCGCTCGGGCCCCCTGATGGGGGCGGGCCACGACACGACGGCGGATGCCATGCTTGAATTGGCGGGCCTGGTCAATGCGCTATCGGCGCAAAAAGGCTACAAGCCGATTTCGCCCGAAGGGCTGGCCATGCTGGCGCCCGAACTGATCATCATCACCGAAGTGTCGCTGCAGGCCAGCGGCGGCATGGACAAGCTGCGGTCCAGCGCAGGCATTGCGTCCACGCCGGCGGCTAGGAACAATCGGATCATCGCCATGGATGATTTGCTGATCCAGGGCATGGGGCCGCGGGTGGGCCAGGCCATACGCCAGCTTAAAGAAGCCGCAAGGTAAACGAAACCATGCTCGCCGGGTCCGGTTCCCATAAGCTTGCCCCTAGGCCTGTGCTGATTGCGCTGCTGTGCTGCCTGGCGGTGGCGACGCTGGCCTCCAGTGCAAGCGGCGCCGTGCCTATTCCCTGGAGCCGTATTCCCGGCTTGCTTTGGGGCGATCTGGCGGCGGACGATGCGCTATTGCATAACGTGTTGCTGCATATCCGCCTGCCCAGAGTGCTGTTCAGCATTGTGGCCGGCGCGGCGCTGGCGGCCACCGGCGTGACCATGCAGGCCTTGTTCCGCAACCCCCTGGCCGAACCGGGGCTGGTCGGCATATCGTCCGGCGCGGCGCTGGGCGCCGTCTGTGCCATCGTGATGACGGCAGGGGGCTTTTTCCTGGTGGCGGCCTCGGCCTTTGCGGGCAGCTTATTGGCCACCTTCCTGGCTTACTCCATCGGCCGCCGCTACCGCGGCGTGGCTGGTTTGCTGCTGGCCGGCATCGCCATCAACACCATTGCAGGCAGCGCCATCGGCATTTTTACCTATCTGGCCAACGACAGCGAATTGCGCGACCTGACCTTCTGGACCATGGGCAGCCTGGCGGGCGCCGATTGGCGCATGCTGCTGTGGCTGGGCCCCTGGACGGCGCTGCTGCTGATTTACTTATGCAGCCAATGGCGTGTGCTCAACGCGCTGTTGCTGGGGGAGCGAGAGGCGGCGCACCTGGGATTCGAGCTTGCGGTGCTGCGGCGGCGCTTGATTGTCGTGACCGCGCTGATCATAGGCCCCCTGGTCGCCGTGACGGGGGGCATCGGCTTTATCGGACTGGTGGTGCCGCATCTGGTGCGCATGGTCCTGGGCGCGCATCACCGCTACCTGCTGCCGGTGTCCCTGGTGGCCGGCGCCCTGGTGCTGACGCTGGCCGATTGTCTGTCGCGCGTGCTGGTCAGCCCGGCTGAATTGCCCATAGGGCTGATCACCAGCCTGGTCGGGGGGCCGTTCTTTTTCTGGCTGCTCAGCCGTGGCCGCAGCGCGCCAGCCTGATCCCCATGATGCACGAATATGTCTGAATCTAGCCTGTTTTCCGCGACTCGTCTAAGCGTGCAGCGCGGCCGCCGCGACGTGCTGCAACAGGTGTCGCTGCAACTGCGGCCTGGCGAGGTGCTCAGCCTGCTGGGCGCCAATGGCGCCGGCAAGTCGACGTTTCTGTCTGCTTTGGCGGGCGAGATCAAGCCGCAGCCGGTCTTGCAGGGCGAGTACCCCGTGGCGCTGAATGGCCGGGCCCTGTCGGGCCTGGATGCCGCGCAGCAGGCGCGCAGCCGTACCGTGTTGCCGCAAAAGCCGGGGTTGGCCTTCGACCTGCAGGTGTCGGAAGTGGTGTCCATGGGGGCCTACCCGTTTCCGGCCCTGTCGCAGGACCAGGTCGACGCGCTGACGCAAACGGCCTTGCGGCGGGCCGATATCGCCCACCTGGCCCAGCGGCGTTATCTTGAGCTGTCGGGGGGCGAGCAGCAGCGCGTGCAGTTCGCCCGGGTCGTCCTGCAGATTCTGGCTGAACGCCAGGACGATCCGCAGGGCCGTTATATGCTGCTTGACGAGCCCACCGCCAGCCTTGATCCGCTGCACCAGCAGACGCTGTTGAAGACCGTGTCTGAACTGGCCCGTTCGGCGCGTATCGGCGTACTGGTGATTTTGCACGATGTGAACCTGGCGGCCTTGTGGAGCGACCGCATCGCCCTGTTATCGCAAGGGACGCTGCTGGCTTGCGGCGAGCCCGCCCTGGTGCTGACCCCCGGCAACCTGAAAACCGTGTATGGCGTGGATGTACGTATCATGCCCCACCCGGCCAGGCCCGGGAAACCGCTGGTCGTTTTCGGCTGAGCCGCATTTCCGAAGGCGGTTTTTACTGCCGGACGCCCGCCTTTTTCGGTTATTCTTCGTCTTATCATGAATAAACCTTCTTATCCCCATCCTGTTATCGCACGTGAAGGCTGGCCGTTCCTGGCCGGTATCGTGCTGGTGTCGATCGTTGTCAGTGTCTGGTCCGGGCTTGCGTCCATTCCGTTCTGGCTGCTGTCGGTCTTTGTTTTGCAGTTTTTCCGCGACCCCGCCCGTGTCGCCCCCGATGGCGACCTGAATGTGCTGTCGCCCGCCGATGGCCGTATCGTGGCGGTGGAAGAAGTCCGCGATACCTATGCAAACCGTGATGCGCTTAAAATAAGCGTGTTCATGAACGTTTTCAATGTCCACTCCAACCGCTCGCCGGTTCATGGATCGGTTCAGGCCATCAATTATTTTGCCGGTCAGTTTTTCAACGCCGCGCTTGATAAAGCGTCGCTTGAAAACGAGCGCAATGCCATGGTCATCCTGACCCCGCAAGGCCATACCGTGACGGCTGTGCAAGTTGCCGGCCTGGTGGCCAAGCGCATTCTTTGCTATGTGAAACCCGGCGATCAACTGTATGCCGGCCAGCGTTACGGTTTCATCCGGTTTGGTTCGCGTGTAGACGTGTACCTGCCCCCGGGGTCCCGTCCGCGCGTGGCCATTGGCGATAAGGTCCAGGCCACCAGCACGGTGCTGGCCGAGCTGCCCGATACGCCCGCCGACCCAAGCGAGTAAGCCCATGCCCAATTTTTCCTCCGACGAATCCCGCCGCCGACGCAGTATTTATCTGCTGCCCAACGCCTTTACCACGGCGAATCTGTTTGCCGGATTCTATGCGGTGGTGCAGGCAATGAATGGCCGTTTCGAGATGGCGGCCATCGCCATCTTCCTGGCGATGGTATTCGACGGCATGGATGGCCGCGTGGCGCGCCTGACCAACACGCAGTCCGCGTTTGGCGAGCAATATGATTCTTTGTCCGACATGACTTCGTTTGGCATTGCGCCGGCGCTGGTCATGTACGAATGGGCTTTGCAGGACCTGGGCCGCTGGGGCTGGCTGGCCGCTTTCATTTATGTGGTGGGCGCCGCCTTGCGCCTGGCCCGTTTCAATACCAACATCGGCGTGGTCGACAAGCGCTTCTTCCAGGGCCTGCCCAGTCCGGCTGCCGCGGCACTGGTGGCCGGTTTCCTGTGGCTGGTGGTCGATAACAAACTGGTGTTCGAAAGCCACACGATCTCGTGGCTGGCCTTTGTGTTTACCGTGTATGCCGGTGTTGCCATGGTGACCAATGCGCCGTTCTATAGCGGTAAAACATTCGCCCTGGGCCGCAGCGTGCCATTCTGGGTCATTCTGGTGCTGGTCGGGGTCTTTGTCTTCGTTTCCAGCGATCCGCCCATCGTGCTGTTCAGCCTGTTCGTGGTGTATGGGCTGTCGGGCTGGTTCATTATGGCCTGGCGCTGGCGCCGTGCCCGCGAGCTGACCCGCCTGCGCCAGTCGGGCGCGGAAGGCGACGAGGAAGCGCCCGAGCCTTCCTTCAGTGCAACCCATACCTACCAGTCGCCGCAACTGGGCGGCCTGACCGACAGGCATGAGCCTTTGAAAACCGGCAAGCCGGACGATCCCGACCGTCCGGCATAAACGCCGCCGTCTAAACGGCCAGAGCGAACAAGGCGCCCTTGGGCGCCTTGTTCATTTGACAGAAGAACCTGGCCCTGGCCCGGAAAAGGGCTGCGGGTTAGTCAAAAAAAAAGCTGTCGCGCTCGAACAAGGGGTCGGGCCCAGGGTGAAAGCGCGTGACGGCTTCCCCGGTTTTTCCAAAATACACATACATCAGCGAATTCCAGGCCTTGGCTTGCTTGTAGCGGTAGCTCCAGACGATCTGGGACGAAGAGGGCAGGCCGACCGTGGTGATTTCGGCCGGGGGGCCGAATTCGCAGCGGACCTGTTCCGGCGTCCAGACGCCGCTGGCCAGCACCTTGAAGTGCTCATCTGTCAGCAAGGGTTCGATGCGGTCGGTGAGGCCGGCCTCGTTGACCCGGGTGCCCCAGGCGTATTGCCCGTAGGGTTGCTGGGTCCAGATCAGGCGCTGGGCGCCGTTTTCGCCGGGACACGAAAAGTTGGGACGGCCGAATTTGGCCTCGACCTGATGCAAAGGAGTGCCCGGCGGCGTATCGGCCATATTGGCACAGGCCGTCAAAAGCCCCAATCCGATGCCGGCCAGGGCGAGCCGGGTAAGCCGGGTGAGTGCAGAGTCCATGATTTCCACCTTTACGGTATAATGCTGACTTCTTTGGGTTGGCCGCGCCGTTCGCGCAGGGTTTGGCCTAAAGTAAAACCCGATGTAAAACCCGCAGCAAAACCTTTATGGTTATTGTAGTTTGTTAATTATTTCACGTCAGGGCACCTCGGCTCTGTCGCATGTCAAAGAGGCTTAATAATGTCTGTTGCAGAAATCAAAAAATCCGACATCGTTGCACAATTCCAACGTGCACAAGGCGATACCGGCTCTCCTGAAGTCCAGGTTGCGCTGCTGACCGCACGCATCAATGAGCTCACCGGCCACTTCAAAACGCACCTGAAAGACCACCACTCGCGTCGTGGCCTGCTGCGCATGGTCAGCCGCCGCCGCAAATTGCTAGATTACCTGAAGGGCCGCAATCCCGATTCGTATCGCTCGCTCATCGAAAAGCTCGGTCTGCGTAAGTGATACCCGGGGCTGGCTCCCCACGATGCAACCGTGGACACTGCGACCAACGTCGCGGTGTACACGGTTTTTTTTATTGTAAGGATATCTCCTAATGTTTAATAAAGTGAGCAAATCGTTTCAGTACGGTCAGCACACGGTAGTTCTGGAAACCGGCGAGATTGCTCGCCAGGCCTCGGGCTCCGTACTGGTTTCGATTGACGATACCGTCGTATTGGCGACGGTTGTTGGCGCCAAGACCGCCAAGCCCGGCCAGGACTTCTTCCCCCTGACCGTCGACTATGTTGAAAAGACCTACGCTGCGGGGCGCATTCCCGGTGGTTTCTTCAAGCGCGAAGGCCGTCCTTCCGAAAAAGAAATCCTGACGTCGCGCCTGATCGACCGCCCCCTGCGTCCGCTGTTTCCTGAAGGCTTCTACAACGAAGTCCAGGTCATTCTGCATACCGTGTCGGTCAACCCCGAAATCGATCCCGATATCGCCGCCATGATCGGCGCGTCCGCCGCGCTGGCCATTTCCGGCATTCCTTTCAATGGCCCCATTGGCGCCGCGCGTGTCGGTTACATCGACGGCCAATATGTGCTGAACCCCACTTCCAGCCAAATCCAGGCCTCGCAAATGGATCTGGTGGTTGCCGGCACCGAAGCCGCTGTGCTGATGGTGGAATCCGAAGCCCAAAACCTGTCTGAAGAAGTCATGCTGGGCGGCGTGATGTTCGGCCACGAGCAAATGCAGGCCGCCATCAACGCCATCCATGAACTGGTCGCCGAAGCCGGCAAGCCCGAATGGGACTGGCAGCCTGCGCCCAAGAACGAAGCGCTGGCCACCGCAGTGGCATCGGCCGCTCAAGAAGCGCTGCAGGCCGCTTACCTGGTTCGTGAAAAACAGGCCCGTACCGCCAAGCTGCGCGAAGTGTATGCCGGCGTCAAGGAAAAGCTGGCCGAACATGCGGCCGCCAAGGGTGAATCCGCCCCGGACAGCGTCGAAGTCGAAAACATGCTGTTCGACCTGGAAGCCAACATTGTCCGCGGCCAGATCCTGAATGGCGAGCCGCGTATCGACGGCCGCGACACACGCACGGTGCGCCCCATCAGCGTCAGCCTGGGCGTGCTGCCGCGCGCGCACGGCAGCGCCTTGTTTACGCGTGGCGAAACCCAGGCTCTGGTCGTGGCCACATTGGGCACCAAGCAAGACGAGCAAATCATCGATTCCATCATGGGCGAGCACCGCGACCGCTTCATGCTGCACTACAACTTCCCGCCGTTCGCCACCGGCGAAACCGGCCGCTTCGGTTCGCCCAAGCGCCGTGAAATCGGCCACGGCCGCCTGGCCAAGCGTTCGCTGATCTCGTCCCTGCCGGATGCGCAAGACTTCCAGTACACCATCCGCGTCGTATCGGAAATCACCGAGTCCAATGGCTCGTCTTCCATGGCATCGGTGTGCGGCGGCTCGCTGGCCATGATGGACGCCGGCGTACCGGTCAAGGACCATGTGGCCGGCGTGGCCATGGGCCTGATCAAGGACGGCGGCAAGTTCGCCGTGCTGACCGACATCCTGGGCGACGAAGATCACCTGGGCGACATGGACTTCAAGGTGGCAGGTACCGTGCAGGGCATCACCGCCCTGCAAATGGATATCAAGATCCAGGGCATTACCCGGGAAATCATGCAGGTTGCATTGGCTCAGGCCAAGGAAGGCCGCCTGCACATCCTGGGCAAGATGAAGGAAGCCATCGAAGGTTCGCGCACCGAGCTGTCCGAATTTGCGCCGCGCATGCTCAGCGTCAAGATCAATCCCGAGAAAATCCGCGACGTCATCGGCAAGGGCGGGGCGACCATCCGTGCGCTGACCGAGGAAACCGGCACGCAGATCGACATCGGCGACGACGGCACCATTACCATTTCCAGCGCCGACCTCGACAAGGCGCGCGAAGCCGAGCGCCGCATCAAGGAACTGACGGCCGACGTGGAAGTGGGCCAGGAATATGAAGGCCCCGTCCTGCGTTTGCTGGACTTCGGCGCCATCGTCCAAGTGCTGCCTGGCCGCGACGGCTTGCTGCACATCTCGGAAATCGCCAACTACCGCATTGCCAACATCAATGACGTGCTCAAGGTAGGCCAAACGGTGCGCATCAAAGTCATCGAAGCCGACGACAAGGGCCGTTTGCGCTTGTCCATGAAGGCGATCGGCGGCATCGAGGCCCAAGGCGGCCCGCAAGCGCCTGTAGCGGCTGAAGAGTAAGCGCCACCATCGGCAGGGCGGCGGGAAACCGCCGCTGTTGTGCCGGGCAAAAAGCAATACCCCGGAAGTTGATGATCAGCTTCCGGGGTATTTTTATGGATGCGAGGCACGGCGGGGCCTATGGGGCGTGACGCATGAGGCGTGAAGTATGAGGCGTGAAGTATGAGGCGTGAAGTATGGGCCGCAGGCGTCAGCGCTGCGCCAGGCCAAGCGCGATCCCGATGGCAAGGCCTATGCCGATGCCGCCCGCAATATTGTCCATGGCGCTGCCGATGGCAACGCCAATAGCGGTGCCCACGGCGATCCAGGTTCCGGTCTTCATGTAAAAACGATAACATGTATCGTGTGGTGCACCCAGCCGGAATCGAACCGGCACGACCAGAGGTCGAGAGATTTTAAGTCAGAGAATGGGTTCTGCGCCGGTAACTCTAATCCACACTCGTGCATCACGCTGGTAGTTGGAAAAATGTACCCGTTTCGGGTATAGTTTGGAGGTGAAGATGACGCGTGTGCTCAAGCGAAAGGACTTCGCGCGCTGGCAAGCAAGCGAAAAACTGCCTGATGCCGCGTTGTGCAAAGCGGTTCAAGAGATGGAAAGCGGCCTGATTGATGCGGACTTGGGTGGCTTCCTCTACAAGAAGCGGGTTGCCCGCCCCGGCAGAGGCAAGAGCGGAGGCTACCGCACGCTGCTGTCGGCCAGGATGGGTAGCCGCTATGTGTTCCTGCATGGGTTCCCCAAGAGTGACAGGGCAAACATCACGCAGGACGAGAAGAAGGCGCTGCAATTCGCTGGCAAAGTGTTTCTGGAGCTGTCCGCAAAGGCTTTGTCGAAGGCGTTGCAGTCTGGTGTGTTATTGGAGGTGTATTGTGAGCAAGATCATTGAATCCCTGCGTGGTGACCTGGCCGCGCTCCACAAAGCTGGAGCGATCAGCAAGGTAACGATGCGCGAGTTCGACGCGATCTGCCCGCCGCCGGTGCGGGAGTTCAGCGCTGCCGACATCAAGCGTCTGCGCGAAGCGTTGAAGTTCAGCCAGCCTGTGTTCGCTCTTCATTTGCATACGTCGGCCTCGACCGTGCGTAAGTGGGAGCAAGGCGACACCCATCCCACGGGGCCAGCCCTCAAGCTGCTCAATGTCATCGCTGACAAGGGCTTACAGGCCATCATCTGATTGTGTGGTGCACCCAGCCGGAATCGAACCGGCACGACCAGAGGTCGAGAGATTTTAAGTCTCTTGCGTCTACCAATTCCGCCATGGGTGCGCGGGGCTGCAAGGGCCTTGAGCGGCCGTATGATGCCCTGGTAGTCTTTGTTCTTGGCGGAAGGTCAGGGATTCGAACCCTGGAGGGGCGTGAACCCCTGCCGGTTTTCCTTACTACTATAGTTTTCACTACCAGGCAAAAAAATCGCCTGTTTGATAGTCTGGACTTTGCCTTCACCATGGTCCTTGGACTGTAGGTGGGAGCCGTCAAGTCTCTACACGTTCCTGCCAGGGCAGGCTTCGCTCGGCGTTACCTCGGCATACGCCAGGGGCTTCTCCGAATTTGACTCCTTACATTTGATGCGTTTACACATCAAAGCTCGATTTAACAAGACCGGTGCATTCGACCACTCTGCCAACCTTCCGAGCGCAAGATGGTAACACGACTATCGTCCGGCAGGAAAGCGTGGAGCATTGGTTTAAACGCTTTCTGCGCATTCGGGGTCACAGATTGCATGGCGCATGCCGAAAGCGGCGATATCTTTATCAATACATAGCGCTTGTTGGCGTACAGTTTGCGGGGCGGCTTGCCGGCCATCGCTTCAATCTCCTTTTGCTTGTCTTTCGGGACCGCCAAGTAGAACGGCGTGCCGCACTGCATGGCTTGCTGTAATTCGCTTTGCTCAAGCTCACGCACCTGCCCAGCCGAGTAAAACCGTGCAGAGAAGGGCGGCTTGGAATAATAGAACAAGGGAAGGGCTGGCTCATCGCGCTGCGCCGCGTAGCGGATCAGGCTTCGTTCAGTATTGCGCATGTCCGGGTTGACCCAGACGATCGCGCTCAGTACCAGGGCCGCCAGGGGCACTATCCCGGCGGCGCTGAACAGCACGCGCCTGGACAGGACGGCTTGCTTGCCTGCCTGTTCCGCCAGCATCGCGACGATGACACTCAAGCCGGCCAGGGAAGGCAGCAGATAGGTCCACAGGATATTGGCCGAGAAGGTAAAGAATAAGGGTGTGAATAGCGCGCCCGTGAGCCAATATGAGAACAAGGGGTCTTTGCGGGCAGCGCGTATTGTTGAGCGAAGACGGGTACTGCGTAGCGCGCCGAACCCCGCCGCCAGCATGATGATGCCCCAGGGGAAAGAGGCCTGCAGCCAGTAGAGCCATATGGTTCCGTAGGCCTGCCTATGGGCCGTTCCATACAGGTCTCCGCTCCAGCCCGGGTCCAGGAAGCGCCGGAAATGCTCCCCCGCAATGAAGTAGTCCAGGAAGCCCGGCGTCTTGATTTCCGCCATGGCATACCAAGGCAGGGTCAACGCGGCCGTCAAGGCCAGGCCTTTGGCCCAAGGCAATGCCGCGGGCAGACAGGCCGTCTTTCGATTCAGGACAGACCAGACGGCCGGCGGGGCCAGGATCAGTACCGCGGCCAACGGCCCTTTGGCCAATAGGCCAATGGCCAGGCCCAGGAAAAAGCCGTATCGCCACCACCAGGCGCCCTGTGCTGGCGGCGTGCCGGCTGATGCCCCGCCCTGATTGCCGGTCCCGTTTATGCATTCATTTCGGCGGTGTGCCGCCATGGCGAACGAGATCAAGGACAGCGTCGTGCCGAGCGTCAGGAAGGGGTCGGTAAGTACAGCGCCCGAACTGATGTAGCTGAGCGCGCAGGTGCTATAGATAATGGCCGCAATCAGGGCAGCGCGCGGCCCTTGCAATGATCGCAAGCCTGCTATGAGTATGCCGTTGGATAAAAGCAGGCAGATCCAGGAGGGCAGGCGCGCCCCGAACTCGGTGTAGCCGAATAGCTTCATGGACAGCGCCTGCGCCCAGAAGGAAAGGGGCGGCTTGCCCCAGAAAGGCAGGCCCGGCTCGAACCAGGGCGTTATCCAGTCGCCCGATTGCGCCATGATGCGGGCAATCTCCGCGTAGCGGGGCTCGCTGGTGTCGTAGAAAGGAACGACCATCATCGAGACAAGCGGCAACAATAGCACGGCCCACAGTGCGCGCCGCGCGCCTTTACTTATAGCTTGCATAGGGCTCGTTGGCCGCCGTTGCGGTTCCAGCATGGGCGTTGGCCGTCGGGCTGGCTGTTCTCCCTTGGCTTACCACTTGGCGCACCAAGTACACGGGGCGCTGCTTGGTTTCGTAATAGGTTTTGCCGACGTATTCACCCAACAGTCCAATGGACAGCAACTGGACGCCGCCCAGGATCGTGATCATGCAGATGAGCGAGGGATAGCCCTGCACAGGGTCTCCCAGTACAAGCGCCTTGGCCACGATCCACAGGGTGAACAGAACCCCGAAAAACGCGGTCAGAAGGCCTCCCGCCATCGCCAGGCGTAGCGGAGCCGTCGAGAAAGAAGTAATGCCTTCGAATGCAAGATTGAACAGGCTCAGGTAATCCCATTTAGTGACGCCTGCCGCCCGCGGTTTGCGGTCATATTCAATGACGGTCGTGGGCAGGCCTATCCAGGCGAACAAGCCCTTCATGTAGCGGTTGCGTTCGTTCAAGCGGTTCAGCGCATCGACGGCCTTGCGGCTGAGCAGGCGGAAGTCGCCGGTATCGGCGGGAATGTCTACATCGCTGATGGCGTTGAGCAGCCGGTAGAAGCCATGGGCGCTGTACCGCTTGAACCAGCTTTCCCCTGCGCGTGAGCGGCGGCGCATGCAGACGACGTCCGCGCCGTCTTTCCATGCGCGCAGCATGTGCGGGATGAGTTCCGGCGGGTCCTGCAAGTCGGCATCCATAATAATGACCGCCTCTCCTGCGGCATGCGCCAGGCCGGCGGTCAGCGCCGCCTCTTTGCCGAAGTTCCGGCTTAGAAAGACGGCCGTCACAGAAGGGTCCGCCTGGGCCAGTTGGTGCATCGTATTGGGGGTGCCGTCGCGGCTGCCATCATCGACCAGGACCAGCTCGTAAGGCATGTCCAGGCCGGCAAGCACCGCGGTTAAACGCGCATGCATCAGCGTGATCACCTCATGCTCGTTGTATAGGGGGATCACAACCGAGAGTTCGGCTTGCCGGTCCCTCTGGGGTTCAAGGCGCCAGTTTTCGACTAATGCGTTCATGGAACACAACCTTTTTGTAAAGAATGAAATTCATGGCCGCGACCGCCAAGGTGGCGCAAAGTTGCGCCATCGTTGGGCCTGCATGAGCAATCGAATTTAGAAAATAGAAAAGCGCCGCATTGGCGCAGCAGCCCAGGATCACCGTGCGGATATAGGCCGGGACGGCCCTGCCGTGGCGGCTATTTCCCTTGAAGGTCCAGTAAAACTGGAGCAGGTAGTTGACGATGGCGCCCGCCAGCGCACCGGCGGTGGTAGCCAGGACTGGCGCCAGGCCTGCCCAGACCAGCATGCCCATCCAGGCCCAGTGAACAAGGGTGGCCAGTCCGCCCGATGCCAGGAACGGCATGACTTGGGCCGCCAGCGATGCCGCCGAGGCCGCTGGGCGGCGGCGCCGATGTCGCGTGCGGGCTTGCCTTGCGGGCGAGACGGAAATCAATGTCGGCATTCATGTGATGGGTTGATGCGATGGCGCAAGAATACACATGCCGGCAACAAGAAATCGTCAATTAAGAATCAAGAATCCATTAAGGCGGGCTGATGCTTCCCGGGTGTGCCGATTGAAGCTGCGGCAGCGTGTAGTAATGGTTTTTATAGACCCACGCGGGCCACAGTACATGGCTCAGCGCTTCCTTGAGCAGGGCATCGTCCACGCGTTCCGGCGTATAGGAAGCGGGCGCGGCATAGCGGTACTGAGTAGGCGTGCGATGCGGCTCCAGAACAAGCAATCTGTCGCCTTTAAGATATCCGTAGTTCTCGCCATACTGCATCATCGCCCGGTTGCTGTCTGTGCTCGTGAGGTCGCGCCCGATCATGGGGTGCTCGCTGTGGATGCCAAGCAAAGAAAGCAGGGTCGGGGGCAAGTCGATCTGGCTGATGATGCGCTTGTCTTGGCGTGGCTGAATGCCGGCGCCGAGGATCAAGGCGGGAATATGAAAATGCCTGAGCGGCACCAGGTTGGCGCCGAAGACGCGGGAATCATGGTCTGCCGCAACAAGGAACACCGTATTTTCCCAATAGCCGGAGGCCTTGGCCTTCTTGAAAAACTGCCCCAGCGCCCAATCGGCGTATCGAACGCTATTGTCCAGGGTTGCAGGGTCGCCATTGGCCTGAATCCGCCCTGGCGGGTACTCCCAGGGGGAATGGTTGCTCACGGAGAACGCAAGGGTAAAGCTTGGCTGGCCGGAAGGATCGCTTAACAGCGCATCGAGCTTGTTGAACATGTCTTCGTCGGATGCGCCCCATGTTCCGACAAAGGCGGGTTTGTGGAAGGTGGGCAGGTCGTGGAGTTCGTCAAAGCCGTTGCCCAGGAAGAAGCTCTTCATATTATCGAAGTGGGCTTCCCCGCCATAGATGAACCGGGATCGATAGCCATGCTGCTTCAGCGTCTGGGCCAGGGTGTAGAAGTTACGCTGGGCGCCCGACAGGCGCAAGGCGGCATCGGAAATGGTGGGTGGAAAGCCCGCGACAAGCGCCTCGAGGCCGCGCACCGATCGCGTGCCCGTTGCGTAGGCCTGGGTGAAGTTCCAGCTTTCGCCGGCCAGTTGGTCGATGTGGGGCGTCAGGCCGCGCCCGCCCAGGTTCTTTACATATTGGGCCCCCAGGCTCTCTTCGACAATCATCACCAGGTTCAGCGGCTTTGGCCTGTTGAAGGTGGGTTCCTGAAGGTGAAGTGAAGGAATGTCGCGGCTCGAGGGGGTAATGCCGGCACGCAGATTGACTTCAGCACTGATGTCCGCATCGGGCAGCTTGCCGTACACGTCCGAGGCGGAGCGTTCGTTCTTCATGCTGTAGAGCGCATAAAGAACGCTGTAGAGCGAATTCAGCGGCAAGGTGTTGAGCATCCCATCGCCGCAATAGGCCACCGTGGACGAGTTGATGGGCCGATGGCTCAAGGTGCCGCGAATCGCCAGGAAAACGAGCAGCGCGGCGGCAAGGGCGTAAAGGACTTGCTGCCACCCTGACAGCGGCGCGTCGGCGCGAACCTGGCCAAAGCATTGATAACCTGCCCACATCAATAGCGCGACCCATAGCAATGCGCCGGCTATGACCAGGCGATAGCCTTTCCACAGCATGCCAAACACTTCTTTGGGGTGTTTCAGATACTCTACATACAGGCGGTTAGGGCGGGTGTCGTATTCCAGGATGAACTGGGGGGTCGATGCTTCCAGCAGCACCAGCAGGAACCACGCGGCAAGCAGCCAACCCACGGCCATCGTATCGGCAAACTGATAGTGACCCAGGAAGGGGCCCAGGATCAAGGGGATGCCTGCCAGCATGGCGATCTGGGCGGCGTCGATGCGCAGACCACCTTTAAGAATGGGCCACAGGCCGCCGGCGGCCTGGACGCGCCGCCATTGCCACAGACAAAGCGCGAGACGGCTAGCGCTCAGAAAGCAGAAGCTGGCAAGGATAAAAGAGAGTGTGGTTGCACGCATGAAGGCTGTAGGCGGTAGGGTCGTGCAGTGCCAATGCCCAGGTGCGATCATCAAGCACCCGGTGCACGGCATGTGCTGCAAGAGGGGATATTGGTCAAGCGACGGGGCAAGAATAGGCAGGCCGGCAACAAGAATTCATCAAGAAAAAATCAAGAATTCATCAAACCGGGGCCTGTCTTGTCCAGAAAGGGGCAAGCAGGCACAAGGCGCCCGGGGCGAGCTGCGCAATGGGCGCCCTTGATCAGAGGGGGATATCGTTCAGTTGATCGGCTTGAGATTCAGGCGGATGCGTGTGCCATGGTTGTCGGTCTGCGCAATGTCAAGCTGCCAGCCCAGCCTTTCGGTCATCAGCGTCACAATATAGAGGCCTAATCCAGTGAGCGTTGATCCGTCAGAAGCGATTTTCTTTTCGCCCAGAAGAATGGCTTGCTGCTCGGCGGTCAGCCCCGACCCCTGGTCTTCAATGTCGATCATGCTTTCCGACAGCGTGACGCGAATATCGCTTTGGGTATGTTGCAGGGCATTCTGTATGAGATTGCGGAGCAGCATGCGTACCATGACGGTGTCGGTTTTTACCATCACAGCGGACTTTGCCTCAAGCGTGACCCGGTCTCCTGCATGATGGCTGACCTTCAGGTCTTCGATTACCTGTTGCGCGACAGGGCGTACGTCAAACACTTCGTGTGCTTGATCGGTGGGATCGCGGCGAGCCAGCTTGAGCAAGATGTTGACGTTGTCCCGCATTTCGTCGCATGACCTGCGCACACGCTTGAGCGTGGCCTGGTCGTTCGGCGTAAGCTGGTCGCGCAACTCCAGAATATCAAGCGCTCCCGACATGACCGCGATGGGGGTGCGCAGCTCGTGGCTGGCCAGGTTCAAGAGCGACTGCTCTCTTCGCACATAGGATTCCAGTTCATCCAGGAACCGGTTGAAGGTCATCGCAATAGAGTGCAGCTCGGCATCGGCGTAGTCGGTTTCCATCCGGGGCATGTTCGGCCCTACGGGAATCCGGCTTATCCGTTCAGATAGCAGCTTCAAGGGCCTGACGATGCGGCGGCTGTTCAATACGGCAAGCAACAGACTGAACGCGATGATGATCAGCGTCATGATGATCAAGGCGACGCTAAAAAGCGCTTCCCGGTCCTCAAAGTGCGTGATGTTCTTGGCGACGTAAAGCAGACCCTTTTCGACGGTATCGACGGTCACCAGATAAGTTTTGGCATCGAACGTGCTTTCCGCTGAATAGTTATCGGGCAACCCACGGAATATTGGCGGCAGGACATCGGGGCGAGGTTTGCCGTGGGGCACGAAAACGACGGCCAGGTTGGGCGTATCCCAGACCAGCACGTCTTCGCCCGTATTGTTCATCAGTATGAAGTCGCGTTCTTCTGCAAACTCCACATCAAGCATCGTGTGTTCAAGGTCTTCATTCACGAGCAGCACAGTCATGACCATGACGACCATGCTGACGACGCTGACTGCCAGGATGGCCCGATAGACCCTGCGGGAAATAGACTTGAACTTCATCGGCTATCTTTGTTTGGCGCCAGGAGGCGGTAGCCGCGTCCGTGCAGGGTCTTGATCATAGGATACTGAAATGTATCCTGCAGCAGCTTGCGCAGCGAATACACATGCGTGCGCAGCGTGTTCATGTCGACTTCGCGTTCGCCCCACACCCTGTCCTGGAGATCGGCGTATGAAAGGAAGTCGGGATGCGCCTTGATCAGCTCTTCGAAGATGCGGGCCGCCGTGCCGGTCAGTTCAAGCTGTTCGCCGCCGTCGGTGCGCACCACGAAGGTGCCGGGATTGAAGTGGATCCCGGGAATGGTGATCTCGGGTGTCCTGGAAAATCCGGCCTTGCGCCGATAGAGCGCATCGACCCTTAGTTGCAGCTCGCGCAGATTGAACGGCTTGACCAGATAATCGTCCGCGCCCACGATAAAGCCCTGTTCCTTGTCTTGCAATTGGTCTTTCGACGTCATGATAATGACGGGTGTCGAGCAGTGAATGTCATGGCGAATCCGGCGGCATACTTCGAATCCGGAAAGCCCCGGCAGCATGACGTCCAGAATAATCACATCGTATTCATGGGTGGCGATAAGATGGATCGCCGTCAGGCCGTCGGACGCGAAATCCAGTATGTATCGGCTGTCGTGGAAAAATTCCAGCAGGTTGGTGGCAAGACCCGCATGATCCTCGACGATGAGCATCCGTATTGAGTGCTTTGGGGGCATGTTGATGGGTTTATCCAGTAGGGTTATTCGATAAATGGGTAGCGGTTTGCCATGCTCTCCACCCTTTCAGATGCCGGTTCTGCTTGTCGTCCGATTTTACCCATATGCCGGGAAGCCAGGACAGCAGCGCAATGCCCGGGCCTGCCGGCCGCTACAGCACTGAAGGCACGCGGGACCGCATCAGTTTCTTGACGACGTACCGCGGGCGCTTGGTGCAAGGGCGTGTGCGGTTGATTGATTTGCCCATCCACCCGGCCAAAAACAATAGGGCGCTCCAGAGCAAGGCCTGGGTGGACAGGGCCAGCGGCTTGGCTGGCGCAGGGTCGTGTAGAACGGCGGCTGCCGTGAAGATGCAGCCGGCATAGAGCAAACTGGCCAGGGCGCCCACCAGACCGAGCGACATGAGGGCGCGCAGCAGGACATCGGTATAGATGCTTGTGTCATCCGCAGCAAGCCCGAGGAATGTCAGAATGCTGGATTTCGAGGAACCTGCCGCCCTGGGTTGCCTGTTGTACTCAATGACGGCCTGCTTTATGCCCGCCCATTCGAATATGGTGTGCATATAGCGCTTTCGGTGGACGACAAGGCTGAGCGCGTCTAAGGCTTTCTGGTCATAGAGCATGAAGTCGACCTTATCCTTGGGCATGCCCACATCGCCAATGACGTCCAGCATGCGGTGAAGACACCACTTGCCCAGATGCCGGAGCATCGGCCCTGGATATGGATTACGCCGGCGCATAAGCACTGCATTGGCCCCTTTGCGCCATGCCGCCAGCATGCCTGGAATGTGTTCAGGCGGGTCCTGCAGATCCGCATCCATGATGATGATGGCCTGCCCGCCGGCCAGGGCCAGCCCGGCATCCAATGCCGCTTCTTTGCCGAAATGGCGTGTGAAGACAATGACGGCCACCTGCGGGTCGCGGAGCGCAATGCCGGATAAGGCCGCGGTCGTGCCGTCGTTGCTGCCATCATCGACAAACACCAGCTCATAGCGCACATTCAGCGGCGCGATGGCCGCCTTCAGCCGCCGGTACATAAGGTGAATGACTTCTGCTTCGTTGTGCAGGGGGAGGACCACAGACAATTCCAGCCTTTCTTCGTTGGAGTGCTTGGGGTGATCGCTTTGTACTGGCGCCGCGAACGCGTGCGTTTCCGCCGGTAGAGACCTTGCTTCATGGGCGCCTTGCATCAGGGGGCGGGGAATGCCCGTGTTGGCGCCCATGCATTGGCTGGCGCCGGAAGAAGAATGAGTAAAGCGTCTGGAGTGTGACATGCCCGCCTGGCGTTGTTGCGTATATATCAGCGTAGGCCAGGCACAAACAAGAAATTATCAATTGTTTATCAAGCAAATATCAAAGGCTCGGTATCCATGGTTTATCTATACTGCTTGCGTCAATGGTACAGGCCGCTGGCAGGCTTCTGTTACGGGGTGTCGTGGCGGGCGGTTTGCGCCGTGCAGGGACCGGGAGCAAAAAAATGGCGGAACGGGTGATAATAGGCTTTTGGATCGAATAAACAAGGAGTCGCAATGAAAGCAGTGGAAATTTCAACGCCGGGTGGTCCTGAAGTGTTGGTGCTGGTGGACCGGCCCATGCCGGAACTCAAGGCCGGCGAAGTCTTGATCAAAGTTTCCGCTGCCGGCATCAACCGGCCCGATGTGTTTCAGCGCAAGGGCAATTACCCGCCGCCGCCCGGCGCGTCCGACTTGCCCGGGCTCGAGGTCGTGGGTGAAATCGTGTCGGGCGACACGGGCAGCACGGGCCTGGCCATTGGCGATAAGGTGTGCGCCCTGGTCGCGGGGGGCGGTTATGCCGAGTACTGCGCCGCGCCCGCGGCCCAGTGCCTGCCGGTGCCCAAGGGTTCGTCCGATGTCGAAGCGGCGGGCCTGCCCGAAACCTACTATACCGTCTGGACGAATGTGTTCGATCGCGGCCGCTTGTCGGCGGGCGAGTCCTTGCTGGTGCACGGCGGCGCCAGCGGCATCGGCACGACGGCGGTGCAACTGGCCACGGCCATGGGCCATAAGGTGTATGCCACGGTGGGCAGCGACGAGCGTGCCCGGGCAGTGGAAGGCCTGGGCGCCGTGCTGGGCATCAACTACCGCAGCCAGGACTATGTGGAAGAGGTCAAGAAGGCGACTGACGGCAAGGGCGTGGATGTCGTGCTGGATATGGTCGCGGGTGAATACATCAACCGCAACATCAATTGCCTGGCCGATGACGGCCGCATTGTCATCATCGCCTTGCTGGGCGGGGCCAAGGCCACCATCGATTGCAGCCAGATACTGCGCCGCCGCCTGACGGTCACCGGCTCCACCTTGCGTCCGCGCCCGGTCGAATTCAAGGCCGATATTGCGCAGTCCCTTAAAAAGCACGTCTGGCCCTTGCTGGAAAGCGGGAAAATCCGTCCCATCGTCCACGCCACCTTTCCGCTGGACAAGGCCTGCGATGCACACGCGATGATGGACGCGGGCGAGCAGATCGGGAAAATTGTTTTGACCGTTTAGCTTGTCAGCTTGCTGTTAGGCAGATTGGCCGCGAACACGCTACAATGCCGGGTTGTCCAAATTTTTTTGTTTCGGGCCAATGAATAGTCATCAAACGCGTAAGCGCCTTGTCATAGGCAACTGGAAAATGCACGGCCATCAAGCTGCAAATGCTAGCCTGCTGGATGGCTTGTGCGCGGGCGTGCCGGCCGTGCAAGATTGCGATCTGGCCGTTTGCGTGCCTTTCCCTTATTTGGGGCAGGCCCATGCCAGCTTGCAGGGCAGCGGAATTACCTGGGGCGCTCAAGACGTCAGCAAGCACGAGCAGGGCGCTTTTACCGGCGAGGTATCTGCCGGCATGCTCAGCGATTTTGCGTGCCAGTGGGTGCTGGCCGGTCATTCCGAGCGGCGCACGCTGCACGGTGAAACCGATCAACTGGTGGCTGAAAAGGCCGTCGCCGCGCTGAATGCCGGCATCACGCCCGTGGTGTGCGTGGGTGAAACCCTGGCCGAGCAGGAAGCCGGCCAAACAGACCAGGTCATTGCACGCCAGCTTGCGCCGGTCCTGGCGTTGGGCGCCCAGCAGGTGGGCAAAATGGTCATTGCCTACGAGCCCGTTTGGGCCATCGGCACGGGCCGTACGGCAACGCCCGAGCAGGCGCAGGCCGTGCATGCCTTTATTCGTTCGCAATTGGCCGGCCTGGGTGTACCCGAAGTCAGGGTGCTTTATGGCGGCAGCGTCAAGGCCTCGAACGCGGGCTCTTTGTTTGCCATGTCTGATATCGACGGTGCGCTGGTTGGCGGCGCGTCGCTGATGGCGGAAGAATTTTTACGTATAGCGGCCGCATAGGCTTCGGAGTTTTTTCATGCAATGGTTGTCACCTGTACTTTTGGCGATCCAGGTTATATCGTCGTTGAGTATTATTGTGTTGGTCCTGCTGCAGCAGGGCAAGGGCGCCGATATGGGCTCTTCGTTCGGCGGCGGTTCCGCAGGTAGCCTGTTCGGCGCCACGGGCGCGGCCAACTTTCTGTCGCGCACGACCAAATGGGCTGCGATTATCTTTTTTGCCTCGACCGGCGGCCTGGCCTGGGTGGCTCATCATCCCGCCGGCAGCCCGTCGGTGATCGATGGCGGCGTCATGCAAGGCTTCCAGGGCCAGGAAGTGCCTTCCGCTGGCTCGGCCGTGCCCGCGGCGCCTGCCGCGCCATCCGGTGCGGCGGTACCGTCTGCGCCTGCGCCCGCAGCGCCCGAGGCATCCGATGTGCCGCAAGCGCCCGCCCAGCCTGCGCCTGCCGAGCAACCCGCCCAGACGCCTGAGCCGGCGCCGGCCGAGCCGTCCGGCGGCGCCCAACAACAGCCTGCCCAAAACAATTAAGCGAAACCCGGAAGCCGCCTGATGACGCGGCTTCCCGCCAGCACACCGTGCCCGGGTTCGTCAAAATATGAACCTGTTTTCGTGCTAGAATACCGCTCTTTGCAAGCCGACGTGGTGGAATTGGTAGACACGCTATCTTGAGGGGGTAGTGGCGAAAGCTGTACGAGTTCGAGTCTCGTCGTCGGCACCACAGTTAAACATCAGGTTGTTTCATAACGGCCTGAGAAGTACCGGAAGCCCGCATAGACATTAGGTTTGTGCGGGTTTTTTGCGTTCAGGGCGTCTCAGGGGGGGGGCAGTAAATCCCGGGTTTTTGGTATGCGTTTTGGTATGTTAAAAATTACATACCATAGAATGGCCCACTTAGAGACCCGACATGCCAAAAATCCCCACACAACTCACTGATCTTGCAGCTCGCAGGGCGAAACCCAAGAATACAGTTTACACGTTGGCTTCTGGGCGCGGCCTGTTCCTGGTCGTGCAGCCAAGTGGTCAGAAGCAGTGGGTGGTTCGTTTCCAGTTTCCAGACGGGAAGCGTGGTAATCGGATCATATGTGCGTCCCTGCTTCGCAGACCGCGCTGCTTCAGGTTCGCTGTTCGCTCATCCCTGGCGGGACTGGCTGACGTCAGCCTTCCCCATCGATGACGCCTTCGGCCCGGCTTCTTGGCCGGGCTTGCGCGCTTCGCTTGCCTGCGGGCGACACCAAACACCTGGCTGTTGCCGGCGCAGCCATCTTTCCTGACCTCATCACCTGGTCCGCGACTGTAGACAGGGACATCTATTGATATACGCGCTACGTGTCTGCTGTTGGCCGGTCAGTTTTTCAAACGACATCCACACTCACCGCAGAATTTTGCACTGCTCGAGACCGGGGTGTCACATTGCGGGCAACGTCCTTCTTTCTCTTGGGCGGAATACGCCTTTTGTCGCATATAGGCAATTTGAACCACGCAAGGAACCGTGACGCGATACGCGGGACTCGCGAGGTCAAAAACCGTCCAGATTCCTGTAATTGCCCAGCCGATGGGGCCTGCGAATGCACCGGCTCCTCGCATTAAGGGAGCAGTGGTGGTGAACACCAGCCCCCGGCCAAGAATCGCTGTGGACGTAGCTTGAGCCACGATTGCAGAAAGCTTGTAGGCGGCAAAGCCTGATGCTTTGATGGCAGCCTGCAGGGAAGCCATCATGAGTGGCCCAGTACCTGTGAAGTTCGCTCCCAGGCTGTTGAACAACGCTTCACGTTCTTGTTCAGTCATCCGATCAATCGATTCTTCGAGAACCTTCAGTAAGATGACCATTTCGATTTTCGGGCAATCGCTGTTCTTGTTGTAGTTGACCTTCAAATGGTCAGCCACGTCACACAATAGCTCTTTGTATGCCACACCCCTCCCTCTTCGGAAGAGATTGAGGAGGGTATTTCCGCCGAATTTTCGCAGTTCTTGGGAAATGAGCGCGACATCTTCAGGGGAGACTCTCCCCGAGGCCTTGGCAAGTACGAGTTGTGCGCAGGACTCAGCGGAGAGCGAGATGCGCCCATCCCCCTTGGCAGTGATGTGGTCAATCAGAATGTTGATGTCGTCACTGTCCGAATCCAGAAGCAGATTATCCAGGTCAGGATCGATACTGTGTGCCATGTTCAGGGTCTTTATCAGTTGGCTGTTTGATCTGGTTTGCCAGCGATGCCGCCAGAGCGACAAGCACCAAATTCTGCATGCGGAGCTCCTCGTGCTGTGGCTGTCTGAGGAGCATCAACGCCCCTAACGTGTGAGTTATACGTCTGCGTCTTTCGTCTCTGCTGTCCAGGCGGGCTTTCTCCCTGGGATCAGGCGTTGCGTTGGAGGGCCGTGGCGTTCTGAACACGCCCACTTGTTCGAGAACTCGATGCACCGTTGCGTGGCTTCCAAAATCATTTCGCAGGAGTTTGTCGGCAGACTTCATCATTGTTTCAAGATCGCCCACGGCCTTGATCAAGAGCTCCCAGTCTTCTGGCGTCATGAGAAGAAACGCCATGGGGATACCCAGAAGATCGGCTAGCTTGGACAAGGTGCGTAGATCTGGTTTGGGTTCCAGCCCCTCCTCTGCTTGCCTGAGCGCTCGAAGTGTGCTCCGAGCAAGGCCGGTTTGCCTGTAGATGTCGGTGTCTCTCCAACCCCCTGCGCGGCCATCTTCGCGCTCAGGACCAGAGACGCTTAAGGCGGCCTTGATATTCATACGAAGCGCTTGGCAGTAGGCGTCAAAACGGTCTGACTCACCAGCGCCGTGGTTTGTTGTCATGCTGCGACCACTACGATTTCATCGCGACAGCAATGGAAATAATGCCCAGCACGGCGATAGCAGCGATCCGTGTGTTGCCGTCTGATTCCTTAGCCAATTCGAGGATGCTCTCAAGAATGTCTTTCATGGCTCTTCTCCAAAAAGTAAGTTTTTAAGTAAAGCTGTAGGTGAGTGAAGAGTACTGGATAATCTTCCTTTGGAAACTCCATATTGGAGTTTTCACGCTACATAAATAATAATAGTGGAGTTTATATGCTACGAATAGTCGCTTGATGAGAGTCTGTATCAAGAAAATTGGCACGGCAATTTGTCGCAGGGTACTGCAGTGGGTGGGGATACGGGCGACGACATTGGCCTGAAGAAAAACTATATTTCCGAGTAGTGCCTGTCGGCCAGGACGTGACTGCTGAAGCGGAAACCCTAAAAGAAAGTGACCTGATCGCCCGACATGACATGCGGTTTGTAACCGTCGCGGATTTTCAAAGCCTGGCAGCCTTTGACCTGAAGGCTGATGAGCGCCTTGTCACCGACCTGACCGAGCTGAACAAGGAATACGCCTTCTTCCTGCCCCTGGCGGGGTATGAAAAAACGGTGATGTATCCGGAGCGCCCGGCTGACCTCAAGGCCACAGAGAAAATGGGTCAGCTGTTCGACCTGATCCGCGAACGCAATGACCTCACTAAACCCGAAGACATCCATGAACTGAATGTATTTCTAACGCGCCTGCTGTTCTGCTTCTATGCCGAAGACACTGGCATCTTTGAAGAAGGCCAACTGACTTCCACGCTATAAGCCTGCACGCGCGAAGACGGTTCAGACGTAGATCAGTTCTTTACCGATCTGTTCACGGTGCTGAATCTGGTAGAAGACTCGCCCCAGCGCATGCGTATGCCCAGCCATCTCCAGGCATTCCGCTATGTGAATGGTGGGTTGTTCCGAGATGACGAACCTGTGCCTGAATTTGGCCGCAAGGCGCGGCGCCTACTGTTGGACTGCGGTGGGCTGGACTGGTCGGAAATCAAGCCGGATATTTTCGGGTCAATGTTTCAGGCGGTGATTGACAAAGAACAGTGCGGCAACCTGGGGCAACATTACACCTCAGTGTCCAACATCATGAAGGTGATACAGCCGCTGTTTCTGGACAAGCTGCACGCCGAACTTGAAAAAGTGCGTGGCAATGAGAAGAAGCTAAAAGCGCTGCTGGTGCGCCTGCAGAACCTGCGTATCTTCGATCCCGCCTGCGGTTCCGGCAATTTTCTGATTATTGCCTACGAGGAACTGCGCAGGATGGAAATGGAGATTATTGATGCCCTGAATATCTTAGGCAAACAGGCGGAAATGTACTACTCGGGCATCAAACTGACGCAGTTCTATGGCATTGAGATTGATGATTTCGCCTGTGAGATCGCTACGCTTTCGCTCTGGCTGACTGAGCACCAGATGAATATTGCGTTCAAAGAAAAATTTGGCTTCGCCGAGGCAGCCTTGCCATTGCGTGATGGCGGGCATGTAGTATGCGGCAATAGTTTGCGAAGAGAATGGGAAGAAATCTGCCCTTCACAGAACAAGCGCAGCGAGCCTTATGAAGTTTATATCTGCGGAAATCCCCATTTCATGGAAATAAGGGAAGAGCCGAACAGCATATCGATGATATGCAAACGGTCCTTGGTGATATAAAAGGCTAGCCTTTAGGACAAGCAGCGTCGAGTTGACGCGATAGCCTACGGAAATGATGGCGTCCAGACTATAGTGCCTCAGGCTGCGTTTAACCTGACGCTTGCCTTCCGTTCGAACTACTAAGAAATCCTTAGTAGTTGCCGGTTCGGTGAGTTCCTCAGCGTCGTAAATGTACTTCAGGTGCATCAGCACGTTTTCTGGAGATGGGGTCACTTTGTCCCACGGAATCAAGCCGCACCAGGCATCTTTTTTCGAAGCCCCGGAAATACACAGCAAACCCATGATTTTCAACGAAATCATGGGTTTTTTGGTATGCGGCCGCCATGCCCGCCGTGGCCGGGCCGGGTGCCGGCGCGTACACGGGGAAGCATCAAGGGATAGCGCCGAACTTTCCCTGCGACGCCCAGTCTAAAGTGCGATTCACATAATAATTTCATGCATGCCAACTTCGTGCATTCGCTTCAAATTGTCAGGGGCTCGCAACCATGTCATCCACTTCCTTTTTTCGTGATTCACACGTTCGTTACGGGCTGGTCAGCCGATGTTTGCATTGGCTGATGACGTTTGTTTTTGCCTGGCAGTTCACCTCGGTGGCGGCACGGGTGCTGTTCGAAGACTCGGCTTTCGACGAATTCATGTGGGCGACCCATAAAGCAGTGGGCGCCACCTTGATGCTGCTGATCGTGTTGCGCCTGCTGTGGTGGGCCGTCAATGCCAATACGCGCCCGCCCGCCGTCAGCCTGGCCGCCCGCCTGGGTCATCTGGCCTTGTACGCCTTGATGTTCATGGTGCCACTGATCGGCCTGATACGGCAGTATGGGTCGGGCAGGGCATTTTCGGCGTGGGGCATACCGCTTATGCCGGGTTTCGAAGGCGACAAGATCGAATGGATGACCGACCTGGGCGGCAACTTCCATGGCTTGTTGGGCTGGACGCTGCTGGCCTTGATTGTTGGCCACATTGGCGCGGCCTTGTGGCACCGGCGCAAAGGCGGCAATCAGGTCATGCAGCGCATGGTCGGCACGGTCTGAGGCCCTAGCGGCAAAAATCCCCTATTCGGAATCAATATCGGTATTGGGAATCAATATCGTTTAAACTGGCGAGCTTACCGTTACATCAAAGCATTCGGGGGATCGCTATGCGCAAATTATTATGGGGGGCGGGTCTGGCCGCATGCTTGGGCACCGCCGCGGCGTCTGCCGCTGTCGAGCCGAAGGCCGTGGTCAAAACCTACGCGGATGTGGCGCTGGCCGAATACCAGGATGCCCTGGCGACCGCCCAGGTCCTGCAGAAGTCAGTCGGCGCCTTGGTCAGCCAGCCCAGCCCGCAAACTCTGGCGGCCGCGCGCAGCGCCTGGTTGAAGGCCCGCGTGCCTTACCAGCAAACCGAAGCCTATCGTTTCGGCAACGCGATTGTCGACGATTGGGAGGGCAGTGTGAACGCCTGGCCCCTGGACGAAGGCTTGATCGATTATGTCGATGCCTCGTACGGCACCGAGTCGGACACCAATGCTTATTATGCCGTCAACGTGATTGCCAATCCCGCTTTGAAAGTGGGGGGCAAGCAGGTGGATGCATCCGAGATTACGGCCGAGTTGCTGCGCGATGGCCTGCACGAGGCGGACGGCCACGAGGCTAATGTGGCCATTGGCTATCATGCCATCGAGTTCCTGCTGTGGGGCCAGGATCTGAACGGGACAGGCCCGGCGCCCGCCGGCCGGACCGGCACGCCGCAAGAGCGCCATGCAGGCAATCGCCCGCATACGGATTTTGATCCCGCCCACTGCACCAACGGCCACTGCGAGCGCCGTGGCCAATACTTGAAAGTGGTTACCGATATGCTGGTGGCCGATCTGGAAGACATGGTCGGTGAATGGCAAGCCGATGGCGCCGCGCGCCAGGCTGTTCAGGAAGACCCCAAGGCGGGCCTGATCGCCATGCTCACCGGCCTGGGCAGCCTGTCATACGGGGAACTGGCGGGCGAACGCATCAAGCTGGGCCTGATGCTGCATGATCCTGAAGAAGAACACGACTGCTTTTCCGACAATACGCATAACTCCCATTTTTACAACCAGGTGGGCATGATGAATGTCTATCTGGGCCGGTACGAGCGCGTGGACGGTTCGCAGGTCAAGGGCGCCAGCCTGTCCGAGTTGGTCAAGTCGCGCGATGCCAAGCTGGACGGCGAAGTGCGCGGCAAGCTGAATGACACGCTCAAGGCCATGCAGGCCATGAAAGACCGCGCTGAAAACGTCGAAACCTATGACCAGATGATTGCCCAGGGCAATGCCGAAGGCAATGCGGTGGTGCAGGCGGTGATCGATGGGCTGGTGGCCCAGACCCGCAGCATCGAGCGCGTGATTGCCGCGCTGGAGCTGGGCAGCATCGAACTGGAAGGCTCCGACAGTCTGGATAACCCCAACGCTGTGTTTCAATAGGTGCGCGCCGCAAGGCGCATACTGTCCACGAAACCGGCTCGGCGAGTAGAACAAGTGTGAAACGGATTATTGGTTTGACTGCGCTGGGCGCCGCGCTGGCAGCGTCGGCCGGCCCTCTGGAGCACCGCGATGACCTCGATGCCAAGGATAAAGAGCGGGTCGCGCATATTACGAAGGCGGCTGCCGGCTTTACGGCTGCGGAACCGTTCGAGTCGATGCAGGGCGGCGCGGGGACGGTGCAAAAGCTCATCAATGCGGATATTTTCTCGCACCCGGCCGCCAACCTCGATTTCGAGGGACGGCAGGAATTCATGGTGGGCAACGGCTTGTTCCGTAAAGACTGGGTGTCCTCGCCCGCATCGACCCAGGCCTCCGACGGGCTGGGCCCGCTGTTCAATGCACGCTCCTGTCAGGGCTGCCATGTGAAAGACGGCCGGGGTACTGTGCCCGGCTTCGATCCCCTGGAGCAAAATGATGCGGTCGCCTTGCTGGTCCGCCTGTCTTTGCCGGACAGTTCGGCCGATGCGCGCAAGCGGCTGGACCAGGGCGAGGTCGCGTCGCGGCCCGACCCGGTGTATGGCCATCAGTTGCAACCCTTTGCCGTGGCGGGCCTGCCTGCCGAGGGACAGATACGCATCAGCTACCAGGAAGAGCCGGTCGCGCTCAATGGTGGTGAAACCGCCGTGCTGATGCGGCCTGCCTATCGGATCGACAACCTGGCTTATGGGCCTTTGCATCCGGATACGCGCCTGTCGCCCCGGCTGGCTCCGCCCATGCTGGGGCTGGGCCTGCTGGAAGCCATACATCAGGACGATATTCTGGCGCATGCCGGCCGTGATCATGGCGACGGCATTTCGGGCCGGCCCAACTGGGTCACCGATCCCCGCACGGGCCAGCGTGTGCTGGGGCGCTTCAATTGGAAGGCGGGCCAGCCTACGGTCGAACATCAGTCGGCCAATGCCTTTTCGGGCGATATGGGGCTGTCGACGCCTATGTTCCCCAGCCACTTCGGCGATTGCACGCCGGCGCAGCAGGCTTGCCACGGCATGCCGCATGGCGCCCAGCCCCATCTGGGCGAGCACGAGGTGCCGGCACGCCTGATGGATTTTGTGACGGTTTACTCGCAGAATCTGGCCTTGCCGCAGCGGCGCGATGTTGATGACCCGCGCGTTCTGGCGGGCAAACAGTTGTTTTACGCTGCCAACTGTATTGCCTGCCATGTGCCCAAGTATGTCACCCGCCGCGATGCCAAGCGGGCCGAGCACCGGTTTCAACTGATCTGGCCGTACACCGATCTGCTGTTGCACGACATGGGGGCGGGGCTGGCCGATGGGCAGGATGAAGGCGATGCCAGCGGCCGCGAATGGCGCACGCCGCCGCTATGGGGCATAGGCCTGACCAAAACCGTGAATCCGAATGCGACCTGGCTGCATGACGGGCGGGCTCGCACTTTGCTGGAAGCCATCTTGTGGCATGGCGGCGAAGCGCAGGCCGCGCGTGATCGCGTGGTGGACATGAGCCCCGAGCAGCGAGCCGACCTGATCCGCTTTCTGGAATCGCTGTAAATCATCAGGATCGCTATCAAATACAGGAGCCGCAATCACATCATGGCTGATTTCATCAAGTGCGCGGACAGGCGACCACGGGTCTTCAACAGACGGCAGCAGGGCAGCGCGGCTTTGCCAAGCCGTGGGTTGCGGGCGCGGCTGAGCCTGGCTGCCAGGACACGGGTGCTGGCCGGTGCCGTGCTGCTTGCTGGCGGCGGCCTGGCGCAGGCGGGCGAGCTGCCCGCCGATTATGGCGAACGCCTGGTCCAGGATTACATTGCCCCCGCCATGCAAGGCTTTCAGGCATCGGCGCGCCAGTTGCAAGCCAGCCTGCAGGCCTGGTGCGCGCTGCCGGCGCAGCAAGATGCGCCTGGCGCGGCAGCGGCGATGGCGGCGCCAGGCCAGGCCGGCGATGGGCGGGCGCCGTCCGGTTCCATCAGCGCCGGGCAGCTGGACGAGGCCTTTGCGCAGACCGTCGAAGCGTGGTCGGGCATTGAGTTCCTGCGTTTCGGCCCCTTGGTGGCGGCCAACCGCTACGAACGTATCTATTTCTGGCCGGATCCGCGCGGCGTTACCTTGCGCCAGGTGCAAGGCCTGCTGGCCAAGCCGGACAGCGTGCCCGATGCGAAAGCGCTGGCGACGCACAGCGTGGCGCTGCAAGGCCTGCCCGCATTGGAGTATGTGCTCTATAAAGAGAACGGCGTGTTGTCCTTCGGTGGGGCGGCGGCGCCTGCCGGGGCTTCTGGTTCACCCGGCGCTGCCTCAAGGTCAAACGCCGCCGCCTGCGATTACGCGGCGGCCGTTGCCGGCAATCTGGCCGCCGTGGGCGCCGAGCTGGTCCAGGCCTGGATGCCGGGTGGCGAATATGCCCGGCAGTTCAGCAGGCCCTTGCCCGACAGCACCTTGTATCGCAGCCAGCAAGAAGTGGCGGGCGAAGCCATCAAGGCGCTGTCCACCGGCCTGCAGTTTGCGCGCGATGTAAAGCTGCTGCCGGTATTGGGCGACAGCCCGGAGGCCGCTCAGTACAAGCGCGCGCCGTTCTGGCGCAGCGGCCTGTCGGCCCGGGCCATGGGGGCCGCGGTGCAAGGCATGATCAAGTTTTACCAGGCGGGCGCTTATCAATATGGCCATGACGAAGCCTGGGTGGACCGCAATGTGCAAGAGGAATTGCAGCGGGCGCGCGATGATTTTTCTGCCATGCGGGGCGATGCCCAGCAGTTGGTGCACAGTGCCGAGGGTTATCGTCAACTGACCCTGGCAAGCTTGCTGCTCAAGAACGCCAAGGTCATGGTGGATGAACACATGGCGCCGGCATTTGGCGTAAGGATAGGTTTCAATGCCCTTGATGGAGATTGATCGCCGCCGTTTTCTGGCCTTGCTGGCCGCCAGCGGGGCGGGTGCGCTGGCAACAGGCTTGGCCTGGGCACGCAGTGCTGCGGATGGCGCCGCCCCCTTGCCCGGTATCGGGGCGGCACGCTATCTGGCGGCGCGCCAACACGCCGGCCGATTCGAAGCGGCGCTGCTCGACGGCCAGGGGCGCGATCAGCAGGTGCTTCCCCTGCCTGGCCGGGGCCACAGCTTTGCCATTGACGCCGCGCGCGGGCGGGCGGTCGCTTTCGGCCGGCAGCCGGGCTTCTTTGCCGTGGCTTTCGATGTCGCGGGCGAACAAGCCCTTCAATCCCTGGACGTGGCGCCGGGCCGCCATTTTTTCGGCCATGGCGTGTACTCGCCCGATGGCCAGTTGATGCTGGCGACTGAAAATGACTACGAGGCGGGCCGTGGCGTGCTGGGTATCTATGACGCCAGCCCGCGCGGTGCTTACCGGCGCGTGGGCGAATTTTCCACCTACGGCGTTGGGCCGCATGAAGTGGTGCTGATGCCTGACGGGGGCACGGTATGCGTGGCCAATGGCGGCATCTTGACGCATCCCGATTATGGCAAGCTGCAGTTGAATGCCGACACCATGCAGCCTTCGCTTGCCTATATAGATATAGCAAGCGGCGATCTGCTGGAGCAGGTTTATCTGGATAAGGCCTTGAGCCGGCTTTCCATCCGGCATATGGTCGTGGATGGCACAGGCGCGGTCTGGTTCGGCTGCCAGCATACTGGCCCGGCGCACGAGCAGCCTGCGCTGGTGGGGCGGCACCGGCGCGGCGCGGCGCCGGATTTGTTCACCGGCGCGAGCGACGTCCTGCGCAGCATGCGGAACTACGTCGGCTCGCTGGCGGTCAGCCATGACGGCCTGACCGTGGCGACCAGCAGTCCCGTGGGCGGGCTGGTGGCGTATTGGGATGCGCAGAGCGGCCGCTGCCTGGGCAGCACGCCGGTTTTCGACGGCTGCGGCGTCGCGCCCGCGCCCGCCGGGGGATTTCTTGTCAGCAGCGGCGAGGGGGTATTGACGTATTCCATGGCGGGCCGGGAGCAGGCGCAACAGATAGCCAGGACGGACGGCCTGGCCTGGGATAATCATTTACGCCGTTTTTGAGCGCTCCGGGAATGTAAATCTCTGAAAACTCGAAGAAAAAACAGGGTTTGGCACAACCTTGAAACCCCCATTAAAAACAAGCGCTTGCGGTAAATACTTAAAATGACGCTGTAAGTACAAAGGCGCGTTTTTTTGTGGTGCGTCCGCCACATTCAAAACAAGGGTAAACCCTTATAATTTACCGGCAAAAACGCTGTTTTGTTGCTAAAAGCCTACAGCCTGTGCAAAAAACGCCACGTTTCCCAACAGGATAATAGCCAGCAGGCTGGAATTTTGATGCAATAGCACCAACTTCCCATCGCGGAGTTGGAAAGAGCAGCAGCACAGTGCAAACAAGTAGTCGCTGCTCTAGTTACTCAAATCTACGGAGATTTCTTACATGAAAAAGACTCTGCTCGCTGCTGCTCTCACCGTCGGCTTTTTCGGCGTTGCCCAGGCAGAAACATCGGTCACCCTGTACGGTATTATCGATACCGGTATCGGCTACAACAAAGTTGAAGTTGGTGACACCGATGCCAAGAAAGTCGGCCTTATCAACGGTGTTCAGTCCGGCAGCCGCTGGGGCCTGAAAGGCACTGAAGATCTGGGCGATGGCCTGCAAGCTGTTTTCCAACTGGAAAACGGTTTCGACAGCTCGACCGGCTACGGCGCTCAAGATGACCGTATGTTTGGTCGTCATGCCACCATCGGTCTGCAAGGCGACAGCTGGGGCCGTCTGGATCTGGGCCGCCAAACCAACATCGCGTCCAAGTACTTTGCTGACGTAGCCAGCCCCTTCGGCGCCAGCTTCGGCCAAGCCAACGTCGGTGCGACCTTCGGTTCGTCCAACACCGTCCGTTGGGACAACATGGTCATGTACCAAACCCCCAACTTCTCGGGCTTCCAGTTCGGCGTTGGTTATTCCTTCAACACCAACGGCGCCCAAGAGTGGGATGTTGACGGTATCGAAGAAGACAACGACAAGGGCGTCACCACCGGTCTGCGCTATGCAAACGGCCCCATCGGTGCTGCTCTGACGTACGACCAAGTCAAGAACGACACGGTTGACGAGAAAGTCAAACAGTGGAACTTGGGCTTGAGCTACGACTTCGAAATCGTCAAGCTGCACGCTGGTTTCGGCCAAACGCGTGACGGTTGGATCGGTGGCTACAGCTACGGTATCGCAGGCGCCCCCACTGGCACCATGTACGAAAGCGGCCGTGACGCCAACCTGTACACTGTCGGCCTGAGCGCTCCTCTGGGTGCTGGCAAGATTATGGCTTCGTGGGCCATGGCTGATTTCGACGACAACAACGGCGTTGACTACGAAAAGCAAAACATCTACAGCCTGGGCTACACCTACGCACTGTCCAAGCGCACCAACGTGTACGCTTACGGTTCGTATGCTAAAGACCTGTACGGCATCGACGACACCAAGTCGACCGCTGTCGGCGTCGGTGTTCGCCACCAGTTCTAATCGGATTGCATAGCTAGCCTATGCATCTGAACGGTCCGGCTTTGCCGGGCCGTCGTGGAACGCAGGCAGGCGCAAGCCTGCCAACAAAAGCCACCCCTAGGGGTGGCTTTTGTGTTGGCCTTTTCAGACTGTTGTGCGCAGACTGCCAACATGTTTCAGCTTAGGGTTATTCAGCAGAATGACGCTCTCAAAATGCTACAATCCAGAAGTTTACTTATCGTGATTGGATGCGCAGCATGAATCTGCAACAGTACTTTCCCGTTCTGCTGTTTATCGTCGTGGCAACCTGTATTGGCTTTGCCCTGCTGGGCGCAGGCAGGCTGCTGGGCCCGCACCGCCCTTACGACGAAAAGCTCTCGCAATACGAATGCGGTTTCGAAGCCTTCGGCGACTCGCGCATGAAGTTCGACGTTCGCTATTACCTGGTTGCGATCCTGTTCATTATGTTTGACCTGGAAATCGCTTTCCTGTTTCCGTGGGCCATGGCCAACGGCACCATAGGCATGGTCGGTTTCTGGACGGTTCTGGTGTTTCTGGCCATTCTCACCGTGGGTTTCATCTACGAGTGGAAGAAAGGCGCGCTCGATTGGGAGTAAGCGGCAGGTGTCCAGCCCCGCTCCAGGGCGCTTCGGAACAAGGCTAAAGGTAAATTATGGCTATTGATGGCATCATGAAAGAAGGTTTTATAACCACCAGCGCAGACAAGTTCCTGAACTGGGCCAAAACGGGTTCGCTGTGGCCCATGACGTTTGGCCTGGCCTGTTGTGCGGTCGAAATGATGCACGCGGGCGCGGCGCGTTACGACCTTGACCAGTTCGGCATTATTTTTCGTCCCAGCCCGCGCCAGTCCGACCTGATGATCGTGGCGGGCACGCTGTGCAACAAGATGGCGCCGGCGCTGCGCAAGGTCTACGACCAGATGCCCGAGCCGCGCTGGGTGGTTTCCATGGGCTCCTGTGCCAACGGTGGCGGCTACTACCATTATTCCTATTCGGTGGTGCGCGGCTGCGACCGTATCGTTCCTGTCGATGTCTACGTGCCGGGCTGCCCGCCCACGGCGGAAGCCCTGGTGTACGGCCTGCTGCAAATGCAGAACAAGATCCGGCTTACCAACACCATTGCGCGCTAGGCCCTGTGGCTGTCACCTTTAACGTTGAACTGCTTGAATTATGACTCGGCTCGAAACGCTACACACTAATCTGCAGGCCGCCTTCGGTGAATCCGTTGCGCTGAAGCTGGCCCTGAACGAACTCACGCTTGAAGTCCCCGCCAAGAACTGGATCGATGTCTGCACCGCTTTGCGCGACAACGACACGCTGGGTTTCGATACCTGCATCGACCTGTGCGGCATGGACTATTCCGCCTGGGGCGCGCCCACTTATCCGGCCGCCGCCGCTGCGCATCCGCAGCGCTTCGCCGTGGTGCTGCACCTGCTGTCGGTCAAGCGCAACTGGCGCTTGCGGGTGCGCGTCTATGTCCCCAATGACGAATTCCCCGTTATTCCGTCGCTGGTCGATGTCTGGCCCTCGGTCAACTGGTTCGAGCGCGAAGCCTTCGATCTGTACGGCATCGTGTTCGAAGGCCACCCCGACCTGCGCCGCATCTTGACCGACTACGGTTTCATCGGGCATCCGTTCCGCAAGGATTTCCCGCTCTCGGGCAATGTGGAAATGCGCTACGACACAGAACAGAAACGGGTGGTCTACCAACCCGTCACCATCGAACCGCGCGAAATCACGCCGCGTGTCGTGCGTGAAGCAGGCTACGGAGCAGGGCGCTAGAACATGGCTGAAATCAAAAACTACACACTGAACTTTGGTCCCCAGCATCCGGCTGCGCACGGCGTGCTGCGTCTGGTCCTGGAGCTGGACGGCGAGGTCATCCAGCGTGCCGATCCGCACATCGGCTTGCTGCATCGGGCCACCGAGAAGCTGGCCGAGCACAAAACCTTTTTGCAGGCGCTGCCCTATATGGACCGCCTGGACTATGTGTCCATGATGTGCAACGAGCACGCCTATGTGATGGCGGTTGAAAACCTGCTGGGCATCAAGGCGCCTTTGCGCGCGCAGTACATCCGCGTCATGTTCGACGAAATCACGCGCTTGCTGAACCACCTGATGTCGCTGGGGTCGCACGCGCTCGACGTGGGCGCCATGGCGGTGTTCCTGTATGCCTTCCGCGAACGCGAAGACCTGATGGACTGCTACGAGGCGGTATCGGGCGCGCGCATGCACGCCGCTTATTATCGTCCGGGCGGCGTCTACCGCGACCTGCCCGACGCCATGCCGCAGTACGGGCAATCCAGCAAGTACCGCGGCGAGAAAGAACTGCGCGCCATGAACGACGCGCGTTCGGGCTCGCTGCTGGACTTCATCGAGGACTTCACCAACCGTTTCCCCACCTGCGTGGACGAGTACGAAACCCTGCTGACCGATAACCGTATCTGGAAGCAGCGCCTGGTAGGCATTGGCGTGGTCGATCCCGATCGCGCCAAGGCGCTGGGCTTTACCGGCCCCATGCTGCGCGGCTCGGGCGTCGAGTGGGATCTGCGCAGGCACCAGCCCTACGAAGTCTACGATCGCCTTGATTTCGACATTCCCGTGGGCACCAATGGCGATTGCTATGACCGCTATCTGGTGCGCATTGCCGAAATGCGCGAAAGCAATCGCATTATTCGCCAGTGCGTGGAATGGCTACGCAATAACCCCGGCCCGGTCATCATCGACAACCACAAGATCGCGCCGCCCAGCCGCGAACGCATGAAGACCGGCATGGAAGACCTGATCCACCACTTCAAGCTCTTTACCGAAGGCATGCATGTGCCCGCGGGCGAAACCTATGCCGGCGTCGAACACCCCAAGGGCGAGTTCGGCATCTACATGGTGTCCGACGGGGCCAACAAGCCGTACCGCGTGAAGATACGCGCGCCCGGCTTTGCCCACCTGCAGTCCCTGGATGAAATGTCGCGGGGGCACATGATTGCCGACGCCGTCACCATTATTGGGACGCAAGACATTGTGTTTGGCGAAATCGACCGTTAATCGGCGCAAGCCAAGGTAAAAACCGGATTCAAATTATGCTGCTTTCCGAACAAGCCTATCGAAAAATCGACCGGGAACTCACCAAGTTCCCGGACGACCAGCAACAGTCCGCCATCATGGCGGCGCTGACCATTGCACAGGAAGAAAAAGGGTGGGTCTCGACCGACGTCATCGCTGATGTCGCCGCCTACCTGCGTGTGCCGGCCATTGCGGTGCAGGAAGTCGCCACCTTCTACAACATGTTCAATACCCACCCCGTGGGCCGCTTCAAGATCACCGTCTGCACGAACCTGCCCTGTGCCTTGCGCGACGGCGTCAAGGCGGCCGACTATCTGAAGCAGAAGCTGGGTATCGATTTTCACGAAACCACGCCCGATGGCCTGTTCACGCTGATGGAAGGCGAGTGCATGGGGGCATGTGGCGATTCGCCGGTGATGCTCATGAACAACAGGCATATGTGTGTACGCATGTCGTCGGAAAAAATCGACGCCATGGTCGAAGAACTTAAACAGCACGGGGAGTCGGCATGAACGCGCCGGGCCTATTGCAGCAGTTTTCCCAGGGCTTGACGCCCAATCCCGGCACCGAGCTGTCGGCCAGCATGATCTTTCACGATCGGCACATCAATCCGCAGATTGTGGCCGGGCTGGACGGCAGCAACTGGGGCCTTGAAGACTACGTCAAGCGCGGCGGCTACGAAGCCCTGCGCAAGATCCTGACCACCGGCATGACGCCGGACGACGTCATTGCCGAAGTCAAGGCCTCCAGTCTGCGCGGCCGGGGCGGCGCGGGTTTCCCCACCGGCCTGAAGTGGAGCTTCATGCCCCGCACTCTGCCGGGCCAGAAGTATCTGGTGTGCAACTCCGACGAGGGCGAGCCCGGTACATTCAAAGACCGCGATATCCTGCGCTTCAATCCGCACATCGTGATCGAAGGCATGGCCATTGCCGCCTACGCCATGGGCATTACCGTGGGCTACAACTACATCCACGGTGAAATCTTCGAAATCTACGAACGCTTCGAAGAGGCGTTGGAGCAGGCGCGCGCGGCGGGCTTCCTGGGCGACAAGATCCTGGGTTCCGAATTCAACTTCCAGCTGCATGCCTTCCATGGCTACGGCGCCTACATCTGCGGCGAAGAAACCGCTTTGCTGGAATCGCTGGAAGGCAAGAAAGGGCAGCCGCGCTTCAAGCCGCCGTTTCCAGCCAGCTTTGGCCTGTACGGCAAGCCCACCACCATCAACAACACCGAGACGTTTGCCGCGGTGCCCTGGATCTTCCGCCACAGTGCGCAAGAATACCTGGACATTGGCGTTGCCAACGCCGGAGGCACCAAGCTGTTTTCGATTTCCGGCGACGTCGAACTTCCCGGCAACTACGAAATTCCCCTGGGCACGCCGTTCAGCAAGTTGCTGGAGCTGGCCGGCGGCATGCGCGGCGGCCGCAAGCTCAAGGCGGTGATTCCAGGCGGGTCCAGCGCGCCGGTGCTGCCCGCCGACATCATGATGCAGACCAATATGGACTACGACTCGATCGCCAAGGCGGGTTCCATGCTGGGCTCGGGCGCGGTCATCGTCATGGATGAAACCCGCTGCATGGTCAAGTCGCTGCTGCGCCTGTCTTATTTCTATTTTGAAGAAAGCTGCGGGCAGTGCACCCCTTGCCGCGAAGGCACGGGCTGGCTGTATCGCATGCTGGCGCGCATTGAAAATGGCCAGGGCCGTCCGGAAGACCTGGACGTGCTCGATTCGGTCGCGCACAACATCATGGGCCGCACCATTTGCGCCCTGGGCGATGCTGCCGCCATGCCGGTACGCAGCTTCATCAAGCATTTCCGCGACGAGTTCGCACACCACATCGAGCATAAAAGCTGTGTGGTGCCCAAATATTTGTAGGGTCAGGACACGCTAATGGTTGAACTCACCATCGACGGCATCAAAGTAGAAGCCCCCGAAGGCAGCATGGTCATACAGGCCGCGCATAAGCTGGGGGTGTATGTGCCGCATTTCTGCTATCACAAGAAGCTTTCCGTGGCGGCCAACTGCCGCATGTGCCTGGTCGACGTCGAAAAGGCGCCCAAGGCCTTGCCCGCTTGCGCCACGCCGGTGACCAACGGCATGGTCGTGCACACGCGTTCGGAAAAAGCCATTGCCGCGCAAAAAAGCGTCATGGAGTTCCTGCTGATCAATCACCCGCTCGATTGCCCGGTGTGCGACCAGGGCGGTGAATGCCAATTGCAGGACCTGGCCGTGGGCTATGGTTCGTCGGCCTCGCGCTATCAGGAAGAAAAGCGCGTGGTGGTTGCCAAGGAAATGGGCCCGCTCATTTCCACCGACGGCATGCAGCGCTGCATCCACTGCACCCGCTGCGTGCGGGTGGGCCAAGAGATCGGCGGCATCATGGAAGTGGGCATGATCAATCGGGGCGAGCATTCCGAAATCACCACCTTTGTGGGCAAGGCCGTGGAATCCGAGCTGTCGGGCAACATGATCGATGTCTGTCCGGTTGGCGCGCTGTTGTCCAAGCCGTTCAAGTTTACGGCCCGCACCTGGGAAATGGCCCGCCGCCGCTCGGTCAGCCCGCATGACAGCCTGGGCGCCAACCTGGTCGTGCAGACCAAGCTGGATCGCGTCCTGCGGGTGGTGCCTTTTGAAAATGACGACATCAACGAATGCTGGATCAGCGACCGCGACCGTTTTTCGTACGAAGGCCTGTATACGCAAGATCGCCTGGCGCATCCCATGGTCAAGGGCGAAGACGGCCAATGGCGCGAAGCGTCCTGGACGGACGCGCTCCAGGCGGTGGTGCATGGCTTCAACACCGTGCGCGAGCAGTTCGGCCCCGAGCAGATCGGCGCCATCGGGAGTCCGGTGGCCACGGTCGAAGAGCTGGCCTTGCTGGGCCGGCTGGTCCGTGCGCTGGGCTCGGAAAATATCGATTTCCGCCTGCGCAGCATCGACCCCGCGTTCGACCAGGCCGTGACGGGCGTGCCCTGGCTGGGCATGCCGGTGGCCGAGCTCAATCAGCTTGACCGCGTGCTGGTGGTGGGCTCCTTCCTGCGCAAGGATCATCCGCTGATGGCGCAGCGCCTGCGTCAAGCCGTCAAGCATGGCACGCAGGTAAGCTTTATTGATTCGGCCGCCGAAGACCCCTTGTTCCCGGTGGCCAGCCGCATGACGGTGGCGCCCAGCGCGCTGCCCAATGCACTGGCCGAAGTCCTGGTCGCCCTGGCGCAAGCCGGCGGCCAGACGGTACCCGACGTCTTTGCGGACGTCACGCCGTCGGAAGCGGCGGGGCGGATTGCGGCCAGCCTGCAGTCGGGCGAGCGCGTGGCGGTGCTGCTGGGCAATATGGCGGTCGGTTCCGATCAGGCCAGCCTGATCGCCGCCAACGCGGCGGCGCTGGCCAAGTCGGCCAACGCCAAGCTGGGCTTCCTGACCCCGGGCGGCAATACCGTGGGCGGTTATCTGGCCGGCGCAACGCCGGGCCGGGGCGGCCTGACGGCCGAGCAAATGCTGCAGCAGCCGCTCAAGGCCTATCTGGTGGTGCATGCCGAACCTACCCTGGACAGCGATAACGGCGCGCGCGCGCTCGAAGCGCTGAAAGGCGCCGGGTTTGCGGTGGCCTTGACGTCATTCAGATCCGCCGCCGAGGACTGGGCCGATGTCATGCTGCCCATTTCCCCCTTTACCGAAACCTCCGGCACGTTTGTGAACGCCGAAGGCCGGGCGCAAAGCTTCAAGGGGGTGGCCGCGCCGTTTGCCGATACGCGCCCGGGCTGGAAAGTCCTGCGCGTGCTGGGCAATTTGTTCGAATTGCAGGGTTTTGACGACGAAACCTCTGAATCCATACGCGACATCGTCATGGTGGGCGGCATCGAAAGCCGCCTGTCCAACGAGGTTTCCGCTGCGCCGGGCCTGTCGGCGGCGCAGCCTGGCGGCCTGGAGCGTGTCGCCGACGTGCCCATTTACCGCAGCGATGCGCTGGTGCGCCGTTCCATGCCGCTGCAGGAAACGGCTGCCTCGCAAGCGCCGCGCGCCCGCATGGCGGCCGGCACCCTGGCCGGGCTGGGCCTGGCTTCGGGCGATGCCTTGCGCATCAGCAGCGGGCAAGGCCAAGTGGTACTGCCCGCGCAGGAAGACGAAACCGTGGCCCCGGGCTGCGTGCGGATCGCCACCGCGTTCAATGAAACGCTGGCGCTGGGTAGCGGTTTTGGCCAACTGACGGTGGAGCGTGCCTAATGGAGTGGCTTACCTTACTTGAGAATTTCGGCACGGGCCTGATCGGGCCAAGCGCCTGGATGGTGGTCTGGACACTGATCAAGATCGTGGTGATCGCGGTGCCCATTATTCTGTGCGTGGCCTACCTGACATACTGGGAACGCAAGATGATCGGCGCCATGCACGTGCGCCTGGGGCCGACCCGGGTTGGCTTCCGCGGCTTGCTGCAGCCGTTTGCCGACGTGTTCAAGCTGTTGACCAAAGAGGTCATTGTCCCCAACAAGGCCAATAAGGTGCTGTATGTCCTGGCGCCGGTCGTGACCCTGATGCCGGCCCTGGCTGCCTGGGCGGTGATCCCTTTCGGCCCGGAAGTCGTGCTGGCCGATATCAATGCCGGCCTGCTGTTCGTCATGGCCATTACCTCCATCGGCGTGTACGGCGTGATCGTGGCGGGTTGGGCGTCCAACTCCAAGTACGCTTTCCTGGGCGCCTTGCGGGCGGCCGCGCAGATGCTGTCCTATGAACTGGCCATCGGCTTTGTGCTGGTCACGGTGCTGCTGGTGTCGGGTACGCTGAACCTGAGCGGCATCGTCAACGGACAGAACGTGGGCTGGTTTGCCGACAAGGGCATCAACTTCATGTCCTGGAACTGGTTGCCGCTGCTGCCCTTGTTCGTCATCTATGTGATTTCGGCCGTGGCGGAAACCAACCGCCATCCCTTCGACGTGGTCGAAGGCGAATCGGAAATCGTGGCGGGCCACATGGTGGAGTATTCCGGCATGGGTTTCGCGCTGTTCTTTCTGGGCGAATACGCCAACATGATTCTGCTGTCGGCCTTGGCCTCCATTATGTTCCTGGGCGGCTGGGCGCCTCCGCTGGACATTGCGCCGCTGACCTGGATTCCAGGCTGGCTGTGGCTGGGGCTGAAAACGTTTGTTGTGGTTTCGATGTTTGTGTGGTTCCGTGCGACCTTCCCGCGCTACCGTTACGACCAAATCATGCGTCTGGGCTGGAAGGTATTCATTCCGCTCACCGGCATCTGGTTGTTGCTGGTGGCGATCTGGATGCAAACGCCCTGGAATATTTGGCAATAGGACACAGGGGCTAGATTATGGAAGCTATTAAAGATTTTTTCGGCAGCCTGATGCTGTCCGAAATGCTCAAGGGCATGCGCCTGACCGGCAAGTATTTTTTCAAGCGCAAGGTGACGCTGCGTTATCCGCAGGAAAAAACCCCGGCTTCGCCGCGTTTCCGCGGGCTGCACGCCCTGCGCCGCTACCCGAACGGGGAAGAGCGCTGCATTGCCTGCAAATTGTGCGAAGCCGTTTGCCCGGCGCTGGCCATTTCCATCGAATCGGAAGAACGCGACGACGGCACGCGCCGCACCACGCGCTACGACATCGACCTGGCCAAATGCATTTTCTGTGGTTTCTGTGAAGAAAGCTGCCCGGTCGATTCCATCGTCGAGACGCATATTTCGGAATACCACGGCGAAAAACGCGGCGACCTGTACTACACCAAAGACATGTTATTGGCGATTGGCGACCGTTACGAACCCGAAATCGCGCGCCGTCGTTCCGAAGACGCCCCTTATCGTTGATGCCGGATCCGACACCTATGATTTTTTCTACTATCTTGTTTTATGTGCTGGCGCTGGTATTGGTCGTGGCGGCGTTTCGCGTCATTACCGCCACCAGCCCGGTCACGGGTGTGTTGCACCTGATCCTGACCTTCTTCACGGCGTCCATGCTCTGGATGCTGCAGGGCGCCGAGTTCCTGTCCCTGCTGCTGGTGCTGGTGTATGTGGGCGCGGTCATGGTGCTGTTCCTGTTTGTCGTGATGATGCTCGATGTGCGCATGGATGCCTTGCGCGCAGGCCTGAAGACTTATCTTCCGCTGGGCCTGACCATCGGCCTGATCATGGTGCTGGAAATGGCCTTCGTCCTGGCCAAAAGCTGGATGGGCGCCGGCCCGGCGGCCGTCATCGCCGATGACGTCGACAATACGCGCGCACTGGGCGTGGCCATGTATACCGACTATGTCTTCGCCGTGCAGGTGGGCGGGGTGATCCTGCTGGTGGGCATGATCGCCGCCATCGCCCTGACGCTGCGCAAGCGCGCCGACGTCAAGCGCACTATACCGTCCGAGCAGATCCGTGTGCGGCCTCAGGATCGCCTGCGCATGGTCAGCATACCCTCGCAGACTGAAGCGCCCGCAGCCGCCGATGCGGATCAAGCCCAAGGGGAAAAACAATGACACTGACGCTGGCCCACTATCTGATTCTTGGCGCGATTCTTTTCGCCATCGGCATATTCGGTTTTTTCCTGAATCGGCGCAACCTCATCATTCTGTTGATGTCCATCGAGCTCATCCTGTTGGCCGCCAACATGAACTTCGTGGCCTTTTCCACCTGGTTCGGCGATACCGCCGGGCAGGTATTCGTCTTCTTTGTCCTGACGGTGGCCGCCGCTGAAGCGGCCATCGGCCTGGCGATTCTGGTGTTGCTGTTCCGCAACCTGAATACGATCAACGTTGAAGATCTTGACGAGCTCAAGGGTTGATGGGATTGCACATACTATGAATTCACCTAGTCTTTATCTACTGATTGCATTGGCGCCGCTGGCTGGCGCCATTCTGGCCGGCCTGTTCGGCACGGGCTTTCTGGGCCGCTTCGTCGGGCGCCGGGGCGCCCATCTGATCACCATTGCCGGTGTGCTGATTTCTTTTATCGGATCGGTCATTGTGCTGCTCCAGGTGCTCGACGGCCACACTTACGATGGCGCGCTGTATACCTGGACCGTCATCGGCACGACCAAGCTTGAACTGGGCTTCCTGATCGATTCCCTGTCGGCCCTGATGATGGTGGTGGTGACCTCGGTATCGCTGATGGTGCACATCTATACCATCGGCTATATGGCCGACGACCCGGGCTACCAGCGTTTCTTCTCGTATATCTCGCTGTTCACCTTTTCGATGCTGATGCTGGTCATGTCCAACAACATGGTCCAGCTGTTCTTCGGCTGGGAAGCGGTGGGCCTGGTGTCTTACCTGCTGATCGGCTTCTGGTATACGCGTCCCACCGCCATTTTCGCCAACATGAAGGCCTTTCTGGTCAACCGTGTGGGCGACTTCGGCTTCGTGCTGGGCATAGGCCTGCTGTTTGCCTATACGGGCAGCATGCATTATGGCGATATCTTCGCCAAGTCCGGCGAACTGGCCGGCATGGCTTTCCCCGGCACCGACTGGCAGTTGCTGACCGTGGCTTGCCTGGCGCTGTTCGTGGGCGCGATGGGCAAGTCGGCGCAGGTGCCTTTGCACACCTGGCTGCCCGACTCCATGGAAGGCCCGACGCCTATTTCGGCGCTGATCCACGCGGCCACCATGGTGACCGCCGGTATTTTCATGGTGGCGCGTTTTTCGCCCGTGTTCGAGCATTCCGACACCGCCTTGTCCTTCATGATGGTGATCGGCGCGATCGGCGCGCTCTTCCTGGGCATACTGGGCATTGTCCAGAACGACATCAAGCGCGTCATCGCGTACTCGACGCTGTCGCAACTGGGCTACATGACCGTGGCGCTGGGCGCGTCGGCCTACTCGGCGGCCATCTTCCATCTGATGACGCACGCCTTCTTCAAGGCCTTGCTGTTCCTGGGGGCGGGTTCGGTCATTATCGGCATGCATCACGATCAGGACATCCGCAATATGGGCGGCCTGCGCAAGTACATGCCCATTACCTGGATCACCTTCCTGCTGGGTACGCTGGCACTGGTGGGTACGCCTTTCTTTGCGGGTTTCTATTCCAAAGAGCACATCATCGAAGCGGCGGGCGCCGCCAGTGTGTGGGGGGCGGGCTTTGGCTACTACGCCACGCTCATCGGCGTGTTCGTGACGTCGCTGTATTCCTTCCGCGTGTACTTCCTGGTCTTCCATGGCAAAGAGCGCTTTGATGCCCACGGGCATGCCGCGCATGGCCACGACGACCATGGACACCACGGCGGCACGCCGCACGAATCGCCCTGGGTGGTGACGCTGCCTTTGGTCCTGCTGGCGATCCCGTCCGTGGTGGCCGGGGCGTGGTTCATCGATCCGCTGCTGTTCGACGGTTTCTTCGAGGGCGTGATTGCCGTATTGCCGGCGCATCCGGCCATGGCCGAGCTGGCTTCGCACTGGCATGGCTGGGTGGCGTATGCCCTGCATGGCTTCGTGACGCTGCCGTTCTGGCTCATGATTGCCGGTTTTGTAGTGGCCTGGTATTGCTACCTGATCAACCCCAGGGTGCCGGCGGCCATCCACCGCAGCCTGTCCGGCGTCAACCGCATTCTGGACAACAAGTACTACGCCGACTGGTTCAACGAACAGGTCGTGGCGCGCGGTGTCCGATGCCTGGGCCACGGCTTCTGGAAAGCAGGGGACCGCGGCCTGATCGACGGCGTGCTGGTCAATGGCAGTGCCCGCGTGGTGGGCTGGGTGGCGGCCATTAGCAGGCACCTGCAGTCGGGCTACATCTATCACTACGCCTTTGCAATGATCATCGGGATCATGGCTTTACTCTCCTTTTTTGTGCTCACGGTTAACTGATGGCTAGCGATATGGCGTCTTCTACTCTTCCCTGGTTAACGCTTTCGATCTTCGTCCCCATTGTGGCGGGGCTGATCGTGCTGCTGGTAGGTCGCGATGACCGGCCGGGCCTGACCCGCCTGCTTGCCCTGGCGGGGTCGGTGGCCGGCTTTCTGGTGACTTTGCCGCTGTACCTGGGCTTCAACCCGGACACCGCCGACATGCAGTTTGTCGAGCAGGCCAGCTGGATAGAAACCTTTGCCGTCAACTACCATCTGGGTATCGATGGCATTTCGATCTGGTTCGTGCTGCTGACGGCCTTCATCACCATTATCGTGGTGCTGGCAGGCTGGGAAGTCATTACCAGCCGGGTGGCGCAATACATGGCCGCCTTCCTCATCCTGTCGGGGCTGATGGTGGGCGTGTTCGCGTCGCTCGACGGCATGCTGTTCTATGTGTTCTTCGAAGCCACGCTGATACCGATGTACCTGATTATCGGTGTGTGGGGCGGACCCAACCGCGTCTATGCGGCGTTCAAGTTCTTCCTGTACACGCTGATGGGCTCGCTGCTTACCCTGATTGCCTTCATTTATCTGTGGCACGCGGCTGACGGTTCCTTCGACATCCTGACCTGGCATCAGCTCAAGCTGGGCTACACGCCGCAGATCTTGATCTTTATCGCCCTGTTCGCGGCGTTTGCCGTGAAGGTGCCGATGTGGCCGGTGCACACCTGGCTGCCTGATGCGCACGTAGAGGCTCCGACCGGCGGGTCGGTGGTGCTGGCCGCCATCATGCTGAAGCTGGGCGCCTATGGCTTCCTGCGTTTTTCGCTGCCCATCGTGCCCGATGCCTCCCACAGCCTGGCGGGCATTGTGATCGCGCTGTCGCTGATCGCCGTGATCTACATTGGCCTGGTGGCCATTGTCCAGGACGACATGAAGAAACTGGTGGCCTATTCATCGGTGGCGCACATGGGTTTCGTGACCCTGGGCTTCTTCTTGTTCAATACGGCCGGGATGGAAGGCGCCATTGTGCAGATGATTTCGCACGGTTTCGTATCGGGCGCGATGTTCCTGTGTATCGGGGTGCTGTACGATCGCCTGCATACGCGCCGCATCGATGACTACGGCGGCGTCATCAACGTCATGCCGCGCTTTGTCACGCTGTTTGTGCTGTTTTCCATGGCCAATGCGGGCCTGCCCGCCACCAGCGGTTTCGTCGGTGAATTCACCGTCATCATGGGCGCGGTCGAATACAACTTCTGGATTGGCCTGCTGGCGGCCACGGCCTTGATACTGGGCGCGTCGTATTCGCTGTGGATGCTCAAGCGCGTGGCGTTCGGCGATATCGCCAACGACAACGTGCGGGGCATGTCCGACCTGAGTCCGCGTGAGTTCTTCATCCTGGGCGTCATGGCCATCGCGGTACTGTATATGGGCATCTATCCCAAGCCGTTTACAGATGTTATGCACGTGTCGGTGGAAGCACTGCTGCAGCACGTCTCTATCTCGAAACTGTAGACCTCAAATATTATGCAAAATCCATTTGACTTCGCCTTGGCTACGCCCGAGATTACGCTTCTGATTCTGGCCGCCGTCGTACTGCTGATCGATGCCTTCAACAAGACCGAGTCGCGCCATACGACGTTCACGCTCAGCATCGGCACTTTGCTGGTGCTGACGGTGGTGTCCTTGTGGCAATGGAACGGCGGGGCGCAGGGCAACTCCTTCGGCGGCCTGTATGTGGTCGATTCCCTGTCGCACTTCCTGAAGGTGCTGTCTTACATCGCCGTGGCGGCGACGCTGATTTATGGGCGTGAATACGCCGAGCAGCGCGACATGCTCAAGCATGGCGGCGAATACTATTCGCTGACGCTGTTTGCCCTGCTGGGGCAGATGGTCATGATTTCGGCGGGCAGCATGCTGACCGTCTACCTGGGCGTTGAACTCATGTCCTTCGCCTTGTATGCGCTGGTCGCCTTGCGCCGCGACGATATCAAGGCCACTGAAGCGGCCATGAAGTATTTCGTCCTGGGCGCCCTGGCATCGGGCGTGCTGCTGTACGGCATGTCCATGATCTACGGCGCTACTGGCCAACTCGACCTGCGCCTGATTGCGCAAGTCATCGGCAGCGGCAATGCCGAACGCCTGCCCCTGGTCTTCGGGGTGGTGTTCATCGTGGCCGGCCTGGCCTTCAAGCTGGCGGCGGCGCCCTTCCATATGTGGACGCCCGACGTCTACCAGGGTTCGCCCACGGCCGTGACCTTGATCGTCAGCGCCGCGCCCAAACTGGCTGCCTTCGCCATTACCCTGCGCTTGCTGGTCGAAGGCCTGCACGGCATCGCCATCGACTGGCAGCCCATGCTGCTGATCATGGCCGTGCTGTCGCTGGCCATTGGCAATCTGGCGGCCATTGCGCAAACCAACTTCAAGCGCATGCTGGCTTATTCCACGATTTCCCATATGGGTTTCGTGTTCCTGGGCCTGCTGGCCGGCGTGGGTCAGGATCAGGCCGTCACGGGCTGGGCATACGGCTCGTCGCTGTTCTACATGGTCATCTATGTGTTGACCACGCTGGTGACTTTCGGCCTGATCATGCTGCTTAGCCACAGAGGGTTCGAGTGCGAAGAGATCGACGACCTGAAAGGCCTGAATCGGCGCAACCCCATCATGGCCGCCATGCTGATGCTGGCCATGTTCTCGCTGACGGGCATTCCGCCGCTGGCCGGTTTCTATGCCAAGCTGGCGGTATTGCAGGCCCTGGTCGGCGCGGGCCATGTTGCGGTAGCCGTGGCCGCCGTCATTTTTTCGCTGATCGGCGCGTTCTACTATCTGCGCGTGGTCAAGATGGCCTACTTCGACGAGCCCGTGGGCGACCGTGAGCCTGTCAACAATGGCGTGATCACCGGCGGCCTGATGTCCTTGAACGGCCTGCTCATCCTTTTGCTGGGCATCTTGCCCGGCGGCCTGATGGCGCTATGCGTGCAGGTCGTCGAAGGCTCACTCAAGTTCTGATCGAATGAATCAATCGTTTGCCGTCTGGGTGGTCATCGGCTTGTCTTTGCTTACCGCCAACCTGCCGTTTGTGGCGCAGCGCCCCTTCCTGGTGCTGCCCTGGACGCAGGCCGGCGAACCCGGCCGGCCGCTTTGGCTGAAATGGCTGGGCTCGCTGGTGTTTTTCGGGCTGCTGCTTGGTGTGGGCTACCTGGCTTTTGTCATGATAGGCCGTGCTTTTTTCATGGCATCCGATCCGGCCTCGGTGGCGGTGTTCATGGCCAAGCTGATTGCGGTGTTCGGCCTGGTGTCCGTATTGCTGGCCTTTCCGGGCTGGCGCAATCGCGGCCATGCCATACGCAAATCCTTTCTTGCACGGCTGCTGGAAGTCCTGGTGTTTTACGGCCTGGTCGGTGTGCTGGGCTTCGCCTTCGAGATCAACATGGGCAATCGCTTCGCCCAGACCTGGGAGTTCTATGCGATTACGCTGAGCCTGTTCCTGGTATTGGGATATCCGGGCTTTGTCTATCGCTATCTGCTGCGCCGGCCGAAACCGAAGCCTCTTTGAGCACCATGGTGGGGGGATGCTGCAGCGTCAGGTTTTCCGCCTTGAAACGCCGCAGCAGCTCGAACAGCAAGACGCTGCGCACCCGGTAGGCGATACGCGGTGAATGCACGTAGCCAGTCGCATTGAACACCATTCCGCTTGCATCTATGCCGTCCAGCATCACGTCGGGCGCCGGCTCCTCCAGAATCTCCATGTGCTCGGTGAATGCCGCCAGCATCAGGTCGTGTACCTGCCCGGCATCGGTGTCCAGCGGAAGCGCCAGCTTGATCTGGACCCGGCCCAAAGGGCTGGCATGCGTGACATTGCGCACGACCTTGGTAATGAACTCGGAGTTGGGAACGATCACGGTGGAGCGGTCGCCCATCTGGATTTCGGTCGCCCGGACGTTGATGCGCCGGATATCGCCCTCGACACCGCCCAGCGTCACCCAGTCGCCGACCTTGACCGGGCGCTCGGCCAGCAGGATCAGGCCCGATACGAAGTTCTGCACGACCGCCTGCAGGCCGAAACCGATACCCACCGACAGCGCGCTGGCAATCCAGGCGACGCGTTCCAGGCCTATGCCCACCGCCGATAGCGCCAGGGACACGGCCAGCACATAGCCGGCGTAGCCGAAAAGGGTGGCGGCCGACAGGCGCATGCCGGGGTCCAGGCTGGTGGTGGGCAGGTACTGGCGGGTCAGCCAGGCCTGTACGGCCTTGACCGCGCCGAACCCCAGCAGCAGCACCATCAGGGCGAAGATGACGGATGCGGGACGAATCTGGACTTCGCCTATCATGATGCCGTCATGCAGATAGTCCAGCCGCTGGAGCCAGGCGGTGGGGCCATCGCCAAAGGGGGCGGCCAGCAAGACCAGCGCCAGCAGGATGAGCAGCAAACGCATCATGCCGGCCAGCAGCACGATGGCCTGGCTGCGCAGGCGGGTCATGGGCCGGGTGTAGTGTTCGTCGCCGCTATTGCGCTTGATGGCGGCCAATATGCTTTGGCAGGCGTCGTCGATCAGGCCGGCCAGCAGGTAGGCGGCGCCCAGTACGATCAGTACCCAGGCGGCTTGCCTGACAATAAAACTGCCCAGCGCAATATAGCCCAGCAGCAGGCAGGCGAAGCTGATGGTGACCGCCAGCCAGATCAGACCGCGCGCGGCAAGGTATCCCGCAGGCGCGGGGGTGGGGGCGGGGGCTTTTTCCGCCGCGGCGTGCGGATCGGGGTCCGCCGGCCGGCGCAGGCGCGTGGCGCGGCGCATGGCCAGGGCCATCAAGCCGCCCAGCACCAGCGTCATGACACAATTTTGCGCCACGGTGGCCGTCAGGCTGGCATTCACTTGCGTGGCCAGTTTCTGGCCTATCCAGCCCATGGCAAGGGTGATGGCCAGGACCAGGGGATACCAGCGCAAACCGCTGGCCACCTTGTCGGGCAGGGAGATCAGCCGCCACGTCGGCCGGTCCGCCGAGAGCAGGGCGCGGCCCAGCCCGGTGATGAAGCCGCCGAAATAAATGGCCCCCGCCGCCTGGGACAAAAGATTGTCCAGCTCGCTGGACAGGGGCGCGTGCCAGCCGATGCCGGCATGCAGGATCTCGGCGATGGCGCCTGGAACCACGGTGGCCAGGACAAGCTGGGCCGTTGCATAAAGCGAGCGCCTGAGGCGGCCCGGCGCCACGCGGGTGGTGGTCAATTGCCAGAGTATCCGTCCCGCCTGCAGCCGCAGGATGATAAGGGCGGCGATGGACAGCACGACCATCAGCCAGACCCGGCTGCCGTTTGCCTTGATGGCGGCCGTCAATTCCGTCCAGATGGGCTGCAGGCTGCGGATGTCGCGGGGGAGCTGGGTATGCAGTTCCGTCCAGAACGTGCCGGCCAGCACGGAGTTCGAGCGTTGGCCCAGTTCGGCCTGGAATTGGGCGCGCCGCAACTGCAGGATGCGTACGTTGGCCTGCTCGGCCTCTACCTGAATCAGGCGGGCGAGCTTGATCTGGGCGTCCAGCGTGCTGCCGCTTTTGGATAATTCCTTGCGTTGTGCGGCGACGTCGGGCGTTTCCTTGATGCCTTCGACCGGTTCGCCCAATTCGGCCAGGCGCGCCTGCACGCTGGCCAGCATCGGTTCCAGCGCAGCGACGGCGGCCTGCGCCTCTTCCGATGCCTTGCGCGCCGCGTCGCGCAGCTTGACCAGTTCGGCATCCTGCAGGGGTTCGTCGGGCGCCCCGTCCAGGTCCTTTTGCAGTTGATCGATCTGGGCCCGGACGACGTCAAGCGTCTTGTTGATTTCAGCAGCGGGCTTGTTGTCCTGCCCATGGGCGGGGGCCAGGGCGGCGCCCAGGACCAGGCAGAGCGCCAGCAGGAAGCGCGCAATCGGCCTGAATCGCGTACGGACCGTTGCGGCGGCCCGTGCAGGCCGTGCCGGAAAATCGAGTGAAGTCATTGATTTTTTTGTGAAAAAAGCGAGCTTAGCACTGGCCGGCAGCCAGGGGAATTCGGAGCGTAACGGTGCGAATCATAATACTACCGGCAGCGGGTAAAATGGCGGGCGAACCCTTACTTCATTGTGTTTTATGACTCATCTTATTCTTCAGGCGCCCAATCTGGTTTCCGCCAACATCGAGAAGATCGCGGCCCTGGCCAGCGCCGGCGGCGTGCAGGAATTGGGCAGCACGGCGGTGCGCCTGCTGGACGTTGATGCCCAGGCGCGCCCCGATGTGCAGGCCTGCTGCGAAGCCTTTGGCATGGATTATGCTTTTTTCGAGCAGATCACGCGCCTGCGGGATTGCCGGATACTGGCCATGGATATGGATTCCACATTGGTCAATATCGAGTGCATAGACGAAATTGCCGATATGGTGGGCCGCAAGGCCCAGGTTGCCGCCATTACCGAAGCCGCCATGCGGGGGGAAATCACCGATTTCGCCGAAAGCCTGACGCGCAGGGTGCGCCTGCTGGAAGGGGTCCCCGAGGCGGCGCTGGAGCAGGTGTACGCCGAACGGCTGCGCCTGAACCCGGGGGCCGAGAAACTGGTGTCGACGGCCAAAAGAAGCGGCCTGAAGACTTTGCTGGTATCGGGCGGTTTCACTTTTTTTACCGGAAGGCTGAAGGAAAGGCTGGGCCTGGATGCCTGCCATGCCAATGTGCTCGAGGTGATCGATGGCACCCTGACGGGGCGGGTGCTGGGCGATATCGTCGATGCCCAGGGCAAGGCGGACCACCTGCAGGCGCTGGCCAGCGAACTGGGCGCGGGCCCCGAGCAGATTATTGCAGTCGGCGACGGCGCCAACGATCTGAAGATGATGGCCCATGCGCATTTTTCGGTGGCCTACCGGGCCAAGCCGGTGGTGCGCGAGCAGGCCCGCTATGCCTTGAACGTCAGTCCGCTGGACGGCATACTGAACTGGTTCCGCTTGAGCCACTGATTCCACGGCCACAACTGGTGGCCTGCTAGGTGCTGGCGGGGCGGCGGCTGGGTCTGCCTTAAGCCAGGGCGCGCAGCACATTGCGCACGGCATCGATGCGGGCGGGCACCTGCTGGCCCTGCTTGATGTCCACTTTCAACTTGTCTTGTCCCGCCAGCCTGACGTCGCGCCGGGCTTGAACCAGCTCGATGATGCGCAAGGGGTCGATATTCGGCTTGGCTGAAAACTGGATCATGGCCTGGGCTTCGCTGGCGTCGATCTTGCTGATGCCCAGCGGCTCGGCATTCAGCCGCAGGCGGTGGGTGGCCAGCAGCGTTTGCGCAGGCTCGGGCAGCTTGCCGTAGCGGTCGATCAGTTCTTCCTGGATCTGGATCAGGTCGTCCTCATGCTTGGCGTGCGCCAGCTTTTTGTACATGCCCAGGCGTGCGTGTACGTCGGGGCAGTAATCGGACGGCAGCAGGGCCGATGCGTGCAGGTTGACCTCGCACAGCGCGGCAAAGGGCGAGTCCAGATCAGGCTCTTCGCCTGATTTAAGCGCCCGCACCGCGGCATTGAGCATGTCGGTATACATGGAAAAACCGATCTCGTGGATATTGCCCGACTGCGATTCGCCCAGCACTTCGCCTGTGCCGCGAATTTCCAGGTCATGCATGGCCAGGAAGAAACCGGCGCCCAGTTCTTCCATGGCCTGGATGGCCTCGAGCCGCTTCTTGGCGTTGGAGGTCATGGCATCTTCGCCGGGCGTCATGAGATAGGCATAGGCCTGATGATGCGAACGGCCCACGCGCCCGCGCAACTGGTGCAGCTGGGCCAGTCCAAGGCGGTCGGCGCGATGGATGACGATGGTGTTCGCCGAAGGCACATCGATGCCGGTTTCGATAATGGTCGTGCACAAGAGCACGTTGTAACGCTGCTGGTAGAAGCCTTTCATGACGTTTTCCAGCTCGCGTTCCGGCATTTGCCCATGCGCCACGGCAATGCGCGCTTCGGGCACCAGTTCTTCCAGCCTGGCGCGGCGGTTGTGAATGGTGTCGACTTCGTTGTGCAGGAAGTAAACCTGGCCGCCCCGCTTGAGTTCCCGCAGCAGGGCTTCCCGTATGGTGCTGTTGTCTTCGCGGCGCACAAAGGTCTTGATGGCCAGGCGTTTCTGCGGTGCGGTGGCAATGACGGAAAAATCGCGTATGCCTTCCAGCGACATGCCCAGCGTGCGGGGGATGGGGGTGGCGGTCAGCGTCAGCACGTCGACCTCGGCGCGCAGGGTTTTCAAGGCTTCTTTCTGGCGGACGCCGAAACGGTGTTCTTCGTCGATGATGACCAGGCCCAGTCGCTTGAATTTGATGTCTTTCGACAGGATTTTGTGGGTGCCGATGACAATGTCCACCTGACCTTCGTTCAAGCCCTGGATGGCGGCCGCCACTTCTTTGGAGGAACGGAAGCGGGACAGTTCGACGACTTTGACGGGCCAGTCGGCAAACCGGTCGGCAAATGTCTGGGCGTGCTGTTCAGCCAGCAGCGTGGTGGGGCACAGCAGGGCGACCTGCTTGCCGTTCATGACCGCAAGGAAGGCGGCCCGCAAGGCGACTTCGGTCTTGCCAAAGCCCACATCGCCGCAGACCAGCCGGTCCATGGGGCGGCCCGAGGTCATATCGCCGATGACGGCTTCAATGGCCGCCGCCTGGTCGGGGGTTTCTTCAAAGCCGAAGCCTTCCGCAAACGCCTGGTAGTCGTTGGGCGGCAGCTTGAAACGGAAGCCTTCGCGCGCGGCCCGTTGCGCATAGAGCGCCAACAGTTCGGCAGCGGCATCGCGCACCTGCTTGGCGGCCTTGCGGCGCGCTTTGTCCCATTGGCCCGACCCTAGCTGGTGCAGCGGGGCGTGTTCAGGATCCGCGCCGCTATAGCGGGCGATCACGTGCAATTGCGCTACGGGCACATACAGCGTGCTGCCGCTGGCGTATTCCAGATGCAGGAATTCCATCTGGCCTTCGCCCAGATCCATTTCGATCAGGCCGCAGTAGCGGCCGATGCCATGCTGCGCATGCACGACGGGATCGCCCTCGCGCAGCTCGGACAGATCGCGCACCATGGCTTCCACATCGCTGCTGCGCTCCTGCGCGCGCTTGCCGCGGCGCATGGGGCGCGCCTGGCTGGGATACAGGTCGTTTTCGGTGATCAGGACCAGGGATTGCCCCGCGACCTCGAAGCCCGTATTGAGCGGCGCAATCACCAGGGCGAACCGGCTGGCCGAGTTCAGGAAGTCGTGCAGTGTTTCGCTGCCCGAGTCCGGCGCGATGCCGAATTCGGCCAGCATCTGCAACAGCGTTTCCCGCCGTCCGGCCGAATCGGCGCACAGGACGACACGGCGCTTGCCCTGGCCCAACAGCAGGCGCAGGCTGGCCAGCGGGTCATCGGCGCGCCGGGCCACCGCCACGTTGGGCGCGGGCTGAAAGTCAGGGTGGGGCTCGCCGCTGGCCAGCGACAGCCGCGCAAAGGACTTCAGGCGCAGGAACAGGCTTTCTTCGTCCATGAAGAGCTGATCGGGCGCCAGGACCGGGCGTTCACGGTCGCTTTTCAGGAATTGATAGCGGCTGTGCGTATCTTGCGCGAAACGCTGGACAGCCTGGTTGATGTCGCCCAGCGTCACGGTAAACGACTGCCCGGGCAGGTAGTCGAACAGCGTTGCCGTCTGAGTGAAGAAGAGCGGCAGGTAGTATTCGACACCGGCGAAGGCAATGCCGTTGCCGATGTCCTTGTAGGGCAGGGCCCGCGAAGGATCGCCCTCGAAAACTTCGCGAAAACGTGCGCGGAACTGATTGCGCGCGGCTTCGTCCATGGGAAATTCCCGGCCGGGCAGCAGTTGTACGTCTTTGACGGGATACAGGCTGCGCTGAGTATCGATGTCGAAACTGCGTATGGATTCGATTTCGTCATCGAACAGGTCGAGCCGGTAGGGCAGCGCCGAGCCCATGGGAAACAGGTCGATCAGGCCGCCGCGTATACAGAATTCGCCGGGCGCGGTAACCTGTGTCACATGGGCGTAGTTGGCCAGGGTCAATTGCTTGCGCAGCCCGTCCTCGTCCAGTTTGTCGCCTTGCCTGAACGAAAACGTATAGGCGGCCATGAACTCGGGCGGGGCCAGCCGGTACAGGGCGGTGGTGACCGGGACGGTCAGGATGTCTACCTGCTCCTGCATCAACGCGTGCAGGGTGCGCAGGCGTTCTGAAATCAGGTCCTGGTGCGGAGAAAAGCTGTCGTAAGGCAGGGTTTCCCAGTCGGGCAACTGCCGTACGCGCAGGTCGGGCGCAAACAGCAAGACCTCGTCGGCCAGGCGCTGCGCGGTCAGAGGGTCGGCGCAAAGCACGACCATCGTCTGCCCCGCGGCCCGGGCCAGGTCGGCCAACAGCCAGGCATCGCCGGAGCCGGGCGGCAAGGGTTGCGTATGCCGGTGGCCCGGTTTCAGGGCGGCAAGCGCGTGCTGGGTCGAGGGAATGGACAAAAGAGGGGTTGTTTCTGTGGTCATTTAGGCGGTCATTATAAAATGCCTTTCCTTATGCATAAGAAATTGATTGCAATTGTTCCCGCCGCCGGTATCGGCGCACGGGCCCAGTCGGGCGGGCCGGCAGCGGCCGATCATGGCCGGGGCAGGCTGTTGGCCGCGCAAACGACCCCCAAACAGTATCGCCTGCTCAAGGGCGAGCCCATGCTGCGCTGGGCAGTCAAGGCTTTACTGGCCGATGAACGCATCGAGCAGGTCAGGGTGGCGGTGGCGCCGCAAGATGCCTGGGTGGAACAGGCCTTGGCGGGCTTGCCGCGCACGGTCTGGCGGCCTTGCGGCGGGCCGACCCGGGCACAGACGGTCATGGCCGCCTTACAGGACGCGGCCCTGGCGGGCGATGACTGGGTGCTGGTGCACGACGCGGCGCGGCCGGGCCTGCCGGTCCAGGCCTTGAGGCGCTTGATCGATACCTGTCTGCAGCGCAATGTGGGCGGCTTGCTGGCGCAGCCGGTGGCCGATACCGTAAAGCTGGCCGGTACGGTGGGCCTGGACGACGCGGGCATTGACGGCGCGGCGCACGCTGGGCCGGCATTGGCGGGCGTCCAGAAATCGGTCTCGCGCGATCGCCTGTGGTTGGCGCAGACGCCGCAAATGTTTCCCGCGCTTCGTCTGCTCGAAGCCTTGCAGGCGGGCGTGGGTTCAATGGCCGAGATCACGGATGAGGCCTCGGCCATCGAGGCCGCCGGCTTCATGCCGTGCCTGGTGCCGGGGTCTGTGCGCAACTTCAAAGTGACTTGGCCCGAAGATTTTGAACTGATGGAAAAATGGCTCTGATTTCCTTTCCATATCAGGTGTGAGCGCGCCAGCGCAGTGCGGGCGTGGCGCATGCCTGGCCGGGGCCGGCAAGCTGCGCGCTTGATATGGAAAGGGAATATTTGAAAGACAGATACAGGAGTAGCAATGGGTTTTCCATTTCGCGTCGGGCAGGGCTTCGATGTGCATGCGCTGGTGGAAGGACGTCCGCTGATCATCGGCGGGGTCCGGATTCCGCATACGCACGGGCTGCTGGGGCATTCCGATGCCGATGTCCTGCTGCATGCGGTGACGGATGCCATTTTGGGCGCGGCGGGGCTGGGCGATATCGGCCGCCATTTCCCGGATACCGATCCGGCCTACAAGGGGGCGGACAGCCGCGTGCTGCTGCGGGCGGCGATGGACAAGGTGGCCGGGGCCGGCTGGAAAGTGGCGAATGTGGATGCCACCATCCATGCGCAGGCGCCCAAGATCGGGCCTCACGCGGCGGCGATGGCGGCCAATATCGCGCAGGACTTGGCCCTGGCGCCGCAAGACGTCAACATCAAGGCCAAGACCAACGAAGGCCTGGGTTACCTGGGCCGCAAGGAAGGGATCGCTGCGACGGTGGTCGCGCTGCTTGCGCGAGCGCTATAGCGTGTCGCCGCCCACTGCGCGATTGCAGGCGCAAAGCTCTTCGGTTTGCAAGCCGTCGAGCACACGAAGGATTTCTTCCGGGTTGCGGCCCACGTTCAGGTTATTGACCGAGACGTGCTGGATGATGTTGTCGGGATCGACGATGAAGGTGGCGCGCAGGGCCACGCCTTCCAGTTTTTCGCGTATGCCCAATTGGTCGATCAGGGCGCCCGTGGTATCGCCGAACTGATAGTGGCCAAGCTTGTTCAGGTCGGGGTGCTCGCGGCGCCAGGCCAGCTTGACGAACTCGTTGTCGACAGAGCCGCCCATAAGGATCGCATCGCGGTCCTCGAAGTCTTGCGCCAGGTTATTGAAGCCCACGATTTCGGTGGGGCAGACGAAGGTGAAATCCTTGGGGTAGAAGTAGATGACCTTCCATTTGCCCGGAAACGAGCTTTCGGTGATGTCCTCGAAAGCGGACACACCGTTTTCCTCGTGTAGATTGAAGCCGGGCTTGACGCCAGCCACCTTGAAGGGATCGAGTTTGTCGCCGACTGTTTTCATCTGAATAGCTCCGTATATGTAAGGCTGCGCTATCTATTGTGCCTGAGTATCCGCCTGGAAGTTCTTGCTGCGGACCTTGGGGATCTCTATGCGTGCACGCAGGCCGCCGGGCGGGTGCGAGATCAGCTCGAGCTGGCCGCCTACCTGACCCAGCAGGCGCTCGACGATGGCCAGCCCCAGGCCGGCCCCGCTGACGCCGGTGCGGGCGGATTCCCCCCGGGAAAACGGGCGCAGCAGCCGCTGGATGTCGGTGGGGGCGATGCCCGCGCCCTGATCCGTGACTTCGATGGCCAGGGTGTTGCCCCGCTGCTTGGCGGACAACTGTATGCGAGCCCGTCCATCGGACGGCGTGCGGCCATAACGGCGGGCGTTTTCGATCAGATTGCTGACGATGCGTTTCAGGTCGTGCGCGCTGATCCTGGCGTACAGATTGGAATCGATGTCGGCAGTGAGTTCGCCGCCCAGGGATTCGGTGTGGCTGCGTTCGCGTTCGTACAGCTCGCGCAAGACCGAAGATACATGGATGCCCTGTTCGGGGGCGGCCGCGGCCGGCCTGGCATATTCCATGAGCTGGCCGATACTATGGTCGATCTGCCCCAGGTCCTCGTCGATGGCCTGCCGGGTTTCGTCTGAGACCTCGCTCATTTCGATCTCGAGCCGCATGCGGGCCAGCGGTGTGCGCAGATCGTGCGAAATGCCGGCAAGCATGATTTCGCGATCGGCTTCGGTCTGCCGTATGTCGCGTGCCATGCGGTTGAACGCAATGTTCATGTCGCGGATCTCGGCGGGGCCTTTTTCAGGCAGGGGCGAGGGCGTTTCACCCCGCGCCAGTTGCTGCGCCACCTTGGCCAACTGGGCCAGCGGGCGATTGACGAAGCGGACGCTGATGGCGGCGCCGATCATGGCCAGCAGCAGGGCGGTCGCCCCCCAGCCGAACCACTCCACGCCCGCCGTCAATCCGAGCTGTTCGCGATCGAAAACCAGCCAGTATTCATCGTTATTGATTTCGAAGCTGACCCAGATGCCCTGGGCCTCGTTGACGGTCCACATGATGTGGGTGTCGGGCCCCAGGCGGTCTTTGATTTCGGCCGCCACGTGATTCCAGTAATTGGAGTTGGGCAGGGGAACGAGCACATCGGTGGGTTCGCGAGGCTGCACCCGCAGGCTTTCCTTGGTGGCCAGGTCAAGCAGCAGGGCCGGCCGCACGCTGGTGGGCGCGTAGACCAGGGCTGACCGCGTGATACTGACCGCCGTGGTAACGCGCTGCGCCATCTGGGCGGCGCGCGGGCCTTCTTCCATGCTGAAGAATACTTGCAGCCAAGCCCCCAGGCTGACCAGCATCAGCCCTGCAAGAAGCAGGAAAGAACGGCTGAACAGGCCTAGGCGGAACCGGGATGTTTTGTTGGTTCTGGGCTTTTGGGGGGGCGACATGGCGGCAAACCTGCTGAATTACAGCCGCAGGTGTTCAATGGCCACCATCGGGTACGAATACATAGCCCAGTCCCCATACGGTCTGGATGAACACCGGCTTGGATGGATTCGGTTCGACCAGTTTGCGCAGCCTCGATATCTGGACGTCGAGGCTGCGGTCGAAGGCTTCGTATTCGCGGCCGCGAGCCAGTTCCATGAGCTTGTCGCGCGACAGGGGGATTTTGGGATGGCGGGCAAATACCTTGAGCACCGAGAATTCGCCTGTGGTGATGGGCACTTGCTCGTTGTTGCGGGTCAGTGTGCGGGTGGACAGATTCAGCACATAGGGGCCGAACTCGATCGATTCGTTTTCCTGGCTGGGCGCGCCGGGATGTTCTTCGGTGCCGCGCCGGCGCAATATGGCATTGACGCGCGCGAGCAGTTCGCGGGGGTTGAACGGTTTGGACAGATAGTCGTCGGCACCCATTTCAAGCCCGACGATGCGGTCGATCTCTTCCGCCTTGGCGGTCAGAATGATGATGGGGGTGTTGTCGTGCCCGCCACGCAGCCGCCGGCAGATGGACAGGCCGTCTTCGCCTGGCAGCATCAGATCGAGAACCAACAGGTCGAAATGTTCGCGCTGCCACAGTTTGCCCATTTCTTTGGCGTCTTCGGCGACGAAAACGTTAAAACCCTGTTCCGTCAGGTAGCGGCGCAGCAGATCGCGCAAGCGTGGATCGTCGTCAACGACAAGGATTTTGCGGGATAGAGATTGGTTTTGTGTGTTCATGGGGAAAATGTAACAGGGTAGAGTTAACCCGTACAGGGCACGTAGCAAGATATTACACATTAAGCGTCTGGTACGAAATGCAGTTACATTCAGTCCGAAGACGCGGGTGCGTTTTCTGATTTTAGGCTGGGGTGTTACGAGCTATTTCAGATTATTTTATCCTTAATAGCCCTAAAACGGTACTCCTTTCGCCATGCCTTTGTCCGGGCGCCTGCCGGCCGCCCCGACAGGAAGCCTTGCGTTTAAAATGACGGCCTATGACCTTACATATTCTTGCCCTAGAGACCTCGTCCAGCCTGTGCGGCCTTGCGCTGTTATCACAAGCTGACGACGGCGCGATCGACGTGCGCACCCTGGAACATGACGCGACGTCCGAGCACGCCGAGCGCATGCTGCCCATGGTCGATCAATTGCTGGACCAGTCGGGTATTGGGCGCGGGCAACTGTCGGCGGTGGCGTTTGGGCAGGGGCCGGGCGGTTTCACCGGGCTTAGGGTCGCCTGCGGCGTGGCGCAGGGCATGGGTTTCGCGCTGGGCATTCCGGTCATACCGGTGCCGTCGCTGCTGGCCGCCGCCGCACGCGATCACGTGGCGCTGTCCACGGGCGCGCCTTTGCAGGTGGTCGTGCAGGACGCGCGCATGGGCGAGGTTTATCTGGCTGCCTATCAAGCGGGCCTGGATGCGGGGCGGGCATCGTGGCGGGAAGTGCAGGCGCCTATTCTGCTCAATGCCGAGCAGGTGGGCGCCTGGCTGGACTACGCCGCTTCCGATCAGGGGGGCGCTTATGGCGCCGTGCGCTTGCTGGGCGATGCGCTGCAGGCCTGTCCCGCCCTGGCCCAGGTCAAGGACGGCCGCGACTGGCTGGCATTGGGGCAAGCCTTGCGCGCCGATGCGCATAGCGTCGCCATGCTGGCCTTGCGGCGCTGGCAGGACGGCGGCGCCATGGCGCCCGAACTGGCCGCTCCCATTTATGTACGCGACAAGGTCGCCTATACAACGCTCGAGCGGGCGCGGGGCGCCGGCGGCAATCCCAGGGCGCCCGAGCGTTTTGCGGCGATCCAGCCCATGCAAGAGGCCCATCTTGACGCGGTTGCCCAAATCGAGGCATCGGTGCAGGCTTTCCCCTGGTCGCGCGGTAACTTTGCCGACGGCCTGCAGGCCGGCTATGGCGCTTGGGTGGCCGTGCAGGCAGAACAGGTCGTGGGGTTTTGCATGGTCATGTTTGCGCCCGACGTGGCCCATGTGCTGGTGATCGCCGTGGCGCCCGGCAGCCAGAACGCGGGGGTGGGTTCGCAGTTGTTGCGCCACTGCGAGCAAGAGGCCGGCCGGCGTGGTTTGCCGGCCATGGTGCTCGAAGTGCGGCCATCCAATGAAAATGCCTTGCTGTTCTACCGGCATCGCGGCTTCGAGCAACTGGCCGTGCGCAAAGATTATTATCCCGCGGCGCATGGGCAACGCGAAGATGCCTGCGTGATGCAGAAAAGGTTGCCATGATCAACGATACCGGGCAGAAGGCGCCGCAGCTGAGCACGTTGCAGAAGGCTTGGCTGCAAGAAATCGGGCTGGACCGGCGCATGCTGGCCTACTATGCTTCCCAGCCTGCGGCAGACCCTGCCGAGCCGGCCGATGGGGCGACAGATGTGCAGGCCAAGACGTGCCCGGCCCCGGCGGCCCGCGCCGGGCACGCGCAGCGGCCTGCCGGCTTGCAGCGGGTGTCCAAGGTACTGGCGCAGGCCAGCCCCCCGGCGGCCCCGGCCCCGGCCCTGGCGCCGCAAGCCCCTTCCGGGCAGGCCGTGCCGCAAGACTGGGAAAGCCTCGAGGCGCACATTGCGCAGTGCCAGTCATGCGGATTGCACGCGGGGCGCAGCCATGCGGTTTTCGGCGCGGGCGTGGCCCAGGCCCCCGACTGGATGATTATCGGCGAGGCGCCCGGCAGCTATGACGACCGCGCCGGCCTGCCGTTCCAGGGCAAGGCGGGCGTGCTGCTGCAGGCCATGCTGGCCGCTATCCAGGTCACGGACGAGTCGCCGGTGTTCATGACGAATCTGATCAAATGCCGGCCCCTGGGCAACCGTACGCCCAAGCCGGATGAGATTGCCGCCTGCCTGCCGTATTTGCGGCGCCAGATCGCCTTGCTGGCCCCACGCAGGATTCTTGCGCTGGGCGCGCTCGCGGCGCAGGCCGTTCTGGATTCGACGGCCGACCTGGAAGCCCTGCGCGGAACGGTTCATGCGATAGCCAGCGAAGCGGGGCAATCGATTCCCGTGGTGGTGACCTACCATCCCGCGGCGCTGCTGCTGCGGCCGCAGCATAAGCCCGATGCCTGGCAAGACCTGAATCTGGCCCGTTCCCTGGCCTTGGACGCCGTGAACCCTTAGCAGGCGCCTAATGGCGCAAGGCCTGGCCGTGCCCGTGCTGGCCTATGGTGTTTTCCAGGCCGGGGTCGGCGCGATGGTTCAGCCGGTTCCAGTGTATGAATACCAGCATCAGGCTGGACACCAGCAGGCCGAAAATAATAATGATGGCGTTGATGGGCAGGTTCAGCCAGAGCATCAGGCTGTACAGCGCCAGCATCAGCAGGATATTCAGTTGTTCGTTGAAATTCTGCACGGCGATGGAATGGCCGGCCGACAGCAGCACGTGGCCGCGATGCTGCAGCAGCGCATTCATGGGCACCACGAAAAATCCCGACAGGCCGCCTATCAGGAGCAGCACACTGTAGACCGCCCAGGTTTCATGCACGATGGGCATGAGCATGACGGTGAAGCCCATGACCACGCCCACCGGCAGCACGGCAAGCGCCCGCTTCAGGGGCACGCGGCCCGCCAGAATGGAACCGGCCACGGTGCCCAGGGCGGCCACGCCCATCAGCACGGACGCCTGGTCCAGCCGATAGCCCAGGTGCCTGGCGCCCCATTCAATCACAATGAATTGCAGCGTGGCCCCTGCGCCCCAGAACAGCGTGGTGACGGCCAATGATATCTGACCCAGCTTGTCGTGCCACAGGATGCAGATATAGCCCTTGAATTCACAGACCAGCTTCAGGGGATTGGTCTGCTGGCGGGGGTAGCGCACGTGGGTCCGCGGTATGAGCAGATTGGTGGCGGCCGCCAGGAAATAGACGAAGGCGATGACCAGAATCGCGGCTTCGGCTCGCGTCTGCGCCAGGTGCTGAATCCATTCGTGCGAGAGCAGCAGGGCGGATACGCCCGGGTTGATCAGCACGCCGCCCAGGACGGTGCCCACGATGATGGAAAGCACCGTCAGGCCTTCTATCCAGCTATTGCCCTTGACCAGCAATTCGGGCGGCAGCATTTCGGTCACGATGCCGTATTTGGCGGGAGAATAAGCCGCCGCGCCGATGCCCACCAGCGTATAGGCACAGAAAACCAGTAGCAGCTGATCGGTATGGCTGTTGCCGAAGCTCTGGTAGCTGAACATCAGCAGGCAGCCGCATACCTTGATGGCATTGGTGATGAACATGACCCGGCCCTTGGGAAACGAGTCCGCAAAGGCGCCCACAAAGGCCGCAAGCACCACGTAGGCCAGGGCAAACCACCATTTCATCATGGGCGCCATCCAGTCGGGCCCGTGCAGATCGGCGATAAGCGCGATGGCTGCAATGAGCAACGCATTGTCTGCCACAGACGAAAGTGCCTGGGCTATCATGACCAGATAGAAGCCTTTTTTCAATGGAAATCCCGGCGGGTATTAGTGGTAAGCCAAGTGGTAAGCCATTTGCATGCAACAGCAAGAAAATGTTAGCGAGTATAGCGGCTGCTGGCCGCTCAAACGGAAAATAATAGCGTAGTTTGGTTTCAGGGCATGGACGGCACTATGGGGTGCGTTATCATACGAGCCGGTTGCATGCCTGAATTATTGACCCAGTCCAATCGTCGTTTTCGCGGCCGCCCTGCAGAAAAACGCGGGGTCTGTCGGTTTTTTTATATTGTTCGCTTATTGTGCGTCTGACCCAAATAAAACTAGCCGGTTTCAAATCCTTTGTCGAGCCGACAGTCATTCCCACGCCCAGCCAACTCGTGGGCGTCGTGGGGCCAAACGGCTGCGGGAAGTCCAATATTATCGATGCCGTTCGCTGGGTGCTTGGCGAGACCAAGGCTTCGGAGCTTCGCGGCGAGTCGATGCAGGACGTCATTTTCAATGGCTCGGGCCAGCGCAAGCCGGCAGCCAGGGCGTCGGTAGAGCTGGTCTTCGACAATTCCGAAGGCCGTGCCGTGGGTCAATGGAGCACCTATTCCGAAATCGCGGTCAGGCGGGTCCTGACGCGGGACGGGACCAGCAGCTATCTGGTCAACAACCAGCAGGTGCGCCGGCGCGACATCCACGACATTTTTCTTGGCACGGGCCTGGGCTCGCGCGGCTATGCCATTATCGGCCAGGGGATGATCAATCGCCTGATCGAGGCGCGGCCGGAAGAGCTGCGGGTATTCCTGGAAGAAGCCGCGGGGGTATCGCGCTACAAGGAACGGCGCCGCGAAACCGAGAACCGCCTGGGCGACACGCGCGAAAACCTGACGCGGGTGGAAGATATTTTGCGCGAGCTGGGCAGCCAGCTTGAAAAGCTCGAGGCGCAGGCGGAAGTCGCCGGACAGTATCGGGCCTTGCAGGAAGAGGGCGAGCAGAAGCAGCACGCCTTGTGGCTGCTGAAAGAAAGCAACGCCCAGGAAGACCAGAAAAACAAGTTCGCGGCCATCGAACGAGCCCAGACCGAACTGGAAGAGGCAACGGCCGGCCTGCGTGCCGGAGAAGCCGCGCTCGAGTCGCGCCGGCAGGCGCACTATGCGGCGGGCGACGCGGTGCACGCGGCGCAGGGGCTGCTGTTTGAGGCCGGCGCCCAGGTCAGCCGGCTCGAGGCTGAAATCCGCCATGTGGTCGACTCACGCAACCGCGTGCAGGCGCGGCGCGAGCAGCTTCAGGCGCAAATGCAGGAATGGGCCGATCAGCAGGCGCACTGCGCCGAGCAGATTGCACAGGCAGAGGCCGACCAGGAAACGACCGCCGCGCGCACCGAAGAGCTGCGCGCCCAGGCGGACGAGGCGCAGAGCCAATTGCCCGACATTGAAAACAAAGTGCGCTCCGCCGCGCTTTCCCGCGATGAAATGCGTGGGGTGCTGGCCCGGGTCGAGCAGGAGCTCGCGCTGGTGGCCCAGACCCAGCGCGAGGCAGACCGGCAGTTGCAGGCCCTGGAACAACGGCAGGAGCGCCTGGATCAGGAACTGCGCAACCTGAATGCGCCTGATCCCGCCAATATTGAACGCCTGGCGGGCGACAGCGCCGCCATTGAAGAGCAGCTTGAAGAAGCGCAGGCGCAACTGCTTGAGCTTGAAGACCGCCTGCCCGAGCTGGATGAGCAGCGCCGCCAGGCGCAAGCGGCCGCGCAGGCCGAGTCGCAGGCGGTGTCCAAGCTGGATGCCCGCCTGGCCGCCTTGAGCAAGCTGCAGGAAGACGTGCAGAAGCAGGGCGCGCTGGAGCCTTGGCTGGCGCATCACGAATTGAACGGTTTAGGCCGTTTGTGGCAAAAGCTGCATATCGAGGCCGGATGGGAAACCGCCCTGGAGGCCGTGTTGCGCGAACGCATGGCGGGGCTGGAACTGCGCCAGCTCGAGCATGCCCGGGCCTTTGCCGGCGATGCGCCGCCCGCCAGGCTGGCCTTCTACCAATTGCCGCCGGCGGCGCCCGCGCCGGCCGCGCCCCAGGGCATGCAGGCGCTGGGCAGTCTGCTGCGCATCAGCGATCCCGATCTCCGCGCCCTGCTGAACGACTGGCTCGAAAACGTCTATGTCTGCGACGATGTTGGCAAGGCCTTGTCCACGCGCACGGCGCTGCCCGCTGGCGGCCTGTATGTGGTCAAGGAGGGGCACCTGGTCGACCGCCACAGCATCCGTTTTTACGCGCCCGACTCCGAGCAGGCGGGCCTGTTGGGGCGGCAGCAGGAAATCGAGAACCTGCAGCGCGACCTGAAGGCGCGTCAACTGATCGCCGACGAAGCCGTAGGCCATGTCAGCCGTAGCGAAAGCGCCTGGCAGCAGGTCTCGCAGGGCTTGGCGCCGGCTCGCCAGCGGGTGGCCGAGCTCACGCGCCGCCTGCACGATGTCCAGCTTGAATACTCGAAGCTGAAGCAGCAGGCCGAGCAATCGGGCGAGCGCGCGGGCCGCATCCAGGAAGACCTGGCCGAGATCAAAGTACAGAGCGAAGCCCTGCTGGCCAGCAAAGAGGAAGCCGAAGCCCGCTTCGAGGAACTGGATATCCAGTTGGGTGAGCACCAGACCCGCTTCTCGGACGCCGAAATGTCGGGCGAGGGCTTGCAGGAACAGGCCGAACAGGCCAGGCAGCGCTTGCGCGATCTGGAGCGCAGCGTGCACGAATCCGAGTATGCCGAACGGGCCCTGCAGACCCGGATGGCGGATTTGAAGCGCAATCTGCAGTTGGCGGCCGAGCAGGCGCAACGCGCCCATGCCGAGCTCGAGGGCCTGCAGGGCGAGCTGTTCGAACTGGATGCCTCGGCGTCCCAGGCCGGGCTGCAGGATGCGCTTGAGCTGCGCGCCGAACGCGAAGAGGCGCTTAATCTTGCCCGGATTGAACTCGATAATCTGGCCGCGACCCTGCGCAGCGCCGACGAGGAGCGCGTCGCCATGGAGCGGTCGCTTGAGCCGCGCCGGGCGCGCATTATGGAATTGCAGTTGCAGGAGCAGGCCGCGCGCCTGGCCATCGAACAATTTGCCGAGCAACTCGATGCCCATCAGGTCGACCGCGAACATTTGCGGCAGTTGCTGGAACAGCGGCCCGACGAGTGGCGCCGCACGGCCTGGCTGCAATCCGAAGTACAGCGGATATCGCGCCTGGTCGAGAGCCTGGGCTCGGTGAACCTGGCGGCGCTCGATGAACTGAACGCCGCCCGCGAGCGCAAGGGCTTTCTGGATTCACAGCATCTGGACCTGACCACGGCCATTGAAACCCTGGAAGATGCCATACGCAAGATAGACCGGGAAACCCGCGAGTTGCTGCAAGGCACCTTCGATACGGTCAATGGCCATTTCGGCGAACTCTTCCCGCGTCTGTTCGGCGGCGGCGAAGCCAGGCTGACCATTACGGGCGATGAAATCCTTGATGCCGGCGTACAGGTCATGGCGCAACCGCCGGGCAAGCGCAACAGCACCATCCATTTGCTGTCGGGCGGAGAAAAAGCCTTGACCGCGACGGCGCTGGTGTTTGCCCTGTTCAAGCTGAACCCGGCGCCCTTCTGCCTGCTGGACGAAGTCGACGCACCGCTGGACGACGCCAACACCGAGCGGTATGCCAATCTGGTCAGCAGCATGAGCGAGCAGACGCAGTTTCTGTTCATCTCGCATAATAAAATTGCCATGCAGATGGCCAAGCAGCTGGTGGGCGTTACCATGCAGGAGCAGGGCGTTTCACGCATTGTTGCGGTCGATATCGATTCCGCGCTTCAATTGGCCGAGGTTTGATAATGGATAGGCATAAACCCTTGATGAGACGGCGAGGCTGACAATGAGCGACTTGCAAATCGGTTTGATACTTCTGGGCATCGTCCTGATCCTGATTGTGCTCATCTTCAACTGGTGGCAGGATAGGCGCATACGGCAGAAAATGCAGGAGCATTTTCCCGAGCGTGAACACGACCCGCTGATGGGGGGCCAGCCGGCCGTGCAGGGCCGGCGCGAGCCGGGCTTCGGCCTGCGCGCGCCGGAAGAAGCGCCGGCCGCCGACGATCCTGCCGAGGTCGATCCGACGACTGAAGTCGTGATCGACATCAGTTTTGCGCAGGCCGTGCCCAGCGCGCCCCTGCAGACCGCGATTCAGTCGCTGCTCAAGACGGGCAGCAAGCCGGTGCGTGTCTTCGCGGAACGCGAGGGCGGCGGTCACCGGGCGCGCCTGCGTCCGGGCGAAGCGTATGCGTCCATGCAATTGGCGGTGCTGCTGGCCAATCGCAGCGGCCCCCTGACCGACATCGAGTGGTCGCAGCTCTGGACCGCGGCGCAGGGTCTGGCGGAGCGCTTCGATGGCGCTATCGAAGCGCTCGAACAGGAACAGGTGCTGGCCCGCGCGAGCGAACTCGATCAATTGTGCGCGGCCCTGGATGCCCAGGTCGGTCTGACCCTGCGCCTGCAGGATGCCCTGACGGTGGCTGACGTGTCCGGTGTGCTCAAAGAAGTGGGCTTCCTGCCGTACGGCCGGCAGTTGGCGTGGATGTCCGACACCGGCCTGCCGCGCTTTACCGCGCTGCTGGATGGCGCGCCGGCGCTTGATGTGCAATCGTCCGGCGTCAGCCGCATCGACTTGCTGCTGGACCTGCCCAACAGTCCTGCCGATGAGCAGGCGTTCAGCCGCATGGCCAGTGTGGGGCGCGATCTGGCCCGGCGGCTCAAGGCCGAACTGCTGGACGATCAGGGGCACGTGGTGTCCGATACGGCTGATCAGGCCATCGACCATCAATTGTTCGATTTGTATGGCCGCCTTGGGCAGGCCGGTTTCGAAGCGGGCGAGGAACGCACCGTAAGGGTCTTTTCATGAGTTCTGGCTCCAGCGTAGCAAACACGCCGGCGCAGCAGGTCGACGCTTTACGAACACAGATCAACGAACATAACCATCGTTATTACGTCCTGGACGCCCCGCTGGTTTCCGACGCGGAGTACGACCGGCTAATGGCCGAGCTGATGGCCATCGAACAGGCGCATCCCGACCTGATTACCCCGGAATCGCCTACCCAGCGTGTCGGCGCGCAGCCGCTGGCGGCGTTCAACAGTGTCCGCCACGCGGTGCCCATGCGGTCGCTGGGCAATGCTTTTGACCCTGACGACGTACAGGCCTTCAACAAGCGGGTGTTCGATACCTTGCGCGATGCGGGCCTGGCCAAGGCGGAAGACGCCGTGGAATATGTGGCCGAACTGAAATTCGACGGACTGGCGGTGAGCCTGCGATACGAGGGCGGGCGCCTGGTGCAGGCGGCCACGCGCGGCGATGGACAGACCGGCGAGGACATCACCAGCAATATCCGCACTTTGCGCTCGGTGCCGCTCAAGCTCAAGGGCGATTATCCCGAAGTGCTTGAGGTGCGCGGCGAAGTGCTGATGAATCGGCGCGATTTCGAGAAGCTGAACCAGGCCCAGCAACGGCGCGGTGAAAAAATATTCGTCAACCCGCGCAATGCCGCGGCCGGCAGTCTGCGCCAGCTTGACCCGCGGATCACGGCGACCCGGCCCTTGCGCTTTTTTGCGTATGGCTGGGGCGAGATCCGCATCGTTCACCATGGGCAGACCGAGATGTTCCGGCAAGAGGCCGGCCAGGCCGGAATGCCGCGCAAAACCCACGCGCAGATGCTCGATTGGCTCGAGGCGCTGGGCTTGCCGGTGAATGGCGCGCGCAAGCTGGTTCACGGCGCCGAGGGCTTGCTGGCGTTCTATACCGAAACGGGCGCCGGGCGCGCGGCCTTGCCGTTCGATATCGATGGCGTGGTCTACAAAGTCAATTCGCTTGAGGCGCAGGATGTGCTGGGCTATGTGGCGCGCGCCCCGCGGTTTGCGGTGGCACATAAGTTTCCCGCCCAGGAAGAAACGACACGCTTGATGGGCATAGAGGTGCAGGTGGGGCGCACGGGGGCGATCACGCCGGTGGCGCGCCTGCAGCCGGTGTTTGTGGGCGGCGTGACGGTCACGAATGCCACCTTGCATAACGAAGACGAGATTCGCCGCAAGGATGTGCGCGTGGGCGATACGGTCGTGGTGCGCCGCGCGGGGGATGTGATCCCCGAAGTGGTGGGCCCGGTTCTGGACCTGCGGCCGGCCGATACCTCGCTGTTTGTGATGCCCGAGCACTGTCCCGTCTGCGGTTCCGCGATAGAGCGTGCCGAGGACGAGGCGATCTCGCGTTGTACGGGCGGGCTGTTCTGCGCGGCCCAGCGCAAGCAGAGCCTGAGCCACGCAGCGGGCCGCAAGGCGCTGGATATCGAAGGGCTGGGCGAAAAGCTGGTCGATCAATTGGTGGACAGCGGGCGGGTCAAGTCGCTGGCGGATCTGTTCACGCTGACGGTGATAGAACTGGCGGCTTATGAGCGCATGGGCCGCAAGTCGGCCGAGAATCTGGTGGCGGCGTTGGAGCGGGCGCGTACGCCGGCCCTGGGCCGGCTGCTGTATGCCCTGGGTATCCGGCACGTGGGTGAAACCACGGCCCGCGACCTGGCGCGTCATTTTGGCTCGGTGGACGCGGTGATGGCGGCGGACGAAGCGTCGCTGCTGCAGGTGAACGAGGTCGGGCCTGTCGTGGCTGCATCGATCCTGCGGTTTTTTGCCGAGCCGCATAACCGGGATGTGATTGCCGCGCTGGCGGCGGCAGGGGTGCATGCGGACGCGGAAGCGGCGCCCTCGGGCACCGATTTGCGCCTGGCGGGCAAGACGCTGGTGCTGACAGGCACGATGCCGAACTGGACGCGCGACGAGGCGACACGCCATATTCTGGCCGCGGGCGGCAAGGTCAGCGGATCCGTGTCCCGGAAAACGGCGTATGTGGTCGCGGGGGAAGAGGCCGGCAGCAAGCTGGCGAAGGCGGCGGAGCTGGGGGTGCCTGTGCTGGACGAGGATGGATTGAAGGGGCTGCTGGGGGTGTCGTAGTCCAGCGAAGTTCGGTCCTGGCGTCAGTTTGAAACAAAAAAAGCCGGTGCGTTTTTAGTGCACCGGCTTTGGGTGGGGCGTGCCATGGGGTTCTTGGCGCGTTCCACGAGATGGGCAGCCCGAAAAGGCTGCCCTTTTTGTTTATTTGATTTTGGCGTTCTTGATCAGGCTGTCCTGATACTCGGCCAATTGTTGCTGACGCATCATTTCCTCGATCTGGGGTTTGACTTCAGCCAGTTCGGGGAATTTGACGTCGCGGGTGTCTTCGACCTGGATGATGTGCCAGCCGTACTGGGTTTGCACCGGCTTGTCGGTCATTTGGCCTTTTTTCAGCTTTTCAGCGGCTTCGGCAAATTCAGGCACGTATTTCGATACCGGCGCCCAGCCCAATTCGCCGCCGTTCTGGCCGCTGCCCGTGTCCACCGAGTCTTTCTTGGCGGCGTCGGCGAAGGTGACTTTCTTGGACTTGATGGCGGCGATCAGGTCTTCGGCTTGTTTCTGTTCTTTAACCAGGATGTGGCGCAGGTTGTATTCTTGTTTGCCGGCCTGGGTTTTTTTGATTTCGTCGTATTCGGCCTGGATCTTGGCGTCGGTTACGGGGTTCTTCTTCAGGTGGTCGGCCATCAGCGCGCGGACCAGTATCCCCTGGCGGGCGAGTTCGATTTCTTGCTGGACGGCCGCTTGCTTGTCGATGCCGGCTTTTTCGGCGGCTTGCACGGCGACCAGGCGGTTGACCATTTCCTGTTTGACCTGCGTGCGCAGTTCAGGCGTGTCTTGCGCGCCTTGCTCGATCAGCAGGGCGACGAACTGGTCCAGTTTGTCTTGCGTGATGTTTTGGCCATTGACGGTGGCGACGGTTTGCGCGTAAGCGGGAATGGCAATGGCGCAGGCTGCGGCCAGTACGGCGAGACGTTTCATGTAGGTCCTTTTAGCTTGGGAAATTTTCTTTGGCGACAATGGCCAAAGCGTGAATGGGGTAGGGCATGAGATCGTGGACACGATCATACACAAGCCTGTGCCGCGCAAGGGTGGACAGGCCGGTAAATTGCGGCGACCAGATGTGCACGCGAAAGTGGCTGGCGCCGCCTTTGCTGCCCTCGTGCCCCGCGTGCAAATGCGATTCGTCGATGATGTCCAGGTGGGTGGCCTGAAGCGGTTGAAGACGCGTTTCAAGCAGTGTCTTGCGGTCGGCGGACATCAGGAGCCCTCCTTTGAGTCGCCGGCGCCGGGCAGGGCCTTGCTGGGCTCTTCTTTCATGTGTTTGCCGAGCCAGACCGATTGCAGGATGACGAACAGCAGCAGCAGGGCCATCAGGCCGAAGACTTTGAAGTTGACCCATTGGGACTCTGTGAAGTAGCCCGAGAAGGCCACGTACAGGTTCAGGCCGCCCGACAGCAGGAAGAAGGCCGCCCAGCTGTAGTTGAGTTTGTCCCAAATGGCTGGCGGCATGTCGACTTTGGACCCCATGAGCTTTTGCATGAGGTTGCGTCCGAAGAGGACTTTGCCGCCAACCAGGATGGCGGCAAAGAGCCAGTACAGGACGGTGGGCTTCCATTTGATGAAGGCGTCGTTCTGGAACAGCAGGGTGGCGCCGCCGAACACGATGATGACCGACAGATTGATCCAGTGCGTGGCTTCGATGGCTTTGCCGGTGAGCTTGAGCCAGATGAACTGCCCGATGCCGGCGGCGATGGCCACCGCCGTAGCCGTGAAGATGTCGGAAAACTTGAACGCCAGGAAAAACAGGATCAGCGGAAACAGGTCGAACAGGAATTTCTTCATTGAGCGGGCTCGAATTTGAGCGAAACAGAATTGATGCAATAACGCAGGCCCGTGGGCGGCGGGCCGTCGGGGAAGACATGGCCCAGATGGGAGTCGCACACGTTGCACAGGACTTCGGTGCGCACCATGCCGTGGCTGGTGTCGGTTTCTTCGCGGACGTTGGCCGGGTCCAGCGCCTTGAAATAGCTGGGCCAGCCACAGCCGGCATCAAACTTGGTGTCCGAGGCGAACAGCGCGGTGCCGCAGCCGACGCAGCGGTAGATACCGTGCTCGGCCGTGTCCCAGTAGCGCCCGGTAAACGGGCGTTCCGTGCCTTTCTGGCGCGCAACGGCGTATTCTTCGGGTGTCAGCTCGGCCCGCCACTGCGCATCGGTCTTGGTGATCTTGTTCACATCCTTACCTATCAAAGCAATATTTGTGTCATCTGCCATGTTAATCGACTTTCAGCGGCGCAAGAAGTTGCAGGGAATCTAATTTTATTTTTGTTCGCCCTTGTCTATGCAGGGAATCCCCTAAAAGACTTTGTATCTATTTTTCTCGATAATGCCGAGGCGCCCGCCAAAATTCTTAGAACCTTAAACTATTTCGGACAAACACCTCTGTTTTTCGTTGGTTTAAAGTGATACGCTAATTTGATTAATGGGTTGGATTTTGTATAACTTTCAAGCTTGCCCCTTTTCCCGGAGGGCAGCTACGGTGTCTACCATGGAGACAACAATGAATATCACTCAGTCAATTCGGCTTTCGGCACTGGCCGCTGCAGTGGCGCTGGCCATGCCCATGCTTGCTTCGGCGCAGATCAAGGTTGGCGTTACCGTTGCCAGCACCGGCCCGGCTGCTTCGCTTGGCATCCCCGAGCGCAATACGGTTTCTTTGTTGCCCACCGAGGTCGCGGGTCAAAAAATCGAATACATCGTGCTGGACGATGGCACCGACACGACCGTGGCCGTCAAGAACATGCGCAAGCTGATTACCGATGACAACGTGGACGTGGTGGTTGGCACCTCCGTCACCCCTGGCTCCCTGGCCATGGTCGATGTCGCCGGCGAAACGAAAACACCCATGATCAGCGTGGCCGCCAATGCCAAGATCGTCGAACCGGTCGAAGGCGCGCGCGAATGGGTATTCAAGACGCCCCAGAACGACCAGCTCATGGCCGGCGCGCTGGCCGATGCCATGGAAAAGCAGGGCGTCAAGACGCTGGGCTTCATCGGTTATAGCGACGCCTATGGCGAGGGCTGGCTGAATGTCATGACAGAGGCTGCTGAAGCCAAGGGCATCAAGATGGTGGCGGTGGAGCGCTATGGCCGCACCGATACCAGCGTTACAGGCCAGGCCCTGAAGCTGGTCGCCGCCAAGCCGGACGGTATCCTGGTCGCCGGTTCGGGCACGCCGGTGGCCCTGCCGCAGCGCGAACTCAAAAGCCGTGGCTACAAGGGCATCATGTATCAAACGCACGGCGCGGCCAACAACGACGTGCTGCGCGTCTGCGCCAAAGACTGCAACGACATGATCCTGCCTGCCGGCCCCTTGCTGGTGGCCGATCAACTGCCCGACAGCAATCCCGTCAAGAAAAGCGCGCTTGAATACAAGACCAAATACGAAGCCAAGTATGGCGAAGGCACCATCAATACCTTCGGCGGCCATATGTGGGACGCCGGCCTGCTGATTGCAACGGCCATACCCAATGCCCTGAAAACCGGCGCCAAGCCCGGTACCGCCGAATTCCGCAAGGCCTTGCGCGATGCCATCGAGCAAGTCAAGGACTTGCCGGCCTCGCAGGGTGTTTTCACCATGAGCCCCACCGATCATGCCGGGTTCGATGACCGCGCCCGCGTCATCGTGAAAGTGGTCGACGGCGTCTGGACGTACCAGCCTGACCTGTAATCCGTCCAGTACCATTGGCCAGGCCCGCGCCGCGCGCGGGCCTGGCCAATATTTCGGGTTGAAGCGCCAGGCGTTTCTTTTCCCTAACGTGATGGCATATCCGAAATGGATTCAACGATCGTATTGATTTTGCTGCAGGATGGCGTCATGAATGGCGCTATCTATGCCTTGCTGGGACTGGCTCTGGTCCTGGTCTTCGTGGTGACGCGCGTCATCTTCATACCCCAGGGCGAGTTTGTGGCGTTCGGCGCCCTGACGCTTGCCTTCATGGTCAATGGGCGCATGCCGGGCACCGTCAACCTGCTGCTCATCATCGGCCTGCTGGTGTTCGCCGTCGAGTGCTTTTCCGCCCTGCGCAGCCGCAACTGGGGCGGCATGGGCCGAACCTTTTCCTGGACGGTGCTCCTGCCGCTGGTCTTGTATTTCCTGGCCCCGTTCGTGGTCAGCAAAGATACATCGTTGTGGATCAATGTCCTGTTTTCCATGGCGCTGGTCGTTCCCTTGGGGCCTATGCTGTACCGCCTGGCGTATCAGCCGGTGGCCGAAGCCAGTGTCCTGGTGCTGCTGATCATTTCGGTGGCGGTGCACTTTGCCCTCACGGGCCTGGCGCTGGTTTTCTTTGGCGCCGAAGGCTGGCGCACGCCCCCCTTCATGGAAGGCGAGGTGCAGATGGGCGCCGTGAGCTGGTCGGCCCAGACCTTTTTCGTGCTGGGCACTTGCGCGGCGCTGATTCTTGGCCTGTGGGTGTTTTTCGGCAAGACGCTGTATGGGCGCGCGTTGCGCGCCACCGCTGTCAACCGGCGCGGCGCGCGCTTGGTGGGTATCAGCACCAATATGTCGGGCAGCCTGACTTTCACCCTGGCGGCCGCCATAGGCGCCTTGTCGGGCATGCTGATCGCGCCCGTCACCACCATTTATTACGATACGGGCTTCCTGATCGGCCTGAAGGGCTTTGTCGCCGCCATTTTCGGCGGACTCATCAGCTATCCGGTCGCGGCCGGCGGCGCCTTGTTCGTCGGTATTCTCGAGGCTTTCTCTTCGTTCTGGGCCAGCGCGTACAAAGAGGTCATTGTGTTCACGCTGATTATTCCTGTGTTGCTGTGGCGCTCATTCGGGTCGCACCATATCGAGGACGAGGAGTAATCGCATGAATCGCTTATTGTTGATGGTTGTCGTCCTGGCGCTGGCCCTGCTTCCGCTCGTGCCCGCCACGCCGGAATTCTGGATCACGCATCTTAATTATGTAGGGCTTGCCAGCCTGGTCGTGCTGGGCCTTATCCTGCTGACCGGGATCGGCGGCCTGACGTCATTCGGCCAGGCCGCCTTTGTCGGCATTGGGGCGTATGCCACCGCCTGGCTGACGACATCCGCGGGCTGGTCGCCCTGGGTGGCGCTGTTCATCGGCCTGCTGATTACCTTTCTGGTGGCGTATATCCTGGGGGCAATCACCCTGCGGCTGTCGGGGCATTATCTGCCGCTGGGCACCATCGCGTGGTGCTTGTCCCTGTACTATTTGTTCGGCAACCTGAGCTTTCTGGGCCAGTACGATGGCATTGCAGGTATCGCCCCCATCGACATCTTCGGCTTCTCGCTGGGCCGGGGGCGCCATATCTATTACCTGATCTGGATCTTTGTGCTGCTGTCCATGTGGGCCACCCGCAATCTGCTCGATTCGCGGCCCGGGCGTGCCATCCGCGCCTTGAAAAGCGGCGGCGGCATGGCCGAATCCTTCGGCATCAACATGGCCAGCTACAAGGTCATTGTCTTCGTCTATGCCGCGCTGCTGGCCTGCGTTTCGGGCTGGCTGTACGCGCACATGCAACGAGCCGTCAGCCCCAGTCCCTTTGGCCTGAACTATGGCATTGAATACCTGTTCATGGCGGTCGTGGGCGGCGCGGGCAGCGTCTGGGGCGCGGTCATCGGGTCGGGCCTGATCCTGACGCTGAAAGACCAGCTGCAAAATGTACTGCCCAAGATTCTCGACACGACGGCCAATTTCGAGCTAATCGTTTTCGGCGTGCTGATGATACTGGTCCTGCAATATGCGCGGGACGGCGTATGGCCCATCCTGGCATCCTGGTGGTCGGCCCTGACCGGCAAGACCGAGCGCCGGCGCGTCGCGCCGCCGCCGCAGGCGCCGGCCCTGCCGATGCGCCCGCGCCCCGAAAAGGGTTCGCTGGTGCTCGAGGTCGACGCCATCCGCAAGGAATTTGGCGGCCTGGTTGCCGTCAACGACATCAGTTTTTCGCTGAAAGCGGGCGAAATCATGGGCCTGATCGGCCCCAATGGCGCCGGTAAAAGCACCACGTTCAACCTGATCACCGGTGTGCTGCCTGCAACGCGGGGCAAGGTCCGCTTCCTGGGCGAGCGGCTTGACGCCTTGCCTTCGCGCGAGATCGCCAAGCTGGGTGTGGGGCGCACCTTCCAGCATGTGCAGCTCTTGCCGACCATGACCGTGCTGGAAAATGTGGCCTTGGGCGCGCATCTGCGCAGCAAGGTCGGGGTGCTGGCCGCTGCCCTGCATATAGAAAGGCGGGAAGAAGCCGAGCTGCTGCACGAAGCCGCCACGCAATTGCAGCGTGTCGGGCTGGGCGACTATCTGTACGAGCAGGCCGGCAATCTGGCCTTGGGCCAGCAGCGCATTCTGGAAATTGCCCGGGCCTTGGCCGCGGACCCGGTCCTGTTGCTGCTGGACGAGCCGGCGGCGGGCTTGCGCTACAAGGAAAAACAAGAGCTTGCCAAAGTGCTCGACCAGCTTCGCCAGGAAGGGATGAGCATTCTGCTGGTCGAGCATGACATGGATTTTGTCATGAACCTGACCGATCACCTGGTCGTCATGGACTTCGGCACCAAGATCGCCGAAGGCATGCCGGCGGCGGTGCAGCAGCATCCGGCGGTGCTGGAAGCGTACCTGGGCGGCATAGACGATGATTTCAATTTCGATGACTCCACGGATGCGGCTGTGCCCGCCAGCGGCGCTGCCGTGGGTACCGGGGGAACAGCATGAGCACGAGCAAGCCTAAGCATCCCATTTTGCAAGTGACCGACCTGACGGCCCGCTATGGCAAGGTCACGGCGGTGACGGGGGCGAATATCGCCGTGACCCGTGGAAGTATTGTGACCGTGATCGGCGGCAATGGGGCGGGCAAATCCACCTTGCTCAATGCCATCATGGGTGCTTTGCCCGCCACGGGCAATAGTTCAGGGTCGGTACAGTACCTGGGGTCTGAAATCGGGTCGTGGCAGGTGGAGCGCCGGGTGTCGGACGGGATATCGCTGGTGCCTGAAAGGCGTGAGCTGTTCGGCAGCATGACGGTGGAAGACAATCTGCTTCTGGGCGGCTTTCGCCTGTATCGCGCCGGCAAGCACGGCTGGAAAGAAACCATCAATGAAGTCTATGATCTTTTTCCGCGCCTGCGCGAGCGCAAGGGGCAACAGGCAGGGACGTTGTCGGGCGGCGAACGCCAGATGCTGGCAGTGGGCCGTGCCTTGATGGCGCAGCCGCAGTTGCTGATGCTCGATGAGCCCAGCCTGGGGCTGGCGCCACGCATTGTGCGTGAGATTTTCCAGATTATTGCGCGCTTGCGCAGCACGGGTGTGGCGATTTTGCTGGTCGAGCAGAATGCCCGGGCGGCGTTGCAGGTGGCTGATTACGGGTATGTGCTGGAAACCGGCGAGATTATTCTGGAAGGCAAGGCGAAAGAGCTCGCGGGCAATCCGCGTGTGATCGAAAGCTATCTGGGATTGGGCAATGCGAATAAGGAAGTTGTTGTTTAGCCACCTGGTTTTTGGCGGGCTAGATGCACTGGATATGGGTTCTTGATAGAGATCGTCTCTTGATCTCTTGAGAAATATCGGTTCTCAAGAAATATCGGCTCTTAAGAAATATCGGTTCTTAAGAAAGCCGGCTGTGGCGGGGGCCGCTCCGGCTTCGCGCGCTACGACCCCGGCTACGCCGGGGTTGCCCGTTTGAGCCAGGCAAAACGAGGCGGGTGCGGAACTCGGCCGATCGGGCCAGTGGCCCGACATGCGCCGGCCTCAAACATGCCGCCCCCTTGCCCCCTCGTTTTGCCTGGCTCAAACGGCGTGCGCGAGGCGCCTGCGCAGCCCCCGCCACAGCCGGCTTTTTAGAATGTCTTATGCCTGGGAAGCCGATTGTTTGTTGTCCATGTTGCTGTGCTATTCGCAATCATCCAAGACTCTTTGCAGTTGCTGTGTGCGAAGGGGACGGTCCGGTGGTTGGGTGTGATATCGCTTCTTAAGAAAGCCTGCGCAGCCCCCGCCACAGCCGGCTTTTTAGAATGTCTTATGCCTAGGATGCCGATTGTTTGTTGTTCATGTTGCTGTGCTATTCGCAATCGTCCAAGACTCTTTGCAGTTGCTGTGTGCGAGGGGGGTGGTCCGGTGGTTGGGTGCGATATCGCTTCTTAAGAAAGCCTGCGCAGCCCCCGCCAAAGCCGGCTCTTTAGAATGTCTTATGCCTGGGATGCCGATTGTTTGTTGCTCATATTGCTGTGCTACTCGGGATTGTTCAAGACTCTTTGCTGTTGCTGTGTGCGAAGGGGACGGTCCGGTGGTTGGGTGTGATATCGCTTCTTAAGAAAGCCTGCGCAGCCCCCGCCACAGCCGGCTCTTTAGAATGTCTTATGCCTGGGATGCCGATTGTTTGTTGCCCATATTGCTGTGCTACTCAGGATCGTTCAATATTTTCTGCAGTTGCCATGGGCGAGTGGGGGCGGTCCGGCGGTTAGGCGTGCGCCGCGTGCTGACGAAGGGAAGCCGGGGGCTGTCGTCGGGCGCTGTTTGACCGGAGCGCAGCGTAGGGAGTTCGCCCGACGCCCGGCTGGACGAGGCAGACGCGGATTCAAGCACGCCGTGCCGGACCGCCCCCATTCGCCCATGGCAACGTGATAAGAATAACAAAGAGCCACGCCAACCCATACAAAAAAACAACCCGCTGATTTGGCAGTCAGCGGGTTGTCTTGATGCAGAGGGTTTGCCGGTTTGCTTCAGAAGAAGCGTCAGGCTTTTTTGGCTCTGAACAGGTGGACGAGTTCGCCCACGATGCCGCGCCGGAATGCCATGACGCAGATGATGAAGATGAGGCCGATCACAATGGTGACGGACTCGCCCAGGACCTGGAACCATTGGATGCCTGTGGCGTGGCTCAGGAAGCGTCCGAATTCGCCCACTTTGTTCTCGAGCATGACGACGATGAATGCGCCCAGGACGGGCCCGGTAAAGGTGCCCAGCCCGCCGATCAGGGTCATCAGGATGACCAGGCCGGACATTTGCCAGGTGGCGTCCGACAATGTCGCCGAGACGAAGACCAGTGCCTTGGTTGCGCCGGCAAGCCCGGCCAGCGCGGCCGACAACACGAATACCAGCAGCTTGAAGTTGTCGACGTTGTAGCCCAGGGAAATGGCCCGGGGTTCGTTTTCGCGGATGGCTTTGAGCACTTGGCCGAAAGGCGAATTGATGGTGCGCCAGCAGATGATGTAGCCAATAATGAAGATGGCCATCACCACGTAGTACAGGTTGATGTCCTGGGTAAGGTCCAGGCCGAACAGCGAGCCGCGCGGTATCCCTTGCAGACCGTCTTCGCCATGCGTGAAGGGCGCCTGCAGAAAGAAGAAGAACACCATCTGCGCCATGGCCAGGGTGATCATGGCGAAGTAGATGCCACTGCGCCGTATGGCCAGCGCGCCCATGACCAGACCCATCAGCGCGGCCACGCCGGTGCCGAACAGCAGCCCGACGATGGTCGGGAATCCCCATACCGCCAGTGCGTGCCCGGTGGCATAGGCGGCCCCGCCCAGGAAGGCGGCGTGGCCGAATGACAGCAGGCCGGTATAGCCGAGCAGCAGGTTGAAGGCGCAGGCAAACAAGGCGTAGCACATGACCTTCATGACGAAAATCGGATAGGCGCCTATTGCCGGCAAGAGGGCAACAATGATCGCAACCAGTATGTAGCTTATTAATTGACGATTCATTTTTCTTTCCCAAAGAGTCCGGCGGGGCGCAGCAGCAGAACAATAACCATGATGATGAATACAACAGTGTTGGAGGCCTCGGGCCAGAAGACCTTGGTCAGGCCTTCGATGACGCCCAGGCCCAGCCCGGTGACGATGGAGCCCATGATGGAACCCATGCCGCCGATGACAACCACTGCGAAGACCACGATGATCAGGTTGGAGCCCATCAGCGGCGAGACTTGCATGATGGGGGCGGCCAGCACGCCGGCAAAGCCGGCCAGCGCCACGCCGAAGCCGTAGGTAAGGGTGACGACCAGCGGTACATTGACGCCGAACGCTTCGACCAGCTTGGGATTTTCAGTGCCCGCGCGCAACAGGGCGCCCAGGCGGGTTTTTTCAATGACGAACCAGGTGGCGATGCACACCACAACCGACGCAACCACGACCCAGGCGCGATAGATCGGCAGGTACATGAAGCCCAGGTTGACGCCGCCTTTCAACAGATCGGGCGTGGGGTAGGGCTGGCCGGAAACGCCGTACATGCTGCGGAAGACCCCTTCAATGAGCAGGGTGATGCCGAAGGTCAGCAACAGGCCGTACAGGTGATCGAGCTTGTACAGGTGCCGGATCAGCAGGCGTTCGATGACGATGCCGAACAGGCCCACGAGCACAGGCGCGACGATCAGCATCAGCCAGTAGTTCAGACCCAGGTACTGCAGGCCCATCCATGCGACGAAAGCGCCCAGCATGTACAAGGCGCCATGGGCGAAGTTGATGATGTTGAGCAGCCCGAAGATAACGGCGAGGCCTAATGAAAGCACGGCATAGAAAGAGCCGTTGACCAGGCCCAGAAGCAACTGTCCGAGCAGGGCCTGGATGGGTATGCCAAATATTACAGTCATAACGATAAGAGGTCCGTGACGGGGCTATGATCGGTCCCCAGATGAAGCAAGAGGCCTCGCAGCTTGCGCGTGAGAGGCCTCTGGAGCGTAGCGTTTATTTTTTGATGAACTTGCAAGTGGATTCTTCGAGCGAAGCGTAGACTTGGTCGCCCGGCAGCTTCTTGACGACTTTGTAGTAATCCCACGGACGTTCGGATTCGGACGGTTTCTTGACTTCCATGAGGTACATGTCGTTGACGACGCGGCCATCTTCACGCACGACGGCGTCATGGGCAAAGAAGTCGTTGACCTTGTTGGATTTCATCCATTTCATGACTTCATCGCCGTCGTCAGTGCCGGTGGCCTCGACTGCCTTCAGGAAGTAGGCCGCGGCCGAATAGTCGCCGGCTTGCAGGAAGGATGGCATGCGGTTCATTTTCTTGTAGAAACGCTCGGCCCATTCGCGCGACGCGTCGTCCTGGTTCCAGTACCAGGCGGAGGTCAGGTTCATGCCTTGCGTGGCGTCCAGGCCCAAGGCGTGGACATCGTTGATGAACACCAGCAGGCCGGCCAGCTTCATGGTTTCGGTCACGCCGAATTCCTTGGCGGACTTGACCGAGCTGATGAAGTCGCCGCCGGCGTTGGCCAGCCCCAGGATTTTCGCGCCCGATGATTGCGCCTGCACCAGGAAGGACGAGAAGTCGGCCGTGCCCAGCGGCACCCTGACGGCGCCCACGACATCGCCGCCCGCCTTCTTGACGACTTCGCTGGTATCGCGTTCGAGCGAGTGGCCAAAGGCGTAGTCGGCAGTCAGGAAGAACCACGATTTGCCGCCTTCGTCCACGATGGCGGAACCCGTGCCGCGCGCCAGGGCGATGGTGTCATAGGCATAATGCAGCGTGTAGGGCGAGCATTGCGAGTTGGTCAGGTTGGACGAGCCCGGCCCGATGGCCATGAAGGGCTTTTTCTTTTCCTGGGCGACAGCGGCCATGGCCAGCGCAGTGGCCGAGTTGGTGCCGCCGATGAGCATGTCGATTTTTTGCTCGTCGAACCATTCGCGGGCGCGGGCCGAGGCGATGTCGGCCTTGTTCTGGTGGTCGGCGATCATGAATTCGATTTTCTTGCCGTTGATCTCGCCGCCCGCATCTTCGATGGCCATGCGCACGGCTTCGCCGCCGCCGGCGCCATCGATATCGGAGTAGACACTGGACATGTCGGTGATCATGCCGATGCGGATGACGTCATCGGAGATGCCGGCGGCCTGTCCCGGAAGGGCAAAGCCAAGTCCGGCAACGGCCAGCGCGGCCGATAGGGTGCGCAATTTCATGGGTAAGTCTCCTTGTTGTTGTGCCGGCATGTGCCGGTGATAGAGGTTGTGAGCTTATACGCCCAGTAGCGTGTTGAGGGTGTCTTGTTTGGAAGCCAGGTCGGCCGAGGCGATTTCCTCGACGATCTGGCCGTGTTCCATGACGTAGAAGCGGTCGGCCAGCGGCGCGGCAAAGTGGAAGTTCTGCTCGACCATGACGATGGTGTAGCCCTTGGCCTTGAGCGCCGTGATCATGCGCGCCAGCGCCTGCACAATGACCGGGGCCAGCCCTTCCGAGATTTCGTCGAGCAGCAGCAGGTTGGCGCCTGTGCGCAAGATGCGCGCCACGGCCAGCATTTGCTGTTCGCCGCCCGACAGGCGGGTGCCCGGCGAATGCTTGCGTTCTTCAAGGTTGGGAAACATGTTGTAGATTTCGGCCAGCGACATGCCGCCGCCCAGCGTATCGCCCACGATGGGGGGCAGCAGCAGGTTCTCTTCGCAGGACAGCCCGGCAAAGATCCCGCGTTCTTCAGGGCAGTAGCCGATGCCCAGGTGGGCAATGCGGTAGGTAGGCAGGTTGATGGATTCCGTGCCCTGGATGCGGATCGATCCTTTGCGTGCGCCGGTCAGGCCCAGGATGGCGCGCAGTGTGCTGGTGCGGCCCGAGCCATTGCGCCCCAGAAGGGTGACGACTTCCCCTTGGTTGACGTTGAAATTGACGCCGTGCAGGACATGGGATTCGCCATACCAGGCGTGCAGATCAGAGATTTCGAGTGCGGCGGTAGTCATCAGTGAGCCCCTTCAAGTTCGCCGGTGGTTGTGCCCATGTAGGCTTGCATCACATCGGGGTTGCGTGAGACGTCTTGATAGTTGCCTTCGGCCAGTACGGCGCCTCGGGCAAGTACGGTGATCTTGTCGGCAATTTGCGAAATGACATTCATGTTGTGCTCGACCATGAGGATGGTGCGGCCGGCACTGACTTTCTTGATCAGTTGCGTGACCCGGCTGACATCTTCGTGACCCATGCCTTGCGTAGGTTCGTCCAGCAGCATGAGTTCGGGCTCCATGGCCAGGGTCGTGGCGATTTCCAGCGCGCGCTTGCGGCCGTAGGGAAGGTTGACAGTATATTCGTGCGCGAAGTCGGCCAGGTCGACTTGCGCCAGCAGATCGTAGGCCGCGTCGTTCAGGTGATTGAGAATGCGGTCGCTGCGCCAGAAGTGGTAGGACTTGCCCGTGGCGCGCTGCAGGCCGATGCGCACGTTTTCAAGCACCGTCAGTTGGGGAAAGACCGCGGAAATCTGAAACGAACGGATAATGCCCCGCCGTGCGATCTGCGGGGGTTTCTCGTGCGTGATTTCGTGCCCGGAAAAGAAGATCTTGCCCGAGGTTGGCGTCAGGAACTTGGTCAGGAGATTGAAGCAGGTGGTTTTTCCGGCTCCGTTAGGTCCGATCAAGGCATGAATGCTGCCGCGCTGGACCTGCAAATTGACATTGTCTACCGCAACGAAACCGCGGAACTCTTTGTTTAGGTTTTGGGTTTCTAGAATATATTCGCTCATACCAACCGGCTGTGGTTTTACTACTATTTAAGATTCGAGTAAGTATGCGAGTATCACTTTTAAAACGCCATGCGGGTTTTACATAGGTTTCAGGAAAACCCCTAAACGGTTTTGTCTTTGTATTCACACAGGTCTGCAATGCCGCACTGTGGGCAGTTGGGCTTGCGCGCCACGCAGACGTAGCGGCCGTGCAGAATCAGCCAGTGATGCGCGTCTTGCAGGAAGGGCTTGGGGATGACTTTGTTCAGCTTGCGCTCGACCTCGAGTACGGTTTTGCCGGTTGCAATACGCGTGCGGTTGGCGACCCTGAATATGTGCGTATCCACGGCGACCGTTGGATGGCCGAAGGCCGTGTTCAGCACGACGTTGGCGGTCTTGCGCCCTACGCCGGGCAGTGCTTCGAGCGCCTCGCGGTTTTCGGGAACCTGGCCCTGATGCAGGTCCAGCAGCATCTGACAGGTCAAGATGACATTATGTGCCTTGGTTTTATACAGGCCAATGGTCTTGATGTAATCGGCCAGGGCGGCTTCGCCCAGCGCCAGCAGGCCGGCCGGTGTGCCGTGTTCGGGAAAGAACTTGCGGGTGGCCAGGTTCACCGACCGGTCAGTGGCCTGCGCCGACAGGATGACGGCGATCAGCAACTGAAAATGCGTGTCGTACTCGAGCTCGGTGGTGGGCGTAGGGTTGGCGGCCTGCATGCGCCGGAAAATTTCAGTGCGTTTGGCGGTATTCATTTTTTCTGGCGCCGCGCGCGGGCACGTGCCAGCGCATCGGCAATCACTTGTTGACGGGTGGCGGCATCGCTGCCGGCCAGCGCGGCCACGGGCGCTTTGTTGGCCAGTGTCCGGGCAGCCAGGCCGGAGGATTCGTGGTGCAGGGCTTCGAGCCTGCGTTGCCGCTGCTGATAGCGGGCGCGTGCGGTGTCGGCCTGCGCGACGGTCCAGTCCTTGCCCGATTCGACCATGCTGATGCAATCCACCGGACAGGGGGCCACGCACAGATCGCAACCGGTGCAGTCGTCGGCCAGCACGGCATGCATCAGCTTGTTGGCGCCGACGATGGCGTCTACCGGACAGGCCTGGATGCAGAGCGTGCAGCCTATGCAGTGGGCCTCGTCGATGACGGCGACCCGCTGCGGGAGGTGTTCGCCGCAGTCGGTGTTCAGGGGCGGCTCGGTACGTTGCAGCAGCTCGGCCAGGGCGCGTATGCCATCCTGGCCGCCGGGCGGGCAGCGATTGATTTCCTGTCCGTCCAGCGCGATGGCGCGTGCGTACGGACGGCATCCGTCATAGCCGCATTTTGTGCACTGGGTCTGGGGAAGCACCGCATCGATGCGGTCGATCAACTGGGAAGAAGGCATAAAAAAATCAGGGGCCGCCAAGGCCCCTGATTGCGATGATGAGCCAGAGCCCTTACGCGGCGTCGCGTATGAACCGGGCTATTTTAGGACATATTGTTTCGCGCCAGCGCCGGCCCGAGAAAATGCCGTAGTGGCCGCAATCCTTGGCGGTGTAATGCTGCTTGCGCGCTTGTGGAATGCCGCTGCACAGCTTGTGGGCGGCCTGGGTTTGGCCCTGGCCCGAAATATCGTCCAGTTCGCCTTCGATGGTGAACAGCGCCACCGTGCCGATGGCCGAGGGATCGACGGTCTGGCCGTCGATCTGCCATGTGCCGCGCGGCAACTGGTATTCCTGGAAGACGATTTTGATGGTGTCCAGATAGAACTCGGCCGGCATGTCCAGTACGGCGTTGTATTCGTCGTAAAAGCGGCGGTGCGCTTCGGCATCGTCGTTGTCGCCCTTGAGCAGGTCCATGTAGAAGTCATAGTGCGAGCGCAGATGGCGATCCGGATTCATGGCCATGAAGCCGGCATGCTGCAGGAAGCCGGGATACACCTGCCGGCCTACGCCCGGGTATCGGGCGGGGACGCGATGGATGACGTTGTCCTCGAACCAGGAATAGGGTTTCGTGGTGGCCAGGCGATTGACCTGGGTGGGCGATTTGCGGCAATCGATGGGGCCGCCCATCATGATCATGCTGCGAGGCAGGCAGGGATCATTGTTGGCGGCCATCAGGGAAATGGCTGCCAGCGCCGGGACAGTGGGCTGGCAGACCGACATGACGTGCACATCCGGCCCCAGATGGCGGATGAATTCCTGTATGTACCGGACGTATTCGTTCAGCGGGAAGGGGCCGGCCGAGGCGGGCACCATGCGCGCATCGATCCAGTCGGTGACATAGACCTGGTGGTTGGGCAGCAGGGCGCGTACGGTATCGCGCAGCAGCGTCGCGTGATGGCCCGACAGCGGGGCCACCAGCAGCACGCGCGGGTCGTCCTGCGCCGCGTCGTGGTGGCGTTCGAAGTGAATCAGGTTACAGAAACTTTTCTGCACGACCAGGCGTTCGCTGATCTCGACGGTCTTGCCGGCCATGGTGGTCTGGCCCAGGCCCCATTGGGGTTTTTCGTAGTCCTTGCCAAGACGGTGCACCAGCTCGTACGTTGCGGCGATTTGCCGCGATACCGGCGTATAGGCGAATGGGCTGTACGGATTCGAGAAAATCTGCGAACCGGTATCCGTGAAGGCAGCCAGCGGAGTCAGAAACGACCGTTGAAGCTCGTGTAGGTCATACAACATGGTAAAGCCTCGGTATGTGGAAACTTATTCTTTTGAATCGTGCTCTTCTTAACGGCGGTCAAGGCGGAACCTTTACTGATCGTCTATCGTTATAAGCTAATCACATAATAATCAGGATTACCAGATAATTACTGTTAATTTGGACGGGAGCAAGGCGCCCAGCTGTAGCGAACGGGCGTTCTACGCTAGGCGAAAGGGCTCGATCGGCAGGAATCGGGCCATCACCTGAATTGATGTATTTGCGCAACAGCGAGCGGCGCGGGGCCGCCTTAGCGCTCCAGGTACTGGAGCTTGTCGGCCACGCCATTCCAGTCGTCGGCCTCGGGCAAGGGTTTCTTCGAGCGGTTGATCATGCCGAACTCAGGGGAAAGCTCGGCATTCAGTTCGATGAACGATACCTGATCCTGCGGGACGTCTTCTTCGGCGAAAATGGCATTGGCGGGACATTCGGGCACACAGACGGCGCAATCGATGCATTCGTCGGGATCGATGACCAGGAAGTTGGCCCCTTCACGAAAACAGTCGACCGGACAGACATCGACACAGTCGGTGAATTTACATTTAATACAGTTTTCGGTGACCACGTGCGTCATTTTGCGACTCCAACATCAGATGCCAGGGATTTTAACCAATAAATACAGGTAAGCTCTGATTGACCTGCTGGTAAAGCAGGTCTTTAAGAAAAACAAAGCTTCCTGGCCACGGCATGGAGCCCGCCTTGTGCTATGGTAAGTAAAATTTTACCTGTTATGCGATGATAATCACCTCGTTACTCGACACCGACCTGTACAAGTTCAGCATGATGCAAGTGGTGCTGCATCATTTTCCCGCTGCGCAAGTAGAGTATCGCTACAAATGCCGCACACCCCATATCAATCTGGCGGCCTATCTGGACGAAATCCGAAGCGAAATCCACGACCTGTGCCAGTTGCGCTTTGCCGAGGAAGAGCTGCAGTATCTGCGCAGCCTGCGCTTCATCAAAAGCGATTTCGTCGACTTCCTGGGCTTGTTCCACATGCCCGAGAAGTGCATCAAGGTGACCGAGTCGGCCGTGCCCGGGGAAATCGATATCTCTGTGAAAGGCCCCTGGCTGCATACCATCCTGTTCGAAATTCCCGTCCTGGCCATCGTCAACGAAGTCTACTTCCGCAACGTCTGCAAAGAGCCGGGCTGGGAAGAGGGGCGCGAGCGGCTGCAGAAGAAAATGCTGCTGGTCACCGACGATCCGGCGCTGGCTGATTTTCGCGTGGCCGAGTACGGCACGCGCAGGCGATTCTCGAAGCAGTGGCACGAAGAGGTCGTCGTCACGATGAAGGCGCAGATGGGCGCCAATTTTGCCGGCACCAGCAATGTCAGGCTGGCCATGAAGCATGGGGTCACCCCGCTGGGCACCATGGGCCACGAGTACTTGCAGGCATGCCAGGCCCTGGGCCCCCGCCTGCGCGATTCGCAGGTTTACGCGCTCGAGGTCTGGGCCAAGGAATATCGCGGCGATCTGGGCATTGCGCTATCGGACGTCTATGGCATGGACGCCTTCCTGCGGGACTTCGATATGTACTTCTGCAAGCTCTTCGACGGGGCGCGCCATGATTCCGGCGATCCTTTCGTATGGGGCGAGCGCTTGCTGGCGCACTATGCCGCCAATCGCACCGACCCGCGCACCAAGACCTTGGTGTTCTCGGACGGGTTGACGATTCCGCGCGCCATCGAGCTGGCCAAGCGTTTTGCCGGGCGATGCAAGATTTCTTTCGGGATCGGCACCAACCTGACCAACGATCTGGGCCATGAGCCTTTGCAGATTGTCATGAAAATGGTCCGTTGCAATGGTCAGCCTGTGGCCAAGGTGTCCGATGCGCCGGAAAAAACCATGTGCGACGATCCCGCCTACCTGGCTTATCTGCGCCAGGTCTTCGAACTGCCCCCCGCCTGAGCCGGGTTCGGCCAGCCCCGCATCCCTCTTTTCCCAAATCCTTTCCGGAGCATGTATGAGTGAAATCAAACGCGTCAATGTCGAAAAACGCTTGTCCGACATGGCGATCTACAACGGGGTGGCGTATTTGGCCGGGCAGGTGCCCGACGATAGTACGCTGGACATTCAAGGCCAGACGGCCCAGGTATTGGCCACGATCGACGCATTGCTGGAAACCGCCGGTACCGACAAGTCGCGGATCCTGATGGCGCAGATCTTCATTACCAACATGAAGGAATTCGATGGCATGAACAAGGCCTGGGACGCCTGGGTAGCCGACGGCAACGCGCCGCCGCGGGCCACGGTGGAATCGCGTCTGGCCAATCCCGATTTCAAGGTCGAGATTGTGGTCACGGCGGCGCTGCGCTAGCCAGGAAGCGCCGCATGGCGGCTTAAAGCAGCAGGGCGGCCAGCGTGCCGCCCATTGTTTTGCTGGCTTCGATGTCTTGCTCGCGCAGGGTTTTGGGCGCCAGGATGGCGTCAGGGGTTTGCGCATTGGTGTTGGCAATGTAGGCGGGCGCGATGGATGCCAGGCGCCAGCCGGTGCAGATGCGTTCCGCTTGCCGGACGGCCGCGCTGCCATCGGAGCCCGCGCTGATCAACAGGCCATAAGGCCGGCCGTTCAACTGGTCCAGCACGCCGTAATAACAGCGGTCGAAGAATTCTTTCATGGCCCCGCTGAGCGCCGCCAGGTTTTCAGGCGCGCAAAACAGAAAGCCGTCGGCCTGGAGCAGGTCGGGCGTATCGGCCTCGTGGGCCGCTTTCATGATAATCGCCATCTGGCCGCCGGCCTGCAGCTCGGCCACGACCGCCTGGGCGCCTTCGGCCGCCGCCTGGGCCATTTGCCTGGCTGCCCCGGTGCGTGAATGCCAGACAACAAGCAAGATTTTTTTACCTGTCGAGTCCATAGTCCTTGATGCACGGCTGCTGTCAGACACGTTAGTATAGAGCCGCATGCATAACGCCTTTAATTTTGTAGTTGTAGATGATTGCTGACCATGGCCACGACTGACCTTACACAAACCGATACGCCGCCTTTCGATGCGGGCTGGTTTGCCAGTGCCAGCGCCGGCCTGGACGAAGCCGGCGCCAGCCTGCTGCAGCGGGCGGTGGCGTGGGTGCGCGAACCGTTGGCGGGCCTGAATGCAAGCACCGGCGAGCCCCTGGCCGAACACAGCGCGTCTGTGGTGCGCATCCTGGCCGAGCTGGGCACCGATGCCGAAACCCGGGCCAGCGCCTTGATTACGGTACTGCCGGCCGATAAGCCCGATGGCCCCGCGGGTACGCGCCAGGATCCCTTGCGCAAGGCTTTCGGGTCCGAGGTCGTGTCCCTGGTGCAGGGCACGCGCGCCTTGTTGCGCTTGGGCCAGCTGACCGGGCAGGCCGCCGACAGCGCGGCGTCGGGCACCGACCAGAAGGAAATGCAGCGCAAGATGTTGCTGGCCATGGCGGCCGACCTGCGTATTGTGCTGATGCGCCTGGCTTCGCGCCTGCAGTCGCTGCGCTGGTACGCGTGGGCCAAAGTGCCTTGCCCGGTCGATTTTGCCCGCGAAACCATGGAGCTTTACACGCCTTTGGCCAATCGCCTGGGTATTTGGCAGGTCAAGTGGGAAATGGAGGATCTTGCATTCCGTTTCCTGGAACCGGACACATACAAGGCCATTGCCCGGCAGCTGGAAGAAAAGCGGGTCGAGCGCGAAGCCTTTATCCGGGCCGCGGTGGAACGTCTGGAACACGAACTTGCCGGAGCCGGCGTTCCAGCCCAGGTGACGGGCCGCCCCAAGCATATCTACAGCATCTGGAACAAGATGCGCAACAAAGGCGTGGAGTTCAGCCAGTTGTTCGATTTGCGGGCATTGCGGGTGATTGTGGATGATGAGCGCGCCTGTTATGCCGTGCTGGCGCTGGCCCATTCGTTGTGGACGCCGGTTTCCGACGAGTTCGACGACTATATTTCCCGTCCCAAGCCCAATGGCTACCGTTCGCTGCATACCGTGGTGTCGGATGCGCAGGGGCGTACCTTTGAAATCCAGATCCGCACGCACGAGATGCATCAGTTCGCCGAGTACGGCATGGCGGCTCACTGGCGCTATAAAGAAGCCGGCCCCCGCGGCGGCCAGGTGGCGGCCGCGGGCCGGTATGACCAGAAGATCGCCTGGATGCGGCAATTGCTGGCTTGGGATAAAGACGGCGCGGGGCAGGACCAGGCCGATGACCGGGATCGCGGGGGCGGCGGCGACAGGGCGGCGCCCGAGCCGAGTGAACGTATTTATGTCATGACACCGCAGGCGCGCGTCATCGAGCTGCCCGCCGGGGCCACGCCGGTCGATTTCGCCTATTACCTGCATACCGATCTGGGGCACCGTTGCCGGGGCGCCCGGGTGGACGGGCACATGGTGCCCCTGCTGACCCGGCTCGCCACGGGCCAGACGGTGGAGATCATTGCCGCGAAATCGGGCGGACCCTCGCGCGACTGGCTCAATCCCCAACTGGGCTTCCTGGCCAGCCCGCGTTCGCGCGCCAAAGTCAGGGCATGGTTCAATGCGATCGAATTGCAGCAGCGGATCGCCCAGGGGCAGACCCTGGTCGAGAAAGAACTGCAGCGTTTGGGCAAGACGGCCATCAATATGGAACAACTGGCGCAGCAGCTGGACTTTGCCAAGGCCGACGACCTGTATGTGGCCGTGGCCAAGGAAGAGTTCAGCCTGCGGCAGATCGATTATCTGCTGGGCGCGGGCAAAGGCCGCCAGGCCGAGCCCGCGCATCCGGACGACGTGGCGGCGGAAACCCTGAGCCGCACCTATGCCAGCCGGGTGGACAGCGTCGACAAGACAGGCAAGAGCGGGGTGCTGGTGGTGGGGGTCGATTCCCTGCTGACGCAGTTGGCGCGCTGCTGCCGGCCGGCGCCGCCCGACCCTATCGTGGGCTTTGTCACGCGAGGGCGGGGGGTTTCCATACACCGCCATGATTGCGCGTCGTACGCTGCGCTGGCGGCGCGCCACCCCGAGCGGCTGATCGAAGTGGACTGGGGTGATACGGGCGAAGCCTTGTACCCGGTCGACATCAGCATACACGCGCAGGAAAGGGTCAATCTATTGCGCGATCTGTCGGAAGTGTTCGCCAAGCTGCGGCTGAATGTGATCAGCATCAATACGCATAGCCGGCGCTCGCTGGCCCACATGGTCTTTACGATAGAGGTCAAGAGCGGCGAGCAGATCAGCCGTGCGCTGGCCGGGCTGAATGAGTTGCCGGGCGTGAGCGCCAGCCGCCATTGATTCCGTTTTCGGCCCCGGCCCGCGCTTTGCCCGCCCGGCCGCGTCACGCTGTTAAAATGGCGGATAGCTGCCGCTCGGCCTGGTCAAGGCGACGGCAATCTTCTAGCGTAACCAGAGAGTAATGCTTTGAAATCCTACACTTTGCCTGATCAAGAAGGGCATTTTGGCCAGTACGGCGGTTCCTTTATTGCCGAAACGCTGGTTCATGCACTGGACGAATTGCGGGCCGCGTACGATACCTACCGCGATGACCCGGATTTCCTCAAGGAATTTGCCTACGAGCTCAAGCACTTCGTTGGGCGTCCCAGCCCGGTCTACCACGCCAGGCGGTGGTCGGACAGATTGGGTGGCGCGCAAATCTGGTTCAAGCGCGAAGACCTCAACCATACCGGCGCGCACAAGATCAACAACTGTATCGGCCAGATCCTGCTGGCGCGCCGCATGGGCAAGCCGCGCATCATCGCCGAAACCGGCGCTGGGCAGCATGGTGTGGCCACGGCTACCGTGGCGGCCCGCTACGGGCTGGAATGCGTGGTCTACATGGGCAGCGAAGACGTGCGGCGCCAGGCGTCGAACGTGTACCGCATGAAGCTGCTGGGCGCCACGGTGGTGCCGGTGGACTCCGGCTCCCGCACGCTCAAGGATGCCCTGAACGAAGCCATGCGCGACTGGGTCACCAACGTCGAGAACACCTTCTACATTATCGGCACGGTGGCCGGACCCCACCCCTATCCCATGATGGTGCGCGATTTTCAAGCCGTCATCGGCAACGAGTGCCTGGAGCAGATGCCGGCCGATGCCGGCCGGCAACCCGATTACGTCGTGGCCTCGGTAGGGGGCGGCTCCAACGCCATGGGGATTTTCCATCCTTATATCAACCATGACGCGGTGAAGCTGGTGGGCGTCGAGGCGGCCGGCGAAGGCCTGGAAACGGGCCGGCATGCGGCGTCGCTCAATGCCGGCAGCGTAGGCGTGCTGCACGGCAACCGGACCTATGTCATGCAGGATGAAAACGGCCAGGTCCAGGAAACGCATTCCATTTCGGCAGGGCTGGACTACCCCGGTGTGGGGCCCGAGCATGCCTGGCTGAAAGACGATGGCCGGGCCGAGTACGTGACGATCAACGACCAGGAAGCGCTGGCGGCTTTTCATGATTGCTGCCGTACCGAGGGCATCATGCCCGCGCTGGAGTCCTCGCACGCCATCGCCTATGCGCTTAAACTGGCGCCCACCCTGCCCAAGGACAAGATCATTCTGGTGAATCTGTCGGGCCGGGGCGATAAAGACATGCACACGGTGGCCGATTTCAGCGGCATCAGCCTGTAATAACCGGGATGACTCATTAAAATGACAGTTTCGAACGAACGGCTCAAGGCCGCGTTTGCCAGAACTTCGGGGCGCACTGCGCTGATTCCATACGTGACCGCGGGCGATCCTTCGGTGGCGGCAACGCCTCAATTGATGCACGCGCTGGTCAAGGCCGGCGCCGATGTGCTCGAGCTTGGCGTTCCTTTTTCAGACCCGATGGCCGACGGCCCCGTCATACAGCGCGCCGCCGAGCGCGCCATCAAGCGCGGCACGGGGTTGCGGCAGGTGCTGGACATGGTGGCCGAGTTCCGCCAGACGGACGATGTGACGCCGGTTGTGCTCATGGGCTATGCCAATCCGATCGAGCGCATGGGGCAGGACGCGTTTGTGCAATTTGCCGCGCAGGCCGGCGTCGATGGCGTGCTGGTCGTCGATTATCCGCCCGAGGAAATCGCGGATTTTGCCGCTCAACTGGGTGCCGCGCGCATTGACCCTATTTTTCTGTTGGCGCCTACGTCCACCGACGAGCGCATACAAAAGGTTGCGCAAGTAGCGCGCGGTTATGTTTATTATGTGTCGCTCAAAGGGGTGACCGGGGCGGGCCATATCGATACCGCCGATGTGGCGGCCCGGCTCGAGGCCATCCGCCGCCATGTGTCCGTGCCGGTGGGCGTGGGTTTTGGCATTCGCGATGCGGAAAGCGCCAAAAGCCTGGCCGCTTGCGCCGATGCGATCGTGATCGGCAGCAAGCTGATTGAAACCATGGAGGCGGCTGTCGCAGCGGCAAGCGAAGCCGGCCTGGACGACAAGGGGGCCGATGCGGCCGCCATAGACGCAGCGGCAAGCTGGCTGGGCGGTATCCGGCAGGCCCTGCCGGACAACCGGGCATAGCAAGAATTATTGATTGAAAACAGGCAGGCAACGGGTCGGCGCCTGCGGTAAAAGAACAAAAGCCTGGTCGGGAACCGGGCATTCACCGGGAATAAACCATGAGTTGGATCGAAAAAATTCTGCCCCCGCGCATCAATCGCAGCAACGATGGGGGGCGGCGTGTTCCAGAGGGCGTCTGGGTCAAGTGCCCGTCCTGCGAATCCGTGCTGTACAAGGAAGACCTGAAGGCCACGCTGAACGTCTGCCCGAAATGCAGCCACCATATGCGGATCGGGGCGCGGGCGCGCATTGAAGCCTTGCTGGACCTCGAGGGCCGGGTGGAAATCGGCCAGAACACGCGCCCCATGGATCCGCTCAAGTTCAAGGACAGCCGCAAGTACCCCGAGCGCGTGTCCGAGGCGGTCAAGCAAACCGGCGAAAGCGAAGCCATGGTCGTCATGAGCGGCGCCATTCACGCCGTGCCGGTCGTCCTGGCATGCTTTGAGTTCGAGTTCATGGGCGGATCCATGGGCTCGGTGGTGGGCGAGCGTTTCGCGCGGGGTGCGCAGGAAGCCATCAAGAACCGGACGCCCTTTATCTGCGTCGCCGCTTCGGGCGGGGCGCGCATGCAGGAAAGCCTGCTGTCCTTGATGCAAATGGCGAAAACCAACGCCATGCTGACTCAGCTGTCGGCGGCGGGCCTGCCTTTCATCAGCATCCTGACCGATCCCACCATGGGCGGGGTTTCTGCCAGCTTTGCTTTCATGGGCGATGTGGTCATGGCCGAGCCGCGCGCATTGATCGGTTTCGCCGGCCCACGGGTCATCGAGCAGACCGTGCGTGAAAAATTGCCTGAAGGCTTCCAGCGCTCCGAATTCCTGCTTGAAAAAGGCGCGATCGACATGGTGGTGGACCGCCGCGAGATGCGAAGCGAACTGGCCCATGTGCTGGCCTTGCTGATGCGTCAGCCCGTGGACGTGGTCGCCAAGTCCTGACGCGGTTCCGGGCCGTGGCCCGGCGGGCGCAAGGCCTGTGGGCTTGAATCGCCGCGGCATGTACTGAGCATATAAAAAAACCTTGCCGGACTATTCCGGCAAGGTTTTTTTTACTGTTTTTTGCTTCGGTCCATGGCTTGACAGGCCATGGACCGGGCGGGGGCTGCTACGCGCTTACTGCGTTTCCACCTGCTGCAAAGGCTCTGCCGCGACGGTGGCCGCGGGCTTGCGGGCACGGCCCAGCCGCACCGGCTGCGCAGGCGCCACGGGCGCCGCAGCGGATGTGGTCTCGATCAGCTGCATGCCTGCCGCCTGCAGTACTTGATCCAGCGATGCTGCCGCGGCCTTGGGCTGGCTGGGGCTGCCGGCTGGCGTCGCGTTGGCCTGAGCCGTTGCAGCCTGGTCGATATCGGCGGGCGCAATCGCCGCGGGCGTTTCGTCATCAGCGCTTGGCGCCGCTTCAGGGGCCGCCGTAACGGCGCTGGCGGTGTCGACGGTTTCCACCGTTTCCACGGCCTGGCTTGCCGCTGCGTCGGCTTCTGCGGCCACTTCCTCGATCAGGGCGGGCTCTTGGGGAGCGGGCTCGGCATCGGCGGCGTGCGCCTTGGGGGCCTCAGCGTGCGCAAGGGCGGAACCCTGGCTGTCGGCCTCTGCCGGGCTGACCGGTTCAGCGGCCGGGCTGAGGTCGGCCTGGGCAGGCGCCTGTTCTGCGCCGGACTGTGTGGTTTCGACCGGCATGAGCTGGGCTTCGGCGTCGGCTTGGCGGGATCCGGCAAGCTGGCCTTGCTCGGTGGCGATGGCGGGCAGGACGCCTGGATTGAAGGCAGGCGTTTCATGCGAGACGAAAGCCTGATCGTCTTCGCTGCCCTCGCTGCCGCTGTCTTGCGTGGCGCTGCTGTCCGAGGCGGCTTCGTTGTTGCGGCGGCCACGGCGGCTGCGGCGACGGCGGCGCTTGCGCTCGGGGTCGGCCTGATCGTGATCCTGCGCGGCTTCGGTGTTCTGGTCCAGATCGGCTTGAGTCGCCTCTATGGCCTCTTCAGCGGCAAGGGCGGCGTCGGCAGCGATGGCGGCCGGCACGATCACCTTGTCGGCTTCCACGGCGTCGCTTTGGGTTTCATCGCGGCGATTGCGTCCCCGGCCCCGGCGATTGCGGCCGCTACGGCCGCCCTGACCGGATTCGGCGCCTTCGGCGCTTTGCGGACGCGCCTCGGGCGAGGCAGAGCGGGGAGTGTGGGCAGCCTGTTCGCCATCCTGCGCACTGTGCTGACGCCGTCCACGCGGCGCCTGGGCCTCGTCAGCCTTGCCTTCCACCGCGTCATGGCGGCGCTCGCCGCGGCGATGGCGGTTGTTGCGGTCGCCCTGGCCCCGCTCGCGGCGTTCGCCGTGGCGGTGGCCCTTATTGCGTCCGGACTGCGGTTTGCCGGCTTCGGCCTTGGGCGCTGTTTCGGCGACCGGCGCGGCAGCGCCGGTCAGCCAGTTGATCAGGCGTTTGAACAGGCCAACGCTTTCCGCGGCTGCCGCGGCAGCCGGCGCCGCCGAGATCGGGGCGGGCTGCGAAGGGGTGATGCCCTTGACCAGGGCTTCGGGGCGGCTCTTGGCTTCCTGGGCCTTGTTGGGCTCCCAGGTGAGTTGCTCTTCAGGCTGGCTGACCAGCTCGATGCTGGTTTTGCTTTCTTCCAGGCGGGGATCGTCGTGGCGCAGGCGCTCGATATGGTGATGCGGCGTTTCCAGATTCTTGTTGGGAATCAGGATAAGGTTGACCTTCAGGCGCGACTCGATCTTGGTGATGTCGGCCCGCTTTTCGTTCAGCAGGAAGGTGGCGACGTCGACGGGCACCTGCGCGTGCAGCGAAGCAGTGCCTTCCTTCATGGCTTCTTCCTGGAGCAGGCGCAGCACATGCAAGGCGCTGGATTCGGCATCGCGGACCACGCCGGTGCCGTTGCAGCGGGGGCAGGTCACGTGCGAGCCTTCGTTCAGGGCGGGACGCAGGCGCTGGCGCGACAGTTCCATCAGGCCGAAGCGCGAGATCTTGCCCATCTGGACGCGGGCACGGTCAAAGTGCAGGGCATCGCGCAGGCGTTGTTCGACAGCGCGCTGGTTCTTGCCTTCTTCCATGTCGATGAAGTCGATCACGATCAGGCCGCCCAGGTCGCGCAGGCGCAACTGGCGCGCCACTTCGTCGGCGGCTTCCAGATTGGTGCGCATGGCGGTTTCTTCGATGTCGGAGCCCCGGGTCGACCGCGCCGAGTTCACATCGATGGCCACCAGTGCTTCGGTGTGGTCGATGACCACCGAGCCGCCGGATGGCAGCTGAACCGTGCGCGAATAGGCGGTTTCGATCTGGTGTTCGATCTGGAATCGCGAGAACAGCGGGATATCGTCGCGATACATCTTGACGCGCTGGACAGTGTCGGGCATGACCACGCTCATGAAGGCGGTGGCCTGCTCGTAAATGTCGTCGGTGTCGATCAGGATTTCGCCGATTTCCGGAGAGTAATAATCACGGATGGCACGGATGACCAGGCTTGATTCCAGATAAATCAGAATGGGCGCGGGATTGTCGCGGGCAGCGCCGTCAATGGCGCCCCACAACTGCAGAAGATAGGAAAGGTCCCATTGCAGCTCTTCCACGCTGCGGCCGATGCCGGCGGTGCGGGCGATGATGCTCATGCCGGCCGGAATGTCCAGCTGGTCCATGGCTTCGCGCAGTTCCTGGCGGTCTTCGCCTTCGACCCGGCGCGAAACGCCGCCGCCGCGCGGGTTGTTGGGCATGAGCACCAGATAGCGCCCCGCCAGTGAAATAAAGGTGGTCAGGGCCGCGCCCTTGTTGCCGCGCTCTTCCTTTTCGACCTGGATGATCAGTTCCTGGCCTTCCGACAGGGCATCCTGGATACGGGCGCTGCGCACATCCACGCCTTCCTTGAAGTAGGTGCGCGCCACTTCCTTGAAGGGCAGAAAGCCGTGGCGGTCTTCGCCGTAGCTGACGAAGCAGGCTTCGAGGCCGGGTTCTATCCGGGTAATGACACCTTTGTAGATATTGCCCTTGCGCTGTTCGCGCCCGGCGGTTTCGATGTCGAGGTCAATAAGCTTTTGACCGTCGACGATGGCAACGCGTAGTTCTTCTTGATGCGTTGCATTGAACAGCATTCGTTTCATGAGTGTGTTTCTCCGTAGTCATGGCGCACCGTTTATCGGCGCACGACCGCGGGTCACTCGGTGTGTGGCGCTAAATCTGCATGGGGGGCAAGGCTGACGGCGTCAGGCCGGGCCCACCTTGTGTCGGGTAGGCACGGCGGACCTGTAGGTACGCAGTTCAGTCAGCAGGAAGGTCAGTTTCACTATAGTGGTTGACAAAAAATTGCTGGGAACGGCAGACGCGTAGGTAAGTTCGCGGCTGGTGCATTAAACGAAGACATATTTTGCAAGAGATTCAGCGTCGCACGCGGTTGGCAGTCGATATGCGAAGAGCGGGCTATGCGCCACACCACACTTCACGCGTCGGGCCTGCCCCGGCGACCTAGTGACCCAGAAGCTGAAACCCAGGCGGTACAATATGACCTTTATTCGTCCAACGGAGACGCACCCTTGCATCTCTACGTTCGGCGGTTTTTCAGCTTCTATAGGCTGATGCGATTATATGCCGCTTTTCCCTATGCGCAAAACAGTTATTGCCAAAGATGACATCCCCAGCGTCCGTTTCGTTGAAATCGGCGACGAACAAGCGGGGCAACGGATCGATAATTTCCTGTTGCGCTTGTGCAAGGGGGTGCCCAAAAGTCATCTGTACAAGGCCATCCGCAGCGGCGAGGTACGGGTCAACAAGGGCCGCATCTCTGCCGAATACCGGCTTGAGCGGGGCGATACGGTGCGGGTGCCGCCCATACGGCTGCCGCGCCCCGACGAGGCACGCAGCGTGCCGCCCGCCGTGTTTCCCATCGTGTTCGAAGACGAAGCCATGATTGTTGTAAATAAGCCAGCCGGCCTGGCCGTGCATGGCGGCAGCGGCGTGTCCTTCGGCGTGATCGAGCAATTGCGCGCGGCCCACCCCGAAGCGCCTTTCTTGGAATTGGCGCATCGGCTCGATCGCGAAACCTCGGGCCTGCTGATCATTGCCAAGAAGCGCAAGGCGCTGCTGGGCTTGCACGACATGATGCGCGAAGGGGGCGGGCGCAAGCACTATCACGCCCTGGTGGTGGGCGACTGGGTCAACGACCGGCAGCATATGCGCCAGCCTTTGCTCAAGTGGCTGACCGCGTCGGGCGAGCGGCGCGTCAAGGTGGATGCGCAAGGCAAAGCCGCCCACACCATCATTACGCTGCAAAAGCGGTACGGCCGGTATAGTTTGCTGGATGCCGAACTGCGCACCGGGCGTACGCACCAGATCCGGGTGCACCTGGCATCCAGCGGCTACCCCATTGTCGGCGACGACAAATACGGGCCGGACGAGGTCCGGGCGCATTTTGCCCGCCTGGGTTTTAATCGCATGTTCCTGCATGCGCACCGGCTGGAAATACCGCATCCGCTGACCCAGGCGCCCTTGGTGCTGACGGCCGAACTGCCGCCCGCTTGTGTGAATATCCTTGATTATCTGGAGCAACATCCGTGAAACGTTACGACGCGGTGATTTTTGACTGGGATGGCACGGTCATGGATTCCACGCATTCCATTGTCGCCGCCATTCAGGGCGCGTGCGCCGATCTGGCTTTGCCGGTGCCGCCCCATCACGAGGCAAGCTGGGTCATCGGCCTTTCGCTGGAAAGTGCGCTGTATCGTTGCGTACCGACCCTGACGGAAGACAGGATGCCGGATTTCCTGGATCGTTACCGTTTTCATTTTCTTAGCCGAGACCCCCATATCAAGCTGTTCGACGGGATTGCCGGCCTGCTGGCCGAACTCAGGGCCCGCCAGGTGGCGCTGGGCGTGGCCACCGGAAAAAGCCGCGTGGGGCTGGACAGGGTGCTGGGCGCCATGCAACTGCAAGATCATTTTCATGCCACGCGCTGCGCGGATGAGTCGTTCAGCAAGCCGCATCCGGCCATGTTGCTGGAGCTCATGGAGGAGCTGGGGCTGGAGCCGGAAGGGGTGCTGATGGTGGGCGACACCTCGCACGATATCCAGATGGCCACCGCTGCGGGGGTGGACAGCATGGCCGTGACTTACGGAGCGCACGATACGCCCACCCTGGCGGCTGCCTCGCCCACGGTCATGGTCTCCAGCGTCAGCGAAATGCAGGGCTGGCTGATGGCGCGGGTGTAGGCGGGAAGGCCGCCTGAACCCAGCTATGGCGGTGTTATAAAGCATCCCCGCGGCATCGTCGGCGGCCCAGGTTCGTCCGGGAACTTTTGCCGCTTGCCGCCGTCCTATCCGGATACCTTCACGGAGCGGCATATTATGTCCAGGCTCAAGCTGCCAACCATTGCACCGTCCGACATCACACCCGAAGCCGTCTGGCAGTCGCGCCGAAGGTGGCTGCGGCAGGCGGGCCTGGGTGCGCTGGCGGCCGGTGCGGGCGGTTTGGGCGCCGCCGCCTCGTCCTGGGCGGACGAGGCCCCGAAGACGCTTGCCGCCACCCCGAATCCCGATTATTGGCTCAGCAACAAGCCCACGTCCGAAAAAGACATCACTTCGTACAATAATTTTTACGAATTCGGCACGGGGAAGGCCGACCCCTTCGAGTACGCCCACCAGATGCAGACGCGGCCCTGGACGGTCAGCGTCGAGGGCGAGGTCGCCCGGCCGCGTATCTTCGATATTGACGAGCTGCTGAAACTGGCGCCCATGGAAGAGCGCATCTACCGCCTGCGGTGCGTCGAGGCCTGGTCCATGGTCATTCCCTGGAGCGGCTACTCGCTGTCGGCCTTGCTCAAGGCCGTCGAGCCCACCAGCAAGGCCAGGTTCGTGGAATTCACCACCGTGATGCAGCCGGACAACATGCCGGGGCTCAGAAGCCGCATCATCGACTGGCCTTATGTCGAAGGCCTGCGCATGGACGAAGCCATGCACCCGCTGACCATGCTGGTGTTTGGCGTTTATGGCAAGCCGTTGCCGGGGCAGAACGGCGCCCCATTGCGTGTTGCCATTCCGTGGAAATATGGTTTCAAGTCAGGCAAGTCCATTGTCAAAATCCGCCTGCTCGAAGACATGCCCATGACGAGCTGGGCGCAGATCGCCCCGAATGAGTACGGCTTCTATGCCAACGTCAATCCCGGCGTTGCGCATCCGCGCTGGAGCCAGGCCACGGAAAGGCGGATCGGCGACGGTTTCTTCGCGCCGCGTGTCGATACCCTGATGTACAACGGCTACGGCGAGCAGGTTGCCGCCCTGTATGCGGGCATGGATCTGCGGAAAAACTATTGAGCATGCCAGCCGAGACCCTCAGCGCGGCCGGCCGGCGGAACTGGACGGCCCAGGAAGTGGGGCGAATCAAGCCACTGGTTTTTGCCTTGGCCTTGTACCCGCTGGCCCGATGGCTATGGCTGGGCCTGAACGGCGGCCTGACGGCCAATCCACCTGAGTTCCTGATTCGTTCCTCGGGGATCTGGGCCCTGGTGGCCCTGGTGCTGACGCTGGCCGTAACCCCTTTGCGGCGCTTGATCAAGCAGCCGGCGCTGGTGCGCCTGCGGCGTATGCTGGGCCTGTTCGCGTTTTTCTATACCTGCCTGCATGTGCTGGGCTGGGCTTTCTGGGAGCGCGGCTGGTCCCTGGCTTCCATGTGGGACGATGTCGTGCAGCGTACGTTCATTCTGGTGGGGGTGGCCGCTTTTGTGCCCATGGCGGCCCTGGCGGCGACCTCGACCCGGGGCTGGATACACCGGATGGGGCGCAACTGGCAGCATTTGCATCGCAGCGTGTATCTGGTGGCGGCGCTGTCGGTCTGGCATTTCTGGCTTGTGCGGGCGGGCAAGAACGATTTTTCCGAGCCTTACCTGTATGGCGCCGTGCTGGCCGCGCTGCTGCTGTGCCGCTTGATCTATTTCTACTGGCGCCGCCCGGCTTGATCCGTTCAGCGCAGCGACTTCATGATGGCCAGGGTCTGCGCGTCCGGCATACCGTCATGGCGGGCGGGGCGGTAGTGCATCTGGAACGCCGCGATCACATTTTGGGTGGCTTTGTCCAGCTCGCCGCTGTCGGGCACGGTGTAGCCCAGGCGCCGTAATGCCGTTTGTACCCAGACCATATCGGGCATGCCCTGGCTCAGGAAAGCCTGCTCGTGCAGGCGGGCGGCGTTTTCGTCGTACCAGCGGCCTATGCCCTGTTCAGCCAGTTGCTTCCAGGGGAACAGGGGGCCGGGGTCTATTTTGCGCTGCGGCGCGATGTCGCTGTGGCCGACGATATTATGCGGCTTGATCTGGTGACGCCGGATGATGTCTTTCAGCAGGGCGGCCACCACCTGCATTTGCACGGGCTCATAAGGCGCCCACGCATCGCCCTGGCGCCCTTGATTGACGATCTCGATGCCGATGGAACCGCTGTTCATGTCGCTGCGGCCGTACCATTCGCTGGCCCCGGCGTGCCAGGCGCGGCGGCTTTCGTCCACCAGCAGGTAGACATGCGGCCGGGGCTCGTTGGTGACCAGATAGTGGCTGCTGACGTTGCGTTCGGACAGGATCTTCAGCGAGGCCTCGTTATCGGCCGACGTATAGTGCAGCACCACGAACTCGACGCGGCTATTCTGGCTCTTGGCCTGAATGCTGCGATCAATGTCCAGCTTGCCTGGTTCATAGGTACTGCAGGCGGACAGCAGCAAGGCCAGCAAGGCAATCAGGCAGCGGCGCATGGCTAGCGTCCCGCCAGGAACAGGAAGATGGCCGGCTTTCGGGCCAGCGCCGGCGCGGGCAGCGATTTCCAGCGGCTGACGTCATGGGTCTGGACCCATTCGTCGGCGGTGGTCAGCGAGCGGGCGACGCACAGGCGGGTATTGCCCTTGAGCGCTTGCTTCAGGGTGTCGAACATGGCGTCGTTGCGGTAGGGGGTTTCGATCAGAATCTGTGTTTGCCGCTGTTTTTGCGACGCGATTTCCCAGGCCTTGAGCTGTTTGGCGCGTTCGGCAGGATCGACGGGGGCATAGCCGTGAAACGCAAACCGCTGCCCGTCGAGCCCGCTGGCCATCAGGCTGAGCAGGATGGACGAAGGCCCCACCCAGGGCTTGACGCGCACGCCCATGCCATGCGCCTGGGCGACCACTTTCGCGCCCGGGTCCGCCACCGCGGGGCAGCCGGCTTCGGACACGAGGCCGATATCGCCGCCGTCCAGCAGCGGCTTGAGCCAGGCCCGGATCTGCTGGGCGTCGACTTTGTCATGCAGGGTGTGTATGGTGATTTCCTGCAGGGGGCGGACGGTGCCCACCTGTTTCAGGAAGGCGCGTGCTGTTTTTGCATTTTCGGCAATGTAGGTGGTCTGGCTGCCGGCCAGTTCCTGCACGGCTTGCGGCAGCCAGATGGAAGGCGCCGCCTCGCCCATGCCAACGGGGATCAAATGTAGTGTGCCAGTGGAATTCAAAAGGTCTCCAGGGGGTTGAGCCCGAACGAACGCAGCATGCGGGCAAGCGCGATCAGCGGCAGGCCGATAATGGCGGTGGGATCGTCGGACTGCATGCTGTCCATGAGCGCGATGCCCAGGCCTTCGGCCTTGGCGCTGCCCGCGGTATCGTAGGGCTGCTCGCGCTGCAGGTAGTTGACGATTTCCGCGGTGGTCAGGGTGCGGAACCGGCAGCGCGTGACGATATCGTCGATTTCGTGGCGCTGCCCGTTGCTGACGCACAGCGCACTATGAAATTCTACCGTTTGGCCGCTCAGTTGTTCAAGCTGGGCGCGGGCCCGCTCGAAGCTGCCGGGCTTGCCGATGGGTTCGCCGCCGATGGTGGCCACCTGGTCGGAGCCGATCACCAGGGCGCCGGGGTGGGCGGGAACAATGGCTTGCGCCTTGGCCAGGGACAGGCGCGCCGCCAGGGCGGCGGGTGTTTCCCCCGCCTGCGGGCTTTCGTCTATATTGGGCGATACGGCGGTAAAGGGGAGGCCCAGCCGCGAGAGCAGTTCCTGGCGGTAGGGCGAGCTTGACGCTAAGATGAGACGCATACGGGGATATTGGCCGGTTCGGTTTGACTGTAAATGGCTGAACACGTTATTATCTAATGTTTTCTGTGTGCTTGAAAGGCGCGCAAGGCATGCAGTACATCGACATGCAGTACATCGACACCTATGAGCTTACCCGTTTGGGCAGTACCGTGCAGGGGCAGGCGCCCATTGCCCGGTTTACGCGGCTGACGGCGGATTTGCCCGAGCAGTCCGATGCGCCGGTTGCATGGGCCGTCACCGGGGAAACCGATGCGCGCGGCCAGCGCTTTTTGCGTGTGGCCGTCAAGGCGGCCCCTGTGCTCGAGTGCCAGCGTTGCATGCGGCCCTTCGAGTGGCGGGTGGAAACCGAGAATCGCCTGCAGGTGGTGAAGTCCGAGGCCGACCTTGATGTCGAAGGCGTCCACGATGCAGAGCCCGACGAGCTCATCGAGCGTATTGTCGGGTCGGCGCGGCTTGATGTGCTGGATCTGGTTGAAGATGAAATCATCCTTAGCCTGCCTTATGTGCCCAAGCATGATGTCTGCCCGTCGTTGCCGGTGCCCCTGGCTGAAGAACAGCCGGAATCCGAACCAGGCAAGCCATCGCCTTTTGCAGTCTTGAGCCAGCTCAAGAAAAATTGAAATTTCGTATCAGCTTGATTATTAACGCACTTAACTTGCGGGATCATCGCGTACAATAGCGACCCGTTTTCAGGAGTCATCATGGCCGTTCAGCAAAACAAAAAGAGCCCGTCTAAACGCGGTATGCATCGTTCGCACGATTTCATCTCGACGCCTCCGACGGCTGTAGAACCCACCACAGGTGAATTGCACCTGCGTCACCACATCAGCCCCAACGGCTTCTACCGCGGCCGCAAAGTGCTCAAAACCAAGAACGACGAGTAATTGTCGGTTTTTGCCATATCGCGATAAACACGACAGCTTGCGCGCTTGATGTCGACAACAAAGATTCGAATCGCCATCGATTGCATGGGCGGAGACATCGGCTTGCCGGTCACCGTGCCCGCTGCCTGCCGGTTCGTCAAACAGCATCCCGACACCCGTTTCCTGCTCGTGGGGGATGCCGCGGCGATCGAAGCGCACTTGCGCGACGCCGGCAGCCTGGGCAAGGACTGGTACGACATCCTGCCTGCCTCCGAGGTCATCCAGATGGACGACTCGGTCGAGGTGGCCTTGCGGCGCAAGAAAGACTCGTCCATGCGTGTGGCGGTCCAGGCCGTCAAGGACGGCCGCGCCGATGCCTGCATTTCCGCCGGCAACACCGGCGCCTGGATGGCCATATCGCGCTATGTGCTGAAAACGCTGGACGGCATCGACCGGCCGGCCATTGCCACGTCCATACCCAACCAGAAGGGCGGGGCCACCACCATGCTCGACCTGGGGGCCAACGTCGATTGCTCGGCGGAGCACCTGCTGCAGTTTGCGATCATGGGATCGGCCCTGGTGTCCACGGTCGATCAGCGCCGGCAGCCCTCGATCGGCCTGCTCAATATCGGCGAAGAAGTCATCAAGGGCAACGAAGTCGTCAAGCAGGCGGCCGAGCTGCTGCGCGAAAGCGGGCTTAATTTCCACGGCAATGTCGAAGGCGACGATATCTTCAAGGGTACCGTCGACGTTGTCGTGTGCGACGGCTTTGTGGGCAATGTCGTGCTCAAGTCCATAGAAGGGCTGGCCAAGCTGATCGCCACCATGATGCGCGCTGAATTCAAGCGCGATGTCTTGTCGCTGGCAGCGGGCGCCTTGGCCAAACCGGTGCTCAACCGGCTGCGCGACCGGGTCGATAACCGCCGCTACAACGGCGCGGCCCTGCTTGGCTTGCGCGGCATTGTCATCAAAAGCCATGGGTCCGCCGATGCCTATGCGTTTGGCTTTGCGCTTCAACGGGCGCGCGAAGCGGTGCATAATGGCTTGTTAGATGGCACGACCAGCGCCATTGATCATCTTCGCCAGAGCCTGCAGGCCGCTGCGGCGCAATCGGCGAAGCTTTCCAACGAATCATCTGATCCTGCTCCATAGCCAGGTATCTGGAAGCTACTATGCCTTACGCCAAGATAATAGGGTCGGGCGGCTATCTGCCACCACGGGTCGTCACCAACGACGAACTGGCTGCCGATCTCGCCACGCGCAACATCGAAACCTCTGATGCCTGGATTGTCGAGCGCACAGGCATACGTCAGCGCCATCTTGCCGATCCTGGCGTGTCGACCAGTCAACTGGCGACCAAGGCGGCGCAACTGGCCCTGAGCGACGCCGGCGTGGACGCGGCCGATATCGACCTCATCATCGTGGCCACGTCGACCCCCGATTTCGTGTTTCCCAGCACGGCTTGTCTGGTGCAGGCCAACCTGGGCGCCAAGGGCGGGGCGGCGTTCGATGTCCAGGCCGTATGCAGCGGCTTTGTGTACGCGCTGTCGACCGCCGATGCCTTCATACAGGCGGGCCGCGCCAAGACCGCGCTGGTGATCGGCGCCGAAGTGTTTTCCAGCATTCTCGACTGGAACGATCGCAGCACTTGCGTGCTGTTCGGCGACGGCGCCGGCGCCGTGGTGCTGCAGGCGGCCGACGAGCCCGGCATTATGGCGGCCCAACTGAATGCCGATGGCAGCCAAATGAAGATACTGTGCGCCGCGGGCAATGTGGCGCACGGCAAAGTCGTGGGCGACCCTTTCCTGCGCATGGACGGCCAGGCGGTATTCAAGCTGGCGGTGACGTCGCTGACCAAGTCCGCCCTGGATGTCTGCGAACAGGCGGGCATACGGTTCGAGGATATCGACTGGCTGGTGCCGCATCAAGCCAATGTCCGGATCATCAACTTCCTGGGACGCCGGCTGAATATCGCCGATGACAAGGTGGTGGTGACCGTCGACCGCCACGCGAACACCTCGGCGGCCAGCGTGCCGCTGGCCTTCGATGCGGCCCGGCGCGACGGCCGCATCAAGCCGGGCGATACCGTCATGATGCAAGGCGTTGGCGGCGGGTTCACGTGGGGTTCCGTGCTGGCCAGGATGTAAGCGCCGCATACGGGTCCGCCCGGCCGCGGTCTGGCCGGGTTTACTTTCAACCTTTTGTCTGCATGTTATGAAAATTGCTTTTGTCTTTCCCGGGCAAGGATCCCAGTCTGTAGGAATGCTCGATGCCTGGGCCGGCAACACGTCCGTGCAGGGCGTGCTCAGCCAGGCCAGCGATGCATTGGGGCAGGATCTGGCAGGGCTGATTGCCGCCGGGCCGGGCGAGGAACTGAACCTCACCACCAATACCCAGCCCGTCATGCTGGCGGCCGCCGTGGCGGTGTACCGTGCCTGGATCGACGCGGGCGGCCTGCCTCCGTCGCTGGTGGCGGGCCACAGCCTGGGTGAATATTCCGCCCTGACCGCCGCCAACGCCCTGAATCTGGATGATGCCGTACGCGTCGTGCGCATCCGCGCGGACGCCATGCAGGCGGCGGTGCCGGTCGGCACGGGCGGCATGGCCGCCATATTGGGGCTGGATGACGACGTCGTCCGTGCCGTCTGCGCACAGGCCGCGCAGGGCGAGATCGTCGAAGCCGTGAATTTCAATGCCCCGGCGCAAGTGGTCATCGCCGGGCACAAGAGCGCCGTGGAGCGCGCCTGCGAACTGGCCAAGGCCGAGGGCGCCAAGCGGGCCCTGGTCCTGCCGGTTTCCGCGCCATTTCACTCCAGCCTGCTCAAGCCTGCCGCGCAGGTGCTCGAGCGGGCGCTGGACGCGATCGATATCGCTGCGCCGGCCATTCCGCTGATCAATAACGTCGATGTCGCCAGTCCATCAGGGCCGGCGGACATCAAGGGCGCGCTGGTGCGCCAGGCCTGGCATCCCGTGCGCTGGGTCGAAATCCTGCAGGCCATGAAGGCGCAGGGCGTCACGCATGTGGTCGAGTGCGGTCCGGGCAAAGTGCTCAATGGCTTGACCAAGCGCATTGACCGCGATCTTGTCGGTCTGGCGATCACCGATCCGGCCTCGCTGCAGGCCGCGCTGGATACTTTACAGGGATAAAGGCTATGCAAGACAAACAACTCGAGGGCAAGCTGGCCCTGGTGACCGGCGCCACCCGCGGCATCGGCAAGGCCATCGCGCTTGAACTGGCCGCACGCGGCGCAACGGTGGTGGGGACGGCAACGTCCGAATCCGGCGCCCAGTCGATCACCGGCATGCTGGCCGACAGCGGCGGACGCGGCGTGGTCCTGAATGTGGACGACGCAGCGGCCTGCGAAAGCCTGGTGGCCGAATTGGGCAAACAGGACGGCGGCCCGCATATTCTGGTGAACAACGCCGGCATTACGCGCGACAACCTGGCCATGCGCATGAAAGACGACGACTGGCAGGCCGTGATCGACACCAATCTGTCGGCCGTCTTCCGCCTGTCGCGCGCTGCCATCAAGCCCATGATGAAAGCCCGCGAGGGCCGCATCATCAACATCACCTCGGTGATCGGCTCCAGCGGCAATCCCGGCCAGGCCAATTATGCCGCCGCCAAGGCCGGCGTGGCCGGCATGGCGCGGGCGCTGGCCCGCGAACTGGGCAGCCGCAACATTACGGTCAACTGCGTAGCGCCGGGCTTTATCGAAACCGACATGACGCGGGCCCTGAGCGAAGCCCAGGCGGCCGCCATTCTGGCGCAGATTCCCCTGGGCCGGCTGGGCGCCGCCCACGATATCGCCCAGGCCGTCGCGTTTCTGGCCGGCCCCCAGGCAGGCTATATCACCGGCACCACCTTGCACGTGAATGGCGGCATGTATATGTAATATCCCGAACAGGCTCCCTCTCGTAGGGTAAAATCTGTTCATTCCAGAGGTGTTCCGCATAGAGGCTTGCATGTCACGCAAAACTGCTCATATCCGGTAATGCCGTTTTTTTTGTCATGGCCAACACCAATAACTCTTTCGTTTGGCTATAATTCGCGGGAATTTTCCCCACTTGGAGATCTGCATGGAAAGCATCGAACAGCGCGTCAAGAAGATCGTCGCTGAACAACTTGGCGTCAACGAAGCCGAGATCAAGAACGAGTCTTCCTTCCTTGACGACCTCGGTGCCGATTCGCTCGATATGGTCGAGCTCGTGATGGCACTCGAAGACGAATTCGAAACCGAAATCCCCGACGAAGAAGCCGAGAAAATCACGACGGTTCAGCAAGCTGTTGACTACATCACGTCGCACAGCAAGCAGTAATTTCAACTTTCCAGGTGTGCGCCGGGCAGCCAGCCGCGCCACCTCAAGGCGGTTTCTAGGGTGCAGTCCCGCTGCTTTTCCAAATCGGCCAAGGTTTGGAAGCACAGCGCGTCTGCTCGCTTTAAGCCGCTTTTTTATTTTTAGGAGTCATCCGTGAAACGACGTGTCGTCATTACCGGTCTGGGTATTGTTTCGCCAGTCGGCAACGATATTGACAGCGCATGGGACAATATCGTTAATGGGCGGTCGGGCATCGGGCGCATCACGCGCTTCGATCCGTCGGCTTTCAACGCCCAGATTGCGGGTGAGGTCAAGGATTTCGATGTCACGCAGTACATGTCTGCCAAGGAAGCCAAGCAAATGGATACCTTTATCCATTATGGCGTCGCGGCTGGGGTTCAGGCATGGAAAGATTGCGGTCTTGCGCTGACAGAAGAAAACGCCGAGCGTATCGGCACGATCATCGGCTCGGGCATTGGCGGCTTGCCGCGCATCGAAGAAACCCAGGTCGAATATCTGGAACGCGGCCCGCGCCGTATTTCTCCTTTCTTTGTGCCTGCCTCGCTCATCAACCTGATTTCCGGGCAGTTGTCCATCATGCTGGGCCTGAAGGGTCCCAGCTATGCGGTGGTGTCGGCCTGCACGACCGGTCTGCATTCCATCGGCGACGCCGCGCGCCTGATCGAATACGGCGATGCCGATGTCATGGTGGCGGGCGGGGCCGAGTCCACCGTATCGCCCCTGGGCATAGGCGGCTTTGCCGCCATGCGCGCGCTGTCCACCCGCAACGATGACCCCACGACCGCTTCCCGCCCCTGGGACCGCGACCGCGACGGCTTCGTATTGGGCGAGGGCGCAGGCGCGCTGGTGCTTGAAGAATACGAACACGCCCGCAAGCGCGGAGCGCGCATTTATGGTGAATTTGCCGGCTATGGCATGAGTTCCGACGCTCACCACATCACGTCGCCCGATCGCGATGGGCCGCGGCGCGGCGTCATGAACGCCCTGCGCAACGGCGGCGTCAATCCGGACGACGTCAACTACGTGAATGCGCACGGCACCTCGACCCCGCTGGGCGACAAGAACGAAAGCGAAGCCCTGAAACTGGCTTTTGGCGATCACGCCCGCAAGCTGGTCGTGAACTCCACCAAGTCCATGACCGGGCATCTGCTGGGCGCGGCCGGGGGCATCGAGGCGGTCTTCACCACGCTGGCGGTCTATCACCAGATTTCCCCGCCTACCATTAATATTTTCAATCAGGACCCCGAGTGCGATCTGGACTACTGCGCCAACGCAGCGCGCGAGCTCAAGATCGATGTCGCCTTGTCGAACTCGTTCGGCTTCGGCGGCACCAACGGTTCCATGATTGTGCGAAGGGTTTGATCTGAGGCGCCCGATGGCTCCTCCCGCCAGGCAATGGCCCGTTTGCCGCAAGCGCTGGGCAGGTTTCTTCCGTGCCCTGGCGGGCCGGCCCTGGCAGGGCGCCGACACCTTATCGCTGGATGAATCGGGCCTTTGGCAGCTTGCCTCGCCGGCCGGGACCATGCCCCTGCGCCTTGTCCATGCCTGGCCGTCGGCGGCCTGGGTGGCCTTGCGCTTCGAGCCCGGCCATCCGTCGCAGCAGGGCGGGCCGTTGGCGTTCACCCTCTGGAAGCGGGGCCTGCCGGACCATGCCTGGCGCGAATTGCGCCTGTGCGTAGAACAACAGATTGCCATGCCGCGGCGCATCTTGCCCAAGGAGCACGCATGAGCGAGCGCGATGTCGATGCGGAACTGGTCGCACGCGTCCAGCGCGGCGACAAGCGGGCGTTCGACCTGCTGGTACTGAAGTATCAGCGCAAGATCATGCGGCTGCTGTCGCGCATGATACGGGACCCGGCGGAAATCGAAGACGTTGCCCAGGAAGCCTTTATCAAGGCCTATCGCGCCATGCCGCAGTTTCGCGGGGACAGCGCTTTCTATACCTGGCTGTACCGTATTGCCATCAATACCGCGCGCAACTGGCAGGTGGCCAGCGGGCGCCGTCCAAACACGCTAAATGTAATTGAAACCGAAGACGGTGAAACTTTTAGCCAAATTGACAACCTAACTGACAATAACACCCCGGAAGCAATGTTAACGAGCCGGCAGGTCGTTGAAACGGTCAACGCAGCCATGAATGCCTTGCCCGACGACCTGCGCACGGCCATTGTCCTACGTGAAATTGAAGGTATGAGCTACGAAGATATCGCCCAGAGCATGGGTTGCCCTATTGGTACTGTCCGTTCGCGCATTTTCCGCGCCCGGGAGGCCATTGCAGCGCAGTTGCGGCCTGTGTTGGGCAGCGATGCCGAGCGTCGTTGGTAAGGAGCCAGACATGCAAGCCGTCCATCAAGCCAGACACCCAGAACAGGAGCAAGACCAGCCCTCCTGGGAGGCCTCCGTATCCTCCTGGATCGACGGGGAAGGCGAGATGCGTCCTGAAGAGCTCGATACGCCTTATGGCCGTCAGGTATGGGACACTTACCACCTGATCGGAGACGTGCTGCGCAACCCGGAACTGGCCGTCAAGCCCAGCGATTTCTTCTATGCGCGGGTCTCCAAGGCCATTGACGCCGAACCGCATATCGTGGCGCCGCGCCTGCTGCGCAGGCATGGCTCGGCGCGCATCGGCTTGTCGGGGCTGGCGGTTGCCGCGGCCGTGGCAACCGTCGTCTGGGTTGCCCTGCCGTATGTGTCGGGCAGCGGCCCCGAGCAAACGGGTACGGTGCAGATCATGGCCAGCGCCGGCGACGATCCCGGCGGCCTGCGCGACTATCTGGACGCCCATCGCGAAATCGCCGGCGTCAATACCGTCAGGCAAGCCTCCTTCGAGGTGCCCCGGTGATGGGTATGGCTAGGCCTGGGGTACCTTTGCGATTCCACCGTCCTGCCCACGGCATGAGCCGCGCCTGCTATGTGCTGCTGGTTGCGGCGGCCTGCCTGATGATGCAGCCCGCGTTGGCCGCCCAGGAGCAGCCGCCCGCAGCCGGGCAAACGCTGCAGATGCTGCAAAAAATCCAGGCTGCGGCGCGCGAACTCGATTACTCGGGCATCTATACCTATCAGCAGGGCGCCATGATGCTGTCGTCCCGCATCGTGCATATGGTGGATGGCACCGGCGAGCGCGAGCGGCTTGAACTGCTGGACGGCGAGCCGCGGGAATTCCTGCGGCACAACGAAACGACCCAGTGCCTGATTCCCGCAAAGAAACTGATCGTAATGGAGCGCCGCCGCGGCGACCGTTTTCCGGCCCTGATACTGGGGGCGGGGCAAAGCATTCCCGACCACTATGACGTGGACGTTCAGCCGTCTCCGCACCGCATCGCCAACCGCGAATGCACGGTGATCGAATTGCGCCCCAAAGACGGGCATCGCTATGGTTATCGCCTTTGCGCCGATACCAAAACCCATTTGCTCCTGAAGGCCCAGACCATCAGCCCCGAGCATGGGCTGATCGACCAGATTTCATTCAACAGCCTGCAGATCGGCGACAAAGTCGCGCCCGAGCAACTGGCGTCCAGCTGGAACACCAAAGGCTGGCAGGTGCTGGAAACCCCCATGTCGCCGGTCGACCTGTCAAAAAACGGATGGCGCATTCCGTTTCCCTCGGGTTTTGAACCCATCACCCAAGTATCCCGCCCCATGACGCCCGGCCGCAAGGTAAGCCAATTGGTCCTGACCGACGGGCTTGCCGCCATATCGGTATTTATCGAGCCCTATAGCCCTGATCGCCGCGGCCCGCCCGCCAACGGGATGGCCAGCGCCGGCGCCATGAATATTTTCCAGGCGCGCATAGGCGATCACTGGCTCACTGCGCTGGGCGAGGTCCCTGCCGATACCCTGCGCAGCATTGCGGAACACACTGAGTATGTGCCGCTGGCGGGCCATCAATAATTTTAATGATCAACCTAGGAGTTGCACGATGTCATTTACTTATCTAGGACAAAACAAATTCAAACGCATACTGGCCGCCGCTTCGGCAAGCCTGCTGGTGGCGTGTTCCGCAGTAGGCGCGGCCAGCAGCGAGCAGCCGGCCTCGGTACCCACTTTGTCGGTGCCGGATTTCACCCAGGTGGTTGCCCAGACGGAAGGCTCGGTGGTGAACATCCGCACGACCGAAGCCGTGCCTGTGCGCAGTTCTCCCATGGGGCCCAACAGCAATGACCCCTATGAAATGTTCCGCTGGTTCTTCGGGCCCGACTTCATGCCGCCGGGCATGCCGGGCCAGCGCGACCGCGGCCGCAACGCGCCGGCGCCGGAACAGAAAGAACGCACGGTGCCGCGTGGCGTAGGATCGGGCTTCATTATTTCGGACGACGGGTATATTTTGACCAACAACCATGTGGTCGCCCGCTCCAACGGCATCTTTGTCACCCTGACGTCGGGCAAGGAATACAAGGCCAAAATCATCGGCACCGACCCCCGTACCGATGTGGCGCTGATCAAGATCGATGCCAAGGACCTGACCCCGCTGACCATCGGGGATTCCACCCAGCTCAAGAAGGGGCAGTGGGTATTGGCCATCGGCTCGCCTTTCGGGCTGGATTCCACCGTGACCTCGGGTATCGTCAGCGCCATTAACCGCGATACCGGCGATTATCTGCCTTTCATCCAGACGGACGTTGCCGTGAACCCGGGCAACTCGGGCGGGCCGCTCATCAATCTGGCCGGGCAGGTGGTCGGGGTCAATTCCCAGATCATTTCGCAAAGCGGCGGTTTCATGGGTATTTCACTGGCCATCCCCATCGATGAAGTCATGCGCGTGGTCGAACAGCTCAAGGCGCATGGCAAAGTCACGCGCGGCCGGATCGGCGTGCAGATCGGCCCTGTGTCCGACGATGTCGCCAAGGCCATCGGGCTGGACGGCGCCAAGGGCGCTATGGTCAGCAATGTCGAGCAAGGCGGTCCCGCTGCCGAGTCCGGCATCCGGTCGGGCGACGTCATCATCAAGTTCGACGGCAAGGATATCAAGCACATGACCGATCTGCCGCGTATCGTGGGCGCGACCAAGCCCGGCCATCGCGTCGATATGGAAGTGTGGCGCAAGGGCAAGGCGGTGACGCTGAAGGTGAAAGTCGGCGAAATGCCCGCGACGGACGAGGAAGCCGCGGTTGCCGAGCCTAACGCACCCAAGGCCACGCCTGTCGACGCCCTGGGCCTGAAAGTGACCGAAGTCGACGGCGATACGCGCAGCAAGCTCGATATCAAGGGCGGCGTGCAGGTGGTCGAGGCGCAGGAGCCGGCCTCTACGGCTGGCCTGATCGAGGGCGACATCATTGTGACCATCAACGATGTGGACATCACCGGTCCGGATCAGTACGCCAAGGTGGTGGCCGGACTGAGCAAGTCGCGCGCCGCGGCGCTGTTGGTGATGCGCGACGATCAATCTCAGTGGATAACCATCACGCCCGGAAAATAATCTGCAGAAACGGCTAAAATGGCGTAAAGCCGAAGGGAGCGCCCGGTAGGGCAGGTCTGAACAAACCGCTCCAAGCATTCTGTTCAGGCCCGCTGCTGGCGCTCCTTTTTCGTGTCTCCCCCTTCTAATACTGCTCTGGCTATGCCGAGCTTCTTTTTGCTGGTTTATGGATCACATCCGCAACTTTTCCATCATTGCCCATATCGACCATGGCAAATCGACGCTTGCCGACCGCCTGATCCATCGTTGCGGAGGATTGGCTGATCGCGAAATGTCGTCGCAAGTGCTTGATTCCATGGATATAGAGCGCGAACGCGGCATTACCATCAAGGCCCAGACGGCGGCGCTGAGCTATACGGCGAAAGACGGCAAGGTCTATGCCTTGAACCTCATCGACACGCCCGGGCACGTCGACTTCTCCTACGAGGTCAGCCGGTCGCTCTCGGCCTGCGAGGGCGCGCTGCTGGTGGTGGACGCCTCGCAGGGGGTCGAGGCCCAGACGGTGGCCAATTGCTATACCGCGATCGAACTGGGCGTGGAAGTCCTGCCCGTCCTGAACAAGATGGATCTGCCGTCGGCCGAACCCGAGAATGCCCGTCAGGAAGTCGAGGATGTGATCGGCATCGATGCCTCCGAGGCGATTTTGTGCAGCGCAAAAACCGGCATGGGCATAGACGAAATCCTGGAGACCATCGTCGCCAAGGTGCCGGCTCCCGTCGGCGATCCCAGCCAGGCCCTGCAGGCGCTCATCATCGATTCGTGGTTCGACAATTACGTGGGCGTGGTCATGCTGGTGCGCATCGTCAATGGCGTGCTCAAGCCCAAGGACAAAATCCTGCTGATGGCAGCCGGGGCCACCCATCTGTGTGAACATATCGGCGTATTCACCCCCAAGTCGGTGCCGCGCACCGAGTTGTCCGCGGGCGAGGTGGGCTTCGTGATCGCCGGCATCAAAGAACTGGAACACGCCAAGGTGGGCGACACCATCACCTTGGCGGGCAAACCCGCTGCCACCGCCTTGCCGGGCTTCAAAGAGGTCAAGCCCCAAGTGTTTGCGGGCCTGTATCCGGTGGAAAGCAGTGAGTACGACCAGTTGCGCGATTCGCTGGAAAAACTGAAGCTGAACGATTCATCGCTGATGTTCGAACCCGAGGTCTCACAGGCGCTGGGCTTCGGCTTTCGCTGCGGCTTCCTGGGCCTGCTGCACATGGAGATCGTGCAGGAACGCCTGGAGCGCGAGTTCGACATGGATATCATCACCACGGCGCCCTCTGTGGTGTACGAGGTCGAGCAGCGCGACGGCACGGTGGCCATGATTGAAAGCCCGTCGCGTATGCCGGAGGTCGGGAATATCACCGAAATCCGCGAACCCATCGTGACCATTACGCTGTTCATGCCGCAAGAGTACGTGGGGCCGGTGATGTCGCTGTGCATGGTCAAGCGCGGCGTCCAGCTGAACATGACCTATCATGGGCGCCAAGTGCACCTGATGTACGAAATCCCCCTGGCGGAAATCGTGCTGGATTTCTTCGACAAGCTCAAGTCCGTGTCGCGCGGCTATGCCTCGATGGATTACGAGTTCAAGGAATACCGGCCCGCCGACGTGGTGCGCGTCGACCTGCTGATCAACGGTGACCGCGTCGATGCCCTGTCCATGATCGTGCACCGTTCCAACGCACGGTATCGCGGCCGCGAGGTGGTCTCGAAAATGCGCGGCCTGATTCCGCGCCAGATGTTCGATATCGCCATACAGGCGGCGATCGGCGCCGAGGTCGTTGCGCGCGAGAACGTCAAGGCAATGCGCAAGAACGTGTTGGCCAAGTGCTACGGCGGCGACATCTCGCGGAAGAAGAAACTGCTTGAAAAGCAGAAGGCGGGCAAAAAGCGCATGAAGCAGGTGGGCAACGTGGAAATTCCCCAAGAGGCGTTTCTGGCCATCCTGCAGGTCGAAGACAAGTAGTTTCAGAAAAATAAGGTATATCTGGCATGAGTTGGGATTTCGCCCTGATTTTGTTTGTTCTGCTGGTGCTGACCGGCATCGTCTGGTGTCTGGATTTCTTCCATCTGCGGGCGCGGCGCCGCGCCAACGGGGTGGCGGCCATGGCGGCGATCGAACCGGCCACGGCCGCCATGGGCCAGGCCGAGGCGGCCCAGGCGCGCCAGCAAGCCTACGACAAGGCCAATCGCGCGCCCTGGTGGGTGGAGTATTGCGTCAGCTTTTTCCCCGTGATCCTGTTCGTGTTTGCCTTGCGCTCTTTTGTGGTCGAACCGTTCCGCATCCCGTCGGGGTCGATGCTGCCCACCCTGCAGAACGGGGACCTGATACTGGTGAATAAATTCCAGTATGGCATCCGCTTGCCCGTGATCGACAAAAAGGTCATCGACATCGGTTCGCCCCGCCGCGGCGATGTCATGGTTTTTCGCTATCCGGTCGATACCGATGTAGACTATATCAAGCGGGTCGTGGGCCTGCCGGGCGATGTCGTGCAGTATCGCGACAAGGTGCTGACCATCAATGGCGAGCAGGTGGCGCATGCCCGCGATGGCGATTTCTTCGAACCCGACCGCTCGGCGTACGTAGGGCGCTACCTGGAACAACTAGGGCCGGTGCAGCACAAGATCCTGCTGAACAAGCAGGCCGGGCAGGACTACATGGCGATCTCCAATTATCCGTATCGTGAGAACTGCGAATACCTAAGCAACGGTGTGCGCTGCACCGTGCCGCCCGGCCATTACTTCATGATGGGCGATAATCGCGACAACAGCCTGGATAGCCGCTATTGGGGCTTCGTGCCCGACGAGTACATTGTGGGCAGGGCGTTCTTCATCTGGATGAATTTCAGCGAGCCCAGCCGTATCGGCGGGTTCCAGTAATGGCCAGCCTGGCTTCGCTGCAGACAGCGCTGGGCTATCGCTTCAGCGATGCCGCCTTGCTGGAACAGGCGCTTACGCATCGCAGCCACAGCGCGCATCACAACGAACGGCTCGAATTCCTGGGCGATTCCGTCCTTAACTTTGTCGTGGCGGCCATGTTGTTCCAGCGGTTCCCCAAGATCGACGAAGGCGACCTGTCGCGCCTGCGGGCCAATCTGGTCAAGCAGGCGTCGCTGGCCGATATCGCCAGCCGGCTCGCCTTGTCGCAGTACTTGCGGCTGGGCGAGGGCGAGCTGAAAAGCGGTGGATTCCGGCGCCCGTCCATCCTGGCCGACGCGCTCGAGGCCTTGTTCGGCTCGGTCTTCCTGGATGGCGGTTTCGATGCCGCACAACAGGCCATTGCGCGCCAGTACGAGCCCATCCTGGTCAATGTCGATCCCAAGACCCTGGGCAAAGACCCCAAAACGCTGCTGCAGGAATTGCTCCAGGCGCGTAAGCTGGACTTGCCGGCCTACACGGTCATTGCTACACACGGCGCGGCGCATAATCAGCTGTTCGAGGTCGATTGCCAGATTCCCAAGCTGGACATCAAGGTCACCGCAGGGGGGGCCAGCCGCCGCGCGGCCGAACAGTCCGCCGCGGAACTGGCCATTGCGGCCATCGAAGCCCTGCCGCCGGCCAAAGGCCAGCGCAAACCGCGCGCGCGCAAGTCGGCCCAGCTTTCCCTGCCGGTGGCCGTTTCCCAGGAGAACAAATGACGACTCCCTTCCGTTGTGGTTTTGTCGCGATCGTAGGGCGCCCTAATGTTGGAAAGTCGACCCTGGCCAATGCCCTGATCGGCAGCAAGGTATCTATTGTTTCGCGCAAGGCGCAGACGACCCGCCACCGTATACACGGGGTCCTGACCCGCGACCACGAGCAGTTCGTTTTTGTCGACACCCCAGGATTCCAGACCCGCCACGGCGGGACCATGAACCGCATGATGAACCGCGTGGTCACGCAGGCCCTGGCCGATGTCGACGTGACCGTGCATGTGGTCGAGGCGGGGAAATGGTCCGCGGGCGATGCCCAATTGCTGCCCCTGCTGCCCAAGTCGGGCAATACCATTCTGGTGGTGAACAAGGTCGATGCGCTGAAAAGCAAGAACGACATGTTCGCCTATGTGAATAAAATCATGGCGCAGTTTCCCTATGCGGCTGTGGTCCCGGTCAGTGCATTGCGTGGCGTGCAGCTCGAGAATCTGCTGCAGGAGATCGCGTCGCGCCTGCCCGAGGGCGAACCCATGTTCGAGGCCGACACACTCACCGACCGGCCCATGCGCTTTATCGTGGCCGAGCTGATCCGTGAAAAGATCTTTCGCCTGGTCGGCGATGAACTCCCTTACGGCTGCACCGTCGTCATCGAGCAGTGGGATGAAAACGAGTCGGGCGCGCGGGTGGCCGCCTGCGTGGTGGTCGAGCGTGAAACGCACCGGCCCATCTTGCTGGGCGCGGGCGGCGCGCACATGAAGCGCATTGCCTCCGAGGCGCGGCAAGACATGGTCAAGCTGCTGGACAAGCCCGTATTCCTGGATGTGTATATCAAGGTGCGCAAGGGCTGGTCCGACCGCGAGAGTGCGCTGCGCGAACTGGGATATGAGTAAACGGGCGCAACGCGTCCAGGATGCAGCCGGTTATTTGTTGCATTCAGCAGCCTGGCGGGAAACTTCACTGATCATACAGGTGTTCACCCTGCATCACGGCATGGTCGCCCTGGTCGCCAAAGGCGCCAAGCGTCCTTATTCCGTGCTGCGGCCTGTGCTGTCCGCGTTCCAGCCGCTGGGGCTGTCGTGGAGCGGGGCGGGTGAAGTCAAGACGCTGGTCCGTGCCGAATGCGTGGGCATCCGGCGGCTGGACGGCCGCGCCCATATGTCCGCCTGGTACATGAACGAGCTGCTGCTGCGCCTGCTTCCGCGCGAGGACCCTCATCCGGTTCTGTACGATGCCTACGATGCGGCGCTGCGGCAGCTTGCGCTGCAACAGCCTGCGGCCAGCGCCTTGCGGCGTTTCGAGTGGATTCTGTTGAATGAAACAGGCTACGGCACTGAAGAGGACGTGCCCGATTTTGATGATCCGGCGCTTGAGCCCGCCTTGCGCCAGTCCCTGCGTACCCGGTTGAACGAGCTATTGGGCCGGCCCTTGCTGACGCGCAAGGTTCTGATGGAGCTGCAACGATATTGAACGCCCGTATTCCCCAGATTGCCGTTCTGGATACCTGTGTCCTGATTTCAAACGTATTGCGCCAGGTTTGCCTGAATCTGGCTGCGCAAGGCTGTTTCGAGCCGGCCTGGAGTCCCATCATTGGCGATGAGTGGCGCCGCAATGCCGCGCGCTTGTGGGGCGTGGCCGACAACGCTGTTCATGAACAGTGGCAAGCGCTGCAGCACGCCTTTCCGCAAGCCGATTGCGGCGACGTCAGCGCCTTCAAGGCGGGCTTGCAGCGCAGCGACCCCAAGGACTGGCATGTGATCGCCGCGGCCCGGGCCGTGCTGGCCCGGCGCCCCGATGCCAGCGTGGCTATCGTCACGCGCAATATCCGGGATTTCAATCGCAGCGAACTGCGGGACCTGGGGGTGGTGCTGCTGGACCCGGACCAGTTGCTGGTGCGTTGCTGGGAACAGCGTCAGGAAGCGGTCGAGGCGCTGTTCGAACACTTGCCCGGCTATGCGCAGGCGCCGGGCAGGCCGCTTGAACCCATCGATGCCATTCTTAAGCGCGAGCGCCTGTTCCGGTTCAATAAGGTGTGTACATGTCTTCCATGAGGCAGGGCGTTGCGCTGTCGGTGCTGTCGTCTTGTTTGTTCGCGGCCCTTTACTACTACACGACTGTCCTGTATCCGCTCAAGGGGACAGAGGTCTTCGCCTGGCGCGTCATGCTGTGCCTGCCGGTGCTGGCCTTGGTGATCTACCGGGCGCGGGGCTGGCATGAAATCAGGACGGTTTATGGGCGGCTGCGCAAGGAATGGCGCCTGTGGCCGCTGCTGTTGCTGAGCGCCGCCCTGATCGGTACGCAGTTATGGCTGTTTGCCTGGGCCCCTTTGAATCAGAAGGGGCTGGATGTATCGATGGGGTACTTTTTGCTGCCCCTGGTCATGGTGCTGGTGGGCCGGGTGTTCTACAGCGAGCGCCTGAGCCGCACGCAAACGCTTGCCGTGCTGGTGGCGGCGGTCGGCGTGGCCCACGAACTGCTGCAGTCCGGGTCGTTTTCGTGGGTGACTGCCCTGGTCATGTTCGGCTATCCGCCGTATTTCATCTTGCGCCGGGTCTTGCGGATGGGCTCGCTGAGCGCCTTGTGGTTCGACATGCTGTTCATGATGCCCGGCGCCTTGTTCATTCTGTTGAGCCAGGACATGAGCTTGCTGGACCAGTTTTCCAGTTTTCCGTGTCTATTCGGCCAAGTGCCTTTGCTGGGCCTGATCAGTTCGGCCGCCCTGGTCGCCTATGTATCGGCCAGCCGCATGCTGCCCCTGGGCCTGTTCGGCATTTTGGGGTATGTGGAGCCGGTATTGCTTTTCTGGGTGTCCGTCCTGTTCCTGAACGAAACGATCTTGCCTCAGGCCTGGTTCACCTATGTTCCGATCTGGATCGCCGTGGTGCTGATCGCCGCCGAGGGCGTGTTCAGCTGGCGCCGGCCGAAGCCGCCAGCAGAAAGCCCGCCAAGGCGGCGTGCCTGAGCGGGCTTGCGGGGATCAATGCGAGCCCGGCCTGGCGCTCGCGCTTGCGGTCCGGTGGTCTAGTCGCGGTCGCCGCCGAAGATGCCGAGCAGCATCAGCAGGTTGGCAAAAATATTGTAGACGTCCAGATAAATGGCCAGCGTTGCGCTGACATAGTTGGTTTCGCCGCCGTTGATGACGCGTTGCAGGTCGACCAGCAGCAGCGCCGAGAAGATGGCAATGGCCATGACCGAGATGGTCAGCATCAGCGCAGGCAATTGCAGGAAGATGTTGGCCAGCGCCGCGACGATCAGGATGACGACCCCGATGAACAAGAACTTGTGCATGGTCGAGAAGTCGCGCTTGCTGGTCGTGGCCACGCTGGCCATGGCGCCGAACACCACGGCCGTACCGCCGAAGGCCATCATGATGAGCTGCGAGCCGTTGGCCAGGCCCATGACATGCCCCAGCAGGCGGGACAGCATGATGCCCATGAAGAAGGTGAAGGCGAGCAGCAGGGCGACGCCGACCGAGCTGTTTTTGTTGCGCTCGATCAGGAACATGAGCCCGAAGGCGCCCGCCAGGAAGACAATGGCGCTGACGCCGGGGCTGGCGCCCATGACCTGGTTGATGCCGGTATTGAGCCCCACCAGGGCGCCCAGCACGGTAGGCACCAGCGATAAGGCCAGCAGCCAGTATGTGTTGCGCAAGACGCGATTGCGCGCCGCGGCCGATACGCTGCCGTATCCGTTGCCTTGCGTCATGGGTTGACGTAGATCGCTCATGTTTTTTAATCCTTTGCTTGGGTCAAGACTTGCTTGATCGTCCTGTGGACGGGTTCAAGGGCTAGAGTAACTGACAATTAGCTGAATTTGCAACTTTTTTATGCCCCCGCGCCGGATAGATTATGGGCATGGAGGGTGTGTCCGGCCGCTTTGTAGTGCCGCCAGCGTTCGCGGGCCGCCAGCTTGTCGTCATCGTGGTCCGAGACGATTTCCAGCACGCGCTCGAAGTGCTCGACGCCGGGCGGGCACGCCAGGTCGAGATTGATCAGCCAAGGCGGTTCGCCGTCGTCGCCGGATGCGGCAGGGGCTGTGCAGGTAAGCCGGACCGGCGTCTGGGCCGCCAGGGGATCATCGGCCATGACGTGCGGCACAAAGGCTGTCGGGTCGAAGCCCCACAGCAGGCGGTCGAACTGCGCCAGCCTTTCCGCATCCTGCGTATAAACAAGCAGCCGGCGTCCCGACAGATAGTGTTTGCGCACGACTTCGCAAGCCATGCGCAAACGGTCGGGGGCGCCGAAGGCGAAGTCTATCCGGGCCATGCCGCGCGGCTACGAAACCTGGCCGAGCAGGTACTGGACCAGCAAGGGCACGGGGCGGCCCGATGCGCCTTTGTCTTTGCCGCTGCGCCATGCGGTGCCCGCGATGTCCAGGTGGGCCCACGGGTAGTCTTTGGCAAAGCGCGAGAGAAAGCAGGCGGCGGTGACCGCGCCCGCCGGCGGGCCGCCGATATTGGCCACGTCGGCAAAGTTGGAGCGCAGCTGTTCCTGGTAAGCGTCGTCCATGGGCATGCGCCAGGCGGTGTCGTTGGCGTCGCGCCCGGCTTGCAGCAGGCCTTCGGCCAGCTCGTCGCTTGGGCTGAACAGGCCGGTGTTGATGTGGCCCAGCGCGACCACGCAGGCGCCGGTCAGGGTGGCGATATCGATGACGGCGGCGGGCTTGAAGCGTGCCGCATAGGTCAGCGCATCGCACAGCACCAAACGGCCTTCGGCGTCGGTGTTGAGGATTTCTATGGTTTGCCCGGACATGCTGGTCACGATGTCGCCCGGCTTGTTGGCGCGGCCGCTGGGCAGATTTTCACATGCCGGAATAATGCCGATGACGTCGCGGTCGAGTTCGAGCTCGGCCACCGAGCGCAGTGTGCCCAGTACGCTGGCCGCGCCGCACATGTCGTATTTCATTTCGTCCATATTGGCCGCGGGCTTGAGCGAAATGCCGCCCGCATCGAAGGTGATGCCCTTGCCGACCAGGACGATAGGGGCCTTGCGGTCTTTTGCCGCCGTCTTGGCCCCGGCGGTGTGCTTGAGGATGATGAAGGCGGGCGGCTCGTAGGAGCCACGGGCGACCGACAGGAAGGAGCCCATCTTCAGCGCTTCGATCTGCTTTTGCTGCAGGACTTCGGCTTTCAGGCTTTTGAATTCCTTGGCCATCTTCTTGGCGGTATTGCCCAGGTAGGCGGGGGTGCAGACATTGGGGGGCAGGTCGCCCAGCAGGCGGGTCAGGTTCATGCCGTTGGCGATGGCGCGGCCTTCGCGCAAGCCGTGTTGCGCTTCGGTGGCCTGCGCGCGCGTGACCGACAGCGTGATCTTCTTGAGCTTGGGGGCCGGGTCGCGCTTTTCGCTCAGGGTGGCGTTGTAGCGATAAGTGGCGCGTCCGGCTGCCACGGCCGCGGCCCGGGCGCGCGCCCGGATTTTGGTGCCCGGGCAGTCGATGGCGGCCAGCGTCGATACACCTTCAGCCAGATCGGCGCCGGCGCAATAATTGGCAAAGGCAAGCTCTGCGCCGGCGTGGGCCGCCGCGTTATAGCTGTCCTGTTTGCCCAGGCCGATTAAAATAACCCTGGCGGCGGTGACGCCGGGCAGGTTCCTGAGCACCAGGTGTGTGTTGGGCTTTGCCTTGAATTCGGTTTTGACCACCGCGCGCAGCGCGCCGTTGCTGGCCCGGTCGATGATATCGGCCGCTGTGCCCAGCACGCCATCTGTAAAAACGCCTACAGCAAGGGCTGCTGTTTTGATTTGATGCAAAGAAGCAGTGGTCTGTGTGCTAAATTCCATTCGAGTTTCCAGTAGGTGTCCATTAAGATGCTTACGATTATCCCGCATATTCTCTCATGTCACTATTCAAACGCTCAGTCGTCTCCGAAATAATGAGTCACGCAGGTGTCGTGTTCTCTACTTTGCTGGTCGTTTGGCTCAGTGTCTTGCTGGTGCGCCTGCTCGGCGAGGCCGCCAACGGCTCGATCGGCGCCGACGTGGTGTTCGGCCTGGCTACGTTTTCCAGCATCACGGCATTGCCGGTCATATTATCGGTCTCGCTTTTCATTGCCGTGCTCACCACGGTCACGCGCAACTTCCGCGAATCGGAAATGGTCGTCTGGTTTGCCAGCGGCCTGTCCCTGAAAGACTGGGTCGGGCCCGTGCTGCGCTGCGCGGTGCCGGTGGCCATCATTATTGCCGTGCTGACCTTGATGGCCTCGCCCTGGGCGTATCGCCAGATCAGCGAATACCGGCAGCGCTACGAGCAGCGTTCCGACCTGTCCAAGGTGACGGTGGGCCAGTTCATCGAAACCGACGAGGGAGCGCGCGTGTTTTTTGCCGAAGAGCCCACCGAGGAAGGCGCGGAAATGGGCAAGGTGATTGCCCGCGTCATCGATCCCGAATGGCTGAGCGTGATCACGGCGCAAGGCGCCCGGATCCAGACCGAAGCAAACGGGGATCGCTTCCTGGTGCTCACCGACGGGCACCGCTACGATCTGAAGCCGGGCAAGCCTGATTTCCGCCTGATCGATTTCGAACGCTATGGCTTCCGGCTTGAAAGCAAGGCCGAGGCCAATTCGGCCGAAGCGGTGCGAAGGATGGCGGAAAGCCAGATCAAGGCCAGGCCGACCATGAGCTTGATGGCCGACAACAACGACAAGGCGCGTTCGCAGATCATGTGGCGCATGGCCTTGCCCCTGGCCGCGCTCAATCTGGCCTTGCTGGCCATACCGCTGGGGGCGGTCAATCCCAGGCTGGGGCGTTCGGGCGACCTTCTGATCGCCGGCCTGGTCGGGCTCCTTTACATGAACCTGATCAACCTGTCGCGCGGATGGATAGGCAACGGGCAGCTTGCGTTCGGCGTGGGGCTTTGGCTGGTGCATGCCGTGTTTGCCGCCTTGATGGTGTACATGATGTGGCGCAAGCTGCGCGTCAAGGCGCCCAAAGACCCCTTGCCCAAGACGGCGTAAGCTCGGGCTGGGGCGCTGGACATCAGCAGGGCGCCACCGGCTCAATGGTCAAGCCGGGCGGCCTCCTGCGGCAGGTATTGCAGCGCGCTTTGTTCGCCGCGCAGCAGGGGCTGGTTCAACTGCACGGATTGCTTCAGGAAGTCCCATAGCGCCATGACTCTTTTCGAATGGCGCAGGTCTTCGTGGCAGTACATCCAGAAGCTGCGGGTCACCAGGATGTCCTGGTCGAGCACCGCCTGCAGGCGCGGGTCTTGCGCGGCCATGAAGCAGGGCAGGATCGCAAGCGATTGACCCTGCAGGGCCGCATGGTACTGGGCGATCACGCTGGTGCTTTTGAACGAGACGCGATGGGGGGCGATGATGTCGTCAAGATAGCGCAGCCTGTCGGTGAACAGCAATTCTTCGACATAGCCAATGAAGGTGTGGTCCGCCAGATCGGCTTTCTTGCGCAGGGGCGCGGCGCGGGCCAGGTAATCCCGGCTGCCGTACAGCTTCAGGGAGTAATCGAGCAGCTTGGTGCACAGGTAGGGGCCGCGCTGGGGGCGCTCAAGGGAAATGGCGATGTCGGCCTCGCGTTTGGACAGGCTGATGAATCGCGGCACCGGCATGATGTCCAGGGTGATGGCCGGGAAGCGCCGCTGGAAATCGATCATGAGCGGCGCCAGCACATAATTGCCGAAGCCTTCTGTAGAGCCGACACGCAAATGCCCGGACAGGGTTTGCGACTGGCCCGAAATTTCTTCCCGGGCGGTGAACAGGGTGCCTTCGATCTGTTCGGCGTAGGCAAAGAAACGGCTGCCGTCCTCCGTCAGGGTAAAGCCGGTGGCCTTGGACTTGTCGAACAGCACGGTGCCCAGCTCGCGTTCCAGGGCGTGGATGCGGCGCGATACCGTGCTGTGCTGCACGCCCAGCCGCAAGGCGGCGGCGCTGACGCGCTGGGTGCGGGCCACTTCCAGGAAATAACGTAATCCGTCCCAGTCGAGCATAAGGTTCGTTGTGCAATTTTTAGCAATGAATGTGCAAATATTTTGATGGAAATAAGTTTTTTACACAACTACACTTGGATGGGATGGCGCCCTGCGTGCCAGGGCGCCGCATGTTTTACGGTGCGCGCGGCCGGGGGGCGGACGTTCCGGCGCCCCTAGCGCGGGCCGCCGCAGCTTATCCATACTAATTGCATCTTGAATGCGCCAAGGAGACCTTAATGAGTGCAGTTCCACGTATTCCGCTGTTGATCGGCGGCGAGCTCGTCCAGTCCAAAACCACCGAGTGGCGGGACGTAATCAATCCCGCCACGCAGGAAGTCGTCGCGCAGGTACCGTTTGCCACCCGGGAAGAGCTGGATCTGGCGGTCGCCAACGCGAAAGAAGCGTTCAAGACTTGGCGCAATACCAGCCAGGCGGCGCGTACCCGCGTCATGCTCAATCTGCAAAAACTGGTGCGCGACAACACGGCGGCCATCGCCAAATCGATTTCGCTCGAACACGGCAAGACCTTGCCCGATGCCGAAGGCGAAGTCGGGCGGGGCCTGGAAGTCATCGAGCACGCGTGCTCGATGGCATCGCTGCAACTGGGCGAATATGCGGAAAACGCCGCCACGGGCATTGATGTCTACACCCTGATACAGCCCTTGGGCGTGTGCGCCGGCATTACGGCATTCAATTTCCCCATCATGCTGCCGTGCTTCATGTTCCCCATGGCGGTCTCGGCGGGCAACACCTTCATCCTGAAGCCGTCCGAGCAGGACCCCAGTTCGACGCTGATGCTGGCGCAACTGGCTCTGGAAGCCGGCTTGCCGCCCGGCGTGCTCAACGTGGTGCATGGCGGCCCCGACGTCGCCAACGGCCTGTGCGAGCATCCCGACATCAAGGCGGTCTCGTTCATCGGGTCCACCCATGTCGGGACGGAAATCTATCGCCGTGCGTCCAAGGCCGGCAAGCGCTGCCAGGCCATGATGGGCGCCAAGAACCACTGCGTCATTTTGCCCGATGCGGATCGCGAGGTGGCGCTTAATCAACTGGTGGGCGCGGCATTTGGCGCGGCCGGCCAGCGCTGCATGGCGACGTCGGTCGCGGTGCTGGTGGGCGAAGCGCGCGATTGGCTGCCCGACTTCATCGAACGCGCCAAGAAACTGAAGGTCAGCATCGGCTCCGACCGCGATGCCGACCTGGGCCCGCTGGTGTCGCCCAATGCCAAGAAACGGGTTGAAGGCCTGATCCAGCAAGGCGTGGACGAAGGCGCTGAACTGGTGCTCGATGGCCGCAACCTGAAGGTGCCCGGCTACGAGGCCGGCAACTTTGTCGGGCCCACCGTCTTCAATGGCGTCAAGGCCGACATGGCCATTTACCAAGAGGAAGTCTTCGGCCCGGTATTGTGCGTGGTGGGGGTCGACACGCTGGAAGACGCGGTTGAGTTCATCAACAGCAATCCCAATGGCAACGGCGTGGCAGTGTTCACGCAGGACGGCGGCGCGGCGCGCTACTTCCAGCACCATATCGATGTGGGCCAGATCGGCATCAACATCCCCATTCCGGTGCCGGTGGCCTGGTTCAGCTTCACCGGGTCGCGCGCCTCGAAGCTGGGCGACCTGGGTCCCAACGGAAAACAGGCGGTGCATTTCTGGACGCAGACCAAAACGGTCACGGCCCGCTGGTCCGCGCATGCCGCCGGCGTCAATACGACCATCTCCATGAAGTAAGCTTATAACTAAATTGAATATATTTTAATTTCTTTATTACATATAATAGCCCTTCATATCAAGGGCTATTTTTTATGAATCTGCAGCAATTCCGGTTCGTCCGTGAAACCATACGACGCAATTTCAACCTGACCGACGCCGCCCGGACCTTGTTTACGTCGCAACCCGGCGTATCCAAGGCCATCATCGAGTTCGAGGATGAGCTGGGCGTGAAGATCTTCGAGCGCCATGGCAAGCGCATCAAAGGCTTGACCAAGCCCGGCCACGTCGTCGCGCAGGTCATAGACCGCATCATGCGCGAAGTGGACAACCTGAAAAAAGTCAGCGACGAGTTCGCCCGGCGCGACGAAGGCGGCCTGGTCATTGCCTGCACGCACGCTCAGGCGCGCTACATATTGCCCAAAGTCATACCGGCTTTCCGCGAGCGCTTCCCCAAAGTGCGCCTTTCTTTGGCTGAAGGCAATCCGCCCCATTTGGCCCGGATGGTGCTGCATGAACAGGCCGATGTCGCCATCGCTACCGAAACGCTGGCATTGACCCCCGGCCTGGCGGCCCTGCCGGTGTATTCATGGGAACACACCATTGTGGTGCGGCCCGACCATCCGCTGGCCCAACTGACCTCCAGCGCGGCCAAGGCCATCACTTTGAAGCAGCTGGCCCAATATCCCATCGTCACCTACGATCACCAGTTTTCGGGCCGGGGCGCCATCGACGAGATGTTCGCCGCGGCCGATGTCGTGCCCGACATCGTGCTAGAGGCCATCGATGCCGACGTCATCAAGACGTATGTGGATGTGGGCCTGGGCATAGGCATCATCGCGGGCATGGCGTATGACCCGCGCCGCGACAAAGGGCTGGTCGGCCTGCCGGCGGGGCATCTGTTCGGCACCCACGTGACGCGGGTTGCCGTCAAGTCGGGCGTCTTCCTGCGCGACTACGTTTATGTCCTGCTCGAAATGCTGGCGCCCGAGCTGACCCGCGAAGCGGTCCAGGAAGCCATCGATAAAAGTCCCAAGGCGGAATAGTAAAAAACTGAAACAGGTTGCGTGCTCGGGGAGGAGAAAAGTTGCATCCTCTTGCACAGGTTTTTGTTGACTTTGATAATAAGAATGATTATCGTTACGAAACCACCTCATTCAGGAGCAACCATGTCTCAATTCGTCAGTGCAGTTGTAGTGGGGGCCGACCGTCTGGGTAATATCCCCGAGTTGCTGAAAGGGCACAATATTGCCATTCGCCATCACATCAGCGGTCGCGACCCGTCGCACCAGAAGAAAACCTTGCAGTTGCCCTCGGGCACTGAACTGCTGATATTGCTGACCGATTTTCTGGGTCATAACGTGATGAAGACGTTTCGTGCGGCCGCCCAGCGCGCGGGCATCCGCGTACTGGCTTGCAGGCGCTCGGTGTGCAGCATGAAGCAGGCATTGAATCAATGCGGCTACTGTGAGGCCTGCGACATGCCGAAAATAGCCGAGAAAGAAGCCAAGTTCATGGCCGATAACGGGCGCGGCCATGGCCGTCCGCGCGTCAGGGCGGCTTAGCCGGACCAAGCCGGAGGGGCACAGCACAACAAGACCAGAAAGCAAAAAGGCCGGCAGATGCCGGCCTTTTTGCTTCAACGGGTTTTAACCGGTGTATGTCCGATCAGTTGGCGGTCAGAGCTTGCGAGGTGTTGATGGCCAGCCTGCGCGCGCCGTTATAGCGCTTTTGCCAATAGGCGATATCCATGCTTTCGATGCGAACGACGCTTCCGGTGCGTGGCGCATGGACGAATTTACGATCGCCCAGATAGATGCCCACGTGGGAGAACCGGCGGCCCCGGGTATTGAAAAACACCAGGTCGCCTTTTTTGAGTTCGTTGCGCTTGACTGATGTGCCCAGGCGGGCCAACTCAGAGGATTTTCGGGGTAGCTTCAGCCCCAGCGATTTCTCGGCCGCATAGATGACCAGGCCGCTGCAATCGAAACCGGTATCGGGTGTTTCGCCGCCGTAACGGTATTTGATGCCCAGTACGCTGAGCGCGGTCGAGGCGAGCGTCGTGGTGGTTTGGGGGGCGGCGGAGCGCGCGTATTCTTGTTCCCGGTTGGTGAGGTAGGCGCCTAGCGGGTCGGATTGGGTTTGCGCAAGGTAGTGGTCGCGCGCCGTACGGGCCGGATTGCTGTCTGCCTGCTGGTTCTGGCTATTGGTGGCGCAACCGGCGAGCGCCACGGTGGAAACCAGCATCAGGGCCTTGGTGCCGCGCCAAAAATATCGGGATGTAATGTACGGGAGTAGGCGGGATAGTCGGTGCGGCGGCATAATTGGATGGTTTTCGCTTGTGTAAAGCCACCCCGCCGACCGTTCGATTTGAATTCAGATAGAAGTGAAATCGATAAGTTTTGGCAGAAAATGCGGGTAGAAAGAGGAAGCTTTACACAAATTAAACATGGGTAATCGGGCAAGTTTAACGAATCGACGCGTAAACGTAAAGAAGTTTTGCTTTGAACTTTGACTTTACGGGAGGGGCGGCTCGGGCTAGTCTATGGGTCGAATCGGCCAAGCGCCGCTATTCTTGTTATTAATAATGACTACTATTGCATAGGGATACACATGAAAACCAAACCCGTACTAAGCCTTGCCGACGTCAAAGCCATTTTGGCCGCCTCCGAGCAGCATGCGCTGGCCCAAAAGTGGGCGGTGTCGATTTCGGTGGTCGATGATGGCGGCCATTTGCTGGGCATGGTGCGCCTGGATGGCGCTGCACCGATTTCCGCGCAGATTTCGCCGGCCAAGGCCCGGACCGCCGCGCTGGGGCAGCGCGAGTCCAAAACCTACGAGGACACCATCAACCAGGGGCGCACCGCTTTCCTGTCGGCGCCTGGCCTTGAAGGCATGCTGGAAGGCGGCGTGCCTATCGTGGTCGACGGCCAGGTCATCGGCGCGGTGGGGGTCTCGGGCGTCAAGTCCTCTGAAGACGTACAGATTGCCCAGGCAGGGATCGCTACGCTCAAAGCATGATGCAAAACCGGGCTCCTGGCCAAAGCAGCGAAGCCGATGCGGTATTGAGCTCGGCGCTGGGGCCCGCACTGAATCCGGGTGTGTCAAAGCGCGAAGTCTGGGCCTGGGCCATGTACGACTTCGCCAATTCCGGCTACACCACGGTCGTCCTCACGACGGTATTCAGCGTTTACTTTGTCGGTGTCGTGGCCGCCCAGGAAACATGGGGCACGCTGGCCTTCACGGCGGCGCTGTCCTTGTCGTACCTGCTGGTCATGTTCACCATGCCTGCGCTGGGCGCGCGCGCCGACGCACGGGCCGGCAAACGCCGGCTGCTGTTCACCAGCACCTTGGGCTGCGTCGCGGCCACGGCCTTGCTGGCGTTTGCGGGTCCCGGCGATATCGTCTGGGGGCTGCTGTTCATCGCTCTGTCCAATTATTGTTATTGCGTGGGCGAATCCATTGTGGCGGCTTTCCTGCCCGAGATCGCCCGGCCGCACGCGCTGGGACGGGTATCGGGTTGGGGCTGGAGCTTTGGCTATTTCGGCGGCATGCTGACCCTGGGCCTGTCGCTGGCAGTGGTGTCGTGGGCCAGCGGCCATAACCTGGCGGCCAGCCAGTATGTGCCCTATGTCATGGTGCTGACGGCGGCGGTTTTCGCCATGGCGGCGGTCCCTTCCTTTCTTTTCCTGCGCGAGCGCACGCCGCCCACGCACAAACACCAAGAGAGCATGCTGGCCCGCCTGGCGTCCGCCTGGCGCGACACGGGCGCGCATTTCCCCGATTTCCGCGTCTTGCTGCTGTGCGGCGTCTGCTACCACGCGGGGGTGACCGTCGTGGTGACGCTGGCCGCGGTCTATGCCACCGAGGCGATGGGCTTCACCATGGCGCAGACCATGATCCTGGTCTTCACCGTGAACATTGCGGCGGCATTGGGCGCTTTTCTGTTTGGCTACGCGCAGGACCGCATCGGGCACAAGCGGGCGCTGGCCATCACGCTGGCGGGCTGGATAGGCATGGTGCTGCTGGCCTATAGCGCCGTGCAGGTTTGGGTGTTCTGGCTGGCCGCCGCCGTGGCGGGGCTATGCATGGGAACAAGCCAGAGCGCCGGGCGCGCCATGGTGGGGGCGCTGGCGCCCAGCCGGCGGCTGGCCGAGTTCTACGCCCTGTGGACCTTTGCCACGCAATTGGCCGCCGTGGTCGGGCCCTTGTGCTATGGCCTGGTCACCTGGCTGACGGGCGGCAACCACAGGCTGGCGCTGCTGTGCACCGGCGTGTTCTTCGTGGCGGGGCTGTTGGTGCTGACGCGGCTGGATTTTGCTCGCGGCGCCCGGGCGCGCGATACTATATCGACGTAGCGGCATTGTCAGCGTGACGTAAGTCTAGTCCGCTAGGGTGCATGGATAATTCAAACTTCAAAAGGAGCGAGCAGCATGTCTAACGAGATTGAGTCGGTATTGACCGAGAACCGCGTCTTTCCGCCTTTCGATAACCTGGTTCAAGGCGCCGCTATTTCCGGCATGCAGGGCTACCAGGCCTTGTGCGACGAAGCGGAAAAATCTCCGGACGCGTTCTGGGCGCGTCTGGCCCGTGAAAATCTGGTCTGGAGCAAACCCTTCACGCAGGTTCTGGATGAATCCGAAGCGCCGTTTTATCGTTGGTTTGGTGATGGTGAGCTGAACGTTTCAGCCAACTGCCTGGATAGGCATCTGGACACCCCAACCGCCAATAAAACGGCGCTTATCTTCGAATCCGACGACGGCAAGGTCACCCAGGTCAGCTACAAGCAACTGCATGCCCGTGTATGCGAGTTCGCCAATGGCATCAAGGCGCTGGGGCATCAGGCCGGCGAGCGGGCCATCATCTATATGCCCATGTCCATCGAGGCGGTGGTGGCCATGCAGGCCTGCGCCCGGCTGGGCATTATCCATTCGGTGGTGTTTGGCGGGTTCTCGTCCAAGAGCCTGAACGAGCGCGCTGTAGATGTGGGGGCGACCCTGGTCATTACCGCCGACGAGCAAGTGCGGGGGGGCAAGACCATCCCGCTCAAGAATGCCGTTGACGAAGCGCTGCAGATGGGCGGCTGCGAGGCCGTCAGCCACGTCGTTGTCTACAAGCGCACGGGCGGCAAGGTCGCCTGGCAGGAAGGGCGCGACCTGTGGATGCACGATGTCACCGCCAACCAGCCCAGCCAGTGCGAGCCGGTTGCGCTCAATGCCGAGCACCCCCTGTTCATCCTGTATACCTCGGGCTCGACCGGCAAGCCCAAGGGGGTCCAGCATGCGTCGGCCGGCTTCCTGCTGTGGGCGCTGCTGACGGTCAAATGGACGTTCGATGCCAAGGACAGCGATGTGTTCTGGTGCACCGCCGATGTGGGCTGGGTGACCGGCCACACCTACATTACCTATGGGCCGCTGGCGGCGGGCCTGACCCAGGTGGTTTTCGAGGGCGTGCCCACCTACCCGACGGTGGGCCGCTTCTGGGAAATGATCCAGCGCCACAAGGTCACCGTGTTCTATACCGCGCCCACGGCCATCCGGTCACTGACCAAGGCGGCGGAAACCTCGCCCGAATACCATCCGCGCGAATACGATCTGAGCAGCCTGCGCATTATCGGGTCGGTGGGCGAGCCCATCAATCCCGAAGCCTGGATGTGGTACTACACCCATGTCGGGCGCGAACGCTGCCCGGTGCTGGATACCTGGTGGCAGACTGAAACCGGCGCGCACATGATCACGCCATTGCCGGGCGTGACACCGCTCAAGCCGGGTTCGTGCACCTTGCCGCTGCCGGGCATTGCCGCCGCGATCGTCGACGAGGCGGGTGAAGAGGTCGAACGGGGCAAGGGCGGCTTCCTGGTCGTCAAACGCCCCTGGCCTGCCATGATACGCACGATCTGGGGCGACCCGGAGCGCTTCAAGAAAAGCTATTTCCCCCCTGAGCTCAAAGGCTACTATCTGGCCGGCGATGGCGCGCAGCGCGATCGCGACGACTACTTCTGGATCATGGGCCGCATCGACGATGTGCTGAACGTGTCGGGCCACCGCCTGGGAACGATGGAGGTCGAATCGGCCTTGGTCTCGCATGAGTTGGTCGCCGAGGCCGCCGTGGTGGGGCGCCCGGACGCCACGACGGGCGAGGCGGTGGTGGCCTTCGTGGTGCTCAACCAGGCCCTGCCCGAGGGCGCCGAGGCCGATGGCATCGCCAAGCAGTTGCGCGACTGGGTGGCCAAAGAGATCGGCCCCATCGCCAAACCCAAAGACATCCGCTTTGGCGAAAATCTGCCCAAGACCCGTTCAGGCAAAATCATGCGCCGCCTGCTGCGTGTGGTGGCCCAGGGCGAACCCGTGACGCAAGATGTGTCCACGCTCGAGAATCCCGCGATCCTGGATCAACTCTCGCAAGCGCACTAGTGACACCAGCGCAGGCTCTGTCTGCGCTGGCGGTGATAATATGGTCACCTTGGGCCCGCCCGTTTCGGGCCGGCCCTCTTGCCTTCGAAAATCAGGCTTTGGCCTGATTTTTTCTTTGTTTGGCCTTTGCGATGCATGACGGGAGCGACACTTGAAATCGAACCAGACCGATCACGGCGCCTTGCTGCTGATGGCCCTGACGGTGACCCTGTGGGGGTTCAGCTGGATTGCCATGAAGCATCTTTCAGTCTTCATCGGCCCATTCGATCTGGTCATGGTGCGTTATGGGGTCGCCTTTATTGTCCTGCTGGCGATCTTGCTGGCGACCCGGCAGCCCCTGACGTTTCCGCCGCTCGGGCTGACGCTGGGCATTGCGGTGTTCCAGACGATGGCATTCCAGTGCCTGTGCCAATTGGCGCTGGTGACGGGCGGGGCCGGCCATGTCGTCATGCTCGCCTACACCATGCCTTTCTGGGTCGTGCTGTTTGCCTGGATGCTGCTGGGCGACCGGCCCACGCGCCGCCACATGATCGGCTTTGCCAGCGCCGGTATCGGGCTGGTGGCCATCATCGCACCCTGGCAGGGAACGGGGTCGCTGACCGGCTCCCTGCTGGCCTTGGCCGGAGGCGTCAGTTGGGGCCTGGGAACAGTGCTGTCCAAGATGATGTTCCAGCGCTATGCGCCGAACGTGCTGAACGTGACGATGTGGCAGATGGCCTTGGGCGCCTTACTGACTTTCCCGGTCACCCTGATGTTTTCGCAGCAGTCTATCGTCTGGGCGCCAGACCTGTTCTGGGGCGTTGCGTATATGGCGGTCATCGCCTCGGCGCTGGGGTGGTGGCTGTGGATGTCGGTCGTGCGGCGCGTCAGCGCCACGGTCGCCGGCATGTCCAGCCTGGGCGTGCCGGTCCTGACGGTGCTGCTGGCCTGGCTGATCCTGGCGGAGCAGCCGACCCTGCCCGAACTGGTGGGCGTGGTGTTTATTATGGCGGGACTGGTGATCGTGAATCTGGAAGGGGGGCGTAGGGAAGGATGAGCCCCCACGCTGCGCACGCTGAAGCGCGCTTGCTGCCCCCCAAGGGGGCGTTTTTTGCCTTGGGGCGGCCCGGCGGCAAAAAGGAGCCCACACGCTGAAAGCGTGTTACCCCACCTCGCGGCCTGCATGCCGCTCGGATTCGCCAGGCATAAGACAGTCCGCAGGGACTGTCCTATGTCCGGGCTCATCCCACGCCGTGCGGGCTGACGGGGGCTACATGCCGTTGTAGACGGGGCCTTCGCCGCCTTGGGGCGCCACCCATACGATGTTTTGCGTGGGGTCCTTGATATCGCAGGTTTTGCAGTGGACGCAGTTTTGTGCATTGATCTGCAGGCGGTCTTCGCCGGTATCCGTCTTGACGAATTCGTACACGCCGGCCGGGCAGTAGCGCGCTTCGGGGCCGCCATACTTGGCCAGGTTGACCGACACGGGTATGGACGGGTCTTTGAGCGTCAGGTGGACAGGCTCGTTTTCGTCGTGGTTGGTATTCGAGATGAACACCGAGCTCAGGCGGTCGAAAGTCAGCTTGCCGTCGGGCTTGGGATAATCGATGCGCGCGCATTCGGCGGCGGGCTGCAAACAGGCGTGATCGGGCTTGCTGTGGTGCAGCGTCCAGGGCATCTTGCCCTTGAGCAGCCATTGTTCTATGCCTGTCATCAACGTGGCGACCGTGCGGCCTTTCTTGAACCACTGCTTGAAGTTGCGGGACTTGTTCAGCTCGGCGTGCAGCCACGAGCTTTCGAAGGCCGCGGGGTAGGCGACGAGCTCGTCATGGCGCCGGTCGGCCACGATGGCATCGAAAGCGGCCTCGGCGGCCAGGGCGCCGGTCTTGATGGCCGAATGGCTGCCCTTGATGCGGGATGCGTTCAGCACACCGGCCTCGCAACCGACCATGACACCGCCCGGGAAGCACAGTTTGGGCAGCGACAGCAGGCCGCCCGCCGTGAGCGAGCGGGCGCCATAGGCGATGCGCTTGCCCCCTTCGAAAGTGGGGCGGATGGCGGGGTGGGTTTTATAGCGCTGGAATTCTTCGAAGGGCGACAGCCAGGGGTTGGCGTAGTCCAGGCCGACGACCAGCCCCACCACGACGATGTTGTTGGACAGGTGGTAAAGGAATGAGCCGCCATAGGTATCGGCGTCGAGCGGCCAGCCTGCGGTATGGACGACCAGTCCAGGCTGCGACTGGGCGGGATCGACTTCCCACATTTCCTTGATGCCGATGCCGTAGCTTTGCGGATCGCGTCCGGCGTCGAGCTTGTAGCGCTCGATAAGCTCGCGCCCCAGCTGTCCGCGCGAACCTTCGGCGAAAACGGTATAGCGCGCATGCAGCTCCATGCCGGGCTGGTAGTGCTCGGTATGGCTGCCGTCGCGGGCAACGCCCATATCGCCGGTGGCGACGCCCTTCACGGCGCCGTCGTCGCTGTACAGGACTTCAGCGGCGGCGAAGCCCGGGAAAATATCGACCCCCAGCGACTCGGCCTGCTCGCCCAGCCAGCGCGTGACGTTGCCAAGCTGCACGATGTAGTTGCCGTGATTCTGGAAGCACTGCGGCAGCATCCAGTTGGGCGTGGCGCGCGCGCTTTTTTCGGTCAGGAACAGGAACTTGTCTTCAGTGACCGCGGTGTCGAGCGGCGCGCCTTTTTCCTTCCAGTCGGGAATCAGTTCGGTCAGCGCGCGCGGGTCCATGACGGCGCCGGACAGGATGTGGGCGCCGATTTCGGCGCCTTTTTCAAGCACGCAAACGCTGACATCGTGTTCGCGCTCGGCAGCCAGTTGCTTCAGCCGTATTGCCGTGGCCAGGCCAGCCGGCCCGCCTCCGACCACGACAACGTCGTACTCCATTGATTCACGTTCAGCCATTGTAAAGATCTCCCGTTGGTTTTTTATTGAGGTGCTGTGCCTCAAAACCGTTATATCGATATGGATTGATAAATGAATAGGTCGCAATATTGCATGGCAAGCTGCTTTGAACAAGCTTGGGCTGCCTGTTCAAACCATCCTGCCGCCGGCATGCCGGGCTTGTGGCGCATGCGGGAGGGCGTCCATCATCACGTTATACTTGCCCAGTGCTTATGACCCTGCGCAAGGACGCCGACGATGCAAATGACAGCCCCATCTTCCATGCCGCCCGTGGGTGGTGTTTTCCGTTGTGCGATGCAGGTCCGCTGGGGCGATCTTGACGCCTTGAATCATGTCAATAATACCGTGTATTTTCGTTTCTTCGAGGAAGCGAGGGTTCAACTGTTCTCGCAGGTGGGTATCATGCCCCCCTCGAAGAAGATGTCGGTGGTCGCTCATGTCTCGTGCGATTTCCTGAAACCCCTGTTGTATCCGGCCACGGCGATCGTCACCCAGGTGCTTGTCCGGGTAGGGCGTTCCAGCATCGAAATGGACACGCTGCTCGAACGCGACGACGAGCCCGGTGTACTCTATGCAAAAGGCCGGTACGTTCTGGTGGGAGCCGACAGCGACACGGGCAAGTCCTTGCCCTGGACGGAGCACGAGCTTGCGCGTCTGGCAGAATTGATGGCGGCATGAATCGTTTTTTTTTACAGGCCGAAGGTGTTGCAGCCAGAGGCCAATGGATGACAATTGAATAAGGATAGGAGTAATGGATAAAGTCTACGCAAGCGCCGAAGAAGCGCTGAAGGGCGTCGTCGCCGACGGCCAGACCATCGCCGTTGGCGGCTTCGGTCTTTGCGGCATTCCTGAAGCCTTGATCGCGGCCTTGCGCGATTCGGGCGTGCAAAACCTGACCTGCGTCAGCAACAATGCCGGGGTCGACGGTTTCGGCCTGGGCCAACTGCTGGCCACGCGCCAGATCAAGAAGATGATTGCTTCGTATGTGGGCGAGAACAAAGAGTTCGAGCGCCAGTACCTGGCGGGCGAGCTTGAGCTGGAGTTTACGCCGCAAGGCACGCTGGCCGAGAAACTGCGCGCCGGCGGCGCGGGGATTCCCGCCTTCTTCACGCGCACCGGCGTGGGCACCGTGGTGGCCGACGGCAAAGAGCTGCGCGAGTTCGACGGCGAAACCTATGTCATGGAGCGTTCCATCGTTCCCGATGTGTCGCTGGTCAAGGCGTACCGGGCCGATCGCAGCGGCAACCTGCAGTTCCGTAAAACAGCGCGCAACTTCAATCCGAACGTTGCCATGGCAGGCAAGATCACCATCGTCGAGGTCGAGGAGATCGTCGAAACCGGCGCCATCGATCCCGACCAGGTGCATCTGCCGGGCATTTACACGCATCGCATCGTGTTGAATGCCCATCCTGAAAAACGTATCGAACAACGCACTGTCCGCAACGCGCAAGGAGCTTAACAATGGCCTGGACTCGTGATGAAATGGCAGCACGCGCTGCGCGTGAACTGCAAGACGGTTTTTATGTCAACCTGGGAATCGGCCTGCCTACGCTGGTGGCCAACCACGTACCCGCGGGCGTCGAAGTCTGGCTGCAGTCTGAAAACGGCTTGCTGGGCATTGGCCCCTTCCCGACCGAAGACGAGATCGATGCGGATCTGATCAATGCCGGCAAGCAGACGATCACGACCTTGCCGGGTTCGTCCATTTTCGCTTCGGCCGATTCCTTTGCGATGATACGCGGGGGCAAGATCAACCTGGCCATCCTGGGCGCCATGCAGGTGTCCGAAAAAGGCGACCTGGCCAACTGGATGATTCCGGGCAAAATGATCAAAGGCATGGGCGGCGCCATGGATCTGGTGGCCGGCGTCGGCAAGGTCGTTGTGCTGATGGAGCACGTCGCGCGCAAGAAAGACGGCACCGAAGACATCAAGCTCTTGCCTGAATGCACCTTGCCGTTGACCGGCGTGGGGGTGGTGGACCTGATCATTACCGATCTGGGCGTAATGGAAGTCAGCGATGGCGGCCTCAAGCTGCTCGAAGTCGCGCCTGGCGTCACGGTCGATGAAATCAAGTCCAAGACGGCAGCCAGGCTGGATGTATCCGCGCTTGCCTGATTGTTCCTGACATGCCGTTCCGGCCAACGCCTGCGCCAGTCAACGCATTGCTGGCGCAGGCGTTGGCGCTTATGAAGGAAGTATCGTGAGTCAGTCTGTTTTTGCCCAACGCATCCAGGCCTTGCGCGCCGCCATGCAGCAGCGCCAGGTCCATGCCTGCATCATTCCCTCGTCCGATCCGCACTTGTCGGAATACTTGCCCGAGCGCTGGCAGGGCAGGCAATGGCTGAGCGGCTTCGACGGATCGGCGGGCACGCTGCTTGTCAGCGCCGAGTTTGCGGGGCTCTGGACCGACAGCCGCTATTGGGAGCAGGCCGCGAACGACCTGCGGGGCTCGGGCATCGAACTGATGCGGGCCGGCGAAGCGGGCGTGCCGGGCCCGGCGCAGTGGCTGGCCGGTCACCTGGCGCGCGGCCAGCGCGTGAGCGTCGATGGGCAAGTCCTGGCTTTGCAGACGCACAGGCAGTGGCAGGCGGCGCTGGCCGAAGCAGGCATCTTGCTGGTGAGCGATGTCGATGTGCTGGACGACATCTGGACGCCGCGCCCGGCGTTTCCGCAAGGGACGGTATTCGAACACATGCCGCCTTTTGCCTGCCGCAGCCGCGCTGAAAACCTCGCTGCCGTGCGGGCCGCCATGGCCGGGCACAAAGCCGACTGGCACTGGCTGTCGTCGCTCGATGACATTGCCTGGCTGTTCAACCTGCGCGGCAACGATGTGCCCTACAACCCGGTGTTTCTGGCCTATGCATTGATCGGCGCGGAGTCCGCGCGCCTGTTCGTGGCCCCTGAAAAGATGAATGAGGACCTGCTGGGCAGGCTGCTGGACGATGGCGTCACCGTCGAGCCCTATGACGGCGCGATCGGCGCCCTGGCCTGCCTGCCGGAAGGGCAGGCCCTGTTGCTCGACCCGGCGCGCTCCACGGTCGGCACGTTCGCTGCGGCGGCCTTTGTCGAGGTGGTGGAAGCCATCAACCCTTCACAGCTGCTCAAGTCGCGCAAGAATGCGGCCGAGGCCGATCATGTGCGGCGGACCATGGAGCACGATGGCGCGGCCCTGTGCGAATTCTTTGCCTGGTTCGAGGCCGCCCAGGGGCAAGGCCGCATCACCGAAATCACCATCGATGAGCAGATTACCGCCGCGCGCGGCAAGCAGCCGCATTTCGTGACGCCCAGCTTCGGGACCATTGCGGCCTTCCAGGCCAATGGGGCCATGCCGCACTATCACGCCACGCCTGAATCGCATGCCGTGATCGAAGGAGATGGGTTGTTGCTGATTGACTCCGGCGGCCAGTATCTGGGCGGCACGACGGATATCACGCGTGTCGTTCCGGTGGGGCAGGTCAGCGAAGCGCAGAAGCGCGACTATACCGCTGTGCTCAAGGGGATGATTGCTTTGTCCCTGGCGGTGTTTCCGCGCGGCACGGCGGCGCCTCTGCTCGATACCATCGCCCGCATGCCCATTTGGCAGACCGGGGCCGATTATGGCCATGGGACCGGGCATGGCGTGGGTTATTTCATGAATGTGCACGAAGGCCCGCAGTCGATCGCCTATCGGGCCGTCGTCACGCCGCATATGGCCATGGAGCCGGGCATGATCACGTCGAACGAGCCTGGGCTGTACCGGCCGGGCCAATGGGGCATACGCATCGAGAATCTGGTGCTGGCCGTGCCGGCGGCAGAAACCGAATTCGGCGAATTCCTGAAATTTGAAACGCTGACTTTGTGTCCAATCGATACGCGTTGCATCGAGCCGGCGTTATTGACGGAAGGCGAGCGTGCCTGGCTGAATGGCTATCATGAGCAGGTGCGCCAGCGTTTGCTGAGCCGGGTCCAGGGGCGTGCAAAAGAATGGCTGCTGGAACGCACCCGCCCGATTTGAACCGGCTATAATCCAAATTTCCCGCTCCTGCCCGGTTGCCCCGGGCATGTAAATTTACAATGACCAAATACGTATTTGTCACGGGAGGCGTCGTTTCCTCCCTGGGTAAGGGCATTGCTGCAGCCTCGCTTGCAGCCATTCTCGAGTCGCGGGGCCTGCGGGTCACCATGCTGAAACTCGACCCTTATATCAACGTCGACCCGGGCACCATGAGCCCCTTCCAGCATGGGGAAGTCTTCGTGACTGAAGACGGCGCCGAAACCGACCTTGACCTTGGCCACTACGAGCGCTTTATTTCCACGCGTATGCGCAAGGTCAACAATTTCACGACCGGGCAGATCTATGAATCGGTCCTGCGCAAAGAGCGCCGCGGCGATTACCTGGGCAAGACGGTGCAGGTGATTCCTCACATCACCAACGAAATCCAGGATTTCATCGCGCGGGGGGCCAAGTCGGCCTGGGATGGCGCCACGGATGTCGCCATTGTAGAAATCGGCGGCACGGTCGGCGATATCGAATCGCTGCCTTTCCTCGAGGCCGCCCGGCAAATGAGCTTGCGGCTGGGGCGCAACAATGCCGCCTTCGTGCATTTGACGCTGGTGCCGTTCATTGCCTCGGCCGGCGAGCTCAAGACCAAGCCCACCCAGCACTCCGTGCAGAAACTGCGCGAGATCGGGATTTATCCGAACGCGCTGCTGTGCCGTGCCGACCGGCCGGTGCCTGCCGACGAACGGGCCAAGATCTCGCTGTTTTCCAACGTGCCGCTGGACGCCGTCATTTCAGTCTGGGATGCGGACTCCATCTACAAGATTCCTTCCATGCTGCATCAGCAGGGCCTGGACAACCTGGTCTGCGACGCGCTGGGCATCACGCCGCCGCCCGCCGACCTGACCATGTGGGATCGCCTGGTCGATGCCATCGAGCATCCCGAGCACAATGTGCGCATCGGCATGGTCGGCAAGTACGTCGACCTGACCGAGTCGTACAAATCGCTCAGCGAAGCCCTGGTGCATGCGGGCATCCATACCCGGTCCTGCGTGTCCATCGAATACCTGGATTCCGAGGAAATCGAAGCGCAAGGCACTGATTGCCTGAAGGGGCTCGACGCCATCCTGGTGCCTGGCGGATTCGGCAAGCGCGGTACCGAAGGCAAAATCCAGGCCATCCGCTACGCACGTGAAAACGGTGTGCCTTATCTGGGCATCTGCCTGGGCATGCAACTGGCCGTTGTCGAGTTTGCACGCGACGTGGCAGGGCTGGGCGGCGCCAACAGTACTGAATTCGACCCCGCCGCCCCGCATCCCGTGGTGGCCCTGATTACCGAATGGCAGGATCGCGAAGGCAAGATCGAAAAGCGCGACGTCAATTCCGACCTGGGCGGCACCATGCGCAAGGGCGCGCAACGCTGCCCGGTCAAGCCGGGCACGCGTGCAAACGAGATCTACGGCAACGAAGTCAACGAGCGCCACCGCCATCGTTACGAAGTCAATAACGTCTACGTGCCGCGGCTGGAAGAGGCCGGCCTGGTGATCAGCGCGCGCACCCCAACCGAAAGCCTGCCCGAGATCATGGAGCTGCCCGACCATCCCTGGTTCATGGGCGTGCAGTTCCACCCTGAATTCACCTCGACCCCCCGCGATGGCCATCCGCTGTTTTCCAGCTATATCCGGGCGGCCATCGCGCATCAGGAGCGGCGTAAAGCGGCGGAATAAGGAGTTGTCATGAAACTATGCGGATTCGATGCGGGCCTGGCCCACCCCTTCTTCCTGATCGCCGGGCCCTGCGTGATCGAGTCGCGGCAGATGGCGTTCGATACGGCTGGCCGGCTCAAGGAGATCGCCGGGAAGCTGGGCATTCCCTTCATCTACAAAAGTTCATTCGACAAAGCCAACCGCAGTTCCGATCAGTCGTATCGCGGGCCGGGGCAAGACGAAGGCCTGCAGATTCTGGCCGATGTACGGGCCCAGTTGAAGGTGCCCGTACTGACCGACGTGCACACCACCGAGCAGATTGCCGATGTGGCCGCCGTGGTCGACGTCTTGCAGACGCCGGCCTTCCTGTGCCGGCAAACCGACTTCATCCACGCTTGTGCCGCCACGCTCAAGCCCGTCAACATCAAGAAGGGCCAGTTCCTGGCGCCGCACGATATGGCGCAGGTGGTGGCCAAGGCCCGCGCCGCCGCCATTGCGGCGGGCGGCGACGGGCACAACATCATGGTGTGCGAGCGGGGCGCTTCGTTCGGCTACAACAACCTGGTGTCCGATATGCGTTCATTGGCCATCATGCGTGAAACCAGTTGCCCGGTCGTCTTCGATGCCACCCATTCGGTGCAATTGCCCGGCGGGCAGGGGACCCGTTCGGGCGGGCAACGAGAATTCGTTCCCATCCTGGCGCGCGCCGCCATTGCGGTGGGCGTGGCCGGGGTGTTCATGGAAACCCATCCCAACCCCGATCAGGCGCTGTCCGACGGGCCCAACGCGGTGCCGCTGGATCAAATGGAAGGCCTGCTGGATTCATTGGTGAATATCGACCGTTATGTAAAAGGCAGCGGCGTACTGGCCTGATCCCAGGCGCCCGCAGCCTGTTTGCAAGACCGGATGGCTTGCACTAAAATAATTGTGATGTCAATGATTGACCCATCCAAAGATTAGCATGGCGCCCCCTATCGCTACGTCGTCCGCCGAAACGGGGCGTATTCTGTCTGTACGCCACTCGCTGCTGGCCATGCTTGGCCTGGCATTTGTCAGCATGATGGTGGCCGTCGACCAAACCGTGGTCGGCACGGCGCTGCCGACCATCGTGGCCGAGTTGAACGGCTTCGAGCTGTATGCCTGGGTTGCCAGTTCGTATTTGCTGACCTCGGTCATCACGATTCCCATTTTCGGGCGGCTTGGCGATTATTACGGCCGCAAGCCTTTTGTGGTGGCATCGGTCATTCTTTTCATGCTGGCCTCGGTGTTGTGCGGCGCGGCCAACAGCATGCTGCAATTGGTGCTGGCGCGCGCGCTGCAGGGCATAGCGGGCGGCATGCTGGTCGGCACCGCCTTCGCCTGCATTCCCGACCTGTTTCCCGATTCTCATGTGCGGCTGCGCTGGCAGGTGCTGCTGAGCAGCGCGTTCGGCATTGCCAATGCTTTTGGCCCGACGCTGGGCGGTTTTCTGACCCAATACATCGGCTGGCGTTCGGTGTTCTTCGTGAACCTGCCCATAGGCTTGATGAGCCTGTTCTTCCTGTGGCGCTATTTGCCGCGCATACGACAGGTTCAGGTCAGCCACATTCGCCTGGACTGGCAAGGCGCATTGCTGGTGGCGCTGGGTCTGGGCAGCCTGCAGTTTTTCGTCGAGCTGATGCCCAGGCAGGGCGCCAGCCTGTCCATGGTGCTGCTGGGCTGCTTCGCCGTCCTGGTCTTTGCCGTGCTGATCTTCTGGGAAAAGCGCTGCCCGCAACCCCTGCTGCCCATGGAAATGTTCCGGAACAAAAGCCTGGCCGCCTTGTTCTGCCTGTCGCTTTTTACCGGTTTCATCCTGTTTGCGTTGCTGTTCTATCTGCCGCTGCTGCTGCAGGGCGGGTTTGGCCGGACCCCGCAGCAGGTCGGCCTGTTGATCACGCCGCTGGTCGTGTGCATTACGCTGGGCAGCGTCACCAATGCGCGCATCATCATCCTGCTGTCCAAGCCCAACTACATGCTTTATGCCGGCTTCGCCCTGCAGGTCCTGGCCTGCATCGGCATGGTGACCGTGCATCAGAACACCCCTCAATGGCTGGTTGTGCTGTATATGATGCTGGCGGGCATGGGCCTGGGTTTCGTCATGCCCAACCTGACGGTTTTCGCGCAGGAAACCGCCGGCCGCGCCTTGTTGGGCATTTCAACGGCTATGCTGCAATCGGTACGGATGATAGGCGGCATGCTCGGCACCGCCGTGGTGGGCACGCTGGTCACGCACTATTATGTCGACGGGGTCCGGCAGACGGTGCCGCAAGGGCAGGGCACGTCGTGGATCGGCCTGCTGGAAGACCCGCAGGTTCTGGTCAATCAAGCCATTCAAAGCGATTTCATGGCCCGTCTGATGCGGCAGGGCCTGAATGGCGAGTCGTATATCGAGCTGGCGCGCATGTCGCTGGTGGCCGCGGTGCATTCGGGTTTGATGACGGCCCTGTTGATGGCCCTGATTGCGCTGTTCTGGGTGTACCGGGTGCCGGTCATCCGCTTTACCCGTACCGTGGGGGTAAAGCAAACCGTCACGCAGGCCTCTTCCAATGAATGAGTTTCCACAGTTACAGGCGATACAGCAGTTGGGGCGGACCTACCGCGCGCTGATGTCCGCGTTCGAAAGCAATATCGGGCATACCATGCCGCGCTGGCGCATACTGCTGACTTTGTATCAATCGGGGGAGCGTTCGCAGAAAGAGCTTGCCAGGGCGCTGCTGATCGATCCAGCCGCGTTGACGCGGCAAATCCAGGTGATCGAGCGCCAGGGCTGGATCGAGCGCCACAGCGATGCCAAGGACAACAGGCTGACCAATGTTGCGCTGACGGCGGCCGGGCGCGAGATTGTCGACGCGGCGCTGCCCCGGCGGGCGGCCTTCATTGAAAGGGCGTTCGGCGATTTGTCGCACGAGCAGATGGGGATGCTGAGCACGATGCTGCAGACGCTGGAGCATGGGTTGCAGCAGGCCGGCGCCGATCGGGCCGGGACGGCGGACGCAGCCGGCGAAACGTGATGGACGGAGTGCTTGGACCGCTGTCCGGCCGGTGACCGATTATAAAAATTCACATCTTTTGTCGGCAATGTAAGCCGCCTTCGGCGTAGCACGGGTACAATCGGGCGTTCGCGTTTGTTCTTGGCCGCTTAGCTTGCACAAGCGCTCAGGCCGCAGGGCCCCATTTTTTCCGCGTAACTTTACATTCAGGCAGGACAGTCAAAATCATGAGTGCAATCGTAGATATCATTGGACGCGAAATTCTGGATTCGCGTGGTAACCCGACCGTTGAATGTGATGTGTTGCTGGAATCGGGCGCCATGGGGCGCGCCGCCGTGCCCTCGGGGGCATCCACGGGCGCGCGCGAAGCCATCGAGCTGCGCGACGGCGATGCCGCACGCTATCTGGGCAAGGGCGTCCTGCGCGCCGTCGAGAACCTGAACACCGAGATCTCCGAGGCGCTCATGGGCCTGGACGCCCAAGAGCAGACCTTTGTCGACCGTACCCTGATCGACCTGGACGGTACCGAATCCAAAAGCCGCCTGGGCGCCAACGCCATCCTGGCCGCCAGCATGGCCGTGGCCCGCGCGGCAGCCGATGATTCGGGCCTGTCGCTGTATCGCTACTTTGGCGGCAGCGGCCCCATGCAGATGCCTGTGCCCATGATGAACGTCATCAATGGCGGCGCGCACGCCAACAACACGCTCGATCTGCAAGAATTCATGATTCTGCCTATCGGGGCAAGCAGCTTCCGCGAATCGCTGCGCATGGGCGCCGAGGTCTTTCACGCGCTCAAGGGCATTCTGCACAAGCAGGGCATGTCGACGGCGGTGGGCGACGAAGGCGGCTTTGCACCCAATGTGGCCAACCACGAGGCCGCCATCCAACTGATCCTGCAAGCCATTACCGAAGCGGGCTACGAGGCCGGATCGCAGATCGCGCTGGGCCTGGATTGCGCCAGTTCCGAGTTCTTCCGCGATGGTAAATACCATTTGGCCGGCGAGGGCGGCGTTTCGCTGACCTCGGCCGATTTTGCCAATCTGCTGGCCGGCTGGTGCGATAAATACCCCATCATCTCCATCGAGGACGGCATGTCCGAGAACGACTGGGAAGGCTGGAAGATCCTGTCCGAGCAACTGGGCAAGAAAGTGCAGTTGGTGGGTGATGACTTGTTCGTGACCAACACCAAGATACTGAAGCAGGGCATTGACCAGGGCATTGCGAATTCCATCCTGATCAAGATCAACCAGATCGGGACGCTGACTGAAACGTTTGCCGCCATCGAAATGGCCAAGCGGGCCGGTTATACCGCCGTCATATCGCATCGTTCGGGTGAAACCGAAGATTCCACCATCGCCGATATCGCGGTGGCCACCAACGCCATGCAGATCAAGACGGGCTCGCTGTCGCGCTCCGATCGCATGGCCAAATACAACCAGTTGCTCCGCATCGAAGAAGAGCTTGCCGAAGTGGCCTCGTATCCGGGCCGCGACGCGTTCTACAACTTGCGCTAGCCAAGCAGCCCGGCTTTGCCGGGTTGTTTTTCTTGTGAAACATGCGACTGCTATTCATTGTCCTGGCTTTGCTGACTGTGATTACCCAGTACCCGCTATGGTGGGGGAAGGGTGGATGGTTGCGTGTGCAGGAGCTTCAACGGAAGGTCGCCAGTCAGCAGGAAACAAACGAGGCGCTGCTGGCCCGCAATAATGCGCTGCAGGCGGAGGTTCAGGATCTCAAGTCGGGAACTGCCGCGATTGAGGAGCGCGCGCGCGCGGAGCTGGGCATGATCAAAGAGGGCGAGGTCTATGTCCAGATTCTTGCGCCGCATGAGCGGGAACCGCAAATCAAGACGCCTGATGTGCCTAAGCGGGGGGGGCATTGAGGGATTTGGGGCGATCTGGGTTTTTTAAGGCGGCCTGCCGGGTGCTGGCGGGGCGGTCGTGCTCCCGTGCCCCGGTCCTGCTGCGCAGGACTGCCCGCGTCAATCCTGACTGGCCGGGCGTGCGCAGAACTCGCGCCATCGGGCCGGTGGCCCGAAAACTGGCGCTCAGACAACTGCGCCCTTGCATCCCGGCCAGCCAGGATTGACGCGGCGTGGCCCGAAGTCGCCCTCCCACCCCGCCAGCACCCGGCAGGCCTCATAATAAATAGAATTGGCACCTTGCTTTGCTTGTCATGTCGTGTGATGGATGGGCATGGGTGGTGTTGTGCGCTGAACGCTGTCGTGCAGGGTTTGGTTCTTTACTGTCTGTCGTGGGGGATGGCATGGGTGCGATGCCTGTACTAAGCGACTGCAGCCTGAATGCAGCCGGACTCACTCGTGCAGGGTTCGCTCTTTGCTACCTGTCATGACGGGTGGCTTGGGCACCTGCTCAGAAGTCAAACAGTCCAGAAGTCACACAGTCAGCATGTACCCACGTTTGAGACCATGCAATGCAGGGCATTTCCGCCCAAATGCCCTGTGCGTCGAGCCATGCGCTTCAAACCATGGACGCTCTATCAAGACGCCATGGCACAGCGACGGGTTCAGTCCAATCGCCGAGTGCAGTCCCATCGATGGGTTCAGCCAATCAGCCGCTTTACAGGGCTGTCCGGTTGACCGGGGTGGAGGGCGGTTTTCGGAGGCGCCGGGTTTTGCCCGTGGCCAAGGGTGCAAGACCGCGGCTGTCTGAGTGCGCGCTTTCGGGCCACTGGCCCGAGCGCACGAGTTCCGCGGACGCCCTGGCTGCGGGCAAAACCCGGGAAGTTCTGACCGAAGGGCAGAACCGTCTTCGACTAGCCCGATGCCCCGGTCAACCGGACAGCCCGTGTTCAAAGACCTGAACAACCCATGCGCCAAAGGCCCACGATCTAGGCGGGCTCGCAACATACAGCCACCCCACAGGCTGGATCATCAGCCGGCACGGTCAAGCCATTGCCTGGGTGGGAGGGCATGGGTTCGGGGTAAGAGACTGGCCCCGGGAGCGGCTTGCCGGGTGTCCAGGCAGGCTCGCCCGGGGCGCCAGAGCCTGCGGCGGGCGGCGTTGGCCGGGCCATGCTTTGCATGCCACGGCACCATAGGCCTGTGCACGGCGGCTGCGTGGCCGAGGGGCTGGCCGATCGGCTTGGCGCTGATCCGGGCCGGACAAGGCTGCCGTCTTCCGGCATAGGCCAAAGTACCGGGTGGGACTGCATGGACAGGCTGATTTCACGGCTTATGGGCAAATAGCCGCGTGCCATGGCATGTTGGCCGTATGATCCGTTTTCCTTGCCCAGCAGCCGCATCAGGCCTTTCATGCCCGGTACGACCGGTTCATGTAAATAGGTCAGGCGCAGCACCAGCGTATTGGCCTGGTAGATGGACACCCTGGATGCGGGCCCCAGTCCGCCGGGCCAGCCCTGGTTGCGGCGGCGCTGGTCCTGTTCGAACTGGTAATCATTGTTGATGGTTGGAAGGCGGTCGTGGCGGGCATGGCTGAGCGCCGGATCGGCGAAGTCGTTGAAGGCTGGCGGGGGCGGCGACAGGATTTGAATCTGCCATGCAGCGGCGCCGGTGTCGCGGCGGCGCTGCAGGAAGGCGGCTCCCTGATTCTGCCAAGCGCTGGCGCCGCGGCTGGCCGGAAAGAGCGGCAGCAGCGCCTGTTCGAACGCCGTGGCGATGGCCTGGGGCTTGGCGTGGCTAGTGGCGCCTGCGCGGCCGGCCTCCAGCAAGGCCAGGCTGGCAGCCTGCCGGGTCAGGAGCCATTGCGCCACGTCGATGCCGCCAAGCGCCATCAGCATGATGGGGATGGCGATGATGGAAAATTCGATCAGGCTGGCGCCGCGCTGGCGGACGGTGGAAAGGACGGGCGGCATGGGCATAGTGTGCCCATGGGTGTGTTGCCCGTCGATTGTGGATACTGCTTACGCCGCTGAACTCAATGGATGGAATCATCCGCCTCGTGCGCGGCGCCCGGATTGTCGGTGAACAGGCTGGCGCAATCGACGGCGTCGAACTGATAGGGCTTGCCGCAGAAGTTGCAGAGAATGTCGATGTGCTGGCGTTCGCTGAGAATGTCTTCGATTTCGTGGCGCCCGAGCGCACGCAGCATGTTGGCCACGCGTTCGCGGCTGCACGGACAGTACCAGCGCACATCCTGGGGGTCGAATGCGATCAGGTCTTCTTCCCAGAAAAGCCGATGGATCAGGGTGTCGGTGTCGAGCGCCAGCAGCTCGTTGCCGTCCAGGGTGGCAGCCAGGTGGTTGATCCGTTGCCAGGTTTCCTCAAGCGTGTCTTGCCCGGCGGTTGCGATGCCGCCGTGAGCGGGCAGGCGCTGCAGCAGGAGTCCCGCTGTGTGCAGGCCATCCGAGCCCAGCCACAAACGCGTCTCCAGTTGCTCGGAGTCGCGCATATACGATTCCAGCACTTGGGCGACCGATGCGCCTTCCAGCGGAATAACGCCCTGGTAGGGCTTGAGGTCGCTATTGTTCTTGCTGGGATCCAGAATGACGATAAACCGGCCTGCGCCCTGGCTGTTGAGCAGCGATTGCAGTGTGCCGCCGGCAGGGATGTCATGGCCTTCGCGCAGGCTCACCGTGGCGCGTATGGACAGGTCGGTGGTGCACTCGACCACGATCAGGGCAATGGGGCCGTCGCCCTGCAGTTGCAGGACCAGGGAGCCATCGAATTTGATATTGGACGACAGCAGGATGGCTGCCGACACCAGTTCGCCCAGCAGTTGCTGTACGCAATCGGGATAATGCTGGTGGGCCAGGCCGGTTTGCCAGGCGTCTGTCAGCCTGACGGCCTGAACACGTGTGCTGTGGTCGGGCAACAGGTACTTTTTGAGTTGATCAGTCATAGGCGGATTTTAGCCTATGCACGCCCTGGGCAGAATGGCGCCGGCAGCGCCTGCGCATTACCCTTTGGCTTTGCGCTGCTGTTCACGCGCCCGCAGAATGTGGCGGCGGATTTTACCGGTGCTGGTCATGGGCAGGCTGTCGACGAATTCGATTTCGCGCGGCATCTGGTAAGGCGCGAGGCGGTTTTTGACGTGCTCCTGCAACTCGGCCTGGAGTTCGCCGCCGGGGCCGTGCTGAGCGCCGGGCGCCAGTACGACATAGGCTTTGATCAGGGTGCCGCGCGTGGCATCCGGCGTGGGAACAACGGCGGCATTGGCGACCGCATCATGACGCAGCAGGCAGTCTTCGATTTCCCCGGGGCCTATCCGGTAGCCTGAGCTTTTGAAGATGTCGTCGCTGCGTCCCGCATACCAGTAATAGCCGTCCTCGTCGATGGAAGCCAGATCGCCGGTCAAGCACCAATCACCCTTGAACTTGGCCTGTGTGGCGGCCTCGTTGCGCCAGTAGCCCAGGAACAGTACGGGGTCGGTGTCGCCATGGATGTCGTAGCGGTTCAGGGCAATCTCGCCGACGGTGCCTGGCGGGCAAGGCTTGCCGTGGCCGTCCAGGACGGCAAGCCGGTGCCCGGGATAAGGCCTGCCGATGCTGCCCGGCTTAGCGGGCCATTTTTTATGGCTGTTACCTATGACGTAGTTCATTTCGGTCTGGCCGAACATTTCGTTGGGGGTGATGCCCAGGGCTTGCTGGCACCACTCGAAGGCGACCGTGCCCACGCTTTCACCGGCGGCCATGATGGCGCGCAGCGACAACTGATAGTGTTCGCGCGGCGCGGGCACTTCCTGCATCATCAGTTTCAGCGCGGTTGGAAAAAGAAAGGTGTTGGTGACCTGGTAGCGCTGCATGATCTCGAAGGCGCGGCCCGGCGAGAAGCGCCCTTGCGTGCCCACAATGGCATGGCCGAAATAAAGCGTGGGCAGGAGCGCATCCATCAGCCCGCCCGTCCAGGTCCAGTCCGCCGGGCTCCAGAAGACATCGCCTTTCTGGGGAAACCAGTTCTGCGAGGCGACGAAGCCGGGCAGATTGCCGATCAGCGCATGATGCGCCAGCAAGGCCCCCTTCGGCGCGCCGGTTGTCCCCGAGGTATAAAGGAGCAGGGCCGGGCTGCTGGATTTGGTGGGAAGGGTCTTGAAACTGGTGGGCTGGCGCGCCAGCAGGGAACGCCAGGGGATGATGGCTTCGTGCTGGAAATCCAGGCCGATGATCTGGGTCAGGGCCGGGCACTGGGGCTGGGCTTGCAGCAGGTCGGCCGCGGTGCTTGCATCGACGATGGCCACCCGGGCTTCGGCGTCCCGCAGCCGTGTGGCAAGGCCGTCGGCGCCGAACAAGGCCGACAGGGGCAGGGCGACGGCCCCCACGCTGAAGATGGCGGCATAGGCGGCCACCGATTCGGGCCGCTGCCCCATGATCAGGGCGATGCGGTCGCCGGGCAGCACGCCCATTTTGATCAGGCCGTTGGCCAGTTGGTTGGCGGTTTCCGACAGACGGGAATACGTCCAGACCTCGCGCTGGCCCAATTCGTTTTCATGAAAGATGGCGATGCGCCGCCCTTCGAGCGGGTTCTCGGCCCAGCGATGCACACACGCTTGCGCGATGTTGAATTGAGAGGGGACAAACCACTGGTAAGACGGGTACAGCTCCGAGTATTGGTCGTTCATTGTCTTTTGGATTCAACTGGGCAAGTAGGGAGCGCAAGCTCTTTTTACCCCGAAGCATGAACGACAAGCCGGTTCTGTGCAATCCCTACGTTTCAGAAAGACAATGACACTAGGGTTTATACGGAGCGGTTTATACGGAGCGCGGCTCAGGGCCTCTGGACATCGATGAGCCGGGTTTTTGCAAGGCGGTCGTGCAGGAACTGCTGTTGCGGATCGAACCAGGTCCAGATGAACACGGTAAACGGCGCGAAGACAATGAGCAGGTCGGTGGAGCTATAGCCAGTCGTGCGCGAGGCCGTCAACACCAGCAGCGCCGCCAGCAAGGGAACCGGCCAGCTCAGCACATAGCGCAAGACCAGGGTGCCCAGGCCGGGCGTGCGGCCGTCTGTGCCGACCAGCCTGATATTCCAGGTCTTCATGGGCAGGGTTTGCCCACGCTTGCGCCAGCACAGCACGAAGTATGCGCCGATGGCCAGGAACAGGACCGCTTGGCGGCCATGCCGGAACATCAAGCCGCTGCGGCTTTGGGTCAACGTGTCGAATAGGTAGCTGGCCAGGAAAACCACGCCGAACAGCAGGACGCCTTCGTACATCATGCAGGCGAAAAGGCGCCAGCGGCTGGGTGGGCGGGCGGAGTCGATGGGGTCTGCTTGTTGCATTGCAATAGGCCGGTATGAAGTCAATGGGCGCTATTATCCCGCACTTTTCACTTGGAAGCAGGCATAAAAAAAGCCGCTATACGCGGCTTGCTGCGCGGACCGGCCGCGCAAGGCTGCCCGCTGGGGCAGCCCGGAGGAGAAAGCTTAGCTGGCGGACTCGACGACCGTGCGGGCAGGCGCCTGGACGCGGTCAGCGGCGGCAAACAGCTTTGCAAACAGCCTTTTGAGCGATTCGACGGGTTTGAAACGGAACTGCTCTTCGATGGCTTGCATCATCAGTTGACGTTCGAGTTCGTCGGTTAAACGGGTTTCTTTGCCTACGTTGATCATCACTTAGCCTCTTAGCATGAAATTGAACGTTTCGTTCAAGGGTTAACCCTATTATAAGGGTTAACCCGATATAAACGCAAATTTCATGTTGCATTGCGGCGAAGTGTTGCCCGGATGCTACTTTTTCTCTTTCCTGTAGCCGGCTTGCACCATTTCAAAGCTGAACAGGCGGCAGTCCAGCGCCCCATTGTGCAGGGGGTAGCGGCGCAACGGTTTCAGGCGCAATTGACGAGGCAGGTCCAGGTCGCTGGAAATCACACTGACTTGCCAGCCGCTGTACTGCTGCTTCAGGTTTTGCGCCCAGGCGCTCCATAGTTCCGTGTCATCGCTGGGCAGCCGCTCGCCATAAGGGGGATTGGTGACCAGCCATCCGCTTGCCGCGGGCGGGGGTACCGAACGGGCGTCGCCGACTTCGAAGCGTATGGAATCGGGGGTGAGCCAGGCGCGCTCCAGGTTGGCCTTGGCGGCCTCGATCGCGCGGGGATCCAGGTCGTAGCCGACAATAGGGCTGTCGAGCTGGGTGGCGATGTGCGAACGCGCTTCATCTTTGATGTCGCGCCAATGCCGCGCATCGTGGTTGCGCAGGCGCTCGAAACCGAAAGGGCGCCAGATGCCCGCCGGGACGCCCAGTGCGATCCAGGCTGCTTCAATAAGAATGGTGCCGCTGCCGCAGAATGGGTCCAGCAAAGCCTGGGACGGGTCCCAGCCCGATAGCGCCAGCAGGCCGGCGGCCAGATTCTCGCGCAGCGGGGCCTCGCCTTTTTCCAGGCGCCAGCCGCGCTTGAACAGGGATTCGCCCGAGGTATCCAGGTAGAGTGTGGCGCTGTCTTCGCTCAGGAACAGGTGCACGCGGGCATCGGGGCGCACGGTGTCGATATCGGGGCGGGCTCCTTCGCGCTCGCGCAGGCGGTCGCAGATGCCGTCTTTGGCGCGCAGGTTGCAGTATTGCAGGCTTTGCATGGGGCTGCGTATGGCAGAGGTATCCACGCGCAGTGTCTGCTCTGCGCCGAACCAGCGCTCCCAGGGCGTCTGCCGGGCCAATTCAAGAATATCGTCTTCGTGCCGCACGGGGCCGTGGGCGACCTGTACCAGCACGCGCGTGGCCAGCCGGGAATACAGATTGGCCCGCAGTATGCCGGTCCAGTCAGTATGGAAGCGGCATCCGGCGCGCGCAGGCTCGGCATCGCCGAAGCCCAATGCCTGCATTTCTTCCGCCAGCGCTTCTTCCAGTCCTTGGGGGCAGGGGGTGAATACGGGAAATATTTCCGTCCGGGCCGGACGGCGCGGCTGGCGCCTGGCGATGCGGGGCCTGTCGGCGCCGGGCTCATCCATGGCCGTGGGGGCGCCGTCGTGGACCTGCGCGTCGCGAGGCGCTGCTGCGGCGGTTTTCGCTTTGCGGCCGCCATCCGGTGTTTGCGCAGGCTCGCCCGCCGATCGGCCAGGGCGTTCCGGCGTAACGCCGGCGCCGGCATGCTGTTTGCTTCGTTCGCGTTCGAGCTGGGCGACTTGGCGGGCGCGTCCGCCGGCGCGCTTGCGGCGCTCGCCGGCGCCGGTCGCTTCAGCGGCGGCTTTCTTTTTCAGCGTCAGGGTCTTGCCCGGTTTGGTGTCTGTCATGATGGGGTGAACTTAAAAGGGCCGTACAACGACCAGGGCAATGACAATCAGCAGCAGGAGCACGGGCACTTCGTTGAACCATCGGTAGTAACGGTGGCTGCGCGTATTGCGGCCTTGTTCAAAACGCTTGAGCATGCGGCCACAGGCCAGATGGTAGATCACGAGCAGCGCGACGGCGGCCAGCTTGGCATGCATCCAGCCCTGGCCCGCGCCCAGGCCGTAGCCCAGGAACAGCCACAAGCCGAACGCCAGCGCCAGCACGGCCAGCGGCGTCATGAAGCGGTACAGGCGGCGCGCCATGCCCAGCAGCGTTGCCGTGGTGGCGGCATCGGTGGCGAGTGCCAGGTTGACATAGATGCGCGGCAGGTAGAACAGGCCTGCGAACCACGAGGTGACGAACAGGATGTGCAGGGTTTTGATCCAGAGCATGGGAATGTCGCCTAGCCCCGCAGTTGGCCATCGCCGGCCAGCACCCATTTCAAGGTCGTCAGCCCTTCCAGGCCGACGGGCCCCCGGGCATGCAGCCGGTTGGTGGAAATGCCGATTTCGGCGCCCAGCCCGTATTCGAACCCGTCGGCAAAGCAAGTGGGCAGGTTCACATACACCGAGCTGGAATCGACCTCGCGCTGGAAGCGGTTGGCGGCGTGCAGGTTCTCGGTCACGATCGCTTCAGTATGCTCGGAGCTGTAGCGGGCGATGTGGTCCATGGCTTCATCCAGGCTGTCGACGATGCGCACCGCCAGGATGGGGGCCAGGTATTCGGTTTCCCAGTCCTCTTCGGTGGCGGGCAGGGCTTGCGGCAGCAGCGCCCGCGTGCGCTCGCAGCCGCGCAGCTCCACGCCTTTGTCGCCCAGCGTCTTGCCCAGGCGCGGCAGGATCTGGCCGGCGATGCCGGCATGGACCAGCAGGGTTTCCATGGTGCCGCAAACGCCATAGCGGTAGGTTTTTGCGTTGACGGCAATGTCGTGCGCCTTGTCCAGGTCGGCGGCTGCATCGATATAGACATGGCAGTTGCCGTCCAGGTGCTTGAGCAGGGGCACCTTGGCTTCTTCGGCCAGGCGGGCGATCAGCCCTTTGCCGCCGCGCGGCACAATGACGTCGATATAGTCCGTCAAGGTGACCAATTGACCGACCGCGGCGCGGTCGGTGGTGCCCACCACCTGCACGGCGGTGGCGGGAAGGCCTGCGTCGACCAGGCCCTGCCCGATGATGGCGCCCAGCGCCACGTTGGAATGAAAGGCTTCGCTGCCGCCGCGCAGTATGGTGGCATTGCCTGATTTCAAGCACAGGGCGGCGGCATCGATGGTGACGTTGGGCCGGGATTCATAGATGATGCCGATGACGCCCAGCGGGACACGCATCTGGGCAACGCGCATGCCGTTGGGCCGCGTGGTGCTGGCCGTCAGGCTGCCGACGGGATCAGGCATGTCAGCGATCTGGCGCAAGCCTTCGGCCATCGTGGCCAGCGCTTTGTCGGACAGGCTCAGGCGATCCAGCAGCGCGGGCGCGAGCCCGTTTTTTTCAGCCGCGGCAAGATCCTTGGCGTTCTCTGCCTGAAGCGCTTTTTTCTGGGTTTCCAGGCGCAGGGCCATGGCGCGCAGGGCCTGCGCCTTGGCTTGCCCCGATGCGTTGCGCATCAAGCGGGCGGCGGCGCGGGCCTGCCGGCCCAGCAGGACGATATCGGAAACGGAGGTGTCGGCGTCAGAGTCTGCGAGTTGTGTCATGGCGATGTCAATCAAGTATGGCTGGCTTAGGGGAATTATCCCAGTAATCGGGCCGCTAAGCGAAAGTGATGCGCGCTGTTCAAGTTTGTGCGGGTCTTCTGGCCAAGGCAATGCGCAGGGCCAGGCGTCCCAGTTCTTCCCAAGGGTCGTCCAGCCGGCCCGGCACCTTCAACCCTTTGATCAGCCGGTCGATGTCGTGCGCATGCTGTACGGCTGCGGGCCAGGCCTGTTGCGGCAGCCTGCCCAGTGTCTGCCGCAGCAGGTGCTCGCGCGGCCCGAAGACGCGCTGGCGCCGCATCTCGGCCTGCATGTCGCCGCCCGCCGCCTGTGCGGCGGCCAGGCGCGCCAGCACACGGACTTCCTCGCCCACGGCCCACAGCACCAGCGGCAGGGCTTCCCCTTCGGCGCGCAGCCCCGACAGCATGGCAAGGGCTTTGGCGGCGTTGCCGGCCAGCATGGCGTCGCGCAGGCCGAAGACATCGTAGCGCGCCACGTTCAGGACGGCACGCTCGACATCGGGGCCGCTGATCTTGCCGGGCGGATACAGCAGCCCCAGCTTCTGCACCTCTTGATGGGCCGCCAGAAGATTGCCCTCGACCTTGTCGGCCATCCATTCCAGCGTGGCCGTGTCCAGTTGCTGGTCCTGGCGGGCCAGCCGGTGTGCGATCCAGCGCGGCAGCGCCGCCCGTTCTATGCTGGCCACTTCGATGGCGGTGCCGGCGTCGAACAGGCCCTGTGCCCATTTGGTGTTGCGGGTGGTTTTATCCAGCCGCGGCAGGTTGACCATGACCAGGGTGTCGGCCAGCGCGCCCGACTCTGCCATGCCGGCCAGTTTGAGCAAGGTTTCAGCTCCGGTCTTGCCCGGCTTGCCGGTTGGAATGGACAAGTCGACCAGGCGGCGGTCGCCAAACAGGGAAACATTTTGCGTGGCGCCGATGACGGCGGACCAGTCGCCGCGCGCATCCAGCGTCAGGCTGACCCGCTCGGTGTAGCCGGCCTGCGCGGCAGCGGCCCGCAAAGCGTCGCTGGCTTCGATGATCAGCAGGGGTTCGTCGCCCGATACGACATACAGGGTATCGAGGGTGGGCGGTGGCGTCTTCTTGAGCAGGCTTGAAAGACTGTCGGCGTCCAGGCGGCGTCCCATGGCGGCTCAGTACAGTCCGGCATCCGGATCGATCTGCGGCGCGCTCAAGGAGGAAGGCGAGTCCAGGCCGGTTTCCGGCATCGGCACCGTTGCGTCGGGGGCGGGCGCCACATCGGCCTCCAGGGCGCTTTCGTCCACCGGCAGTGTCGCCGCGTTTTCAAAGGCCTCGGTGACTTCGGGAGCGGACAGGCGGCGGACGATCTGGTCGATCAGCGATTGCCGCATTTCTCGGAATACCATGGCGATTTCGCCCCCCTTGGCCTGTACGGCTGTTGCGTCGTAGGGGAGTTCGCGGGTTGAATGCAGGGTGGTGGGAGGCAGCACCACGTGTCCCTTGTCATCGGTCAGCTGGAAGATGAACTCCAGGTTCAGTTCATATTCTTCAACCTGTCCTTCCGCGTCGATGGAGAGTTCGCGCAACGATTGCTTGTTGAGCAGTTGCGTGAGCCTGGCCTGGGCTTGCATGGGCTCGTCGACGAAACGGGTGCCCGGCGAACTGGCGACGATGGCTCTGCGCAGACCTGATCCGAACTCCGAGTTTTCGGCGATATTGGTATACAGGGTGCTGAACGGGAGCGGCGCTACGCCTTTCATGCGGAAGCCGCAGGCGGCCAGGAACAGGCACAGTGCTATGCAGGCAAGCCCGCGCGCGCATTGCTGCGGCGTCCAGGTGGAAAACACGGGCTTGGGCATAGGCGTGTGCATGCTTGATTTTATCCGACAATATTGACGAGTTTGCCCGGAACGACAATGATGCGCTTGGGCGGCCTGCCTTCCAGGAAGCGGATGGCGGCTTCGTGGCCGGCGGCCATATGTTCGATTTGCGCTTTGTCGGCGCTGCTGGCGACCCGAAGGGAACCGCGCAGCTTGCCGTTGACCTGCAGCACGAGCTCGACCTCGTCGGCAATCAGCGCGGCCTCGTCAACGGCAGGCCAGGGGGCGTCGAGCAGGTCGCCATGGGCCTGATCGTAGCCCAGGTCTTGCCAAAGCCGCCAGGTAATGTGGGGCACTACCGGGTAGAGCACGCGCAGAAGAATCGAAGCGGTTTCGGCCAGTGCGGCCTTGGCGTCCGGCGTGTCGGGCAGGGTGGCGGATTCCAGCGCATTCAGCATCTTCATGCTGGTGGATACAACGGTGTTGTACTGGATGCGCTGGTAATCGTAATCGGCCATCTTCAGCAGCGTATGGATCTCGCGGCGCAAGTCTTTGGATGCATCGTCGGCGCCGGCCCAGTCGGTCGCGGCTGCAAGGCCTTGCTGGATGGCGTCCCGGTGGTTATAGCAGAACGACCACAGGCGCCGCAGATAGCGGTTGGCGCCTTCCACGCCCGAGTCGGACCATTCCAGCGTTTGCTCGGGGGGGCTGGCGAACATGACGAACAGGCGTGCGGTGTCGGCGCCCATGGAATCGATCAGCGACTGCGGATCAACGCCATTGTTCTTGGACTTCGACATGGTGCCGATGCCGCCGTACTGCACGGGCGTGCCGTCTGCAATCAGCTTGGCGCCGGTAATGGCCCCTTTGGGGTCATACAGATTTTCGACCTCTTCGGGCCAGAAATACTCGATGCCGCCCTGCGCGTTCTTGCGCGAATAGATGTGGTTGAGCACCATGCCCTGGCACAGCAGCTTGGTGAAGGGTTCATCGAACTTGAGCAAGCCCAGGTCGCGCATGACCCGCGTCCAGAACCGGGCGTACAGCAGGTGCAGCACGGCGTGTTCGATGCCGCCGATGTACTGGTCCATGGGCATCCAGTAATCGTTGCGTTCGTCGACCATGGCCGCATCGTTATCGGGCGAGGTATAGCGCATGAAATACCAGGACGAATCCACAAAGGTATCCATGGTGTCGGTTTCGCGCCGCGCCGCTGTGCCGCATTTGGGGCATTGGCACGAAAGAAAGGCCTCGTGCTTGGCCAGCGGATTGCCGCTGCCGTCGGGAATCAGGTCGTCGGGCAGCACCACGGGCAAGTCTTTTTCCGGGACGGGCACCGGCCCGCAGTCGGGGCAGTGAATGATGGGGATGGGCGTGCCCCAATAGCGCTGGCGCGATATGCCCCAGTCGCGCAGGCGCCAGGTGGTTTGCTTTTCGCCCAGGCCTTTGGCGGCCAGGTCGGCGGCAACGGCGTCGACAGCCTGCGCATGGGACAAGCCATTGTAAGAGCCCGAATTGATGGTTTGCCCTTGCTGCTTGTCGCCGTACCAGTCCTGCCATTGTTCGGTGGAATAGGTCTTGCCTTGAACGCCGATGACGTCCTGGATGGGCAGGCCATACTTGCGGGCGAAGGCAAAGTCGCGTTCATCGTGGCCTGGAACGCCCATGACGGCGCCGTCGCCATAGCTCATCAGCACGTAGTTGCCGACCCAGACTTGAACAGGTTCACCCGTGATAGGGTGGGTGACCGACAGGCCGGTGGGCAGGCCTTCTTTTTCGCGGGCGGCCATCTCGGCTTCGGTGGTGCCGCCCTGCTTGCAGGATTCGATGAAGGCCGCCAGTTCGGGATTGCCCTGGGCGGCATGCGCGGCCAAGGGGTGCTCGGGCGCGACCGCGCAAAATGTGACGCCCATGATGGTGTCGGCGCGTGTGGTGAAGACATACATGCGGCCGTCCTGGATGAGCTGGCCGTCACGGTCTTTGATGTCGTGCGTGAAGGCGAAACGCACGCCTTCGCTTTTGCCTATCCAGTTTTCCTGCATCAGGCGCACGCGTTCCGGCCAGCCCGGCAGGCCGTCCTTGACGTGGCCCAGCAGTTCTTCCGCGTAATCGGTGATGCGCAGGTAGTAGCCCGGGATTTCGCGTTTTTCAACCAAGGCTCCCGAACGCCATCCGCGGCCGTCGATCACCTGCTCGTTGGCCAGCACGGTCTGGTCGACCGGATCCCAGTTGACGACTTGGGTCTTGCGGTAGGCAATGCCTTTTTCCAGCATCTTCAGGAACAGCCACTGGTTCCATTTGTAATACTTGGGATCGCAGGCGCACATTTCGCGCGACCAGTCGATGGCCAGGCCCATCGCCTGCATCTGCTTCTTCATGTAGGCGATGTTGTCGTATGTCCATTTGGCGGGCGGGACTTGCGACTTGATGGCGGCGTTCTCGGCCGGCATGCCGAAAGCGTCCCATCCCATGGGCATGAGCACATTGAATCCGCGCATGCGGAGCTGGCGCGCCATCATGTCGTTGATGGTGTAGTTGCGCACGTGGCCCATATGCAGCTTGCCGCTGGGATAGGGCAGCATTGAACACGCATAGAACTTGGGCTTGCTGGAGCCGTCAGCCGCCTTGGCATGTTCTGTGACGCGATACGCGTCGCGCGCCTGCCAGTTTTCGTGTGAGGCTTTTTCGACGTCGTTGGGGCTGTAGCGTTCCTGCATGAGATCCGGTGTTCTTAAAGAGGTTGTGCAAACCATGCATTATAAGATGCAATAAAAAAACCCTGCCGGAGCAGGGTTTTACAAGAAGCGGCGCGTGCGCGCGGATATCCGGCGGGGCTGGCCGGCATTCATGCGTCGGGCAAGCGCCTTGTCAAACCCATTACTTGAGCTTGATTTCCTTGTAATCAACGTGCTTGCGAGCGACGGGATCAAATTTCTTGATCAGCATTTTCTCGGGCATGTTGCGTTTGTTCTTGGTGGTCGTGTAGAAGTGACCGGTGCCGGCAGTGGATTCGAGTTTGATTTTCTCGCGGATGCCTTTGGTTGCCATGTTGAGCTCCTGAAGTTAGATCGATGGCGCGGCGTTACGCCAGCTCGCCACGGGCGCGCAGGTCGGCCAGAACGGAATCGATGCCGTTCTTGTCGATGGTGCGCAGCGCACTGGTCGAAACGCGCAGGCGAATCCAGCGGTTTTCGCTTTCAACCCAGAAACGGCGCGATTGCAAGTTAGGTAAAAAGCGACGCTTGGTTTTGTTGTTTGCGTGCGAAACATTGTTGCCCACCATTGGGCCTTTGCCGGTAACTTGGCATACGCGTGCCATGGTCATACCCCTTCAATTGTGTCGTGTGCTTAAAAAAACATGCAAGGCGAAAAATGTGAACTTACCGCTATGGCCGCAAGGCCTTTGCCGTAAATTGCCGCAAAGCATGCCCTGGCAAAGCATATACCAGGCCGGACATAAGCCGGAAAAGCCTTGTATTCTAATATGAAATGGGCGCTTTGATCAAGCGGCTTTAAGCGCCATGCGGCCAAACAGCCACGACAGACAGGCGCACAGGGCCAGCAGGCCGGTCAAAGGCAAGGGGGTTGGCGATTGCCAGGCGCTGACGGCCAGCCCCGCGCTTGCGCCGCATATCATCTGCAAGGTTCCCATCATGGCCGATGCCACGCCCAGGCGGTTGCCCTGTTCCCTGAGCGCCAGCGCCGCCGCGTTGGGGTTGACGAAGCCCTGGCTGGCCATGAAGCCCAACAGGCAAAGCATCAGCCAGGCCAGGGTCAGCGCATGGGTCAGCGTCAGGGCCACGCCGATCAGCGTCATGCCGGCCAGCGTCATTTGCGCGGTACGCAGCAAGGCTTCGGGCGCATGGCGGTTGAGCAGGCGCGCGCTGACTTGCGACGCGACGATGAGCGCCGCCGCGTTGGCGCCGAACAGCAGGCCGAAGTAACGCGGATCGACCTGGTAGATATCAATGAAGACACGCGGCGAACCGGCAATATAGGCGAACATGCCCGCCGAGCCGAACCCGCCTGCAAGCGTATAGCACATGAAGCGCTTGTGGCGCAGCAGGGCCAGGTAGTTGCGGGCGATGATGCCGATGCCCAGGGGAATGACTTTGTCGGGGTTGAGCGTTTCGCGCATGGTCAGGGCGACGGCGGCCAGCAGCATGGCGCCGCATGCGGCCATGATGGCGAATACGCCGCGCCAACTGCCAAACACAAGCACTTGCCCGCCCAGGATAGGGGCGAGTATGGGGGTTACGCCCATGACCAGCATCAGCAGCGAGAGCGCCTTGGAGGCGTCGCGGGTGTCGAAGTTGTCGCGGATGACCGCCCGGGGGATGACGATGCCGGCCGCACCGCCAAAGGCCTGGGCGATGCGCCAGGCCGTCAGGTGTTCGATGTTATCGGTGAAGCCGCAGCCTATCGAGGCGATCGTGAAAATGGCCAGGCCCAGCATCAGGGGCTTCTTGCGCCCGTAGCGGTCGGCGAATGGACCATAGAAAATCTGGGCCATGGCCAGCCCGAACAGATAGCTGGCCAGCGTGCGTTCGACTTGCCCTGCCGTGGCGCCCAGGCCCTGCGCGATGGCGGGAAAGGCCGGCAGATACATATCGATGGCCAGCGGGCCGATGGCCGTCAGTAGCCCCATAAGGATCAACCAGCGCGGAATGACGGTCAGGGTGGTCTGGGAGGAGGGCATGTAAGCGAGTGTTGCGGCTTGGCCGCAACAGGGCGCCGAACGTGTTTCTATATAGTAGTATCGACGTCATCTTAGCATGCTTGGATAGTGGCAATTTCCCTGCGCGGAAAACTATGGCACTATTTTCCTCAAAGGTTTTATCACTTATAGGAGTCGGCTTTGAGTTCGGTCTTGTCTGTTGTTGAAACTAAGTTGGCATCGTTGCCCCTGCCTGTTCAACTGACCATGCCCGATGGTCAGAAAGTAGGGGCTCCCGATCCCCAGATCCACCTTGTCGTCAACGATCGTTCCACCCTGGCGCATCTGGCCACGGGGCAAGTGGGCGCGCTGGGGGAAGACTATGTCGAAGGCAAGTTCGACATAGACGGCTCCATGCGGGACCTGATGCGCCTTGCCGCGGCCATACTGCCGGGTTCGCCCATCGATGCGGCGCGTGTGGGACGGCTGACCGAGCTCATCCGGCGCCTGGTCTCGGTATGGCGCCATTCCATCGACCGTGATGCGCGGCAAATCCAGTTTCACTACGATCTGTCGGATGATTTCTACGGATTGTGGCTGGATCCGCGCCGGGTCTATTCCTGCGGCTATTTCAAGACGCCGGACATGACCATTGCCCAGGCCCAGGAAGCCAAGCTCGACCATATCTGCCGCAAGCTCAGACTGGGCCAGGGCGAACGCTTCCTGGACGTGGGGGCGGGCTGGGGCGGCCTGCTGCTGTGGGCCGCCGAGCATTACGGCGTCGATGCCACCGGGATTACGCTGTCCAAGAACCAGCATGCCTACGTCAACAAGCTGATTGAAGAAAAGGGGCTGGGCGGACGGGTCCGCATGGAATTGCTTGACTATCGCAAGCTCGATGAAAGCCTGCCTTACGACAAGATCGCATCGGTGGGCATGTTCGAGCACGTGGGCCGGGCTCAGCTTGATGACTATTTTTCCAAGCTCAGGCGCCTGGTGCGTCCCGGCGGCTTGATCATGAATCACGGCATTACCGCGGGCGGCGTCGATAATGCCGAGCTGGGCGCGGGCATGGGTGAATTCATCGAGAAATACATATTTCCCGGCGGCGAGCTCACGCACGTCAGCCATGTGCTCGGGCATCTGGCCAATGGCGGCCTTGAAGACCTGGATGTCGAAAATCTGCGGCCGCATTACGCACGCACGCTATGGGCCTGGAGCGATGCGCTCGAGGCGCGTCTGCCCGAGGCGCGCCAGACTCTGCAGGGCGAGCACGGCGAGCGTTCGCTGCGCGCCTACCGCATTTATCTGGCCGGCTGCGCAATGGGTTTCGAGCATGGCTGGATCGCCTTGCATCAGGTGCTTGCCCAAGCGCGCGGGCACGGCCGCTCCGACGAACTCGACCACCCGCAAGACATCGCCTATCCGTGGCGGCGCGATTACATGTATACCCCTTGATGGCGGGGCGCCAGGACGGGCAAAATTCGAACTCCATCAAAGCCCGTCCTGCGCATTCGGGTTAGTGCGCGTTTACATTTGTGGCTAATTGCTTATAAAATGCTGCAAACTGCTTGGTTTTAATCAATTCTGGCGTATGGTGGGCCCGTTCGGCCCCATTACCTGTCAATGAGTACCCGTACTCTCCACGCTAGTGTCGGTATGTATCGGCGGCCTTCCCCGTCTTCCGCACACCCCCTTGGCCCTGGCGCATTGTTCCGTTTCCATGCGTCCACGTAACTTAAGGAGGCAAACAGCCATGTCTTTCCATGTGATTCCTTCACATCCCTTGCGCTCCGCGCGCACTTTTGCATCGTCGCTCAAGCAAACCACCCTTGGCCTGAGCCTGGCCGCAGCCTTGCTGGGCCTGGGCGCCGTAACCAATGTAGCCCAGGCGGCCGATGCGCCCGCCTGCGAAATCGACCGTCCTCTGAAGTTCGGCGGCATGAACTGGGAATCCAACCTGGTTCTGGTCGAAGTCGAGCGTTTTATCGCGGACAAAGGCTATGGATGCAAGTCCGAAGTGCTGCCCACCGAAACCCTGCCGGCGCTGGCCGCGCTCGAACGCGGCGATCTGGACATCAATACCGAAATCTGGCTTAACAGCGTGGCCGAGCCTTGGGCCAAGGCCGAAGCGGGCGGCAAGGTCAAGCGCATTGGCGATATCTACATGGGCGGTGAAGCCTGGTTTATTCCACGCTATACGGCCGAGCGTCTGCCCGCGCTGAAAAGCGCCGCCGACCTGCCCAAGTTCAAAGACGATTTCAAGGACCCCGAAGAGCCTTCCAAGGGCCGTTTCTATGGCTGCCCGGCGGGCTGGGGCTGCGAAGTGGTCAGCGGCAACCTGTTCAAGGCATTGGGCCTGGGCGACACGTTTACCCTGTTCTCGCCCGGTACCGGCGCTACGCAGAAAGCCGCATTGACCGCCGCCTACCAGCGCAAGGAAAACGTCGTTTTCTACTACTGGTATCCGACGCCGCTGGTTGGCTCCATGGATCTGGTCAAGCTTGAATTGCCGGCTTATGACAAAGAAAAACACGGATGCCTGACCGATCCCAACTGCGCCAAGCCAGAGCCCAGCGCTTACCCCGACAATCCTGTCTTTACCGCCGTGACGACCCAGTTCACGCAGGACGCGCCCAAGCTGACAGCATTCCTGTCCAAGGTCGCCGTACCCCTGCCGGTCATGGATCAGACCATGGCCTACATGGAAGAAAACGAGGCCGAGCCCGACGAGACCGCCAAGTGGTTTCTTGAAAACCAGGGTGAAATCTGGACCGCATGGCTTCCGGCCGATGTGGCCGAGCGCGTAAAAGCCGCTCTTTAGCACTCGTCTTTCTACCGGTCCGCGCCGGTCTCTGGCTGAACTTGCCGGGGCCGGCGTTGGGCAGCCTGCTGCGAGCAGGCGGTTTCACGGATGACGAGCCATGCGGCTCGCCGTCTTGACGAGTTTTACGGAGCTGATTTTATGTTTCCAGAAGTCATAGCACCGCGCGCATTGCGCGCGCCCATCGATGAGTTCGTGGGCAATATTGTTTCCAATTATTCCGATGTGCTGCGCGCCCTGACGCAGCCGCTGCTGGATGTGCTGATCTGGATGGACCAGATCGTGCGCTATTCGCCCTGGTGGGTGGTGGTGCTGGCAGTGATGGGCCTGGCCTGGCTGGCCAGCCGCCGCATTGGATTCACGCTGGTCATCGGCGCCATGCTGTGCGCCATCGGGCTCATTGGGCTGTGGGACGCGGCCATGCAGACCCTGTCTCTGATGATCGTGGCGGTGGTCATTTCGGTGGGCATCGGCGTCCCGGTGGGCATACTGATGGCCAGCTTCAAGTGGCTGCGCACCATCATGCTGCCCGTGCTCGACGTCATGCAGACGATGCCCAGCTTTGTATACCTGATCCCTGTGGTCATGCTGTTCAACCTGGGCAAGATCGCCGCCATCATCGCCACCATCATTTACGCGGTTCCGCCCGTCATCCGGCTGACCGACCTTGGCATTCGCCTGGTCGACAGCGAAGTGCTGGAGGCCTCGCGCGCCTTTGGCGCAAACCGGATGAAGCAATTGTTCGGCGTGCAGCTTCCGCTGGCCATGCCCAATATCATGGCGGGCATCAACCAGACGACCATGATGGCGCTGGCCATGGTGGTGATTGCCTCGATGATCGGCGTCAAGGGGCTGGGCTACGAGGTCTTGCAGGGCATCAACCGCTTGCAGGTGGGCCGCGGCGTGCTGGCCGGCCTGGGCATTGTCATTATCGCCATTATTTTCGACCGTATTACGCAAGAGTTCGGGCGTCGTCAACAAAAAGGGGCCTGACATGAGCAAAATCGAAGTACGCAATATTTTCAAGATATTCGGCCCCCGGCCCGAGCGCTGGCTCGATGCCGCGCGCCAGGGGATCAGCAAAGAAGCGCTGCTGGCCAAGAGCGGGCATACCCTGGGGCTGCGCGACATCAGCCTGTCGATAGAAGAGGGCAGCATCTACGTGATCATGGGCCTGTCCGGGTCGGGCAAGTCAACGCTGATCAGGCATTTCAACCGCTTGATCGAACCCAGCGCGGGCCAGATTCTGGTGGACGGCGTCGACGTGGTCACATTGGGCAAGTCGGCGCTGGAAAAATTCCGCCAGCAGAAAATGAGCATGGTGTTCCAGCGCTTTGGCCTGTTCCCGCATCGCAGCGTGATCGACAACGTTGCCTATGGGCTCCAGGTACAGGGCCTGGGCAAAGAGGAACGCCGCCAGCGTGCGCAGCACTGGCTCGAGCAAGTCGGCCTGGCCGGATTCGAAAACCAGTATCCGCACCAGTTGTCGGGCGGAATGCAGCAGCGCGTGGGGCTGGCCCGGGCGCTGGCCACCGACGCCGAGATCTTGCTGATGGACGAAGCCTTTTCGGCGCTCGACCCCCTGATACGCCGCGAAATGCAAGACCAGCTTTTGCAACTGCAGGCGCAACTGAACAAGACCATCGTCTTCATCACCCACGATCTGGACGAGGCCTTGCGCCTGGGCAACCGCATTGCCATTTTGAAGGGCGGCGAACTGGTCCAGGAAGGCACGCCCGAAGACATTCTGCTGGCGCCGGCCGACGATTACGTCCAGTCTTTCCTGCAGGACGTCAACCGCGGCAAGGTGCTGAACGCCGCGCATGCCTGCAACGCGCCTTCGCTGACGCTGACCATGCGTTCGCGTCCGGTGCACGCGGTTGAACGCATGGCCGGCATGAACTTCGGGTACACCGCGGTTCTGGACGGCAAGCGGCTGGCAGGGATTTTGACCCGCTCCGCCGCTGACCGAGCGGTCCAGGACGGTGCGCGCGACATCGCGCGTTATGTCCAGGATATGGCCTCGGTGCCCGCAACAGCCGGCCTGGATGAGGTGCTGTGCCGCATGCTGCGCAGCACCGAGCCGCTGGCCGTGACCGGCGATAACGATGAGTTCCTGGGCATGCTGTCACGCAGCAAGGTGGTCGAACTGGTGACGCCGGTTATTGAGGGCAGCGCGCCGGACGCGGAAGGCGATCAGGCGGCCAAGGACGGCGGCCCCGCATCGGATGCCGCGGCGGAGACGGCGGATCGCAGCGCGGCATAGGGCTGCGGCGCCTGATGGGCACATAGCCTGTCAGGCGCAAGCCCTGGGCGCCGCTCAGGCTTGCCTGGCGCGGGCGTGGACCCGGACGATGTGCCCATACCAGAGAAACAACAGCATTGCCGAGAGCGCCAAGCCTGAAAGCGCCATGAGCCACATGCTGCCGGCGCCTGTGGGAGCGCCGGGCGCGATGCGGGCCAGCAAGGGTTGAAGGGCGCCGGCGGCCGGCCCGAATCCCAGCCACCAGCCTCCGATCAGGCCCAGGCCCGTCAGCGCAAAAATTTGCAGAATCAAGGGCACCACGGCCACTTTATAGGCGCGCAATAAGTACGAGCCGATGCACTGCATCGCGTCGCACAGGTGGAACCAGGGCAATAGGTGCAGCAGGGCGGCGGCGATGATCGCCACCTGCATATCGTCGGTATAGAGCCGGAGTATGGGCGCTTTGGCGACCACCAGCACGGTGGCGGTCAAGGCTGCGCCCAGGGCCACCAGGGTGATGCCCGCCTGGCCCGTTTTGCGGGCCCTGTGCGGATCGCGGGCGCCGATGGCCTGCGCCGTCAGCGAGGCCGAGGCAATGCCGACCGCCATCGGCATCATATAGCTCAGCGCCGCCAGATTGGCCATGATTTGATGGCCGCCGGTCACGAACATGCCTTCGCGGGCCACCAGCAGCGCCATGAAGCTGAAGGCGCACACTTCGATCAGATACGAGCCGCCCATGGGAATGCCCAGGCGCAGCAGCTCCTTCTGGCTGGGCCAGTGCAGCCGCCCCAGTTGCGGCCTGAAGCGCAGGTAATAGGGGTCATGGTAGATGGCCCACAGACCGGCACACAGCGTCATCCAGCCCACCATGGCGGTCGACAGGCCGGCGCCCGCCGCGCCCAGGGCCGGCATGCCCAGCTTGCCGAAAATAAAAATCCAGTTGAAGGCAAACTTGAAGCCCACGCTGGCCAGGTTGATCATCATCACGGTCTTGGGGCGGGAAACCGCGGTGCCCAAGGCATAAACCGTGCGAAACACCAAAGTCGCGGGCAGCGCCAGCACCAGCGCGCGCAGGTACCAGGTAATGCCATCGCGCACGGCCGGATCGACGTCGCCCGACAGCGCCAGCCAGGCATCGGGAAGCAGCATGGCCGCCGCGCCGACCAGCGACAGGCCCAGCGCGAGCCATACGCCTTGTCCCCAGGCCTGGCCGACTTCAGCGTAGCGCTGGCCGCCAAAGTGTTGCGCAATAATGGGGATCAGTGCGTGCACGACACCCATCAGTCCGACGAAGACGGTAATGTAAATCGAGGCTGCCAGCGCCATGACTTGCAGGTCGGCCGCGCTGGCATGGCCCGCCATGGCGGTATCCATGACGCCGAAGATGATGCTGGCCCACGCGCTGACCAGCACCGGCCACGCCTGGCGCAGGATCTCGCGGGCGTGGGACCACAGGCTTCGGGTTGTGGCGGCGGGTGTGGTCACGGATTGCCAAGACGCAGCAGACGGAAGATTTCATGGCGTTCAGCTTCGCGCTTGCCCATCCAAAGTACCGTGCCCGTGCCTGCGTAGGCGGCGGTGCCCTCGGCCAGGCTTCTTGACGACGTTTGCTGCAGCACCAGCTTGCACTCCGAGCCGTAGGTGAAGTTGATGCCGTCAAAGACCAGGAAGGAGGCGCGCTGGCCTGTGCCCAGCCCTTGTGCCCGCACGCACTCGCCGGCTTGCTGGTGGACCTGCAGGGCGGCTGCCAGTTGGCCGGATACCGTGCGATAGCTGCGGACGTAATCCAGGGCGGGCATCCACAGCGTGACCAGCAGCAGCCAGGTCACGATCAGGCCGCCCGCCGACAGGACGGTGCCGCGCCACAGACCCGCCGGCTTGGTATACAGGCGCCATCGGACCAGGGCGACCCAGGCGAGCGTGCCCAGAAGCGCCACGAAGACGGAGGGCCAGGAAATATAGACGTCATAGCCGCGTGTTTGGCGGGCGATGTTGTGTGAAATCTGCTCTGGCCAGCCGGTTTGCAGGGCGATCCAGCCTAGCCATACCGTGGCGGTCGTCAGTGAAAAACACATGACGGCGAACCAGTCCAGCGAGTTGACGATGCCGCGGCGCAGGGTGGGCAGGGCAAAGGCGGCCAAAATGGCCGATGGCACGGCCATCAGGCTGTATTCCGGCTCAAAGCTGTCGGCCAGGAACACCATGATGATGAGCGGCCACGCGGCGAACATCAGGGGAATCCAGATGTGGGGCGCGGTCAGCCACGAACGCCAGCGCCATATGGCCAGCATGGCGAAAGGCCAGGTCGGCCATAGAAACCAGGGCAGATCGCGGGCTGTTTTCAGAATGGCGTGGTAGTTGGGCCAGCCGAACGAGCTCACATTCCACAACAGCCAGTTGCGCGTCCAGTATTCGCTGGCTTGCCTGGCCGGAATCCACCATGACAGGATCAGGACCACGCACAGGGCCGCTGCAAGCAGCAGCCATTGCTTCTGGCGCCCCAGCGCGCTGCAGGACAGGAAAATAAACGGCACGGCCAGCATAATGGGCAATGCGCCTATCCATCCGCGTGTCAGGAAGGCGGCTGCCAGTGCAACCCCCAGCGTGATCGACCCCGATGCGGGATGGTCGAGCATGCGGGCGACAGAGTAGAAAGCCAGCGCCTGGAAGGCGATCAAGGCCGGGACTTCGGAGGTTTCGTGCATGCGCCACACAATGCCCACGGTGGCGACGATCAGCAGCAGGGCGGCGTCGGCGATCATGCGGCCGTAATCGCGCACAGTGGGCTCGCCGCCAAAAGGCAGGGCCAGCGGCTGCGGCTCGGGCCGGCGTCCCAGCAGGTAGGTGCCATACCATACCGAGGCAGTCAGCAGCCCGAACCACAGGAAATTGGGCAGGCGCGAGGCGATGATGGCGGCATCCAGCGGCGCGACGAACAGCTCGAAGAAAGGCGAAAACAGCCAGATGCTGAAGGCGCCGACCCATGTGATGAGCGGGCCGTCCTGCGCATGGGCCAGAACCCCTATCTGCGGCAGCAGCATGGCCTGCCCGCCGTCGTTGAGCGCCGTCAGCATGGTGGCCAGGCCGACGACGTCATCGGTTTTCCACGGGTCACGGAAGAACAGGCCGGACAGTATGTAGATCAGCCCCACGACCAGCAGAAAAAGCCGGGGGAGCTTGACGGTTGCTGTGGCAGTCAGGCGGGCAGGCGTGGAAAAGGAGTCGCTGGATGACACTGGGGAGGCGCTAAGAGTGGTTAATGAGGGTATCTTAAATTAAAAAGGCAGCCCGAAGGCTGCCTTTCTGCGAACGCGGAGAAATCCAGAAAGCTTAGGAAGCCTTGCGCGTCGTGCCTGCGGTGCGGGCAAAGCGGGCGCGGAACTTTTCAACGCGGCCGGTTTCAACGATGCGGGTTTGCGCGCCGGTGTAAAACGGATGCGATTCCGATGTGACGTCGCACTTGAACAAGGGGTAGGTCTTGCCATCCAGTTCAATGGTTTCGCGGCTGTTCAGCGTCGAGCGCGAAACAAATTTTGTGCCTGTTTGCTGATCCAGAAACACCACTTCGCGGTATTCGGGGTGGATGCCTTCTTTCATGGTCGATTCCTGTGTTTTCAAAAGAGCGGGTCGCCAACCAAGCATATGAAAAGCGTTGCGGCCAAGCATTCGCCTGACCCAAGCCTGCCCTACGTTGATCACGTATCCAAGGTAACTCGGCATTTTAGCGTACTCGGGACGGGAGCGCAACGAATACTGCAGTGGCTCAGAGTTGCCCGCGCTCGGCCAGGGACACGGCGCCGGTGCCGGTCACGATCAGGTGGTCGAGCAGCCGTATGTCGACCAGGGCCAGCGCCTTTTTCAGGTGGCGGGTCAGGGTCAGATCGGCTTCGCTGGGTTCAGCCAAGCCGGAAGGGTGATTATGCGCCAGAATCAGGGCTGCGGCGTGATGCTTCAGGCCGGCCTTGATGATTTCCCTGGGATAGACCGATGCCTGGGTGAGCGTCCCGCGCGAGATTTCTTCGGTGGTGATCAGGCGGAACTGGCTGTCCAGGTACAGCGCCATGCAGTGCTCGACCGGAAGATGCCCCAGCTTGGCTGTGCAGTAATGCTTGACGTGCTGCGGCTGATTGAGCGCGTGTCCGGTCTTCAGGCCTTCTTCCAGGGCGCGCCGGTTCAGTTCGTTGATGGCCAGCAGTTCGCAGGTTTTGGCCACGCCCAGGCCCGGGATGGCCAGTAAAGTCTGGGCGTCGGCCGACAACAGGCCCCGCAGGCCGTCGAATCGTTCGATGAGCCGGCGCCCCAGGCTGACCGCATCGCACCCTTTGATGCCGGTGCGCAGGACGATGGCCAATAATTCCGGCGAGGTCAGTATGTGCGCGCCGTGGGCAAGCAGCCGCTCGCGCGGGCGTTCCGGTTCTTGGCGTGAAATGTGCTGTGTCATAAAGGGCTCTAAAATAGGGGAACAGTAACGATCCTCTACGGTGACAGATTTTGACTTCGACATCCGATTCAGTGAAAGCTTTTGTCCGTCCTGATTCCTACCTAACCCTGCATTACCGGATCGCGCTTGTCTCGGGTCCGGCGGCGGGTTCCGTCTTTGCCGATACCTTCGATGGCCGGCCTGCAACGCTGCAGCTGGGGGCGGGCCAATGGGCCCCCGGCATGGAGCAGGCCCTGGTGGGGCATGAAGAGGGCAGCCGCTTTGCATTCGATCTGCCGGCGGCCCAGGCCTATGGCGACCGCAACCCCGACCTGCTACAGTGGGTCACGCGGGCGATGCTGGCCCAGCATGCCGATCCAGAGGCTCCCTTTGCGCCCGGCGACATGGTGGAGTTCTCGGCGCCGAACGGGGGGCGCTATTCCGGCGTATTAAAGGAACTGGGCGACGCATCCGCCCTATTCGACTTCAATCATCCCTTGGCGGGGGCCGACCTGCGTATTGAAGTCGCCATATTAGGAGTCCTGTAATGTCAGTCCAAGATTCCGCCCAGGATGATATTGAAGTCGTGCTGGCGCAGCCCAGGGGGTTTTGCGCCGGGGTGGATCGTGCCATCGATATCGTCGAAAGGGCGCTGGAATTGCATGGCGCGCCCATCTACGTGCGCCACGAAATCGTCCACAATCGTTATGTCGTCCAGGATTTGCGCACGAAGGGCGCCATCTTCATCGATGAGCTCAGCGAAGCCCCAAAGGGGGCCATCGTGGTGTTCTCGGCGCACGGCGTGGCCAAGGCCGTGCGTGTGCAAGCCGAGCAAATGGGCTTGAAGGTGTTCGATGCGACCTGCCCGCTGGTGACCAAGGTGCATATCGAAGTGGCCAAAATGCAGGCGGCGGGGCGTGAAATCATCATGATCGGCCACCGGGGCCACCCAGAGGTCGAGGGCACGCTGGGGCAGGCCGCTAGCGGCATGTACCTGGTTGAAACGCCCGAGGACGTAGCATCGCTGGTGGTGCGCGACCCGGAAAATCTGGCGTTCGTGACGCAGACCACTTTGTCGGTCGATGATGCGGCCGTGGTGGCGCAGGCCTTGCGCCAGCGCTTTCCGTCCATTGTCGAGCCCAAGAAAAGCGATATCTGTTATGCCACGCAGAACCGGCAGGACGCGGTCAAGATCATGGCGCCCGAGTGCGATCTGGTTTTGGTGGTGGGCAGCCCCAACAGCTCCAATTCGAACCGCTTGCGGGAAGTGGCCGAGCGCAAGGGCGCGGCGGCGTATTTGATCGATGCGCCCGGCATGATCGATCCCGCCTGGCTTGAACATGCCAAGCGGGTCGGCGTGACGGCGGGGGCGTCGGCGCCGGAAGTTCTGGTGCGCCAGGTGATTGACCGCTTGAAAGAGCTGGGCGCCGCGTCGGTGCGCACGCTGGCCGGCACGCCTGAAAACGTGGCTTTCCCCCTACCCAAGGAACTGTCCCGAAAAACCAAGGAACCGTCATGAAACTGTATAGCTATTTTCGCAGCTCGGCCGCGTACCGTGTCCGCATCGGCCTGAACCTGAAGGGCCTGGCCTATGAAACCGTGCCTGTGCATTTGCTGAAAGACGGCGGCGAGCAATTAAGCGCCGGCTATCGGGCCATGAATCCGACCGCGCTGGTGCCCACCCTGGACGACGGCGGCTTGTCGGTGCCCCAGTCCATGGCCATACTGGAATACCTTGAAGAGACCCATCCCGATCCGGCGCTGTTGCCGGCCGACGCGGCAGGCCGCGCCCGTGTCCGCGCGATTGCCCAGACCATTGCCTGCGACATCCATCCTCTGAACAATCTGCGTGTCCTGAAATACCTGAAGCACAACTTGAAAGTCAGCGAACAAGACAAGGACGACTGGTACAGGCATTGGGTAGGCGTGGGGCTGGCGGCCATCGAGGCCATGTTGGCCAACCACCCCGGCACAGGCCGTTTCTGCCACGGCGACCAGCCTGGCCTGGCCGACCTGTGCCTGGTGCCCCAGCTTTTCAATGCCCGCCGATTTGCTTGCGATGAAAGCGCCATCCCCACCATCGTTCGCATTGATGCCGCTTGCGCCGAGCTTGACGCGTTCAGGCAGGCTGCGCCAGAACAGCAACCCGACTACGAAGCCCCCAAGGCCGCCTAGCGTCCGTCTTTTTCGGCGGGCCTGACAGGGTCAGGGGCTGCTTCCCGGCTCGCGCAATACATAGGTGTTGCCCAGGGGCGCCAGTTTGGATTCCGTGGCAGGCCTGTTGCAGGCAAGATGCCCGACCAGCTCCGCGGTGGTCGAAGCGCGGGTCAGCATCAGGCAGCTGACCTGGGCGTTTCTGACCTGGCTGGCATGCCAGCAACCGGGACGCATGCAAATGCCCTGGCCCGCCGGGATGTAAAAGGCCTTGAGCGTGGCCGGGTCGGGGCCTTCGCCCGGCCGGCCGCCCAGCGCAACAATATGGAACAGGCCTTCCGGGCCCAGCGGAACAATGGCCTGCTCGGTCAGCCAGTGCACTTCGAGCGTATCGACGCAGCGATCGTTCTTCCGGTAGTTGACCCACAATATTTCAGGCTGGCCGCTATCGCCCGCATCAAAATGATGCTGATGCCAGAAATCGGTGGCTGCATTGGAAAAGGCGGGCGTGTCGGTGCCATAGGGCCGTCCCCACACACTGCCGTAGGCCGCAAAGGCCTCGGGCGTCAGGGTTTCAACGGCGAGCGGAATCAGAGGCATGCAACCATTTCCGTACGTGGTCAAAGCGGTCGAACCCCCAGAAGGGTTCATTGTCGACAAAGAGGAAAGGCGAACCAAACACCCCGCGGGCCATGGCGTCGCCGACTTCTTTCTTCAGCAAGGCCTTGATGCTTTCTTGTGCAATGCCGTTTTCCAGCTCGCCGGCATCGATGCCGAGCTGTTCGGCATTGGCAAGCACGACCTCGGTCTGGTTGATGTTTTGCCCCTCGGCAAAATAGGCGCGATACAGCCGCTTGCTCAGCGCGGCGGCCTTGTCCTTGTCTTGCTGCTGGACATACAGTACCGCCCGCGCCGCGCTGACCGTGCCGATGGGAAAGGGGTCGGGCTGCCGGTAGGGGATGTCGAACAGCTTGGCGGTGCGCTTGAAATCATGGCGCGCATATTGGCCTTTGACGGGGATGTCGGTCAGCGGCGCCGAACCCGTGGCCTGGAACATGGGGCCCAGCAAAATGGGGCGCCAGCGCACCTGCCGATTGAATTCGGCCGCCAGTGCTTCAATGCGGGTGCTGGCGAAGTATCCGTAGGGTGATGAAAACTCAAAATAAAAATCAATGGGGTCGGCCATGGTGTTGTTTTGCCTCGTGTTCAGTGTGTGATCCCTTGCGCATATGGTAGGCAGGATTTGAACGGGGCGCAATGCGGGCGGCGGGCCGGCGGACTCCTGTCAGATCAGGCGGGTTCGCCTGGGTACTTTCATGTTTAAATGACACGATCAGTTTTTATCCGATAGGAAGGAAATGAAAAAGAGCACTGGAGTACTTGGCGTCGTCGTGATCCTGGGGGTCGCCTATCTTGGCGCTACCTGGTATGTGGGCAAAGAAGCCCAAAAAACTATCGAGGACGCCATCGCGCAAGCCAATCAGCGTGTTGACGCCCTGCTGGGGCCGGCCTCGGCCGGGACCCCCAGCGTCAAGCTCTCCATCGATGACTATCAGCGCCGCTTTTTCTCTTCCGACGTCACGTATACCCTGCACATCAATGACGAGAACAAGGGCCCCATCGATATCACGATGCAAGATCACCTGCAGCATGGGCCTTTTCCGTTGCAGGCTTTGCGTACAGGCAGTTTTGCCCCGATGTTGGCTCATAGCCAGGCCAGGCTGGTGGCCACACCGGCCACCCAGGCATGGGTGGATAGCCAGAAGGGCGGGTCGCCTTTGCTGGTCGAAACGCATGTGGGCTTTGGCGGCGCGGGCCAGTCCACCTGGACGTTCATGCCGGCGGAGGTCGCCGGAAATGGCCAGCAGTTCAGCTTCAGCGGCGGCACGGTCAACATGGCGTTCAGCAATGACTTCAATGACAGCACCAGTACGGGCCAGTTTGCCAGCTTCAAGCTTGACAATGCCCAGACGGGCGATCAGTTGCAGGCCCAGAACATCAGGATCGACAGCCAGAACCGCGCGGGCCCCGATAGCCAGGTGCAAACGCAATCCAGGGCCACCGTCGATCGCCTGCGCATCAGCAACAGCAATGCCGACGATGAAGCAGTCAGCATCGAGCAGGCAATGATCGGCGTGGAAAGCCAGCAGGCCGGCACGATCCTGGATGCCTCAGTCGAATACGGGTTTGGCCGCATTGTAGTGGGCGACATCGACCTGGGCAGCCTGTCGTTGGCCGGCCGGACACGGCAACTGGACCTGGCCGCCTTGGCGGCGCTGGCAAGCGATTACGAGGCCATCGCGGCGAAGCACGGCGGGCAGATAGGCCAAGAACAGGCATTGAGCCGCGAAGAGGCCGGCTTGCTGCGCGACAGGCTGGCGGCCTTGCTGGCATCCGATCCGTCGATTGCCATCGAGCCGCTGATTTGGAAGAATGACAAAGGGGAAAGCAAGGCCAGCTTGCAGGTGGACCTGACCGATCCTCAAAGCGCCGACGCGCAAACCATGGATGCGCTGTTTGTACAGGGGCTGAAACAGGTGAAATTCGATCTCAGCCTGTCCAAGCCCATGTTTATCCAGGCGTTTGGCCAGGCCGAAAGCGACGCCGAAAAAAAGCTGCAGATGGAAATGCTGGGCGCCATGATCTACGACCAGTATGTCGGCCGCCTGCAGGCTGCGGGCCTGGTCAAGATCGATGGCGACGCAGCGGCCGCCTCGATGCTTTATGAAAAGGACATGGTCAACGTCAATGGCCAGGCCATGACGGTGCCCGAGTTCATGCAAAGGGTGTTCAGTGTGGTGATGTAGTGTGCGCGTCAGTCTTTAACGACATGCCATACCTCGCGGAAGTTATCGCCGTTGCGGTCGCCGGGCGCCTGGTCTGAGCGGTACAGGTACAGCGGCTTGCCGTCGTAAGCCCATTGCTGGGTGCCATCGTCGCGATGGATGACCGAAAATTTCCCGGTGGCCGCCGCGCCGGCCTCGGCGGTCAGGGGCGGCCAGGCTTTTGCGCAGGCGTCGTTGCAGGCGCTTTTGCCGCTGTTGGCCGTGTCCTTGTCGAAGGTGTATAGCGTCATCCCTGCGGCATTCACCAGAATATCGCCGTTTTTCTGGGCGGGTGCGTCGGCCGCCGCCGCCAGTCCATTGACGGCAAATGCCAGTGCCGCGATACAAAGAAGTCGTTTCATTGCAAGCTCCCGAAAGTCATATGCAGCATCTTGCAGACTACGCTGGCCTGCGCTGATGCGCCATGGGCCGCGTCCGCCGTTACGTAACAAAATATTGTTGTATTTGTCGGGATATCCCTAGGCCCGCCGCTATAAAAATGCCTGCTTGTATGTCGTTAATATGACGACAATAAATAGGCTTTTAAAAAGGGGCCATCATGGAGACAGGCGCATATAAAAAGAAGGCGCAGGCTGGTGGTTGGCTGGCCAGGCGGTCTTTAGCGGTGAAACTTTTCCTTGCCACATCGGTTGCCACCGTCGTGGTCATGGCGGCCATTACCGCGGTCATGGCCTGGCAAAGCAGGCAAAGCGCCGTGGATACGGTGCAGCGCGAACTGACGGCTGCATTGGAAGGCGTGGACCAGTCGTTGCAAATGGTGTTTACCAGCGCCAGCAATCGCGGCCGCGAACTGATTCCCTTTGTGACGAACGAACTGGGCGGCATCCCCGTGCTGGATGGCAGCCTGATGGATTCCGACGAGGGCGGCGAAATACCGTTGATGGTGGTGGAAGACCGCATTATCAACGGCGACGTCGAGACGCTGCTGCGCATCAACCACACCACGGGCGCCGAGCCGGCGATTGTGGTGCGATCGGGCGACAAGTGGGTGCGGGCGGCCACCTTGCTGCAGAATGCCTCAGGCGGTTTCCGTATCGGCAGCACGGTCGATCCGCAAGACCTGCTTGCCCGTACGCTCGACAGCGGCCAGCCCTATAGCGGCGTGGTACAGCGCAATGGCAAGTGGTACGCCATGAGCATCGAGCCGTGGAAAGACGGCTCAGGCGCTGTTTATGGCGGCATGTCCGTGCGCATCGATGTCAATGAACAGGTGCAGCAATTGCTCACGTGGGTTGCCGGCGCCAAGATTGCCGAGCACGGACGGCTGGGCGTGCTGCAAAGAAGTCCCGATGGCAAGTCCTGGCTGCGGATTGCCGGCGGTCAGGGCAAGGCGGGCGGCAAGCTGGCCGACGAATTGGCCCCATCCGATCTGGAAAAACTGGAAGCCCTGTACAGCAGCGGCAACGGCTTCGCCGAAGTCAGCCTGGATCAAGGGGGCGACAGCAGCGCGCAGTTCGTGGCCTGGGATCAGGTGCGTGGCTGGAACTGGCTGATGTACGGCATGGGTGAGCAAGATGACTTCCTTGGGGCAAGCTATCGCTACCTGGCCTTTCAGCTTGGCCTGATGCTGGTCGGCACGCTGCTGATCTCTTTGCTGGTCGGCTGGCTGGCAGCTCGAACGCTGCGGCCGGTGCGCCAGGTGATCGAGGGGATGGACAAGCTGGGGCAGGGTGATCTGACGGTGCACATTCCGGACACACCAGCCAACAGCAAGAACGAAGTCCATACGCTGCTGGGCAATCTCAAGGAAACGCAGCAAAATCTGGCCCGCACGATCGCCGCGGTCAGGGCCAGCGTCGACGAGATCAACATCGGGTCCAGCGAGATCGCGGCCGGCAATACCGATTTATCCAGCCGCACCGAAGAGCAAGCAGCGTCGCTGCAGCAGACGGCGGCCAGCATGGAAGAGCTCGCGGCGACCGTCAAGCAAAACACCGATCATGCGCGTCAGGCCAATACCCTGGCCGACAGTGCGTCCAGCGTGGCGCTTCGTGGCGAGGAAGTCGTGTCGGATGTGATCCGGACCATGCAACGCATTTCGGACAGTTCGGGCAAGATCGGCGAAATCGTCGGGGTGATCGACAGCATTGCCTTCCAGACGAACATCCTGGCCCTGAACGCGGCGGTCGAGGCTGCGCGGGCAGGCGAGCAGGGGCGGGGCTTTGCCGTAGTCGCCTCTGAAGTGCGGTCGCTGGCGCAGCGTAGCGCTGAAGCCGCCAAGGAAATCAAAAAGCTGATCGAGGCGTCGAACACGGAAGTCGACGCAGGCGCCAGGCAAGTGGAAGGCGCGGGAACAACGATGCAGGAATTGCTGTCATCGGTGCAGCGCGTTACCGAGATCATGAAAGAGATTTCGGCGGCATCCGAAGAGCAGTCGTCGGGCATCGACCAGGTAAACCTGGCCGTCACCCAGATGGACGAGGTCACCCAGCAGAACGCGGCATTGGTCGAAGAAGCCGCGGCGGCGGCCGGCTCGCTTCAGGAGCAGGCTCGGCAACTGGCCGGCGCCGTTGCGGTCTTCAAGATTCCGGCAACCCCCAGCCCGGCGCCTGATATGCCCAGGCGAGAAGCTATTCAGCTATCTTCTGAATACGTTTCACCAGGTTCGGATCTTGTTGCAGTGACTGGTTGATGCCGTTGAACTGGTCGACGGTCATGCCCTCATCGTGCACGGCCTTCACCATTTTCTGGTCGGCTTCCTGAAACACCTTCTTCTTGGTCGCCTCGTCGTTGCTGGCCTGCAGCTTGGGCGTGTACTCCTGGGAAATCATCGCTACTTTCTCGGAGGCGTTCACGAAACGCTCGAGCTGGGCGTCAGAGTAGTCGGGTGTGGGCACCGCCATCGGTGCATTGGGTTGCGCGGCGGGTTGTTGCGCCATTGCCATGCCGCCTGTCATGCTGATGGCAAGCAGGCCGGTCGAAATCGCGGTGGTGATTCGTTTATGCATGCAATCTCCTTTCTATTGCCATGAATGAGCTTTCATCATGACATCAATCACTCAGACTACAAGCGCATTCTGTGGGTAGACTTATCGAGGGGAAACCTTGGGTAACGATGCGATGGCCGTTTGCTGCGCAAGCGTCGGAATTCGGCAGATTTATTACGTTTCAGCAACATGCTCGGTAGTTATGCTCAGGCTTATGCACAGATTGTGTGGATAAGCTTGCCGCTGTGTTGGGCATGCCTTGCTTGTCGGCTTTCGTTGTCCTGTCTTCTCAAGACGCCGGGCGTGATGCTGGATAAAGCGAGGATTGAACACGCCGCCGGTATCCACGCTGCCGGGGAGGCAAGGCCGCGATTGCTTGAGCAACATGGGTGTTGGCAGCCCAGTGGGCTGCCAACGTTGCGAGTTTCGCGGCCGCCCCGGCAGCGTGGATGCCGGAGGGAAATCCCGGCTACGCCGGGATCGTGTGATTCTCTCGCGGCATCCAGCATCACGCCCGGCGTCTTTAGCGCAAGATGAGTGCGAAATGCGGTTGAGCGCCAGGCTGGCAAATTCGCGTCGGTGTAGATACGGCTTCGGTCGGCGCGTGTCAGAAATGCGCTTTGATGATGGCTTCGAAGGCTTGTTCGGCCGACATGCCGCCGCGCATCAACTGGCTGATTTCCTGTGAGTGCTTGACGATGCCCTCAGGCAGGTAGTCGCGGTTGTCCTTGAAATACGCGTACTTGTCTTGCTCAACGGTGTCCACGGGCGCAGCAGCCGGGGCGCTGCTTGCTGCGCTGCGCCGGGGTGTCGAAGCGCTGCTTCGGCTGGTGCCGGCGCGTGTGGCTGTCTTGCGCGTGCCGCCCGCCATGGCGGCACGGATGGCTTCCAGGGTAAACACAGGGCCGACTTCATCGGCGACGTTGCCGTCGGCATTCAGGCGCAGCAGCAAGTGCCTTTCGTCGAAGCCCATCTTCATGTCGCGGGCATTGATGATCTGATAACAGGGGGTGCGGGGTTTGCCGGGGGCTGCGAACTGGATCCTGTCCCCATAGGCATTCATTTTTTCGATGACTTCCTTGAGAAAGTCCGGTGCAAGGGAGTCCAGTTCGCCATTCCAGCGTTTGCTTCTTTTCGTGCTCAAGATACTTCTGCTTCCAGTAGTGTTGTTCAAAACCGGCGAAATTGTACTTTGGATGGGGCAAGAAGGTGTTGGGGGCAAAACGCCAAGGCGTCTGCCTTCATGTTGGCTGTCCCGCCCGGGACGCAGAAGGATTATTGAAAACAAAAATAGGACAATAGGTTCTATATGCAGATACTAGTGCCGGAAATTGTTGGTAATTATAATGAATATCATCCTTTTCAAGTACTCAGGAGCTTCTTATGATCACAACCGTTTCTCCCGTGCAAGCAGAAACCGTCAACCGGCCACGCGGCGTTGAGCGCGTGGTACAGGGGCAGGCCACATCCGATGGGGCGGGCGTCAAATTGACGCGTGTGCTGACCCGGGACTTGCAGCGCAGACTGGATCCTTTCTTGATGCTGGACAATTTCGGCACCGACAACCCCGATGATTACATCGGGGGCTTTCCCGACCATCCTCATCGGGGCTTTGAAACCGTGACCTATATGATCGACGGCCGCATGCGCCACCGTGACAGCGCCGGCAACGAGGGCCTGCTGCAGAATGGCGGCGTCCAGTGGATGACGGCGGGCCGCGGCCTGGTGCATTCCGAACTGCCCGAGCAGGAAGCGGGGCGGATGGAAGGTTTTCAGCTCTGGCTGAACCTGCCGGCCAAGGACAAAATGACGGCGCCCGGCTACCGGGATATACAAAGCGACGATATTCCCGAGCTGCAGCTGGACAATGGCGTCGTTGCGCGCCTGATTGCCGGCAGCAGCCACGGGCAAGCGGGCGCCATGCAGCGCGACGTGACTGAACCTGTGTACATTGATGTGCACTTCAACGGTGCTGGCGAGTTCACTCAGGCCTTGCCGCCTGCGCTCAATGCGTTCATCTATGTATACCGTGGCCAGGTACAGGTGGGCGGGCAGCCTGTTGGCCTGCATCGCATGGCCGTTCTGGACAACGACCCGGACAGCGACGGCGTGGTGATCCGCAGCGATGATTCGGCGCGGGTACTGCTGATCGCCGGCCGTCCGCTGAATGAGCCCATTGCCCAGCATGGCCCCTTCGTGATGAACACGCAGCAGGAGCTGTTCCAGGCCGTGGCTGATTATCAGGCGGGTAAATTTGCCTGAAGCGGACCGGTCCGTAGCCCTGACGGCACGGACCGGCCCGCTCATGCGGCCAGCGGTTTGCTCCGATCAGGACTGGGGCGTACCGAACCCGCCGCCGCCCGGCGTTTCGACCACGAACACATCGCCGGGCTGCATGTCGGCCGAACCGGTGGCGCCCAGCTCGGTCATGCTGCCATCGACGTGTTCTACGTAAGTGCGCCCGGTCAGGCCCGGCTCGCCGCCTTCGAGCCCGAAGGGGGGGACGCGCCGCCGGTTGGCCAATATCGACGCCGTCATCGGCTCCAGAAAGCGCAAGCGGCGTATGCCGCCATTGCCGCCACGCACCTTGCCCGCTCCGCCGCTGCCGGGCCGGATGTCGTAGCTTTCCAGCAAGACCGGGAAGCGCCATTCCAGCACTTCGGGATCGGTCAGGCGTGAATTGGTCATGTGGGTCTGCACCGTGTCTATGCCATCGAAATAGACGGACTGGCCGTCCGGGCCGCGCAGCACCCCGGCCCCAGAACCGCCGGCGATCGTTTCATAATACTGATAGCGTTCGTTGCCGAAAGTGAAGTTGTTCATGGTGCCCTGGGCGGCCGCCATGACCCCCAGCGCGCCGTACAGCGTGTCGGTAATGCATTGCGAGGTTTCGACATTACCGGCAACGGTCGCGGCGGGGAAGAGCGGATTGAGCATGGAGCCTTCCGGAATAATCACCTGCAGCGGTTTCAGGCAGCCCGCATTCATGGGTATCTCGTCGTTGACCAGCGTGCGGAACACGTACAGGACGGCGGCCATGCAGACAGCCGACGGCGCATTGAAGTTGTTGGCCAACTGCATCGACGTACCGGTGAAGTCGATGACGGCGCTGCGTTGCGCCGTATCTACACGCACCGCCACCTGAATCACCGCGCCATTGTCCAGCTCGTAGCGGAACTCGCCATCTTTCAGCACGCCGATGACACGGCGCACGGCTTCTTCGGCATTGTCCTGCACGTGGTTCATATAGGCGTGGACGACATCCAGGCCAAACTCCTTCACCATGCGGCGCAGTTCCTGCACGCCTTTTTCGTTGGCGGCAATCTGGGCGCGCAGGTCGGCGATGTTCTGGTCGGGATTGCGGGCGGGATAGCGGGCGCCGGTCAACAGTTCGCGCAGTTCGGCCTCGCGCATGCGGCCGTTTTCCACCAGCTTGAAGTTGTCGATCAGCACGCCTTCCTCATGCACCGTCTTGCTATTGGGCGGCATGGAGCCTGGCGTGATGCCGCCGACATCCGCATGATGCCCGCGCGAGGCGACAAAGAACAGAATGGACTCGCCTGCCTGATCGAATACAGGGGTGACCACCGTGATATCGGGCAGGTGGGTGCCGCCGTTATAGGGGTCGTTCAATACATAGCTGTCGCCCGCCCGCATCGCGCCCGCATTCTTGCGCAGCACGGCCTTGATGCTTTCGCCCATTGATCCCAGGTGGACGGGCATGTGCGGCGCATTGGCGATCAGGTTACCGTCGGCATCGAACAGGGCGCATGAAAAATCCAGGCGCTCTTTGATGTTGACTGAAAATGCGGTGTTGGCCAGCGTGGCGCCCATTTGCTCGGCGATCGACATGAACAGATTATTGAAGATCTCGAGCATGATGGGGTCGGCATCGGTGCCCATGGCGCGCCGTCCCGCTTTGGGGACCGTGCGGGTCAGCAGCAGCTCGCCGCCCGCCAGGGTTTGCACCTGCCATTCGGGTTCGACGATGGTGGTGCCGTTGGCATCGCAGACGATGGCCGGCCCCGGCAGGACAGTGCCGGGGCTCAGGTCGCTGCGCTGGTACACGGGTGTATTGTGCCGGGCGCCGTTGGAGAACAGCGGCACCGTGGTCTGGGCCTGCGGCGGTGCAGCGGCGGCGGCAAGACCCTGGTCCGGTTTGGGCTGTTCGGCGCTGAGCCCCACGGCTTCCACCGAGACGGCTTCGATGACCAGGCGCTTGTCGGGCATCAGAAAGCTGTAGCGCTGCGAATACGTTGCTTCAAAGCGCGCCTGCATCTCGGCGGCCGACCCATAGGCCACGACCAGCGCCGCGTCGGTACCCTCATAGCGCAAATGTCCTCGTTGTATCAGCTTGATGCGATGGTCGGGAACGCCCTGGCTGGCGACTTGTTCCCGGGCCGCCTGGCCGATGCTGTCCAGCACCTTCTGGCATGCGTCCAGTTGATCGTCTTCCAGCACGAGTTCGACGCTGGCTTCGCGCATGGCCGTGATATCGGCCAGGCCCATGCCGTAGGCCGACAACACGCCGGCCAAAGGGTGGATCAGCGCGCGTGTCATACCCAGGGCATCGGCGACCAGGCAAGCGTGCTGGCCGCCGGCGCCGCCGAAAGAGACCAGGGTATATTTGGTGACGTCGTAGCCGCGCTCGACCGAAATCTTCTTGATGGCGCTGGCCATATTGGCGACGGCAATATCGATGAAGCCTTCCGCCAGGGCTTCGGGCGTGCTGGCATGGCCGGTATTGGCCTGGATGGCTTGGGCGAGCTCGGCGAATTGATGCCGCACGGTCTCCAGGTCCAATGCCTGGTCGGCGCCGGGGCCGAATATCTTGGGGAAAAACTCGGGTTGCAGCTTGCCCAACATGACGTTGCAGTCGGTGACCGTGAGCGGCCCGCCGTTGCGGTAGGCCGCCGGCCCGGGGCTGGCGCCGGCCGAGTCCGGGCCCACGCGCATGCGCGCGCCGTCGAAATGCACGATGGACCCGCCGCCGGCGGCCACAGTGTGGATATTCATCATGGGGGCCCGCAGCCGGACGCCTGCGACTTCCGTCTCGAAGGCCCGTTCGAACTCGCCGTTGTAATGCGACACGTCGGTCGATGTGCCGCCCATGTCGAAACCGATCAGCGCGCTGTGGCCGATGGCCTCGGCCGTGCGCGCCATGCCCACGATTCCGCCTGCGGGGCCCGACAAAATGGAGTCTTTGCCCTGAAACTGTTCAGCGGCGGTCAGGCCGCCGTTAGACTGCATGAACATCAGCGGCACGCCCTGCATCTGGTCCGCCACGCGGTCCACGTAGCGGCGCAGAATGGGCGACAGGTAGGCGTCCACGACGGTCGTGTCGCCGCGCCCCACCAGCTTCATCATGGGGCTGACTTCATGCGACACCGAGACCTGTGTAAAGCCGGCCTCGCGCGCCAGGGCGGCGACTTCGTTCTCGTGATCGGGATAGCGGTAGGCATGCATCAGCACGATGGCTATCGAGCGAAAACCCGCCGCATAGGCCGCTTGCAGCTGTTTGCGCACCTCGTCCTGATTGGGCGCCTGCAGCACCTGGCCCTGGGCGTCGACCCGTTCGTTGATTTCTTCTATGTGCTCGTACAGCAGCTCGGACAGGACGATGCGCAGGTCGAACAGGCGGGGACGCTCTTGATAGCCGATACGCAAGGCATCGCGAAAGCCGCGCGTGGTGAACAGCACGGTGCGGTCGCCCTTGCGCTCCAGCAGCGCGTTGGTGGCAACGGTGGTGCCCATTTTGACGGCTTCGATCAACTGGACGGGAATCGCCTGGCCGGGCGCGACGCCCAGCAGCTTGCGTATGCCCGCCAAGGCGGCATCGGGATACTGCGCGGGATTGTCCGACAGCAGCTTATGGGTGACGAGCGAGCCGTCGGGGCTGCGGCCCACAATGTCGGTGAACGTGCCGCCGCGATCAACCCAGAACTGCCAACGGGAATCGCCGCCCGGTATCGTTGCGTCCATTGTGTGTGCTGCCATGCTTCTGTGTCCTTCTCATAGGCTGTTGCGGCCAAAGCGCCGCCGGAGCTACAAGTTAGCGTATTGAGAAGGGAAAGGGCAAGGGCCGGGCCGCCAAGGGCCTGGCCCCCGGGGGTCAACCTTGCACCGAAATGCCGGCGTTCTTGATGACCGTGGCGAACTTGGTCTGCTCGCTGAGCATGAATTGCGCCAGGCGTTCGGCCGAGCCGCCGCCGTCTTCGGCGCCTGCCTGCTCAAGCCGTGCGATCAGTTCGGGCGTGGCCAGCGCTGTGTTCAGGTCGGCGTTCATGCGTTCCACCATCTCTTTCTGCATGCCGCCCGGGCCGACCAGCGCGAACCAGATGCTGGCCTCGAAGCCGGGATAGCCTTGTTCGGCCACGGTGGGCACGTCGGGCAGGCTTTTGGACCGGTTCTGCAGGGTCTGGGCAAGTGCTGTCAGCTTGCCTGCCTCGATCAGCGGCTTGGCGGTGGTCATGCCCTCGAAGGCGTACTGGACATGGCCGCCGATCACGTCGGTCATGAGCGGCGCCGAGCCGCTGTAGGGCACATGCAGAACGTCGATGCCGGCTTCGGCCTTGAATATCTCCAAGGCCAGGTGCTGCGCCGATCCAGTGCCGGCCGAACCGAACACGACCTTGCCGGGCTGAGCCTTGCACAGTTCGACCAGGTCCTTCAGTGTTTTTGCGGGCTGATCGGGTCCGCCCACCAGAATGGTGGGGGTCTTGCCGATGAGTCCGATAGGGGTGAAGTCTTTTTCAACCGTATAGCCCAGGTCGGAGCGCAGCCCTGGACCAATCCCATGGCTGTTGACGTGCGCCACCAACAAGGCGGTGCCGTCGTTCTTTTGCTTGGCGGTATGGCGGGCGGCGATAACGCCCGCGGCGCCGGCCTTGTTCTCGACCACCACCGGCACGCCCCACATGTCATTGAACTTCTGGCCCAGCAAGCGGGCCAGGACATCGGTGCCGCCGCCGGCGGGGAAACCGACGACCAGGCTGACCGCGCCGGCTGGCGTGGCCGGCTGCGCCTTGAGCGCGGGGGCAAGCAGGGTGGCGGCCAGGGCGCTGCCCGACACAATGAAATGGCGGCGATTCATGGTTTGTCTCTCTTTTTGAATGTGAAGGATTGAGGGAATGAAAAGGGGCTACGGGGTGGCGTTTTCCTGTTGTTCCAGGTTGGCGCGCAACTGCTGCGCCTGCTCGTCGGTCAGCTCGACCAAGGGTGGCCGCACGGTGCGCCATTCAGGGGTATCGGTTTGCCAGGCGATGGCCGCTTTCATGGCGGGAATCATGGGGAAGGCCTGGAACACGGCGCGGGTCTGGTTGATGCGTGCCTGTTGCGCCGGGGCCTCGGGCGCCTGCCACGACCGATACAGCCGCATGATTTCGGTGGGATTGACGTTGGCGGTGGCGGTAATGCACCCGGCGCCGCCCGCTTTCAGCGTATCGAGCAGCACGGTTTCGGTGCCGGCGAATACCTGGAAGCCTTCGGGCTGGAAGTGGCGGATCAGGGACGCCGTGTTGCTCCAGTCGCCGCCGCTGTCCTTGAGCCCGGCGACGATGCCGGGATACTGCTTGAGCAGCCGCTCGATGAGCGCATGGCTGATGCCTACCTGGCTGACGGGCGGGATGTGGTACAGATAGAGCCGCAGCCGCTCGTCGCCGACCCCTTCGACGACCTGCGCAAAATGCCGGAACAGGCCTTCATCGCTGACGCCTTTGTAGTAGAAGGGCGGCAGCATCAGTACGCCCGCGCAGCCCGATGCCACGGCATGGCGGGTCATCTCTATGGTTTCAGGCACGGAGCATGCGCCGGTTCCGGGCATCATGCGGTCGGCAGGCAGGCCGTTCTCGAGCAGGGCGTCAAGCAACTGGCGCTTTTCCGCCATGCTGAGCGAATTGGCCTCGGAGTTGGTGCCGAAAATGGCCAGCCCGACATCCTGCGACAGCAACTTGCGGCAGTGTTCCACGTAGCGTGGGATATGCGGCTTGAAGTCCGCCGAAAACGGCGTGAGCACGGGCGAGAATACACCGCTGAGGGCTGTGCGAGAGGTCATGAGATTTCCTTTTTCGGTCACTGTGCGGTTGTCGATGCGGCCGGATCAGCGGATGCTGGTCCAGCGTCCATACTTGGCCACGGCCGTTTCGTCGAAGCCGAAGCCCAGGCCGGGTTCCTGGTGCAGAATGACGCGGCCGTTTTTCTGGGACAACTGGCGGTCCACCAGGCGGCGGAAATTCAGCACTTGATCATCCCAGAAGAACTCGACGTAGCGGGCGTTGGGCGTGGCGGCGACCAGCGGCGCATGCAGGTCGTGGAACCAGTGGGGACACACCACGACGCCGTAGCTGGCTGCCGTGGCGGCAATGCGTTTCCACTCGGTGATGCCGCCGCAGACCGCGGCGTCGGTTTGCAGGATGCTGGCGGCTTGCTTGTCGAGCAGTTCTTTGTGATACCAGCGTCCATAACCGATTTCGGCGGTGGCAATGGGCAGGTGCGTCAGGCGGGCCAGCTTGGCGTGGCTGTCGATATCGTCGGGGCCGAAGGGTTCTTCAATGAAATAGGGTTCGTATTGCTCAAAGCGGCGGATGTATTGCATGGCCTGGGTCACGTCCTGCCAGGCATTGTTGCAGTCCATCATCAGCTCCACATCGGGGCCGATGGCCTCGCGGGCGGCCTTCAGGCGCGCTTCTTCTTCCTTGGGGGAGTGCCGGCCGGTTTTCATCTTGACGGCGCCGAAACCCAGCGCGACATAGCTGGCCATTTCCTCGCCCAGTTTTTCGGGCGTCTTGCCATCCAGGTAATAGCCGCCGCTGGCGTAGGCCGGCACGCTTTCCAGTTCCATGGCGCCCAGGAATTTATGCAGGGGCAGGCCCTGTGTTTTGGCATTCAGGTCCCACAAAGCGATGTCCAGTGCGCTCAGGGCACGCATGACGGTGCCTTGGCGGCCTTGCAGCAAGGCTTCCTGGTACATGGCCTGCCAAAGGCCCTCGACCCCGTACGAATCCTTGCCGATCAATACTTTGGCAAGCAGATGCTCCACCGCGGCGGTAAAGATAGGCCCGCCATCGCTGCCGATATAGCAAAAACCGATGCCCTCGACGCCGTCGGTGGACCTGACCTTGACCAGGCCGTAATGCCGCGTGCTGACGGTGCGATTGGAAAACGAGGTGACATGATCGAGGGGAACGGCTGCGGCGCAGACTTGGACCGATTCAATGACGGGCACAGTGAAAACTCCAGAAAGATACGGGGAGATGCCAGGCGGTGAGCAGGCACCATGAGGCATGACGGAAAGCGTCATTATTTGTGCTTTATAAAGAAGGAACAACCCATGTAAAACTGCATTAGAATATGAAAAAACCGTCTTTTGACCAGATATGGGCCTGCCATGGATCTACGCTTTCTACAAACCTTTGTGCATGTGGCGGAACTGGGGTCGATTTCCGAGGCGGCGCGGTTCGAAGACCTGACGCCGGCGTCGGTGCAGCAACGCCTGCGGGCGCTGGATGCGTCCGTGGGCAGCCAGTTGCTCAGGCGCGCGGGCCGGACGGTACAGCCCACGGTGGCGGGGCGGCGCATACTGGATCAGGCCAGAAAGATTCTGAACGATGCGCGGGACCTGCGCTCAATGGCCTCCGACAACGAACTGCCCGCGGGCCCGCTGCATCTGGGCGCCACGCCTACGGCGCTGAACAGCATGGTCGCTGGTGCGCTGAAAACCTGGTTTGCGCAGCATCCCGATATCGAGGTCTACATCGAGCCCGGGTCGTCCAAGGCGCTTTATGCGCGGGTACTCGATGGCACCCTGGATGCCGCCATTCTGGTTCATCCCCAGTTCGACATTCCCAAGCATATGGCGCAGCAGATCATTCGCCACGAGCCCCTGGTGCTGGTGACGCCCGCCGGCCTGAACGTCGCGGATCCGCTCGAGGCGCTGACGCGCCAGCCCTATATCTGCTATGACCGCAGCGTGCTGGGCGGGAAGCTGGCCGATGACTATCTGCGCGAGCGGGGCCTCAGGCCCAAGACCCGGCTGGAACTCGATGGCATCGATGCCATCGGCAAGTTGGTCTCGGAAGGCTTGGGCGTGTCGCTGCTGCCTGATACGGGCACCTTGAATGAGGGGCCGGGGGGCGTCAAGAAATGGCCTCTGCCTGCTCCGGTCCCCTTGCGGTCGGTGGCGGTATTCTGGGCCCGCAGCGGCGCGCGGGCGCCCCTGGCGCAAGCGTTTGCACAACTGCTTGCGCCCATAGCGCCCCAGGCTGATTGAAGCCTATAAGGTCTTGTGCACTTCGTCCAGGGTCGTGGCGAAGCGGTCGACCATGTCGTGCACCTGGCTTTCCGTGATGATGAGCGGGGGGCAGAAGGCGATGCTGTCCTGAATCCCCCGTACCAGCAGGCCGTGTTCATGGGCCCGTTCATAGACAGCCGCGCCGACCGAGCCGAGCGGGTCAAAGGGCCGGCGGCTGCCCTTGTCGGCGACCAGTTCCACCGCGGCGATCAAGCCCGTGCCGCGCACTTCGCCGACCAGCGGGTGGTCGGCCAGCGCCCGTAGCGCCGTCTGTAATACCTGGCCTGTGCTCGCCGCGTTGTCGACCAGGCCTTTTTCCTGGATGATATTCAGATTCTCGATGGCCACGGCGGTGGCGACCGGGTGTCCGCTGGCGGTGTAGCCATGGCCGAAGGTGCCCAGTTCGCCGCTTTGCCGGGTGATGACCGCGTTGACCTTGTCGTTCAGCAGCACTGCGGCCAGGGGCAGGTAGGACGACGTGATCTGCTTGGAGAGCACCATGATGTCCGGCTGGATGCGATATTTTTCCGAGCCGAACAAGGTGCCCAGCCGGCCGAAGCCGGTGATGACTTCGTCGGCGATGATCAGCATGTCGTACTTGCGGCATACCGCCTGGATCTTGTCCCAATAGGTGTTGGGCGGCATGATGACCCCGCCGGCGCCCATGACCGGCTCGCCGATAAAGGCGGCGACGGTCTCGGGCCCCTCGCGCAGGATCAGCGCTTCAAGGTCGCTGGCCATGCGCGTGGCGAAATCCTCTTCGGTTTCGCCCGGGCGGCCTTCCCGGTAGTAGTGCGGGCAGGTCGTGTGTTTCATGGCGGGCAGCGGAAGATCGAAGCCGCGGTGGTTGGGCGCCAGGCCGGTCAGGCTGGCCGATGCGACGGTCACGCCGTGATAACCGCGATTACGTGCAATGATTTTCTTCTTCTCGGGGCGGTTCAGGGCATTGTTGTAGTACCACACCATCTTGATGACGGTGTCGTTGGCCTCGGAGCCCGAGTTCGTGAAGAAGGCCGTGCTCATTTGCCCGTTTGTACATTGGACCAGGCGTTCGGCCAATTCAATGGATGGCGTATGCGTCTTGTGGGTGAAGGTGTGATAGAAGGGCAGCTTCTGCATCTGGCGCTGCGCCGCGTCGACCAGGCGTTGTTCGTTGAAGCCGACCGCGACGCTCCATAAGCCCGCCATGCCTTCTATGTACTGCTTGCCCTGGTCGTCGAAGACGTAAATGCCTTCGCCCCGCTCGATGATGCGCGGGCCGATCTGGCTATGCTTGACGGCATTGGTGTAGGGGTGAAGCTGGTACGTGATATCGCGCTGTTGCGCCGGGCTCAAGCTTGTCATGGGAATCCTTCGGGGTTTTTAGATAAGGGCTTCAATCAGGAACGGACCCTTGCGGGATATGGCGGCGCGCAGCATGTCGATGAACGCATTCAGATCGGTTGCGCGGGCCGCCTCGACCCCAGCCGCCTGGGCCATGTGCACCCAGTCGAAGGCGGGCTGATCCAGGTCCAGCATGCGCCGGGCATTGCGGCCGGGTTCGCCCGCGCCCACCATTTTCAGCTCATTGTGCAAGATGGCGTAGCTGCGGTTGGCAAAAATAATGGTGATGACATCAAGCTGCTCGCGCGCCTGCGTCCACAAGGCTTGCGGGGTATACATGCCGCTGCCATCGGCTTGCATCAGAATGACTTTCCGGTCGGGGCAGGCCACTGACGCGCCAGTGGCCAACGGAATGCCTATGCCGATGGCGCCGCCCGTGATCTGCAGAAAGTCATGGGGCGCGGCCCCGAAGGTGGACTTGAACGAGTCCCGGCCGGAACTGACGGACTCATCGCAGATGATGGCGTTCTCGGGACTGAGCACGCCTATGGCCTGGATGATAGAGGCGGCGTTCAAGGCGCCGGTGGGCAGCGTGGTGGCATTGCGCTCGGCCGTCAGGGCAGCGTCTGGCTTGCCGGCGCCGACGGCATCGGCCAGTTCTTGCAGCGCCTGCGGCAAATCGTTGTCCGGCTGGGTCAGCGGGATGACCTGGCAGGCTTCCGGAATGAGCACGCTGGGCTTGTTCGGGTAAGCGAAGAAAGCCACCGGTACGCGCGCGCCGACCAGGACCAGTTGCTCGGCGTCTTCCAGCGCCTTCAAGGCCAGGTCCACGCTGAAGGGGACGCGATCGATCATGACGCGTCCTGCGCCCCGCTCGATACGGCTGTTGGATTGCTGCGCCATCAGGCGGGCGCCGGTCTTGGCGGCAATGCGGCTGGCGGTTTCCAGGGCCTGGCCGCGCAGCGCCTTGCCCGAGAGCAGCATGACGGTCTTGCGTCCGTTGCGCAGTGCCGCGCACGCCGCTTGCAAGGCTTGCGGGTCGAGTGCGGCCGGCGTGGCGGGGGTTGCGCGTTGGATGGCCCGGGGGGCATCCGTCCATGCGGCATCGGCGGGCAGGATCAAGGTGGAGATGCCGCCCGGGTTCCGGCGGGCCGCTTCGATGGCCGACGCCGCGGCGGGCGAGACATCGGCGGCCGATTCGATCCGATGCAGCCAGTCCGACATGGGCCTGGCCAGGCTTTCGATATCGCTGGTCAGCGGCGCGTCGTACTGGATATGGTGGGTGGCGTGCTCGCCCACAATGTTGATCATGGGGGTCTGCGCCCGGCGCGCGTTGTGAAGATTGGCCAGGCCGTTGGCCAGGCCCGGCCCCAGATGCAGCAGGGTTGCGGCGGGTTTGTCGGCCATGCGCCCGTAGCCGTCGGCGGCGCCGGTGACGACACCTTCGAACAGCCCCAGGATGCAGCGCATCTGGGGCTTCTGGTCGAGCGCCGCGACGAAATGCATTTCCGATGTGCCGGGGTTGGCAAAGCACACATCGACATCGTTGGCCAATAAGGTGTCGCAAAGACTATCTGCACCGTTCATGAGTGAAACCTTTAAAGCAGGCGTTCAAGAAGGAACGCATTAAGAAAAAAACAGACCGGCTACTGCGTGGTGATATGACGGTCTTTGATGAGTTGGCTCCAGCGTTCGCGCTCTTTGGCCTCGAAGGCCTTGAGTTCATCGCCGGCCAGCGTGCCGGCCTGCGCGCCCAGCGTCACGAACTTGGCTTGCAGGTCTTTGCTGTCCAAGGCCTGCCGGGCAGAGGCTATCAGCCTGTCGACGGCTTCTGCGGGCGTCCCCTTTGGCGCATACAGCGCAAACCAGGCGGTCACGTCCACATTCTTCAGGCCGCTTTCGGCCACAGTGGGAATATCGGGGATGGAGGGGGAGCGCTCGGCCGAGGTGATGGCGATACCCCGCACTTTGGAGCCGTCCTTGATCTGGGCCAGTGTACTGGGCAGATTGTCCATCAGCACGTCCACCTGGCCGCCGATGAGCGCCGGCATCGAGCCCGACACACCCTTGAACGGAACGTGCAGCATCTCGATCCCGGCCGCTTGCTCCAGATACGCGCCGGTCAGGTGCACCGACGATCCGACGCCCGGCGACGCGTAACTGAGCTTCTTGTCGGTCGCGGCCTTGGCCGCGGCGATCAGGTCGTCCATGGTCTTGATCTTGGACTGCGCATTGACGGCGATGATGTTCGGTGTAGTCAGGACCAGCGCGATCGGAACGAAATCCTGCTCGGGATCGAAAGGCATGTCTTTGTACAGATACTGATTGATCGCCTGGGTGCCGATGGTGCCCATGCCTATTGTGTAGCCGTCGGGCTTGGCGCGCGCCACGTAACCCATGCCCACGCTGCCGCCCGCGCCCGCGCGGTTCTCGACCACAATGGATTGGCCCAGATTGGCTTCCATGGCGTGGGCGATGGTACGCGCGGCAATGTCGGTGGTGCCGGCGGGCGGATAGGGCACCACCAATGTGATGGGCCGCTCTGGAAAGCCGGCCGCCTGTGTTGCCGCCGCGGCGACCAGGGCGGCGATGCCGGCGCAGGCATATCGGGCCAGCGTATTGTGAAGGCGCTTGCGTGTGATCATGGTGTCTCCTTTGGTGTGCTTATTGATGTGATGTCAGTACCCGACGGCCTGCCCGTCCCTGCGCGGATCCGAGGCGGCGATATAACCGCCATGCTCTTGCCTAAGTATGATCTGCGCCGCCCCAAAGTCAAGGCTGTCCGGGTTTTGCAGGTCTGTGCGGTGGCCGCCCGCCTGCAGCGCCGAGACCACATCGGCCGGTGTGTGCGCCTCGAGCATGATACGCGGGCCGGATTCGACCCGGAAGCGGGGCGCGTCCACGGCGGCTTGCGGGTTGCGGCCCAAGTCGATCAATTGCTGCATCATCTGGACATGGCCTTGCGCCTGCATATTGCCGCCCATGACGCCGAAGCTGGCAAATGGCTTGCCCTGGCGGGTGATGAAGGCGGGGATGATGGTATGCATGGGACGCTTGCCCGGGGCGACCTGGTTTCTGTGCCCCGGTTTCAGCGAAAAGCCGCGCCCGCGGTTGTGCAGCGCTATGCCGGTGTCCGGAACCGCCACGCCCGATCCGAAACCCTGGTAGTTGGATTGGATGAACGACACCATCATGCCGCTGCTGTCAGCGGCGGTCAGGTAAACCGTTCCGCCCTGTCCGGGCAGGCCCGCGGCGGGCGTGCCGGCGGTGGCCGGGTCGATCAGTGCCGCCCGGCTGCGCAGGTAGGCCGGATCCAGCAGGCGTTCTGCGAGGTCGTCCATGCTGGCCGGGTCGCCGACATGTTCATGCAGGTCGGCGAAGGCCAGCTTGAGCGCTTCGGCGGGAAGATGAAAAAGATCCAGCGGCTGGCCGTGCCTGGGGGGATCGAAGGTGTCGAGCATGCCCAGCGCCATCAGGGCGGCAATGCCCTGGCCGTTGGGCGGAATTTCGTGCAGCATGTATTCGCCGCGATAAGACATGGACAGCGGCTTGACCCATTCGCAGGTATGGGCGGCCAGGTCGGCCGCCGTCAGGGCGCCGCCCGTGCGCGCGGCAAAGGCGGCAATCTTGTCCGCCAGCTCGCCCTCGTAGAAATCGCGGCCCAGGCTGCCGGCGATACGTTCAAGCGTGCGGGCCTGCGCGGCGCAGCGCCAGATATCGCCGGCTCGGGGCGGGGCGCCGCCGATCAGAAAGGTGTCGGCATAGCCGGGCTGGTCTTTCAGGCGGGGGGCTTGCTGGGCCCACTGCCGGGCGATGATGGGCGACACGGCGAAACCGTTTTCGGCGTAGGCGATGGCGGGCTCGAACAGGGCGGCGAAGGGCAGCTTGCCGAAGCGGCCTGACAGTTCGGCCCATCCGGCCACTTGGCCGGGCACCGTGACGGTATCCCAGCCCAACTCGGGCATGGCGTCCAGGCCGGCAAAGCGCTCCGGTGTCCAGGCTTGCGGCGCGCGTCCGGAGGCATTCAAGCCGTGCAACTGCCCTTGATCCCATACCAAGGCGAAGGCGTCGCCGCCCAGGCCGTTCATGACCGGTTCGACCACCGTGAGCGTGATGGCCGCGGCCAGGGCGGCGTCCACCGCGTTGCCGCCCGCCAGCAACATGCGCAGGCCGGCCTGCGCCGCCAGGGGTTGCGATGTGCTGACCACATTGGCCGCCAGCACCGGGATGCGTTGACTTGAGTGGGGGAAGGCCCAGAATGGATTGTTTGACACGGCGGACTCTTGTGAAGGATGAAAGATGCTTACTGAACGACGATGCCCGCACGCTTGACGAGCGACTCGATGATGGGCCGTTCAGTCTGAATTTGCCGGGTCAATGCTTCTGCCGAGCCGTCGCCGGGCTCGATGCCCATGGTGAGCAGGCGCTGGCGGATTGACTCGTCCTTAAGGGCGGCCTGCAGCGCTTCGCGCAGGGTGGCTGTGACGTCGGAAGGCGTGCCGGGGGGCGCGACCAGGGTGAACCATGCGGTCATTTCAAAACCTGCGTACCCGGCTTCGCTGACAGTGGGGAGCTTGGGCAGGGAGGTCAGGCGGTTCTTGCTGGTGATGGCCACCACGTCGACCTTGCCGGCGTCCACCTGCGGCATGCCGGTCGAGACCATGTCGAAGAAGACATCGACATCGCCGTTGATCAATTGCGGCAGGGCCTGGGTCGAGCCCTTGAAGGGCACATGCAGCATTTTTATATCGGCCAACTGCTGGAAATACTCCGCCGCCAAGTGTGACGACGTGCCTGCGCCGAACGACGCGATGCTCAGGGAATCGGGCTGCTTCTTGGCGTAGCCCACGACATCGGCCACGGACTTGAATTCATGCTTTTTGGCGGCAAGCAGCACCATGGGACCGATGCCTATCATCCCGATGGGCGCAAAAGCATCGGGATCGTAGGACAGGGTCTTGTACAGATAGCGGTTGGTGACCAGCGTGGAGTTGGTGGCCAGCAGGATGGTGTAGCCATCGGGGTTCGCACGCGCTGCATAGGAGGCGCCAATGGTCGTGGCCGCCCCCGCGCGGTTTTCCACAATAAGCGATTGCCCCAGCGTTTTGCCCATGTGTTCCGTCAGGACTCGGGTCAAGGCATCGGTTGCGCCGCCGGCGGGAAATGGCGTCACGACCGTTATGGCGCGGTCTGGGAAGCCTGCCGCGGAGGCGACGCCGACGAGGCTGCTGAGCAGGGTTGCTGCGAGAAGGCGGGTGCCCGTTTTAAACATGCTTGTCTCCTGGGGGATAGGGGGTGCTGCAGGATTTATCTGTACAAAAATTTTAAATTCCGTACAATGGAATTCAATTCCTTTTGTTGTTTTCAATATAAGAGTTTCAAGCGCTAAATGCAAACCTTTTCCGGCCGTTCCAATGCCTCCGAACCCATAGCGCAAGACCCGCAAGCGCCCAGGCGACCGGCCCGGCGCAAGCGCCAGCCTGATCAGGCCGGCGCGTCGTCGCCCAACTTTGTCGACGCCTTGGCGCGCGGCTTGCAGGTGATGCGGTGTTTTGATCCCGGGGTAGCGTCGTTAGGCAATCTCGAGCTTTCTGAACGCACGGGCCTAGCCAAATCGACCATCAGCCGCATCGTGTATACCTTGACCACGCTGGGATACTTGCGTTACCACCCGGACACGGGGCGCTATTCGCCCAGCTACGGCGTGCTGGCGCTGGGGTTTGGCTGCCTGGCCAACCAGGAAGTGCGCCAGCTTGCCCGGCCCTTGATGGAGACCCTTGCCCGGACGACGGGCGCTGCCGTGGCGCTGGGGGCGTTCGACGGCGAAGCCATGACCTATATAGAAGCGGTGCATGGGTCGTCGGCTTTGTATTTGCGTTTGCCGGTGGGCTATCGCGTCGGCATGAACAGCACCATGGGCCGGGCTTACCTGGCCAGCCTTCCGGCGCCGGAGCGCGCCCAGCTCCTGCAAACCCTGGAGCCCGGCCTATTGCCGCCCAGGATGGTGTCGAAAGCATGCCGGGAGTTCGAGGCCAGCGGATGCTGTTTCGGCGTCGGCGACTGGCAGCCGGGCATCCATGCCGCGGCCGCGCCTTTTGCCACCCTGACGGGCGAAGGTACGTTTGTGCTGAGTTGCGGCGGGCCTGCCAATATCTTGCCCGAGGCGCGCCTGAAAGCCGAGATTGCCGATAGCCTGAGCCAGATCGTCCATCAGCTTTCGCCACCGCTGTCCAGGCGCTGAGAGACCTCTATAATCACATCGTCGCCGAACAATTCTGGGGAGCCCGACATGAATATGAAATCCATGCTTTGCGCTGCTGCATTCACCGTATTGTCGAGTCCGGCCGCCGCGCACCACGGCTGGAGCGCTTACGATGCCGGCAAGGCGGTCAAGATAGAAGCGCCTCTGGTCGAGGTGCAGTATCGCAATCCTCATGCTGAAGTCGTCGTCGAGTATCAAGGCAATCGCTGGGACGTCATCCTGGCCCCGACGCGCCGCATGGAGTCCCGGGGGCTGCCCGACAAAGCCTTGACGGCGGGCAAGACCGTGATTATCGAAGGTTATCCGCGCCGGGACGGCGTCCACGAAATACGGGCCGAACGCATCACGGTCGATGGCAAGACCATCGAGCTGCGTTGACGGCTGCGGCATGGGCGTGACGGATGCCGGCTGCAAGGCTTGCTTGTGAATCCGGCTGATTGGGCTATCTGGCTGGAAGCTTCGCCCCTGGGCGGGTGGATGCGGACTTCGGCGTTTGCGTACCCGGCAGTCAATCTGCTGCATGTGCTGGGGCTGGTGTTGCTGCTGGGCGCCATGCTGTTGCTGGACTTGCGGCTGCTGGGCGTCGGGCGGCGCCTGCCAATGCCGGAAGTCTCCGCTTTGCTCACGCCCTTGGCCGCGGCCGGCTTGCTGATACTGCTGGGAACCGGTGCTCTGCTGTTTGCCGCCGATGCCGCCCCTTTGCTGCGGAACCCTTTGTTCATACCCAAGATGGCGTGCATTGCGCTGGGCGTGGTCAACGCAATCGCCTTCCGTTTTTTATGGGCGGGCCGCTTGGCCCGCTGGGACAGCACGCCGCCGCTGCGCGCCCGCCTGCAGGCGGGCGCATCGTTGCTGTTATGGGTGGCCGCCGCCTGCCTGGGGCGCTTGCTGGCGTATATGTGACGGCGCCCGCCACCGGGCCGCACAAGCGTGCGCGGATGCCCCCGAAGACTAGCGGCCGGGGATCAGCAAGCCTTTGGCAACGGCTTCGCGGGCAACAAAGGCTTCCAGTACGCGCGTGACATTGGGAAAGTCATTGATCCCTACCAGGTCGCCCGCCTCGTAAAAGCCGATCAGGTTGCGCACCCACGGCAAGGTCGCGATATCGGCAATCGTGTAGTCATCCCCCATGATCCACTGGCGGCCGGCCAGACGCTGGTCAAGCACGCCCAGCAGGCGTTTTGACTCGGCCACATAACGGTCGCGCGGGCGCTTGTCTTCATATTCCTTGCCGGCGAAGCGGTGGAAGAATCCCAACTGGCCGAACATCGGGCCAATACCGCCCATCTGGAACATCAGCCACTGAATGGTTTCATAGCGCCGCGCCAGTTGCTCGGGCATGAACTGCCCTGTCTTGTCGGCCAGGTAAATGAGGATGGCGCCGGACTCGAACAGCGCCAACGGCTTGCCGTCGGGACCGTTGGGGTCGAGCATGGCCGGAATTTTATTGTTCGGATTCAGCGACAGGAACTCGGGCGACGTCTGATCGTTGGTGTCGAAGCTGACCAGATGGGGTTCATACGGCAGGCCGGTTTCTTCCAGCATGATGGAGGCTTTCACCCCATTGGGGGTCGGCAGGGAATACAGCTGGATACGATCGGCATGCTGTGCAGGCCATTTCCGGGTAATGGGAAAAGCAGAAAGATCAGTCACTTTGCATCCTTTGAACAGAAGTAAGGCCCCGCCCCTTGAGTTACCGTGTTGCGGAGGGCTCTGGGGGCGCGACCGTGGCGTCTCCCTGGCCGCTGTCTTGCAGTGCCTGGGCGACGAAGCCCGATGCTTTCATCTCTTCGATGAAAGATTGCAGATAGGCGTGCGCCGCCCGCTGTCTGGCAGGCACGGCCATGGCCTGGCGAATCGCGGTGAAGTAACCCGGCAGCACTTTCAGCCCCGGCACTTGCCGGGCCGCCGCCTCTAGGGGCTGCCGCACACCGGCCGCGGCATCCAATGATTGGTCCAGAAACAGATCGACCGCGGCCGCCGACGTGCCGGCCCGTACAAGCTCGGCCTGCTTCAGTTCGCGGCTCAGGAACAGGTCGTAGGCCGCGCCTTTGCCGACGGCGATGCGCACGCCCTGCGCATCCAGGTCGGCCAGCACGCGAAAAGGGGCGTCTTCCCTGACCAGGTAAGTGCCTTCGATAATGACGTAGGGCGAGGTAAAGGCGACTTCTTGCGCACGCAAGGGGTCAATCGCCAGGAAGCCCACATCCCAGACGTCGTCTTTGGCGGCATCGACCACGTTGCCGGCACCGGTAAAGGCGATGAATTCGATATCCGCGTCAAGGCGCTGTGCCAGCGCCCGCGCCAAGGCGGCGGACACGCCTGCCGGTTCGCCCGCGGCATCTTTCTGGGCCAATACAGGATTGCCATAGTTGATGGCAACCCGCAGCTTGCCATGCGAGAGCAGGCTGCTGCGCGCATCGGATAGAGGTGTAGTCATGATGCTAATAATACCTTAAGCGGTTGGCGGGTCAGGCCGCTACATCGCCGCGTCGCGGCGGGGTATGGGTGGGGGTCTGGTCATCATCGTCGTGCGTGCGGGGCGGCAAGGGCGGCAAGCCTATCGCCCCGCGCACGCGTTGACAGTCCGGATTCGGCTCGCCGTGCTCAAGCCAGGGCGAAAACTCCCGGCACGGCGATGGACGCTGCTCGTAAATGGCGCAATGGATGCCTTCCCGGCCCAGTTCGCCACGCAGGGCGATGCAAGGCTTGCCGCCGTATTCCGTGCCTTTCATGCAGCCGCGCAAAGGGCTGACCTGTGTCACCAGCTCCGGCGGCACCGTCCCGCCGCTTTCGCCGGCGATTTCACCACAGTAGAACGACACCCGAAAATGCGCACAGCAGGCGCCGCAACTCAGGCAAGGGTTGTAAGCCGTGGTGTCATTGGCCGCCGCCGCGCGGCGCGACGGTATGGAGCCCGGGGGAAGCGGCTGCGCCTTGATGCCCGCCGCCGTGTTGGCGGGACTGCCTGGCCGGCTCGCACGGACATCCGCAATGGCGATGACACGGCGTTGCGCAGAAGGGTTGCGCGTGGGTTTCATGATGGGGCGGGGCCCTGTAAAAAAGCGGGAAGCAATTTTAAACCAAGTGCCGGGGAGGTTCAGCCGTCCGTTCTTCCGCCACTATGCATGGCGCATTCATGCGCTCATGCGGGGCCAGCCGTGTGTATCGATGATTTTTTTCGTTTACTTATCCGCGCGCGCCCACAGTCAGTTCGACCCCGATCAAAACGCCTCGATTGGAATAGATGAAGTTCCTGGACTTGACGGTGTACGTATCGGCCAGATGAGCTTCCGGCGCCAGGAAAATATGATCGCCAAGCACCGGCACGGGCGCCGACGCGGGGTGGGTCGTGTTGACGGTGATGCCGGTGATCGTGTCGGTCTCGATTTTGTACGCCAAGCGTAAATTGTCTGAATCCACAGTTACCTCCTGAGTGTTTTTGTGTTTGGATAACAGCTACATGGTGACGTTTTGCGCCGGCCCATGAAGGCGGTGTCTTTCGGGGGGCGGTCGCCCTGCACCTGACAGGGGGGTCAGGGCAGCGGGACAGCAACGAGTCCGATGACAGCGGCCAAGATGGTTTTCTTCATTTTTGGTATGGCGGTGACACGTCAGACCAAGTTAACGGCGTGGTTGTAAAAATATTTAGGGCTACGGTAAACCCGTTATACGAGTAAGCGGCTAGCAGAAGCGCGGTGAGCGATATGCCATCAATTTTTGCTTGAAACATCTCGCAGTGCGGCAACGAGCAGCTCGGCGGGTCGGGACAACGATCGTCCCGCCCGTCGCAAGATACCGATATATCGGTATAGAGGTGGGTTGCTGATCGAAATGCGCCGCAAGCGGCTTGTGTCTCCGCCGCGCACGACCAGCTCGGAGAGGATGGCTACCCCGAGTCCTTGTGCCGCCATCGCCATGATCGTCGAGTTATAGACAGCCTCATACGTTGCGGGTAGTGAAATTTTCTTCTTGTCGGCAGCGGCTTCAATGTGCATGCGGATGCTGCTTTCTCTAACGGGAAGAATGAGAGGGGGATCAGTTAAATCTTTTAGTGTCACCGTGTCGCGTGTCGTCCATGGGTAGTCCCGGGCGACGAAAGCGAAGAAGCGGTCAGTCATCAATTTTTCCCAGACTAACTCCTGATCACGTTTCACCGGGCTGCCAACACCAAAGTCAACGTCTCCGTTTCGGATCATATCGGTAAGACGAGCGGCAACGGTGTCCCGTATACGGACAGTGATACGAGGATAGTCGCGTTTTAGCCGATGTATGGCGTGGGGTAGCAGACCCGCAGCCAGTGAAGGCAAAGCGGCAACGGTCACCGTGCCGCGTTCTGGATCGCTTGTATCACGGGCGTAGGTGACGAGGTCTTCGATTTCGGCAACCAGGTGCTCAATCCGGGGAAAGAGTTCCAAGCCTTGAGGTGTCAAGCTTACGCTTCGACGGTTGCGATCGAACAGGCGCGTGCACAAATGCGTTTCAAGCTGCTGGATTTGTATGGTCAAAGCAGATTGCGAGATATTTAGCTCGTACGCGGCCCTAGTGAAATTGCCCAGGCGCGCGATAGCGAGAAACGCACGAAGTTGCTTGAGATCACCCAACATCATCGAAACTCCATTTCATGAGGACACAAACAAGTTATTTATTTTTTTAAAAACTCTATTCGTTTATTTGAATTTTACCAATTACATGCATCTCTGTATATTGTCGTGCAAGCACTTAACTAGGCCTATAACCAGGAACAAAAATGACGCGCTTTGTTAATAAGGTTGTTGTGGTGGGTGGAGGCACAATGGGTTGCGCAGTGGCGGCCATTTTCAACGTGGCCGGATGGACTGCCTACGTGGTTGAAACAGATGAATTGGTACGACTTGGGCTGCCAGGAAGAATCGATGCGGCTGCGCAAACTCTTGGAGCAAGTGGTCGTGAAATCCCGTCCATCATTTGCGGTGCGTTAGTGGATGTCGACTGGGCTGATGTTGATATTGTCATTGAATGTGTGTTCGAGGACCTCGCGCTTAAACAGGCGGTCTTTGCCGAAATCGAAGCCTTATGTCCGGCGCCGACCCCGTTGACAAGCAATTCATCAAGTTTCCCAATAGGCCAGATTGGGAAAGGTTTGGCGACGCAAAGCCGGATGCTTGGTCTGCATTTTTTTATGCCGGCCCATTTAGTGCCTGCCGTTGAGGTGATCAGTAGTCAAGCCTCTGACGAGCCGACCGCTGTGCGGGTCAGCGAGATCATGCGGGCAGTCGGAAAGAAGCCTATCCGGGTCAAGCGAGACATTCCAGGATTTCTGGCCAATCGGATTCAGCATGCATTGATGCGGGAAGCCATTGCCTTGGTCGAAGAGGATTTCGCGTCCCCAGAAGATGTCGATGCCGCGGTTCGTTATGGATTTGGATTTCGGTACATTGCCGCTGGCCCTCTATTGCAAAAAGACCTGGCGGGAATCGATATCCACTGCGCCGCGGCGGCGACCATGTATCCCTACTTACGTACCGATCAAGAGCCAAGTGCTCATATGCGCCAGTTGGTGGCCAATGGGCATATCGGTGTGAAGTCGGCATCATTGCGCGGCTTCTATCAATGGACCCCTGAGCAGGTAGCGGTTGAACAGAAACGGTATGAGGCAGCCTTACTCAAGGCCGCACGCATTCTTTCGGACGAAGAGGTTGGCCATTAACTGGCGCCCCATGGCGCATTCGGCATAGAAAACAAGAAAATGATCAGCATGCCGCGTACAACACGGATTCAAATTAGATAAAAAGAGGAGATCTAATGAAACGAGGCAAGAAGAAGGAGGAAAGGACATGAGTGGATCTGCTTCCTCACGCAATACATTCCGAAACTGGCAGCGAATAATGACGTCGGTCAACAATATCGCGGAAAAATGCGCAGGCCTTTTTCTTTTAGGCATGGTCATGTCCATTTCCATTTCCGTCTTTGCGCGGCTTCTGTACACCTATACCGGCATCCCTCTGTCTGTGCCATGGGCCGAAGAACTGGGCCGCTACATGATGGTCGGGAGCGTTTTCATTGGTGGCGCGGTCGCTGCATATTACCTGCGCCTGATTGGCGTCGATGTCTTTATCAGTGTGATTCCGGAACGTATTGCCCGTTGGCTGCGCTTTCTGTCTCACATCATGACATTGGTGCTCGCGCTGTTGCTCGTCTGGAAATCCACCCAATTGATTGGGCTCGGTTTAAGGCAATCGTCGCCTGCGATGGAGGTGCCCATGGCCTATGTTTATACATTGATGTGTATAGGATGCGTCCTCATGTGTGCAAATACCCTCACGCACGCAGTGAGAGAACTGCTGAATGTGCAATCGCCCCAGCAAGAATCGGCGGAAATCGAAGAGGCGATGGAAATCAAGCATAGTGTCGAGGGGGCATTATGATCGTTATTCTGAGTTTGTCATTCTTTTTAATTATGCTGGTTGGCGCGCCCATCATGACGGCATTGGGGCTGTCGGCGGCGCTTGCATTGCAGGCAGGCGAGCGTTCTCTTTTGATCGTGGTGCAGATGGCCTTCCAGTCGCTGGATTCGTTCAGCTTGATGGCGGTGCCTTTTTTCATACTTGCGGGCCACCTCATGCAATCGGGCGGCGTCGCACGGCGATTGGTCCAGTTGGCGAACGCCTTTGTCGGCTGGATTAGGGGAGGGCTTGGCGCCGTTGCCGTCTTGACGTCTTTGCTGTTTGCCACCGTGTCAGGATCATCCTCGGCGACAACCGCCGCAATCGGCTCTGTATTGATTCCGGAAATGGAGAAGAAAGGCTATCCGCGATCATTTGCTGCGTCTATTGCCGCGTCATCTGGCGAGCTGGGTGCCATTATTCCGCCTTCGATTCCAATGATCGTCTATGCGTTGACGGCCAATGTCTCTGTCGGATCCCTGTTCATCGCCGGAATCCTGCCTGGCATTCTGATCACCATTTCACTGATACTGACCGTCTGCGTGATCGCCCGCATCAAAGGCTTTGACGAAGTCAGCCCGATCAGTCTGAATGACTGGACTAAAGGGGTCTTGGTGGCCTTGCGGGATGCCACGCTTGCACTGATGATGCCTGTGATCATTTTGGGAGGAATATATGGCGGTTTGTTTACGGCCACCGAAGCTTCTTGTATCGCAGTTCTTTACGGTTTGTTCCTGGGGATGTTTGTTTACAAGGAAATAACGCTGAAGAATCTGCTTGGCATTTTTGCGCGGGCCGCAGTCATGTCGTCAATCATATTGTTGATTGTTGCTTTTGCTGCAGTGTTTGCGTATTTGCTGACGATTAATCAAGTACCGCAACGCGTAGCGGCCGCGCTTGGATCGATAACAACCAATCCGATTGTGTTCTTGCTGTTGGTGAACGCAATGTTGTTCATCGTTGGCATGTTTATCGAGGCATTGGCGGCCATCTTGATCATTGTGCCCATTCTGGCTCCGATCAGCGTGAGTTTCGGCATAGATCCCGTCCATTTTGGCATGATTGTCATTACGAATCTTGCTGTGGGCATGGTCACGCCACCGGTGGGTGTCAATCTGTTTGTGGTGTGTGAGGTTGCCCAACTGAAGATGCATCAACTGGCGCGGCATCTGGTGATTTTCCTTACGGTGCTCGTGATCGATATCTTGATTATCTCGTATGTTCCCGCACTCAGTACCTTTTTCTTATAGATCGAAACCATCAATCGGTTGTTTATTCGGCATTTTAAGAATGTGATGTCAATACCACTAAGGAGACATAAAGTGAATGTATTTAAAAAATTGATCGGTGCAGGCGCACTCAGCGCGCTCATGCTTGCGACGCCGTCTTATGCTTTGAACATGGATGTGGGCCATACGCTTACGACAGACAGCCCTTTCCATGTGGGTACACAAAAATTCGCCGATATCCTGAAGGAAAAATCTAACGGAAAAATCAATGTGACGGTGTTCCCACACTCGCAGTTGGGCGGCGAGCTGACCATGATTCAAGGTGCCATAGCGGGTGCTACAGACTTGTTTGTAACGGGCCAGCCGACCTTGAATAACGTTGTAAAGGAATTCCTGGTTTTTGATGCTCCTTTCCTGTTTGACAACGTTGCGCAAGCCAATGAAATTCTGAACGGGCCTGCCGGCGACAAATTTCTGGATATCCTTCCCAAGTATGGCCTGGTTGGTTTGGGCTGGTTTTCCGCGATCGAGCGCAATGTGTTTGGCAATAGAGCCATTAATTCCGCTGATGATCTGAAAGGCATGAAAATACGTGTCATCCAGTCGCCAGGATACGTGGAAAGCTACCAGGCATTAGGTGCGCAAGCTACGCCGATGGCCTACTCCGAGCTGTACCTGGCGTTGCAGCAAAAAGTCATTGATGGTGGCGAAACAACACCCGACCAATTTGTGTCTGACAAATTTATCGAGGTGTCCAAGTACTTCAATATGACGCATGTCAATATTCACCCCGCTTTATTGATCATGTCTAAAACCCGGTGGGATTCTTTTTCTGCCGATGAACAGAAAATGGTTAAAGAGGCAGCGGACGAAGCAATGGCCTACGCTCGGGAGTACTACCATAAGGTCTACGATGAAGGCATGAAGACCATGGCAGAAAAAGGGGTCACGGTTGTTTATCCGAATAATCTCGACTCTTTGGTCGAGGCAACCAAGCCGGTCGTCAAGAAGCTGGTTGGCGATGCACCCAACGGGCAGGAACTCTATGATGCCCTGATGGATGCCAAGGAAAAAGCAGGAAAATAAGCAGCGGCTGAGTCTCCGTGATCTGCTTGAATACCGCATTCATGCTGGTCACGGGGCCCCAGCGGGGTATTTTCAACCTTTAAATAGATAGAACGGACAGCGCGATGACTTGCTTTACAAAACCTGAGAACCTACGTGTATTGATTACGGGCGCAGCCGGGAACATAGGCAAATGCCTACGCAAGCACCTACGTGGCCGCTATGCCTTATTGCGCTTGGCCGACATCGCGGAACAGGAGCCTGCACAAGAAAACGAAGAGATCTGCACGATAGATGTGCGGGATATCGACTCTGTAGCGCGTTGCATGCAAGGCATCGATTGTGTCATCCATCTTGCCGGGATTCCCGGTGTCGATACGTGGGAAAAAATTCTCCCGATGAACATCGATGGTTGCTTCAATGTATTCGAGGCTGCACGTCTTCAAAATGTGCCCCGCGTTATTTTTGCCAGCTCCAATCATGCCGTTGGCTATCATAGAAGGGAAAAGTTCCTGGATAACACCGTAGCGCCAAGGCCTGACTCGCTCTATGGCGTTTCGAAAGTTTTTGGCGAAGCATTGGGACGAATGTATGCAGACAAGTACGGCATGTCGGTCGCGTGCTTGCGAATAGGCACATTCCGCACTCCGGATCAACCGAGCGAAGCCCGGCAGCTGCTGACCTGGATCAGTCACAGGGATATGGCAGCGTTGGCGCGTTGCTGCATTGAACATGCGTCGTATCACTTTACCGTTGTCTATGGCGTGTCGAACAACCTTCGCAACCGTTGGGATAACAGTAACGTGAAATTTCTAGGTTACGAACCGCAAGATGACTCCGAGGTTTTTGCGGCAGAGATACTGGCTAAGAACATACCTGAAGATCCCATCGCAGCCCAGTTTCACGGAGGCTTCTACTGCCCCTTGGAGTTTGTTGGCACAACCGACCGGATCTCTTGAGTTTTTGGTTTTGAGATGATTACAGTGCATGCACTAGCGTAGTGACCACGGAGACATTATGTACGCGATTCCACCTGCCATTGAAGCCCAAGTATTTGCGCGCCTGCCCGATATATTCAGAAAGCCGGACGGCACCTCGGAGTGGCATCGCTATCAGCCAGGCAATCAACCATCGCACTCCTTGTTGGAAGGGCCGTCTTTCGATGCGCAAGGCCGCCTGTACTGCGTAGATGTTCCTTGGGGGCGTGTGTTTCGGATCGACACGCAAGGTCAGTTTGAGTTGATAGCCGAGTACGATGGCGAGCCTAATGGCTTGAAAATTCATCAGGATGGGCGGATATTCATTGCAGATTATGCTCGCGGCATTGTTCTGCTGGATCCAGAGACAGGTGAGGTAAAGCCCGTTCTCGAGCGCGTCCACCTTGAGCGGCTCAAGGCGGTTAACGATTTAGTATTCGCGTCCAATGGGGATCTCTATTTTACTGATCAAGGCCTGACCGGCTGGCATGATCAGACGGGCCGAGTGTTTAGACGTCGCGCGGATGGCCGTGTTGATTGCCTGTTGGATAACATACCCAGCCCTAACGGCTTAGTATTGGACCCGAGCGAGTCTGTTCTCTACGTGGCTGTAACACGGGCAAATGCTATTTGGCGCGTTCCTCTCACCCGTGATGGCAATGTGACCAAGGTTGGCACCTATATTCAGTTGTCAGGTGGCGGAGGGCCCGATGGTTTGGCTATTGATGAAGAAGGTAATCTGGCCGTAGCGCATGTGGGCTTGGGCGCGGTTTGGCTGTTCAGCCATCGCGGTGAACCTATGCTGCGCATCAATTCCCCACTGGGACATCTGACAACGAATATCGCTTTTGGAGGCACGGAGCGTAAAACGCTTTATATTACAGAGTCCGAGTCGGGTTCGATTCTGATGGCGCCGATGCCTGTGTCTGGCCAAGTCATGTATTCGGGGGTGTGATGGCATAATAGAAAACGGCCACTTCGAAAGAGGCCGTTTTGTGCGGAAACCCACATGAATACTTGGTGCCGATGAGAGGAGTCGAACCCCCGACCTTCTCATTACGAATGAGCTGCTCTACCAACTGAGCTACATCGGCTTTGAATCTTTGGGCGCACATGGCAAGATAAAAATAAGCATGCCGTAAGCGCCAAGCCCGTTATTATACATATTTTGGCTATGGCGGTTTGCATCGTCCCGGTGCAAGCCGGATCCATAGCGCGGAGAGGGCATATGAACTCGATTGCATGGCTTTTTCTGATTGCGGCCTTGTTGCCGTTTGTCGCGGCGGCGGCCTCCAAGGCCGGCGGGAAAGCGTACGACAATAATGATCCGCGGCCGTGGCTGGCGCGCCAGCAGGGCTGGCGGGCGCGGGCCAATGCCGCGCAGGCCAATCTGTTTGAAGGCTTGCCGTTCTTTTACGCGGCCGCCTTGTTTGCGCTGTATGGCGAGGCGGAACAGGGCTGGCTGTTCAGCCTGATGCTTGCCTGGATTGTGCTGCGGCTGATCTATCTGGGGATCTATATTGCCGGCTATGGCGCCTTGCGCACGGCGGTGTGGGCGCTGGCTTTTGCCGTGAATGTCGCCCTATTGCTGGCTGGGGCGTAAGGCGTCTTGTCAGGGGCGGGGCGCGTGCCGCGCCGCGGCACATGCGCCTGGCCTGTTTATTGTTCCTGGTTCATTCTGATGGCCGAGGGGAACAGGTCCCAGCAGGCGATGAACAGGGCGGCGAACAGCGGGCCGATGACAAAACCGTTCAGGCCGAATACGGCCAGGCCCCCCAGGGTGGACACCAGTATGACGTAGTCCGGGATTTTCGTGTCTTTGCCTACCAGCAGCGGACGCAGGACGTTGTCGACCAGGCCGATGACCAGTACGCCGAACAGGGTCAGGACCACGCCTTGCCAGATGGCGCCGGTCACCAGGAAATAGACGGCGACGGGCACCCAGATGATGGCGGCGCCCACGGCGGGCAGCAGCGACAGAAATGCCATCAGCACGCCCCACAACAGGGCGCCCTGTATGCCCAGGAACCAGAACATGAGCCCGCCCAGCGCGCCCTGCGTGGCGGCGACAACGATGTTGCCCTTGACGGTGGCGCGGACCACGGTGGCGAACTTGCGGAACAGGTGTTGCTGGTGTTCATCGCTAAGGGGTATCAACTGCTTGCTGTGGCGGGCTAGGTTGCCGCCGTCGCGCAACAGGAAGAAAAGCAGGTACAGCATGACACCCAGGCCCACCAGGAACTCAAAGGTATTCTGGCCTACGTTGACCGCCTGCGACGCCAGGAACTTGCTGCCTTGCAGCGCGCCGGCGGACAGTTTCTCGCGCAGGCTGAACATGTCGCCTACGCCAAAGCGGATGAGTATGTCGTGCACGGACGAGGGCAGCGCGCTCATGATTTGCTCGAAGTAGGCGCCCAGATTCAGCTCGCCCGAGCTCATGCGCTTGTAAATGGCAGCCCCTTCCTGCAGCAGCGATCCGGTGATCAGTATCAAGGGAATGATGACTATCAGGATGATGACCAGCAGGGTGATCAGCGCCGCCAGGTTATGGCGGCCGCGCATTTTGCCCAGCAGGCGGCGGTTCAGGGGCATGAAGATGATGGCCAGGATCGTGCCCCAGAAGATGGCGCCGTAATAGGGCAGCAGAATCCAGATGAAGGCGACGGTGACCGCGGCCAGCAGCACCAGAAACGAGCGAAAGTAAAGACTGGAGTGGTTCATCAATCCTCAGGGTGAATGGCGCTTAGCGCAGTTTGCTCATTCTATGCGAAAAATCCGCTTAATCGCCGAGCAATTCCGCCAGGGGCTCCAGGTCTTCCACATGTTGCGAGACGGCTTTCACCACCATGATGGTGGGTACGCACAGCAGCATGCCCCAGACGCCCCACAGCCAGGCGCCGAACAGCAAGGCGACGAAAACGGCGGTGGCATTCATCTTGGCGATGCGCCCCGTCATCCAGGTGGCTACCAGCATGCCGACGAAGCTGGCGACGCCAAGAGCGATGGCCGCCACAAGCAGCATCATGGAAAACGAGTCGAACTGCATGAAAGCGGCGAAGCCGGTGGCCGCCGCCGCCAGCAGCGAGCCAAAATAGGGAATGATATGAAGCAGGGCGCCAGCGACCGCCCAGGCGCCGGGGTTGTCCAGGCCGATGGCGTGCCAGATGGCCCAACTGATGAGGCCCAGCAGCACGTTGGTCACCAACAGCATCAGCATGTACTTCTGGATGGAGCTGTTGATATCGTCCAGAATCTGCACGGTGATCTTCTTCCGGGTCAGGGATGGCCCGGTCAGTTTGACCAGCTTGCGCTTGAAGGTATTGCCCGACAGCAGGGCAAAGAAGACCAGGAACAGCACCATGCTCATCTGGCCCAGGAAAGCGGCGGCGCTGACCGAACCGGTCCAAAGCAAATCATTCAGGTTGATCTCGGGCGCGATGGGGGCCGCCGGCGCGGGAGGGGCATTGCCTGCGATGGCTGCTTCCGGTGTGGTCGGGCTGGCCGCTTCTTTCAGGGTATTGGCCGCGCTCCTGAGCTTGTCCAGCGTGCCAAGCTCGCCATTATTGATGCGCTTGAAGGCATTGGCCAGCTTGTAGCTGGCCATCGGCAACTCGTCCACGATGGATTCCGCCTCGTTGTAGACCGAGATGGCGACCATGGTGCTGGAGCCCAGCAAGGCCAGCATGACCAGGCTGGTCGCCACGATGCGGGGCAGCCGCATGCGCTCCAGCCAGCTGACCACCGGATTCAAGGTGAAGGCGATCAATATGCCCAATACCAGGGGAATAAAGAATGCTTTGGCCCATTGCAGGGTGAAAATAAGGGCAATGGTGGCCAGTATGGCCAACGGCAAGCCGCCCACGGGCGTGCGGCCGGGGACCTCGGGCACCACGGCGCTGAGAGGAATCGGGTTGATGTCATCGGCCTGCTCGGCGGGTTCCGCTGAAAGCGGCAGGGTGGCGGCGGCTGTCGGTTTGATCGGATCCATCATGTGCCTTGGCGCTGGGCGTTGTTGGTATCGTTGTCGTTGAGGCGTGTCGCAATGCAAGACAGCGGCGCAAGATTGCAGCGCCAGTGTAACAATACGCCGCCCCGCCGTTTCCTTCAACTGAAAGGGCGGACGGCGTATACTTGCGCCTTTTCTACTGGTTTACCCTAATGTCAGGACATGCGTCGGACCGTTTGCGTCCCTTGAGCAAAGGCCGCCGGATGGCGGCAGAGATTTCACTGGCTGTCGGCGGGTTCGGCATCGGCACGGGCGAGTTTGCGATCATGGGCCTGCTGCCGGACATGGCCATCGATTTCGGTGTCAGCGCGCCCGAAGTCGGCTATTTGATCAGCGCCTATGCGCTGGGCGTGGTGATCGGCGCGCCGCTGATCTCGGTGCTCGCGGCCAGATTGCCGCGCCGCCTGCTGTTGATCGTGCTGATGGCGGTATTTGCCGCCGGCAATCTGGCCAGCGCCCTGGCGCCCACCTACGGCTCGGTCATGTTGTTCCGCTTCCTTAGCGGTATGCCGCATGGCGCCTATTTCGGCGTGGCGGCGCTGGTGGCCGCGTCCATGGTCGAGCCTTCCCGGCGGGGGCAGGCGGTAGGCCGCGTCATGCTGGGCCTGACGGTGGCGGTATTGATCGGCAATCCGCTGGCCATCTGGCTGGGGCAGGCCCTGAACTGGCGGGCTGCCTTTGCCGCCGTAGGCATCATCGGGATCATTACCATGGCTTTGCTGCGGGGCATCGTCCCCCACGCCCCCGCGTCGCGGCTGAATAGCCCGATGCGGGAGTTGGGCGCGCTGCGGATCGAGCAGGTGTGGCTGACTTTGGGCATCGGCGCCATTGGGTTCGGCGGCATGTTCAGCGTTGTCAGCTACATTGCGCCTACGTTGATCGAAGTGTCGGGCGTGCAAGCCGTGCTGGTTCCGTTCGCACTGTCGTTTGTCGGCATGGGCATGATCATCGGAAATGTGGTGGGCGGTTGGCTGGCGGATCAGGCGCTGATGCGCGCCATCGGCGTATTGCTGGTCTGGAATATTATGGTGTTGGCGCTGTTCCCATTCATGGCGGGCCACCCATGGACGGCCATGGTTGGCGTGCTGTTGATAGGCAGCGGTGTTGCCATCGGCCCGCCGCTGCAGATCCGGCTGATGGACGCCGCACCGAAAGCGCAAACCCTGGCCGCTTCCTTGAATCATTCCGCATTCAACATGGCCAACGCGCTGGGAGCCTGGCTGGGCGGGCTGGCGATTGCCGGCGGCTATGGCTGGACATCGACGGCCTGGGTCGGCATGACGCTGGCGCTGGGCGGCCTGGCGATTTTCGGTTTTGCGGCGTGGCGCATGCGCAGCGGGGCTTGAGAGTTGGTGTATAACTGGGGCATCACAGTACGGGAGCGCTCATGTGGCAAGATAACGAACACGTCTATGGCCGCGTCAGCCGGCTATTGCATTGGTCAATGGCGCTGCTGTTCAGTTGGCAGTTTTTCGGTATGGCGGTCAAGATCATCGTTGGACGCTCGCCGCTGACGGCATTTCTGGTCGGTACGCACAGGCCCGTCGGGCTGTTGCTGCTGGTGCTTGCAGCACTGCGTCTGCTCTGGGCGCTGTACAACGCAGGCCGGCGGCCCGTCTATGCCGCCGACACGACAGGCAGGCTGGCCCGGGCGGGGCATATTCTGTTGTATGTGTTGATGCTGCTGATTCCCGCGTTGGCGCTACTGCGCCAGTTTGGCTCGGGCAAGGCATTTTCCGCCTTTGGCCTACCCATCACCCAGGAAACAGGCATCGAGATTGCCTGGATGATGGCGCCCGCCGACCTCTTGCATGGCCCGTTGGCCTGGTGCCTGTTGGCGCTGATCGTGGGCCATGCCGCCATGGCGCTGTTTCATCACTTCCGCCTTAAGGACGGAACCCTTGCCCGCATGTTGGGGCGCAGGCTGATTTAATCGCTCGGCGCCTTCTACGACGCTACGGCTTTGCTGTAGTAGTAGGGCACCCGCAGCAGCGCATAGTCGGCACTTGCTTCGCGAATCTGGTTTCGCTGGCCATCAAACCGGCGTGTTTCGCTGAAAACATGAATCGGTGCGTCGGGTGTGAAGGCGAAAGCCCATGCAAAGCACTGTGTGCCTGCAGGCGTATGCTTGTCGGTATCGTCTGTGACGCCGGTATTGGCGATGGCGAGATTGGCGCGGCTATTGTCCAGGGCGCCAAGCGCCATTTCGCGGGCCACCTCTTCGCTGGTCAGGTTGAAGCGCTCGATCGTCTGAGGCCGGACGCCCAAACACCTTTGCTTGGCTTGGGGCGAGTAGACGACGAACGCACAATCCAGGAGCTGGCCTGCCCCCTTGGTATCCGCCAAGGTGGCAGCAATGAGCCCTGCGGTGCACGACTCGGCGGTGACCAATAGCAGGGATTTTTCTTGCATGAACGCCGCAACTTCTTCTGTTTTATGCATGCTTCTTCCTTGGTCAGGGAGCTTGTCCCCTCACGTAAGTGCGCGAAATCATTCTAGCGATTTGGGTGCAACGAAGTTCAGCGAAGGTGTAAGCGTCGGTACAAGGCCATACTTTGGCGCGGGCCTTGTCGTTCCCCTTCGCACTCAATGCGGACGGGCGCCTTGTGGTAACACTCGCTTTCATCCGAAGCCTTGCCGGGCGTGTGTTCGGCTCTACCATAGAACGGTCTGCGATCGATTTTGGAGGTTGCAATGAGCGAGTTTGCAAAGAAGACAGAAGCCAAGTACGAGGATGGCTACATTCGTTTCGTCTGGAACGACAAGGATAAGAAGCGCGCGTACGAAATTTCAGCCGATGCGCTGGTGCGATCCTTCGGCGCTCGGGGCACGACCGGCAGCGAATTGCTGGATGCGTTCGAGCGCGGAAGCGCCAGGATCGCCCGGGCGGTGGAGCAGTCGCTGAATTTACCGACAGACGGTGTAACCGAACTGGGCAGTGGAGACTTCGAACAGCAAGAAGAGGCGGACGACATGACGCCGCCGTGAGCGGTCGCGCAGGCAGCGCCTTGAAAGGCGCTTGCCGCAGTGCCGGATTGATGCTCGCGTGCATCCGCGTTCCCACCGGGGATCGAGTCCGAGGACGCTAAGGGTTCGGCTTGCCATCAAACTGCGTGGCTTTCCGTCCCTGGGCTTCTTGCCGGTTCATGCGCTCGTCTGCGCTCTCGGCGTCCTTGTTGGGGGACTTCAAGCCCAACTCTGAGCGTGGGTCCTTCTCAACGCTTTCTTGAGCTTGTTCCTTGTCGATTGCGCGGTCTTCTTGAAGCGCGCGCGCCTTGGGGCCCTTAATGCCGGGATAGCTTTGCGTTTGGCCTTGCCCGGGGTGTCCCGGGTCTTGCTGGCCTGGCTGGTTCTGGCGAGCGTGGCCAGGTGTATTGTGGGCGGGATTGGCGTGGCCGGGATTTTTCTTGCCCGGCTCGCCTATATCCGAATGATGCTGCCCGGGGCCCACCGGTTCCTTCAGGCGCGGGTCTATCTTGTTGCCTTGCTCTGGGTCTTGCTGCGAAGGATGTTCGGGCTTCTGATCTTGCTTCATGGTCTATCTCCAGGAGTATGCGCCCGCGGGTCGGGGCGGGCTGCTTCCAAGCCGTATGATGCGGGGGGAAGCAAGCCGTGTGCCCACGGTTTAAGTGGCTTGCCTGGGCGCAGGATGAGGAGCCGCGGCGGCCCTGCATGGGCGGGGCGCCGGCAGAGCGTCAGGCCGATGTCAAAAAGAACATCGACGCGTGAACCATGATTAGGCCTGTTGCCACCAACAATAAGCATACGATCAGTCTAAGAACCCTGGGGGACAGCGGCGGGGCCCGGCGCGCGCTCAGCGTCGTGACCAGCAACACGACGGGTACAGCGATGAGCGAAAGCTTCAAAGACTGCTGATTGAAGCCGACCGTTGGTATGGTGACGGCAAGCCGCAACAGCGCAGCCATGCCGTTGATGAAGATGAGCGATTCCTGGATGCGCGCCAGGCTCCAGGGCTGGCGATAGATAAGAAAGACAAGGGGCGGGCCGCCTGCGGCGAACAGGCCATTCATCAAGCCGGAGAGAAGCCCGACCGATGCAAAAGAGGCCGGCGTTGACGAGGTAGAGCGCGGCACGGCGCGCCGCCACAGCATCCATGCGCAATACACGATGCTCAGCCCGAGCAGCAGGCGCAGCACTTCATAAGCGTTGCCCATGATCCAGGCCAGCGCCGCCACGCCCAGGAGGGTGCCCGCCATGCTGGCGAGCAGGACGGGCCACAACGACCGCTCCAGCCGCAGCGCCCGGCGCTTGTACAGAAACAGTGTTGCATTGACCAGCACGATGATGGAAACGGCATTGACGACATCGGGCAGGGGAAAAACATCTGTTGCGCCTACGAGGCCGAGCAGCACCAGCGCCAAGGCGAATCCAGTCAGGTTCTGCGTATAAACGGCGAGCGCGACAAAGATCAGGAACAGCAGGTTGTTCAGCATGGGTTCATGGTGGATAAGCGGCAGATCCGGTAGGTCGACGCATCATTTTCTATTCGGAAGCCAGCGGCGGAGCAGAAGATGCGCCCCGCATGGCCAGCGCAAGCGCCACGACTGACAGGGCCAGCGGAACGAAGGACACCCACAGCACGGTATTCCAGCCATAGGCCGACAGCAGCCCTCCGGACGAGAACGATCCGATCGCCATCAGGCCGAAGACGATGAAATCATTGAGCGACTGGACACGCGTTTTTTCCTCGGGCCGGTGGCATTCCAGAACCAGCGCGGATGCGCCCAGGAATCCGAAGTTCCATCCCACGCCGAGCAGGGTCAGCGACCACCAGAAATGCATGACGTCGATGCCGCCCAGCCCGACGGCGGCGGACAGGCCGATCAGGATCAAGCCTGCCGTCGCCACCCGCGCAGCGCCGAAGCGCGAGATCAGGCTGCCCGTAAAGAAGCTGGGCGCATACATGGCAATGACATGCCATTGCAGGCCCAGATTGGCGGACTCCTGGGAGTGCCCGCACAGGTGCATCGCCAGCGGCGCGGCCGTCATCAGGAAGTTCATCAGCATGTAGGACACTGCGCCGCAGACGGCTGCGGCGACGAAGCGCGGCTGCCGCACGATGGCTGCCAGAGGCCGCCCGCCGGCCATTTCCCCCGCTGTGGGTGCTGGAAGCCGGACACCAAGCAGGATGAATGCCGAGAGCGCCGCGACGGCCGCCTGCGCCAGAAAGGTGACGGCAAACATGTGTGGCGGCCACAGATCCATCGTCCAGGTCACCAATTGCGGTCCGACGATCCCTGCGGCGACGCCGCCGCCCATGACCAGCGACAGTGCCTGTGCGCGCCGTTTCGGCGCGACGCCGTCGGCGGCTGCGAACCGGAAGGACAGCACCACAGCGGCATAGGCTCCGCCAAAGAATGTCGCCAGGCAGAACAGCCAGAACCCGCCGATGATGACTGCGAGCATGGCCAGCAGTCCGGCCAGGACGCCGGCGCCGGTTCCCAGCAGGAAAGCCGCGCGCCGGCCGTGGCGCCTGGCGACCGCGCCGACCGGCAGCGTGCATGCCGCCATGCCCACCACGAAGATGGAGATCGGCAGGGTAGCCAGCATCGGCGTCGGAGCCAGCATATTGCCGACGATGGAGCCTGTGGCGTAGACCACCACAGCGTTCGCGCCGGACAAGGCCTGGGCGGCGACCAGCCGCCATATATTTCCGCGCTGAATGTTCTCGGGAAGCACAGCGGAAGATGATTCGCTCATTGAAACGGCACCGTGGTGTGTGATGTTGATCGGGAAGGATAGCGCACCATTACAGCGTATGGCGCAGCTGCAGTCTATCGATAATATGTCTGGTTATGTAGAATAAAAGACAAAAGGATACGCTTATGCCCTGGAAGCTCCTTGCTCCTCCACCGGATGTATTGCCCCCATCGCCGATGACGATGCGGGCGCAAGCCATCCCGCCCGGCCATGGTTTCGCCGACCATTTCCATGAATGGAATCAGATGGTCTACGCCATCTCCGGCGTCCTCACAGTCGTTGCGGAGGGGCGTTCCTTTTTGATTTCGCCAGATCAGGCCGCCTGGCTGCCGACCGGCACTTTGCACAGGGTGGGTTCATTCCTTGGGGCCGAGTTTCGCAGCCTGTGGATAGGCGAGGACGTTGGCGGCGATCTTTTTTCGCGCAATGCGGCGGTCTTTACCGTTACGCCGCTATTAAGGGCGCTCATCATCGAGGCGGCGGCGATCGATGGCGAAGCGGACAGTGGCGAAGCGGACGATCACGAGTATCGCGGGCGTGTCCGTCGCTTGATCGTCGATCAGCTTCGCCGGGCCCGCTCCACGACGACGGCGCTGCCATGGCCCAAGAGCATAGCGCTATCGCAGCTTTGCGAAGTCCTCTATGCCGATCCGGCTGATCCGCGCAGCATAGAAGAGTGGGGAGCGTCGCTTGGCATGTCCGGCCGCACGCTGGCACGGCGTTTTCTGGTGGAAACGGGAACGTCCCTGCGTTCCTGGCGCCGCCGCCTACGGCTGTTTCGGGCCGTCGAGCTGCTTGAAAGCGGCATGGACGTGACCAGGACGGCCATGGAGCTTGGGTATGGCTCCACGTCGGCCTTCACCTATGCATTTCGAACCGAGATGCGACGCAGCCCGCAGGCCTACATGCGCGAGATCGATGGCTGCCGTGAGCGGAATTGAGCTCTGCCATGTCCTGTCGTATCGATTTTCGAAGATAATCCCATTTCCCACCCCAAGGAAGGAGTAGACGATGGTATCGAAGTACCTAGCCGGGCTGGTTCTGTTGTTTGGAGTCGCCCCCGCGATGGCGGCCAACCCCGCATGCGAGCGTAAAGCGGTCGAGATAGCGCAGCAGATCAAGTTTGCCCAAGAGGCAAATAACAGCCAACGTCAGCGCGGCCTGGAAAAGGCCTTGTCTATGGTTCAACAGCACTGCACCGACGCAGGCCTCATCAAGGATCAGAAACAGGACATTGCCGAACAGCAGGAAGAAGTCGACGACATTCTTGAGGAAATTCAACAGAAGGAATCCGAGGGGCGGTATGACAAGGTGAAGAAGCTCCAGCGCAAGCTGGAACGCGAGCAAAAGGAACTGGAGGTTCTTAAGCAGGAGCTGACAGAGATCGAGAAAGCCTGACACGGACATCGCAGATTGCGTTGCCCGGGCCCGCCCTTCGCAAGATCGGCGGGCGCTGTTTTTTTTCAGGCAGGCATGCTGCTCCGCTTCTTCTTCTTCTTCTTCTTCTTCCTCTTCTCCTGCTGCTGTTGCTGCTGCTGCTGCTGCTGCTGCTGCTGCTGCTGCTGCTGCTGCTGCTGCGCTGGCCAAGGTTCTGCTATAAATGAATGATGGCAACTCTGTAGGTGTAGTGGCATGTCCGTTCAAAACTTGGGCCGCTTCGGCCTGTCGCTGTTTTTTCTCGCGGCTGTCTCTGGCTGTTCATCGTCTGGCGGCTCGCTCCAATGCCAACTGAGTCCCAGCAGTTGCATGCATGAGGGTTCTTACGAGCCGGGAGAGGAGGAATATGCCGAGCAGGAAGCAAAAGACTTGAATCGCGCAGCAGCGAACAAAGTGCGCCCCAGATCCAGTTGGTGGTAAGCCGGTAACCCAGTAACCCAGTCAGCCGGTATTGCGGCCATGGCCCCATCTGGCGTCTTCGTTTCTGTGATGGCCGTTCTTGGACATCCGTTGCGGCGCCGCTCACCGCCCTGATGGGCGGCAACGCGCCATCGGGGGCTAGTAAGCGGGCATCCGGCGGGGTGCGTTCAGCCCATTGACAATAGGCCAGTTGTAAGTTTAAGAAAGCACGCTTGAGATACTGTGGGCGTGCTGTTACGGTGGACACTCAAGTATTACCCTTTAAGGAGAATGCTATGGTGACACTATTTATTGCGGCATCATTAAAGTCCCAAGGGGTTCGTCGTGCTATCCGGTCGAGTCTAGGCACCGGCGAAATGCTTTCCCAACCTAAAGCGGCTGTGCCCACGACAGCCGATTCAGTCCGAAGGCGCCGCCGCGTCCAGTTGACGGAGAGTGTTTTCAAGGCATAATGAATGAAAGGCCGTACATGTCATTTGCACGGCCTTTCAATCTTCCTGCTCATCCTGAACTTCTACCGCTACTTTTCAACGCCGGCCGCTTTGGCGTTTGCTCCGCTCTGCGCCAACAAGGTAAGCTTTTCATCGGTAGCCTTTTCTTCCGCCAGGGTTTCTTTAAGCAGTTTCACCGCGTCGGTATAGCCCAGTTGCTTGCCGATCTCGCAGAGCGTCCCGTAGCTCGCAATTTCGTAATGTTCTACCTTCTGCGCCCCGCCGATCAGGGCCGCGTCGCGCACCGGTCCTTTTTCGATTTCTTCTATCACTTCCTTGCCTTCTTCGACAAGTCCTTCCATGGCCGCGCATTTAATGCGTTTGAGCTTCATGTTCAGGATCTCGACGATCTGGTCAATCCGCTCGACTTGACCTTGGGTTTCTTCCAGATGTGTCGTAAACGCATTCTCTAAATCCGGGTTTTCCGCGGCACGCGCCAAGCGTGGCAGCGCCTTGGTGAGCTGTTTTTCGGCGCTGTATATATCCGACAGCTCATGTTGAAAGAGGTCTTCTAGTGTCTTGACTGGCATGATGGCTCCAAGAATGGACGGCGGGATGCCGTACTTGATTCGGATATCAGCAAATGGAGTGCCCGGCGATTGCCCGGCCGCGATTACTGCTTGTCCTGTTTGTCATTCAGCGTGTTGGCCATCTTCAGGTGTTCCTGTAACTTAGGCAGGGTCTTGGCCGCCAGCGCTTTCACGTCAGGATCCTGTGCTTCTTGACTGGCTTTTTCAAACATTTCCACTGTCGCTTCGTGAGAGGCGACGCCGATGCGATTTACATACATGGCATCGAAGGCCCCGCCAGACAATGCTTTGAGGGAGGCAATCTCTGTCGATTGCATCGCCGAAGGCCCCGTCGGGGGTGCCATGCCCTTGTTCTCCGCAAGGGCCTCTGCCTCTTTGGCCATTTTCCCGTGATCGTCAATCATCATCTGGGCAAAGGACTTAACGTCGCTGCTCTCGGTTTTTTCGAGAGCGAGCTGGCTGCCCACGATCTCGGCGTGGCTTCCTTGTATTGCATTTTTCAGAAATCTTTCGTCTTCTCGTTGGAGGCTGGCCTGTCTATCTTCACCTACGGTTGCCGGTTGCGTCGGTTGGCCCTGGGGTTCGGATGAGGGCGCGCCCTGTTGGGCATAACTGCCAAAGCTTGCCAGCGCCACGCTGAAAGCTATGGCTAAGGGAGTGTGTACGGTTTTCATGAAATCTCCTCGTGCATTCGTATGCAATCAGATTTGGGAGGCGGGAATGCGCTCCGCTGGATGTCACCGCTTGGCCTTGGCGCCTTCTGTTTCATCGCGCGCAAGGAACTTTTTCACCGTGGCGGGCAAGTGTTCTGCCAGCCAGTTGGCCATCGCTTCTTCTTCACCCAGAATTTGCTCGCAAATTTGCTTGGTTTCCGGTTCCCCGCACGCCTCTGCGGCCGCAATGAGCGCTCGGTAACTGGCGATTTCCATGTGTTCAAAGGCATAGCTGGCCAAGCTGGCCTTGACGACTTCGTCAGAGACGAATATGCCGCTCAAGCCCTGAGCCATCGCCATCATCTTGGCGGTGGTGTCTTTGACGGCTGATGTGTCACCGCCGAGACGGGTGATGCATAAGCGAACCTGCTCCGCCTGGTGCCGGGTCTCTTGAATGTGTTGTTCAATACGGTGCCGTAGCTCGGGATAGTTTTCGAGCCGTTCCGCCGTGGCTGTTAGCATTTTCTCGGCTTGCTCTTCCATTGCGTGAGCATCGCGTAGCCAATCCAACAAGTTTTCTTTCATCTCAGTAGTCATGGTGTTCCTCATGGTGTAAGTACATGGCGCTGAACGACGGCAGCACCTGAATGGAACCGCTGGACGAGTCTGGGACTCAATGCTTCAAGAGCAAGCCATGTGCCTAATTGCCTGAAGGGCTGTGTTTCAACCGGGCTCAACATCCGGTGATGGCGGCAGCCAAGGCAGATAGGTGCGGCAGTTGCGCCGGGACAGCGAGCCGTGACCTTGTACGATAAGGTCTATGAGCGAGTTCAGCTTTGATTGACGCATGTCCAGCCACGTTTCGAGTTCACACACTGTCTGGTCATGGCTGCGTAGGTACTCCACTTCCGACGCCAAGTCTTCTTCGGCACAAAGCTTGCAGCACTGGAGCACGAATTCGCAAATTTCAGTGGCGTCAAAGTAGGCATAGAGCCGCAGAGGCTGGGGTGACATCACTCTGATAGTGGCGCTATCGCTGTTCAGTCTATCGCTATGACTGATCTTCAGTACAGAAAAAACCGCGGCCGGAGATTGTCGCGGTCGCGGTGGTTAATCAGTGTGTTTCAACTCTTCGGCGCTGGCTTTCAACGCCCAGCTAGTGGCAGTGCACACTTCCTTTCTTTTTATCCATGTGGCAGCACTTGCCCGGTGGGGAGTCTTTGCGGCAGCCGCCTCCATGCGAATAAGCCTGGAATGGGTAGGCCGCAACGCTAAACAGTATGGCCGCAACGAGTAAACGAACGTTTTTCATGTTTTTGTCTCCTGTTTTATCAACTCGAGAAGGAGGGCGCTAAGCTCTCCTCTACGACGTTAAGGCTTAGCCGGTGTGGCAAGCGGAGCAACAATAGGCACAGCCGTTGATTCGGTACCACATTGGCTTCAGTCGTTTAGCCTCCGCAACGGCACCCACACAACTTGAGTGCACGCCGAGTAAAATTTGGCTGCGTAGCTCAGGCATAAATCGGCAGCCCGTCGTTGTATTGTGAACCTCGTAATCTCCGTTAGATTGTTGATTTTCGTTCAATATGAAGCTAGGCATTGTCATCCTCCTGGTTGGGTACAACTCCTGCGCCGGATATCGACATTACAAAATAACATTAAATTAAATATTTGTTACTTTCGGGCTAGTTTAAGCTGATTCGTATTGATCAGGGATCGGCGTAAACCCGAGAAATATCCGCCAAGAGGAACAGAGATTGTTAATTGACGTCTATATAGACCAGGAAACAAAAAGGCCAATTCCGAAGAATTGGCCTAAGTGCTTGATATTCTTGGCTCCCCGAACTGGGTTCGAACCAGTGACCTGCGGATTAACAGTCCGTCGCTCTACCGACTGAGCTATCGGGGAATTAAAGAAGCGAAACTATAGCATATATTTTTCAACTTGGGCAAGCCAACGCCGGTAACCAGACGCCCTGGCTTCCCGCCCAGCGCCAGCGCCCGGCAAACGGCGCACGTTCAATCCAGCAGGTCTTTCATGTCGTCGGCGTGTTCTTCCTCGACGGCCATGATGCCGATCAGCATGTGTTTGGTGGTGGGGTCCGTATCGCCTATGCGCGCTATCATTTGCCGGTAAGACTCGATGGCGACGCGTTCAGCGATCAGGTTGGACTTGATCATACCCTTGATGTCCGTACAGTCGTCATACTCGGCGTGGCTGCGGGCCGCCAGGGTGGACGGGTTGAAATTCGGTTCCCCGTTCAACTGCACGATGCGCTCGGCGATCTGGTCGGCATGGTCCTGCTCTTGCTGGGCGTGCTCCAGGAATTCGGCCTTGATGGGTTCATTGAACAGGCCGGCGGCCGTGTAATAGTGGCGCTTGTAGCGCAGCACACAGACCAGTTCCGTGGCCAGTGCGGCGTTGAGCATGGCGATGATCTCTGTGCGATTGCCCTGGTAGCCCGGCGGAACGGCGCCGTTATCGAGCTTGCGCGCTTCCTGGCGTATGGCTTCTACATCAATGGGGTCTTGTTGTGTGGCGGCTTCCTGCTGTTTCGCATTCATGGCTGGCTGTCCTTATATGATGGCCCGAAAAAGAAGGCAGGGCGTGCATGGCAACGCCCCGCTAGTCATGTGCTGGCAGCAAGTATCGTGCCTGCGGTCAATGCGCGCCCGATGCGGCGCCTGCCGAGGCGTTCGAGGTGGGGCGGGCTATCCAGATCAGCGCGATCAGCATCAGGAACAAGATGGCCGATGCATAGAAAATGTCGGCGGCCGACATGGTGAAGGCCTGCTGGCCTATCATGTTGTTGACCACGGCGGCGGACTGTTCGTGGCTGAGCCCGTGTTGCCGCATGCCGGCCATGATGGCATCGAAGGCCGGCTCGCCGGGCCGGGCGGCTTCAGTCAGTTGGGCATGATGCAGGGTGGCGCGGTTTTCCCACAATGTCGTAGTGATGGAGGTGCCGAATGCTCCGAACAACAGCCGAACGAAGTTCGACAGTCCCGCCGCGGCGGGAATGCGGTGGGGTTCCAGTCCCGATAGGCTAAGGGTGGTCAGCGGGATGAAAAACGTGGCCATGGCGGCGCCCTGTATGAAGGTGGGCAGCATGATGGCGTAGATGTCGACCTGGGTATTGAAGTTTGATCGCATGTAGCTGATCAGTGAAAAGACCAGGAAGGCAAAGGTGGCGATGACGCGCGGGTCGTGCTTGGCCAGCATCTTGCCCACAATGGGCGACAGGATGATGGCCAGGATGCCGACCGGGGCGGACGCAATGCCGGCGTCGGTGGCGGTGTAGCCCAGGGTGCTTTGCATCCACAGGGGCAGCAGTACCACGGTGCCGAAGAACACGCCGTATCCCACCGATATCGAGATCACGCCCGAGGTGAAATTGCGATGGGCGAACAGGGTCAGGTCGACCACGGGATGCCGGGCGGTGAGTTCCCAGATCACAAAAAAGACCAGGGACACGAGGGCAATGACGGCCATGGTGGTGATGGTGGTGCTGGCAAACCAGTCTAGCTCCTTGCCTTTGTCCAGCATCAGTTGCAGTGCGCCCACCCATACGACCAGCAGGGCCAGCCCGATGGTGTCGATGGGCAGCCTGGCGCGCGGTGTTTCACGGTCTTTGTACAGTTGCCACGAGGCCCAGCCGGCCAACAGGCCCACAGGGACGTTGATATAGAAAATCCACGACCAGCTGTAGTTGTCGGAAATCCACCCGCCCAGCAAGGGCCCGGCGATCGGCCCCACCAAGATGGTCATGGACCACAAGGCCAGCGCCATGCCCGCCTTGGCTTTGGGGTAGGTGCTCAGCATCAGCGATTGGGACAGGGGAATCATGGGGCCGGCGACGGCGCCTTGCAGTACGCGAAAGGCCACCAGCGACTCCAGCGACCAGGCGAATCCGCATAGCCACGACGAGATGACGAACAGCATGACCGAGACGACGAACAGGTGTACCTGGCCGAAACGCTGCGTCAGCCAGCCCGTGAGGGGCACGGTAATGGCATTGGCGACGGCAAACGAAGTGATGACCCAGGTGCCTTGCGTGGCGCTGACGCCAAGGTCGCCGGCAATGGTGGGAATCGACACGTTGGCAATCGAAGAGTCCAGCACGTTCATGAAGACGGCGGACGAGAGGGCGATGGTGCCGAACACCCGCGCGCGGCCTTCGAGCGGCGGGTAGGCGACAGAGCCGCCCGGCGGCGCTTTGTTTTCCATGTCGGCCTGGCTCATGAGCTGAGGTTGTCGCGGATGATCTGTTGAATCAGCGCATCGGCTTCGTCGCGGCCATCCGTGAATACGGCTGTCTTGAAGCCGCTGTTGGCGGGCGGCGCATGCGCTTCCTCGGGTTCGGACAAGTCCACCTCGACCTGCATCGACAAGCCCACGCGCAAGGGGTGGTCGGCCAGCTCTTGCGGGTCCAGTGCGATCCGGACCGGAAGGCGCTGCACGACTTTGATCCAGTTGCCGCTGGCGTTCTGCGCCGGCAGCAGGGCGAAAGCGCTGCCGGTGCCCGCGGCCAGGCCCTGCACCGTGCCGTGGTAGCGGATGCTGCTGCCGTACAGGTCGGCAGTCAGTGTGGCCTGCTGGCCGGGTTTCATGCGGCGAACCTGGCCTTCCTTGAAGTTGGCTTCGACCCAGACCTGCTGCAACGGAACAATGGTCATCAGCGGCGTGCCCGGCGCGACGTGTTGGCCCACCTGTACGGACCGCTGTGCAATCATGCCGTCCACGGGTGCGGGCAGGCGGGTGCGGGTGCTGGCCAGCCAGGCCTTGCGCAATTGGTCGGCGGCCTGCATGACGTCGGGATGGGCCTGGATGGTGGTGCCGGCGGTCAGGGCCTGGTTGGTTTCCAGCTTGGCTTGTGCGGCGGCATGGGCCGCCTGCACCTGGGCCAGGCCGGACTCGGCCGCTTTGACGGCGGTCTGGGCATGCAGGATTTCCTCGCCGCTGACACCGCCCGAGCTGGCCAGGGTACGGCGGCGTTTCAGGTCGTTGCGCGCCTTGGCCAGATCCACTTGAGCACGTTCAATGTCGGCGCTGCGCATGGCAATGTCCGCCTCCAGTGCGTTGTTCTGGACGAAGACGGTGCGTGTCCTGCGCACGGCCTGGGCCAGGGCGGCTTCGGCCTGCTTCAAGGCAATGTCGGTGTCGCTGGGGTCCAGTTCGATCAACAGGCTTCCTTTGCCGACGGTCTGTGTGTCGTCGGCGCCGATGGCGATGACCGTCCCCGGGATCTGGGAGGTCACCTGGACCAGGTTGCCGTGCACGTAGGCGTCATCGGTGGCTTCGAAGCCCGAGGCGAAAATGAACCACCAGATCGCGTAGGCCAGGCCGATCACGACAAAGACAAGGGTGGCGAGGATAAGCAGCGGCTTGCGCCGGGATGCGGGTGCGTTTGCGGTAGTCATGTCTGGTTCTCGTGTTTCAGGGTGTCAATGTGCTGGCGCCGTAGCCGCCGCCCAGGGCGGTCGCCAGTTGGGCGTCAAGGTTGTAGGCGCGCGCCTGCATGTCGGTGTTCAAGATGGCCTGCTTCTGGACTTCGTTCTGGGCCAGAAGGACCTGCACGAAGTTGCCCAGTCCCGATTTGTATCGGTTGACGGCAATCTCGTAGGCTGACGTGATGGCGCGCAGGCTGGCCGCCTGGTCGATGGTCTGTTGCCGCAGCGCCTGGATGGCGGTGGTGGCGTCGGCCACCTCTCTTACCGCCGCCAGCAGGGTCTGGTTGTAGTTGGCAATGGCCAGGTCGCGCTCGGCCTGCCGGGCATCCAGCTGGGCATTGAGCGCGCCGCCATGGAAGATGGGCAGGGTGATAGCCGGCCCGACGCCGTAGGCCTTGCTGCTGCCTTCAAGCAGGTTGGACAGGCCCAGCGACATGAAGCCGGCAAAGGCCGACAGGTTCACGTTGGGATAGAACTCGGCCTTGGCCGCCGAGATGTCGCTGGCGCTGGCCTCGGCGCGCAAGCGGGCGGCCACGATGTCGGGCCGCCGGCCGACCAGGGCCAGGGGAATGCTGGCGGGCACGCCGTCGGGCGCCTGCGCCAGCGTTGCCTGGCCGATCCGCTGGCCGCGTTGCGGGCCCGCGCCGATCAGCGCCGATAATTGATTGCGCAGCAGGTCCGCATTGGTGGCGGCCTGGCTACGCTGCACGCGCGCGGCCGATACGGCCGAGTCGGCTTGATTCACTTCCACCTCGGTGTCCAGGCCTGCCGCAACGCGCTGGCGCGTGATGTCCAGCACGTTTTCAAGCTGCTTGACGATCTGCCCCAGCACCTGGTGTTGGGACAGCGCATTTTGCAGATTGAAGTAACTCTGCGTCACGCCGCTGACCAGGGTGTTGCGCGCCATCTGCGCGTCGGCTGCCGTGGCTTGTTGCCGCGAGACGGCGGACGCGTAATGCGCCCGGTTGCGGCCCCACAAATCCAGGTCGAAGCCGATGTCCAGCCTCAGGCTGTTGTCGGTCTGCATTGACCCGCCGTAAGGAGGCGGGTAGATGTAGTTGTTCGAGAAGCGCTCGCGCGTCAGCGTATAGCCGGCGTCGGCCTGAGGCAGTTGAACGGCGCGGGCGCTGCTGACGGCGGCGTTGGCCAGGTTCAAGCGTGCCTGCGCCGCAGCCAGGCTGGGGCTGCCGGCCAGGGCCTCGCCGATCAGTTGGTCCAGCTGTGGATCTTGATAACGATGCCACCATTGTTCGGCCGGCCAGGCGATGGCGCTGTCTTGCAAGCCCAGTTGCGCGGCGTCCAGCTTGGCCAACGCCGGTTCGCCCGGATTGATGGCCGCGCATCCCGACAGGAGGGCGGCAAGCAGGAGGGGTAAGAGTGATTTCATGCTTCTGATGACGGATGGGAAAAGAAAACAGGGGGCTGTGGGGGTTTGCTTACATTTAGCTGAATATATCTGACTGGTCTGTATCTGCCTAGGCAATTATATAGCGAAATTCTGGGCGCTTTTCAACAGGCGAAGGCGCACGGGGAAGGAACGCTAGGGGAAAGGCGCTAGGATTCGCGGTTTGGACAGGCGGCGTCGATGGCGCTGTTGCCGTTGACAAGCATGCGGTTCAGCAGCTTGATCAGGGTGTGTATTTCAGTCTTGCTGAAGTCTTCCAGGTGGGCGTTAAGGGTGGTGGCGACGGCCGGCAGGATTTGCGCCGCCACTTGGCTTCCGCTTTCCGTCAGCTCGATCCTGACCACCCGGCGATCGTCGGGGCAGCGCTGACGGGTAATGAAGTGCTTGGCTTCAAGCCGGTCCAGGGTGCGTGTCATGGCGCCGGTGTCGACATGGCTGTGGCGCGAGAGTTCGGCGGGTGTGTTGATGCCAAGGTGGTGAATCATGACCAGCGGGCGCCACTGCATGGCCGTCAGGCCCAGCGGGGAAACGTGGTGTTCTATCATGCGGTTCAGCGAGCCCAGCACGTGCTTCAGCAGTATGCCTATGCTGTTGTCGGGGGTGAGTGAATCAGGGCTGGCCGAATAATAGGCCTGTTTGCCACGGGTTGACGCGGTGCTTGATGCGGCGGTGGAACGGACAGGCTTGCTCATGCCGCTATTCTAATCCCAAGTCTCTGCCTAGGCAACTATTTTTACGGCGCATCCTGTCGCGGGCCTCGCGTTTGAGGCAAAATAGCGTCTTGCCCCCCACACTTGTTGCAGCGTTTATGACTTCTCTTTCCAGCGGTACCGATAACACCAGAAACCGGGAGTTCTGGATGGGGTTTCTGTTGGCGGGCCTGGGGGCGGTATTGTTCTCGGCCAAGGCCATTGTGGTCAAGTTCACGTATCGCTATGGTGTCGACGCGGCGACCGTGATCGGCTTTCGGATGATGCTGTCTTTGCCCTTCTTTGCCGCCGTCGGTTTTTATCAGGCGCGCAAGGCCGGGCAGGGCAAACTGCCGGTGCTGACGGGCAAGGAACGCTGCCAACTTATCTTCCTGGGTTTCATCGGCTATTACCTGTCGAGCTTTCTTGACTTCCTGGGATTGCAGTACATTTCCGCAGGACTCGAACGCCTGATCCTTTTTTTGTCGCCCACTTTCGTGTTGCTGATCTCGGCCCTGGCCTTGAAGCGGAAGATAGGCGTGGGTCAGTGGATCGCGCTGGGTTTGTCCTATCTGGGCGTGGTGTTTGTCTTTTTGCAGGACCTGTCGTTCAGCGGCAACGAAGTCATGCTGGGCGCTTTCTTTGTGCTGTGCTCAGCCTTGTCGTATGCGTTCTACCTGATCGGCTCGGGGGAACTGATCAAGCGGGTGGGCGCCACGCGCTTGGTGGCGTATGCGATGTCGGTGTCGGCCATCATCAGCATGGCGCACTTTTTTGGCGTGCATGGGCTGCAGGGCCTGGACCAGGTCAGGCAGGTATACGAGCTGTCCATGATCCATGCCGTGGTCAATACCGTATTGCCGACCTTCATGATCATGTGGTCCGTGGCCCGCATCGGCGCGCCGATGACCGCGCAGCTAGGCCTGCTGGGTCCGGTATCCGTCTTGTTTCTGGCCGCCTGGCTGCTGGGCGAGCCCATTACCGCCATGCAATTGGTCGGCACCGCCTTTACCCTGGCCGGCGCGGTCGTCCTGAGCCGCCGCCGCTAAAAGGCAGGCTGATAGACCCGGTCAACTGGCGCCATTGAGCTTGCCGGGCAGATGGTTCATGAGCTGTTCGATCTCTTCGCGATGCACGTCGTGCGTGACAAAGCCCGATGCATTTTCGGGCATGGCCAGGCGTTGGGGGTCGGCCAGCGTTTGGCGTATGTCCTGCAGGCCGCTGTTCCAGTGGCCGCGCATGGTGGCCAGCCCGAACTGAAAATCCTTATAGTGTTTTTCGTAGGGCTGGTTGCGATAGATAAGATGGATGACGTTGTAGCGTTTGCCGCAGGCCAGGTCCTGCGCCATGCGGCAATACATATTGCTGTCCCGCACGTCGGCGGGAATTTCGTCCAGCAAATGCTGCAGTAAATGGCGCAGGTACTGCGACCAGCGCAGTTGTTCGGTGACCATGCGGGTGCGGCTGGAATAGCGGATGTCTTTGATGCGGTCGGACACTTCGCTCATGTTGGCGGGGGGCTGGCCGCGCGCGCTCCATAAGTCCACCTGAAAGACCAGGGTGTCGCGCAGGGGGCGCGAATCCAGCACCTGGGTCAAGGGCGTATTGGAGACCAGGCCGCCGTCCCAGTAATATTCGCCGTCGATTTCAACGGCGGCGAAAGCGGGGGGCAGGGCGCCCGACGCCATGAAGTGTTCGGCCCGGAGCTTGATCCGGGTATTGTCGAAATACACAAAGTTGCCGGTACGCACGTTGACGGCGCCCACCGACACCTGTTGCGTCTGGGCATTGATTCTGTCGAAGTCGCACAGCCGCTCCAGCGTGTCTTTCAGCGCGCTGGTGTCGTAATAGCTTGCAGTCGCCGGGTCGCCGGGCATTTGGGTGGGGGCGGGCGGGAAACGGGGTTGAAAGAACCCTTTCTGGCCGTTCAGCAAGGCGCTGCCGGCGTGCAGGGCGCTCAGGGTCTGGCGAACGGTATCGTTCAGGTTGAACAATGACTGCTCGAAGAAAGGGTCCAGGCTGATGCCGAAGTTCGGCTGGCAAATGGTTTCCCAGAATTCCCTTAGCCGGGCAAGCCGCGTTTCAGGCGGATTGCCCGCGATGATGGCGGTGTTCAGTGCGCCAATCGAAATCCCCGACAGGGTGCTGGGTTCGATGCCTGCTTCCTGCAGCCCCTGGAACACGCCCGCTTGATAGGCGCCCAAGGCGCCGCCGCCCTGCAAGACCAGTGCGATGGTTTCATAAGGAGGCAGGCCCGGCGTATCGTTGGCGGGCAGATTGGCGTTTTTCAGGGCGGCTTCTTCGGTGCTGGCCTGAGTGGGCAGGCGCCGCGTGCTGCTGCGTTTGCGCGAGGCCTGCGCGGCCTGGCGCTTGACGCGAGGGTTGCTTTCAGCAGGAAAAAGCTCGAGTTGCGGATTCATGCGGTATGCCTATTCACGGTTGCGGCTTGACCACGCCTTCCGCCATCATACTATCGGGCTGGCCCGGCAGGCTGGCGACAAAGGCATCGATCAACGCGCCCCGGTAGCGCGATTTGTGCAAAACCAGCGACAAGCGCCTTTGCAGATTCAGAAAAGGCGTGGGCAGGATTTTCAGCCGTCCGGTGGCGACGGATTCGCTTGCGGCGGCATAGGGCAGGCAGGCGATGCCCAAGCCGGCGATGACCGCCTGCTTAATGGCTTCGACCTGCCCGAGTTCCAGCAGAATCTGGCCCGCCGGCAGGGCATTGAGCGCCTGCTCGGCCTGTACCCGCATGGCCGAGCCGCGTTCGCGCAATATCCATTTGGCATGCTTGAAGTGGCGGGGCTTGAGCTCGGGCTGTTGGGCAAGGGGGTGGGCGGGCGCGGCGCAGACGACCAGCGCGTCGTTTCGCCAGGGGAGCACTTCAAGCTGCGGGTGGTTGACCGGGCCTTCCACGCAGCCGACATCAATGCGGTGCTCCAGCAAGGCCGCGCTGATGGTGTCGGTGTTTTCAACGCTGACCTGCAGCGAGACTTGGGGATGCATGGCAATGAAGGCGCCCAGCAGCTCGCCCACCAGATAGTTGCCGATCGTGTTGCTGGCGCCCACATGCAGCTCGCCCGTCAGCGCCAAGGGTTGCTGACCCGTCTGGCGCAGCATTTCCTGGATCCGTTCGATCACTTCCTGCGCCATGGGCAGGACCTCTTTGCCGCGCTGGCTCAGGCGCAGCCGCCCGCGTTCGCGGTCGAACAGCTGGGCATCTAGCTGCCGTTCCAGTTCAGCCAGCGCCATGCTGACCGCCGGCTGGGTGACGAACAGGCGCTCCGCCGCGGCGCGCACCGTGCCGGTCGACGCGATGGCGACAAAAACTTCGAGTTGTTTAAGGCTGATTCCTATCATCAATAAATTTTATATCATGAATAAATATTAGTTAATTTATTTATACATTGCGCCGCTTTAAAATAGCCTCAGGTTATTAATATATTCAAACAAAGACGCATGGCTTTCTCTTCATCGACTACCAGTGCCCTGCCGGCGACCGCGGCAAAGCGTTCCTCTGAACGGCGCCGCGATGCGTCGCCGCGTTTGCCTTCGCCGCTCTATGGCCTTGCGCTGGCAGTGGTGGTGGGTATTTTCGCCATGATACTGGGGCGCTGGGCGCCGATTATCGGCGGGCCGGTCTTTGGCATTTTGCTGGGCATTGCCATACGCAACACCGTGGGCGTGGGACCCCTGTTCAAGCCGGGCCTGCAATTTGCCTCCAAACAGATATTGCAGTGGTCCATTATTGCGCTGGGCTTCGGCCTGAGCATTCAGCAGGTAGCTCAAACCGGCATGGAATCGCTGTGGGTCACCTTGGTCACCATCGCCGTGGCATTTATTTCCGCGAGCCTCCTGGGTAAATGGCTGGGCATACCGTCGCGGCTGAAAACGCTGATCGGCGTGGGCACGGCGATTTGCGGCGGGTCGGCCATTGCGGCGGTCACGCCCATCATCAAGCCCGAAGAGCATGAAACGGCATTCGCCATTTCCACGATCTTTATTTTCAATATCGTCGCGGTGTTGGCGTTCCCTTTGATGGGGCACTGGCTGAATATGTCGGACGCGGGGTTCGGCATGTGGGCGGGCACCGCCATCAACGACACATCGTCTGTGGTGGCGGCCGGATACAGCTACAGCACCGCGGCGGGCGACTACGCCACCATCGTCAAGCTGACGCGCGCGACCCTGATCATTCCCATTTGCCTGGTCTTTGCCGTGCTGGTCGCCTGGCGCGAGAAAACCCAGGGCAACGCCGGCTTCAATCTATGGCGTGTGTTCCCTTGGTTCATCTTGTGGTTCCTGGTGGCGTCGGCCTTGCGTTCCAGCGGGCTCATTCCCGAACAACTGAATGCAAGCCTGCACCTGCTGGCCCAGTTCCTGATTGTCGTCGCCCTGACGGCCATCGGCCTGTCGTCAGACCTGCGGCGCATGGCGACAGCGGGCTTGCGCCCCATCTTGCTGGGCCTGGGGGTGTGGGTGTCGGTGGCGGGCAGCAGCTTGCTGGTGCAGCGCCTGTTGGGGGCCTGGTAATTCCGGAATAGGCCCCGCAGTGCAGGCGCGAAGACGAGGTCAGGCCAGCCAGGACAAGGGGTGGTGATTCATGGCCACCCCGACGATATACGCAAAAATGGCAACGGCCACCAGGGCTGCGATGCCGCGGGCCTTGGGTGTCTTGCCGCGCTTGATGGCAATGGTGCCCACGCCGATATAAGCAATCAAGGCCACGATCTTGGCCAGTATCCAGGGCTGTTCGGGGCCGATCATGGCCGCCAGGGTGATGCCGGCCAGCAGCAGGACGGTGTCAATCACATGCGGCAGTGTCTTGACCAGCCTAAGCTGAAGCTTGTTCGAACAGGTGACCGACCAGTAGGCGCGTATCACAAAGAAGAGGATGCTCAGCACGGCAGCCGTCATGTGCAGGTGCTTGATGGCAAGATAATTCATAGTGTCGATCGCAATAATTTCAAGGTAAACGGGGGCTATCGTAGCAGGTTAGTCCGGCGGGCTGGCTTGCGCCGGCGTCCAGGCCTGTTCTATAGCTGGTTGAGCGGTATTTTCAGGTAGTGCACGCCATTGTCTTCAGGCTGCGGGTATTTGCCCGCCCGGATATTGACCTGGATGGCGGGCAGGATCAGCACGGGCATGCCCAGCGTCTTGTCGCGTGAGGTACGCATGGCCGTGAAGGCGCTTTCGGTGATGCCGTCGCGAACATGGATATTGCCGGCACGCTGTTGCCCGACCGTACAGCAGTGCTCGGGCTGGCGGGTATCGGGCGGATAATCGTGGCATAGATACAGGCGGGTATCGTCGGCCAGGCTCAGCAGCTTTTGTATGGATTGATACAACTGGCCGGCATCGCCGCCGGGGAAATCGCAACGCGCCGTGCCTACATCGGGCATGAACAAGGTATCGCCAATGAACACGCCCAGGCCCTGGATATGGTAGGCCAGGTCCGCGGGTGTGTGCCCCGGCACATGCATCGCCGTGGCCGTCATGCGTCCGATCTGAAAGCGGTCCTGGTCGCGGAACAGATGGTCGAATTGCGAACCGTAAGGCTTCAGCTCGTCTTTGAGGTTGAAGATGCCCGTGAAAACGTCCTGGACCTGGGCGATGTGCTCGCCGATGCCGATCTTGCCGCCCAACTGGTCGCGGAGGTAGCACGCGGCGGAAAGGTGGTCGGCGTGGGCATGGGTTTCCAGCAGCCATTCCACCTGCAGCTGGTTTTGCCTGATGAAGTCCATGATTTTGTCGGCTGACTGGGTGGTGACGCGGCCGGATTTCGGGTCGTAGTCCAGCACGGAATCGATCACGGCGCATGCCGGATCGCCCGGTTGGTGGACCACGTAGGAAAAAGTGGCGGTCTGGTCATCGAAGAAGGCCTGAACCCGAGGTAATGTCATAGCGGTTCCCTGAACATGTGTGAATGAAGCGGGCTTTGCATACTATGCTTGTGCAGCTTGCCATCGTACAGCGATAATTGACATTCATTACTTATGAACACGAGGTCAACATGCCGTACGTCACCATTTCCGCCACCGAAGGGCTTTCCGCCGAGCAGAAAAAACAATTGCTGGAGCGCAGCAGTGATGCCGTGGTGCAAAGCATCGGGGCGCCGCTGGCCAGTGTGCGCGTGCTGCTGCACGACTTGCCCAATGGCCACTATCTGAATGCAGGCCAGTTCAACACGCCGGGCATCATGTTCGTGGTGGACTTTATCGAGGGGCGCACGGAAGAACAAAGAAATGCGCTGATCGCCGCGCTGAGCAAAGTCGGCCTGGAAACCACCGGCATCCCTGAAAGCGAAGTGCGCGTGCGGCTGCTTGATTTTCCCAAGGCCAATATGGGCATGGCGGGCGGCGTCAGCGCCAAGGCCATGGGGCGCTAGGTATCGGTATGGGTGAAGCGCGATTCCCGCAGGCGCAGGCGCTGGTCGATTTCTGGCTGCAGGCCGGCCCGGCCGCCTGGTTTACCAAGAACCCCGATTTTGATGCGCAGTTCAAGGCGCAATTCATTGACCTGCATCGCGCCGCGGCGCGTGGCGAACTCGACGGCTGGCTGGACGATGCCGTGGGCAGCCTGGCGCTGATCTTGCTGCTGGACCAGTTCCCGCGCAATGCCTTTCGCGATACGCCGGCCATGTTCGAGACCGACGGCCTGGCCCGGCAGTATGCGCGCGCCGCCATTCATGCCGGACATGCCGAGCAGGTCGACCGGCCGCTGGCGCTTTTTTTCTGTGTTCCGTTCATTCATTCGGAAGCGATCGAAGATCAGCGCTATGGCGTCGAGCTCTACCAGGCGTTCAGCCCGGACAACCTTGATTTTGCCGTCGATCATTGCGATATCGTCGCCCGCTTTGGGCGCTTTCCTCATCGCAATGCCATATTGGGCCGCAACAGCACCGCTGAAGAACTGCAGTTCCTGGCGGATGGGGGCTTCTCGGGCTAGCTTCGCTGCGCCGCCGCGCCTATTTCAGCCCTAGTTTCCTGGCCAGCTTGTGCAGGTTGCTGGCGTCCAGTTCCAGCAAGCGAGCGGCCTGGGCCCAATTGTTCTGGGTATGGAGCAGGGCGTGCTGTATGGCCTGCCGTTGGTAGTTGTCGGTTGCGGCGCGCAGCGGCATCACGGCTTGCGGGGCGGCGTGTCCGGCGGCAGAGGCCGCGGCCAGGCTGGACCTGTGGGAAGGCAATCCTGAACCGGGCTCGGCGGCGTACTGCGCATCGGCGGTTTCGGGTGTGCCCCCTGGCGCGGCGCCGGGGCTGTTGCCGGCTTCGGCATCGGACGCCAGCGGGGCCGTGTCGACATCCAGGACATCGGGGTCCAGCGTCAGGATCTGGTCCCGCGAGGCTCCGCGGCTGAGCGTTTTCAGGGCGGCGCGGCTGATGACGTGTTCCAGCTCACGCACGTTGCCCGGCCAGGCGTAGTGCATGAGCGCGCGTTCGGCGGCGTACGACAGCCGCAGGCCGCGCAGGCCAAGGCGTGCCCGGCTGAATTCCAGAAAGTGCCCGGCCAGAATAAGAATGTCGCGGCCACGTTCGCGCAGAGGCGGAATATGGACGGGATAGACCGATAGCCGGTGATACAGGTCTGCGCGGAAGTCTCCCGCCCGCGTGTGCTCTTTCAATTGCCGGTTGGTGGCCGCGATAATGCGTACGTCGGTCTTGATGGCCTGGTCGGCGCCCAAGCGCTGGATTTCACCGTTCTGCAGGGTGCGCAGCAGCTTGGCCTGCACTGATAGCGGCAGCTCGCCGACCTCATCCAGAAACAGCGTCCCGCCTTGCGCGGCCTCGAAGCGGCCGGCGCGATCGCTGCTTGCCCCCGAGAAGGCCCCTTTGACATGGCCGAATAGCTCGCTTTCGGCCAGGGATTCGGGCAGGGCGGCGCAATTGACGTGCACCATGGGCTTTTGGTTCCGGCGCGAGCGGCGATGCAGGCGCCGTGCGAACAGTTCCTTGCCGACACCGGTTTCGCCGGTCAGCAGCACAGGCAGGTCGGAATCGGCGACCACATCCAGTTCGTGCAGCAGTTGCGTGATGGCATCGCTTTCACCCACGATTTCGCTTTCGTCGGCAATCTGCAGGGCGCCGCTCAGCGAGCTGCCCAACTGGCGCAGGCTGCGGTTTTCCCGTTCAAGCGCCGTGACGCGTATGGCGGCTTCCAGCATCAAGGTGTAGCGCTGCAGTTCGGCCAGCGCGGCAGAGTCGAAGGCGCCCACCGCCAAGGCATCCAGTGTGACTGCGCCCCACAGGCGGCCTTCAATATACAGGCTCATGCCCAGGCAGTCGTGGACGGGCAACGGCACGCCCTTCTTGTCGTCCAGCAGCCCGTCGTAGGGGTCGGCCAGCATGCTGCCGGGCTCGAACCAGGTGGGCTCGCGCCGTGAAAGGATGGTGGCAAAGCGCGGATGCTGCGCGACGACAAAACGGCGGCCCAGCGCTTCGTGCGCCAGGCCCGCGGCCGCGACCAGGCGCAGGCTGTCGTCGTCCAGGCTAAGCAGGCCGACCGCATCGCATTCGAAGTGCTCGCGCAGGGTGTGCACCGTGCGCTGCAATCGTACGGCGTTGGGCAAATCCGTGACCAGGTCGGCCAGTATGAGTTGATCCATAGGGTAAAAATAACCCTTAAAGGGTATATATAACCATTTTTAACAAGGTGGATTATACCTTGTTGCATAGCAGGCATTGAAAAATAAGCCAATTAAAACTGGCATGGCTATTGCTTAATGGTCGGCAAGATTAACTTGTACAAGGATAAGCCGATGAACGCTATTGTGCCGGGCCTGTCAGAGCGCGCCGATTGGCAGGCCGCGCCTGTGGCAGACCTGGTTGCCTACATCGTCAAGCGCTTTCACGAACGGCATCGGGTGCAGTTACCCGAGCTGATCCGCTTGTCGCGCAAGGTCGAGCATTTGCACGAGCCCGATCCGGATTGCCCCGTTGGCTTGACGGAGATGCTTGAGGGCCTGCAACAGGCGCTGGAAAGCCACATGTTGAAAGAAGAACAGGTGCTTTTCCCCATGTTCGTACAGGGCATGGGCACGCTGGCGCGCGGTCCCGTTGCGGTCATGCGTTTCGAGCATCAAGAGCAGGACGGGGCCATCAACGACATTCGGCGTCTGACGCACGAATTGAGCCTGCCTGCGGGCGCCTGCAATAGTTGGCGGGCCCTGTATGGCGGCTTGAAGACTTTCATGGAAGATCTGGCGCAGCACATTCATCTGGAAAATGAAGTGCTGTTTTTAAATGCCTCAAATGCAGCAGAAGGAGCTCATCATGGGCGAGTATAAGAAGTTATGGTGGTTATTGTTGGCTGTACTGGCCTTCACATTTGCGATACTGGGATGGAGCGGGGTCGAAGTTTACCGGCAGGTTCCGCCCATTCCCGAGCAGGTCGTCACAACGTCGAACAAAGTATTGATGACCAAAGAACAGATTCTGGATGGCCAGACCGCCTGGCAAAGCACGGGCGGCATGCAGGTCGGCTCGATCTGGGGGCATGGTTCTTACCAGGCCCCTGACTGGTCGTCGGACTGGCTGCACCGCGAATTGCTGGCCTGGCTGGATCTGGCCGCGCTGGAAACCGCCGGCGTGCCGTTCCAGCAGTTGGACAGCGATCGGCAGATGGTGCTGCAAAATCAGCTGAAAACGGAGTATCGCCGCAATACGCTGGACCCTGAAACCGGCATCGTGACGGTGTCCGACCGCCGTGCGCAAGCGATGGCGCAAACGGGTGAGTACTACCAGAAGCTGTACGGCGCCGACCCCGAGCTGCGCAGCACGCGTTCGAACTTCGCCATGAAGGAAGACACGCTGCCCAGCGCGAAGCGCCGCGAAGACCTGACCAAGTTCTACTTCTGGACGGCCTGGGCGGCTTCGACCGAGCGGCCCGGCAGCCAGGTCACCTATACCAACAACTGGCCGCACGAACCCCTGATCGACAACAAGCCGTCGACGGCCAATGTGTTGTGGTCGATTGCCAGCGTGATCTTCCTGATCGCGGGTATTGCCTTCCTGGTCTGGGGATGGGCGTTCACCCACCGCCACGAGCCCGAGCCGGTTGCGCCCAAGGCCGATCCGCTGGGTGTCGGGGCATTGACGCCTTCGCAGCGCGCCCTGGGCAAATATCTGTTCCTGGTGGTGGCGCTGTTCGTCTTCCAGGTATTGTTGGGCGGTTTCACCGCGCACTATACCGTCGAGGGGCAGACCTTCTACGGGATAGACGTATCGCAATGGTTCCCCTATTCATTGACCCGCACCTGGCACTTGCAGACGGCCTTGTTCTGGATTGCCACCGGCTTCCTGGCGGCTGGGCTGTTCCTGGCGCCGATGATCAACGGCGGCAAGGACCCCAAATACCAGAAGCTGGGCGTCGATGTCCTGTTCTGGGCGCTGGTGGTGCTGGTTGTGGGTTCATACATCGGCAACTTCCTGGCCATCAAGCACATCATGCCCGAACATCTGAACTTCTGGCTTGGCCACCAGGGCTACGAGTATCTTGAACTGGGCCGCGTATGGCAGGTCGTGAAATTCCTGGGCCTGGCTTTCTGGCTGCTGCTGATGCTGCGCGGCATGCTGCCCGCCTTCAAGAAAGAGGGCGACAAGAACCTCCTGGCCTTGCTGGGCGCGTCCACTATCGCCATCGGTCTGTTCTACGGCACGGGCCTGTTCTACGGCGAACGCACCCACATCACCATCATGGAGTACTGGCGCTGGTGGGTCGTGCATCTGTGGGTGGAAGGCTTCTTTGAAGTATTCGCCACCACGGCACTGGCTTTCATCTTCTCGAGCATGGGCCTGGTTTCCAAGCGCGGCGCAACCGTCGCCAGCCTGGCTTCCGCATCGCTGTTCATGCTGGGCGGCGTGCCCGGCACCTTGCATCATATGTATTTCTCGGGGACGACCACACCGGTCATGGCCATTGGCGCAAGCTTCAGCGCGCTGGAAGTGGTGCCGCTGATCGTGCTGGGCTACGAAGCGTGGGAAAACTGGCGTCTTAAAGAGCGTGCTCCGTGGATGGAAGCCGTTCGCTGGCCCCTGATGTGCTTTGTGGCGGTGGCGTTCTGGAATATGCTGGGCGCTGGCGTGTTCGGCTTCATGGTCAATCCCCCGATCTCGCTGTACTACATCCAGGGCCTGAACACGACGCCCGTTCATGCGCACGCAGCCTTGTTCGGTGTCTACGGCTTCCTGGCCATTGGCTTTACGCTGCTGGTGCTGCGCTATATTGTGCCGGGCTTCAGCTTCAACGAGAAAGTCATGCGCACGGGTTTCTGGGGCTTGAACGCCGGCCTGGTGCTCATGATTGCCACCAGCCTGCTGCCTATCGGCCTCATCCAGTTCTATGCCAGCGTATCCGAAGGCATGTGGTATGCCCGCAGCGAGGAATTCATGCAGCAGCCGCTGCTGCAAACCTTGCGCTGGGTGCGTACCTTCGGCGACGTGGTGTTCATCGTGGGCGCCCTGGCCATTTTCTGGCAAGTCGTGCTGGGTGTGTTCCGCCCAAAAAGCTACGCCGGGCAGAAGATCGCTTATGGCGCGGCGGCGGGCGCCGAGTAAAGCGCGAGTGCTGAGCGCATAGGCGCTTAAGCAAAAGCAAGGGTCGCCGGTGGCGGCCCTTTTTTCTTGGCGGCATGATGCGGGCCGGCAGGCGCCGCGCCGTGTGGATGGCTGGCTAGCCCAGGTGGGATTCCGAGGGCTGTTTTTCTTCGGCGGGCATGGCCGCCAGGCCGTGGATGATGCCGCAATCTTCAATGGCCTGGGCGCTGGCGCACTGCCTGCGCAGGTCTTTGAGCTGATCGCGCAGGCGCTCGAGCTCGGCCAGCCGGATATCCACATGGCCGATATGTTCGTCCAGCAGGGCATTCACGGGCGCGCAGTCGCCTTGCCGGTGGTCGACAAAGGCCAGCAGCGTGCGTATTTCGTCGTGGGTCATATCCAGTGTTCGGCAGTTGCGTATGAAGCGCAGACGCTCGACATGCGCGTTCTGATACTGGCGGTAATTGCCGTCGCTGCGCCTGGGCGCCGGCAGCAGTCCTTCTTTCTCGTAGAAGCGTATGGTTTCGGTCGTGCAGCGGGCGACTTTGGCCAGTTCACCTATTTTCATGGCGGTTCCTTAGCGGGGTTGACCTTGTAGTTACTTTAAGGTGTTTACTACGTTTATGCAAACAAGCAAGTCATGGAGAAAGCGCATGTCGGCACATCACACGCATCATCACGAGACGGGTCACACGCACCCTCATTCCCAGGCGAGTTCGCCTTTGGCGGTGGCGTGCTGCGCCGATCACGACGCCGGCGCGCCCAAACGCGCTCAACGCTGGTGGCCCCTGGCCGCCGCGGGCGTTGCGGCGGTGCTGGCCGAAGCCCTGGGGTGGTTGGGGCATGGCGGCTGGCCGGCGATGGGGCTGGCGGTGCTGGCCATCGCGCTAAGCGGCATCGGCACCTATAAGAAGGGGCTGGCCGCCATCGCCCGCGGCGACCTGAACATCAATGCGCTGATGAGCATTGCGGTCACTGGCGCGTTTGCGTTGGGGCAGTGGCCCGAAGCGGCCATGGTGATGGTCTTGTTTTCTGTTGCCGAACACCTTGAAGAGCGTTCGCTGGACCGCGCGCGCCACGCCATCGAACGGCTGCTGCAAGTGGCGCCCGACACGGTGCTGGCGCAGAACAGCGATGGGCAGTGGGTCAGCCAGGCTGCGTCTTCCGTGGCGACAGGGACCTTGTTGCGTGTGCGTCCGGGCGAGCGCATTGGCCTGGACGGGGAAGTGGTGGCCGGCGTTTCAACCGTGAATCAGGCTCCCATTACCGGGGAAAGCATGCCAGTGCCCAAGCAGCCGGGCGATCCGGTGTATGCGGGGACCATCAACGGCATGGCCGAGCTCGACTATCGTGTCCAGGCTGCTTTCGATCACACGCTGCTGGCCCGCATTGTTCAGGCGGTGCAACAGGCGCAGGGCAGCAAGGCGCCCACGCAGCGTTTCGTGGATCGTTTCGCCCGGATCTATACCCCTGTTGTCTGCCTGCTGGCGCTGGCGGTGGCGGTACTGCCGCCCTTGCTGTGGCAGGGCGACTGGGCCGGCTGGCTGTATAAAGCCCTGGTGCTGCTGGTGATCGCTTGCCCTTGCGCATTGGTTATTTCGACACCGGTGGCCATTGTGAGCGGCTTGGCCGCCGCCGCCCGCCACGGCATATTGGTCAAGGGCGGCGCCTATCTCGAGCAAGGGCGCAAGCTGGCCTGGCTGGCGCTGGACAAGACCGGCACCTTGACCCGGGGCGAGCCCCAGTTGGTCGATACGATCGTCCTGGACCCGGGCGTCGACCTGGCGCAATGCCAGCGTTTGGCCGCTGCGCTGGCCAGCCGGTCCGACCATCCGGTTTCCCAAGCCATCGCCCGCAGCCGCGCTTTGCCGTCCGGCGCCGCTGAGCAGAAATCGGAATCCCTGCCTTTGCCGCAGACGGTGCAGCGCTTCGAGGCGGTGCCGGGCGGGGGCGTGCGCGGCGAATTGGCCGGTGTGCCCTATCTGCTGGGCAGCGAATCCTGGGTGGGCGGGCAAGTGCTGCGCGACGCGCAAGCCGTCGAGCGCCTGGCCGAACGTACGGCGCCGCTGCACGCCCAGGGGTATACGGTTACGGCGCTGGCCGGCCCCGACCGGGTGCTGGCGCTGTTTGCCGTCGCCGATACGGTCAAGCCGTCCAGCCGGGAAGCGATCGCCCAATTGCATGCCTTGAACGTCCAGACGGCCATGGTGTCGGGCGATCATGCTGCCGTGGCGCAGGGCATCGCCGCCCAAGTGGGCATCGACGCCGTGCATGCGGGCTTGCTGCCTGAAGACAAGTTGAAGCTGGTCAGGCAGTACGGAAGCAGCGGGGGCGTGGGCATGGTGGGGGACGGCATGAATGATGCGCCGGCCCTGGCCGAGGCGGACATAGGTTTTGCCATGGGAACGATGGGGACCGATACCGCCATCGAAACGGCGGATGTGGCCCTGATGGATGACGACCTGCGCAAGATACCGCGCTTTATTCGCCTGTCGCATTCGACCCATGCCATTCTGGTGCAGAACATCAGCCTGGCGCTGGGCATAAAGCTGGTTTTCCTGGCCTTGACGGTAATGGGCCTGGGCACGATGTGGATGGCGGTGTTCGCCGACGTCGGGGCAAGCTTGCTGGTGCTGGCCAATAGCTTGAGGCTGCTGCGCAAGTAGCATTTAGTTTACATCGTATTATAATGGAAGCCGCATTGAATGTGGCTTTCTCTTAGGGTGTGGCTCTTGTTGTTTAGGGCCTTTCAGTATTAACAGGTCCTGACATGTTTGTTCTTCTCGACGCGAAACGCGCGGGTGTACTGGGGCGCCAGCACTGGCTTTCCAATATTGTCGCGGGTGTGATTGTTGGCATTGTCGCCTTGCCTCTGGCCATGGCCTTTGCCATCGCCTCGGGCGTCAAGCCCGAACAAGGCCTGTATACGGCCATCGTGGCGGGCATTGCGGTGTCCTTGTTTGGCGGCAGCAGGGTCCAGGTCGCCGGGCCCACCGGCGCGTTCATTGTCATTCTGGCCGGCATCGTTGCGCAGCACGGGGTCGATGGCCTGCAAATTGCCACCCTGATGGCCGGGGTCATCTTGCTGCTGTTTGGCGTGGCCCGAATGGGCGCCGTCATCAAGTTCATCCCGGCGCCTGTCATTGTCGGGTTCACGGCGGGCATAGGCGTCATCATCTGGGTAGGCCAATGGAAAGACTTCTTTGGCCTGCCCGCCGTCAGCGGCGGCCATTTCCACGAAAAACTCTGGTCGTTGCTGCATGTGCTGCCGCAGTTCGACTGGGCGACCACGCTGCTGGCCCTGGTCTCTTTGCTGCTGGTGATTTTCACGCCCCGCATTCCCCGGCTGGCCCGCGTGCCCGGGCCCTTGGCGGCCCTGATCGTGGCAACGGCCATACAGGCGCTGTTCAATTTTGAAAGTGTAGCCACCATAGGCAGCACCTTTGGTGAGATCCCACGCGGCCTGCCCAGCTTCCAGTGGCCCGACATCACACTGACCCGGATGGTGGAGCTGATTGGCCCGGCCTTTGCGATTGCCATGCTGGGCGCTATTGAGTCCTTGCTGTCGGCCGTCGTGGCCGACAGCATGATGGGCACCCGCCACAACTCCAACCAGGAACTGGTGGGGCAAGGCCTGGCCAATATTCTGGCGCCCTTGTTTGGCGGGATTGCCGCAACCGGCGCCATTGCGCGTACCGCCACCAATATCCGCAATGGCGGCAACAGTCCCATCGCAGGCGTGGTGCACGCCCTGACGCTGGTGCTGGTCCTGCTGTTCCTGGCGCCGCTGGCGGCCAGCATTCCCCTGGCCACACTGGCCGCAATATTGTTTATGGTCGCCTGGAACATGAGCGATCTGCGCCACGTTGTCCGCATGATCAAGCGGGCGCCCCGTGCCGATGTCGTCATCCTGCTGGTTACCTTCTGCCTGACGGTGTTTGCGGATCTGGTGGTGGCGGTCAATATCGGGGTGGTGCTGGCCATGCTGCATTTCATGCGCCGGATGGCCGAAAGCGTGGTGGTGCGTCAGCAGGACAACGGCATTCTGCAAAGGGAACTCGCACACGAGGGTATCGCCGAGCTGCCGCCGGGCGTGCTGGTCTACGCGGTTGAAGGGCCGTTCTTTTTTGCGGCGGTCGACACCTTTCAAAAAGCGCTGGCCGATACGCATACCGACCCCAAGGTGGTGCTGATTCGCCTGGGCCATGTACCGTTCATGGACGCCACGGGCTTGCAGGCGCTTGAAGAGGTGGTGTTCAATCTGCAGCGCAGGGGAATACAGGTGATGTTGGCGGAAGCCAATGACCGTGTTTACGCAAAGCTGCGGAAAATGGGCCTGATCGACAAGCTGGGCACCCAGAATGTGACCCGCAGCCTGGCCGAGGCCCTGGCCCGGCTGTAAGGGGGAAGGGCCGCGCGTGGGTCCGGCTTATGGCTTGCCTTTGACTTTCGGGTTGGCAACGGTGCTGGTCTTGCCGTAGGTGACGCCGTGCTCGGTCAGGTAGTCGCGGATCAGTTGGCGCACGACTTGCGAGGGGGTGATGTCTTGGCTGGCGCAAAGGCGTTCGAAGGCCTTCTTCTTGTTGGGGTCGATGAGCACCGTCAGGCGTGCTGTCTTGCTTTCCATGGCGTGTGAACGTAGTGTATGTTAACCGGATTATAATGTAATACGCGTGCTGGCTGGGGTTGTCTTCTTTGGTTTTGCGGGTTACTGCTCTGGCATCTTCTTTAAGCCAGGCGCTGCGCAGGCCGGGGCCAGGCGCCGCGCCGATCGCTGCGGCCACGGCTTTGCCGTGGCTTCCCGCGTCACGGACCTGATGCCGGGGTCGGACGCGAACTCGCAAAAAGCGATCCCCCGGATCCCTTTTTTGCTCAGACATGCGCGTCCTCTTGCGCCCCCGTCCTCAGGCCCGTAACGCGGCTTGCTCAACCGGCGCTCTACCTGGCCCCAGCCTGCGCAGCGCCTTCATAACGTGGCAGGGCTTTGACGAATAAGACATCGGTCAAGTGCCCGCAGAAGCCACGCGGTTGACTCACGAATCCCGACCTTTGCCACTGTACTCAGGTCGCCGAAGTGCCTCCGTCGCGCTCCGCACCGAATGGACGGTAACGCGCGCCCGCATCTAAGCGTCGATGGTTAAGCTTGATGCGTGAATACGCCATGTCCTGAAAAGACCCGGGCGGCAGATGCTGTGCAGGCGCCTCGCGCACGCCGGCTCAGGCGCTGAAATCGCTGATGCAAGGGGGCGGCTGCTTGAGCCCGGCGAATGTCGGGCCACTGGCCCGACCGGGCGAGTTCCGCACCCGCAGCGATTTCAGTGTCTGAGCCGGGTAGCCCTGGCTACGCCAGGGCCGTAGCGCGCGAAGCCGGAACAGTACCTGCCGCCCGGGTCTTGCTTAAGAACGGAACGAAAGAACACACAAAAAGCACTAACCGCAGCAAAAACGCGCACTCCTACGCGCCCCCCGCCTTGCTAAGGCTGTCCGCCCCATTGACCTGGCGAGCCAGCGCGTCGCCCAAGGCGGATAGCCAATCGGCCCCCGCCAGCCCGGGGTTGTTCTGCAGTGTGTGCAGCGACGCGATGCGGTCGGCGGCGTAGCGCTTGTCGTTGCCGATGGCTTGTTCAAAACGGTTGGCCTGGGCGCTCAGCGCCTGTACATCCACATGGGCCAGTATCAGGGCATGGACCAGGACGATTTGCTGGTCGTTGTGTGAGCTTGCGGCAGGGTGGCGCCGCCATACCTGGGCCGTGCCGGCAATCTTTCTGGCGCCCGCGCCCCGGCCGACCGCCAGGTTATAGCGGCCATCGCAAAACGAGCCTTCGACCGCCTGGGGATGCGATGCCACGCCATACGCTTGCAGCGCCTGGCTGATGATGCGGCATATCAGCAGATAGGCGGCGTCGGAATGGTCCAGCGGCTTGCCCTGCACGGTATAGGCCAGGCTCAGGTTGATCACGCCGGGCCCCTGCGGGACGATGCCGCCGCCCGATTGGCGCACGGTCACCGGCCATCCGGCCTGTTCGAACTGTGCGCAGGCGTCGGAAAAGGCGGAGAAGCGGCGATAGCTGCGGGGTACGACCAGGCCTTGTTCCGCCTCCCATAGGCAGGCGCTAGGGCCTTGCTGCGCCGCCAGGGCAATGAGTGATTCGTCAAAACAGGCGTGTTGCGGCTCGTTTCGGGCAAAAGACAGCAGCTTGAACGACATGGGGTGTCAGGTCAGATGCGTGCCAGGGCGAACTCTTCGTCGCTCATGAACATATAGCGGACAGCGTCGATCAGCGCCAGTACGATGACCAGCGGGGCAAACAGGTAGAAGATGATCAGGTAGAAAATGCCCCAGCCGATTTGGCCAAGATAAAAACGGTGGGCGCCGAGCCAGCCCAGGAAGATGGCCAGCACAATGGCGATCTTGCGGTGATTGGTGGGTTTTTCCAGTTCGCTGCTTTTTGTCTTGATGATCCACAGGCTGATGGGCACGGTCAGCGCCAGGGCGATCACGACCTTGGTGGCGTGCGTGCTGACATAGTCGCGGGCGGCGTAGTAGATATCCGAAAAGTTGTGGAACACCAGGCCGGTCAGGTGCGAGAGCCAGGCGAAGGCATCATAGGCGATGGTTTCGCCGAACGTCAGGGCGACCAGAATGATAATGAATATGGCGATAGCCAGAATAATCTTTTGCAGCATAGTGTTGTCCGGGTCCCCGGCGTGAATGATTCAGTCCCTGCCTAGTGTAATAAGATTCCTTGTATCAAGGGGCAAGGAATGCTAGCGGGAGTGTCCAAGCCGCCATAGTGATGTGCGCTCGGCGCTGCGCGCCTGGTGCAGCGGGTCGCCGGCGTCTGCGGCCTTGGCGTGCGTGGGCGTGGTGTCATGCCGGGCGATGACGCGCAGCCCGGCGGCAGCGATGGCGTCGGCCAGGAATCCGGGGTCGCGCAGGCCCAGGTGCTCAGCCAGATCGGACATGATCAGCCAGCCCTCGCCATCGGCGTGCAGGTGGGCGGGCAAGCCATGCAGATACCCCAGCAGCATGCGATTGCCCGGGTCGTAGATGGCGTGCTCGATGGCGGTGGTCGGACGGGCGGGCAGCCAGGGCGGATTGCATACAATCAGGCGGCTGATTCCGGCCGGAAACAAATCGGCCTGTTCAAACTCGACGGCGGCGCCAAACCCCAGGCGGTCGATGTTGTCGCGGGCGCAGGCCAAGGCGCGGGTGTCAAGGTCGGTGGCGATGATTTTGCGCACGCCGCGCTGTGCCAGCACGGCTGCTAGTACGCCGCTGCCGGTACCGATATCGAAGGCCAGGTCGGTGGCGGGCAGTGGGGCCTGGGCGACCAGGTCGATGTATTCGCCGCGATTGGGCGAGAACACGCCGTAAGGCACATGAATCCTGCCGGGCAGGCTGGCGATGGCGATTCCTTTTTTCTGCCATTCGTAAGCCCCGATGATGCCCAGCAGGGCGCGCAGGGGCAGCAGGAAAGGCGCTTCGACTTCGCCCAGGGCGGCCCGGCAGGCGTCCTGCACCTGGGGGGCGCGGCGCAACCCAATATGCGCGTTGGCGTCCAGTGCGATAAGCAGGCGGTTCAGCAAGGCGCTGCGCTGGGATTGCTGAAGACGATGGCGATTGAATAGGTCCAGCGGCGTCGCGGCAGGGGCCTGGGCGGGCCGGCGGCCTTTCTTCAAGGGCTTTTTGTCTATGCGGCGGGCCAAGGCTTGCAACAGTTGCCGTGCGTTCTGGAAATCGCCGCGCCACAGCAGCGATGTGCCTTGGCTGATCAGTCGATACGCGGCGTCTGCGCTCAGGGTATCGTCAGCCGTAACGATGCGCGCAGGCGCAGGGCCTTGGGTGTCGGACAGCCATAGGGCTGTATGGGCCGCATTGTCTTCGTTCCAGGCGGCAAGTCGGGATGCTGGAACGGTTGTGGCTGCTGGCATGAATAAGGCCCTGAAGAAGGGTTTGCAAGGGTAGGTTGATTGTAGGCGAATAAGGGCCTGTTGGTTTTTTGGTAAAAAGCTATTTAAAAGTATCTTTTTACATAAAAAGATCATTTTAATAATCTTTTTATGTTGGCAAACGCTGTGTTATAAGCTACTATTAAATTGCTTTTTGATAGTAAAGAGTATTTAAATGATCAATTCTATTGCCGCTGAACTGGAAACCGTCCGCAAGGCCTCGCGGCTGACGCAGGAGCAACTGGCTGTCAAGGCCGGCCTGAACCGCATGACGGTACAGCGCCTTGAAAGCGGCGCGCTTGATCCTCGCTTGTCGACCGTGCTTGAAATGGCGCGCGCCATGGGCATGGAACTGTTGTTGGTGCCGCAGTCGCTGCGGCACGAAGTCCATGGATTCATCCGCTCCGGCGGGCGTACTTTGGCCCAGCCCGCGGGGGCCGATGCGCCCGCTTCCGTGGTCGACGTATTGGCTTCGCAACAGGGCGGCACGCGCAAGCCATGAGCACATTCATTAAATACCTGCGCATGTATTTGCATCGGCCTTCGGGGGGGCGGCGCCCCATCGGCTATCTATCGCAGTACGGCGACATTCTTCGGGTTTCTTTCGATAGCGACTACATCAATGATCCCGGGCGGCCGACGCTGTCCTTAAGCTATCTGGGCGCCAACGAAGCCTCCACCCGGGAAATCCTGATGTCGGCGCGCGATGCCAGGCTGGTGCGCAGCGACGGCCGCCTGCCGGTCTTCTTTCAGAACCTGCTGCCCGAAGGCCATAATCGGGAGCGCCTGGCGCAAGAGCGCGCGTGCTCCCCCGATGATGAATTCGAGCTGTTGGCTGCGGCGGGCCACGATTTGATGGGCGCCCTGGAGGTCGAACCCGTGCCGGCCGAGCAAGGCGTCCCCGACGTCGTCAGGCATTGGCATACCGCCTTGGGCCTGGATGTCCTGGAGCCCGGTTTTGTCGAATCGCCTGTCGAGGACGCCGCGTCGCTGCCCGGCGTGGTCACCAAGTTTTCGGCCGTGCAGGAAGGGCGCCGCTATGTCGTCAAGCGCCGGGGCCAGGCCGGGTCGTTCATCCTGAAACTGCCTTCGCTGCGCCATCCCGATCTGGTGGCGAACGAGTTCACCTGCTATCGGCTTTGCGGCGCCCTGGGGCTTGATTGCGCCGATGCCTCGATTATTTCACGTGCCGATGCCGATTTGCCCGAGCAGCTTCCGTTCGAGCAGATTCTGGCGGTCGCCCGGTTCGATCGCGGGCCCGGGGGGCAGCGCATCCATATGGAAGAGTTCGCGCAGGCACTGCAGTACGAGCCGCGGCACAAATACGGCAAAAGCATGGTGGTGGACTATGCCGCCATGCTGCGCGTGCTGGATCAGTTGTCTGCGCGTCCCGCGCAAGACCTGCAGGCCTTTGTCGAGCGGTTGGTGGCCTTCATCCTCATGGGCAACACCGATGCGCATCTGAAAAACTGGGCGCTCATCTATCCGGACGGCATCACCCCCCAACTGGCGCCCATCTATGATCCCGTCTGCGTGACGGCATTGTTCGCCAGCGTGGCGGATACCGACTACGGGGTGAACCGGGCTATTGACAAGACGGTGCGCGGCTTTGCCTGGAGCGACCTCAAGGCATTGCTCGGCAATGCGCGATTATTGCGGCCTGGACGTTACCTGACGCTGGCGCGGCAAATGGTCAAACGGGCACAGGCCGATTGGCCTGCCTTGCTGAAAGACGCGCCGCCGTCCGTGCAGGCTGCCGTGCTGGAACGGCTCAATGGCGGCGTGGCATTGACCGCAAGCGAGGCGGAATGATATCGGGTGGCTTGACATTGCCGGCGCAAGGCAAGCAAAGCCGACAAAGTACACGCTTGATCTGGAAATGGAATTATTCAGCGCAGGTTTGGCGTACGGCGTGATCCCAGCGTTCCATCAGGGCTTGCGCGTCCGCTTGCGGCAGTTGCGGCACGAAGGTGCGTTCGACCTGCCAAAGGGCCGATAGCTCTTCGGTGTCCCGGTACACTCCGCTGGTCAGGCCGGCCAGGTACGCCGCCCCTAGCGCGGTGGTTTCTATCATGGTGGGCCTGACAACGGGGATGCCCAGCAGATCGGCCTGGAACTGCATCAATAAATCGTTCACGCAGGCGCCGCCATCGACGCGCAGTTCGGTCAAGGGGGCCGAGCCGGCCGCCACGGCATCGCGGCTCATGGCCTGCAGCAGCGCAGCGCTTTGATAGGCAATGCTGTCAAGCGCGGCCCGCGCGATGTGCGCCATGGTGCTGCCGCGCGTCAGGCCGGTAATCGTGCCCCGGGCTTCGGGCTTCCAGTAGGGTGCGCCAAGCCCGGTAAACGCCGGTACCACCATGACGCCGCCCGAATCGGGAACGCTTTGGGCCAAGGCTTCGATCTCGCTGCTTTTCTTCACGGCATTCAGGCCGTCGCGCAGCCATTGCACCACCGCGCCCGCCACGAACACGCTGCCTTCCATGGCGTACTGCGGCTGCGTGCCGGTTTGCGCGGCGCTGGTGGTCACCAGGCCATTTTGCGAAATCTGGAAGGTCGTGCCGGTATGCATCAGCATGAAGCATCCGGTTCCGTAGGTATTCTTGGCCATGCCCTCGGTGAAGCAGGCCTGGCCGAACAGCGCGCTTTGCTGGTCGCCCGCCACACCGCAAATCGGGATGGCGTGACCGAGCAGGCTGGCTTGCGCCGCGCCGAACTCGGCGCCTGACGGCAAGACCTGAGGCATCAGGGCGGGCGGGATGTCCAGCATTTGCATCAGCTCGGCGTCCCACGCATTGTCGTGCACGTTGAACAGCATGGTGCGCGACGCATTGCTGACGTCGGTCACATGCCTGTCGCCCTGGGTCAGTTGCCAGATCAGCCAGCTGTCTATCGTGCCGAATGCCAGTTCGCCCTTGTTGGCCAGCTTGCGCGCCTCGGGGACGTGATCCAGTATCCATTTGAGCTTGGTGGCCGAGAAATAGGCGTCGACCCGCAAGCCGGTTTTCTCGAGGATGACGCGGTCGAAGCCTTGCTCGCGCAATTGAGCGCAGGTCGGTTCGGCGCGCCGGTCCTGCCAGACAATGGCGTTATAAAGGGGGGCGCCGGTTTTCCTGTTCCAGACCACCGTGGTTTCGCGCTGGTTGGTGATCCCGATGGCATGGATGTCCCGGGCGGTCAGGCCGGCCTTGGCGATGGCCTGCTGCGCCGTCGTCAACTGCGTTTGCCAGATTTCCATGGGGTCGTGCTCGACCTGGCCGGGCTCGGGATAGATCTGCGTCAGCTCTTCTTGGGCCAGCGCCACGATATTTCCCTGCTGATCGAAAACGATGCTGCGTGTGCTGGAGGTGCCCTGGTCGAGTGCAAGTAGATAGGTCATGACGGTTCTGGAGAATGGCTGAAGTGAAGTGTACGGGCATCCAGGCGGGGCTACAAGGCGGTTCGCTCCTGGGCGACATCGCATTGCACTTGGGCGTGGGCCAGCAGGTCGGGGAAGGGGTCGGGAGGCTGGGCATCGGTAAACAGGCGGTCGATCTGGCTGAGCTGGGCCACCTGCACCATGGCGGGACGGTTGAACTTGCTGGCATCGGTCGCCAGCCAGACTTCGCGCGCGTGCGAAATGATGGCCTGCGAGACCTTGACTTCACGATAATCATAATCACGCAGGGAGCCATCCGATTCAATGCCGGAAATGCCGATCAACGCAATATCCACCTTGAACTGGCGGATGAAGTCAACGGTCGCCTCTCCGACAATGCCGTAGTCCCGGGGGCGCACCACACCGCCTGTGACAATGACTTCGCAGTTCTGATTGCGGCTCAGGATGGCGGCGACGTTGATGTTGTTGGTGATGACGCGCAGGCCGGTGTGATGCAGCAAGGCCTTGGCGATGGCTTCAGTGGTGGTGCCGATGTTGATCAGCAGCGAGCAGTCGTTGGGCACGGCGCGGGCCACCGCCTGGGCGATGCGGCGCTTGCCCTCGGCATGCAGGCTCTCGCGCTGGTGATGCGCAATGTTTTCTATGGTTGAGTTGGGCAGGCGGACGCCGCCATGAAAGCGCGCCAGCAGCCCGGCTTCCGACAGGCGCTGCAGATCGCGCCTGACGGTTTGCACGGTCACGCCCAGATGAAGGGCCAGCTGGTCGACCGTACTGCTGTGGTGCTGGTGCACATGCTGCAGCAGCTTGATTTGGCGGGGATTCGGGTTCATTTTATTGTTTTCCATGCAACAAAACGAATTTACAACGAAACAAAAGGAATCGATCCTAGGGTTTTCATCAAGGGAAATATACGCAGAAACGAACAATAATGCGCAGAATAGAACAATAAATGCGAGACAAGCCATGCAGTTGACGCTCGAGAGCATCAGCAAGAAGGTAGGCAGCGAAACCTGGCTGTACGACATGAGCCTGAGTCCCCAGCCGGGCGCGGTCACTGTTTTGCTTGGCGCAACCCAATCCGGCAAGACCAGCCTGATGCGTGTCATGGCCGGCCTGGATGCGCCCACCGCCGGCAAGGTCATGGTCGATGGCCGCGATGTCACCGGCCAGCCTGTGCGCCAGCGCAACGTTGCCATGGTCTATCAGCAGTTCATCAATTACCCCTCCCTGACAGTCCGGCAGAATATCGCCTCTCCGCTGAAGTTGCGCGGCGAAAAGCAGATTCGGGAACAGGTTCAGTCGCTGGCCGACAAGCTGCATATCGGCATGTTTCTGGACCGCTTGCCGGCCGAACTGTCGGGCGGGCAGCAGCAGCGCGTGGCGCTGGCACGGGCGCTGGCCAAGAAGGCGCCCCTGATGCTGCTTGACGAACCGCTGGTCAACCTTGATTACAAGCTGCGCGAAGCGCTGCGCGAAGAACTCAGCCAGGTCTTTCGCAGCACCGATGCCACGGTGGTCTACGCCACCACCGAGCCGGGCGAAGCCTTGCTGCTGGGCGGCTATACGGCGGTGCTCGATCAGGGCAGGCTATTGCAGTACGGGCCCGCCGCCGAGGTCTTTCACTTTCCCAAGTCCTTGCGGGTCGCCCGGGCATTCAGCGACCCGCCCATGAATTTCTTCAGCGCAGCGCGGGTGGCGGGTGGCGTTCAGCTGCCGGGCGGCTTGCTTGTGCACGGCGTGTTGCCAGGCGAGGCCGCGCATGCGCAGCAGGCCGTTACTGTGGGCTTGCGCGCCAGTGCGCTGCGGCTGCATGCCCGGGAAGGCGATCAGGTCTTGCAGGGCAAAGTGCTGCTGGCCGAGATTTCGGGCTCTGATACCTATGTGCACTTGTCCAGCGGCATCGGCGACGTGGTGGCCCAGATACCCGGCGTGCACCATTTCGATATCGGCGCTGCGCTGACCTTGCACTTTTCTTCGTCTTCGATTTATGTGTTCGACCACGATGGCGGCCTGGTGCTGGCGCCGCCCAGGGCGGGGGAGTACTGACATGGCCCGCATCGACCTGGACCTTTCGCACGCCTATGGGGCGAACCCGCAAAGCGATGACGACTACGCCTTGCTGCCGCTGAATATGACGTTCGAAGACGGCGGCGCTTACGCCTTGCTGGGCCCTTCGGGCTGCGGCAAAACGACCATGCTCAATATTATCTCCGGCCTGCTGACGCCTTCCCGCGGTACGGTGCATTTCGACGGCGTCGACCTGACCTCGGCCACGCCACAGCAGCGCAATATTGCCCAGGTCTTTCAGTTCCCGGTTGTCTACGACACCATGACGGTGGGCGAGAACCTGGCCTTTCCCTTGCGCAATCGCAAGGTGCCCGCCGCCCAGATCAAAGCGCGTGTCGGCCAGATTGCCGAAATGCTCGACATGAGCCACCAGCTCGATCAGCGGGCCGCGGGCCTGTCGGCCGATGCCAAGCAGAAAATCTCGCTGGGGCGCGGCTTGGTGCGCTCCGACGTCTCGGCGGTGCTGTTCGACGAGCCGCTGACCGTCATCGATCCGCATCTTAAATGGCAGTTGCGCCGCAAGCTCAAGCAAATCCACCACGAACTCAAGCTCACCCTTATCTACGTCACCCACGATCAGGTCGAAGCCCTGACATTCGCCGAACAGATCATGGTGATGTCGCGCGGGCGTGTCGTACAGATGGGAACGCCGCAAGCATTGTTCGAGCGGCCGGCGCATACGTTCGTCGGACATTTCATCGGCTCGCCGGGCATGAATCTTTTACCCATCGATGTGGACGATGGGGTGGCGACCCTGGCAGGCCAGGCCGTCGCCTTGCCTGCCGGTCTGGCAGCTGGCCAGGGCCAGCTCAAGTTGGGAATACGGCCGGAATACACGCAGCCGGCGCCATTGGACGAGCCGGGCGTCGTGCAAGCCACCGTCGAGGCAGTGCAGCACGTAGGAACCTATCAGTTGCTGACGGCCCGCGTCGGCCCGCACACCGTGCGCGCGCGGCTGGGACTGGAGCACAGGCTTCCCGGCATCGGCGAGGCCATCGGGCTGGGGCTGTTCGGCCCGCAGGCCTGCTTCTACCGGAACGAGGAGCTCATCACATGAGTCAATACGTCAAACCCGTCAATCAGAAGGCGTGGTGGCTGATTCTGCCCGTATGCCTGTGCGTTGCTTTTTCCGCCGTCATACCCCTGATGACCGTCGTCAACTATTCCGTGCAGGATGTCATTTCGCCGACCCGGGCCGTCTTCGTGGGCACGGAATGGTTTACCGCCGTCATGCGCGACGAGGACCTGCATGCGGCATTGCTGCGCCAGTTGCTGTTTTCCCTGTCGGTCCTGGCCATAGAAATCCCCTTGGGGATTATGCTGGCCCTGTCCATGCCGGCCTCGGGCTGGAAGGCCTCGGCCGTCTTGGTGCTGGTGGCGCTTTCCTTGCTGATTCCCTGGAATGTGGTGGGAACGATCTGGCAGATTTTCGGGCGCACCGACATTGGCCTGATGGGGCGCGCGCTGTCCATGCTGGGCATTGATTACAGCTATGCCAGCAACCCGACTCAAGCCTGGCTCACGGTGCTGCTGATGGATGTCTGGCACTGGACGCCGCTGGTGGCCTTGCTGGCCTATGCGGGCCTGCGCTCCATCCCCGATGCCTACTATCAGGCCGCCAGCATCGACGGCGCCAGCAAGTTTGCGGTGTTCCGCTACATTCAACTGCCCAAGATGCGCGGCGTGCTCATGATTGCGGTCCTGCTGCGATTCATGGACAGCTTCATGATCTATACCGAGCCCTTTGTATTGACGGGCGGCGGTCCGGGCGATGCCACCACTTTTTTAAGCCAATACCTGACACAGAAGGCCGTGGGGCAATTCGACCTGGGGCCGGCCGCGGCATTTTCCTTGATCTACTTCCTGATCATCCTGCTGTTCTGCTTTATTTTGTACAACTGGATGCTCAGGGTGGGCACGCAAAGCAAAGAGGCCGATCATGAACAATAAGAAGCGGTTTAAAAAGCGCAGCCTCTTCTTGATCTTGTACCTGTTGTTTGCCATGCTGCCCATCTACTGGATGGTCAACATGAGCTTCAAGACCAATGCCGGTATCTTGTCCAGCTTTTCCCTGCTGCCGCAGCACTTTACGCTGGACAACTACATCACCATCTTTACTGACCGTTCCTGGTATAGCGGCTATATCAACAGCCTGATCTACGTGGCGCTCAATACGGTCATTTCCCTGTCGGTCGCCTTGCCGGCCGCCTACGCGTTCTCGCGTTATCGCTTCCTGGGCGACAAGCACGTTTTCTTCTGGCTGTTGACCAACCGCATGACGCCGCCGGCTGTGTTTCTGCTGCCTTTCTTCCAGCTGTACTCGACGCTGGGCATTATGGATACCTACTGGGCGGTGGCGCTTGCCCACCTGGTGTTCAATGTGCCGCTGGCGGTGTGGATACTAGAGGGCTTCATGAGCGGCATCCCGCGCGAGATCGACGAAACCGCCTATATAGACGGCTACAGCTTTCCCCGTTTCTTCCTGACTATTTTCCTGCCGCTCATCAAGTCGGGCGTGGGCGTGGCGGCATTCTTCTGCTTCATGTTCAGTTGGGTCGAACTGCTGCTGGCGCGCACGCTGACCAGCGTCAATGCCAAGCCCATCGTGGCCACCATGACCCGCACTGTGTCGGCGTCGGGCATGGACTGGGCCACACTGGCCGCGGCGGGAACGCTGACCATCATTCCGGGCGCCATCGTCATCTGGTTCGTCCGCCACTATATTGCAAAGGGTTTTGCAATGGGCCGCGTGTAAGGCCCGCACAAGGAGCGCACTATGTTTGGCTGGATGATGTGGACCTTGCCGGTCGCCGTCTTTTTTGTCTGCATTGGCCTGATGCTGGCGGGCATGACGATCTGGGAAATGAAAAGCCCCACCACCTTGCGCAAGGGTTTCCTGCCTATGGCCACCACACGGGGCGACCGCCTTTTCATTGGCCTGCTGGTCGCTGCCTACATCAACCTGGGATTCCTGGGCCTGGCCGAATCCCTGGCAGGCTGGCTCAGCCTTGAGCACGAGCCCAGTATCTGGATCAGTTTTGTCGTGTCGATGTTGGTCCTTGCTTTCATCATGCGCAAGGGCTGAATGGCTGTTTGGCTGTTGTTGCGCAATCCGACCATCCCCCGGAACCGCGCAACAGGACAAAGCAACGGGGACGGTTCTACCTAGGAGACAGCAATGTTATTTCGTCGTACCGCATTGGCGCTAGCCATCACGTGCCTGGTCTCGGGCCAGGCTTTCGCTGGCGAAGCCGAAGCCCAGAAATGGATTGATAACGAGTTTCAGCCCTCTACCTTGAGCAAGGATCAGCAACTGGCTGAAATGAAGTGGTTCATCGAGGCCGCCAAAAAACTGAAAGAGCAGGGCGTCAATGAAATATCGGTGGTTTCTGAAACCATCACCACCCACGAATACGAATCCAAGACGCTGGCCAAGGCGTTTGCGGAGATTACCGGCATCACCGTGCATCACGATCTGATCCAGGAAGGCGACGTGGTCGAGAAGCTCCAGACCTCCATGCAGTCCGGGCGGTCGATCTACGATGGCTGGATTTCCGACTCCGATCTGATCGGAACGCATTATCGCTATGGCAACATGCTGTCGCTGACCGATTACATGAACGGCGAAGGCAAAGAATGGACCAACCCGGGCCTGGACATCAAGGACTTCATTGGCACCTCGTTCACCACCGCGCCTGATGGCAAGCTGTATCAATTGCCCGACCAGCAGTTCGCCAATCTATATTGGTTCCGCGCCGACCTGTTCGCGCGGCAAGACCTGAAGGATCAGTTCAAGGCCAAGTACGGCTACGAGCTTGGCGTGCCTGTGAACTGGACGGCCTATGAAGACATAGCCAACTTCTTTACCAATGACGTCAAGACCATAGACGGCAAGCCCATCTATGGCCATATGGATTACGGCAAGAAGGATCCGTCGTTGGGATGGCGCTTCACCGATGCCTGGCTATCGATGGCGGGCACGGCCGACAAAGGCACGCCCAATGGCATGCCGATCGACGAATGGGGCATACGCGTTGCCGATGACAAATGCACCCCGGTCGGCGCGTCGGTATCGCGCGGCGGCGCCACCAACTCACCGGCGGCCGTCTATGCCTTGACCAAATATATAGACTGGATGAAGAAGTACGCGCCCAAGGAAGCGCAGGGCATGACCTTCAGCGAGTCCGGCCCCGTACCGGCCCAAGGCCATATTGCCCAGCAGATCTTCTGGTACACGGCATTCACGGCAGACATGACCAAGAAAGGCCTGCCTGTGGTGAACGACGACGGCACGCCAAAATGGCGCATGGCGCCGGCGCCGCATGGCCCGTACTGGCAGGACGGCATGCAGAACGGCTACCAGGACGTGGGTTCATGGAGCTTCTTCAAGGATCACGATCCCAAGAAAGTGGCGGCGGCCTGGCTTTATGCCCAGTTCGTGACGTCCAAAACGGCGTCGCTCAAGAAATCCATTGTGGGGCTTACCTTTATTCGCGACAGCGACATTCACAGCGATTATTTCACTCAACATGCCAATAATTACGGCGGCCTGATCGAGTTCTACCGCAGTCCGGCGCGGGTGGCCTGGACCCCCACGGGTACGAACGTGCCCGACTATCCCAAGCTGGCGCAACTGTGGTGGAAGAACGTGGCGACCGCGATTACAGCGGAAAAGACGCCTCAGCAAGCCATGGACAGCCTGGCCAAAGAGATGGACGCCGTCATGGCAAGGCTGGAGCGCGCAGGCATGAGCCATTGCGCGCCCAAGCTCAACCCTGAAAGCGATCCGTCCAAATGGCTGAGTGACAAGCAGGCGCCCTGGAAGAAGCTCGACAACGAAAGCCCCAAAGGTGAAACGGTGGCCTACGATGCCTTGCTGAGCGCATGGAAAGAGGGCAAGGTAAGGTAAAATCAGGCCTTTTTCATGACTACTTCCGTTTCCCCCCAAGCATCCGGGCGCGCTCAGTTAATCACGGCGCTCGCCGGGCTGGACCAGGTCGACCTGGCCATCATCGGCGGCGGCGCGACCGGCCTGGGGGTGGCTCTGGACGCGGCCCAGCGCGGGCTGTCGGTGGTCCTGCTAGAGTCGCACGATTTTGCCAAGGGGACCTCGTCGCGCGCAACCAAGCTGGTGCACGGGGGGGTAAGGTATCTCGCCCAGGGCAATATTGCCCTGGTGCGGGAAGCACTCCATGAGCGCGCCACCTTGCTGCGGAACGCGCCTCATCTGGCCAGGCCGCTTCCGTTCGTCATGCCCAGCTACAAATGCTGGGAAACGCCATTCTATGGCGTGGGCTTGAAAGTGTACGATGCGCTGGCGGGCAAGGCGGGGCTGGGGGCGACGCAATTCCTGGATGCTCGCCGGACGCGGGAATGCATACCGGGCGTCAAAGAGCAGGGCTTGAAAGGCGGTGTGAAATACTGGGACGGCCAGTTCGACGATGCGCGGCTGGCCTTGGCGCTGGCGCGTACCGCTGCGGCGCAAGGGGCTTTGCTGCTCAACTATTGTCCGGTGACCGAACTCATGCATGATCAGGGCAGGGTGGCGGGTGTGCGCTGCATTGATGCCGAGTCCGGTCAGGACTACGCCGTCAGGGCGCGTTGCGTCATCAATGCCACCGGTGTCTGGGTGGACGAGATCCGTCAAAAAGACGGCGAGGCCAGCGGCCGGGCGGTGCAAGCCATGGTGGCGCCCAGCCAGGGTGTGCATCTGGTCGTCGACCGCGAGTTTTTCCCCGGCGATCATGCCTTGCTGGTGCCCAAGACCGAAGATGGCCGGGTGCTGTTCGCCGTGCCCTGGCTGGGCAAAGTCATCTTGGGCACCACCGATACGCCGCGGCATGACTTGTCGCGCGAGCCGGATGCGTTCGCGCAAGAGGTCAACTTCATTCTGGGCGAGGCGGGCAAGTATTTGCGCCGCGCCCCCACGCGCGCCGATGTGAAAAGTATCTGGGTCGGGCTGCGCCCCCTGGTGCGGCCGCCCGAAAACGAAGGCGACAATACCAAGAAGATCAGTCGCGAACATACGGTGCTGGTCAGCCCCAGCGGCCTGGTGACCGTAACGGGCGGAAAATGGACGACATACCGCGCCATGGCGGAAGACACCTTGCAAAAGTGCGTGGATAGCGCGCTGCTGGGCCGGCTCCCGCCCGGCAGGACAGACAGCCTGCAGTTGGTGGGTGCGCCAACGGGCCGCCCGGAACGCACATCGATCACCCAGGCGCCGGGTTTGCTGGCCTATGGCGCCGAGGCCGGCTTTATCCAGGCTTTGCCGGGCGCCGGCACCGACCTTGCGCCGGGTCTTAGCGAGGCCATGATCCGTTTTGCGGCGCGGTATGAATATGCACGCAGCGTCGAAGACGTCCTGGCGAGACGATCCCGCCTGTTGTTTCTGGACGCGAAGCTGGCTGGCCAAGTGGCGGCGTCTGTGGCGGCGATCATGCTAGAGGAAACCGGTGTTGATCCCAAGCTGGACGAGTTTCTGGCGCTGACCGAACACTACCAGCGTCTGCCCGCTTGAGCCAGCTGGCATAAGCGATAAGGGAGCGGGGGCCGTAACGGCAACGCCTGGATAATAAGGGCGCGCTATGAGCCGAACAGGGTCCGGGCCGACTCGAAACGCTGCGCGAAATAAGGATTGTCCATAGAATCAATGCGCACACGTCCACCCGTCGAGGGCGCGTTCACGAAGCGCCCGTCGCCTATATAGATACCCATGTGTGAAAAAGATCGGTTCAGGGTATTGAAAAAAACGAAATCGCCCGCCTCCAGCCGCTGCGTTGCGATAGGCCGGCTCAGGCGGGCGATGGCTGCCGTGTTGTGCGGCAGCGGCTGGCTGGCCGCACGGCCAAATACGTAGGCGACCAGGCCGCTGCAGTCGAACCCGGTGTCGGGCACGGCGCCGCCATAACGATAGCGCGTTTCCAGCAGGCCCAGCGCGGTCAATACCACGTCGCCCCGCTGGCCGGGGTCGAGCGCAATGGTGGGGGGCGGCATATCCGGGCCCTGCGACGGCGGAACGGATTTCGGACCGGCGCAGGCGGCGAGCAACAGTAGCCCTATCAGGGCAGCTGACATCCGGATTTTTCGGGCCGCAATGCAAATCATGCAAGTCATAGTAGTAACAATAATGTAACTTCAACTGTTGGTTTTACGTTGTTTTTAAACATTAATATGTAACAAATCCGAGTGTATTTTCATGTATATTGTGTAACATCGATGCGACTGTAATGTAAATTTCTTTATATCTTTGATACTATTCCTGCCTGAGCATACAAAATATGCATAAAAACAGCCAGTTCAATGAGTATTTTGTAAGTGTCGACCGAAATAAAACGTAACGCCAAAAAGATACACGCTAGAAAGTTTTGTCATTTTATTAACATTTGTTAGCACTCGGCCGGCTTCATCAACCTGCTTGTTTAGTGAGCTACCGGTTTTCAACCAAGGAGGGCAAAATGCCCGTAACAGACAATTCGTCATTAAGCGATATTCAAGAAGTCAATTTGTCGTACTTGATGCTGGCTCAGCGCCTGTTGCGCGAGAACTATGCGGCGGGCATGTTCCGCCTCGGTTTTGACTCCGATGTTGCCGACATCGTCATGCGTTTGTCTCCTGCTCAATTGGTCAAGCTGGCCGGCTCCAGCCAGCTCATTTGCAAATTCCGCCTGAATGACTACGATCTGCTGTCGTCGTTGACCCAGGATGTATTGGGTGGCGTGCTGCAACAGGCGCACTCGACCATTCTCTTGTCGCAGCGCTCTGCCGAGCAGACGGCATAATCAAGGCGGCGTCAGTACTTACCATGGCAACTAAAAGTGTAGCGCGCGAAGCCGAAGAAATTCGTCTTGCCACTGAAATGATACAGCTTGGCGCCCGCTTGCAGGTCCTGCAGGCCGAAACCAGCCTGAGTTACGATCGCTTGGCCAGGCTGTACCGGGAAATCAAGGGGTGTTCCCCTCCGAAAGGCATGCTGCCATTTTCCGTTGATTGGTTCATGACTTGGCTGCCCAATATCCATTCCAGCATGTTCTATAGCGTCTATCAATACATGGACGCCTATACGCCGGCCAAAAAGTCGCGCGCCCTGGTCGAGGCTTATCGCCTGTACCTGGAGCAATCGTCGGCGGGCCGCAGCGCCGATGCCGGCGAAGAGCCTGTGCTCAGCTTCACGCGCGCCTGGATGCTGGTCAGGTTTTTCGACAGCAATATGGTGCAGTTGTCGCATTGCGTGCGGTGCAGGGGCGGATTCGTTGCGCATGCGCATGATCCGCAGAACGACTTTGTATGCGCCATTTGCCGGCCGCCTCCCCGCGCCGGAAAGACGCGCGCCAAAGCCGCCGCCGACAAAACCCCGGCCGGCGTCCTGCGGTCGGCCCGCCAGGCCGCCGCCAAAGCCAGCCCCGTGGCGAATTGACCCCATCCCGCCCCAGGCCGTGCAAAAACCATCCCGCCTCGGATTGCCCCAGGCGGTTTTTTTTGCTGTAGAGCGGACTTTTTTTCTAGAGCCCGGATTTAGGCTTAAAAACCCCCCTTGAAAGGCGCTTTTGTCAGGGCGAAAACAGGGGATCATACCCACTATGTGTTTACTGAAGGCGTATCCGTGTTTATTTTCATTGGGTTTCTGATCGTATTCTTCTCGGTATTCGGAAGCTTTGTCGCTTTGGGCGGGCATCTGGGCGCGTTGTATCAGCCATTTGAGTTCGTGCTGATAGGCGGCGCGGCGCTGGGAGCCTATATTGCGTCGAACAATGGCAAGTCGATGAAGTTGCTGGTCGAGGCCTTGCCGGTCGTCATCCGGAAGAGCCCCTACAGTAAAGACCTGTACATGGAGCTCATGGCCCTGTTGTATGTACTGCTGAACAAGGCGCGCCGCGATGGGCTGATGTCTATCGAGTCCGACGTCGAAGAACCCGAGACCAGCCCGATTTTCACCGAATACCCGCGGGTCTTGCGCGACAAGAACCTGATGGAGTTCATAACCGATTACCTGCGCTTGATGATCAGCGGCAACATGAGCTCCTATGAAATCGAAACCCTCATGGATCAAGAGATCGAAGCGCACCATCACGAGCATAACGTGCCCGCGCATGCCCTGCATGTGGTGGCGGATGCTTTGCCGGCCTTCGGGATTGTGGCGGCCGTGCTGGGCGTGATCAAGGCGCTGGCCTCGGTCGATCAGCCGCCCGCCATTCTGGCCGACTTGATTTCCAAGGCCATGGTGGGGACTTTCCTGGGCATTTTGCTGGCGTACGGCTTCGTGGCGCCGCTGGCATCGGCCATCGAGCGCCGCACGGTGGCGTCTTCGAAAGTGCTCGAATGCATCAAGGTGACTTTGCTGGCCAGCATGAACGGCTATCCGCCCCAACTGGCGGTGGAGTTCGGGCGCAAGGTGCTGTATTCCCATCTTCGTCCTTCATTCATGGAACTGGAAGACCATGTGCGCCAGACCCGTACGGCTGGCAAGAAGGCGTAGCAGGCGGTCATGAGAAAGTCCGAGCCGCGTATCGTCATCCGGCGCAAGCGCGTCGTCGCCGCCAACAAGCATGGCGGAAGCTGGAAAATCGCCTACGCCGACTTCATGACGGCGATGATGGCGTTTTTTCTGGTGATGTGGCTGTTGTCGCTGGTTCCTCAAAAAGACTTGCAGGCCATCGCCGAGTACTTCCGCATGCCGCTCATGACCGCGATCACGGGCGGGATGAAGAACGACAGCGGCAGCAGCGTGATTCCGTCTGGTTCCCCCAGCGTGATTCCCAATCCCAACCCCATACCGTCGCGCGGCGATGTCCATACCGAGGGCGATTTGCGCGATGTGCGGCGTTTGGAGGACTTGAAGGCCGAGCTGGAAGAGCTGATACAGACCGACCCGGTATTGCAGCAGTTCAGGCCTCAGTTGCTGCTGGATATGACCCCCGACGGTTTGCGGGTACAGATTATCGACAAGCAGAACCGGCCTATGTTCGCCACCGGCAGCGCCCAGGTGCAGCCTTACATGCGGGATATCCTGCGCGAGCTCGGCCCCGTTTTCAACAAGCTGCCCAATAGCCTGACGGTGGCCGGCCATACCGATTCGATCCAGTATGCGACGGGCGAGCGCGAGTACAGCAACTGGGAACTGTCCGCCGACCGGGCCAATGCAGCGCGCAAAGAGCTGGTGGCTGGGGGTATGGATGAACCCAAGATCAAGCAGATTCTGGGGCTCGCCGCCTCGGTCAGCCTGGTTAAAGATAATCCGGCCGCGGCCGTTAACAGGCGCATCAGCATTGTTGTGCTGAATCAGCGTGCCGAGCGGCGCATCGACGAGCAGAATGCGGCCGGCGCGTCTAACGCCAACCTGAAGGATTTGCTGGAACCCGGGCCGGCCCTGGATCTGCCGGGACTGCCCGTGTTGCCAGGCCTTATGTTGCCCGGGACGTTGGGCGGGCAGTAGCCGCTGAAAGGCCTCCGGCGTGCGGCAGGCCCGGTCCCGGTGGGCATCAGCATCGAGTAACCATCACAACAGCCAGGCTCCAGCGGATGAAGCAGATGACAGAGCGCTACAGTAAAAGGAAGAAAGCATGAGTGCGGGCGTCGACCTGAGCCAGTTTTTCGAAACGTTTTTTGACGAGGCGGATGAGTTATTGGCCGATATGGAGCAATTGCTGCTCGGCCTGGACATCGACGACCCTGATGCCGATCAGCTCAATGCCATTTTCCGGGCCGCCCATTCCATCAAGGGCGGCGCGGGAACGTTCGGCTGTTTCGGCCAGTTGGCCGACACGACCCACCTGCTGGAAAACTTGCTGGACTACATTCGCCGGGGCGAAATGCCGCTGCGCAAAGACATGATCGACCTTTTTCTGGAAACCAAAGATGTGCTGACAGAGCAAGTATCCGCCTATCGGAATGCGCAACAGCCCGACTCAGAGGCCTACGAGCGTATTTGTGCCCAGCTTCGGGAGCTGGCGCTGGAAAAAAAGGACGCGTCCGCGCCTGTAGCGGCTGCCAGCCCGGCTGCCGCCGCACCGCCGCCCGCACCGGCCGCCGCGTCGGCGCCGCAGCAAGATGCCGCATTGCCCTTGTGCGTCAGCCTGACGCGGCTCAACCCCAAGGACTCGGAGGCCCTGGCGGCCGAAATGGCTTTGCTGGGAGATGTCCTGCATCAGGAAAAAACGCCCGATTCCCTGACCATATGGCTCAGCACCACCGCCACGTCTGACGACCTTCAGGCGGTGTGCTGCTTCATTGTCAACGATGATCAGGTCGAGATCGCGCGCCGGGCAGTGCCCGCCCAGGCGGCCGCAGCGCCTGCGCCGGCCCCGGTTGAACCCGAGCCGCAAGCCGCCGCGGCGCCTCAAGCGCCGCCGGCTCAGCCCAAGGCGGCAACGCCCGTGCCGGCAGCTCCGGCCAAGCAGGAAAACAAAGCCCCCGCGGCGGCATCCAGCAGCTCCACCATACGCGTCGGTGTCGAAAAGGTCGACCAGATCATCAACTTGGTGGGCGAACTGGTCATCACCCAGGCCATGCTGGTACAAACGGCTTCAACGCTCGACCCGGTCCTGCACGACCGCTTGCTCAATGGTATAGAGCAGCTCGAGCGCAACGCCCGCGACCTGCAGGAGGCAGTCATGTCCATACGCATGATGCCTATGGACTATGTCTTCAGCCGCTTCCCGCGCGTGGTGCGGGAAAGCGCCGCAAAAATGGGCAAGCAGATCAAGCTCACGACCTACGGGCAGGCGACCGAACTGGACAAGAGCCTGATCGAACGCATCATCGACCCGCTGACGCACCTGGTGCGCAACAGTATCGACCACGGCATTGAGTCGCCGGAAGCGCGCAAGGCAGTGGGCAAGAGCCCGGAAGGCAATATGGTGCTGTCGGCGCAACATCACGGGGGGCAGATCGTGATCGAGGTGTCCGACGATGGCGCGGGGCTGAGCCGTGAGCGTATTCTCAAGAAAGCCCTGTCGCAGGGCATGGCCGTGTCCGAAAACACGCCCGATGACGAACTGTGGCAGCTGATCTTTGCGCCGGGCTTCTCGACGGCCGAGAAGGTCACCGACATCTCGGGCCGCGGCGTGGGCATGGATGTCGTGCGGCGCAACATCCAGGGCATGGGCGGGCATATTCAGCTTAGCTCGCGGCCGGGGCAGGGGACGTCCACGCGCATCGTCCTGCCGCTTACGCTGGCCATTCTCGACGGCATGTCGGTGCGGGTGGGTGAAGAAACCTTCATTCTTCCGCTCAGCCACGTCACCGAATCCATGCAGCCCTCTGCCGACCAGATCCGGCGTATTTCAGAAACCGAGTATGTCCTGCACGTGCGCGGCGAATACCTGCCGATGGTGGCCTTGCACAACGTCTTCGCCGTCGAAGGGGCGGAAACCGAGATCACGCGTTCCATTGCCGTGGTCCTGCAGGCCGAGGACGTGCGCTTTGCCTTGCTGGTCGATCACCTGATCGGACAGCATCAGGTCGTGGTCAAGAACCTCGAATCGAACTATAGAAAAATACCGGGCGTCTCGGCCGCCACCATCCTGGGCGATGGCAGTGTCGCGCTCATTGTTGATGTGTTCGCGCTGATGCGCGTCACGCGTGACAAAACAACGACGGTCTAAGGCCTATTTAAAGTTTCGGAGAAAGCCATGTTTACAAAATTCGACACCAACGCCGAGCATGCGGATACCGCCGGCCAGGAGTTCCTGGTATTTACCTTGGCTGCCCAGGAATACGGGATCGATATCCTGAAGGTTCAAGAAATCCGCGGTTACGACAGCCAAAGCGTGACGCGCATTGCCAACGTCCCCTCGTTCGTCAAGGGCGTGACCAACTTGCGCGGCATCATCGTTCCTATCGTCGACATGCGCATCAAGTTCAATCTTGAACGTGTCGAGTACGACCACCAGACCGTGGTCGTCATTCTTAACCTGCAGTCGCGCGTGGTCGGGGTGGTCGTTGACGGCGTATCCGACGTATTGATGCTGCAGCCTGGGCAGATCAGCGCCGCGCCGCAGTTCGGCACGGCCTTTTCCACAGAGTACCTGACCGGCATCGGGACGCTGGGCGAACGCATGCTCATCCTGGTCGATATCGAAAAGCTCATGACCAGCGAGGAAATGGCGCTGGTGGAAAACGCAGTGGCGTAAAGGCGGCCGCCATCGTCGGCCCGGTGTGTTCAATTGCAAGAGGCAAAAGCAGTATGCGCAGTTCTTTGTTTTCAAATCTGAAGATTCGCACCAGCCTGATTTTGGTGCTGACTTTCTTTTTGATCATGCTGGTGGCGGGCGCCGCGTTGGGCGTCCTGTCTTTGCGTGCCAACAACCAGTCGTTGCTGAGTATCGCCCAGAACGAGCGTTTGAATACCCGCCTCTACGAGGCGGTCGACGGCTATCAAGAAGTGCAGGCCGGGCTGGGCCGGATCGCAGCCAGCTTCCTGGTCAACAGCGACCTGCAGCGTTATGCAATCGATAGCGAATGGAATAACGATGGCGGCGCGAATGCGGGATCGGCGCTGAGCGATGAGTCGCGCGATCTGATTGCCGCGTCGCGCAGCCAGTACGAACAGGCCCGCAAAGCGCTGGCCGTTTATCAAGAGCAGGTCGAGGCGGTGGACGACCTTGACGGCCACCACGCCCGGGTCATCAAAGACACGACGGCGCTGCTGGAGCAGGGCATAGGCCCTTTGTTCGGCTTGCTGGAGGCGGGACAGACCACCGAGTTCCATCAAGCCCTGGGCGGCCGCATGCAGTCGCTGCTCGACACGCAGGCCCAGTCACTGGCCCGTCTGCGCAGCTATCAGCAACAGAGCCTGAACACCATCTACGACAGCGAAGCCAGGCATTATCAATTGGTCATCCAGTTGGTGTCGGTCGCCATGATCGGATGCATCTTGATTGCCGTGCTGGCCTATGCCTTTCTGGGCCGCATGGTCTTGCGCCCCTTGCGGCTGGCCGGTGCGCATTTTGACCGGATTGCGGGCGGAGACCTGACGCAGCGCATCGAGGTGAAGTCGCGCAACGAGATCGGTGTGCTGTACGAGGCGCTGCGCCGGATGCAGGAGAGCCTGACGCGCACGGTCAGCACGGTGCGCCACGGCGTGGAAGAGATCAACCTGGGCTCGCGCGAGATTTTCATGGGCAACACGGACTTGAGCAGCCGCACCGAGCAGCAGGCCGCATCCTTGCAGGAGACGGCGGCGAGCATGGAGCAGTTGGCCAGCACGGTGCGTCAGAACACGGATAACGCGACCGAGGCCGATACGCTGGCCAAGAGCGCCTCTGAGGTAGCGCAGCGCGGCGGTTCTGCGGTGTCAGCGGTGGTGAGCACGATGGACGAGATCGCCACGAGCTCGGGCAAGATGGTGGAGATTGTTGGGGTGATCGACGGGATTGCGTTCCAGACGAACATCCTGGCGCTGAATGCGGCGGTCGAGGCGGCGCGCGCGGGCGAGCAGGGCAAGGGTTTTGCGGTGGTGGCGGGCGAGGTGCGCTCGTTGGCGCAGCGCAGCGCGCAGGCGGCCAAGGAGATCAAGGTGTTGATCGAGGAGGCGCAGCAGAAGGTGCAGTCGGGGGCCAAGCAGGCGGACCAGGCGGGCCAGATCATGCAAGAGGTGGTGGGTTCGGTGCATGGGGTGACGACGATTATGGGCGAGATTTCGTCGGCTTCGCGCGAGCAGTCGGACGGGATCGAGCAGGTGAACCAGGCGGTGACGCAGATGGACAGCGTGGTGCAGCAGAATGCGGCGCTGGTCGAGCAGGCTGCGGCTGCGGCCGGTTCCTTGCAGGATCAGGCGGCGCGGCTGGCCGAAGCGGTGGCGGTGTTCAAGATCAACGCCAACGAAGTCATCGAGGTTGCGGCGCAGAAACTGCAGCATTCCCATTCCGGAGAAGATTCCGGCCCAGGCCCATTAAAGAGTTTGCCACAATCTTTCGGAGCGCTTGCCCGCTCCTAGACCATGTCTTCTATTGCTTCGTCCATTTTCACCATGCCCGCCTTGCCCGAAGTCGGGCATAACGATTTTGACCGCGCGGCACGCATCCTGCGTGCGCGGGCGGGGATCATCCTGGGTAAGCACAAGCAGGAAATGGCTGAACGGACCCTGGGCATGCGGGCCAAGGCCATGGGGCTGGGCACCGTGGAAGAATACCTGGACCTGCTCGAGCATAATGCGCAATCGCCCCAATGGGAGGTGTTCATCAATGCCTTCACCATCAACCATACGGCTTTCTTTCGCGAGCAGCATCACTTTGCCATACTGGCTAAGTTTGCCAAAAGCCGTAAAAAGCCATTTTCGGTGTGGTGCAGCGCCAGCTCCACAGGGGAAGAACCCTATTCGATTGCCATGACCTTGCGCGAATCCTGCATTGCGCCCGATACCGGCGTTTCCATCTGGGCGACCGATATCGACACCCATGCGATCGAGGCGGCGAAAAAAGGGATGTACACCAGCGAACGGGTCAAACCGGTGCCCGACGAATACCTGCACAAGTACTTCCTGCGCGGTACGGGGCATCGTTCGGGCATGGTGCGGGTCAAGCCCGCGCTGCGTGGCATGATCGAGTTCGACGTGTTGAATCTGTTGTCGCCCCACTGGCCGGCCGAGCAGAAGTTCGACGCCATATTCTGTCGCAACACAATGATTTATTTCGACAAGACGACCCAGACCCGTATCCTGGAGCGTTTTGCGACGGTACTCAAACCGGGCGGACTGCTGTTTGCAGGCCATTCGGAAAACTTCACCTATCTGACCAAGGCATTTCGCTTGCAAGGGCAGACCGTATATGTAGCAACGTAGCGGCAATCATGCAGGGTGTCCGCTTTTTTTACTGTGCAGCGTAAGAATGAAAAAAATTCGTGTCCTGTGTGTCGATGACTCTGCGCTGGTCCGGGGGTTGATGTCCGAAATCATCAACCGCCAGGCCGACATGGAGGTGGTGGCGGTCGCGCCGGATCCGCTGATCGCGCGCGAGCTGATCAAAGAGCATAATCCCGATGTGCTGACGCTGGATGTCGAGATGCCGCGCATGGACGGCCTGGACTTCCTTGAGCGCCTGATGCGCTTGCGGCCCATGCCGGTGGTCATGGTGTCGTCCCTGACTGAACGCAACTCCGAGGTCACCTTGCGCGCCCTTGAGCTGGGCGCCGTCGATTTTGTGACCAAGCCCAAGCTGGGGCTGCGCGACGGCCTGATGGAATACAGCGATCTGATCGCCGACAAGATCCGCGCCGCCGCGCATTCCCGCCCTCGTCCCCGCACGGCGGCGCAGGCCGGCGCAACGCCCCGGCCCAGGCTGGCGCAGCCCTTTTCAACCACCGAGAAGCTGGTGCTGATCGGCGCGTCGACCGGTGGCACCGAAGCCATACGCCAGGTGCTGGAACCCCTCCCGGCCAACAGTCCGGCCATCATGATCACACAGCACATGCCGGCCGGGTTTACGCGCTCTTTCGTACAAAGGCTGGATAATCTTTGCGCTGTTCAGGTACATGAGGCTGAAGACGGCCAGCGGGTGCTGCCCGGCCATGTCTACCTGGCGCCCGGCGGCGTCGCGCATATGAAACTGGCCCGCTCGGGCGCCAACTATGTGGTCAAGCTCGAGTACAGCGAGCCGGTCAACCGGCACCGCCCCTCGGTGGATGTGTTGTTCCATTCCGCCGCCGAACTGGCCGGAAAGAATGCCGTGGGCGTCATCCTGACAGGCATGGGCAAAGATGGCGCCCAAGGATTGTTGGCCATGAAGCAGGCCGGCGCAACAACCTTTGCGCAGGATGAAGCCAGTTGTGTTGTATTTGGAATGCCGCGCGAAGCGTTGCTGATCGGCGCCGCCGATAGCGCGGTGCCTTTATCGGAAATGAGCGAGCGTATCTTGGCAAGCGCGGGCTCGTACGGCCACCGGGTCTGATTCCCCGTCAGACTGGCGGCCACTTTATTATTTTGGAGAAGTTAAGTGGTACAGAAAACCATGAAAATATTGGTAGTTGATGATTTTCCTACCATGCGGCGCATCATCAAGAACCTGCTCAAGGACTTGGGCTTCGAGAATGTCGATGAGGCGGAAGACGGGGCCATGGGTCTCGAGAAACTGCGCAATGGCAGTTTCGAGTTCGTCGTTTCCGACTGGAATATGCCCAATATGGACGGGCTGACCATGTTGCAGAACATTCGCGCCGACCCCGCGCTGGCCCAGCTTCCCGTGCTCATGGTGACCGCTGAAGCCAAAAAGGAAAATATCATTGCCGCCGCGCAGGCCGGGGCAAACGGTTACGTGGTCAAGCCTTTTACCGCTGCAACGCTCGAAGAGAAATTGAACAAGATCTTCGAAAAGCTCGGTGCATAGGGAGGCGGCCATGATGAATACGGAAAACCCCCAGGCGGCCGGCGTGGCGGAAGAACCGCCCGTCGACCTGATACACCGGATTGCCTCGTTGACCCGAATGCTGCGCGAAAGCATGCGCGAACTGGGGCTGGACGAGGCCATCAAGGATGCCGCGCACGCCATTCCCGACGCGCGCGACCGCCTGCACTATGTTGCGCGCATGACCGAGCAGGCCGCCAATCGCGTGCTGAACACCACTGAGCAGATGCAGCCGCTTCAGGAAAACATGCAGCGCGACGCCAAGGCGCTCGATGCGCGCTGGCAGGCCTGGTTCGACCATCCTGTCGAGCTGTCGGAAGCGCGCGAGCTGGTAGACGACACCCGCGCGCTGCTGCAGGACATCCCGAAGCAGACACAGCGTTCGCAGGAAATGATCCTGGACATCATCATGGCGCAGGATTTCCAGGACCTGACCGGCCAGGTCATCATGAAGATGCTGGGCGTAGTGTCGGCCATTGAAACAGAACTGGTGCAGGTGCTGATCGACAACGTGCCGCAAGAGCGCCGCGAAGAAGCCAATTCGCTGATCAATGGCCCTGAAGTCAATCCGCATGGCAAGGCCGATGTTGTCACCAGCCAGGATCAGGTCGACGACCTGCTGTCCAGTCTGGGATTCTGATCACGGGCGCTGCGCTTCTACCGCAGTGGCGTCGGCCCGGGGCGCCCAGGCGCCGTCAGCGCCCGAATTAAGCGCATTTATCGGGTTTGCTCCGCCATTCGTTTTGGCGGGGGGCGACTAGAATCCTCCTGAAGCATTGTTTCAGGCGCCTGCTTGCTTAGAGCAGGACACCCATCACCCTCCCGTCTTTACGATTGCATGGCAGAGGAAAGCGACCTCGAGAAAACCGAACCCGCCTCACCCCGGCGCCTGGAAAAGGCGCGCGAGGAAGGCCAGGTTGTGCGTTCGCGCGAGCTCAACACCTTTTTGTTGTTGGCAACGGGCGTGGCGGTGCTGTGGTTCACCGGCGCGCACATGTATCAGGGACTGACCGGTATCCTGCGCTCGGGGCTGTGGTTTGACCTTAGGGTGGGGCACGATACCAATGTCATGCTCGCCGTTGCGACGGGCTCGGCGCTGCAAGGCATACGCGTCCTGGCGCCCCTGTTTGTGCTGCTGGCCATCGTGGCTGTTCTGGCTTCGGCCTTGCTGGGCGGTTTCATGTTTTCAACCAAAGCGCTCGAACCCAAGATCGAGCGCCTGAACCCCATCAAGGGCGTGGGCCGGATGTTCTCGGCCCAGACCTTGGTAGAGCTGCTCAAGACCCTGGCCAAGGCGGCGGTGATCGGCACGGTCGCGGTGCTGGTCATTTCACACTACCGCGACCGGATGATTTCGCTGATGCACGCGACGCCGTCCGAGGCGCTGACCACGGGTATCGGGCTGGTAGCTCTGTGCTGCGCCCTGATTGTGGCGGGTTTATTCCTGATCGTGGCCATCGATGCGCCCTGGCAGATCTACAGCCACTACAAGAAAATGCGGATGTCCAAACAGGACGTCAAGCAGGAACACAAGGAAAGCGAGGGCGACCCTCATGTCAAAGGTCGTATCCGGCAGCAGCAGCGGGCTATGGCGCGGCGGCGCATGATGGCCGAGGTGCCCAACGCCGATGTCATCGTGACCAACCCCACGCACTACGCCGTGGCCCTGGCCTACAAAGAAGGAGAGGGCGGGGCGCCGCGGGTTGTCGCCAAGGGGTCGGGCCTGGTCGCGGCGCGCGTACGCGAAATCGGGCAGGAGCACAAAGTGCCCCTGCTGAGCGCGCCGCCCCTGGCGCGCGCGCTGTATCACAATGTCGAGCTGGGCCGGGAGATTCCGGCCGAGTTGTATTCGGCCGTGGCCGAAGTGCTGGCGTGGGTGTTCCAACTGCGCAGCTGGAATAGGGGGACGGGGGCCGAGCCCAGGCAGCCTGCCCACTTGGATGTCCCGCCAGGGTTGGATCCCCAGGCTAACGACGGGCTTGCCGCACACGCATCATGAATAGTTTTCTCGCTTTACTCAAAGACAACAGCGCTGCGCATGCCCGCCTGATGGCCGGGCCAGTGCTGATCGTCATGGTTCTGGCCATGATGATCCTGCCGCTGCCGCCGTTTATTCTTGATTTGCTGTTCACCTTCAATATCTCGCTGGCGGTGATGATATTGCTGGTGGCCATGTTCACCAAGAAGCCGCTCGACTTCGCCGCCTTCCCGGCGGTCTTGCTGTTCGCCACTTTGCTGCGCCTGGCGCTGAATGTGGCCTCTACACGCGTGGTCCTGATGCACGGCCATAAAGGCCCTGATGCCGCAGGGCAGGTCATCGAGGCTTTCGGCCACTTCCTGGTGGGCGGCAATTTTGCCGTGGGTATCGTGGTGTTCGTGATCCTGGTCATCATCAACTTCATGGTGATCACGAAGGGCGCGGGCCGTATCGCGGAAGTAGGCGCGCGCTTTACCCTGGACGCCATGCCCGGCAAGCAGATGGCCATCGATGCCGACCTGAATGCCGGCCTGGTGGGCGAGGACGAGGCGCGCCGCCGCCGGATGGAAGTCGCCCAGGAGGCCGAGTTCTACGGGTCGATGGATGGCGCCAGCAAGTTTGTGCGCGGCGATGCCGTGGCCGGCCTGCTGATTATGATCATCAACGTCGTGGGCGGCCTGATTATCGGGGTGGCGCAGCACGATCTGAGTTTCGGCGAGGCGGGGCGCGTGTATACCTTGCTGACCATTGGCGATGGGCTGGTCGCGCAAATTCCCGCCCTGGTCATTTCCACCGCCGCGGGTGTCGTGGTGTCGCGTGTGGCCACCGACCAGGATGTGGGCCAGCAAATGGTCAGCCAGTTGTTTGCCAACCCGAATGTCCTGTTCATTACCGCGGCCATCGTCGGCATCATGGGACTTATTCCCAATATGCCGCATCTGGCCTTTCTTTCCCTGGCGGCGGCGATGGCGGGCGGCGGCTGGCTGATGCTCAAACGCCAGAAGGCCGAGGAATTGCTGCAGGCCGAAGAGCCCCGCAAGACCCAGGCCGCGGTCGAAGCGGCTGCCGCCGAAGCCAGTTGGGACGACGTTGCGCTGGTCGATCCGCTGGGCCTGGAAGTAGGCTACCGCCTGATTTCCCTGGTGGACCACGCACAGAGCGGCGAATTGCTGCACCGCATTCGCAGCCTGCGCAAGAAGTTCGCGCAGGATGTCGGCTTTTTGCCCCCGGTCGTCCATATCCGCGACAACCTTGAACTCAAGCCCAATGATTACCGCATCCTGCTGTCCGGGGTAGAGGTGGGCCGCGGGTCGGCCACCCCGGGGCAGTGGCTGGCCATTGACCCGGGCGGCGTCACCATGAAGCTGCCCGGCACCGCCACCACCGATCCGGCCTTCGGCCTGCCCGCCGTCTGGATCGACGTTTCCCTGAGGGAGCAGGCGCAGATCGCCGGCTATACCGTGGTCGACGCCGGCACGGTCATTGCCACCCATCTGAACCACCTGATGCACCGCCATGGCGCGCAGTTGCTGGGCCGCCAGGAAGTTCAGCAACTGCTCGATCATATTGGCCGCGAAGCGCCCAAGCTGGTCGAAGACCTGGTGCCCAAGACCGTCAGCCTTACGCTGCTGCAAAAGCTGCTGCGCGGCTTGCTGGACGAAGAAGTGCCGATTCGCGATGTGCGCAGCATTATCGAAACACTGGCCGACCATGCGCCGCGTCTTGCGGCGCTCAACCCCAACGGCACCGGGCCCGACGCCGGCGAGCTGCTGGCGCTCACGCGGGTGGCGCTGGGCCGGGCGATTACACAGCAGTGGTTCCCCAACGAAGGCGAATTGCGCGTCATTGGCCTGGATCCGCGGCTGGAACGCGTCCTGACCCAGGCCCTGACCACCAGCGGGGCGCTGGAGCCGGGCCTGGCCGAAAACGTGCTGGCCGAAGCCCAGCGGACCGTCCAGCTCCAGGAAACCAATGGCGATGCTACAGTACTCGTTGTGCCGCCGGTCTTGCGCCCCTCGTTATCGCGCTTTCTGCGGCATCATTTCCCGCAACTCGGCGTGCTTTCCAATGCGGAAATCCCCGATGAGCGCATCTTGAAAATTACCGCTGTGATAGGTGGGAGCGCAGGTTGAACATAAGTCGTTTTTTTGGCAGCACTAACCGCGAGGCGTTGCGGCAAGTGAGGCTGGCGCTGGGCCCGGACGCCATGATCGTGTCCAACCGGCGCGTCAATGGCGGGGTCGAGATTCTGGCCACCGATCCTACATCGGTGCCGGCCGATGCTGCCCCGGGGCAGGCCCAGGCCGCCGTGCCGCCGCAGGTCCAGCCCCAAGCGCCCGCTTATGGCGCGCGCGCGCCGGCGCCGGACGCGCGCGTCGAAGTCATGAGCGCCATCGGCGAAATGCGCGGCGCGCTGGAAAGCCGCATTGATGAGCTGTTGTGGGGCAACCAGCTGCGGCGGGCGCCGCAGGCCGTTTCGCTGTTCCAGACCTTGCTGGGTTTCGGCTTCAGCACGGCCTTGCTGCGCGCCATGCTCAAGCGCCTGCCCGAGCAGCTTTCCGCCAAGGCGGCATTCCAGTGGGCGCGCAACGAGCTGGTCACCCACCTGCCGGTTCTGGACAATGAAGACGCTTTGTGGACGCAAGGCCTGGCGCTGGCCCTGGTCGGACCGACCGGCGTGGGCAAAACCACGACCATTGCCAAGCTGGCTGCCCGATGCGTGCGGCGCACCGGCCCAGACGGCCTGGTCTTGCTGACGACGGATACCTACCGCATCGGCGCGCACGAGCAATTGAAGATATACGGCCAGATGCTCCGGGTGCCTGTGCATGTTGTCCAGGATGTCAACGAGCTGCGCCAGGTCATGCAGGGGATACGCCCGGACCAGACCATACTGATCGACAACGTGGGCATCAGCCAGCGCGATCGTTATATTGCCGATCAGGCGGCCATGCTGGCCGGGGCCGGCCGCCCCGTCCAGCGCCTGCTGGTGCTCAATGCTTCCAGCCATGGCGATACACTCGATGAGGTGGCGCGCAGCTATGCCAATGACGGCGGTTCGCCGCTGAAAGGCTGCATTATCACCAAGATCGACGAGGCCAGCCGGCTGGGCGCTGCGCTGGACACGGCGATCCGGTATCAGTTGCCCATCCATTATGTGTCGAACGGCCAGAAGGTGCCCGAGAATCTGGTGTTTCTGCAGGCGGCCGAGCTGGTCGACCAGGCGCTGGTGCACAATCAACAGGCGCGTGCGCTGTATGCGCCGACCGAAGCCGATTTTGCCGCCCTGATGTCGCTGAGCAAAGCGCCGGAAGACGATGCCGGCGCCGCCGCGGCCGCGCGCCGCCGCGAACGTTTGCTGCCCGGCCTGCTGTCCATGGCCGGCACGGTTGCGCCGGATCTGTCTATGGACGACCTGCACGCCGCTTGCGCCCACATCGATGACCAGGTGTCCGTATCCGAGGCCTACGACCTGTGGCGCAGCCGCACTGCCGGGCCCGATGCCGCTACGCTGGACAGTTACATCCGGCATATGGCGCGGGTGGCCCAGGGCGCCGCGTCGGAGCAGGGCAGTGCCCGGGTGCTTGCCGTGCACGATCAGGTCGGCATCAAGTCGCTGGCCGGCAATCGCGGGCAATTGCGCGCCACGTTGCTGCTGGGTGGACAGGGCCAGGCGTACAGCACAGTCATGCAGCAACTGAGTTTTGCCGACGGATGGCAGTCGTCCTGCGGCGCCGCGGCCCAGGCCTCGCCCAGCGCAGCCGATGCCGTGCACCATCAGGTTCAATGGCTGTTGCAGCATCACGGGCAACTGCCCCTGGTGCATTTGCTGGAAGGCGGCACCCAGGCGCTGTGGCGGCGGATCAACACGCTGGGGGTCGACTGGCTGGCGCAATGCACCGGCACGACCCGTGTCCATGCCGATGCCTGCCCGACCACGGCGGGCGCCGTGGCCAAGACATTGCGCCACAGCCCCATCAGTTTGCCCGGCTGCCTGCCGGTGCTGGGTGAAATGGCGGGATTGCCCGCCGGCGACCTGGTCTTGTGGGTTGCCGCTCAGCATGTGGAGCTGGTTATGCGCCAGCAGCCCAATCTTACTGTCACGCTGGTTTCAGTGCGTCTTGTCAATCGTCAGGACGGCGCCACGGTCAAAACCCTGTACGGCCTGAGCAATATGGCGGAGCCGGCGGCCAGCGCCGACCTGTTGGGCGCTTGGCTGGTCATTCGCGCTGAAGCGCGGCAGTGCATACGCTATGCAGCCCGCATCTGGGAAGGCCTGCCTGCGGGCGGCGGCGTAGACGATCTGCAAAAGAAAGCCCTGGCTTCGGTGCAAGCGGGTCTGGCGGCATGGCAACTGAAGCAGGGCGCCGATGCCGCAGTCGCCAGAACGGTGGCGGCGAGCCTGGTGGGCAAGCGCGACCTGCCCGCGCTCACGGCAGCGCCGGCCTTGTTAAAGCTGTTCGCCCTGAAAGAGATGGTTGAGTAAAGCGAAAGGCGGCCTGGCATGCCGCCGGACCGCGATCAGCCCGCTTTGATGTTCTTGGTCTGGCCCTTGGAACCGGGCTTGCTGCGGCCGCTGGCGTCGTACAGATTGCCGACGCTGACCAGGTTGCGCAAGGTTTCCAGCGCTTGCTGGTTATGGGCAAGAAACGTGTCGATGATAATGCCGTTGGAGGCATTCAGTTCGCTGGCCTGCCGGGCTTTGTCGAGCAGGTCCGCGCACAGCGCTTGCAGCCTGGGGTGGTCGTCGGCCAGTGCATCGAAGCCGGCTTGGTCGGCGCTGTAGCCCAGTGTGGTCAGCAATGCCTGGCGCTGTTCGCCAATGGCGGCAAGCTGGTCGGCATAGTGGTTCTTCGCGGACGTGCTTTCCGCCAGGGCCTGATCGTCTCCGGGTTCAGTCAGGACGCGCGCCTCGGTTTCCAGCGCGGCAATGAATTCCTGAACCAGGCTTTTTTCCTGTTCAAGCACGGTCTGCAGACGATCAAGCGCGTGAGGCATGGGAGTAGGGGTTTCTTATTTCAATAAATCGCGAACGCTGGCCAACAGGCCATCGGCGATACGGCTAGGGTCGATCTTGAGCTGCCCCGATGCCAGTGCGTCGCGGATTTCCTGGACGCGCGCCACGTTGATGTCGTTGTCGGCATCTTGCAAATTGGCCAGATGACGGGCGGCGGGACTCAGGTCGACCGCGCTCTTGCCGGCGGCCGAGGTGGAATTGGATACGCCTGCGCCGTTCACGCCGTCAGCTCGCGTGCCGGCGACATTGCCGGTTGCGGGGCTTTTTACAGGGGGTGAGCTGATTTTCAAGGCGATCTCCGGATACTGGCAAATAAGTTTACTGTGTCGTCTGGATTCTTTTACGGCCAATAAGGGCAGAACTTTAGGCGTATTGTTTGCTTTTACCCAATTTTACCCGGCAACGTGCTTTGTTACATAAAGACCTGGACCGTATTGGCGTTCAGGACGGTGCCGCTGACGATCTGCCCCGAACTGGAGCGTATCTGGATTTGGGCGCCCGGCGCGCCGCTTTGCAGGGCCTGGCCTTCGCCGGTGGCCACAAAGCCGGTGCCCCGGGCTTCGGTGCGCACGGTCTGGCCGCGCTGGATGGAATCGGGATTGCGCAAGGCGCTTGATTTAATGGGCCCGCCAACAGGAATCCGTTGCGCCGCAATGTAACCGATGGCCTGGCTGGGATCGAAAACAACACCCCGCGCCATGCGCAAGATGTCGCCTTCGCGTGCGCTCATGTCGTCCAGCGAAAGGGTGTCGCCCGCCTGGATCGCGCGATTGGCCACATAGTAGTGGCCCTGGATGCTCAGATTGGCCTGCACATAGCTGGTCCAGGCCTGCGGCGCCATGCAGCGCACCCCCACCGTGATACGGGCACGCAGGCGCTGGCCGCTGGGGAAGAAAGCCTGCAGTGCATCGCAAGCGGCCTGATTGGTAATGCGGGGCGTTTCGACACTGATCTGTGCTGCGCCGGGGTAGCTGCTGGCCTGCCCTTGCAGGAAGGCTTCGACTTCAGCGGCGACTTCGGCGGGGTCTTGCATCCCGGCCGCTGTTTGCGACCCGGCGGCAGGCGCCGGAGCCAGGCAGATAGACGCGGCGGTCAGCAAGGAAAGGAATGAGAACTTAGGCATAAACGCATTCTATAGAAGGCGCTGGCGCCGCAATGCGGGAATTGGCTGACAATTAGTGGCTTATTTCGTTCTTTATGAAATGCCTGCTCACATTACCATGCTGATATGTAAGCGAACTGTATTCATTTTTTGCAGTTCGGCGCCGTCTGGGGCGGATCTATTTTTAGGGTGAGTGGCGAATGATCGACCGAATCAGTGACGATTTGAGTTTTTATCAAAAGGCTATCGATTTGCGGCAGCAGCGGCAGGAAGTGTTGGCGGCCAACATTGCCAACGCCGATACCCCCAATTACAAAGCGCGCGATTTTGATTTTACCTCGGCACTGAAACAAGCCATGGGCGGCGAGGGCAGCATGCGCTTGCCCAACACCCAACTGGCGCTGACCTCGTCCCGCCATATCCCGGCCAAGGCCATGGCTGCCGATCCCGCCGAACTGCTGTATCGCCAACCCTTGCAGCCCAGCCTTGACGGCAACACCGTCGATATGGATGTCGAACGTGTGGCGTTTGCCGACAACACCTTCCGCTATCAGACCGACCTGACTGTGGTCTCGGCCCGCATCAAGGGCCTGATCGCGGCAATGCAGCAATAGAAGCCGTTCAGCGCGTAAACAGGAACAAGCATGTCTTCAACCAGTATCTTCCAGATTGCGGGCTCGGCCCTGACGGCGCAGTCGCAGCGCATGAACGTCACGGCCAGCAATATCGCCAACGCCGACAGTGTGGCCGGCCCCGACGGCCAGCCCTATCGCGCCCGGCAAGTCGTGTTCCAGATGGCGCCTGTGCCTGGCCAAGCTTATGCGCAGTCGGTGGGCGGCGTCAATGTGTCGGCCGTGCTGGAAAGCGCCGCCCCGCCGCGCATGCAGTACGACCCCAAGAACCCGCTGGCCAACGAAGACGGCTATGTCACGCTGCCCAATGTCGACGTGGTGGCTGAAACGGTCAACATGATCTCGGCCTCGCGTTCGTACCAGGCCAATGTGGAAGTCATCAACACGGCCAAGAACCTGATGATGCGCACGTTAACCATCGGCCAGTAGGCTGTATGGCATCGCTAAATTTTTCGGAGCTACAAAGTGTCTACAGTAACTAATCCGACCGACAGCTCATCCGCGGCCATGGCGGCGGCCAATGCCAACACCAACAACCTGATGGGCGACACGCAGGACCGTTTCCTGACCCTGCTGGTCACCCAGTTGCAGAACCAGGACCCGCTCAATCCGATGGACAATGCGCAGGTCACTTCGCAAATTGCCCAGCTCTCCACCGTCAACGGCATCAACCAGCTGAACAATACGCTGCTTGCGCTGTCCGGCCAGATGGATGTGTCGCAGTCCATGCAGGCGGCCAATCTGATCGGCAAAGACGTGCTGGTGCCGGGCAGCAAGGTGTCGCTGGGCGGCGAAACCGGCGCCAAGGTGGCTACCCCCTTTGGCGTGGACCTGATTTCCCCGGCGGCCAAAGTCACCGTGTCCATCCTTGACGGCTCCGGCAAGGCGGTCAGGCAGATCGAACTCGATCCCCAGCCTGCCGGTGTGTTTTCGGTGGAGTGGGACGGCAAGGGCGATGGCGGCGCCGAAATGCCCAATGGCGCCTACACCGTGCAGGTCACCGCATCCGACGCGGAAGGCCAGCCGGTGTCGGTTGGGCCGCTGACCTACGGCAAGGTGGCCAGCGTGGCGTATTCATCCACCGGTTTGCAGCTGGACCTTGGCCTGGCCGGCAAGCATTCGCTGCTGGATATTCGGAAGATCATGTAGTTTTGCGGCAAGCTTCGCGGTGGCGCTGCGGCGCGCCGCATCACTCATAAATAGTTAAATTCAACGAGGTAAATCATGGGTTTCGGACAAGGTTTAAGCGGCTTGAACGCTGCAGCGCAGAATCTGGACGTTATCGGCAACAACATCGCCAACTCCGGCACGGTGGGCTTCAAGGCCGGCTCGGCGACGTTCGCCGATGTCTACGCCAGCTCGCGCGTGGGCCTGGGCGTACAGGTGGCCAGCATCAATCAGCGTTTCACCATCGGCAACGTCTCCGGCACCGGCAACCAGTTCGACATGGCCATCGACGGGGCCAAGGGCCTGTTCCGGGTGCTGGACCAGAGCGGCAGCGTGCTCTATACCCGCAACGGCCAGTTTTTCCCCAATAAAGACGGCTACCTGGTCAACGCCCAGGGCCATCGCCTGACCGGTTACGAAGACGGCGGCACCAATATCGTGCCCATCCGCGTCCCCTCGGGCAACATCGCGCCGGCGGCCACCAGCACAGTGACCACCAAGGCCAACCTGAACGCGAATGCGCCCTTGGCGGGCGGGCAGGTGCTGGAAGAAGAGGGCGTGGTGGTACTGGGTGGTACGACCTACACTTTTACGGGCAACTGGTCTGCGCCTGTCTGGACTGGCGCTACGCCTCCAGACGGTAACTATACGACGGGCGCTGATAACGTCCCTGTCACCATAGCGGCGGGCGTTCCCGACACCGCTACGCTTCCCGAAGGCGGTGGCAACAGCGATTACATCGCCCCCGTGGCCGCGGCGCCTTTCGACCCCGCCGACCCCACCAGCTACTCGCCGTCGCACAGCCTGCCCATCAACATCTACGATTCCCTGGGCAACTCGCATCAACTGATCCAGTATTTCGCGAAGCGCGAGTCGACGACCCCGGGTGTCAGCGAGTGGGACGTCTACTATCGCCTGGACGGCGCCGAACTGCCGGCCCCCTATAACGATGCCAGCGCGGGCACGCGCCGCATGACCTTCGACGACGGCGGCCGCCTGACCAATCCGACGGCGCCTATCGCCATCAACATTCCCGGCATAGGCGGCGTGAACTCGCCGGCTCAAACCCTGAGCTTCACCCTGGACTACGCCAACTCGACCCAGTTTGGCGGCGATTTCAACAGCACCTTCGGCCAGAACGGCTACGCCACGGGCGAGTATGCCAGCATGTCGGTCGCTGCCGACGGTTCCATTGTGGCCAGCTATACCAACGGGGAAACCCGGGCCAACGGCACGCTGGTGCTGGCCGACTTTGCCAACCTGCAGGGCCTGCAGCCGGTGGGCGGCAACGCCTGGGCCGAAACCTCGGCCTCCGGCCAGCCCATATTGGGCCGCCCGGGCTCCAACGGCATGGCGCAGATCAAGGGCCAGGCGGTCGAGGATTCCAACGTGGACATGAGCCAGGAACTGGTCAACATGATTATTGCGCAGCGCACCTACCAGGCCAATGCGCAAACCATCAAAACCCAGGATCAGGTGCTGCAAACCCTGATCAACATGCGCTAAGCAGGCATTCATGGACCGCATCATTTACACCGCCGCGGGCGGCGCCGCGCGGGTGCTCGAGCAGCAGGCCATCATCAGCAACAACATGGCCAATGTCAGCACCACGGGGTTCCGCGAGCAGATGGCCATCCACCGTTCTGTACCGGTGGTGGGCCAGCCGGGCATGCCCACGCGCGTGTCCTCGGTCACCATGACCCCGGGCAGCTATATGGGACAGGGCGCCATGGTCGAAACCGGCCATGCCCTGGACGCCGCCATCACGGGCGACGGCTGGTTCAGCGTGCAGACGCCCCAGGGCGAAGCCTATACGCGGGCGGGGGAATTCGCGGTCAATGAACAGAACCTGCTGGTGACCCAGCAGGGCCTGCCCGTCCTGTCGGCCGATGGCGCACCGGTCGAGATCCCCGAGCGCGGCTCGGTGACCTTTACCGGCGATGGGCAGATCAGCGCCCTGGGCGCGGGTGACAACCCCAACGACATTCAACTGATCGGGCAATTGAAGCTGGTCAATCCGCCGGCCGAGAACATGGTGCGCGGCGATGACGGCCTGTTCCGGGTCGCGGGCGGGCAGGCGGCGCAAGCCGATCCCGATGTGCGCCTGGTGCCGGGTTTCGTCGAGAAAAGCAATGTCAACGCCGCCGAAGCCATGGTGGGCATGATCGCCAATGCGCGCCGCTTTGAAATGCAGATGAAAGTCATCCAGGACGCCAGCTCCAATGCGGAACGCGCCAACTCAATTTTGTCGACCAATTAAAGGCTAAGGCCGGTACGTAGCGCAGGCGCGGCCTGCGCGTCAAGGAAAGAATATGATTCGTTCACTGTGGATTGCAAAAACCGGTCTGGAATCGCAACAGACCAATATGGATGTGATTTCCAATAACCTGGCCAACGTCAACACGTCGGGCTTCAAGCGCAGCCGCGCCGTATTCGAAGACCTGATGTACCAGACCATCCGCCAGCCGGGCGCCCAGGTGGGCGCCGCCAACCAGTTGCCGTCGGGCCTGCAGGTGGGTACCGGCGTGCGCACGGTGGCAACGGAACGCATCCACTCCCAGGGCGACCTGAAAGACACCGGCAACTCGATGGATATCGCCATTCAGGGCAAGGGCTTCCTGCAGGTCGAAATGCCTGACGGCACCTTTGCCTATACGCGTGACGGCAGCCTGCAGGTGGACCAGAACGGCCAGTTGGTCACCGCCGGCGGCTATCCCATCCAGCCGCCCATCAACATTCCCGACAACGCACTGACGATCACCATCGCGCGCGACGGCACCGTCTCGGTGACCCAGCCGGGCGCAACCGGCACCAACGTTGAAATCGGACAATTGCAGCTAAGCACCTTCATCAACCCGACAGGCCTGCAAAGCGCGGGTGAAAACCTGTACGTGGAAACCGATGCGTCCGGCCCCGCCAACTTCGCCCAGCCGGGCCTGGACGGCGCCGGCCTGGTGTTGCAGCAGTACACCGAAACCTCCAACGTGAACGTGGCCGAAGAGCTGGTGAACATGATCACCACCCAGCGCGCCTACGAAATGAATAGCAAGGCTATTCAGACCTCCGACCAGATGCTGGCGCGCCTGACCCAACTGTAATAATGCTTAAACGTCTTAGCCATTGCCTGTTGTATGCCGTTGTGGCGGTGTTGTCCGGCTGCGCGCTGGTGCCGCCCGAGCCGGTCGTGACCGGCCCGTTGACGGCGGCGCCGCCATTGCCGCCCGCGCCCAGCGCGCTGGCGAACGGGTCGATCTACCAGCCCACTGCCTACGGCAACTACCCCTTGTTTGAAGACCGGCGTCCCCGCAACGTGGGCGATATCGTCACCGTCATCATCCAGGAAAAAACCAATGCGGCCAAGAACGTGCAGACCAGCACGGACCGCAGCGGAAGCGCTGGCTTCGACGTGGCTCTGGCGCCCGACATCCTGCCCTCGGGCCTGGGCGCCCGGCAGAATTTCGACATCGCGGGCAACAACGAGGCGCAGGGCAAGGGCTCCAGCCGCGCTGACAACACCTTCTCGGGCACACTCACGACCACCGTGGTGGGCGTGCTGCCCAATGGCAACCTGCAAATTGCGGGCGACAAGCAAATGGCCATCAACCGGGGCAGCGAGCATATCCGCTTTTCAGGCGTGGTGGACCCGCGTTCGGTCACGGGCTCGAATACGGTGCTGTCCACCCAGGTGGCTGATGCGCGCATCGAATTCCGCAGCAAGGGCGTCATGGATGAAGTGCAAACCATGGGCTGGCTGCAACGCTTCTTCCTGAATATTTCTCCGTTCTGACATGGTATCCGCTTTGATCTCTTTCCTTTTCAGCCCGTCCGGCCGCAAGGCCAGGCGGCTGGCCGCAGCTGCTTTATGCGGCTTGGCGCTGGCAGGCGCGGCGCAGGCCGAGCGAGTCAAGGACCTGGCTTCCATACAAGGCGTGCGTTCCAACCAATTGATCGGCTATGGCCTGGTCGTGGGGCTGGACGGCAGCGGCGATCAGGTCAGGCAAACGCCGTTCACTCAGCAAAGCCTGACCAACATGCTGTCGCAACTGGGCATCACGATTCCCCAGGGCACCAATATGCAGGTCAAGAATGTGGCGGCTGTCATGGTCACCGCCAGGCTGCCGTCTTTTGCGCGGCCCGGCCAGGCGGTGGACGTGGTGGTGTCGTCGATGGGCAACGCCAAGAGCCTGCGCGGCGGCACGCTGCTGATGACGCCGCTTAAAGGCGCCAATGGGCAGGTGTATGCGCTGGCCCAGGGCAACCTGCTGGTCGGCGGCGCGGGCGCCGAAGCCGGCGGTTCCAGCGTACAGGTCAACCAGTTGAACGGCGGTATTATTCCCAACGGCGCCATTGTCGAACGCGGCGTACCCACCGTCTATGCGCAGGACGGCATCATCAATCTGGAACTGAACAATACGGATTTCGGCACGGCGCAGAACATGGTGGCGGCCCTGAACCGCCAGTTTGGGCCGCAGACCGCGCAGGCGCTGGATGGCCGCGTCATCCAAGTGCGCGGCCCGCTGGACCCCGCCGCGCAAACCGCTTTTCTGTCGCAGGTGGAAAACCTGGATGTCGTTGTGCCGGCCGCCCGTGCCAAGGTGGTGATCAACGCACGCACGGGTTCCGTGGTCATGAATCGCACCGTCACGATAGACGAAGCCGCTATTGCCTACGGCAACCTGTCGGTGGTGATCAGCCGCGACACCCAGGTCAATCAGCCCGACACGCCTTTTGCGGGTGGCCAGACGGTCGTGACGCAAAACACCGAAATCGAAATGCGGTCCGATACGGGCAGCCTGACGCGGGTCAATACCAGCGCCAACCTGGCCGATGTCGTCAAGGCGCTGAATGCGCTGGGGGCCACACCGCAAGACTTGCTGTCCATTCTGCAGAATCTGAAGAGCGCCGGCGCCTTGCGTGCCGATCTGGAAATCATATAGGGCAAACCATGGCATTTGTTCAATATATTCCCCGGCCCAGTGCCAGCAGCCCGGTCTCGTCGCTGGATTTCAGCGGCCTGAACAGCCTGAAGCAGGGTGTGCGCGATGGGGCGAATGCGCCGCTGGAGGCGCAACAGAAAGTCGCCCAGCAATTCGAGGCGCTGTTCATCCAGCAAATGCTGAAACAGGCACGCCAGGCGTCGATTCCATCCATGCTCGACAGCCAGCAGACGCGCCTGGCGCAGAGCATGGGCGACGAACAGATGTCGATGCAACTGGCGGAGTCGGGTATTGGCCTGGCGCAGGCCTTGCTGGATCAAATCCAGCGCGGCCAGGGCGATGCCGGTCCCAAACTGCCCAGCCAGGCCACGCCGCCCGAACTGGCGTCTTCGCGCCTGCCCGGCCTGCGTTCGCGCATTGGCGACGAGCGTGCGCAAGATGCGCCCTCGATTTCAGACCTGATCTCCCTGCTGACCAAGCATCCGGCCGCCGATCGCATCTATTCAGCCATCAAGGGCGCCCCGGGACACATACAGAATTTTGTCGGAAGAATGTCCGATGCCGCCCAGCACGCGGCGGCCCAGAGCGGCGTGCCGGCCAAGTTGATCCTGAGCCAGGCCGCGCTGGAGTCGGGCTGGGGACGGCGCGAAATCCTGCGTGAAGACGGCAGCACCAGTTTCAATCTGTTCGGCATCAAGGCCAGCCCCAACTGGAAGGGCGAGGTGGTCCATGTTATGACGACCGAGTATGAAGACGGCGTCGCCCGCAAAGTGGAGCAGCCCTTTCGCGCTTATGGTTCCTATGCCGAATCGTTTGCCGATTACGCACGGCTGATCAGCCAGAACAAACGCTATAGCCAGGTGCTGGAAGCCTCGTCGGCCGAAGATGCCGCCCATCGCATTCAAGCCGCCGGCTATGCCACGGATCCGGCCTACGCCGACAAGCTCATTTCCATCATGGGCTATTTCGACAGCGGAAGCGCAGCGCGGCGGGGTTAGTTTTGGGGCCGACCAAGGCTAAACCTTTCGGGTTTCCGGCCGTTAATGCAGTACGTAGTCTTTAAATACAGACGGGTGCGCGCCGCGCCCGGCTGACTGAAAGCGGAATCCTTCATGAATTTAGCGAAACTGGGTCTTACAGGTATATCGGTCGCGCAGAACCGTCTGCAGGCGGCGGGCCACAACATCAACAACGCCGCCACCGAAGGCTATAACCGCCAAACGGTCCTGTCGGCGACCGCGGGCGCGACCGCTACCTACGCAGGGTACATTGGCCGGGGCGTTCAGGCCGTCACGGTTCAGCGGGCATATGACGGTTTTCTGTTTCGCCAACTGGTGAACGCACAAAGCACGGGTGCATCCATTGCGACCTATGGCTCGGAAATCACCCAGATCAACAACCTGTTTGCCGATCGTACGGTAGGCATTACGCCGGCCCTGCAGAAGTTCTTCGACGGCGTCCAGGCCGTGGCCACGGCGCCCGCCGATAGCGCGGCCCGCCAGGAGCTGCTGGGCAGGGCGTCCAGCCTGGTGGGACAGATCAACGATGCCAACGCCTTCCTGGACGGCCAGCGCGGCAACATCAATACGCAGATCACCACCGTGGTCACCCAGATCAACAGCTATGTCGAGCGTGTGCGCGACCTGAATGCGCAGATCACCACTGCGCGCGCCACCGCATCGGGCCACGAGCCCAACGACTTGCTGGATCAGCGCGACCAGTTAGTGTCGGAGCTGAGCCAGTTGGTCGGCGTGAACGTGGTGGAACAGGATGGCAAGTTCAACCTCACCATGGGCAATGGTCAGGTGCTGCTGGGCGGCGACACGGTGTATCCGCTGCATGCCCAGCCCTCGGCCGACGATCCCTCTCGCACGGCCGTGTTTGCCAGTGTGCCAGGCGGCGCCAAAGGCGCCATCGTCAAGGTCGAGCTGGATGAGCGCCGGATTACAGGCGGTACCTTGGGTGGCTTGCTCGATTACCGGCAAGAAGCGCTGGATTCGGTGCAGAACGATTTGGGCCGCATGGCGGCAGCCCTGGCCGTGGCCTTCAACGACATCCATCGCACGGGCGCCGATCTGAATCAGAACGCCGGCGGTGATTTCTTCCGCCTGGGCGATATCAAGTCCATGCCGGGCGCCAAGAACGCAGGCAGCGCCGTGCTGAATGTACAGTTCGACGACGTCAATAAACTGACCAGCCAGGACTACCGCATCGAATACACGGCCTCGGGCTACACCGTGGCACGCCTGCCCGACGGCAAGCCTTTTGCCCTGCCGGCCGATGGCATTGTCGATGGCGTCAAGTTTGATGTAGGGACCGGCACCCCGGCGGTGGGCGATTCGTGGCTGGTGCAGCCGACGCGTTCCGCGGCGGCCGGCCTGTCGCTGATCATCGACGACCCCGCCAAGATTGCCGTCGCCGCGCCCAATACCGGCACCGCCAACGGCGATGTCGGGTTGAAGCTCGCCGAACTGCAAAACAGCAAAGTACTGGGCAATGGCTCCATGAGCTTGAACGAATCGTTTTCGCAGATCGTCAACAAAGTGGGTGTGCTGACACAGCAAAACGCCACGGAAGCCAAGGCGCAGGCCACCCTGATCCAGCAGAACTTCGCCGCGCAGCAAGCCGTATCGGGCGTGAACCTGAACGAAGAGTACGTCAATCTGGACCGCTATAACGAGCAGTTCCGCGCTGCCTCGCGCCTGATCGATATCAGCTCTACCTTGTTCGACACCTTATTGGGCCTGCGCAACTAGTTTTTATATTTTTGCCGGTTTTGTTCATTGATCTGGTTCGCCGCTTAATTTTTCAGGATGTACACCATGCGTATTAGTTCCACCTTGTTTTTCCAGACGGGACTCAATTCCATCAATGCCCAGCAGTCCGATCTGATGCATCTGTATCAGCAGATCGGCAGCGGCCGGCGCATGGTCACCCCGGCCGACGATCCGCTGGCGGCGGCGCAGGCCATCAATATCAGCCAGTCGCAATCGCTGAACAAACGCTACGCCGACAATCGCGCGGTGGCCAAGCAGAACCTGGGCATCGAAGACAACACGCTGTTCTCGGTCACGAACCTGCTGCAAGACATCAAGACGCGTCTGGTCGAAGCCGGCAACGGCACCATGTCGGATGCCGACCGCGCCACCTTGTCCAACGTCTTGGTGAACTCGCGCACTACCTTGCTGGGCCTGGCCAATGCCACTGATGGCAGCGGCCAGTATCTGTTTTCAGGCGCCAAGGGCGGCACGGCCGCCTTCCAGGATGTGAATGGCAAGATCGTCTACATGGGCGACCAGGGCCAGCGCAAGATACAAGCGGACCAAACCCGCCAGATTCCGGGCAGCGACGTCGGTACGGATATCTTCAATCGTGCGGCGCCGGGCACCAATAGCTATCTGAGCCGTGCCCTGGATACCAACACCGGTACCGGCATCATGAGCGGGCCGGAAATTACCGACCCCAACGGCGCGAATATCGGCAATGTCTTCAGCGTCGAGTTCACCAGCCCGACCGAATACACGGTACAAGTCACGGACGCCACTGGCGCGACCGTGCAGACGGTGACGGGCAATGCCTACGACCCAGCTTCGGGTTCGAAGTTGACGCTGCCGGGCGGCGTTCAGGTCAGCTTCTCGGGCGCCCCAGCCACTGGTGACACCTTCAAGATAGAGCCGGCCAGCGCGCCCGACCACGTGGGCACTGCCGACGCAGCCAACACAGGCGGCGCGACCATCTTCTCGCCCACGCTGTCGGACTATTCGATTTCCCGCCCGGGCGATGTCTACAGCATCGCGTTTACCGGACCAGACCAATACGAAGTGACGGTCAACAATACGATCACTGGAACGACCGAGACTTTCCCGCCGCAGACGTTTGTGCCTGGCCGCGAGAACACCTTGTCGCTGCCTTACGGCATGCAGGTCAAGATTTCGGGCAGCCCCGCGGCCGGCGATGCGTTCACCGTGCAGGCCGCCGACCAGAACGTCAAGACCGACCTGAACATTTTCAATACGCTGGACGACATCATCGCTGCGCTGGAAAACCCCATGGAAGGGGACCCGGCGGCGGTGGCCATGTTCCAGAATGTGCTGTCCACCGCCATTCAGCGTATCGACGTCAACTACAACAATGTCCTGACCGTGCGCGCTTCGGTGGGTACGCGGCTGAACGAACTGGACGCCATCGATGCAAATGGCAATCAGCGCGCGCTCAGCTACAGCGCCCAGTTGTCGGCGATGGAAGATGTCGATTACTACAGCACGTCCACGCAACTGACGCTGCGGACCGCAGCGCTGGAAGCCGCTTCGCTGGCTTTCCGCAAAATCCAGGCAACGAGCTTGTTCAATATGAAATAGCAACCATTCCATCGCTAGATCAAGCGTGCGCGCGAAGCAGCGCAGATGAAACCGACATCAGGCAAGCGAGGCCGGCAAAGTGTGCGTTTGAAATAGAAATGGAATAAGGCGGTGCTGTCGCCAGCCCGGGACAAGGCCGGAGACAGCGTCCTGATCCGACGAAGGTGTGAGAATAATTAATGAAGTTCAGTCAACTGAAACTCAAAACCAGCCTGACCATTGTGGTGCTTTTCCTCTCGGCGTTGACGCTGGCCGCGGTGGGGATCAGTTGGTATGGCCAGCAGCAGACCCGCGCCGAGCTCGACACCTTGATCGCGACGGGCGTGTCGGCCAATACCCATGTCAAGAATGCGTACGTGGATGCCTTGCTGGCGGTCAACCAGATCGATGCCGCCATCAAGGTGGACAACCCCCAGCAGCGCAGCCGCGAACTGGACGCCGCCGACAAATTGCTTGAAAGCTCCCGCAGCCGCCTGCAGCATTTTCTTGACGCTAATAATCTGAACGGCAGCAGCGGCGATGTCACCAAGCAGATTCTGCGCGAAACCTTTGCCTCGTATTGGGCGCAGGCCCGCGAGCTTGGGGCTTTAGCCAGCACACAGAATACCGCCGCCTATGAAGCGCTCAAGCGCGGCCAGGCCCGCAATGCGGCCCGAACCATTGATTCGGCATTCAACAAGTTCGATGCCTACGTACAGTCCAGCAATGAAACCGTGGTCGGCAGCATGGATAGCCGTTTCCTGCAGGCGCGCTACCTCTCGGCGGGCCTGGTGGCGTTGGCCTTGCTGCTGGCCCTTCTGGCCATTTTCACGATGTCGCGCACCGTGCTGCGGCCGCTCAAGCAGGCGAGTCTGCACTTCGATTACATGGCCGCGGGCGACTTGACGCATCGTATCGACGTGTCGTCGCGCAACGAAATCGGCGCCTTGCATGGGTCGCTCAAGCGCATGCAGGACAGCCTGGGCCGCATGGTGGGTGCGGTGCGCCTGGGCATGGAAGGGATACACAGCGGTTCGCAGCAGATCGCGGCGGGCAATACCGACCTGAGCGCGCGCACCGAGCAGCAGGCTGCCGCTTTGCAGCAAACGGCCGCCAGCATGGAGCAACTGGCCAGCACCGTCAAGCAAAATGCCGATAACGCGCGCCAGGCCAATCAACTTGCGGCTACCGCCTCTGATGTGGCGCAGCGCGGCGGCCAGGCGGTGGGCGAAGTAGTGTCCACCATGGAGGGCATTTCCGCCAGCTCGAACAAGATATCGGACATTGTGGGCGTGATCGACAGTATCGCGTTCCAGACAAACATTCTGGCGCTCAATGCCGCCGTTGAAGCCGCCAGGGCGGGTGAGCAGGGCAAGGGTTTTGCCGTTGTCGCCTCGGAAGTCCGTGCCTTGGCGCAGCGCAGCGCGCAGGCGGCCAGGGAAATCAAGGGCTTGATCGAAGACTCAGTCAAGCGGGTGGCCGAAGGCTCCGGCCAGGTCGAGCGGGCCGGCGCCACCATGCAGGAAATTGTCGACGCCGTCGCGCGCGTGACTGACATCATGGGCGAGATTTCCGCCGCCACCACCGAGCAGTCCTCGGGTATCGATCAAATCAATCATGCCGTCACGCAAATGGATTTGGTGACCCAGCAGAACGCGGTGCTGGTCGAGGAGGCGGCAACGTCGGCCGCCAGCCTGCGCGAGCAGGTGGTTAACGTGAACAACGCCGTGGCTGTTTTCAAGACGGCCGACAAGCAAGTGATCGATGTGGCCGCCAAGCAACTGCCGGCGGCAGCGGCGCGCCAACCCGCCGCCGGCCGCAAGCTTGCCGCGAACCCGCCTGCGCCTGAGACGGGCGCGCTGGAGCGTCCCCAGGCCGATCCAGCCAAGCGGGAAGCCGCGCCGCCAGCCCCCGCGCAGACGCCCGCGCAAACAGGCAAAGCCGCGACGCCGGCCAAGCCGTCCTACGTCATGAAGCCCGAGGCGGGCGCCAGCAAGCAGCCCACGATCAATGAAGATGACTGGGTGGAATTTTAATGAACTTCGTCTATACATTGTCGCGCCGCGCGCTATCCGTTCTGCTTCTGTCCCTGACCTGCCTGTTGGGGCTGTCGGCATGCAGCACCACAGGCAGCAGTTTTGATTCATCGGCGCTGCCGCTGATTGTGCCGGGCCACACCACGCTGGCCGAAGCCAGCGCCTTGTTTCATGCCGACCCCGTCGATGTCTACCGGCAGCTTGACGGCTCGGCTACGGCGCGTTGGGCCCACAAGGCCACCCTGGCCACCGACGCCGTGTATTTCAACCAGGAGCTCTGGCTGGCTTTCGGGCACGACGGCCGCTATCAGCGCATCGTCAAAAGCGTCAATATTCCCAGAGCGTACGAGTTTCCGGCGCAGCAGCCCATGCCGATGCAGTAGTCCCGCGTACCCGCGGCCGTTGTTTTTCAGCAGTTGATTTTTGTTCGCGTCCAGGCGCGGCCCATAACGCTATTCAGGTTCTATTATGTCCACTTCCTTACCCAATTCCGCCAACGGAAAGAAAAACAAAGCACAAAAGAAACGTAGCCGTTTCCGTCTTGCCGATGCCAAGGTCAGCACGATTCTGATGCTGGTGCTGGCGGTGTTCATGATGTTGATTCTTGCGGTAGGCGGGATGAGTGCCTGGTTCCTGCAAAGCGACCTGGAGCAGTTCGAGGCCGTGCAGCGGCAGAACAAGCGGGCCCAGAACGTTTACGACATGGGTTCCGACATGCTGACCGCCCGCGTCTCGTTGCTGGTGGCGGCCCGTTACCAGCAGGAAGCGGCCGCAGCGGAAGACGCCAAACTGCGTGAAAATTCATTGGCCATGCTGGGCGCGGCGAAGATGAAGCTGGACGAAGTCAAGACACAGTTCGACGAGTTCCGCAAAGAGATGCCTGAAACAGCCGAAGGCCGCCGCCTGGCGACGCGCATCATCAGCTCGTATCGCCCCTATGTGGACGACGGCATCGAGCCTATGGTGCAGGCGCTGGAAAGCAATGACTTCACCACCTTCTACTTTGTGAACAATGAATTCGGCATTGCACGTTCCGATGCCTTCCAGGAGTCGATCGAAGCGTATGTAAAGTACGTCGACGCTGTGCAGGAAGTCAGTTACAACGACGCGGTCAACAGCTTCAAGCAAGCGTTGACAGCCATCGGTATCGCGGTGCTGGTCGGCCTGTTGCTGATGCTGGTCATGCGTATTGTCTTTGGCCGGATTGTGGTCAAGAAACTGGTGGACGCCGGTGCGCATTTTGACCGGATCGCGGGCGGAGACCTGACGCAGCGTATCGAGGTGAAGTCGCGCAACGAGATCGGAGTGCTATACGAGGCGCTGCGCCGGATGCAGGAGAGCCTGACGCGCACGGTCAGCACGGTGCGCCACGGCGTGGAAGAGATCAACCTGGGCTCGCGCGAGATTTTCATGGGCAACACGGACTTGAGCAGCCGCACCGAGCAGCAGGCCGCATCCTTGCAGGAGACGGCGGCGAGCATGGAGCAGTTGGCCAGCACGGTGCGTCAGAACACGGATAACGCGACCGAGGCCGATACGCTGGCCAAGAGCGCCTCTGAGGTAGCGCAGCGCGGCGGTTCTGCGGTGTCAGCGGTGGTGAGCACGATGGACGAGATCGCCACGAGCTCGGGCAAGATGGTGGAGATTGTTGGGGTGATCGACGGGATTGCGTTCCAGACGAACATCCTGGCGCTGAATGCGGCGGTCGAGGCGGCGCGCGCGGGCGAGCAGGGCAAGGGTTTTGCGGTGGTGGCGGGCGAGGTGCGCTCGTTGGCGCAGCGCAGCGCGCAGGCGGCCAAGGAGATCAAGGTGTTGATCGAGGAGGCACAGCAGAAGGTGCAGTCGGGCGCCAAGCAGGCGGACCAGGCGGGCCAGATCATGCAAGAGGTGGTGGGTTCGGTGCATGGGGTGACGACGATCATGGGCGAGATTTCGTCGGCTTCGCGTGAGCAGTCGGACGGGATCGAGCAGGTGAACCAGGCGGTGACGCAGATGGACAGCGTGGTGCAGCAGAATGCGGCGCTGGTCGAGCAGGCGGCGGCAGCGGCCGGTTCCTTGCAGGATCAGGCGGCGCGCCTGGCCGAAGCGGTGGCGGTGTTCAAGATCAACGCCAACGAAGTCATCGATATGCCGGAGCCGTCCCTGGAAGTGGAAGGGCGCAAGGGGCTCAATGCTTTGGAGGGGGCTTATTCCTGAACGGGATAAGGTAACCATGCAGGTGAAGGCGCCCGTTTTTTAACGGGCGTTTTTTTGGCTGCTGGATGCGTGGTTTTTGCTGTTAAGGTGCAGCCCTGCGGGCTGCCTTGGGCTGGTTCCGGCACGGCGTGCTTGTTTCCGCATCTTCCTCGTTCGGCCGGGCGTCGGGCGAACTCACTCGCTGCGCTCGCTCAGACAGCGCCCGACGACAGCCCCCGGCCTGCCTTCGGAAGCCTGCGGCGCACGCCTAACCGCCGGCCCCAGCCCAAGGCAGCCCGCAGGGCTCGTCATCACCACGGATAAAACAGCAAAATACACAGCTGATACAAGTGTGGAAATATCGAGCCATAGCAAGGTGAGCAGACGAAAGATACAGGCCAGTCAGGCGATAACAAGGACGTGTCAGTTATCTCTTGTCTAAAAGGCGGACGTGGCGGGTGCTGTGCAGGCGCCTCGCGCAAGCCGGTTCAGCCGTATCAATCGTGGATGCAAGAGTGCGGCTGTTTGAGCCCAGTGCTGATGGACAGCCGGGGGCTGTCCATTCGGGCGAGTTCCGCGCTCGCCACGATTGATACGGCTGAACCGGGCAGCCACGGCAAAGCCGTGGCCGTAGCGCGCGAAGCCGGAGCAGCGCCCGCCACGTCCGCCTTCTTAAGAATAGATTCAAAGAACAGATCAACGTCCCCGTGCGCTCGCAGGCGAACGGGTCAGCGCTACCGGGTTCCGTCCTTAAACCAATAGTCGCCCTGAAGAATAGAGCAGATACTTACCCACCGCCAGCCAGCGCCTGCGCCAGCCGCGCCATCGTGCTGTAGCCTTCCTCGAAGAAGCGCGACAAGAACGACGAAGACTGCGGCAATACGGTCGCCAGCAGCACCAGCCCCGTCATCAGGCTGATCGGAAAGCCCACCGCAAACACCGACAACTGCTGCGCCGTCCGGTTCAGAATGCCCAGGGCCAGATTAATCGTCAACAGCACGATAATCAGCGGCAGCGCCAGCAGCATCCCCGACACCATCACCTGAGAGCTCCACTCGAACAGCACGCCCCAGCCATTCGTGTCCAAGGACCCCACCCGTATCGGCAGCACATCGAAGCTGCGGATCAGCCCCGCCAGCATGATCAGATGCCCATTCAGCGCCAGAAACAGTAGCAGGGCCATATTGTTCATGAAACGGGCCAGCACCGCCGTATTCGCGCCCGTGGCCGGATCGAAGAAGGAGGCGAACGAAAGCCCCATCTGCAGCCCGATGAACTCGCCCGCCGTCTGTACCGCCGCAAAGACAATGCGCATCACCAGGCCCATGGCGATGCCAATCAGCACTTGCTGCACCGCCAGCCACAGCGCGGCAAAAGAGCCTGTCGGCAAATCGGGCATGGGGTCCAGCGTGGGCGCGATGCCGACGGCAATGATCGCGGCGAAACCGACCTTGACCCGCGTGGGAATAGAGCCGTCGCCCAGCAGGGGCGCCGTGCCCAGCAAGGCCAGGATGCGTATGAACGGCCACAGGAAGGCATTGAGCCATCCGTAGAGCTGGTTGATGTCGACCGAAATCATGATGTTGCCCGCGTCCCGCGGCGCTTACGATACCAGGCTGGGTATCTGCCTGAGCAGGCTTTGCATGTAATCGACCATGGTCGTGATCAGCCAGGGTCCCAGCAGGACCAGCACCGCGCCCACCCCCAGGATCTTGGGAATGAAGGACAGCGTCATTTCGTTGATCTGCGTGGCGGCCTGGAAAATGCTGATGAACAGCCCAACTGCCAGAGCCACCAGCAAAAGCGGGCCGGCCATGGACAGCGCAATTTTCAGCGCCTGGTAAGTCATCGACATGACGGTTTCGGAATTCATGTGTTCACCTTACTGATAAAAACTGCGGGCCAGGGAACCCAGCAGCAGGTGCCAGCCGTCGGCCAGCACAAACAGCATCAGCTTGAAGGGCAAAGAGATGGTGACCGGCGGCACCATCATCATCCCCAGTGCCATCAACACGCTGGCCACGACCAGGTCGATGATCAGAAACGGAATGAAAATGGTAAAGCCGATCTGAAAAGCCGTTTTCAGTTCGCTGGCCACAAAAGCGGGCACCAATACACGCAGCGGGACCTGATCCGGGCTTTCAATATCGGGCACATTGGCCATGTTGGCGAACAGCGTCAGATCGGTTTCGCGCGTCTGGTGCAGCATAAACGTGTGCAGGGGCTTGACGCCGCGCTCCAGGGCTTCCTCGAACACGATGGCGCCGCTGCTCAAGGGCTGGTAGGCATCCGTGTAGATCTGGTCGAACACGGGCGACATGGCAAAGAAAGTCAGGAACAAGGCAATGCCGATCAGGATCGAATTGGGCGGCGACGCGCCCGTCCCCATGGCGTTGCGCAACAGGCCCAGCACAATGATGATGCGCGTGAAGCCCGTCATCATCATCAGCATGGCCGGCAGGAACGACATCATGGTCAGCAGGACCAGTGTCTGGAGGCTCAGCGACCAGGTCTGGCTGCCGTTGTCATTGAGTGTCGACGTGATGGCGGGCAGGGTGGCCTGCGCCAGGGTATCGGCGGGCAACCACAGCATGACCAGCCCGGCCAGTATGGCCCAGGCCCGCAGGGCGGGTGCGCGCATAAAGCGGCGGAAGGAATAGGCAGGGTGATTCATGGCGAAAATAGCGAGCGCCGCGTGCTTAGCGGCGTTTCAGGACCTTGCCCAGGGCGGCGGCAAAGCTGGGGGTGTCCGTTGCCGCCTGAGGGCCGGCCATTGCGCCGGGCGCCGATGGTCCAAGTGTGTGCAGCAGGGTGATCTGGCTGGCCGTGACGCCCAGTACCAGCCGGGCGTCCTCGATTTCTACGACGGTGACGTGGGCGCGCGCGCCCAGGCTTTGCGTGCCCAATACCTTGACCGCCCTGTGCCCGCCTGTTTGCGCCCAGCCCGCGCGCCGCGCAATCCAGGCGCAGGCAAGAATCAGCCCGACGATGAAGATCAGGCTGATGATCAGGCGCAGGACGCTTTCTTCCGTCATGCTGGCGCCTAGCGGCGGCTGTTCAAGCGGCTGATGCGGTCTGAAGGGGTAATGATGTCGGTCACGCGTATGCCGTACTTCTCATCGACCACCACCACTTCGCCCTGGGCGATCAAATAGCCATTGACATAGATATCCATGGGCTCGCCGGCCAGGCCGTCCAGTTCGACGACGGAACCCTGGCCAAGCTGCAAGATATTCTTGATGGTCAGGCGTGTGCGGCCCAGCTCGACCGAGAGCTGCACCGGAATATCCATGATCATGTCGATGTCGCTATTGCCTTCAATGGCGCTATCGACCAGCGGCTGGAACACATTTGCCGCCGGGTTGGCGATGGCCGCGGGCGCGGTTTCGGCGGCGGCCGGGGCTTGTGCCGCGGTCTGCTCGGCCAGGGCGCTTGCCCAGTCATCGGCTTCCTGGGCAAGGCCGTCGGCCTGGGTGGCTTTTTGTATCTGGCCCGCCTGTTCAGACAGGGCGGCCGCCCAATCGGCATCCGCGTTTTCAGTTGCCGGATTGACTTTGGCGGAATCGTTGGTGGGATCAGTCATTTTGCTTTGCTCAAGTGAGGTCTGTTTCAGAGTTCGCCAATATTCTTTTCACGCGCAAGGCGTATCGGCCGTTGAAGGTTCCGTAACTGCATTCCATGACAGGAACGCCGCCGACGTGCGCCGTGATCGCGGGGGAAATATCGATGGGCAGCACGTCGTTGACTTGCAGCCTGATCAATTCGGCGATGCTGGTGTGGATCTGGGCGAATTCGGCCACGACTTCCACGTCGGCGCTGCGTACCTGGCGTGTCAACTGCTGGGTCCAGCGCTGATCGATCGCGGCGACGTTGGCCTCTTGCAGTGGCCGCGTCAGCAGGTCGCGCACCGGCTCGATCATGGAATAGGGCAGGCAGATATTCAGATTACCGCCCGAGGCGCCCAGTTCGATATTGAAGGAGGTCACCACCACGATCTCGTTGCCGCTGGTAATGCTGGCGAACTTGGTGTGCATTTCCGAACGGATGTACTCGAACTCCACGGGATGAACCTGTTCCCAGGCCGTGCCGTAGCTTTCCAGCGTCAGGCTGAGCAGCCGGCGGATAATGCGTTGCTCGGTCGTGGTGAAGTCGCGGCCCTCTACACGCATGCTGTAGCGGCCATGGCCGCCAAACATGCTGTCGATGACCAGAAAGACCAGGTTGGGGTCGAAGCTGAACAGGGCCGCGCCGCGCAATGGCTTCATGGTCACCATGTTCAGGTTGCTGGGCACCGGCAGGTTGCGTTCGAACTCGGAGTATTTCTGTATGCGGATGGCGCCTACGGTGATGTCGGCATTGCGGCGCATGAAACTGAGCAGCAAAGACCTGAGCTTGCGTGCAAAGCGCTCATTGATCAATTCCAGCGTTTGCATCCGGTGGCGCACCACACGGTCCGGCGAGCTCAGGTCGTAAGGCCTGACGCCGCTTAAGTCTTCGGCCTGGGTAACGTTTTCGCTGCTTTCGCCGGTAACTCCTGCCAGCAGCGCATCGACTTCATCCTGCGAGAGTAGGCTTTGATAAGACATTTATTGAATCACGAAGGCGGTAAACAATACGCCGGTAATCACGGGGCCGGCCGGTTGCGGCGCGTACGGCGCCTGGAGCGTCTGCGTCAGTGTGCGGACCAGGGCGGCCCGGCCTTCTGTCGTCTGGATGTAATCGGCCTGTTGCTCGGACAGATCCCTGAGGATGCGGTCGCGTACTTCCGGCATGTAGTTGATGATCATGCGGCGCGAGCTTTCGTCGGGTACGCGCAGGGTCACCGCGACATACAGAATGCGGTTGCCGCGCTCGTTGCGCAAGGTGACGGTAAAGGGCTCGAGCGGTTCAAAAATGGGGTTGGGCAGGGGCGCGGCTGGCTGTTGCTCCGCTGGCACTTCGGCGCTGGCGGTGTTCAGTCCCAGCGCAATGCCGGAACGGTCGAAGTAGAACAAGGTAGCCCCAATGCTGGCCACCACGATCAGCACGATCGATAGAACAGACTTGACTAATTGACCGATTTTGCTGGATTCGTTTTTGGGCATGACGGGTTGCGGTGATTTGCGGTTGAATGGGGTCGCCATCGTGCAAGCGCACAGTTTCTTTCAAGGTAATGCATTGTGCCGCATCGCCGCACATGCAATCGCGTTGAATAAGGGACTGAATACTCGATAGCTCCTGAGTTTGGCTGACGGCGGCCGTGCCTGCCGGTCAGGCGAAGGTGTCCACCAGTGCATTGGCTGCGGGCATGCGCGCGGCGGCCGGCAACGCCAGGCTGTCGGCGCCATCGTTGGCGGCTTGGCCCGTTCCCGAACTGCCGCGGCCCTGGCCAAAGGTTTCGTTGAATGCCTGGCCGGGTTGTCCCTGGTCGTTGACACTGGTCTGGCCCAGCGAAATACCGGCCTGGGCCAGCATTTGCTGCAGCTGGGGCAGGGCGTTTTCCACCGATTGCCGCACCGAGGCGTGGGCCGATACAAACACCGCATGCGCGACGTTGTCGTTCAGGTTGATGGAGATGCGCAAAGGCCCCAGTTCAGGCGGATCCAGCCGGAGCTCGGCCGTGTGCGGCATGTTGTGGCCGCCCTGAGTGATGGTCAGGACCTGGCGCCCCAGCTCCGCCCCCCATTGCGGACTTTGCAAGGGCGCGGCAATGCCGGGCAACTGCGGCTGCGCGCCAGGGATGGGCAGGGGGTTGGACTGCATGGAGAGCAAGCCGGCGGACGCGCCGGGCATGGTCGCCGCAGCGGCAGCCTGAAGCGTGCCCGCATCGGCCTGGAACGGAATGGTACGGATATCGCCCGCAGCGCTGGCCAGGGCGGTAAACACCTCGGGGAAGGGGGACGCCGGCTTGGGCTGGCTGTGGTCGGCCACTTGCATGCGGGCCTGCATGGTCAGCACGGCCTGCTTGGCGCCGGCAATGCTGGCGGCTTTGCCGGCGCCAAGCACGGCCGGCGACAAGGGCGAATGCTGCGGCTGAAGATTGGGCGCAGCCGCCGCCGGCAATAATGTGCTGCGGACACGGTCGCCGGGCAGGGTGTCGGCCAGGGCTGCCGCCTTGCGGGCCAGCACGCCGGCCTGGTCCTGGGCGGCCGCCAGGGAAACGTTCGCCGCAGGAGCAGCCGGCAAGCGCGACAGCAGGCTGCGTACGCTTTGCTCGGCGTGTGCCGTCGTGCGTGCCGCCTTGTCCGCGACGCCGTGGTGCTTCAGCGCGGTGGCCAGGCCGGACTGGCGTACGGCCGCCACTTCGGCGGCGATGTTCAGGGCGATTTGCGGCAATGTCAGGCCTTGTTCGGCGGCTGCCTGCGCCAGGGCCTCATCGCCAAGCTCAGCCGGCTCGGCCTTGGCTTCGGATGGCGCCTTCCTGTCAGCTCCGCGATGGGCCGGGCTGGTTGCGTTGTGCGCCGGTTCGTGGCTGTGCTGGCGCGTCAGGACGTTGGAAAAACGGTTGTCGGGCGACGTGGCTTCGGCATTGCTGTCGTTGTGGACGTGCGCGGCATTTTTTTGCGCTACGGGCAGTACAGCGGAAATGTTTGATGTATGCATGTCTCGGCCTGATCAATGGGCTTGTCGAACCCGACGGTACATATTGGCCGAGAATTCGTCGCTGACGAGCTGTTCGGCGCGATTGTCGCGTACAAGCTGTTGCTGCGTTTGGCGCGTTTGCAGCGCTTCAAACGAGTTCAGCCGGCGTTTTTCGCTATACCAGCGCTGCCGTCCGTGCTCAAGCTTGCTGTCAATTTGCGCAACGACTCTATTTTGCTGCGAGATGGCCTCGTCCAAAGTGGCGATAAACTGCCTAAAATTGTGATAGTTCGATGCCGACAGGCCGTTTTCTGTCGCTTTTTGCAGGCGCTCGGCGTAATCCTGGCGGTAAACCTGCAGGGTGGACAGCTGCGTTTCCGCGTTATTGCGCTCGTTCATCAGTAGTTGTAACTGCTTGCCGGCCTCATCGGCGCCGTTCTGGGCCAGGTCGATCAGGGTCGGTAGCGCAGAATGCTTAGCCATGGTTCATTCCTTGAAATGACGGCAGTCCCTGGTTGCCGCCTTTGTTCAGCAAAGTGGCCAGTTCGCCCGCCGCCGACGGGTAATCGATGCGGGTTTCTATGCCTTGCTGAAGATAAGCCTCCAGCCAGGGGTATCGTTCGATGGCTTCGTCGATGTGCGGGTCGTTGCCCGGCGTGTACGCGCCAACGGCGATCAAATCGTGATTGCGCTGGTAGCGCGACAGCATTTTCTTGAACTGGTGCACCAGCGTGAACTGTTCTTTAGGCACGATGGCCGCCATCACCCGAGAGATGGACGCTTCGATATCGATGGCCGGGTAGTGCCCCGATTCAGCCAGGCTGCGCGACAGCACCACGTGGCCGTCCAGGATGGCGCGGGCAGAATCGGCGATGGGGTCCTGCTGGTCGTCGCCTTCGGTCAGGACGGTATAAAAGGCAGTGATCGAGCCGGCAGGCCGCCCGTCCAGCGGCGCGCCATTGCCGGCCCGTTCGACCAGGGCGGGCAGTTTGGCAAAGACCGAGGGCGGATAGCCCTTGGTGGCGGGCGGCTCGCCGATGGCCAGTGCGATTTCGCGCTGCGCCATGGCGTAGCGGGTCAATGAATCCATGATCAGCAGCACATGCTTGCCTTGATCGCGGAAGTATTCGGCCAGTTTGGTGGCATACACAGCGCCTTGCAGACGCAGCAAGGGTGACACGTCGGCCGGCGCAGCCACCACCACCGAGCGTTTCAGGCCTTCGGGGCCCAGGTTGTGCTCGATGAACTCCTTGACTTCACGGCCCCGTTCGCCGATCAGGCCCACCACGATGACGTCGGCCTGCGTATACCGGGCCATCATGCCTAGCAGTACGCTCTTGCCCACGCCCGAACCGGCGAACAGGCCCATGCGCTGCCCGCGCCCCACCGTCAACAGGCCATTGATGGCGCGTACGCCCACGTCCAGCACGGTATCGATGGGCGCGCGCGCCAGCGGATTGATGGCCTGGGCGCCAAGCGGCGCCGCCGTCACATGGCCCAGCGGCCCCAAGTCGTCCAGCGGACGGCCGGCGCCATCCAGCACGCGGCCCAGCAAAGCATCGCCTACGGGCAGGTGACGCGACAGCACAGGCGGCGGCCCGGCCCGGTCCAGGGCGCGCAAGGGCAGGGGCAGGCGGCTTTGCACCGCCGGCTCCATCGGAATGACCCGGGCGCCCGGCGCGACGCCGGAAATATCGCTTTGCGGCATCAAATACAGCGTGTGGCCATGAAAACCCACGACCTCCGCGTCGGCCCAATAATTTTGTCCCGGCGCGATTTCTATCTTGCAGGCGGCTCCGACAGCCAGCCGCAGGCCCGTGGCTTCCAGCACCAGGCCGGTGACGCGGGTAATACGGCCGCTGACATGCCAGGAATCGGTGGCCGCAACGCGGCGCGCACCCGCTTCAAGCTGGGCGCGCCAGCGTTCCGCCGGCATCGAGAGCAAGCCGGGCTCGGGCGCCATCAGGCTTTCCCGTCCAGCGGGGCCTGGTGGCCCAGCGAGGCAATGACGCGCTGCCAGCGTGTCTGCAAGGTGGCATCAATGCTGCCCAGGGCGGTTTCGGCAATGCAGCCGCCGCGCTCGATCGACGGGTCGGGCAGCAAGCGCCAGGACCCCGATACGCCTTCGGTGTGCAGATAGTGCTCGACCAGATCCAGGTCTTCCGGGTTGAGCCGCAGCTTGATCAGGGCTTCGTGGCCGCTGTCGACCTGCATGACATCATGGACCAGATCCAGGATCTTATCGGGGTAGGCCTGCAGGGTACTGCGCAATACCCGTTCGGCAATCTTGATGGACAGCGCGATCAGGGCTTGCCCCATTTCGGCATGAACGGACTCGATGGCGCCGGCGCAGGCTTGCGCCAGTGTTTGCAAGTGGGCGGCTTCTTGCGCGGCAAGCTCATAGCCCGCCTGGTGTCCGGCGGCGTAGCCGGCGTCGTATCCCTGCTGATGCCCCGACGCGTGCCCCGCATCGCTGCCTTCGGCCAGGCCCTGGGCGTGGCCGGCCGCATAGCCCTCGGCGTGCCCGCGTGCCTGCGCGGCGTCGCGCAGGCGTTCGACTTCTTTGCGCAAATGATTCAGGTCGGGCACCGGCGCCACCGCCGCCACGCTGGCGGCTGCGGGCGCGGGCTTTTCAAAAGCCCGCATTTCCCAGCGCTTCCAGGTTTCGGCGGCGCGGCGATGGCTCACGGCCGGTTTGTCAGACATATTCGTCGTTTCCAAGCCCGCTCAGCGTAAACTGACCGGCCTCGGCCAGCTTGCGCGCCACCTGCACAATGGCTTTCTGTTCCTCTTCGACTTTGGACATCCGTACAGGGCCTTGCGCCTCCAGATCGTCGCGCAGCATTTCGGCTGCCCGGTTCGACATGTTCTTGAAGAACTTCTCGCGCAGCTCTTCCGGCGCGCCCTTCAGGGCGATGGTCAGGGCGGCGGTATCGATTTCTTTCAGGATCAACTGGATGGCGGTGTCTTCCAGGCCGGCCAGGTTCTCGAAGACGAACATCTCGTCCACAATGCGCTGGGCCAGGTCGGCATCCAGTTCGCGCAGGCTGGCGACCACCGCATCTTCCTCGGCGGAATTCATGAAGTTCAGGATCTCGGCCGCCGTGCGTACGCCACCCATCTTGCTGCGCTTGGCGCCCTGGCCGGACAGCATGTCGTTCAGCACGTCGGTCAGTTCATGCAGCGCGGCCGGCTGCACGCCGCCAAACGTTGCAATGCGCAGCATGACATCGTTGCGCAGCCTTTCGTTGAGCAGGGCCAGTACGGCCGAAGCGCGGTCGCGCTCCAGATGCACCAATATGGTGGCAATGATCTGCGGGTGCTCATCGGAAATGAGTTCGGCCACGCTATTGGCTTCCAGCCAGTTCAGCGCGTCGATGCCGTTGCCGCTGTCACCGGCTTCAAGAATATCTTCGATCAGGCCGGCGGCGCGGTCAGTGCCCAGCGCCTTGGTCAGCACCGAGCGTATGTAATCGTCGGAGCCCAGCGTGACGGCCATGAACTGGTCGGCTTCCTGGCGGAAGTCTTCAAGCACCTTGTCCACGTCGGCGCGGGTGATCTGCTTGAGGTTGGCCATGGCGCCGCCCACCATCTGTACCTCGCGAGCGCTCAAGTATTTGAAGACCTCGGCCGCTGCGTCTTCACCCAGAGACATGATCAGGATCGCGCAGCGATCAAGGTCGGTATCAACGACTGCCATCTTTCTTTTCCATCCATGAACGCAGGACCATCGCGACGGCGCGTGGGTCTTTTTGTGCCATCGTACGCGCCGTGGCCAGGTTTTCTTCGTGGCGATTCATCTCCGACGCCAGCCTTTCCGCCGCAGCCAGCTTTTCCTGGTTCTTTTCCACTTCAGCGGCTTCGGCTTCCTGTTTGGCCTTGGCTTCGGCATTGCTGGCCAGCATGGGCTTGGCCACGCCGCGCCACAACAAGTACAGGACCAGCGCAATCAAGAGATACTTAATCAGCTGCATGGCGTAGTCCAGGTACAGCGGGTTTTCCCAGATAGGCAGGGTAGCCGGCGTGTCGTCGCTGAACTGGCTGTTGATCACGCTGAGCGTGTCGCCGCGCTCGGCCGAATAGCCCATGGCTTGTTTGACCAGCTCGTTCAGCTTGTCGAGTTCGGCGGCGGGCAGGGGTTCGAGCTCGCCGTCGTTATTGCGGTAGTTCACCACCACGGCCACCGACAGGCGCCGCAGCGTGCCCAATGGATCCTTCACGTGGCTGATCGTGCGGTCGACCTCGTAGTTGATGGTGGCGTCGTTGCGCGAATTGCTGGTGCCCTGTTGCAGCGTGCCGTTGGTGGCCAGCACGTTCGGCTGATCTTCCGGGTTGCCGTTCTGGCCCTGGTTGGCCGCGACGTTGGGGTCGGCCGGATTCTGGTTCTGATTGGCGGCGGGCGGCGTGACGATGGGCGCGGTGGCATTGAGCGGCGGCTGATTGGTCAGCGCGCCGGGTACGCCTTCGGGCGGCAAGACATTATGCTGCACCGATGCGCTGGTCTGTTCGCTGCGTACGGCTGCTTCGCCCGGCTTCTGATTGGGGCGATAGACTTCCGATGTCTGTTCACGCTGGGCGAAATCCACGTCGGCGCTGACCTGGGCGCGCACATTGCCCGGGCCGACCAGGGGCGTCAGCAAGGTCAGGATGCGCTGGACCGTCCGGTGTTCGATATCGTTCACCAGGCTGCGGCGGCTGTCGTCCGCGGCGGCTTCGCCGGTAGGCGAGGTAAGCAGGCGTCCGTTCTGGTCCACCACCGATACGTTGTCCGCGGTCAGGTGCGGTACGCTGGATGACACCAGCCAGGTAATGGCGGCGACTTGCGGGTCGCTCAGGCTGCGGCCGGGGTACAGCGTAAGAATGATGGAAGCGGTGGGCGGCTGGCGGTCGCGCACGAACAGCGATTCGCGCGGGATGGCCAGGTGGACGCGGGCGCTTTGTACCGCATGCAGACCCTGGATGGAGCTGACCAGCTCGCCTTCGAGGGCGCGCTGGTAATTGATCTGCTCGGTGAACTGGCTGGCGCCGAAACGGGTCTGGTCCAGCAGTTCGAAACCGGCTTCGCCGCTGCGCGGCAGGCCTTGCTGCGCCAGTTGCAGGCGGGCTTCATGTACTTTGTCCGCCGGCACCATGATGGCGCTGCCGGTTTCCGCAAACTTGTAGGGCACGTTCATTTGCGTCAGCGCCGTCACAATGGCGCCGCCGTCGCGATCCTCGAGATTGGAAAACAGCACCTTGTAATCGGGCGAGCGCGTCCACAGCAGCAGGACGACAAGCAGGGCCACTGCGGCGGCGGCCGCGCCGAGCTGAACGGGCTTGGGCCAGCCGTTTATTTTTTCCAGCGCCGGAAAGCGGGCCAACAATTGTGCCGATTGGCTCATTGACGACCTCTACCGCTAAGGTGGTTTTGGCGCAAGGGGAACGTCAAGCAGTGGGTTGGCAAGGTGTACATGCGACAAGACAAAGGTAAGAGAGCCTGAATTATGACCCGCAAGATCGGCGCGGCAAGCGCCGAAAAACACGGGTTTTGTGGGTCATTTAGCTCTTATGAATAGCAAGGCAGGCGAATTGCGTGCACCGGAACTATAGCTGTCGGATAGTGGTGCCGTATAAGCTGAAAAGCCGGGCTTTTTGGCGCTTGATGCACCGCTTGGGCCGGGGGCGTATTGATTACATTAGGCAGGCGGGAAAAGTCCGCATCGATTCAATACGCTTACTGATTATTATGGCCATACCACAACTATCCGCGATCGAGAACATGTTGGCGCAAATGCGCGCGGTTGCCGATGCAGCGTCATCGTCGCCCACCCGCACGCAACCCGCCGCCGCCGACACCGGCGGCTTTGCCGCTGCGCTGAAAAGCTCGCTCGAGCGCGTTTCTACCCTGCAAAACGACTCCGCCGCGCAAGCCCGCTCCTTTCAGCTGGGCGCGCCCGATGTATCGCTGAACGACGTCATGATCGACATGCAGAAGGCCAGCATTGCCTTCCAGGCAACGGTGCAGGTGCGCAACCGCCTGGTGGCGGCTTATCAGGAAATTGCCAGCATGCCTGTGTAATTCAATTTCTATACCAAGCGCGCGCTTTATCGGCGGCGCTTGCTGTTGCGTTCAACTTTGATCCGGAAAGGAAGCAGGGCGCGAGATATCAAGGCATAGCAGGCGGCGCGGGCTCGGGCAGCAGCGCCGCTTTTTTGTCGCCCGCCTCCAGGCCATAGAGCCAGGCCAGCAGTTCGGCAATCGCCTGGTACAACTGGGGCGGAATATGCGAATCAAGGTCCACCTGCATCAGCAAGCCGACCAGCTCAGGCGATTCGTGCACGTACAAGCCATGGTCCTTGGCCGTGCGGATGATGTTTTCAGCCAGCGTGCCATAGCCCTTGGCCACCACTCTGGGGGCCGAGTCGCTTTTGTCGTAGGTGATTGCAACGGCGCTGGGGCGGCCATCGTCCAGGGCATGCGGACGTGTGCTCATGGCGTGCCCGCCTGGTCGCCAGGGTCGGCGGCGATAGGCTCGGGCGCCGGTTCTGGTGCGTCTTCCGGCGCAATCGACAACTGGCTCAATTGCAAACCCTGGGCAGAGTAGCGCCCGCGCAAGGCTTCCGCGTGCTGGTCCAGCAGGTCGGCGGCGTCCGGCGCGATCAGGTGCATGACCAACTGCTGTCCCGACAAGGTCAGGCGCGCCTGAACATGGCCCAGCGTAGGCAGGTGGACATTGATGCGCGTAGCCCAGTGGTCTGCGACGTCGGTGCCGAGCGCCGCCTCGTGGCGGGTGACTTCCCATTCCATGGGCGCTTCGGGCCAGGCTTCGCCGCGCCAGGCAAACGTCTGGTTGGCCAGGACTTCAAGCTGCTGGCGCACCAGCACATGCGTTTGCGGGTCCAGGCCCGGAACGGGCGGGGCGGACGGCGAAGGCGTTGCGGCCGTTTGCGTGGTCCCCGCCGGGTGGGTGGTTTCCGCGCCACGTGCGCCTGTGCTGCTGCTCGCCGTGAGTTCGGCGCCGGCGCGCGGCGCCGCCGCATCGCCCGCCGTATTGTTGGCAGGGTTCGCCGCCTGGCGTCCCACCTGTGCCTGCGGTTCCTGTTGCAGGCTGGCCAGGCTGTGCTTGCCAAACGCCAAGTGGTTCAGGTGCGACTCGTAAAACATGCCGCTGCCCTGCAAGGCCTGGGACAAGGCCTGGGCCAATTGCATAGCCATGGGGGGCGCGCCCGTAGCGGCCAGGCCGGCGCCGGCTGTCACGCCGGCTGCCGCGCTGCCGCCCGAACCCGCCGGCGCGGCAGCGCCCGGGTTGAGGCTGGCCGGACCGCCGGCTGCCGGCCCCGCGGCGCGTGCCCCGGCACTTCCTGCGGTTGTTTGTGCGCCCGCGGTCGCTGCATTCGGGCCGGTCCCCGTTCTGGCTTGCGCCTGTCCATTGGGGTGGCGGTCCAGCAGGGGCCGTTTGCCCATGACCGCGGCGGATTGCTCGGGGTAATTCGCGAGCAAGGCCAATATGGTTTTTGCGGCCTGGCCCAAGGTCGTGGGGGCCGATGGCGTGGCGGCTGTGTTGGGGGCGTTGCGGGCCAGCAACGCGGCGGCCGTGCGCGCATCCAGCCTGGCCCGATCAACGGCGTGGCGGTTCTGCTGCTCGGTTTGCGCGGTAATCCGGTCGACGGTTTCACGCGGATGGCGTTGGGTTTCATTGCGCGCGGCGTCGGGCCGTTCGGGGTTGCCGGGTTGCGAGACGGCATCGGGCCGGGCCCCCGACACAATATTGGCCTGCGCGGACAGCGTCGTGCCCAACACGGCGTCCAGCCGTTGCACCAGCAGGGTGCCCAGGGCCGGCGGGCCGACGCTCATGGGTTAAACGAAGGCGCCAGATAAGCCTGAAGCACCGACTGTTGGCGTTTCATGTTGCCCAGCAGCACACCCAGGCGGGCAAGCTCGGGGGCCGCCAGCGTGCGTATATGGGCGTCATCTTCCAGAATCTTGACCAGCAGTTCGCGCCGGGCAAGGCGGTCTTTGTTGTTCAGGTCCTTCATGCCGCGCAGCGATTCGACGGCGGCCTGGTATTCTTCGCCCAAGGTGACGACGTCGTCCCATTGGTTGGCGCGTGCCGCCGCAAGCATGCGGCTTGAAATGCCGGCAATGATTTCGTATTGGCGCAGGATGGATGGCGATGTGCTCATGGATGGAATCGCTTGGCTGTACAGCTGTTATACGTGGTAACGCGGTGGTATGCCTGCTTAAGGACAAGCATATAAAAAATAGGTCAAAAATACTACAGGCAGCTGTATAAAACGATGTCCTGGGCCGTTTATACAGCGGTTTCGGTCTTGGCCGGGTCGACAGCCATGCGCCAGGCGCTGCTGAGGTCGACCAATATGCGCTCGGCCAGGGCGAGCTTTTCAAGGTCGGCGTTCAGGTTGGCCAACAGCAGGTTGCGGATGATCAGTTCGTAGGTGGCCACCAGGTTCGTGGCCAGCTCTCCGCCCGCTTCCTGGTCGACACTGGCTTTCAGGCCCGAGTCGACGATGTCGATGGCTTTCGACAGGGCCTTGCCGCGCCCCTGTATATCGCCATTCTGCATATGGAGCCGGGCTTTCAGGATGGCGGCCTGGGCGCCATTGAACAATAGGGTGATCAGGTGTTCGGGGCTGGCGCTCAATACCTCGGTTTCCAGGCCTATATTTGCATAGGCCTGGGCCGATTGCCTGCCGAAACCGCGTTTAGGGGCGCCGTATGTCATGATTATTTATCCGAGCTGGAGCCCAGCATGGAAAGTTGTTGCGTCAGGTAGGTGCTGATGGAGTTCATTTGCGACATCATGACATCAAGCTGGGCAAACTGCTTGCGGTAGTTTTCCATCTTCATGTCGATGCGGTCGGACGTTGTGTCGTACTGCTTCTGCAGGTCTTTGATTGTGCGGTTGATGCTGTCGGTGGCATTGCTGATGACACCGCCCGTCTTAATGAAGCTGTCGGCCGCGGCGCCCAGTTGCGCGCTCAGGCCGTTTTCGCCCGTGAACAGCTTCTGCACGTCGACCATATTGTCTTTCAAGGCATCGTTCAGTTTCGTCGCATCGACAATGAGCGTACCGTCGGTTGGATTGGTGGTAATGCCCATTTGCGACAAGTTGGCGATGGCGCCCGACGAGTCGGCCACATTCAGTGCGCCACGGATTTGGCTTTGCACATTGCGGGCCAGGCTGTCGCCGGTCAGCGCGCTTTGTGTCTCGGCTTCCACATTGAACGCCGTCAGCGACTTGATGGTGGTTTGCAGCTTGTTGTAGGCCGTCACGAACGCGTTGATGGCATCGGCGGTCACGGTATCGTCGTTGACCAAAGACAATGTGGCCGGTTCGGTGGTGACCTTGGACAGGGTCAGTTCCACACCTTCAATGGCATCGGTGACATGATTGCTTTGGCTGGTGATGGCAATGCCATTGATGGTCAATTGCGCATTGGCAGCGGCTTGCTGCTGCGTCAGGCCGCCTGTTGCGCCGCCGCTGTTAGTGCTGTTGTAGCCGATGGCGGCCTGCAGCTCGTTGCTGCCTTCGACGGTAATGCTGGCCACTGCGGCGTCGGTGCCGCTGGCGCTGGCCGTGAGCAGCAGTCGATGGGGCGTGCCCGAGCCGTCGTTGACCAGGGTGGCTTTGACGCCCAGCTCCGGGTCGGCGTTGATGGCTTTGACGATGCCGTTCAAAGAGGTATCGGCTTCATCCAGGGTCAGCGTTTTGGTGGTGCCGTCGGCCAGCGCGATCTCGATGTCGACAGTGCCGGAACCGGTGGCAATGGCCGTGGTACGGTCGGCTTGGCCCGCGGCCACCATGGTTTGCGTGGCGGCCAGTTGGGTCACGGCAATGCTGTATTCGCCCGCAATACCCTTGGCGGACGCCGTGGCGGTAAAGGCATCGCCGCTGACGCTGGCCTTCAGGGCGCCGAAGGCTTCCGGTTTACCCAGTGCATCGGATGCTTTTTTCAAGGCCTCAATGGTGCCTTTGAGCGTGCCGTAGGCCGATAGACGGCTTTCGACCGTTTTTTGCCGGGACTGGATCAGGGCCAGCGACTGATTTTCCGCAGTGCGCAGATCTTCCAGCAACTCATTCAGGGGCAAGCCCGAACCGACACCAATAGATGAAATAGCCATGTAAAACTCCCAATGAGGGTATTGTGCTGCAAAGTAAACGGATTCAATACAAACGTTAGCGGCTTGAAGCCTTGGCAATTTAGGCGTTTACCCCTAAATTGCGTGGTGGAACTATACCCGCGTATCCACGCTTTTTCCCTGAAGCTGCACGATCATCTTGGCCACGCGTATGACGGCGTCGCTGGGGACCGTGCGCAATACGTCGCCGGTTTCGTTGTCGATAATGGACACCACCACGCGTTGGGCTTCGGGGTCGACATCGAAGCGCATGCCGGTCGACCAGGCTTTCAGATTGCTGTTGAGCATTTCCAGCGCTTTTTCCAGGGGAGCCGAGCCGTCGGGTTGCTGCCCATCTTGCCGATTCAGCGTACCGCCTGTCGCGTTGCCGCTGTCCGTGGCCTCGCTGGCCGCCGTGACCTGAACCGCCGGTTCAGGCAGCGATACGGGGCGTTCGGGCTGGCTGGAGGGCAAGCCATAGGTGGCGGCAGCGGCGCCGGGAGTGATCGGGTTGACCATGACGGGGGGCTCCTGGAAATTATTATTGGGTGGACGCAAGCGCTCTACAGATGTCTATAACGGCATGGCTGGAAAAAACTTTAATTCAGCGAATAGACAATAAAATGGCGTGCTGATCGAACCTACTCATAGGGCAGAAGCGGGACACAATAGCGAATCTGAAAGTCCGTTCTATTGATCCCGCATGCCTAGCTCCGAAGACCTCCTTGTCGGACAGTACGCTCCTCTGGTCCGCCGCCTGGCCCTGCAGCTGGTTGCCCGGTTGCCCGCCAGCGTCGAACTCGATGACCTGATGCAGGCCGGCATGATGGGTCTGCTGGATGCCGTGCGGCGCTATCAGCAAACGGCCGATGCCCAGTTCGAAACCTATGCCGTTACCCGTATCCGGGGCGCCATGCTGGATGAGCTGCGCAGCCAGGACTGGCTACCGCGTAGCGTGCGCAGCAAGGCCAAAAGCATCGAAGAAACCCTGCACAGGCTGAATCATCGTCTGATGCGCCCGGCCACCGAGGCTGAAATTGCCGAAGAAATGGGCTTGCCGCTGCCTGAGTACCAGACCTTGCTGGAAGAAGCGCGCGGCGTGCAGGTAATCCATTACGAAGACTTGGCCAGGCGCGACGAAGATGCCAATCCGATGTTCGAGCGCGCCCAGGTTCACGATGCGGCGGAGCAGCCGGTGCATTGGGCCAATCCCTTAAGGCATTTGATGTCCAAGGGGCTGCGCCACGCCTTGGCTGGCGCCATACAGGGCCTGCCCGAGCGCGAGCAGCTGCTGCTGTCCCTGCAGTTCGAGCAGGACCTGAACCAGAAAGAGATCGGCGCCGTCATGGGCATTACCGAGGGCAGGGTGTCGCAGTTGCGATCCCAGGCCGTGGCACGCATACGCGCCTCGCTGGCCCATAACGACTGGCACGAAAGTCCCGGCGAAGAAGAGTTCCAGGCTTTGCTATAGGCGCGCATACGCGCCGCCAACCCCCATTTCATTCATGACCGGCATCAATGGTGTTGTGCTTTCTTAAAGATGTATTTAATATGTATCTTAATGGTTTTTATTTTTCAAAACATGTCTCGTAGGGAAGCATCATGGATATAGATCGTTTCAAGCACCAGCACGTCGAAATACTGCAAGGTATTGCCAGCTTGCGCAAGCTGGCCCATGCCGGCATCCAGGAAAATGCCCACAATATTGCGCGGCAGATCGTGGCGCTTAGCAATATCGTCAAACTGCATTTGGCGATTGAGGACCGCATCCTGTACCCGGCCCTTCAGCAGGCCAGCAATTCCCGCTTGGCGCAAATGGGCCAGGCCTACCAAGACGACATGAAAGGCATTGCCAACGCGTACATCGCTTTTTCACGCCGCTGGAGTTCCGCCGCCGCCGTGGCGGGGCAGGCGGAACAATTCCGTATCGAAGCCAATTCCGTGCTTAAAGTCGTCCATGCGCGCATGCAAAAGGAAAATACCGAGTTCTACCCGGCAATTGAAACGCTATAGGGGGTATTTACCGCTTTCTTCCGCACTTTGCCGACAGGCCTGGCTGCCTACAATCCACACTAGGGAAAACCCGAGACTAGCACTCATTATTGGAGCGTGGCATGAATTGGTTGGCCAATCTGACAGTTAAAACCAAACTGATCGGCGGATTTTTGATTGTGGCGTTCATCGCCGGGATTATTGGCGTAGTGGGCCTGTATTCGCTGCAGCAAGTCCATCGGATGGCCGAGCAAATGTACGGACGTGAAATCGTCGGCATGCGTGCCGCCGCGGATGCGCGAGGCAGCGTTATTGCGGTTGGCCGCGACATACGCAGTGCGATCGTGGCCGAGCCGCAGCATCGTCAGGCTTATATCGACGCGGTAAAAAGCGACTTTTCTGTTATTTACACCAATTTTGATCGGCTGAAAGGCCTTTTCGTCACGGAATCCGGCCTGGCTACAGTGGGTCAGGCTCGGTCCAATGTCGAGGCCTATGAAAAAGCCGTCAACAGCGTCATCGGGACGCTGAGCTCCCAGGCGGCCGATAGCGCTGAGCAGGCCCGGCTATTGCTAACGTCTCAAGCGGCCCCGTTGGGTGATAAGGCGGTGGACGGCATGTATCAACTGGTTGATCGCAAACAGAGCGATTCCAGCGCGCTGGATCAGCGAATTAAGCGGGTTTATGACAGTGCCAGCCTGACCATGATAGGGCTGACCGCTGTGGGCGTGATCATTGCATTTTTGCTGGGCTGGCTGATTACCCGAAGCCTGACGCGTCAGTTGGGCGGCGAGCCGGGCGCGGCTGCCAGGGTAGCCAATGCCATCGCCCGTGGGGACCTGAGCGGCCGCATCGACACCTCCCGCGCCAATGACGGCAGCGTGATCCACGCCATGAGCGTGATGCAGGCCGCCCTGCGCAACATCGTCAGCTCGGTTCGGGCCAGCAGCGACAGCATTGCCACTGGTTCCGGCCAGATCTCTTACGGCAATGCCGATCTGTCGCAGCGTACCGAAGAGCAGGCCGCCAACCTGACCGAAACCGCCGCCGCCATGGAAGAGCTGTCCAGCACGGTCAAAAGCAACGCCGACGTCGCCCAGCAGGCGGCGCACCTGGCGCAGGCCGCCAGCGGCGCCGCCGTCAAGGGAGGCGAAGTGGTGGGCGAGGTGGTGCAGACCATGGACGAAATCAATACTTCGTCCAAGAAGATCGTCGACATCATCGCCGTGATCGACAGCATTGCCTTCCAAACCAATATCCTGGCGCTGAATGCCGCCGTCGAGGCCGCCCGGGCGGGCGAGCAAGGGCGCGGCTTTGCCGTCGTGGCCAGCGAGGTGCGCAGCCTGGCCCAGAAAAGCGCGGCGGCCGCCAAGGACATCAAGCTGTTGATCGACGAAAGCGTATCTCGGGCTCAGGCCGGCAGCCAGATGGTCGATGCCGCGGGTGAAGCCATGACCGGAATTGTGACCCAGGTACAGCGCGTGACCGACCTGATCAGCGAAATCAGCGCCGCCACCAATGAGCAGACCACCGGGATTGCGCAGGTGAACGACGCCGTCCTGCAACTGAGCGACGTGACCCAGCAGAATGCCGCCTTGGTCGAGCAATCAGCCTCCGCGTCCAGCAGCCTGAACGAGCAAGCCAAGGCCTTGGTGGAAGTGGTCAGCATCTTCAAGCTGGGGCAGGAAGAAGCCCGGCTGAAACAGCGGGATGCGCGCGACGCCAAAGACAGTCGGCCTGTTGCAGCGCTTGCCCGGCCGTCGGCCGCCCCTGACCAGGCCAAGACACCGGCTAAAACCGCCTCGCCGGCGCAGATTCCCGCCGCCGCGCAACAGGTGTCCGCACCCACGCCCACGCCTTCCAGGCAGGCCCTGACCATGGGCAAGCCCGCGCCGGTGCGTGAGGAAGAGTGGGAAGAGTTCTAAGCAGCGGTTCGTAGCGCGCTTTGCTTACGGCGGCAGGCGGCCAATTCGGGCACGTGATTGGGCGTCAGTCCGACCTTTGGGCCGCTGTTGCTCAAAGCAGATATTACTGATGTAGCTTGGTGTACTCAAGAACAGATGGAATACGCCGCGGTAACCAGACCCCTTCGGGACGAACGGCCTCCCATCCAAGACAAGCGAGCCAGATGGCGCGGGGGATAGGTTTTTCGCCATTCCGATAGTAAATCAGCATCCGGCGAGAAATGCCCAAGGCCTTGGCCCCCTCGTCCAGTGAAAGCTGATTATCGTGAAGCCAATTCCATATGCGCTCATGGCCTATGCCGCCATTCTGTTCAATAGCAAGGTTACGCAGATTATCGGCCGCTAAATCCGGTCCATCGTTGGCCCATTCTACGTATTGCCCGCCCACACCCAACCTGGCGCTGGCAAAGACGCTTGGATCCTTAAGCGGCGCCAGCGCTTTCGTATTCTCGATCCAGGCACGAAGGTCAACCGCGACGGCAAGCCCGTCGGCATAATCAAGGTGTAGACGATATCTGGGCAGCGTCTGCATCTTTGTGAGTTGGAAGTGTCTTTTGCTCATTGTTGGAGCTCCCGGAACTTGGCAGTCAGTGCAATGCGATGGGTGCGTGCCCATTCCAGAACTTCGGCAATTTCGCGCGCGGCAAGCCTGCCGTGAATAATCTGGGTGGTGTCAATTGGCGTGTATATATTAGTGCAATGGTTGCACTTTTTCAAGGATGAAAGCACCGTTTTGGCGTCATACTGAGCACAAGGCGCGTGCACGGTCACTATAGGCAGCGATCACTTGCGGATGAAGCGCGTGTGTAGGATTTTGTCCGTACGCAGAAATACAGCGGGCCGAGCAACTGCGTTTTAAACCTGTCATATATTCTTCAAGAAGTTGCGGTATGGTCTAACTTGCTTACCCAAACAGCCCTGAAGAACATGAAAGTCACCGTATTCGGTATAGGTTATGTCGGCTTGACGCAAGGCGCGGTACTGGCCGAAGTCGGCCACGACGTCGTGTGTGTGGATATTGATGCGGGCAAGGTCGAGCAGCTCAAGCAGGGCAATATTCCCATTTACGAGCCCGGCCTGGGCCGCCTGGTCAAGGAAAACCATGCCGCCGGGCGGCTGAACTTCACCACGGATGCCGCCGCCGGCGTGCACCATGGCGACGTCCAGTTCATCGCCGTCGGCACGCCGCCGGACGAAGACGGCTCGGCCGACCTGAAATACGTGTTGGCGGTGGCGCAAACCATTGCGCAGCATATGGAAGCGCATCGCATCGTCATCGACAAATCCACGGTGCCGGTGGGGACTGCCGATAAGGTCGCTGCATGCATGACCAAAGCCCTGGGCCAACGCGGCCGTCCCGACCTGACCTTCGACGTCGTATCCAACCCCGAATTCCTGAAAGAAGGCTCCGCCGTGGGCGACTGCATGCGGCCCGACCGCATCATCATCGGCACCCGCAGCAGCCAGACCGAAGACACCATGCGCGAGCTGTATGCGCCGTTCAACCGCAATCACGAAAAAATCATCGTGATGGACGTACGCAGCGCCGAGCTGACCAAATACGCTGCCAACTGCATGCTGGCCACCAAGATCAGCTTCATGAATGAAATGGCCAACCTGGCGGAGAAGTTGGGCGCCGACATCGAAATGGTGCGCCAGGGGATCGGGTCGGACCCGCGCATCGGCTACGACTTCATCTACGCGGGCGCCGGCTACGGCGGCTCATGCTTCCCCAAAGATATCCAGGCCTTGATACGTACGGCTGACGGCATTGCCTTCGACGCCCGGATACTGAAAGCCGTCGAGGCGCGCAACAACGAACAGAAAACCGTGCTGTTCAAGAAAATAGAGCAACATTTCGAAGGCTGCCTGCAGGGCAAGACCATGGCGCTGTGGGGCCTGAGCTTCAAGCCCAATACCGACGACATGCGTGAAGCGCCCAGCCGAGTGCTGATGGAGGCCCTGTGGAACGCGGGCGTCAAGGTGCAGGCCTATGATCCCGAAGCCATGGAAGAAGCGCAGCGCCTGTACGGCACGCGCGACGAAATGACCTTGTGCGGCACCAAGGAAGCCGCCCTGAAAGGCGCCGACGCGCTCGTCATCGTGACCGATTGGCAGGCCTTCAAGGCGCCTGATTTCGACTATATAAAGCAACGCCTGAACCAGCCCGTGGTGTTCGACGGCCGCAATCTGTTCGAACCCGCGCGGATGGAAAGGCGGGGTATTACGTATTATTCGATAGGGCGGTAACGGTTGCGTGGCTAAGCTGCCTGCCGATCTGGCAGGCGTACGTCCACCGAAATTTCAGAAAAAGGGGCAAACACGCGCCCTTGCGCATCTTTTTCGATGGTTTGCCATTCGATCAACCGCTCTACATCGTTATAGACATTCTTGTAATCACGGGACAGTTGCCGGGCCAGTTCTGCAATCGATATAGGACCATATTGACGCAAAGCCGCCAATAGTTCCCACCGGCGTGGCGTAAATACGGCAAACAGTTGCCCGACGTCGGAGAATCCAATACTGAAGTACGGGTCAGTTGTGTTCCCCTGATCCAGTGCTTTAAGCGTGCTGGAGAATTGCTCAAGCGCAATTTTTGGGTTCTCGCCAACCTTTACGTGCAAAGTTCGGTCATTCATGGCTCCACCCTTTCAATGTCCACTAAAAAATCCGCAATGAGTTGCTCTGGATTTGTAAACTGATACGCTAGTTGTCTTAGACCGATGTGTTTATGGTCGCCTTTACCACGTTCGTTGTCATACCCAACAACGCGTTCCCCCTGAACAATGTAGGCTAAGCGATATTTATAGTGGTGTGGTGAAGCTGGAATCGGTTGCGGCAGCTGCCACACTACCATTTCAATAAAGCCATGCTTGTAAGCGATACGGCTACGATGGACTAAGACGGCGCTCATCGTAGAGGTGGACAACTAAAAAATATGGTCTTTGATGCCATAATACCTTCCGTCCAGCAAATCTTCAATGTATGTCTAGATGCTGATCGGTAGGATTTTTCGGGAAGGCTTAGTCCAGTGTGGTTTCCCGAGGGGCAGTAAATAACGGATTCCAGGTAGAACACCCCAAAGGTTGGATTAATGTCCAACTTTTGGGATGCAGTTCACGTTGGGCGGTCTGCAAAATACACTAGCCCAGGCCGTCCAGCCCAGGGTAGCGCTTGTCCTTTTCAGATAGAACAGGACATGATGTTGGCCATTTAATATTCAATATCGGGCAGTTCCACGCCAGTCCCGCTTCATCGTCCGGGCGGTAATAGTCGGTGCATTTATAGACAAAATCGGCGCTATCGCTGATGACGCAAAATCCATGCGCATAGCCCGGAGGTATCCATACCTGGCGGTGGTTTTCTTCAGTCAGCTCTACGGCCACATGCCGGCCAAAAGTGGCGGACGCGGGATTGATGTCGACCGCCACGTCAAGTACCGCGCCCCGCAGCACGCTGATCAGCTTGCCTTGCGGGTGTTCTTTCTGGAAATGCAGTCCACGCAGGACGCCTTTTCCGGATCGCGAGTAGTTATCCTGGACGAAGGGCAAGGCAATGCCCGCCTCGTCCCGGTAGCGCTGCGCGCTGAAGGTTTCCATGAACAGGCCGCGAGAGTCGCCAAATACGGCCGGCTCAATAATCAGGACGCCGGGTAATGGGGTGGGCGTAACGTTCATTTATCCGTGTCCGTCAACCAGTTTCAACAGGTATTGACCATAGCCGGTCTTGGATAGCGCCTGGCCCTGGGCCAGTACCTGTTCCACGCTAAGCCAGCCATTGTGATAGGCAATTTCTTCCAGGCAAGCCACTTTCAGCCCTTGCCGTTGTTCTATGGTCTGGACAAACGTGCCGGCATCCAGAAGGCTTTCATGCGTACCTGTATCCAGCCAGGCAAACCCGCGTCCCAGCAGGCTCACGTTCAGGTCGCCTCGTTCCAGGTAAGCATTGTTGACATCTGTGATTTCTAGTTCGCCGCGCGCCGACGGCTTGATTCGGCGGGCAATGTCGATGACGTCGTTGTCATAAAAGTATAGGCCAGTGACCGCATAGCTGGATTTGGGGCAGGCCGGCTTTTCTTCGATGGATACCGCCTTGCCCGCCTTGTTGAATTCCACCACGCCAAACCGTTGGGGGTCGTTGACGTGATACCCAAACACCGTTGCGCCGCTGCTGCGTTGCGCCGCTTCGCGCAGCATGCCGCTGAAACCGTAACCATAGAAGATATTGTCGCCCAGCACCAGGCTGACGCTGCTATCGCCAATAAAGTCCGCCCCGATCAGGAAGGCCTGGGCCAAACCGTCGGGCGAGGGCTGCTCGGCATAGCTCAGCGATACGCCGAAGTCGGCGCCATCGCCCAGCAGCTTGCGGAAGTTGGGCAGGTCTTCGGGGGTGGAAATGACCAAAATCTCGCGTATGCCGGCCAGCATCAATACGGACAAGGGGTAGTAAACCATCGGCTTGTCGTAGATAGGCAGCAGTTGCTTGGAAATGCCCCGGGTGATGGGATGCAGGCGGGTTCCGGAGCCTCCTGCGAGGATGATGCCTTTCATGGGAATGACGCGGTGCCTTAGCTGCTGTTGATCGTAGCGGAAAGTATAGCCAGGATATGACGAGAGCAATTGTGGGAGTAAAGGGGATATTGCTGCTTTGATGTATATACAGCCGCCACCTTTGGAAAGTCGGCAGGCGTTTGCGAAAGCAGGTTTCTTTGAATGCTGCTACTCGCGAGTCGGACCTGATGGCCCCTTCCGGAAACCGTTTTCAGCATCTTCAAGGCCGTCTGTCTGTATGGTGCGCTATTCGGGTAAGCAGGCAATATTGGCTTGTTTTTAGCTGGGAAGATGGCGTTGCCCATGCGCATTCATAGAAATACCTTAAGTCGTTTCGATTTGATCTGACAGCATGGCCTGCCAAAGGCGAGGTTACCCGGTTTGATAGAGGTGCGGATACTTATCAACCAGCGCGAAAGCGCCAGAGTAACCTCATGAATAGTGCTCCCCGTAGCGTGATCAAATACAAGGTGGGTCTTTCGGAGCTACGGGCAAGGGAGATGCCTTTCTGCGAGAGCAGCCAGATCCTGGATGTAGTAGAGGAAATCATTCATAGGCCAACAGGTCCGATTCGCTGTCTATTTCTCCCCAGCTTCCCTGGTAAGGGATGGCCTCAATGGGAATTTTGCCTGCCTGAATGATGCTCTGCAAGATTCCGGTCATGTGTATCTGGTCTCTGCCCACCTGAGCTAGTTTGCTCCGGACGGATTGAATTTCGGACCATCCCAGTGGAGTGAGCCGCAGCAGTCCCATGTATTGTCCCTGAATTACTTCTATCGCATTTGGCTTGTTGCCAATTTCGGCCAATGTACCGTTCTCATGCAGTCGGAACGTCTCCGCATCCGACAGGGGGTCCTGGAAACGCCGTTCCCAGATATTTTGCCAGTTAGGATCGTAGGTAATAGCCAGGTCGGCTTGCGATGCACATAGCAGGGATACGGCTTCCCGCTCGTAGAAAATGTCAGAATAGCTGACAATGCAGGGCTCTTGTGACAGCCAGGCGTGAGCGCAAGCAAGCGACGAAACCATATTGGTGTCCGCCCAGCGCACATTGTGAAATTCAGTGAGGACTCGGCCGGTAAGCATGTCGCTACGATAGCCGGTGACAATACCGATATCGTAGATGCCGGCGGCATGCAAGGCTTCGATCTGGTGTTCAAGGAGTGTGCGACCGCGAAACTCCACAAGACATTTTGGTCGGGCGTCAGTCATGCGTTTCATGCGGCTGCCGCGTCCTGCGGCCAGGATGAGTGCTTTCATAGGAATAGACTCCGGATTCTCAGCTTGTCGGTTGTATCAAAGGGGGCAGGTTCCCGCTCCGGGTGCCACATCCAGGCTTCCCAAGGCATATGCCGGCTTCGGATTGCCTCAATCTCGCCGGCCTGGGTGTATGCCAATGCCTCGAATCCTTCAGGACAGACCTCTGGAGCGTAGGTGTGGAAGCTGTTCACTTCCTTGATGATGGTTCCGGTAACCGGATGTCGTGTGCCGGCATGTCCCGCGACGGGAATCAGTGCGCACCCTGCATAATGGGCCATGATCTGCATGCCCCTGCAGACGCCCAGAACGGGCAGGTCTTCCTGCTTTGCCCAGTCCAGCAAGTCCCATTCGGTTTCATCCCGTAGCGGTGTGGCGTCAAGATCATCGCCGCCCGTCAGGATCAAACGATTGATTCCCCAGCTTTGGCAGTACTCGCGAATTCGTCCTTTACCCAGGTTGGGCAGAAACAGCCATGCCACCTCCGGCAGTGCGGCGGCGAGGAATGCTGCCCAGTCATGGGCGATCGCGTCTCGCGGTTCCCGATAACTCTGCGCCGATGTGATACGCATCGTCACGCCCAGGCGTATGGGCTTAGTTGGCCTCAATGGGTCGGAGAATTTTTCCCGCACAGTTCAGCTCCACATGATGAGCGTTGGACACTCGACGATAGATCTGCTCACCGCAGCCGATAGCCGCAGGCAGGCCCAATTCCGCGCAGCGCACTGCCATGTGCGAGTTTGCTCCGCCGTATTGCGTGATCAAGGCGCCGGGCGCTTTGGTGAATATCCAGTCAAACCCGGGATCCGCATTTTCGATGCAGACGATCCGGCCCTGGATCTGGATAGTGGAGGGTGTGTTGGCGGTCAGCTTCACTACCGCTCCTGTTGCGGTTCCCAATCCGATGAAATTCGGGACGCTGCGATTCAGTGTGGCCACATGGATGTCGCTTGAACTGAAGATGATATGGCTCAGGCGCATGGCATGAGCTGCGTCCAGCGAACGGCGAGCATGGTCCGCCAAGTCCAGATAGTGTCGATCCATGTCGTCCATGATCGCTTGATACTGCGATTGCTGGATCGAGCTCCAGCTTAGGAAAGAGAGGTCGTCCCTGGACAAGCCATGTGCTCCCCCCCAGCGGATGATGGCGGAAAGCGCATCGGACAGGCATTTTGTGAAGATGAACTTGACTTGCTCCCGGCCAGCTATCGCCTTGGCGGCATAGTCGAACAGGGCTGGCGCGTCGATGCCGGTCAGTCCTGTGGCGGACAGAAGTTCATTGAGTGCCTGGGTTTCCGCGGGCGTGGGGTCGAAGTCGCCCGGTTGAGCAATGGGCGTCCAGTCGCTCATATCGGTGAATAGGTCATCGCGTTCATCGTAGCGTAATGAGGTGATCTCATAGGTCCCCGGGCGCAAGTGCCCGTATCGGCGAAGGAACTCGGCTGGAGTTATGCGGCCCGTCCCTGCGTGTTGATAGTCCTCCAGCAGTTTGCGGGTGACCGTTTCGATACTGCGCTTGAACAGCGCAAGCCTGTCTTCTGACAATGCGCCCCGGTGAACCGCGGAACGCAGGAGTGTTTCGGCGATGAACCCATGGCGTGCCGCAATGGCAAAAGGCCTTGTGCCCGATTCCGTGCAACGATCGAGCAGATGGGTGGCGCAGTCTATATCAGAGCCGATAGGCCGTTCCCGGGAAATTTCCTCGTCCAGCCGCGCAGCGTCGCGCAGTGCGCATTCCAGCGTATTGTCTGGCGCGAGCCGAATATTATCGAGTGTCAATTGGCGCAGTGATTCGCGGTACCGGGCTAGATCGGTGGGAGACAGAAGGCCAGGGTAGCGCTCGGGAAATGTTGCGTCGAAGCAGAAGTCCAGGCAAGTGGGAACGATCTCAAACTCGATCTTGTCATGGAACTCCGGGTGCTGTTCGAGGCGTTGCAGCCAAGCATTGACGAGCCGGCTTCCCAGCTCATCGGATAGTGATGCTGGCAGAAAGGAATTGAAGCTATTGCGTACGTCGATATAGGGATGGTGGTTGATGGTCACCATCAGGTCGGCCGGACCTGTATCCCGGTAGCCCATCTGTGCACGTGACAAGCTCCAGATGCGTTCTGTGATGAGGTATCGGTATAGAGATGCCGCCAATGGCCTTGGGGTCGTGCCGATAATCTCCGCGGGATTCCAATCGGGCATGACGGCCAGTATGGTCCGATCACCCAGAATTCCGGCCATCGGGCGTGATGTCTGTTCGACGAAACGTTCGACCTGGGTTAATTGGCGGTGAACCCGGCGTTCCGTAACGGGGTGCCAGTTGCGGGCGAGGGCGATGCGGCGCACCTGGAACAGGCATGCCATGCCCTGGCTATCCAGGCCGAATTCGATATCCAGCGCGGCACAGTGGCAAACTTGCTCGAGTTCGCGCGCAAGCCGCAAGATAGCCGCGATCCGGTCCGAACGCACCAGGTGTTCCGGACATCTGCGGTGCACATACAGGCTTTTATGTACTCCGCTTCCACCGGTTACGGCATCGGTCCGGCCGCTTTCGTCATCGTAATCGATGCAGAAATAGGGCGCCCCGTGAACCATGTCGTATGTCATGATCACGCCGCTGAGCACAATATCCGATGCCATGGCCTGTACCAGTACCTGGTCCCTCGGATTCCCGGTCATGGATAGCACAACCCGCTGAATTGCGGTGCGCAGTGCGCCTGGTTCGCCCGAGTCAACATCCAGGATGCTAAGGAAGGCGCCGGCCATCGATGAAGTGGCCGCATCCTCCGATAGCGCGCTCGACCTTACGGCAACCGTCTGTGTGCCGAATTTTTCCTGGATGGCGTCCAGTATCCTGTCGGGTTCCGACAACCATTTTTCACAGGGAAAATACAGCAGCTCGCCTATGGTGGCTGACTGGATCCTGCCTGTCAGGTTGCTCAAGGTTTCCGCCTTCGTCCCGAACGTAAAGCTGGAGCTCGTCTGGATGGCCTCAGTCATTGCCATGCTCCGGCAAGCCCAGGATGGCGAGATGCTTCAAAACCGGATGAATCACGAAATATGTCGCGCCTTCGTCAGGGCTCTGGGCCTGTGGCTGACGAAATGAACCGCTTGCTGCGTAGTCGTGCAGCAGGCGGACCAGGCAGTCAGCCCTGATTGAGGCGTCGTACCTGCGGTCGATATCGATCTCCCTGGTCGGATCCGGATAGGCCTGGTGGCTCAGAATTCCGCCTGTATCGATATTCTCATCCAGGAAGATAGCCGTCACCGAAGGCTGCTCTTTGTTCAACAAGGCGTAGTAGACGGTGGTGCTGCCCCGGTAGCCGGGAATATGGCCGGCATGCAGGTGCAGGAACTGGGCTCCCAGGCCCAAGGCTTCGCGAGAGACGATCTGTCCGCCCGCACCCGAATAAATGAGCGTCTTGGGATGCAGCCGCTGAACGGCTTCGAGCGCCGCGCTGTCGTTCACGCTGGCGGCCGGGGTGGTATGCGCAGGAATCCCCGCCCGCCGGCAGGTGGCGGCGACGGACTCGGCCAGATCCACAAGCTGCACGTTTCTCCATGTCCTTGGGGAGGGCAGTGCCTTGGAGGATGATGCTGCATGGTCACCCAGCAACAGGACGAATTCCGGATGTAGGCCGCAGGCTGCCAGCGCCTGGATGTAGGCCTGGGACCTGGCGGTGGCTGCGGCAATCATGCCTATTCCCTTCAGTACGACAGGAGGGCGCAGCGGCTGCGGCAGGGCCGGCATCGCATGGCTCCTTGCAGTTCTAGGCGGGCGGGCGGCTATCTGGTCGACCAGATGCCGCTCCTGTCCAAGGACGGCCTTCAGCCTCGCACTACCTGATCTGCCTGTTGCGATTCCCGTGGCCGTCAGCGTGTCAACGCACTTCAGCAGGCCGTTCAAATAGCGCAGGTCGCCGGTGCTTGCGGCAGCAAGGCACAGAACCTCGGCGAGCAGAAGGTAGCGCTCCGTTCCATGGTAGCGGCTTGTGTCGAGGGGTTTCCAGCTGCTTGAATATCCATCATGCAGTCTCTTGGAAACCTCAAACCGCTGCAGGAGGTGGTCCAGTGTCTGGTAGTCGCTGGCCGAGGCAGAGGCGCCTGCCAATTGCTTCTTCAAGTGTACAAGCTGTCCCGCGACGGGGGCGCAGTCATCCGGCATGGCGGATCCGCTGTCTGTTCCGCAGGCGGCAGCAAGAGCTGCCGCGCGCTGCTGGCGCCAGGATTGCAGGAAGGCCTGGCCTTCGTAGGAGGTGTAGAAGTAAGTATTCCGGTTTTCCAGCAAGTCGCCGGATGCGTAACGATAGGAGGGAATGCCGCTCATGATGACTTCCATAGGCCGGCCAGCATGAGCGCCCGTTCCGCCAGTGCGGGAATGTCTGCGGAATCGTTCGAGGAGTCGATAACCAGGTCTGCTCCCGTGGGCCGTTCGAATGGTATGTGTACGCCCACGACGTTGGTCGTTTTTCCAGCGTCGGCGGCGGCGTACAGGCCCTTGACGTCGCGCTGCCGCAAGGCCTGCATCGGGGCATCCATGAATATCTCGAAATAGCGGCTGAAGCGCGTCCGATTGTTCAGCCGCATATCAGCGAAGATGGATAATATGCAGCAGACGACATGAATACCCTGGCGATCCAGCATTTCACACAGGGCAGTGATGCGCTCGGCATTGATGCGTCTGCCTTCCACGGTGTAGGGATTATTGCCCTGGTCGAAAGCAAATATCTGTCGCATCGTATCGCCGTCCAGCAGGACGGTGTTGGGATGGCGTGCCTGTAGTTGGCGGGCGATTTCGGTGCCCAAGGTCGTTTTTCCGGAGCCCGAGAGTCCGATCAGCCAAATCACCATCAGTTAGACTTCCTATTTGCCATGATATGGTCCATATGCATCAGGGAATGTGCCGCAACCTGGGCCGAGAACCCGAAGTAGGGCGCAAAATACTTGCCCCGCAGTTGGGCGCGGATGCTTCGATGTTCACCCCACAAGGCTTCATCATTGAATACGTCCGGCAGCCTGCCGGAATTGGCCTCGACGTGGGTGAAGTAACGGCGCAATGCGACGTCTGGCGATTCCTCGCCGGTGAGCTCATCCTCGTTGGCGCCGGGCACATCCAGCAGTACGAACTTTTTGTCCGTATACAGCGCCGCCAGGGGCGGGCCGCCGTAGTCGAACAGCATGTAGTCGGCCAATTGATACAGCGGCAGATTGTCGGTGTGATCCGTGATCAGCGCCGTCAGTGGTTGGCGTGCAAGTGCTTCAACGCGCTCCGGCTCGGATTCCGGCATGAGGGGGTGGACCTTGACAATGATGTTGTACCTCCCGGCCAGCGCACCTATCTCCTCATCGAAATGTCCCACTGAAGACAGGGTCTTCCAGGTTGGCAGCCAGACGATAGTCTGTTTCGCAGGATCGCAGCCGTATCTGGCTCCCAGGGTTGTCAGGTCCGGAGTGTCGTTGAAGTAGCGGTCGAACCGGGGATAGCCCATTTGTATGATGGTGGAATCGCAGACCTTGGAAAGCGCTTGGGCATGAAAGGGCCCGAAACAGAGGATGGCGTCGTAGGCCTGGTTCCAGGAAGAGAGATTCCATCCGGACTTTCCCGCAGCATACATGAAGCGGACGTTGTGCTGAGCCAGTTGACGGACCAAGGGCGGCTTGTATCTGCCCGCCTTTGGATGGTTGGAGACAAGATAGCGGTATTGCCTTCCCAGGCTGATGGCTTCGTCGGCGGAAAGGACTGGGGCGCCCCATCCGGTAGTGGCTTCCTTGGCGTTTTCGGCCGGCACGTCGACCAGTACTATTTCGAAACTGCCGGCGGGCAATAGATCCCAGACCGGGCCAAAGTGGTTGATGAGTTCCAAGGAATGGAGCAGGAACCCAAAAGAAGGTTCGCGGGAAATGATGTTCATGCGCATTCCTGTGAGGGGCGGGATCGGGCCGCTGCGTTGAATAGCCTCGATGAAGTGGTCGGAAGCCGGACTTTAAGCGATTGTAAGGGCTGGCATGTATCTCCGCGGGGTTGATTGCGGGGAATTTTGGCCGTAGATCAGCGAATTTAGGCGCCTGCGGGTCTGGTATCGTGTCTACTCATGAAGCTGGACCGCAAGCGGGGAGCTGAGTCTTGGTGAGGCGAATGGTTAGTTTGGTTGAGTGGGTCGATTTCCCTCCGCTGGGAGATGACCGGGGTTCCTTGGTAGCGCTGGAGGGCGGCAAGACCGTCCCTTTTGCCATTGAGCGGGTCTATTACCTGTTTGGTACCGGTCGTGGCGTGTCGCGAGGGCATCACGCGCACCGCAGGTTGCAGCAGGTAGCCGTGTGCGTGACCGGACATTGCCGCATGTCCTTGGACGACGGGGGCCAGCGTGAAGAGGTCCTTCTGAATTCACCGACGCGAGGCTTGTTGATCCGGAGTATGGTCTGGCGGGAAATGTGCGATTTTTCCCCAGATTGCGTTCTGCTGGTCCTGGCGAGCGAACATTACGATGAGTCGGACTATATCCGAGACTATGGACGCTTCCTGGCGGAGCTGGGAAGGGACTCATGAAGCCGGACTTTGACGGAGAATCTGTTGGGCCTGCAGGAAATGTCGCGTCTGTGGATAGCATGTTGGCGTACTGCCAGGCTCAGGATGTACTGTTTGCGGAAACGCTTTCCCGGCTGAATCTCCAGGCGCTCGAATTGCCGCCCCGGAGGACGGGGCGGCTCCGGGCCAACGTCTGGCGCAACCATAACTTTGAAACGTTCGAGGGATTGCTGCGTCCTTTCCTGGTCTATGCGGGCCTGGATCTGGAATGCCGTGTCAGCGAATATGACGATACCTTAGGCTTTGCCCAATGGGCGCCGGCAGACGTCGAGATTCTGTGGGTGGATAGTTCCCGGTATACCGACCGGATGACGCTGGAAGATTGGCTTGCCTGGCTTCGCGGCCGCTTGCAGGACCTCAGGTCAAGATCTTCGGCGCCCATCCTGCTGGCCAGTTGGGATCCCTGGGGCGCCAGGGACGGCGCCCCAGGCCTAGCTGCGCTGACGGACGCCGTACCCGGAGCCTATGTTGCCGATTTGAGCGCCGCCAGCATCGATGAAGGCATCGTGCTTTTGGATCCCCGGGTTGCAAAGGTTTCCGGCTCGCCCATTTCCCGTCCCGCCCAGGTTGCCCTGGCTCGCCGACTAGGTTGCCATTGGCTGCCTGGCTTGTTGCTGCCCCCCATCAAGGCGGTGGCCGTCGACCTGGATAATACGCTGCATGCAGGGGTACTGGGGGAAGATGGCCCTGACGGGGTCCGGCTGGATGTGGGGCACGTGGCCTTGCAGGAGTCACTGCGTGCTTTGAAGGAGCGTGGTGTTTTTCTTGCCCTGATATCGCGCAATGAGCGTGAGGATGTCGAGGCCTTGTTCGCGCACCGTGCCGATTACCCGCTGCGCTGGGAGGATTTTTCGGTTATTGAGGTATCCTGGGGAAGCAAGGCGGATGCCTTGGGTCGCGTAGCGCGGCAGCTTCGCATAGCGCTGGATGCCGTGCTTTTCGTGGATGACAATCCCGGCGAACTGGCCAGTGTGGCCGCCGGTTGCCCAGGGATACATGCCTTGTTTGCAGACTCAACGGGGGCGGGAACTTATCGCGCACTGAAATATTTCCCCGGCTTGTGTCGTTTATCCGTTTCGGCCGATGATGCCCGCAGGGTCGAAGACATGAAGGCCAATGCCGAGCGCGACACCTTGTTGCGGGCAGCGGGCGGGGAAGAGCAATACTTCCGGGAGCTGGGCATCGCGCTGACCTTGCGCTACGACCAGGTTGCCGATATTTCGCGCTTGGCGGACTTGTGTCGCAAGACCAACCAATTCAACCTGGCATTGCGCCGCTACAATCAGGCCGATCTGGCCTCGTTGATGGTGCGCGACGATGCCTGCGTGGCGGCGGTATCGCTGTCGGACCGCTTGTCCGATAGTGGCACGATAGCTGCTCTGGTGGCGGTCCGCGAGGGAGACATGTTAACAGTCACGGAATTGTGCCTGAGTTGTCGGGCTTTGGGTCGCCGGCTCGAAGACATGATCGTGATATCCGCCATACGTGGCATGCGCTTGTTCGACGGATGCGCCCAGATCCTGTTTGACTACGCTTCAGGACCGCGCAACCAGCCAGCCCGGCGCTGGCTCGATGGCCTGCCCGATCGCCTTGGCGCGAAGGTGGCGGGCGACGGTGGCGAGATGCCTGCCGAATCGCTAAGACAGTTTTCCGCACCCTCGGGTGTGGAGCTAATGCAGGAATAAGGATATAACGTGGATCGTCAGCAGATCGAATTGGCAGTACTCACAGTCATTGGGACCGTCCTGAAGGTACAGGTCGGTCCAGACACGTCCCGGGCCGACCTGGCGGCATGGGATTCGCTCAAGCACGTCGAAATCATGTTTGCGCTCGAGGATGAGTTCGGCATCGTATTTTCCGAGGAAGAGCTGTCTGGCCTGAACAGCGTGAAGGCGATTATTCAGCGGATCGTGGACGATGAGGCATAACATCCTCGTCGAAGGCTTGGGCTTTCGCCTGCGCCCTGTAGCCGATACGGACGCGCCGCTGCTATTGGCGCTTCGGAGCGATCCCGTTTTGAACCGGTACCTGCACTCCACGCCTCCAACATTGGCAAGCCAGTTGGATTGGCTGGCAGCCTATTACGAGCGTCCTGGAGATTATTATTTCGTTGTCGAACGCCGAAGTGACGATGCAGCCGAAGGAGTGCTATCGCTATACGACATGGATGTCTCACAGACTGTGGCAGAGTGGGGGCGATGGATACTCAGGCGGCATTCGCTTGCCGCAGTCGAGAGCGCAGAGCTTGTTTACCGCTGCGCCTTTGAGCAGCTGAGTCTAAAGGAAGTCTATTGCCGCACGGTTGCGTCGAATACGCAAGTGGTGGCGTTTCATGACTCCTGCCGTTGCGCCAGTCGGCGGGTTTTGCCCGATCATTTCATGCTTGGAAACGAAGCCTTCGATGCGGTCGAGCACCGGGTGGATCGGGATAACTGGAATGGTGCAGTCAAACCGTATCTGGGCAGGTTGTCAGAAAGAATCGCGGCGAGGTTGACTCATGATCGCTCCTGACTGGAATCTTGATGAAGCGCCTCCTTTCGTTTTTCATCACATTGGCTATGCCTGCAGAGCGATAGATAAGGCGCGTGTGCCTTTTGAGGCACTGGGGTACCGGCAGGAGGGCGAAACTTTTGCCGATCCGATCCAGGGCGTTGCGGGGTGCTTTCTGGTAGGGGCGGGCCCTCGTCTTGAACTTCTGGAGAATCTGAGTAATTCAAATACCCTGACACCCTGGCTTGATGCGGGAGTGTCCATGTATCACTTTGCTTATCAGGTCGGTCGCCTGGACGAGGGCGTGGAATGGGCGAGGAAGCGGCGCGGCAAATTGATGGCGCCGGCCGCACCTGCAGTTGCTTTCGATGGCAGGCCGATCTGTTTCGTGATGCTGCCCGGGCGCCTCTTGATCGAGTTCATCCAGGGGCCAGCCTGACGGCTCGACACAACACAAATTACGGAGTTGACTATATGTCAAAGCAAGAACTGTCCCATCTGGAAAGAATTTCCGAAGATTCCCTATATGCCGCAGGTGTGAACACGGCATCCATCCTGTACTCCTTCCACATTGCCCAGCGTCATTTTCGCGGCACGAATTTATTGGAAATGGGTCCGGCTGAAGGGGTCATGACGCAGCGCCTAGCGACGCTTGGATTGAAAATGACACTGGTCGAGGGGTCGGCCAGATTCTGCGAAGATCTGTCAAGCCGGTTCCCCGACGCAACTGTCGAGCATGCGCTGTTCGAGGAGTTCAATCCCTCTGAACGGTTCGACAATATCGTTCTTGGCCATGTGCTGGAGCATGTCCAGGATCCCGTGGATATCCTGTCGCGCGCGGGGCGCTGGCTGGCTCCGGGCGGCCGGATATTCGGGGCCGTCCCCAATGCCCGTTCGCTGCACCGGCAGGCGGCGGTCATTATGGGCATGCTGCCAGCCGAGGACGCCTTGAATGAGACGGACCTGCACCATGGCCATCGGCGGGTGTTCAATCCTGAATCCTTTCGTCAGGCGTTTTCCCAAGCAGGCCTGCGTATCGATCTATTCGGCGGCTATTGGATGAAGCCCGTGTCCAACGCCCAGATCGAGACAGATTGGACGCCACAGATGATCGAGGCTTTCATGGTGCTCGGAGAACGCTATCCCGACATCGCAGGCGAAATCTACGTGCTGGCTTCAAATCCCGAGTCATGACCACATCCGGCCTTCCCGTTCCTTTTCTGGATCTTAAACAGATCAACGCGCATTATCGCGAGGAACTGATTGCCGCTTGCACGCGGGTGATCGACTCCGGCTGGTATATCGCCGGAGAAGAACTTGTTGCTTTTGAGCAGGAGTTTGCGACCTATTGCGGGGTGCAGCATTGCATTGGTGTGGCTAACGGCCTGGATGCGCTGACCCTGACCCTACGTGCCTGGAAGACTTTAGGCCGGCTGAAAGAGGGTGACGAGGTGCTGGTTCCCGCCAATACCTACATTGCAAGCATTCTCGCGATAACGGAGAATCGCCTGGTACCGGTGCTGACGGAGCCCGACCCGAGGACTCTGAACGTCGATCCTGAAAGAATTGAGGCGGCAGTGACCGGGCGCACGCGCGCCATCGTTCCGGTGCACTTGTATGGCCGCCTGGCTGACATGCCGGCGATCATGGAGATCGCCAGCCGCCGCGGTCTGTTGGTGCTTGAGGATGCTGCACAGGCCCATGGAGCCGGCCGCGACGGACGCAGGGCAGGCTCTTGGGGGGACGCAGCTGGATTTAGCTTCTACCCTGGCAAGAACTTGGGAGCTTTAGGGGATGCCGGTGCGGTTGTCACGAATAATACAGAGCTGGCTGACAGGCTACGCGCTTTGCGCAACTATGGATCGCATGAGAAGTATCACCATGATTTTCAAGGAGTAAATAGTCGCCTGGATGAGATTCAAGCGGCGATGCTTAGGGTAAAGCTCCGACATCTGGACGAGGACATTCGCCTGCGGCGTCGGGTGGCAAAGGCTTATCTGGATGGTATAGCGTGCCCGGATATTGTCCTCCCCAGACTTGCAGATGAGGAGTGGGATGCGCACGTCTGGCATCTTTTCGTAGTGCAGTCCGAACATCGCGACCTTTTGCAAAGCCACCTGGAACGCTCGGGTATCGGTTCGTTAATTCATTATCCCGTCGCGCCGCATCGGCAAACGGCCTATAGCGGCTACTGGAATGAACCGCTGCCTGTCACGGAGGCATTGCACCGCAATGTGCTGAGCCTGCCGATCGGTCCATCGATCGGAGCGCGCGAGATTGATGCGGTCGTTGCTGCCTGTAATTGCTTTATCGCCTGACCTGAGTCAGGGCAAGGACATGGTTAAGCGCTGAGCGGAGGCGCATCGGTGGCCGGCCCGGCTCGGCCAACTGGGGTCAAAAAATTAAATTCCAGGATTGGTGTTATGGATGATATGAGGGCTTTTGAAGGCAGGCTGCTATCAATGTCCGAGGCAGCCTGCGTCGGGCGTCTCCAGGTATTGGCCCCTGAACAGCAATGGCAAGCCAATCCTTTGGAAATGGAGGGCTTCGCCATACCAGATACGGTCAGGCGAACGCAGCAATCGACATCGATTCAATACAAGGCCGTTCTGGAAGATGTCCATGTGGTTGCAGGTGTCGGTGCAGTCATAAGTCCGTCTACACAGGAAATCATAAGTGATATTTTATGCAAATATCATGATGATCTGGATTTTGACTGGTACTTCAGATATGGCCTGGATGCTCGCGATAGAAATTCATCACGTTGTTTTTATAATAAAAAATATCCAATCAAAATAGAGAACGCAATCTCGTTTTTCTCATGGGAAAACCGTAATTATGCTCATTGGATATTTGAAAAATTAGCGAGCTTCTATTGGATCACGAAAGACAGGTTTCCGAAAGATACCTTGATTTTAATCGAAGACGATCTGCCTGAATCAATTCTAAAATCGTTATCGGAATTTTGGCCGCTAGATAGAATTACCTTGCTGCCAAGAGGAACGGCGGTTCAAGTGAAGTCGCTCTATTATTTCACCAATTCCTCCGATCTATGGGAGTCTAGAAGAAAATATCATATCAGTGGCCACGAGTTCAGTATTTATCCCGAATCGTTTCGTTGGCTACGGGAACGTATAACTGGCTCTTATGCTGATCGGGAAACAGAACGCCGAAATGCTTATTTAATCAGGTCTTCCGGTGGGAATGGTCGTACGTTGACCAATCAGGATGAGCTGATCTCTGTCGTTGATTCGTTGGGATTTAGCTGCATTCAGCCGGGCGGGATGGATTTCGCGGGGCAAGTGAATCAATTTTCGGCATTTCAAGTAGTCGTAGCATCATCGGGGGCTGCGCTGGCCAATATGCTATGGATGGCGCGTGGCAGCGTCATTGTCGTGCTCATATTGGATTCCTCTGAACTCTTTTATTGGCTATGGCATTCGGTGGCGGAAGCACTGGGCATTCGCTTGATCTATTTTCCCTTGAGGCCCATACCGCATCCTTTGCTTAGATTGTTTCATTGGGATGGCTATATCCAGATAGAAAGGTTTCTCCCGTGGTTGATGAAGCAAAGCTTTGTTGACGAGCACGCTCCCGTCCATGAGGTCAATAATCTTGAATGGACACGAACGGTACAGACAGCCTGGAAAAAATCGCCTGAGTTTTCGGAATGGCTATCCGCGCGGGCGCCGTCATCCGCTCGTGTCCGGATGATTCTATCCATGCTCCAGAGCAAGCCGGCCGTTGCGACTGTGGGTGCAGTCGTTATGGTTTCTGATGCTGAGAGCGCATCGTTACTGCCCTCCACATTGGACAGCTTGAAATCCCAACGCCGAAAGCTAGACAAGATTTGGGTCATCGGCCGTGATATTCCGCCTTCCATGATTGATCCGGAAATTGAAGTTTTCGGGGGGCTTACGCCTTGGTCGCTGTCCCTTTCCAGTAAGGCCGATCAAGCTGACGCGCCGGACTTCTCGTGGATTATCCAGTCAGGCGACCAATTGGCGCCGCATGCGACGCTTACGCTAGGCGAGCATCAGCTCAAGAAACCGGAAGTATTGATCTGGTACACCGACGAAGTGGCAATGCAGCATGGAAGTTTTGTCGAGCCCCTGCTCAAACCCGACTTGAATGTCGATTTATTGCGCAGCTACCCTTATGTCGGTCGCAATTTGATTATAAGTACCGCCGCGATTCGGGAAGGGGGATTGGATGAGCGGATGGCCGAGCTGGCCTCGGTGGATTTGCTATGGCGTATAGTCGAGCAAAAAGGGGAATCTGTAATCGGCCATGTGCCCGAGGTGCTGCAATACTGTGCGACCAATTTGATGGTCTGGATACGCAAGCCTCAGGCCCTGGCTTGCTCGGTGGCCGTGACGCAGGCGCACTTGAGCCGATTGGGTATCGACGCACAGCTCACGCCAAGGCCCGACATGGGCATCGTGCACACCAGCTATCCGCTGCTGTCCCGCCCTCTGGTATCCATCATCATCCCAACGCAAAACAAGTGGTCTGCGCTTCTGCCTTGTGTTGAGAGCCTGATCAGATATACGACATATGAAAACTACGAGCTTGTCATCATCGATAGTGGCGGCCACGAATCTGCCATACGCAAAGGCCTGTCAGCCTTGGAGAGCTCCGGAGGAAGGATTTCCTTCAAAGTTCTCCCCTGGCATGCGGAGTTCAACTATGCTGCGATAAACAATTTTGCAGCGGCTCAGGCCCGGGGTGAAGTGCTGTTGTTCCTGAACGATGATATCGAACTGGACGGCAAGTCCCGGACAGACTGGCTGGACCGTTTCTTGGCTCAAGCCCTGAGGCCCGAGGCAGGGATAGTTGGTACCCGGCTGGATCTTCCTCAAGGACGGGGCGTCGAGCAATGTGGATTGGTGCTGGGGCTCGATGAAATGGTCAGGCAAGGCTTTCGTGGGGAATCCGTGGACGAGCCCGGGTATATGAATCGCCTGGTCGCCCAACACAATATCAGTGCCGTCAGCGCGTCCTGCCTGATGATGCGCAAGAAAGTGTTCGATGAGCTGGGTGGCTTCGATGCCGAGACGTTTCCTGTTTTCTACGCAGACATCGATCTGAGCCTGAAGGCGGCAAAGGCGGGCTATTTGCTGGCCCTGGAGCCGGACACGGGTTTGATTCATATGGGAGGTGCCACCCGGTTCTCGAAAGAGAGATTCGAGTCGCAGGCTCTCTTGAAAGAGGAAGTCCAGGCTCGAAATCTATACGCCCGATGGCTTCCTCAACTGGCGAACGATCGATATTATCATCCTGCGTTTGACAAGCAGTCCGCCGGTTTTGACTTGAGCTTGAGTGCTGCGCGTATTCATGACCCTTTGCCGGGGCGGCCCCTGCCGGTTGTATTGGCCGCGCATCTGGATTGGCAAAGCAGTAGCTACCACCGGATCTTGGATCCATTCTTGGCCATGTCGAACGAAATGTTTCTTGAGGGCGGGGTGGGGCAGGGGCGTTTTAGTCTGGATGACGTAGTGCGCATCCAGCCCGACACTATCGTGTTGCAGGGCGCCTGGATCAAGCCGCATATGTTGTCTCAAATTCAGCATTATCGTGAGATGACGCAAGCCAAGATCGTTCTGGAGTTTGACGATTACAGGCCTAAGCTCTCTGCTGTGGATATGGCTCGAAAAATGACATTTCCCGGCTTGATGGAGAATGTCCGCGGCGTCATGCAGCATATCGATTGGCTTGTGGTTTCTTCGCCCGTGCTTGCCCAGGAATTTTCCGACTACCATTCTGACGTTCGTGTAGCGATGAGTGGCTTGCTTCCAGCGTCCTGGGGGCGTCTACAAGGCCGGAGGAGAACCGGGCCCAAGTTGCGAGTCGGGTGGGCATCCAATACAAACTATGTCGTGGATCTGGAAGTTATTTATTCTGTGATCAAAGAGTTGCAGGATGAGGTGGAGTGGGTATTCTTAGGAGACAGGCCGAAAGCTGTCCACGGCGAATATCATTCGAAGTGCGATATCAAAGACTACCCGAATGCACTGGCCGGCCTGAATCTCGATCTGGCAGTGCTTCCCATGCAGGTCAATTCTTATAATCGCGGCAAGAACAATCTCAATCTTCTGGAGCTCGGTGCTTGCGGCGTGCCGGTGATTTGCACATCCATAGAGCCATATCAGGGGAACCTGCCGGTGACATTGGTGCGCAACCGGCATGAGGAGTGGGTAGAGGCCATTCGTTCGCATATTTCTGACTCGGATGCTCTGGCTCGGGCCGGCGACGCTCTTCGCGATGCAGTAATGGGCAACTGGATGTTGGAAGGGCGGTTTCTCGATCAGTGGCGGAAAGCCTGGGAGGTGTGAATCTCGGGCAGCCAAGACATGCCGTCTATTCGCCCAACCGTGCAATCACCGCTTCTTTTACGCGTTGAGAATTCAGTGTATCGTTGTATTTGAAGAAGAGTTTTCTCGCAGTTGCCTGCTGTTGCAAGACAGCATCTCTTTCGAGCGCAAGGCCGGCTGTAATGGCCTCTAGGAGCTCATCGAACTGGGTGACGATAGGGCCGGGAAATGCAAGGTCCATATCGTAGAGCAGGCCGTCTTCCTGAGTGCGGTAATGCTCGATATCGTAACCGAAGCAAATAATGGGCTTCCCTAGATACAGGGCCTCGATGTAAACGCTTGAATAATCAGTAATCAGCAGATCGCACTCACGTGCCAGCGCCGAAAATTCCGGAACCTTTTTCTGAGACATATCGAATATCAATTCGTTGTCGATATACTCGTCGAAGTTGAAGTAGTTGTCGCTATTCCTGAAGTAATGGGGCCGATAGCCGAGAACGGCATTGTGCGCATGCAGGATGTCTTTCAGTTTACTGATTTCACTGTTGGAGAATTGATAATATTGTGCGCTGTTGCTGATACCCGTCTGGCGATAGGTGGGTGCATAGAGTATGAGCTTTTTGCCGCTGCGGTTTGTTCGGATCAGCCGTAGTGATTCTTGTATGTAGCTGGGTAGCCGATCTTCGTCTTGCCTTAGAAAGTCGTTCCGGGGCAGGCCGGTCACCCATACCTGGCGATAGTTCAATGGATAGAACATGGCTGCCATGGCGTAGCTGTCGATATCGGAAGAGGCCAGGAGACCTGCATAGCCCAATCTTTCCTGTGCGCGGTACTTAACTCGATCGGTGTGGCGCAGGGTGCTTTCGTTCGCCGCGTATATTAGGCGCTTCAGGGGAATACCGTGCCATAGATTGACCACTACCCGGCTGCGCAGAGCGAGCTTGAGTATGCTGAAACGTCCGTTGTCCCATCGCAGGGAATAGTCCATCGAGATGGAGTGCGTGAGGAAGACTACCTTGCATTGCGCCAAGAGGCAAAGGCCCTTCAGGGACCCATGGCGGACAATCTCATAATTTACAGCACCTTCTATGCGTAACTCCGGGGGCCTTCCTCGGTAGAAGATGATCTTTCGTACGGCCGGATCCGCTTTGACCAGCTCGAAAAGCGCGCGTTGATTTTCGATAAAGCGGTCGGTGTGCAGGTGATGCGTGGCAAATGCCCACAGATAGTTCCGCTTGGGCGTCAGCCAATCGGCCAGCCGCCATAAGGGATGAAGCAGATGGAAAAGCAGATGTTTAGCCATGAATCGCTTGTTACCTTGCGGGTCAATCGAATCGCTCGACGATCGAGGAAATCAGATCAAGTGCTTGCTTGAGTTCCCCGACATGAGTTTGATCCAGAACCTTCAGTGTTTTGCGAATATGCGTGCTGGAAATTCCCTCAGTGCGCGGTAAATAGACCACTTCGCAGTAGTCCTTCAGATAATCGAAGCGGCCTTCCCAGTCATTTCCCATGCCAAAGATGGACACACTGTGCTCCTGGATGTCTTTGACTTTTTGCTCCCAGCACGTTTCAGGAATGACCAGGTCGACATCGCGGATCGATTCGACAATCTTGATTCGGTCTGCAAAAGGCACTACGGTATTTTTATTTTTGACCCTATTGAAATCATCGGTGGAAACGCCTACGACAAGACGATCCCCCAGGCTGCGAAGCCGCTGCAGCAGGCGAAGATGGCCTATATGGAAGAGATCGAATGTGCCGTAGGTGAGTATGGTTTTCATAGGGCCACGTGATTCTATTTGCTAAAAAGTCTATTGATTGATTGGCTCAGTTTTATTATTCGCAGGTTTATTCCATTGACCATGAAATAAAAATTCTTGTTTCCGGTTTTGGCTGCAAATAACAGCCAATCAGGTTTTGTTATGCCTACTTCGCTGCGCCATTCGTACAGCAAAGATGCCGCTTTCCGCAGGTACTCGCTTTCCCTGGGCTTCGGTACGCGGAGCCTGGTGTTGATAAGCCCGAATATCAATGATCGATTGTATTCATATGCCAGCGGTCCGTACCATTCGTTATATTCAGGCTCTTGATTCAAGAGCTCGATGAGCCTGCGGCTTTGTGAGAAAATTTCGAAATGCCTGTCGTCGGCCGACTTTGTTATTGAACCGCTCCGCTGCCTGTAATTCAGTATCGTTTTTGAAATGAAGTAGCAGCTCTTTGCCTTGATCATGGCGGTAAAGCTCCATACCATGTCTTCATAATGGCAGAGCTTTGGCAGCGATATTTCGATGGACTCGATAAATCGGCGCCGATAGGCTTTGTTCCACAGAGTGTGCAGGTTTCGGATGGCACCTTGTCTTTCGCTGTGCAGTGACAGGTCCCGATCCTCATGGCCGAGATTCGTGTACCTATTGGGAAGGTTGGAAATCTTGAGCCCGTTGTCCCAGACGCGCTGATGATTGAACATGAGAACATCAGGATTTTTTTTCTGGAGATGGGCGGCAACTTCGGCGACCGCCCCAGGCTCGAACCAGTCATCGCCGTCCAGAAACATCAAATATTCGCCGCGAGCATGAACAATGCCAATATTTCTTCCTTCTCCAGGACCCTCGTTTTCTTTATTTTCAATGATCCTGAAGGTGTCCTCCCTGCCGATGGCGGTTTGGCGGATCAATTCCCCTGTGCGGTCTGTGGAACCGTTATTGACGACGATTACCTCGTAGTCCTTGAAGGAATGGTCGATACAACTGGCCAACGCTTGCCCGATGAATTTTTCATCATTCCAGGCGACAACAATAATGGATAATAAAATCATGACGGTAGGCCATTACTTCATTTATTGCACTGCAGATTCAGGTGTGCACAGCAATACCGCCTCTCCACCGGTATTCAATTTCACCCATTTAAAGCCATAGCGGTATGGAACGCCCGATGCGCGTATTATCCGTGGAATTTCAATGATATCGTCCCATATGTGATAGACGCAGATGGCCAGACGGGGGCGATCGCGCTTTATCGTATCGAGCGCGCCGGCGAGCGCCATGCGTTCAGCGCCCTCAATGTCCATCTTTATAAGATCAACGCGCTCGACCCTTTTCTGCCGGACGTAGTCGTCGAGCGTGATGGTTTCCACCTGTATTTCGCCGGAGCTGCCAAAGATCGACGTGGCGCCCTGGATGGTGGGGGCGTGAATATTGACGAAATCTCCGCTTTTATCGCTCAGCGCGAGTGAGCAGATATCGACCTTATCCGCAATGTTATTGGCATCAAGGTTGTAGCGCATCAACCTGAGGTTTTCTTCGAGGATTTCAAAGGCATGGACATGGCAATCGCCTTTGGCGGCTTGATGAAACAACACAGCGGTATCACCAACGAAAGCGCCGGCATCGATGATGGTGTCGCCGGGCTGGACGCGGCAGTCGCCATGCTGATATTGATCGTAAAGGAAATCATGAATGCCCAGCACCCACGGGTGAGTAAGGAGCTCGCCTTCATATCCCTGTGGCGCCAGCGCTAGCCGTTTATATGCCGCTCCGTGGAATTCTTGCGTTTCATAGGGATAATGCCAAATCCTTTTAATATCCGCGTCATATTCCGCATGCTCTTCTTTCGGCACGCGGTCAATCTTGGCCCAGCGTTTTGCAAGCCAGAGAATGAGCCGTTCCTGATCGGCTTCCGGTAGCTGCTTGTACAGGAGATCGGAGATTTCTGAAAACTGTGGCGCAAAGCGCTGTTTCATGGCTTCCAGACGCTCCAGCTCTTCTGTCGAAAGGAGGGTGATTGTGCGCTCAAGGTCGTGTTCGAGAAGGCTTTGTGTCATGGGCCGGGTGTATTCAATGAGTGGATGTATGCCAGAAGGGTGTTGTCGCTTATAGCAATGCTTCGATCATATCCGGGGAAAAAACGGGAATTCCCAAATGGCGCGCTACCTTGCTCCGCTCCTGAAATGAGTCATCAATAAAGATGGCGTTTTCCTGGTCGATGTAGCTTGCTTTCGGCGTGCCGTCGGTAATATGGACGATGTGATCGAACAGAGCCTGCAGGCGGGCCTTGCAAAGGATTTTAGGCAGATCGCCCGCGTGGCGGGTCAGCAGCGTGATGGTGCAGCCCATGTCGATGGCTTGATACAGGAACGCTATCAGAAGATGATTGACCTTCCCTTTCAACAATATGCAGTCATCCAGATCAACATAGACATGCCGATAGTCCAGGTCGATGCGATAGCGGTTCTCCAGCGCGCGGTCCAGTTCAATATGGTAGCGATTGGCCTCTATGGCCACTGGCCACTCGAAGGCGTCGAACGCGCTGAGCAGGGGAAGATTGACGCCCATGCCCCGATGCAGGGCAGAGGACCCAGCGAAGCGGGTGGCGACTTCAAGCAGCCTGGGCTGACCTTTGTCATCCAGTTTGGCCTGAAAGAACCAGGCCCCGCGTGGCCGCAAGCGGCGATTGATGGTCGCCGCCCAATCAGCGAAAACGTCGGAGAAATCGTCGCTTGGCGACGTCCTTACACTAATGCCGTTGCTGATTCGATTACGTCCGCGGGCCGCATGAAAATGCAGCTTTCCATGACGATCCGAGAAGCAGTCGATGGTCCATTCTTTACCTGGCAGATATTCCAGGATCAGCATGGTTCGGTCAGTTTGCTGCGCCAACAGAGCCATTGCCATGGCTTCATCGTCGGCGCGCGCGGCGTGACGCGAGCCATAGCCGCGGTCGGGCTTGATGAATACCGGATAGGCTCGAACAGTTTCCAGATTCGGGTAAAGCCGAGGCAGGGGAACCAGGCCGTCCAGCATGCCGTAAATGGCGCTTTTCGAGGCGCAAGCACGGGTTGTTTCCGGAGAGCTTCCGACCACGCACACAGCCAACTGCGTCGCCAGATCCTGCAGGGTTTCGGCCACGGCGTCCATAGTCGGGTAGATGGCGTCGATCTTGTGTTCGCGTATGATCTGGGCCATGTTCCCGGCGAAATCGGGGCTGTCATGGAAAGGCAGATCGCCCAGATATTCTTCATAGACAAAGCGTCCATGGTCTTCCACGCTGGATCCACCCACAAGGTCGAAATGCATGGAATAGCGCAGTGCCCGATGAATTTCCAGGCCGATTTCCGAACCGCAAGGGAAAACCAGAATGCGTTTGCTCATTTGACGGTCTGCCGGACGATACCGATCAGCCTTTCCTGTGCCTCTATGGGCAAGGTCGGGTAAATGGGCAGGCAGATGACCTGCTCTGCCAGGGCGCTGGCGTTGGGTAGCGACTTGCCGGCGGCGCTGGGCAGCCCCCGATACATCGGAAAGGAACTGATAAGTGGATAGAAATAGCGCCTGGCGTGGATGTTTTGCGATTTCAGCCGTTCGTACAGCTCGTCCCGGCTGACAGGGTGCTCTGGACGGACGAAGAGGGGACAGTACGCATGGTTCCATTCCAAGTCGGCGGGTACCTGCTGCAGGCGCAGGCTCGGGATGTCCTTGAAGGCGTCCAGGTAACGCTGGTACATGATGGTGCGGGTGTTCAAGGCTGCATCGATGTGCCTGAGCTGCAGCAGCCCCATGGCAGCGCTGATTTCGTTCATCTTACCGTTGATCCCCGGAGCCACCACGGTGACCTCGTCGGCAAACCCGAAGTTTTTCAGATGGTCAATGCGCTGTTTGATCTTGGCATCGGGGCAGACAATGGCGCCGCCCTCGAAGGTATTGAACACTTTGGTAGCATGAAAGCTCAGGACGGCAAGGTCGCCATGATTCAGGATGCTTTCACCGCGCTGCCTGACGCCGAATGCATGAGCTGCGTCATAAATGACCTTGAGGCCGTAGGTGTCCGCGACCTGCTGAATGCGCTCGACATTGCAGGGAATTCCATAGCAGTGCACGGGCAATATGGCGGTCGTCGCTGGAGTGATGGCTTCCTCTACCCGCTCGGGATCCAGATTGCAGGTATCGGGATCGACATCGACAAACACCGGCTTGATGTTGTTCCACAACAGGGAATGGGCGGTAGCGACGAAAGTATATGGCGTGGTGATGACTTCGCCACTGATGCGCAGTGCCTGCAAGGCAGTGAGCAAGGCGAGTGTACCGTTGGCAAACAGACTCAGATGCTTGACACCCAGATAGGCCGCCAGCTCTTTTTCTAGTTGTTCGTGGAACGGGCCGCTGTTGGTGATGCGTTTGCTTGCCCATATTTGTTCAAGATAGGGAAGGAACTCTTCCAGGGGCGGCAGATGCGGCTCGGTGACGAAAATAGGTTGCTGGGGGTTCATGGTGTTGATGTAAGGTCGCACAAATCTGAAATGAGCTCATCCATTGAGAATCGTTATCATCATCAGGTTTTGACTGTCTCACAGGTCATGTGTAGTCGATGTTACATATTGCCATGCAAAATAGTTAAATGATGGGTTGATTAAGAGGGATATTTGGGCGCTGAGCCAGACATCGTCTGATCTATTGAGCAGTTATGCTTTGCTCTCGCTACCTGCGCCGCCGGCGCCTAGTGTGTAGGTTTCATGCGGGGTGGCCGCCGCTAGGCGTGATGGGTGTGCAGAAAATATGCATGACATGACGACGGCAAAACGCAAATAAGAGAGTATTTAATGATGGATGTAGCTTCTTCCATAGATTTTCAGCCCAAAGTTACAGTTGCTATTCCGGCTTATAAGGCTACCTTTCTGGGCGATGCGCTACAGAGTCTTCTCGATCAGGATTTCACTGATTACGAAATTGTCATTTGTGATGATTGTCCCAATGATTCAGTTAAGAAAATCATTGATCCATTTTTGATCGAATTGGGCGAGTCGAAAGTTCGCTACTATAAAAACGAAAAAAGGCTATGGGGAGGCGGCAGCTTATCAAGGTGTATAGACCTGGCTCGCGGTGAATATATAAAACCATTGTTTGATGATGATCTTTTGCTCCCTGGCTGTTTAAAGGTGTTCTCTGCGGTGCTAGATCGACACCCTGACGTTTCATTGGTTTCTTCGCGACGTTACCTTGTTGATGAGAATGGAGAGCGCCTTCCCGATTTTATAGCTAATGTCATGCCGTTTGATGAAGACGCATGTGTGCATGGAAAGGATTTGGCATCTTTCCTGGGCGATACGACATTGAATTTTATCGGTGAGCCGTCTACGGTAATGTTTCGTCTTGAACAAATCCGGTCTGAAGTGGGCGCGTTGTTTCATTTAGGAGGGCAGCATATTGCCTGGGTAGGCGACTTGGCCATGCATGCCAAATTGCTGCGCAGAGGCCATTTGGCCATGCTGCACGATGCTTATTCATGTTTCAGGATTTCCACCGAACAATTTAGTCATCAAGGACGTGTTTCGCCGGGTGTCGGAGAAAAAGGACATGCAGACTTCAGGAGGATGATTCGCGAATTGGGGTGGTATCGCTCTGATAATAATCATATGGTCAGGGTGAAACCATTAGCGAATAATAAACATAAGGGTTTTGAGTCCATAGCACTGCTTGAGCGTATTAGGAGAAAATATCATGCTCAAGGTTCAATTAAATCGCAGCCAAAATGGGGTGTCCCGGAATGGCTAGTTGATCGTGCGCCGTCGGCCTCCCGTATCCTGGCTATCCAGACGATGCTGAGGGCCAATCCGGATGCCGGAACGCTGGGGGCGGTTGTAATTGTGCCCGATGGCACCGACATGCAGGCTATAAGCAACACGCTGCAAAGCCTTGGTGCGCAGCACCGCCCCCTTGACGGTGTCTGGTTAATCGGCAGCACAATTCCTGCTGATGTTGCCGGCAAGGGGATTGAGCTCTTGCAGATGGATGCCCCCTGGGCGCTAGTATTGTCGGACCGAATTGCGCAGGGCGATATACCTGATTTTCTGTGGATTCTATTTGCGGGTGAGCAACTGCTGCCGCATGCCGCGCTGACGATGGGTGAGTATCGTCTGCGCAAGTCTGATCCCTTGGTCTGGTATGCAGACGAGGCTGGATCAAGCGCTGGGACAATCGTCAATCCCATGCTTAAACCCGATTTCAACCTTGACCTGCTGCGCAGCTATCCGTACGTGGGGCGTAGCCTCGTGGTTAGCACGGCGGCTGTACAGGCAGTTGGTGGGTTGAGTGTGGATTGCGGTGATTTGGCGCCGGTGGATTTCATATGGAAATTGGTTGAGCAGGCCGGTCCACCTGTTGTGGGCCATGTCCCTGAGGTTCTTTTTCATAGTGCCCAACCTTTAATGGATTGGGTTTGCGATAAACAGGTTGCGAAGCAGTCCCGTTGCGCGACGGAGATGCATTTAGCACGCCTTGGCGTCGCCGCGACCCTGAGCCAGGGGGCAAAGGCTGGATTGTGGAGCATTCGTTACGAGTTGCCTGCCAAGCCTCTAGTTTCCATCATCATCCCTACGCGTAATCACTTTCCTATACTTCAAAAATGTATAGAAAGCTTGATGGAAATAACGCAATACACCCAGTATGAGCTGCTGATAGTCGATAACAACAGTACTGACGCGGACGCTTGCAAGTTCTTGAGCGAATTGGAGGCTTTGGGAAGCGATCAGATAAAGGTCCTGCGTTGGCCGGAGGCATTCAATTTTTCAAAGATCAACAACTTCGCGGCACAATATGCGCGTGGCGGCGTATTGTTGTTCTTGAATAATGATATAGAGGTCATCGACCCGGAATGGCTTACTGTCATGCTGAGCCATACGCTAAGGCCAGAAGTGGGTATTGTGGGTGCACGTCTGGATTACCCCGATGGCCGCGTCCAGCATGCGGGCTTGACTTTGGGCATGGAAAATAGCGTGGGTTTTGCCTTTCAAGGCAAACCTGGTGGTTCGCAGGGGTATATGAGTCGTTTGCAGGTTACGCAGAACGTCAGTGCCGTGACGGGCGCCTGCATGATGATGCGTCGAGACGTCTTTGATGAGCTTCAGGGCTTTGATGAAGAATCATTCTCCATCTACTACGGCGATGTTGATTTAGCCTTGCGAGCACGGCAAGCGGGCTTCCTGACTGTTTGGACGCCCGAAGCACGCCTCGTTCATATGGGAGGGGCCACACGCTTGCTGACAGAGAGATTCGGCGTGGCGGCACTGCCCGACGACGCTGATCGAGACCGTTTGTATGCAAAGTGGCTGCCGCAACTGGCTTCCGACCCGGCTTACCATCCTGCATACGGGAAAAAGGCGCCCGGCTTCGATTTGAGCCCGGACGCGGCGCGTATCCAGATTCCATTGCCAGGCCGCCCTTTACCTGTGGTGTTGGCCTCGCACTCCGACTGGCACGGTTGCGGGCATTATCGAGTGATTCAGCCCTATCAAGCGTTGGAAAGCGCCTTGCGGGTAGAAGGCGGCCTCAAGTTTCATGATTTTCATTTTACGGACGTCGCCCGTATTGCGCCGGATGTGATCGTGCTGCAGGGGGCCTGGGCAAACGAAGGCGTCTTGAAACAGATAGCGCGTTACCAGGAAGCGGCAGGTGCCAAGGTGGTGTTGGAGTTTGACGATTACGTACCCAACATTCCTGTGCAGAGCATTTATCGCAAGCAGATTCCGCAAAGCGCTATTGCCAAGATTCGGCGGGCGATGGAAAAGGTAGACTGGCTGGTCGTGTCGACCTCTGTCCTGGCCGAAGAGTATGCGCCCTACCATCATGATATTCGGGTTGCCCACAACGGTCTGTATGCCCCTTGGTGGAAAGGGCTCTCGTCAGTGCGCAGGGCAGGCAAGAAGCCGCGCGTCGGTTGGGCGGGGGGCAGCAGCCATACAGGCGACCTGGCGGTTATTCAGGCTTTGGTTAAAGACATGCAGGACGAAGTCGAGTGGGTATTCATGGGTATGCAGCCTGTAGGGGTGGCTTGTGAGTTTCACCCAGGCGTGCCTATCGAGCAGTATCCGCAAGCATTGGCTGGCCTGAATCTTGACTTGGCCGTGGTGCCGCTGGAAATCAATCAGTTCAATCGAAGCAAGAGCAATCTGCGTTTGCTGGAGTTGGGCGCTTGCGGGGTGCCGGTAATTTGCACCGACATTGAACCTTACCGCTGCGGCTTGCCGGTTACGCGTGTACGCAACCGCTATCAGGACTGGGCCGAGGCCGTTCGGGCGCATCTGTCCGACCTTGATGCCGCCGCTCGGGTCGGTGACGAGCTGCATGCAGCGGTTCTGCGCGACTGGATGCTGGAAGGCGACAATTTGGATCAATGGACGCAGGCCTGGTTGCCGAAGGCGTAGACATGCAAAAAGGCGGTATCCCATGAAAACGGGATACCGCCTGTAATACTGCTTATAAGCCCCTTCAGGGGCTTATAGACCGTCAGCGAATTAACGCAGCAGCGACAGAACAGTTTGTGGCACTTGGTTGGCTTGAGCCAGAACCGAGGTACCTGCTTGCTGCAGAATCTGCGCGCGAGTCATGTTCGACACTTCCACCGCGTAATCGGCGTCTTCAATGCGCGAACGCGAAGCCGACAGGTTGGTGATGGTGTTGTTCAGGTTGGAAATGGTCGATTCGAAACGGTTTTGAATCACACCCAGATCGCTACGGGCAGCGTCGACTGTTTGCAGAGCCGTATCGATAAGACCGATGGCAGCGGTTGCATTGGCGAAGCCCGAAACACTGATGGCGGCAGCGCCACCGGAGATCAGCGTGGCGACAGTAGCGTCAACCGTGCTGATTTCGATAACGTCGTTGGAGGTGGCATTGGCGCCAACTTGGATGCTCAGCGTGCCCGAAGCGTTAAGCAGCTTGGTGCCGTTGAATTCTGCACCGCCGGCGATACGGTCGATTTCTTCCAGACGTGCGTCGATTTCGTCTTGGATCGATTGGCGGTCAGTGGTTTGGTTGGTGTCGTTAGCGGCTTGAACGGCCAACTCGCGGATACGCTGCAAGTTGTTGTTGATTTCGTTCAGGTTGCCTTCAGCCGTTTGAGCCAGCGAGATGCCGTCGTTGGCGTTGCGGGCAGCTTGGGTCAGGCCGCGGACTTGTGCGGTCATGCGGTTGGCAATGGCTTGGCCGGCAGCGTCGTCTTTGGCGCTGTTGATGCGCAGGCCGGAAGACAGGCGCTCGATGGCGGTGCCCAGAGCCGATTGGGATTTGTTCAGGTTGTTCTGGGAAACCAGAGCAAGGTAGTTGGTGTTAATAACAGCCATGGATAACTCCTAAATGGATATAAGTACGGCGAATCTGGCTCCGCCTGGTTGCCAAGAAGTAACAAGCCTGTTCTGTGGGCGGTACTGCTGGATTTCGCCTTAAAGCACAGCCGGTTGCTCCCTGTTCATAGGCATTAACGGCTAGGGGTAGGGGAACTTTAGGGGTGGCTGAGTTTTTTTTGGGGACGGCCTTAGGGCGCCAAGGCTGTTTGATTTCCATGGCAATGGACAAGACTAGGCATGCTCAAGCGGTTGAACTTGTTTAGCGATAAGTTTGGCCACTTTGGCCTCGGTGATCTTCAGATCGTAGGCCTGCTGCAGATTTAGCCAAGAGGCTGCATCGCCGCCGAAATAAGCGGCCAGACGCAGTGCGGTATCAGGGGTGATACCACGGCGTTCGCGAACAATTTCGTTCATGCGTGTGGCGGGAACGTGCAGTTATCAATTTTATGCCGTTTAACGCTTAACGTTAAACGGAAAACATGCCGCACTGCTATCCATGTCATCTTTTGGTAAAGAAAGACACCTGCTGCACGCATTGGCCGAGATCACAAGAAAAGGCCGGAGCGGCCATCGGTGCATTTTTTTTACGAAAAAATATTCAGTAAATAGTCAGATTTTGTTCAGCTTATTGTAAAGTAAAGCCATCCAAAACCGGAGGCTTATCATGCGTGATTGTTTTCACAGCTGGTTCAGGCGTGGCGCGGGTGCGGCGGCACTGTCTTTAACGGTGGGGTTGGCCGGAGGCTTGTTGCCAACCGGTGCCTTGGCAGCCGATCAGCCGCCGCTGGAGCTTGATGTGCCCTATGTGCCGACGCGAACGGAAGTGGTGTCGCGCATGCTGCAGATGGCGCAGGTGGGGCAATCGGACTTTTTGGTGGATCTGGGTTCGGGCGATGGCCGTATTCCGGTGGCGGCGGTGCGGGACTTTGGCGCAAAGGGCGCTTTTGGGGTCGACATCAATCCGGAAAGAGTGGGCGAGGCACAGGCCAATGCCAAGCAGGCCGGCGTGTCGGACCGGGTGGAGTTCAAGGTTCAGGATCTGTTCAAAACGGATTTTTCCCAAGCCACGGTACTGAGCATGTATTTGCTGCCCGACGTCAATCTGAAGCTGCGGCCGACGATTCTGGACTTGGCGCCGGGCACGCGGGTGGTTTCCCATGATTTCAGCATGGGGGACTGGGAAAGCGACGATTTCGATCAGGTCGGCAATAGCCGTGTTTATTTGTGGATCGTGCCGGCCAAGGTGGACGGCGCGTGGCAGCTCACTGGGCCGGACGGCGAGTTTGCGCTGGATCTGAAGCAGGCATTTCAGAAGCTGGAGGGCCAGGCAGACGAGCAGGGCGCCGTGAGCGGCGCGCTGCGCGGGGCCGATATCCGTTTCGACGTTGACCGCGGCAACGGCACGCAGCGCTATGTGGGGCGTGTGCAGGGCGATACGATGGTGGCCGTGGAAGCGCCGGGGGCCGTGCAGGGCTGGCGCGCCACGCGGCGCTGACAAGGATGACAGCCATGTCACGTTCCGCGGGAGGCTTGTCGGTACTGGACGCGGTCGCCATGCTGGTGGGTGTGGTCATCGGGATCGGGATCTTCGGTTTCCCGCCCCTGGTGGCGCAGCAATCGCACTCGCCCGCCATGTATATGGGCCTGTGGCTCGCCGGCGGCCTGGTCATGCTGGTGGGGGCTTTGTGCTATGCCGAGCTGGGCAGCGCGTATCCCGATTCAGGCGGCGAATATCATTTTCTGGTCAGGGCCTGGGGGCCGTCGGTGGGTGTGCTGTTTGCCTGGGCGCGCGGCACCGTGATCCAAACAGGGTCGATCGCCGCGGTGGCTTTCATTTATGGGGATTACGCCCAGATACTGTGGCCGCTGGGGCGCTATGGCCCGGCCTTGCATGGCGCAATGGCTGTCATTGCGCTCACGGCATTGAATGTGCTGGGCACCTTGCAATCCAAGCGCCTGCAGTTATTGCTGACGGGCGCCACGATTGCCGCCTTGCTGATCACCAGCATCACCGGCTTGACGCTGGCTGGTTCGGCTCAGGCCGCGACCGCGCAGATTGCCGAGGGCCCCTCGGGCGGCCTGGCGGCTGCGCTTGGGCTTGGGATGGTGTTTGTGCTGCTGACTTATGGGGGCTGGAACGAAGCGGCTTATCTGTCCGGCGAGTTGCGCAATCCGGAAAGGAATATGAGCCGGGTGCTGCTGGTCGGAACGGTGGTGGTGACGTCGGTCTACGTGATCGTCAATTTGGCTTACCTGCAGATTTTTGGGCTGGAAGGCCTGCGCGCCACGCAAGCGGTGGGGGCCGACTTGATGGGGCTGGTTGCCGGGCCGTGGGCCGCTGTGCTGCTGAGCCTGCTGGTGTGCTGCACGGCCTTGGGTACGATCAATGGCAGTATTTTTACGGGTGCGCGCGTGTATTACGCCTTAGGGCGCGATGTGCCGGCCCTGCAAGGCCTGGGCGCCTGGAGCGTGCGCGGCGCAACGCCTGCCCGGGCGTTGCTGTTGCAGGGGGCGATCACCCTGGTCCTGATTCTGTTCGGCGCCGTCACCCAGGGCGGTGTCCAGGCCATGGTGGCTTACACCGCCCCCGTGTTCTGGCTGTTCATGCTGCTTAGCGCCACCGCCTTGATCGTGCTGCGCCAACGCGACAAAGATAGGGCCAGGCCTTTCCGGGTGCCGCTGTATCCGCTGACGCCTGTTTTGTTCGCGGCAAGCTGCCTGGCACTGTGCTGGTCCAGCGTGCAGTATGCGGGGGTCGGTTCGCTGCTTGGGCTGGCCGTGCTGGCCGCTGGGTTGCCGCTGCTGTGGCTGCAGCGGCGCGTACAGAATGCCTGATACGCAAGACGCCTACGCGGGGCGCGCGGCCAGGCGCCGCGCTATTCGCCTGGCGCCTGGCGCTATTTCCCCGTGTTCAGCACATCGATGGACAACCTTAGGTTGCCGGCTTCGTGAGCCAGGGCGTGTACCGAGCTGCCCAGGTCCTGGACCAGCGCGGCATTCTGGTTGGTGGCGTCGTCTATCTGGGCGATGGCCTGGTTGATTTGCTCGAGCCCGCTGGACTGGTCGGTGGAGGCCGTGGAAATCTCGGATACGATCTGCGTGACGCGGCTGACCGACTCCACGATTTCAGTCATGGTCTGCAGGGCTTGTTCGGCTTGCCGGGAACCTACGTCGACCCGGTTGACGGATTCATCGATGAGTATCTTGATGTCTTTGGCCGCTGCGGCGCTTTTTTGCGCCAGGCTGCGCACTTCGCCGGCCACCACGGCAAAGCCGCGGCCGGCATCGCCCGCACGGGCCGATTCAACCGCCGCATTCAGGGCCAGGATATTGGTCTGAAAGGCGATTTCCTCTATAAGCAGGACAATATCGCCAATCTTGCGGGAGCTGTCTTGTATGCCCTGCATGGTGGCAGCGACTTCGCTGACGGCGGCGCCGCCCCGCTGCGCGGTTTGCATGCTGGTGTCGGCAAGCTGGCTGGCCAGGCGCGCGTTATCGGCGTTCTGCCTGACGGTGATGGTGATCTCTTCCATGCTGGAAGCGGTTTGCTGCAGCGAAGCCGCCTGATCGTCGGTACGCGCCGATAAGCGGGTGTTGCTGGCTTCCAGCGTCTGGGCGGTGCGCGTGGTGGACGAAGCGCCGGCATGAACGTCCGATACGATGCTGACCAGGCTCTTGCGCATGGTGTCCAGATAGAAGTGCAGCCGGCCGACTTCGCTGCGCTGATCCGCGTCGATGTCGATCTGCAGATTGCCTGCCGCGACTTGCTGAATGATGCGGGACGCGGCATCCAGGGGTTCGGTGATGCGCCGGACAGTCACCCAGCCGTAGGCCAGGTTGGCCGCAAGTGCTGCGGCAATCCCCGTGAGCATCCATCCCAGCCAGGCTTCGGGCACGCCGCCGGTGGCCGCAAACCATAGCGGCACGGCGAGCGTGGCCAGGAACACGGCCGCAATGCGCAGCATGCTGGCCCCCAGGGTATTGCGCAAGGGCAGGGCGGCAAGGTCCAGCAGCCGGCGCCAGCCAGCGCGTACGCGCTGGCCGTGCCGCACGGTATACCCGCCGGCCAGCCCGCCATTCATATCGTGATAGAAATCCTGCGCCGCATCGATCTGTTCCTGCGTTGCCTTGACCCGCACCGAGGCATAGCCGGTGATTTCGCCATGTTCATACACCGGTGTGGCATTGGCCAGCACCCAATAAAAACCGCCATCTTTGCGCCGATTCTTGACGACGCCCAGCCATGGCTTGCCCGCTTGCAGCGTATCCCATAGATCCTGGAACACATCGGGCGGCATATCGGGATGGCGCACCACATTGTGCGGCTTGCCGATAAGTTCTTCGCGCGTGAACCCGCTGACATCAATGAAGGCAGGATTGACGTAGGTGATGATGCCTTTCTTGTTGGTCTTGGAAATCAGGTACTGATCTGGGCGTACGACGGTTTCGACGTCAATGACGGGAAAATTCTTGCGCATGCGAGCCCCCTTTTAGCAGCTTAATGTTATAAAAAGTATCTTTTTGCTAAGCATAAACTAGATTGCCCGCAGCGGCTGTCGTTTTGGGGCGACGACTGAAAATTCAGCCGCTGCGTAGTTCTCCGCTCAAAAAAAACCGGCCCCATGTTTGGGGCCGGCTGACGCCGGGTTAGCGGCGTTATCGCGTCAGTCTGTTCAAGGTCAGTACAGCACGCTGGGCAGCCACAGGCCGATGCCCGGGAACACATACAGCAGTACGATGGCGATGATCTGTATGCCCATGAACGGCAGCATCCCCGCGAAGATCTGATTCAGCGTGACGTGCGGTGGAGCGACTCCCTTCAGATAGAAGGCCGACATGGCAACCGGTGGCGACAAGAAGGCCGTTTGCAGGTTCAGCGCAACCAGCAGACCGAAGAACAGCGGGTCGATCTGGTAGTGGGCCAGCAGCGGCAGGAAGATGGGCATGAAAATCACGATGATTTCCGTCCATTCCAGCGGCCATCCCAGCAAGAAAATAACGATCTGCGCCAGGATCATGAACTGCACCGGGGTCAGATTCATGCCCAGCACCCAGTTATTGATGATCTCTTGGCCGCCCAGCAGCGCAAAGGCCGCCGAGAAGATGCTGGATCCCACGAACAGCCAGCACACCATGGCGCTGGTCTTGGCTGCCAGGTAGACCGACTCCTTCAACATGGGGATGTTCAGCCGCCGGTAGGCCAGCGCCAGCAGCAAGCCGCCGAACGAACCCATGGCCGCCGCTTCCGACGGTGTTGCAAAGCCGAAAACGATACTGCCCAGCACCGCCAGGATCATGATGGCCAGCGGGAAGAACGAACTGAGCAGCATCTTGAAGACTTCAAGGCGTGCAAAGGTCAGGATGGTATAGAAGAGCAGCAGCAGTACCGCGCCTATGGCCAGCGTGATCCAGAATCCCATGGGGGCGTCAAGGCGGGATGCCGCTTCGGCCGCTTCTTCTTCGGCAGGAGCCGCGTCAGCCCCCAGCGCCGGAGCGCCTTCGGGTTCGGCCAGGGTGGCGGAGCCTTCGGGTTCGGCCAGGCCGCCCGAGAACTGGCTGCTGTCATAATCCGCCGAAAAACCCATTTGAACCAGGCCGCTTTGCTGTTCAGGCGCGGGTTCGGTCACGATCTCGTAAGTCAGCGCCATGGCGGCGGCGAAGACCAGCGCGGGCAGCAGCGCAATGACCATGTGGTTCAGCAAGGTGCGCATGGGCACATTGGCGTTGCGCTTGCCTTTCATGGCGCCGAGCAGGCCGGGGATGACGCGGTTGCTGATCGTGTTCTTGATGGTTTCGGCGAACTCGGGCAGCGTGACGCGGCGTTCTTCCTCGGACAGCGGCGGGGCGGATTTGGGACTGACCTTGGCCACGATCATGATGTACACCACGTACAGCAGTGCCAGCATGATGCCGGGGAAGAAGGCGCCGGCATACAGCTTGACGACGGAAACCCCCGCTACGGCGCCATAGACGATCAGCAGCACCGACGGCGGGATCATGATGCCCAGGCAGCCGCCCGCGGTAATGGAGCCGGCTGTCAGCCGGATGCTGTAGCCGGCCTTGAGCATGGCCGGCATGGCCAGCAAGCCCATCAGGGTAACCACCGCGCCCACGATACCGGTTGCCGTGGCAAAGACGGCGCAGGTGAACACCGTGGCGACCGCCAGCGAACCCGGCACGCGAGCCATGGCCAAATGCATGCTTCGGAACAGTTTTTCAATGAGGTTGGCGCGTTCGACCAGGTAGCCCATGAAAATGAACAGCGGCACGGCAATCAGCACGTCGTTGGTCATGACGGCATAGGTGCGCAACACCATCAGGTCGAGTGTTTGCTCGATGGCGATTTGCGGCCCCATGCCCCGGTAAGCCAGGTAGGTGAACATGACCCCCATGCCCATGAGGGTAAAGGCGGTGGGAAAGCCCAGCATGATGGTGACCACGATCAGTCCCAGCATCAGCAAGCCCAGGTGGCCGTTGGTGATGTCGGCCGGCGAGGGCATCAGCACAATCAGTCCGATGACCACGGCCACGAGTATAGAGAGGCCGAACCATATTTCTTTTCTCATGGTTGCTTCCCCTTTTCCTGCTCGATGACGATGCTGTCGAGCGCATTGATTTCTTCGGTATCCACGTGCACCATATCTTTGAGTTTGTCCACATCGACTTCTTCGACGTCTGCATCACGCTTGGTCCAGTAACCTTGTTTCAGGCACTGGATGCAATAGACCACTTCGACAAAGCCCTGGAACAGCAAGGTAATGCCGGCCAGGGGAATGATGGCCTTGAAGGGATAGATGGGGGGGCCGTCGGCCGTGATGGTGGAATGTTCGTTGATCATCCAGGATTCAGAGGCGTAGTTGTAGCCCGCCCAAGCCAGCGCGATGACGCCCGGAAAGAAAAACAGGATGTACAAGGTCAGGTCCAGGCCGGCTTGCAGGCGCGGCGGAAAGAAGCCGTAGAGCACGTCGCCGCGGACGTGGCCGTTCTTGGACAAGGTATAGGCGCCCGCCATCATGAATAGCGCGCCGTACATCATGTTCATGGCATCGAAGGCCCACGAGTGCGGAGCGCCCAACGCATAGCGCGAGAACACCTCGTAGGTCACGAACAGTGTCAGCGCCATCACAAACCAGCCGAACAGCTGCCCGACCCAGGTATTGATCCGGTCGATGGTCAGTAAAAATTTTTGCATGGTAAATAGCCTGCATAGGGAGAAAACGGCAGGGGCGCGCAAGCGTGGTGCACAGGCGCCCCTGCGTTGCCGATTTAAAAACACCACCCGTACTGCTGGGTGGTATTGTTGGTGGAGCTATCGGCTTAGCTCTTCTGGGCGGCTTTGCGGTAGTGGTTGTAGGCCATGCGCCGATTGTTGTTGGTGTCCATGTCCCAGGCCACCGCGCGGGCGGCGAAGGCGCGTTGCGATTCTTCGATCTTCTTGAACATGGGATTGGTCTTGCCCTTTTCGGCAACAATCTTGTCCCAGACCACCAGTTGCTCTTGCAGGATGGCATCGGGCGTTTTGTAGAACTTGACGCCGTCTTCCTGCAGCTTGATGTAGTCTTGCGAATAGCGATCGACCGCTTTCCAGGACATGTCGGCCGATGACGCCTCGACGGCGTTGGCAATGATGGCCTTCATCTTGTCGGGCAAGCCGTTGTACTTGTCTTTGTTGAAGATGATTTCGAAGGTTTCCGACGATTGGTGGAAGCTTTGCAGCATGCACACCTTGGATACGTCGGGGAAGCCCAGCAGGCGGTCGGACGAAGCATTGTTGAACTCGGCGCCGTCGAGCAGGCCGCGGTCAAGCGCCGGAACGATTTCACCGCCGGGCAGGGCATTCACAGCCGCGCCCATGGCGGTGAACAGGTCAATGGCCAAGCCATTGGTGCGGAACTTCAGGCCTTTCAGGTCTTCCGTTTTTGTAATCGGTTTCTTGAACCAGCCAAACGCCTGCGTAGGCATGGGGCCGCTCAGGAAGGTGACCACGTTGCCGCCGATTTCGCTATACAGTTCGTCCAGCATTTCTTTGCCGCCGCCGTATTTGTGCCAAGCCAGCACCATGTTGGCGTCCATGCCGAAGGCGGGGCCCGAGGAATACAGCGCCAGGGCGTTTTGTTTGCCGTAGTTGTAGCCCAGCACGCCATGGCCGCCGTCGAGCGTGCCTTTGGACACGGCGTCGAGCAGGGCGAAGGCGGGTACGACCGCGCCGGCCGGCAAGACTTCGATCTTGAGTTCGCCGCCCGTCATGTCGTTGATCTTTTTGGCGAAATCCAGTGCGTATTCGTGGAAGATATCAACCGTTGGCCAGGTGCTCTGGAAACGGAAATTGACCGGGGTTTGCGCGCTGACGATGGCGGGAAAACCCATGCCGACCACGGCTGCGGTGCCGGCTGCGGCCCCCCCTAGAAACTGGCGGCGCGAAGATTTAGGCTGGACGGATTTGACGTCCACTTTTGCACTACTTTTCATCTGTGTCTCCTGGCTTTATATGACTACGTATTGTCGATTGCAACAAAGTACAAACTCTTAACTGCCGTTGCTTTTATAGGCGATACGCATACGCGCGTCAACAATTTGTATACCAGGAAAATTCCTGCCTTTCACGTCATGGTGCGCAGTTTTATAATGAGGTAGAACAAGCTTTCATGCGCCTTTCAAAGCCATTTAAGGTCAGCATGGTTTAGGCTTAAATTACTTTTGGCTGGGTTCTGAGCAGGGTTATCACGTAGTAATTTCTGTGCGTTTTCTGTTCAGCCCGGGCGCTTGTCCCCCCCATTTTTGCTTCAAATGAAATCCGGTTCAGCGGACCCGGACGGTATCGACCTCGATTTCGGGTGGCCGGCGCTTGCCGGTATCGACCTCGCCCAGGAGTTCGACTTTTGTTTTGGCGTCGATCGCCTGGGGCGGGAAGTCGTCATCATCGATTTCAACGACGATTTCGCCCGTACCGTCTGAAAAAATATACTTTTCGTCGCCGATTTTGCGCAGCAGATGGCCAGTCAGCCTGACGTTCTGGTCGTCAACCGGCTTTTCCAGAATAGCGGCCACTGTCGGGGTGCCGGCCGCTTCAGAGGGCCCTACGTACTGTGCGTGGGCGGGCAGGGCGAATACGCCGGCGATCATGGCGGCGGCCAGTGCGTGCCGTGGTTTGAAAGGAAGGTTCATGTGCGCTCCTGCGTTGATGGGTGATGATTAACCATAGCAGGAAACGGTTATTGTGGGTGTGCGCAGTCGCAACAAATCATACTTGGTAGATGACGTCGTTTTCGCTTTCCCCTTCGTCGTGGAAGGCGCCGCTGACCGCCCAGCGCCCCCATTCAGTGACGATGTTGTCAGGCGTGCCGTTGACAATGTAGCCAATGCAGGGCTTGTCGTCCATTTCGGCGCCGGTTTCTATTTGCGTAATGAAGACCAGGCGGCCGCTGCGTGCGGAGTAAATGCCGGGAGAGCGGATCGCGTCGATGGGCTTGATCATAAGGTTGTCCTTGCCAATAGGCGGGACCGTGGCATGCAACCCATGGCCCCGCTGACAAGATTGTGATCCTGTTTGATGTGTCTGAAAACGTTGAAAAACACAACTATTGCAAAGATGGCCGGCATGGGTGTCAATAAATGCAAATTTGTGTGCGCACCCTGAACGGGAAAGACAGCAAGCCGCAGAAGTGGTGTGAAGGTAAAAAGCAATTGCTTACATAATGGGCGCCTGTCGATTACGGGTTTTGGCGTCCTGAAACGTCTTAGTTATAGAAGAGAGGCAGGTACGCCTTGGCGGTGGCCTGTCTTCTTGCTTCATGCCCATTTACTTCCTTGGATTTGCAATGTCCCTTTCCATCAAGTCTGGTTTTCATCTTGTCTCATTGGCTGCGGCCGCCTTCATGCTGGGCGGGTGCCACACTGCCGCGGTGCAGCCCCGTGCGGCGGCCGCTCCGCAGGCGTATGCTTCGGTCGCCGCCTCGCCCGTGCTGCGCCAGGATGCCTTCAAGGGTATCTATGAAGTGGCGGTTTCCGCGGATGCGGCCTCGGTGTTCGTGGCGACCATCAATGATTTTGACAAGCAGAATGGCGGCTTTATCCAGCGGCTCGATGCGCGCAGCTTGCAGCGGCTGCAAACCATTCAGGTCCCGCATCGCTCGTTTGCCCTGGGCTTGAACCGGGTGACCAGTACGCTGTATGTGGGCAATACGCTGGACGGCTCACTGTCCATCGTGGACGCGGCCAGCGGCATGAGCAAGGGCGTGATACAGCTTGCGGTTCCCGTCAAGAATGACAAGGGCGAGGAGTCGATGCCGCATACCCGCAAGGTGATCGTCGACGAGCAGCACAACCGGGTCTTCGTGACCAGCCCGGGCCAGCCTGGGCTGATCTGGATTGTGGATGGGGCGACCAACACGCTCACCCACACCATAAAGAGCGATGGCATCTGGACGGCAGGCGCCGCCTATGACGCGCAGGCCAATCGCCTTTATGTGAGTCAGGGCGGTGTCAATGAAATTCTGGCCATTGACCCGGATGCGGGCCAGGTGGTGGGCCGCTTCAGCACGGGCGACACCACGGACGCCAGGGATTCAAGGCATTTCTTCATCAATCTGGCGATCGATGTGAAAGGGCAAAGGCTGTTCTCCACCGACGCCAATACCAATCAGGTCTATGTGTTCGACATTGCCAGCGGCAAGCAGATCAAGACTGTGCCGATCGGCGCCGGCGCTTTGGATGTGGTGTACAACGCGCAGCGCAATGAAATCATCGCCACGCACAGAGGCGTATCGCGCGAGCAGCCCAACGGCAGCGGCGGACTGAGCGTTATCGACGGCGCTACCTATCAGGTCAAGCGCAGCATCGATCTGCCTGTGCATCCCAACAGCCTGGCGCTGTCGCCCGATGGCGACACCCTGTACGTAACGGTCAAGGCGCCGCACGGCGACACCCATCCGGCGTGGCGCAAAGATGCGCTGGACAGCGTGGTGCGTATCGATTTGCGCTAAGGAGATGGGTTGAACTGGCACGCTTTCGGCTTATACGGCTGGCGGATCTGTTTCCCGCGCAGGGTGGCGGTGCTGTCCAAGGGCTTTGATGAATGCGGCCAGCCCGCTTTTGTCGGGGCCGTCTGCAATGACCATGCCCTTGTCCTGCGGGTCGATCGGTATGCCCGCCTGTTCGATCAGGCGAACGCCTGCGCCGATCGCCATCACCGGTTTCCCGTGTCTGAATGGGTCGCGCAGGTATTCCAGCGCCTGCCCGTCCTTGCAGAGCGCGTCGATCGCATCATCTCCATCGGGCACGACGATCGCGTCAAACAAAGACGATGGACTATTCGCAAATGAGGCATCGGCATCGATGTGCGTTTCGCCATCGGTAGGTATCAGGCCAATATGTGGACCGACCAGCCGCACGACAGCGCCTTGGGCGATCAATGCTTTGGCGATCTGGCCGACCGTTGCCGCACTGACACCATCGGCCACCATCAACGCAACTTTACGTGTGCGTATGCCTCCGTTGCCTGGCCTTGCGGTCAAGGATAAAAACTCCGAGCGTGTGACTTCCGGCTTGATTGCCTTCGCCTTAGGAAGGGGCTCGGGCAGTGTGGGCATGCCCAGGTTGGTTGCGACAGCGCTGGCTAATGCTCCGGAAACGTTGCCCAGCATCGCCACGGTGCGCTGGCGGATGCCAGGCACGGTTACCTTGCTCAGTTCGAACGAGAACGCATCGATGATGTGGCGTTGCTCATGCTCGGTCTGGCTCTCGTAGAACAGACTGGCCTGGTTGTAGTGCTCTGCGAATTTCTCGGGCTTGCCGCGCAGCTCCTCGCCCGCAATGGGTTCGGGAAACGGTATGTAGCCTGCTGCCCCGGCCTGGAACGGACAGCCGCCGGCCAGGGAGTTAGGTTCGTAGGCGACACGGCCGCGGTGAAGGGCCTGGCGATGCATGCCATCGCGCTGGTTGTTATGAATGGGGGCGACTGGCGCATTGATAGGGATTTCGTGGAAGTTGGGCCCTCCCAGGCGCGATAACTGAGTATCTACATAGGAGTGAATTCTGCCGGCCAGCAGGGGATCGTTCGTAAAATCAATGCCGGGAACGACGTGCGCGGTACAGAAGGCGACCTGCTCGGTCTCGGCAAAGAAGTTGTCCGGATTCCGGTTAAGTACCATGCGGCCGATCGGGGTGACCGGCACCAGCTCTTCGGGGATCAGTTTGGTGGCATCCAGCACATCGAAGCTGAATTGCTCGGCCTGCGCTTCATCGAAGACTTGTACGCCCAGTTCCCACTCTGGGTATTCGCCTGCCTCTATCGCTTCCCATAGATCGCGGCGGTGGTAATCCGGGTCGGCGCCGGATATCTTGACGGCTTCATCCCATACATGGGAGTGTGTGCCCAACAGGGGGGTCCAGTGGAATTTGACGAATTTGGATTCGCCTTGCGCGTTGACGAAACGAAAGGTATGAACGCCAAAGCCCTGCATCATGCGGTAGCTTCTGGGAATGCCGCGATCAGACATCACCCAGGTAACCGTATGGATGGACTCGGGCATAAGGGAGATGAAATCCCAAAAAGTATCGTGCGCGGAGGCAGCCTGCGGCATACCGTGATGGGGCTCGGGCTTTACAGCGTGTACCAGATCGGGGAACTTCATGGCGTCCTGGATGAAGAACACCGGAATGTTGTTGCCCACGAGATCCCAGTTGCCTTGGTCGGTGTAAAACTTGACGGCAAAGCCGCGCACGTCCCGGGCGGTGTCCTTGGACCCGCGCTCGCCTGCGACGGTCGAGAACCTTACAAAGACGGGCGTCTGTTTGCCGGCTTCGGCAAAGGGCGACGCACAGGTCAGCTCTGTCAAGGCTTCGTAGCATTCAAAATAACCGTGAGCGGCGGAACCGCGAGCGTGCACAATACGCTCTGGAATCCGCTCATGGTCGAAGTGAGTGATTTTTTCGCGAAGGATAAAGTCTTTCAGCAGCGCAGGGCCGCGCAGGCCGGCCTTGAGCGAACTCTGATTATCGGCAACCGGCACGCCCTGATTGGTCGTCATGGCTTGGCCGCTATTATCAGCCCGTACTCGAGGAAGGCCGCCATCTGCGGCATTGACGCCGGCGGCTGCCTTTGCGCCGGTTTTTCCGGATATGTTCTTTTCGGACAAGGTGCTTGCCGAGGCTGACTCATCTGCAGGCTTGGACGTCTGCCCGGCGAGGGGGGCAGACGATGCATCGCCATATTCAGCGGCCTTATTGGCATTCTCTGGCAGGCTGTCTACCAAATCGCCAACCGCACGGGCTTGTTTCAGGGCGGGGTGCTTGGATTCAGTTGCCGGAGGCAGTGCCGGGCCGCTATCCGAATTGAAATAAGCGGTATCGACCGCGGCTTGTTCCTGGGTCTTGGACTGCTTGCGTTTGCCTGTTGCCATGACTGGCTCCTTGAGCGTTGAGATTAGGACATCGGGACGGGGTACTCCAAGAGATAAAGGAAAAATTGTTTTGGTTTGCTTTAGTGCGTGAAGGTCATGGTATCCCTTTCCCGCCAAAAAAAGCTCACCAAGCGTAACAGCGATGCCAACCGTCACGCTGGGTGGCGGACCGTCGGCAGTTTGGCCCGGAGCACAAGCAGCCCGGGCAGGGTCAGCGCCGCAAACCCGGCCCCGGCCAGGAAGGTGGTCTGGTAGCCCCCTATATCCCACAGGCCTCCAGCAATTACACTCGCCAGCAGCAGGGCCAGGCCGGTCAGCAGGTTGAACATGCCGAACGCTGTGCCGCGCAGTTCGGCCGGCGCGCTGTCGGCAATCAATGCCGCGAATATCCCTTGCGTGAACCCCATGTGCAGACCCCACAGCACGACCCCGGCCGTCAGCCCGCCCAGTCCTGGGGCAAAGGCCAGGACAAGGTCGGCGGCCACCAGCAAAATCAAGCCGGTGCCCAGGACGGCCATCCGGCCAACGCGATCAGACAGCGCGCCGGCCGGATAGGCCGACAGCGAGAACGCCAGGCCCATGACCACCAGGACGGCAGGAGTCCACATGGGCGCCAGCCCGGCGGCCTGCCCGCGCAGGATCAGGAATGCTTCGCTAAAGCGCGCCAGGGTGAAGATCGTGCCGACGCCCACGACCCACCAATAGGCCGGCCCAAGGCGTGCAAGTTCACGCCGGCTCAAGGGCGCGCGCACCCGCCGTGGCGCCTGCGCGTGCTTGGGGTCGCGCACGAACAGCAGCAGGACGCCGATGGACAAGAAGGCCGGTATCACCGCGATCCAGAACACGGTCTGGAAGTGGTTCGCTGTCAGCCACATCAGTCCGATGGCCAGCAGCGGCCCCAGGAACGCACCGAAAGTATCCAGTGTCTGGCGCAGGCCGAAGGCTGCGCCCCGCAGCGGGGCAGGGGTAATGTCCGCGACCAGCGCATCGCGCGGCGCGCCGCGTATGCCTTTGCCGACACGGTCGATGAAACGAGCGCCTGTCAGCCAATCCAGCGTCATCGCCAGCGGAAAGATGGGCTTGGTCAGCGCCGCCAGCCCGTATCCCAGCGCGGCCAGCAGCTTGCGCTTGCCCAGCCGGTCGCTCAACGCGCCGGAAAACACCTTGGTGATCGAGGCCGTGGCTTCGGCAATGCCTTCGATCAGGCCCACGGCCAGTACCGACGTGCCCAGCACCGTCACCATGTAGATCGGCAGCAGCGCATGGATCATCTCGGACGAGATATCCATCAGCATGGAGACGAAACCCAGCGCCCAGATGCCGCCGGGGATAGCGCGCCAGCCCGTGCCGTGCCTGGTGCCGGCCGGTGAATCGCCCGCTGCCGTTGTGGTCGAGCCTTGCTCAGCGGTTTTCATCATGCGCCTCGAAGACCTGCCTGGCATAGGCATCGAGCAGGGCTTCGCAGCCTTCAAGCCGCTGCGCCGCTTCTTCGGCAAGGGCGGCTCCGTAGAAATCGAGCTTGCGGATCTTGGCGAACCAGCCCTGCAGCTTCTTCAGGTCGGTGTCTTCTTCCTCGAGCTCCGCATACGTGAATTTCTGGATCGCGACCTCTTTGGCGATCTCGGCTTCGAAATCGGCGCAGCGTCCAAGGAACTCGCGATATTGATCGTCACGATCCGCCTTGAAGCGGGCGACCACCTTTTCCTCTTGGGCGCGGTCCAGGGCGACGGTCTCCAGGATGACGCAGTCGCCCCCCATCTTGGCGATGTCGTTCTCCATCATTTTCAAGCGGCGTGCGTGGTCTTCGGTCTTGGGCAGCAGGCACACGCCGTTCTGCAGATAGACGGCCCCCATGCCCTTGATGCGGCGCCATAACGCGATACGTTTCGTGGTGGGTTCCGACGGCACTTTATAGGTAAGGAGAAGCCAATTCAGGGCTTGCATGATGCGCTCTTTAGTTCATTTGTAATGAAACGATCGTTGCATTATATGTGTATGCGCGGTATCAAGTCCAGGCGGCTCGAAAGGCAGAGTATTCGGCCATTGCCCCATGTATATATGGTTGGCAGGCTGCATCAAACTCCAGTATTCTTGACCGTTCATCGACAGGGCGGGCATCGTCCGCCGTTTGAGTTGCATCGACCCAAACCCTAGGTCTAACAAGAATCAAAAGTCGGGGAAGGCATTGTGGAACATCACGCTTTTTCACAGGGACGGCCGGAGCGGCGTCTGTTTCAGCAGGTGTCAACCGACAACGTCGCGCCCGCCGCCCGTTTCGATTTCTGGGTCAGCGATGTCGTTCGAACCTTCAATGTCGGTTCTCCCGACGCGCAGCAGCGCAAGGATTTTCGGGCAAAGGTCACCTCGCTGGCCACCGCGACCGGCGAAATGCACTACACCGAATCGGATGGCTTGAATGTGCACTTGACGGCGCACACCATCCGGAATGCCCCGTTCGACGAGCTGGCTTTGATTCTCATGCTGGATGGACAGGCACACTGCGCCTATGATGGCGGCGAGGCGGCGACAATCACCAAGGGCGGTTTCTTCCTGCTGGACGGCTTGCATCCCACATCGCTGTACCTTTCCCGGCACGCATTCATCCAGCTCGATCTTTCCCGCTCTTTGCTTAAATCGGTGTTTCCGGGCGCGCTGCCCAAACCGGCGCAGATCAATGCTGCGCTCGCCAGTTCCCGTTTGGCCGGGCTGCTAAGCGACCATTTACAGCAGTTCCCCAGAATAGCGGAGGGGTTGGACCCTGGCGAGCAGCTCGCCTTGCTTGACGCGTCCGAGTCATTTGCGCTGTCCACGATAGAGGCTGCGTTCTCTAAGACACTGCAAGGAACAGAGCGATCGAGCGCGGGGTTGTTCGCGGCCGCGCAGCGCTACATCAGGCGTCATCTGACGGCCCCGGATCTTGGCCCGGACGCCGTCGCGGCAGCTATCGGTTGTTCGCGTTCCACGCTTTACCGGCTCTTTGACGGTCATGAGCTATCGGTACAGGGTTATATTCGCGAGCTTCGCCTCCAGCAGTTTTTTCGCCTTCTTCAGCAGGACACGCGTCATGTGCCCATTTATGCTCTGGCTCAGCGTTGTGGCCTTTATGATGTGCCCAATATCAATAGGCTGTTTCGCAAACGCTTTGGGCTAAGTCCGCGCGAGGCGCGCGCAGGGGAAAAGTGAACGGCCGCATGACGGCAGGCAGTCTGGTTTCCAGACGCCAGGCACGGTAAAAACAAGTCAAAAACCGCCTTGTGAAACGCAAGGATTTCATTTCTTGAACGCACTGATTATTTCTCTGCCCTTAAGATAATTACACTGTAACCAATAATATCTTTCTTGGCTTTCGGTCAGGTTAATGCACGCTGCCGGCTTGCAAACCGGCAACAGAGGAGGGGGCGTCATGCGAAGGGGAATCTGGGCGACGCGTGTTTACTTCAACCGGGTGTCGCGTTGTTCCAGCCCTATGGCTGAAGGAATCATAGCGAAGCGCCTTGCCAGAGACCTCTGGGTCACATGGCACCGGGTCTTGTTGGCGGGCAGCTTGGGGCTGATGCCGGTTGTTGCCGCGGATGCGGCAGTGCTGCGGGGGGTGGACGGCGATGATGGCGCGCCAGGATTGATTGGCTCTGCGGGTGCGGGCGGCGCCAATATCCCTGGCCGTGAAGGCGGCGCGGGTACTATGTTTGGTGGCGGTGCGGACGGCGCCGGCGCAGCACCGGGCCGTGGCGGCGACAGTTCACTAACGGAATCGAACGGCGGGGGCAATGGCGGTCATGGAGGACGCAACGGTCCCAATTATTTAGGGGGGGCGGTGGCGGCAGCGATAGTGGCGGCGGAGGCGGCGGTACAGCATTTCCAGAGGGCACCGGTGGCGGCGCAAGCGGAGGAGGCTATGGGCAGGAGGCCGCACCAGGAGGCTTGTTGTCGGATAGCGCTGGCGGAGCGGGCGGAACGGGTGGCAAGGGTGGTCCGGGTGCCCCTGCGGGCGGCGGCGGAGGCGGCGGCAGCGGCGCCTTCTTGTCCGGCTCCGGTAAATACGAAGCCAATGGCATCATGATCCAGGGTGGCCAAGGCGGTCACGGCGGATTAGGTTACTTCAGCGGCGGGGGCGGCGGTGGAGGGCATGGTATCCGCGCGCTTCCCGGAATTGAATTGAATATCACGAGCTCGCACATCGCAGGTGGCAAGGGTGGAGACAGTGGCTTAGGCAGCGCCAGTACGGGTGGTGGCGGGGAAGGTGGTCACGGGATAGTGGTGGGCCCAGCGATTGGCGTGCGTAACTGGGTTCGCTTGGATGCGGGTAGCACGGTGTCGGGGGGAGATGGCGGTTCCGTTGTCTCCAGCGTTACCCATTGGGGCGGCACAGGCGCTGCGGGAGGCCAGGGCATATCGCTGGCGGGAACTGGCGCATACTTGGGCAATGCCGGGAAGGTACGCGGCGGCAACGGCGGCGTCGGTGGCTACGCACGAGAGTTTGACGGCGGCCGAGGCGGCGCCGGCGGGCACGGCATGGCCTTGACGGGCGATGGCTCCCAATTGGTTAACACGGGCCTGATACACGGCGGCGCAGGTGCGGCGGGCGGCGCCAGCGAAAACGCAAATGCGGGCGCGGCCGGTGTTGGCGGTTATGGCATCGCGATTCAGGGGCATGGCAATGTCCTCGTCAATGCTGGACGTATCGGCGGCGGGCTTTCCGCTGATGGCGTGCAAGCGCATGCCGTGTCCATCACTGGCAACGCCAATACGCTGGAATTGCGCGCGGGCTATGCCTTCACAGGACATGTCGTGGCCGCTGGCGCGGCGAACACACTGGTGCTGGGCGGCAATGCTGCCCCGGCGCAAGCCTTTGATGTCTCCGCCCTGGTCGGCGCAGTGGGCAGCGGTGGGCCGGCCGTTCAGTATGCCGGCTTTGCCGCTTTCGACAAGACAGGCGCCGGAAGCTGGCGCCTGACAGGCACAAACGTCAACGCCATGCCGTGGACGATACGCGGCGGCCGGCTAGTGGTGGATGCCAAGATGCCCGGAGCATTCATGAGCGTGTCCAAGGGCGGCACGCTGGGTGGGACGGGCACGGTGGGCAGCACAACAATTGGGTTGGGCGGCACGCTTGCGCCGGGCAACTCGGTGGGCGCGCTCACGGTAGAGGGTGATTTGGTCTTCGAGGCCGGCTCGCGCTTTGCCGTGGAAGTGAACCCCGCAGGCACCCAGGGCGATCACGTGGTGGTGACAGGCGATGCTATGCTCAACGGCGGTTCGGTGGTGCACATCGGCGCCGCCGGCGCTTATGATGTGCGCTCGACTTATACGATCCTGTCGGCCGGTGCGCTGAAGGGGAAATTCGACGAGGCCATGTCGGATTTCGCCTTTCTGACGCCGAGTCTTCTGTACGACTATGGCGCCGGCACCGTAGGCCTGGCACTGGCGCGCAACGAACGTGATTTCGCGTCGGCTGCGCTCACCCGCAACCAGCGGGCCGCGGCCGACGGCATCGATAGCATAGCTGGCTTGGGCGCCGCGCATCCAGTCTACGACGCCATTGTGCAGTTGCCCCAACAGAACGACCTCATCCGCGCCAGTTTCGATGCCTTGTCGGGCGAAATCCATGCGTCGGCGAAGTCGGCATTGATCGAAGACAGCCGTTTCATCCGCCATGCCGCCAACGACCGCGTTCGTGCCGCCTTCGGCCATGCCGGGGCATCGGTGGGGCCGGCTCTTGCTTACGGCGTGGGCCAGGCGCCGCTGCCGGTGTCCGCCGATCATGCCGGCCCGGTGTTCTGGTCGCAAGGCTTCGGGTCTTGGGGCGCTACGGACGGAGATGGCAACGCGGCCAGCCTTGACCGCTCGACAGGGGGCCTGTTGATCGGCGCGGACCGTCTTGTCGGCGACTGGCGTTTGGGGCTGCTTGGCGGCTACAGCCGTTCGCATATCCGTGCCGATGCCCGCCAGTCCTCTGCTGACAGCGACAACTATCATCTGGGGTTGTACGGCGGCACGCAATGGGGCGACATCGCGTTCAGGATAGGCACCGCTTACAGTTGGCACAAGCTTGATGCGAGGCGCTCGGTTGCCGTCCCTGGCATCGACGAGCGGTTGGACGGGGACTACGACGCAGCGACATTCCAGGCTTTTGGCGAGCTGGCCTACGGCATTCAGGCCGGAAACACCCGGCTAGAACCCTTTGTCAACCTTGCCCATGCGAAGCTGCATACCAACCGGTATACGGAGACAGGCGGAGATGCGGCGCTCATCGGCAACAGCGGCAACACTGACATCACCTACACCACTCTGGGAATGCGCGCCGCACGCGACATTGCTTTCGGCAAGGTCGATGCCACCGTTACAGGCATGGCCGGTTGGCGGCACGCATTTGGAGACATCAAACCCACAAGTACTCATGCGTTTTCTGCGGGCGACGCCTTCTCGGTTACTGGCGTGCCGCTTGCTCGCGACAGTGCTGTGATTGAAGCGGGCCTTCATTTCAAAGTTGCTTCCGATGCCGTATTCGGTCTGACCTATGCCGGCCAGCTCTCGAGCCAGAGCCGCGACCACGGTTTCACCGCACATCTGGCGATTAGGTTCTAGGCAGCAAGGCGGTCCTGGATCCGGGCGGCGATGGGGTGGTTGTTTCGCGCAATCCCGACGGCATCGCCGCCGCAGGCATTCAGCCTGATCATGACGCGCCGCGGCTAGGCCGGCTTTCTATTCGGCTTCCATGAAATCAAAAGGCTTTGCAGGAACGAATTGGCCCGACACTTCGCCGGCAAGCGTCCGGTTCATGTCCACGCCCAAGTCCAGGGTATGTGTTTTGGCACCCTTAGAAAAGTCGAGACGCTTGAGATCCACCCAGAACACATTGGGCGACGTGGCGGACTCGGCATAGAACAGCCTGTTTTTCTGGTCCGCCACGATGCGCCAGCGCGTCGTGGACAGATTGGGCGCATCCGGCAGACTGATGCCATAGGGCACCGAGACATTCCGGACGATGCTGAACACCGCTGCAGCAGCGGTGCGGGGATCGTCGCTCTGAACGACCGCATCGGTGTAGTAGCCTGCACGCACGAATCGATCGGACGCACGGTTGGTGCCAGGCAGAAACGCACGCCCATCGACGCCGCTCCAGTAGCGCGTGATCGCGAGCTGCTCATCATAGGAGGGCTCGTTCGTCATCACTCGGAACTCGCGACCGTGATGAATGTGCAGCTTGCCATCGATCCACTCCAGAATCGCGCTGTCGCCCGTAGCGTCGGACAGCGACAGATGCAAAGGGGCAAGACTGCCGGGGCGGCCCGGCACTTCACCGCTGGCCACCTGCAACAGCTTGGCGCGCGCATGCTTGACCGCCTCGTCCACCGTGGCGAACTGGTCAAGAAAATATTGCGCCCATATCGAGAGCGATATACGGGGCGTAACGCCATCGTCCTCGGGATATGTGGCATTGGCCAGCCACAGCAAATTGGCGTTCAGGCCCGCCTCGTTCATGCCATCCACCGCCGAGATTTCATAACCGGAAACGATCAGGCTGCCATAGGTCGACGTCCATGCCACCGATCGCGGCCCGGCTGCCCCATGCCGCTTCATGCCACGGGGAAAAACCCAAAGATTACTGATGATCGGGTCTTTGAAGTCCATCGTGCGACCCGTGAGATAGGTTCCGTTGGGGCCATGGTAAATGACGCGAGTGCAAGCCTGCGCCTGGACGGCCACCAACGTCGCAGCCGCAGCCAGCAGGGCAACAATGCGTGTAAATCGGATCATATTGAACTGCACTCCTTTAGAACCGATAAGCCGGCCCCAGGACCGGGCCGAGCAGGCCCGTCTTATAGATGTGGCCATCATGATGGTAATCGACATCGGTCCTGCCTGCTACGGGACAGCCGCAGGATGCTTGGTGGAACGATGCATGGCCGACGCATAGGTTTTAGGCGTAAACCGAACCGTCAGGCGTGCCACCGGGCTGACACAGGCAAGATGCAAAACAGCCGCCCAGCTCCCCGCCATGAGCCGGCGCTTCCGTTTATTGATGATGCTTCCAGTGCGCGTATAGATCCGGCTGGCCTGCGAGGCGCGTCGGCACATGCCGGATCGTCATGGACTGTTGGCTGAGCGGTTTGGCCAAGTCGGCGTAGATCTCCGCGGTGGACAGGCCGAAGGGATCACCGTCTTCGTTGGAGTAGGCGTAGGTCACTGCCTTGACCCCCGCCAGGCGCATGGCGCCCATGCACATGGGACAAGGGTGACCGCTGGCGAACACCGAACAGCCTGCCAGCGAAGCCGAGCCCAGCTGCTTGCTTGCAGCCCTGATGGCCATGAGCTCCGCATGTGCGGTCGGGTCGTTGGTCTGCACGACCTCGTTGACGCCCTGGGCGATGATTTCGCCGTCTTTGACGACCAGTGCGCCAAAGGGCCGCCCGCCTTGCCTGATATTGGCATAAGCCAGGGCGATGGCCTGGCTGAGTAAATCCGTGTCCTGCTTCATGCCTTATCCTTTTCAACGTTTCAGCGTTTGCCGGCAGCCAGCAATGCGCTTTCGATCTCGCTATAGCCGCGTGAACGGGCATGTTGCAGCGGTGTGACGCCTTCCCGGTCGGCGAGGTCGGGATTGGCGCCCGCCTTGAGCAGCAAGCTGACGATCTGCTGATGGCGCTGGCCCCCGTTGCCCAGAATGATGGCCTCGAGCAAGGCAGTCCAGCCCAGATTATTGACATGGTCAACCGCTACGCCTGCTTCGATGAGGGTTTTCACCGTTTCGACATGGCCGCGCTCGGCCGCCGGAATCAGAGCGGTGCCGCCGTAGCGGTTGGTGCTTTGCAAGTCAGCATTGTGCGACAGGGTCATTTTCAGAATATCCAGATGGCCCCGCGCGCCGGCATAGAGATAGGCGCTGTCGTTGATACGGTCTTTCGCGTTGACATCCGCGCCGGCATTGATCAGAGCCCGGGCGGCATCCACAGCGTTCGCCCGGGTTGCCGCCAGCAAGGCGGTTGATCCCGACGCGTCGCGCGCTTCGATCTTGGCTCCTTCCGAAAGGAGCTGCTTGACGGCATTAACATCGTTGTATTCCGCTGCGGCATGCAAGGGATATTGATTCACGGCGGCTCCTGACAGGGCGTGTGTGCTTGCAAGCATGGCTGCCGCGCCGACAATCGCGGCCAGTGACTTGACCATATGACCTCCAGGTTGTTTGAGCAAAAGGATAGTTCGGCGACAGATTATTTGGAAATTAAATTAGTTGATTATTTATATTGGACCGGGCATGAGGTAACCCTATTGAAAACCGGTAGTTTATTTGGCCGCAGCGATGGCCTTGAGGCCGGATGCCGCGCAACCCGCGTCGATGTCGCCCGAAGGCGCCTAGCTTCGCCATCAGAAAACCTGCCCTGAAAATCGGCCGCAATCCCGATTGAGGCGGAAGAGAAAGTTTCATTCATCCCCCGCAATGCACATGCTATGTTTTGCTATGCGGTTGACGCTTTGTTTCCACTGGAATGTTACTTTGAGGCCCGGATAGTCGCCAGTGGCAGGAACAGGGCCAGCGGTGAATCAGGCAAAGCAATGAAGCCATGATGCTGATAGAAGGCTGATGCCGCATCGTCTTTGGCATCCACCATCATGGCAAAGGCGGTAATCTCGGCTCGGGCAGCGCGTTCAAGCGCATCGGCCAGTAGCGCACCGCCCAGCCCCTGTCCCTTGAAAGCCTGGTCAACGGCCAAACACCCCATGCGAACCGCTGGCACGGTTGGATAGCGTGGCAGTTTTTTGCCGATGGCCGTCGCACGCACGCGCAGCGAGCGTTGGCTTGCAGAAAACCAGGATGCCATCGAGAGCTCCAATGCTTTCGTTGAGCAACATGGCCTTCCGCTGGCGAAGTACCGGATGTTCTGATGAGCCGCTAGACGCCACCGAGTTTGATGAATGCCCTGATCCCCCGATTGTGGGGAAGAAGAGCCCAAAAAAAGCTGCCCCGAACCTTGCGGTGTCGGGGCAGCTTGTATCCTGGTGGCGCATCCCTGATTCGAACAGGGGACCTGCGGATTATGATTCCGTCGCTCTAACCGGCTGAGCTAATGCGCCAAAGCACGAAACTTTAACATATTTTTTTCTTTCTATGCAAGAAGGGGATTAAAAGTGTGTTGGGCAAGGCAAGAAGGAGCGGGGAAGGGTTTGAAACGGGCCGCGCAAAATCAAAGGCCCCGCCTTTTGGCGGGGCCTTACTGCCGATATGGCAGTTAACACAACACTAAGGTTGTGTTGGATGGCTACCGAAGAAGGTAGCAACACTGCCATCGGGCAGTGACTTAACGATAGTGCCAACCCGCTGGCCATACAAGACCGGGAAAACACTGAGTATTTTTATGCGAGCATCTATTAACATCAAAAGTTATGCGTTGGTTTTGTTGGCTTCGCTCGCCTCTTCGGGCATGGGGCTGTTGGCATTGCCCGACAGGGCGGCGCTCAAGCTATATAGGGGTGCAAAGGATTCGGCCTGAGCCATGGGCCAAGCTGTCCTGAAGATGGTGTTTCGGAACTTTCCTTCCAGCAGTTCGCCTTTCTCCAGGTCCGGAAACAGCGCCGACAGCACGCGGACTTCGCCATTGGGTATGCGGCGCGCAATGTGATGGGGACGCAATTCGCCAGGGTGCGTCAGGCCGGCGGCGCCCAGCAGCTCGGCGAGTGCGCTCAGGGTGTTCCGGTGGAAGCCGGCAACCCGTTCGGACTTATCGGGCACGTCCAGCGCGGCCTGGCGCTTGGGATCTTGCGTGGTGACGCCGGTGGGGCACTTTCCTGTATGGCATGCCTGGGCCTGGATGCAGCCCACGGCAAACATGAAGCCGCGCGCGCTGTTGCACCAGTCCGCCCCCAGGGCCATGACCCGCGCCATGTCGAAGGCGCTGATGATCTTGCCCGATGCGCCCAGTTTGATCTGTTCACGCAAGCCGATGCCGACCAGGGTATTGTGTACCAGTCGCAGCCCTTCGCGCAGGGGTGTGCCGACATGGTCGACGAACTCAATAGGCGCGGCCCCCGTGCCCCCTTCGGCGCCGTCGACCACAATGAAGTCGGGGGTGATGCCGGTTTTAAGCATGGCCTTGGCAATCGCGAACCATTCCCAGGGGTGGCCGATGCACAGCTTGAATCCAACCGGCTTGCCGCCGGATAGTTCCCGCAGCCGCGCCACGAAATGCATCAGTTCCAGGGGAGTGGTGAACGCGCTGTGAAAGGCGGGCGAATTACAGTCCACGCCCACGGGAACGCCGCGCGCTTCGGCGATTTCCAGGGTGACCTTGGCGCCCGGCAGAATGCCGCCATGGCCAGGCTTGGCGCCTTGCGAGAGCTTTATTTCTATCATTTTGACGCTGTCCTGGCGGGCGCGCTGGGCAAAGGCTTCTTCCGAAAAAGTGCCTTTGCCGTCGCTGCAACCGAAATAGCCTGATCCGATGTTCCAGATCAGGTCGCCTTGATGCTCAAGGTGATAGCGGCTGATACCCCCTTCACCGGTGTCATGGGCAAAACCGCCCAGGGCCGCCCCTTTGTTCAGCGCCAGCACGGCGTTGGCCGACAGGGCGCCAAAACTCATGGCCGAGATATTCAGCACGGACAGGGAATAGGGCTGCGTACAGTCCGGGCCGCCGACTGCGATGCGGAATTCGCTGGCGTCGGGATGGGCCGGTTCCATGGAATGGTTGATCCATTCGTAGTCGGTGCGATAGACGTCGCCCTGGGTGCCGAAGGGGCGCTTGTCCACCTCTCGTTTGGCGCGTTGATACACCAGCGAGCGGTCTACGCGCGAAAAGGGCAGGGCAGTGGTGTCGTCTTCAATAAAGTATTGCCGCATTTCAGGGCGTATGGATTCGAAGAAGAAACGCAAATTGCCTATCACCGGGTAGTTGCGGCGGATGGCGTGCCGCGTTTGCCGCAAGTCCCAGCAGCCCAGGCCGGCCAAGGCGGCGAAAACCAGGGCGAAGGGCAGCCACCAGGCACTGGCGAACAGTCCGAGCACGGTGAAGATCAAGGCGCCTGCAATGACGGCGTAAAAGGCAGAGTAGCGGGTAAGGAGGCGATCCATGGCGTTTCCGTGTTGAGGGTTGAAGGGACCAGCGGGCCGTTGCAATGGCTGGAGACAGGGTAAAATACCTGACTCTTCAACCGCAAGGACGGCCTTGCCGCTTCGAACATCCGGGGCGAACCCAAGCAAGGGGACGGCCCCTGTCGGAGCAACTGTTATGTCGACATCAATGTCCTGGCTGGTACTGATTATTGCAGGTCTGTTTGAAATAGGCTGGGCCGTAGGCCTGAAATACACCGAAGGTTTTACCAGGCTGTGGCCTTCGATTGGTACTGCGGCGTCCATGGTGATCAGCCTGGCGCTGCTGGGCCTGGCCATGAAGCAGTTGCCGCTGGGTACGGCGTATGCTGTCTGGGTAGGGGTCGGCGCCGTGGGTACCGTACTGTTGGGCATTGTCATGCTGGGCGAATCGGCCAGCGTGGCCCGCCTGCTCAGTGTGGGCTTTATCGTGCTGGGCATCATCGGCCTGAAGCTGGCCGGCTGAACCCGGCCCGGGGCCGGCCGATGCGGTAGGGGCTGGCCTGCGCCCCATTCGTGATATCGGAGAATTTCTGTGAACAAGAATATAAATATCGTCCTGGGCGACTGGGATACGTGCAAGGCCGACGCAGCGGCCATTCGGTATGCAGTGTTTGTGCTAGAGCAGCAGGTTCCCATCGAACTGGAAATGGACGAGCACGATGTAGTGTGCGTGCACGCCGTCGCCTACAACGAAGAAGGCCTGCCCTTGGGAACGGGGCGTCTGCTGCCCGATGGCCACATCGGGCGCATGGCGGTCGGCGCCGAATACCGCAGCCTGGGCGTGGGGTCCATGCTGCTGCGCGCCTTGATTGACGAAGCGCGTGTCAGGCAATATCTAGAGGTCGTCCTGTCGGCGCAGTTGCACGCACAGGATTTTTACGCGCGGCACGGGTTCGTGGCAGAGGGGCCGGTATATATGGATGCCGGTATCGAGCACGTGACCATGCGCCATGCGCTGACTGCGTAGCCAGAAACAAAAAGCCCCATGAAATCACGAATGATTTCATGGGGCTGCTTGCCTACCATAAGTGGTGCCCAGGAGAGGACTCGAACCTCCACACCTTGCGGCACATGGACCTGAACCATGCGCGTCTACCAATTCCGCCACCTGGGCATAAAGTGTATGCTAACGCTTTGGGTACTACTGCTTGCGTTTCGCGCTACATCTTTAAGAGGCGCAAAGTATAACCCATATTTTAAATAAATGGAAATCACCTTTGATCAAGAGATCTAAAAAAGACACCAATAACAACGAAAAGGGCGCTGGACACGAGCTGCCGCCGGACTTTGACCCGGACGTACCCAGCCGCGAAGTCATCTTGCAGTATTTGCGCGGCAATCCAGGGCCCATCACTCCCCAGGCGCTGGCGCAGGCTTTGGGCGCGCCGGTGCCGCTCTCCGTCGGATTCGATCGCCGCCTGAAAGCCATGGAACGCGATGGCCAGGCCTTTTACAATGCCCAGGGGCAGTTGCTGCTGAATAACAAGCTGGATTTCATTGCCGGAAAAGTGCAGGGCCATCGCGATGGCTTTGGCTTTTTGCTACGCGATGATGGCGGGCCGGATCTATTTCTGTCTCCGCGCGAAATGCTCAAGGTGCTTCATGGCGACCGCGTCCTGGCCAAGCCCGATGGCGAATACCGGGGCAAACCCGAGGCGAGCATCGTTGAAGTCGTTGAGCGGCGCACCAACAAGTTGGTGGGGCGTTTCCTGAAAGAGCGCGGTGCGTTCATCGTGGTTCCCGAAGACCAGCGCATCAAGCACGATATTCTGATTCCATCGGCCGACACAGGCGATGCCGAGCACGGCCAGGTCGTTACGATCGATATCGTTCAACAGCCCACGCGGCACACGCAGCCTTTGGGCCGCGTGGTCGAAGTCCTGGGGGAAATCGACGATCCGGGCATGGAAATTGAAATCGCCGTGCGCAAGTTCGATGTCCCGCACGAGTTTTCCGAAGCCGCCTTGAACCAGGCAGCCAAGATTCCGGCGACGGTCAAGGCGGCCGAGCTGAAAGACCGTGTCGACTTGCGCGATGTGCCGTTCGTGACCATTGATGGCGAGGACGCCCGCGATTTCGACGATGCTGTTTTTTGTATGCCGGTGGAACTGGGTACTGAAAAACGCAAGCGGCCGGGTTGGCGGCTGTTGGTGGCCATTGCCGATGTCAGCCATTATGTGCGGCCGGGCGATGCGCTGGATGACGATGCGCTTGACCGCGGCACCAGCGTGTACTTTCCGCGCCGGGTCATTCCGATGCTGCCCGAGTCGCTGTCCAATGGCATCTGTTCATTGAACCCCGATGTCGACCGGCTGGTGCTGGTGTGCGATATGGTGATTGCCGCCAGCGGCACGAAGGCCGGCAGCATCACCGCCTATCAGTTCTACGAGGCGGTGATTCATTCGCACGCCCGCACGACGTACACCGATGTCTGGACGGCGCTGCAGCAGCCGGGCGGACCCGCGGGGCAAGCCATGCAGCCGGTGCTGCCGCATATACAGAATCTGTACGAGCTATACCAGCTGTTCGCCCAGGCCCGGATCAAGCGCGGCGCGATTGATTTCGATACGGTCGAGACCCGCATTGTCTGCAATCCCCTGGGCAAAATCGAGCGCATAGAAGCCTATACGCGTAACGATGCCCACAAGCTGATCGAAGAGTGCATGCTGGCGGCCAATACCTGCGCCGCGGAATTCATGACGCGCAACAAGCGTTTGGGGCTGTATCGCGTGCATGAAGGGCCCACCCCCGAAAAGCTCAAGTCCCTGCGCGATTACTTGCGCAATCTGGGGCTGACGCTCGATGGCGGCGATGATCCGTCAACGACCGACTATGCGCGCCTGATCAAGGCGGCGCGCGCGCGGCCCGATTTTGAAATCATACAAACCATGTGCTTGCGCTCTTTGCAGCAAGCCATATACAGTCCCGAGCAAGTGGGCCATTTTGGCCTGTCTTACGACCACTATGCACATTTCACTTCACCCATACGCCGCTATCCCGATCTGCTGACGCATCGGGTGATCAAGAGCGTGTTGCGGGGCAAGCGCTATGTGCCGCAGTTGGACGACGTCAGCGGGGCAGCGGCGCTGCCCAAGGGCGAGCGTGAACATGCCATTTGGGAGAAGCTCGGCCTGCTTTTGTCGGCGCGTGAGCGCAGGGCGGATGATGCCTCTCGCGATGTCGAGGCCTGGCTGAAGTGCTGGTTTGTCAAAGAGCATGTGGGTGAAGTCTTCAGCGGCCGCGTCACTGGCATTGCCACGTTTGGTATTTTCATTACGCTCGATACGCTTTTTGTGGAAGGCATGGTGCATGTCTCCGAGCTGGGGTCCGATTACTTCCAGTACAACGAAGCCATGAATGAATTGCGCGGCGAACGCACAGGCATACGCTATCGCCTGACCGACGCGGTGCAGGTTCAGGTGTCGCGCGTGGATCTGGAAGCCCGCCGCATTGAGTTCCGTCTGGTCAAGGGCACGGGTTTCAAGGAACTCAAAGCGTCCATCGAGCCCGATGCGCCTGTCGAGCGGCGCACTAAGCGCGCGGCGCCGGCCAAGCCGGACGCGCTCAAGGGCACGACCGCGCGTCAACGCAGGGCGGCGGCCAAGCGCGGCGCGCAGGCTGCGGCGCCTGGAAAAACAAGCAAGGCCAGCAAGGCCAGTAAAACCAGCCGCGGCCGGCGATAGCCTTCGGCCCCGCCGGCTTTCCCGCTGCGCCCGGCAGGTTTCAGGCGCAGTGCCCGCCCCGTGTGCCTGCACCGGGGCGGACGGGTTTAAAATCAGGGCTGGCCGCTTTGCCCGTCTTGCAGCGCTGGCTGTAATGCGGGCCGCGCGCTTCGGGTGCACCCAGAATACTTCAAAGGAAAATCATGTCGTCTCACCAGGTCCTGGCCGGCTTTCATGCGGTCATCGCTCGCTTGCGCCATGCGCCGGACTCCATCAAAGAGCTCTATGTCGAGGCGTCGCGGCGCGATAAGCGCATGCTGGCGTTTATCGAGCAGGCGCAGGCGGCCAATATCCGCGTCCGTCCCGTTCCCGTCGACCGGCTGGACGGTCTGGCGCGCGGCACGCGTCACCAGGGCGTGGTGGCCCTGGCCGAGGCGCATGAGCTGGCCGTTGATGTGGACGAGGTTCTTGACCTGCTCGAGGATAAGCCTGAGCCCGCCTTGTTGCTGATCCTGGATGGCGTGACCGATCCGCATAACCTGGGGGCCTGCCTGCGGACCGCCGATGCGGCGGGCGTGCATGCGGTGATTGCGCCGCGTGACCGGGCCGTTGGCTTGAACAGCACGGTACAGCGCGTGGCCTGCGGCGCCGCCGAAACCGTGCCTTACATCATGGTCACGAATTTGGCCCGGACCATGCGGCAATTGAAGGCGCGCGATGTCTGGCTGGTGGGTACGGACGACCAAGCCACGGGGAGCCTGCATCAGGTGGATGCCCGCCGCCCGATGGCCTGGGTCATGGGCGCCGAAGGCGAAGGCATGCGGCGGCTGACGCGCGAAACCTGCGACGAGCTGGTGACGATTCCCATGCTGGGCTCGGTCGAGAGCCTGAATGTCAGCGTGGCCAGCGCGGTATGCCTGTACGAATCGGTGCGCCAGCGCGCAAGCGTCTAGCGAATTGGCTTATCGCTGCGGCCGCCGTCGTTCCGGGTGGGCATGGCCGCAGTATGATTGAGTGGCGCCCCTGCGGCGCCGACCCCATCCTATCTTGTTGACCTCTATCCATCATGGCTAAAAACGGCTTTACCACTACGATTGTTCATTCCGACCGGCGCGCTTCGGTCGAGCACGGCGCCATCCATAAGCCGATGCATCCGTCATCCGAATATGCTTTTGCCGATTCGCGCGAACTGGCAGCGGTGTTTCAAGGCAAGGCGGGCTTCACCTATGCGCGGCAAGGCACGCCGACGACGGCCGCCCTGGAATCCAAGATCAGCCAGATGGAAGGCGCCGCCGGCACCGTCAGTTTCGCGACCGGCATGGCCGCTCTGGCAGCCACCTTCTTTACCTTGCTCAAGGCCGGCGACCACCTGATCAGCAGCCAGCACATTTTCGGCAATACGAACAGCCTGCTGGGCACGCTGGCGGATCTGGGGGTGAGCGTGACCATGGTCGATGCGACCGATGAGCGTAACGTCGCCGCGGCGTGGCGCCCTGAAACCCGCATGGTCTTTACTGAATCGCTGGCCAACCCCGGCACCCAGATCGCCGATCTTGCGGGCATAGGCCAATGGTGCAAGGAAAAGAATCTGGTCTATGTGGTCGACAATACCCTGGTCAGCCCCCTGCTGTGCAAAACCAAAGAGGTGGGGGCCACGCTGATTGTCAATTCCTTGTCCAAGCATATTGGCGGGCATGGCAATGCGCTGGGCGGCGCCGTGACCGATACGGGGCTGTATGACTGGTCGCACTATCCGAATATTGCCGAGCCTTACCGCAAGGGCAGCCCAACGTCGTGGGGACTGACCCAGATCAAGAAGAAAGGCTTGCGCGACATGGGCGGCACCTTGTCGTCGGAAGCCGCGCATCGGCTCGCCGTGGGCGCCGAAACGCTGTCGCTGCGCATGCACAAGATTTGCGCCAATGCCTTGGCGCTGGCACAAGCTCTTGCCCAGCATCCCAAAGTGGCCAAAGTACATTATCCCGGCATGCCTGATCACCCTCAGCATGAGCGGGCGCGCCAATTGTTCGGCGGTCTTTTCGGCGGCTTGATGGGTATTGAGCTGGCCGACGATATTGATGTGTTCGATTTCCTGAATCGTCTCAAGGTGCTGGCCCTGGCAACGCATCTGGGTGATAACCGGACGCTGGTGTTGCCGATGGCACACACTATCTATTACGAAATGGGCCCCGAGCGCCGGGCCTTGATGGGGATCTCCGACAACTTTCTGCGTGTATCCATTGGTATTGAAGATGCACAAGATCTGATCGGCGATTTCAACCAAGCACTGGCGTAGGGAAGAATTCCCGCTGTTTCTGGCAAGCATTTACCACAACTTGATCGGCTGTGGTCAGCCTTGCAGCAAACTTTGCGAAATTTCATTATGCTGCTGCGCAAAAACAAAAAAGTCAGTAACGATGCGGGTTTTGGGGGCTTTTTTGCTTGACACGCCCATTTTTCAAAGGCTTAATACGCGATAGTCATCCAGTCGTGCTTTTGCAAGAATGCAAGCTGGTTGCGCTCGCAGTGTCTTTTGTGAGTAGTACGAATCGCAGCAGCATTTGTACTTAGTATTTTTTAAACCAAGCGCCAAACGGCCCCCAGGGCAGGGTTTGGCTACAATAAATTTTTAGGGGTAATCCTTAATGAACAAAACCGAGCTTATCGAACACATTTCCACTAAAGCAGATTTGTCGAAGGCCGACGCCGGCCGCGCACTTGAGGCATTCATTGGTGCGGTGAAAACTACCCTGAAGAAAAAAGGCACCGTTACGCTGGTCGGTTTTGGCACATTTGCTGTGTCCGAGCGCGCTGCCCGTACAGGTCGCAACCCACGTACCGGCGAAGCCATCAAAATCAAGAAAGCCAAGGTACCCAAATTCCGTCCTGGCAAGGCTTTGAAAGACGCCGTCAACTAAATTCGGTTGGCGTCTTTATCGGTTTGCATTGCAAAACGCGATATCTTATAATCCTTTGCTTATCGCGTTTTGCAGCAAGTGCAGTGACCCGAAATTTGCAACGGTGGGTAGTAAGTAAACCCACCGCCACACATGGCTTAAACCCCATGCGTTCGCAAAGAAAGGGTGCTTAGCTCAGCTGGTAGAGCGGCGCCCTTACAAGGCGTAGGTCGGCGGTTCGAACCCGTCAGCACCCACCACTTACTGCAAACACAAAAACCGCTTAGTTTTGGCTAGGCGGTTTTTTTTTCGTTCGTACTATGAGTGCAAGGCGCCCTTGCCATCGTATGGAGCGCAGCGCCAGGAAATCAGGTCAATAATTTATTGCGAATAGTTCGCATTATTGTTAATATAACGGTCTTGTTTTGAGAAGCAGCCGTTTGTGCACGATACTGACGCTGTGCAACCTTTATTATTGCTGGATCCATGTCGCGTTTTCGTGTCCAACCGAAGTTTCGCACCACGCTTGTCAAAGTATCTGGGGCGATTGTTGCTGTGGGCCTGCACCTGGCGGTGCTGGGTGCCATCTTGTCCACGCCATCCTCCAAACCTGAAATAGAGCTGCCCGAAGCGGTTGAAGTACGCTTTGTGGAAATTGCCGATGTGGTTGTCGATGCGGCGCCGAACGTAGAAACTCCGGAAGAGCCCGTCGAGGCCGAGATTCCTCCGCCCGAGGAAATTCCGTATCCGCCTCCCGAACCTGACATCATGCCGGAGCCCGAGCCAGAACCCGAGATCGAGCCTGAACCTGAGCCCGAACCCGAACCCGTTGTGGAAGAGCCCGAGCCGGAAGCGATCCAGCCCGAGCCGCCGCCACCGCCCAAGCCAAAACCGAAGCCCAAACCTAAACCCAAGCCCGTCGTCAAGCCGGCTCCGACGCCGCCACCCCCCAAGGTCGTTGCGCCGTCAGGGCAGGCTGCGGCACCCGCTGTACCCAAGGCGCCGCCCAAGCCGGTGGATCCAGACCGGCCGCGCATGATCGGCAAGGTCGATTATCTGGGTAAGCGGCCCATGCCGGTGTATCCGCGCGCTTCCGAGCGCCGCGGCGAGCAGGGCAGGGTGGTGGTGCGTGTACTGATTTCCGCGCAAGGCGCAGTGGTGAATGCGACGGTGCAATCGTCGTCGGGTTATTCCCGTCTTGATGAATCCGCGCTCAAGGCGGCGCGCACCGCTCGTTTCAAGCCTTACACTGAAAATGGCATTGCATATCAGGCCATGGCTGACATTCCTTTCGATTTTGTTTTATAGGACGTAACGAATAATGTTCGATTTAGTAAACAGCGCAATGCATGTGCTTGCACAACTGGGCGAGGCTGCGCCCGCCGTGCAGTCGGGTGCGGCCGAGGCGGCCAATATGGCCGCTGCGGCGGCTCCGGCTGCAGCGACGGCTGCCGCTGCGGCTGGCGTGGGCACGACGACGGCCGCCGACGTGGCTCAGGGCGGCATGCTGCATTTCATTTCCGAAAGCGACCTTGTGGGCAAGACACTCTTTGGCATTTTGGTTGCCATGTCGCTGATCAGCTGGTACCTGATCTTCGTGAAGTCTTTCCTGAACATGCGCATACGCCACCGCTCGAACAAGTTTCTGCGCGAATTCTGGGCGGCCAGTTCGCTGGAGCAGGTCGAACACGAGATCACCACGCATGGCGCGGGGGAGCCGTTCGCCCATCTGGCCAGCCATGCCATTCATGCGCGCAATCATCACGCCAAATACGGCGCCCTGAAGCTCGAGGAAAAAGGCTCGACGGGGGCTTTTGTGACGCGCACAATACGCAAGGTGATCGATGAAGAAACAGCAAGGCTGGAGAACGGCCTGACCGTGCTGGCTTCGATTGGCTCCACCGCTCCTTTCGTAGGCTTGTTCGGGACGGTGTGGGGGGTATATCATGCACTGATAGGCATTGGCCTGTCGGACGGCGTGACGGTCAATCGCATTGCGGGTCCGGTGGGCGAGGCCCTGATCATGACGGGTCTGGGTCTGGCGGTGGCCATCCCCGCAGTCCTGGCCTATAACGGTTTCGTGCGCGGCAATCGCGTTTATCTGGCTCGCCTGGATGCCTTTGCGCATGACCTTTTTACTTTCCTTTCAACCGGGCAGCAGGCCTATGAGTCGTCGGGCAGAACGCGCCGTGTCGCGCTCGCCGCTGCTCCCAAGGGTGAATAAATGGCATTCGGCAGCTTCGATAATGGCAATGGAGCAAACCATACGGTCTCCGAGATCAACATGGTGCCCCTGATTGACGTGATGCTGGTTCTGCTGGTGATCTTCATCATCACCGCGCCTTTGCTCAGTCATTCCATCAAGATCAACATACCGCAAGCCAGCGCGCAGCCGGTCGAGCAAGAACCCAAGATCATCGATCTGGCGGTTGACGCCCAGGGCCAGTTGTTCTGGAACGAGCAGGCGATTGGCATTGACCAGCTTAAGGAAAAGTTCGCGGCGGAAGCAGCGCTGGACCCTCAGCCCGATCTGCGCATCCGCGCCGACCTGAACACTCGCTACGAAGTGCTGGCTCAAGTCATGAGCAGCGCCAGGGGGGCAGGGATGAAGCGGCTTGGCTTCATCACCAAGCCAGGCGCCGACGCGCATGCTGAAGAGGGCGCGGCGCCGGAAGCAGCGGCTGCATCGGGCGCCACAGCGGCTGGCGCCCCGGCCACGCCTTGAACGGCAACGGCCTGGTGATCAGCGTTGGACACGCCGCTGCGGCTTTGCTCAGCGGCGTGTCAGCATTGTAACGGCACGGGCCTAAAACCTGTTAGTCCTCCACATGGCGGCACACTTCGATATAGAATCACACCATGCGAGTTCTAGTAATCGAAGATGACACCACGCTGGGCCATGCCTTGCAGGAATTCCTGGTCGAACAGGGTTATGCGGTTGACTGGCTGGCCGACGGCGACCAAGTGCTGGGTGCTGTCGCGGGGCAGAGCTACGACCTGCTGCTGCTCGACCTTAATCTGCCCGGCCAAAGCGGCCTGGACATCCTGCGCAAGTTGCGCGCCGCGGGCGAACAGGTTCCCGTACTTATCCTGACGGCGCGTGATGGCGTCGAGGACCGTGTGGCGGGGCTTGATGCGGGCGCCGACGACTACGTCACCAAACCGTTCGAACTGGCCGAGCTGGCTGCGCGGGTGCGTGCTTTTGGCCGGCGCCGTGCGGGCCAGGCTCAGCCTTTCATCGAGGCCGGTCCCTTGCTGTTCGACTCGGTCGGGCGCGAGGTCCGAGTCAATGGCGAAAGGTTGTCGCTGTCGGTCCGGGAGCTCTCGGTGCTGGAAATGCTGATGGCCCGCGCCGGCCGTGTTGTCACCAAGCGCCAGATCGTCAATTCCCTGTCGGCCTGGGATGCCGATTTCAGCGAAAATGCGGTCGAAGTCTATGTGTATCGGCTGCGCAAGCGGCTCGAGGGCACGGGCGCCGGAATACAAACGGTGCGCGGCTTCGGCTACCTCCTCGATGTGGACAGTGCTGGATAAGCTCCGGGCGGCCTTCCCTCCGCGGGGTTCGCTCGCCCGCCATCTGGTTCTTCGTCTTTTCCCCGCGGTCCTGGTGCTGGTGGCGCTCGATTTAAGCGCCACGTGGGTGATGACGCGCAAGATCAGTTTTGATGCCTGGCTGCTGCGCGATATTTTCTGGACGATGATCATCAGCCAGATCGTGCTGGTCAGCATCTTTGCCTGGGTGCTGATTTCGGGCGTCCGGTCCGGGCTGGCGTCGATCAATCGGCTTTCGCATGAAATCAGCCAGCGCTCGGTGGATGACCTGCAGCCGCTGGACATGGCGGGGCTTCCCACCGAAGTAGCGCCACTGGTCACGCATTTCAATGATCTGTTACTGCGGCTGGATGACTCCATGCAGGCGCAGAAGCGGTTCATCGGGCACGCGGCCCATCAATTGCGCACGCCGCTGACGGGGCTGAAGCTTGAGTCCGAGCTGATGCTGACCCGCAACCTGCCTGAGGATGTGCGCGAGCGTGCCGAGCGCATCAAAATGGTGACGGATCGCATGATCAGGCTGGGGCAGCAATTGCTGGTGCTGGCCAAGGCCGATTCCAGTACGCGGCCTCAGGACAGTTTTGTGCGCATGGACTTGTGCGAGTGGGTACGGGCAAGCGGTGCGGAATGGATACCCACCGCTAGGGCCCGGCACATTGATCTGATATTGATCGCGCCGGAGGAACCTGTATGGGTCGATGTGGATGCCTTGCTGCTGGAAGAGTTGCTGAGCAACTTGATCGACAACGCCTTGCGCTACGGCACGGGCGCGACAGCCATTAATTTGCGCGTGACGGCCAATCCGCCTTCCTTGGCGGTGGAGGACAATGGTCCGGGCATTGATGGGGAAGATTCCGAGCGGGTGTTCGAGGCGTTTTACCGCTCCCCGCGCGCGGGCGCGGGCGGGTCAGGGCTGGGCCTGGCGATTGTGCGTGAAATTGCCCGTGCGCACGGTGCGTGGTGGAGCCTGGCCAGCCGGCCGGAGTTCCCGGGCACCCGTATTACGGTGGTGTTCCCGGGGCCCCGCATCGGCGCCCGGCTGACCCGGCAAGAGTAGGCCTCTTGCCGTTTTTTCCCGTTTTTATTGGGCCGTGCTTGGCATGGCGGGTGTCAGGGTGTCTGGCGGCGCGGGAATGGCCGGCGTGGGCGTCATGGGCGTGGGCGTGACGGGTGTCAGCCCGGGAGACGACGGGGACGTGGGCTGGCCGGGAATGGTAATGGTTGTTTCGCGCAGCACGCCGCCACCGCCGATGCTGCCCTGTGTGGTGGTGTTTTGGGTGGCGGTATTCTGCCCCGACATCTGCAACAGGCAATCATCGCGTTCGCCCGCCGGCAAGGCATCGCAGCGTTTGGTCTGATTCTGGTCGTAAGCCTGATTGCTGCTGGTCAGGCGATTGCGGCGCGCCTCTTCACGGGCCGCGCCGGCCTCTCGCAGGCAGGTGGCCTTGTCCTGATTGGTCTGCCCGGTATTGCAGCGTTCTACATCCAGTTGGTAGCGGGCGTTGATATCGGCCTCGGTCTGCGCGTTGCCGCTGTTTGCGGCGTAGGCGGCGGGCGCCATCAGGCAGGCGCCCAATGCGCAGGCGGTCAGGGCGTGGCGGGTCAATTGAGTGGATCGAGTATGCATCATATACGTACTCCTTTGATTCAAGGTTCGGATCCTCTTGTAAACAAGAAGGACTTCAAAGACAGTATATAAGCCTGATGATCCTGCAGTGTAAGGGAGTATTTCAGCGTTTCCCGGCCTAGGTCAGCCCTTCGTTTTCCGTCTGCTTGCCGGGAGGGTCGCCGGGCAGGTCCGCGATGGCGCCTTCCTGAGCCAGCCGCTCTTCTTCGCGCGCCTTGCGCTTGATGGCTGCCCGCATCAACAGCATGGCCGTGACGGGAGAGGTAATGACCAGGAAGACGGTGATCAGGATCTGATGGACGACGGCGCGGTGCTCCAGCGTGGACGAAACCAGGATGGAGGCCACCAGCACGCAGAACACGCCCAGGGTGTTGCCCAGGGTAGGCGCGTGTATGCGGGAATAAAAGGTAGGCAGGCGCAGCAGGCCCAGTGAGCCGGTCAGCGTAAGAATGCCGCTGATGACGAGTAACAGCGCCACAGGCACTGCTATCCAGATAGGCAGGGTTTCCATCATGGTTCTATGACCTCGCCGCGCAGCAGGAACTTGGCCATGGCAACGGAGCCCACGAAACCGAACAGGCTGATCAGCAGGGCAATGTCGAAATACAGGCTGGAATTGAATTGCAGGCCCAGCACCAACAGAATCAGCATGCCATTGATGTACATGGTGTCCAGGGCCAGCACGCGGTCGGATGCGGCAGGGCCGCGCAGCATGCGCAATGCGGCAAAGGCCAGGCCCAGCACGAAACAGCCCAGGGCGAAGGTGGCCGACCAATAGACAAGGTGGTTCATTCGAAAATCTCCATCAGGGGGCGTTCATATCGCTGCTGTATGGTTTGAAACCATGCTTCTTCGTCTTTCAGGTCCAGGACGTGCAGGGTCAGCAGGCCATCGTCGTCGGAATAGTCGGACCAGACGGTGCCGGGTGTGTAGGTCACGATACATGCCAGGGCCGCCAGCCCGTGCGCATCGCGTATCCGCAAGGGGATCTTGATGAATCCTGGCGTGGCATGGGCGCGCCGCCCCAGCCAGACAATGCGCGCCACGGCGATGTTCGACTTGGTGATGTCGATGGCAACGTGGACGATCAGCCGCAGCGCGGTCGCAAGGTGCTTGGGGGACGAGCGCAATGGCCGCAGCGCCGAGGCGGCCCAGGACAGCAGGACCGCCAGGATGGCGCCCAAGGCAATCTGTCCCGGTGACAGCGAGTCGTTCAGCAGCAGCCAGATGGCCAGGAGCACGGCGGGCAGGACCAGCAGGTTCAGATAGCGCTTCATTGTCCGGCTCCTGGCGTAACGGCCCGATTGGGGCTTTGCGTCAGCACGGCATTGACATACGACGAAGGGCGATCCAGATAGCTGGCGGTTTGCTCCATGTAGCGCATGACGGGCCCGGCCCAGAAGGCCAGTGCAATGGTGGCCAGTATCAGCACGCCTACGGGGGCGGCTTCACTGATGCGCAGGCGCGGCGTGATGGTTTCTTCCGCGCTCCAGAACAGGCGTATGCCGGTGCGGCTCAGGGCAATGATGCCGGCCAGGCCCGAGCCCAGCATGCCGACGACCAGGGACCAGGCGGCCAGCGAGGGCGTGTCGGTGGCCGAGGTCTGCAAGGCGGCGGACAGCAGCGCGAACTTGCCGATAAAGGCCGAGGTGGGGGGCAGACCGATAATCAGCAGGGCGCAGAAACCGAAGGACATGCCCAGGAAGGCCATGGCGGCGGGTATGGCCACGCCCACCACGTCATCGGAGCGGTCGGCGGATTCGGGGTCCTCCAGGTCGAAGGCTTCCAGGCTGACCGCCAGCACATCGGCGCCGAAAGACTGCGTGCGCTCGACCAGTTCCAGAAGCATGAAGAGCGCGCCCAGGGCGCATACCGAACTGATCAGGTAGAACAAGGCCGGCCCGGTCAAGGTCACGCCGGGCATGCCCAGGGCGGCAAACAGCGTTCCGGACGACATGATGACGCAGTAGCCTGCCTGGCGTTCAGCCTGGGGCGCGGCCAGCAGGCCGATGGTGCCGAACACCAGCGTGGCCATGCCCGCGGGAAACATCCATTCGCCGCCGAAGGCGGCCGGCGCGCCAGTGGGCAAGAGCAGGGATCCGATACGCAGCAGGGCATAGATGCCCACTTTGGTCATGATGGCAAAAATACCGGCTACGGGGGCGCAGGCATTGGCGTAGGCGGCCGGCAGCCAGAAGTTGAGCGGCCAGGCCGCGGCCTTGATCAGGAAGGCGATGCCCAGGATGGCGGCGCCCGACTCGAACAGCCGCCTTTCGGCGCCGGCCAGCTGCCCCGCCCGCAAGGCCAGGTCGGCCATGTTCAGGGTGCCTGTCACGCCGTAGATCATGGCCATGGCGATCAGCAGCAGGAACGATGCAAGCAGATTGACCACGATGTAATGCAGGCCCGCGGCGACGCGGGAACGGCCCGAACCGTGCAGCATCAAGCCGTAGGACGCGGCCAGCAGCACTTCGAAGAAGACGAACAGGTTGAACAGGTCGCCGGTCAGGAACGCGCCGTTCAGCCCCATGAGCAGGAACTGGAACAAGGGGTGAAAGTGCGCGCCTGCGCGATCCCACCGGGCGGTAGCGTAAACCCAGGTGGCGGCACCCAGGACCGCCGTCAGGACCAGCATGATGGTCGACAGCCGGTCGACCACGGCCACGATGCCGAAGGGCGCCGGCCAGTCGCCCAGCAAATACACGCCCACGCCATCGGGCCAATCGCTGGGCAGGTAGCCCGCCGACAGGCAGAACAGCGTGATGGCAAAGTAGACCTGGGCTGCAATGGAAAGAAACCCTAGCGTCAGCCGCGCGCGCCGGTGCGAGTCGTTGAGCAACAGCATGAGCGCGCCGACCATGAGCGGCACAGCAACAGGAAGAATGGGTAGATGCTGCATCCATTCGTTCATTGGCGGCGCTCCCTTCCGTCAACGTGGTCAGTATCCGACAAACCGCGCGAAGCCAGCAGGACTACCAGGAACAGGGCGGTGGTGGCGAAGCCGATCACAATGGCGGTCAGCACCAGGGCCTGCGGCAGGGGGTCGGCGTACTGAGCGGCGTCGGCGGCCCAGTCGGCATTGATGACGGGCGGCGCGTCCAGCGTCACGCGGCCCATTCCGAAAATGAACAGATTGACGGCATACGAAATCAGCGTCAGGCCCATAATGACCTGAAAGGTACGGGGACGCAGCAGCAACCATATGCCTGATCCGGCCAGAACGCCTATGGCAATGGCTAGGACAATTTCCATCAGGGGGTGTTTCCTTGTACGTGGGCTGCCGGCGCCGAGGCGCCCGCGGCCGGTTTGCGATACAGCCTGAGCGACTGGTGGGCCAGCGCGACAAGCATCAGTACGGTGGCGCCAATGACCAGCATGTATACCCCGATGTCGAACAACAATACGGTGGACAGATGTATATGGCCCACGATAGGCAGGGCGATGTCCCAACTGACCGCGGCCAGGAAGGGCTTGGCGGCCCACCATACCGACATGGCGGCCGTCCCGGCCGACAGCAGGCCCAGGGCGATCCAGGTTTGCGGATGTATGCGCGGCCGCGCCTCGACCCAGATGACCCCGCCCACCATGTACTGCAGGATGATGGCAGTGGCCATGATCAGCCCGCCCACGAAGCCGCCGCCCGGCAGATTGTGGCCGCGTATCAGGAAGTACAGCGAAATCAGGGCCGCCACGGGCAGCAGCAGGCGTACCAGCACGGCGGGCACCTTCATGACGCCGTCGGGAATCAAGGCTTTGGGATCGGGCTCGGCAAATTTGTCGAGCAGCTTGCCCTGGGTCGGCGGTTTCTGGCGGGCCTTGGGCAAGGTCATGCTTTCGGGTGGCGGACGGAAGCGCCGCAGCAGCGCATAGACCGTCAGGGCCACAATCCCCAGCACCGTGATTTCGCCGAAAGTGTCAAAGCCCCGGAAGTCGACCAGAATCACGTTGACGACGTTGGCGCCGCCGCCCAGGGGCAGCGACTGCTCGACGAAGAAGGACGAAATGCCGGCAGGATGGGGGCGCGTCAGTACGGCGTAGGCGATGGCCGACAGCCCCGCGCCGCTGATGACGGCGATGATCAGGTCGCGGAAACGCCGCACGAAGGCGTGGATGGTATTGTGCAGGACGGGCTGCTCGTCATCGCCTTCGACGCGCGGAGGCAGCCAGCGCAGGCCCAGCAGGATCAATACGATGGTGACGACTTCCACAGCCAGTTGGGTCAGCGCCAGATCGGGCGCCGATAGCCAGGCGAAGGTCAGGGCGGTCACCAGGCCCGCGCCGCCCGAGAGCAGCAGGGACACGGCCCGGTGGTATTTGGCTTGCCGCGCCGCGCCGATGGCGCACGCCGCGCCGGCCACCCACATCAGGGCGAAGAAAGGGTCGACCGGCGTCGAGACTTCAGGCCGGAACCAGCCGCCCCGCAGCAGCGGCAGCATGGCCACGAAGAATGTACACAGGACGATCAGCAGCAACTGGGGCTGCAGGCGCGGCGAACGCGCCCAGGCAAGCAGGAAGTCGGCCAGGGTATCCAGGCCTTCCAGCACCAGCTCGAAGGTCCGGCGGCCGTCGAAACGATAAATCAGCGGCGCCTTGCCCGGCCGGGCGCGGTGCCGGTGGCGCAAGAGCCAGAGCAGGAAGACCCCGCCGGCCAGCGCCACGAAGCTCATGGCCAGCGGCAGATTGAAGCCGTGCCATATGCGCAAGTCATAGACGGGCGTTTCTGCCCCCAGGATGGACAGCGTCGCTGTATGCAGGAAAGGCCCCAGGGTGAAGCTGGGCAATATGCCGACGACCAGGCAGGCCAGCACCAGGATGGCGCTGGGTATCAGCATGCGCAGCGGCGGCTCATGCGGCGCGCGCGGCAGATCGCGGGGGGGCGGGCCGAAAAACACCTGGATCACAAAGCGCAGGGAGTAGGCCACGCTGAAGGCGCCGGCGATGACGGCGGCAATGGGCAACCCGTAGCGGCTGAAGCCGTTTCCGCTGGCAAAAACCGTTTCGGCGAAGAACATTTCCTTGGAAATGAAGCCGTTCAGCAGCGGTACGCCGGCCATGGAGGCCGCCGCCACCACGGCCAGCGCGGCGGTAATCGGCATGCTCCGATAAAGGCCCGACAAGCGGCTCAGGTCGCGCGTGCCGGTTTCATGGTCGACGATGCCCGCCGCCATGAAAAGCGATGCCTTGAAGGTCGCATGGTTGATCATGTGGAAGACGGCAGCCACCAGCGCCAGCTTGCTGTTCATGCCCAGCAGCAGTGTGATCAGGCCCAGATGGCTGATGGTGGAATAGGCCAGCACCCCCTTCATGTCCATCTGGAAAGTGGCCGCGTAGGCGCCCAGCACCAGCGAGCACAGCCCCGCGCCGCCGATGATGTAGGCCCATTCATCGGTGCCCGCCATCACGGGCCAGAAGCGGGCCAGCAGAAAAACGCCGGCCTTGACCATGGTGGCTGAATGCAGATAGGCGGACACGGGCGTGGGGGCCGCCATGGCGTTGGGCAGCCAGACGTGGAAAGGAAACTGGGCGCTCTTGGTCAGCGCGCCCAGCGCGATCAGCACCAGGATGGCGACATACCACGGGTGGGTGCGGATCAGGTCGCCCGAGGCGAGCACGGCGTCCAGGTCGTAGCTGCCCACGACGTGTCCCAGCATCAGCATGCCGCCCAGCATGCACAGGCCGCCCGCGCCGGTAATCGTCAGCGACATCCGCGCGCCGCGGCGGGCATCCAGCCGGTGATGCCAATAGGCAATGAGCATGAACGACGACAGGCTGGTGAGTTCCCAGAAAACGACCAGTTGGATCAGGTTGCCCGAGAGCACCACGCCCAGCATCGAGCCCATGAAGGCCAGGAAGAACGAGAAAAAGCGCGGCACCGGGTCTTGGGGAGACAGATAGTAGCGCGCGTACAGCACGATAAGCGCGCCCATCGTCGTGATGATCATGGCGAACAGCCAGGAATACCCGTCCATGCGCAGCGTGAAATCCACCCCCAGGCTGGGCATCCAGGGGATGACTGTTTTGACGATATGGCCGTCGAAGATGCCCGGAAACTGGCTGAACACCAGGACGCTGCAGGTGAGGGCGACAAATCCCGCCAGCCAGGCCTCCAGCTTGCGCGCGTTTGAAGGCAGCAGGGCAGCGACGATGCTGCCTGCAAAAGGCAGGGCAAGAATGAGTACAAGCGACATCAGGGGCAGGAGCGTTGAGTTTGTATGAATCTAGCCCTAATAATACGATATGTTTCGTTCAGCTTTGCGAAAGCCGGTGCGCACGGATTGTGTTTTTGCTTGACCTAGGTCAAAAAAGATTTTCCGCTAAACCTGGAGAATGTTGATATTCAGGCATTTTTCGCGTTTTGTGCGCATCTTGCCGTGCCTGCAGCAGTTTCAATCGGAGAACGCCCATGGGTGTCGAAAGTCCCTCAGTGAACGACAATACGGTTTTTTTTCCTGATATCGAAATCTCCGAGACGCTGATCCGCCGATTCGATAGTTCCGGCCCGCGCTATACCTCGTATCCGACGGCCGACCGCTTCAATGCCGGTTTCACCGAGGCTGCTTATCTGGGATACCTGGGGCAGCGTGCCGCGGCCGCCAGCAATCCCTTGCTGTCCGTCTACGTGCATTTGCCGTTTTGTGAATCGCTTTGTTATTTTTGCGCCTGTAACAAAATCATCACGCAAGACCATGGCCGTTCGGCCGAATACCTGCGCTACCTGGACAAAGAAATGGCGCTCGCGGCCAGGCACCTGGGCGCCGACCGTAAAACCGGGCAGTTGCATCTGGGCGGCGGCACGCCTACTTTTCTGAGCGCCGCCGAACTCACGCAGCTCATGGACATGATCCGGCGGCATGTTGAATTTACGCCCGACGCCGAGCTGGGGGTCGAGATCGACCCGCGCACGGTGAATGACGCAACCCTGGGCCTGCTGGCGGGGTTGGGCTTCAATCGCACCAGCTTCGGCGTGCAGGATTTCGATCCCGACGTCCAGGCCGCCGTCAACCGCATTCAGCCCTTGACCATGGTCGAGGCGGCGCTGAACGCGAGTCGCAAGGCGGGCTTCCAGTCTGTCAACATCGATCTGATTTACGGCTTGCCCAAACAGACGCTGGCCAGTTTCGACCGCACGCTCGATGAAGTCGTACGCTTGTCGCCTGATCGCATCGCCCTGTATAACTATGCGCATTTGCCCTCCCGTTTCAAGGCCCAGCGCCTGATCAAGGCTGAAGACCTGCCGTCGGCGGAAGCGCGTTTGCAGATCTTCCTGATGTCCATGCGGCGCTTGCTCGAGGCCGGCTATGTCTACATTGGGCTGGACCACTTCGCCAAGCCGGACGATGAGCTGAACCAGGCCCGGCTCGACAAGAGCCTGCATCGGAACTTCCAGGGCTACACGACGCGGGCCGAGTACGACCTGATCGGCTTTGGCGTATCGGCCATTGGCAAGATAGGCCGTTCGTACAGCCAGTCGGTCCGGTCGGTCAATGCCTACTACAAGCATCTTGACGAAGGCCGCCTGCCCATAGAAAGAGGCTTCGAGCTGTCGGACGACGATGTGTTGCGCCGCCAGATCATCATGACCCTGATGTGCAGCATGCCGCTCGATTACCAGGCCATCCGGCAGGCGCACGGCATTGACTTCCCCGATTATTTCAAAGCGGAGCTCGAGCGCCTGGCGCAGTTCGAAGAGGCCGGCTTACTGAAAAAAGATGAAAGCGGCCTCTGTATTACGCCCAAAGGGAGGCTGTTTGTGCGTGCCATCGGCATGGTGTTCGACAAGTATCTGGGGCAGCCGACGGTATCGACGTATTCGAAGCTGATCTAGGACCGGCGGCAAACTGGGGGCGACGCCCGTTCCGGGGTCAACCAGGCGGTTCCCGGCGGGAACGGTTGTCCAGGGCTTGTTGTGGGGGCAGTGTTTTCATGCGAAGCAGATAGACGGTGACGCCGATGCCGGGAATCAGCAGCAGCGGCCGCAGCCACGCTATTGGCACGTACCAGGCTGAAAACGCCAGCGATGCCCACATGACGGTCAGGGCAATGATTTTGCTGCGCAGGGGAATCCCGCGGCCCGCCTGCAGGTTGGCCAGATAGGGGCCGAATACGCGGTTGGCCAGCAGCCAGCGGTGCAGGCGGTCGGAGCCGCGCAGGTAGCAGGCCGAGGCCAGCAGCAAAAACGGCGTGGTGGGCAGCAGGGGTAGAAATATGCCGAGTATGGCCAGCAGCAGGGCCAGCGTTCCGGCAAAGTTGAACAGGATTTTGATCACAGGGTCAATTGGGCAGTTGCCTGAAAAAGGCCATTTACAGGATTCTAGCAATATGGCAACAAGCAAGATGCGTGTACAGGACTTTCTGGCAAAGCTTCCTTTGTTCAACGAACTGTCGGAGCACGAGCTCGACATCCTGGCCAAGGGGACGACGGAAGTACAGGCCGCGCGCGGCGATATCGTCTTTCATCGCGGCGAACCCTGCGTGGGCTTTCACACCGTGGTGTATGGCCAGATCAAGCTGATGTTTGTGTCGCCCACGGGCGTCGAGAAAGTGGTGCGGCTGATCGGGCCGGGCGACAGCTTCGGCGAAGCCCTGATGTTTCTGGACAAGGCATATATTGTGTCGGCGCAGGCCCTGGCCGATACCATGCTCCTGCATGTGGCCAAATCGGTGCTGTACGCCGAACTCGCCCGCCAGCCGGATTTCGCGCGGAAGATGCTGGCAGGCCTGAGCCAGCGCCTGCACAGCCTGATGGGCGACGTCGAGGCTTACTCCTTGCGATCGGGCACGCAGCGTGTGATCGGCTATCTGCTGAAAGACGGGCACGGCGAAGATGGCCGGCCGTTCCGGCTGGAGACCAGCAAAACCGTCATTGCGTCGCGCCTCAACCTGACGCCGGAGCATTTTTCACGCATTCTGCACGACTTGGCCGCCCAGGAATTGATTCACGTCAAGGGGCGTGAAATCACGATTCTGGACATGAACGGGCTCAGCACCTACCAGGATTGATTCATTGCCAGGGGGCCGGCGCGGCGGCCGCCAGTGCCTTGGCGATGTCTTTCCGGGCCGTCCGGAACAGCCTCAGCGCCTGCGCAATATTCCAGCCCAGCCAGACGGCCGACACGGCCAGGGCCAGGCCCGCCGCGTGGGCGAAGGCCAGCGGGCGCAGGCTGGCCGCGGCCAGCAGCAGCAAGGCCGCCAAATGCGGCCAGAATTGCCGGGCGGCCATGCGGTCGGGAATAATCTGCTTGACTTTGGGCACCACCCGCAAGGCCACGGTCAGGTCTTTCTGCAGGTGGTACCACAACAGGAAGGGAATGATCTTGTACAGCATGCCGTTGATGGCCGACCAGGCGAAGCCCACCAGGAACAGCACGCCCAGCGTGACCGAGTAATCGCCCCAGCCGGCCATCTGCAGCAGCCATACGGGTCCACAGGCTGCCAGGCTGACCATGGCGGTACGCCAGAATAGCGTTGTGGCATCGGCTTCGGGCCGCTTGCGCGTCAGGAGCAGTTGAAAGGTCGTGGCGGCAAACAGGGTATAGGCCGCCAGCAGCAGCACGGCAATGGCGCGCGCTGTTTCCCACTGTATGGGGCTGCCGGCCAGCAGGTTCACGGTATGGGCTGTCAGCAGCACGAAAATGGCCGGCGTCAGCCAGCGCGTGATGGGCTTGGGATACAGCTCGGTCACCTGGAAGATGGGCATCACCTGGTACGCCATGCCGATCAGCAGCAAGCCTACCCAGCCCAGCAGTCCCCAGGCGCCATGCAGATCGGTGATGTGCCTGGAAAAGGGCAGCCATTGCGCCCACCCGGCCGCCAGCAGCGTCCCCAGCATGACCGTGGCCGCCAGGGCAATCATCGCAAAGCGGGTGGCGGTCAGGATGTCGGCGGCCCCCTTGGCCGCCAGCTTGCGGTAGCGCCACAAGCCGCCCGTGGCGGCCAGGACCAGCCACAGCAGCGCGCCGCCCAGCAGTCCTATCGCCAACTGGAACAGCCAGGCAGGCCCGGCGATGAATCCCCCGGCCAATGCCAGCGTGCCGGCGCTGAGCAGCGCCTGGACAGCGGCGGCGGTCATGCGCGGCGCCAGGACCTGGATGCCGGTTGCCACGGGCAGGATTTGCATCAAGGCGCCCGCCATGGCGCTGGCCAGCACGCCCAGCGTAAACAGATGGGTGATGGCCAGCGTGGGCGGCGCCCAGCGCGACACCAGCGCTGCGGGACCGGTCCAGAGCAGCAGCAGGGCGGCCAGCAGGACAAATACCGGCGCGCTGAGCAGCAGCCGCAGGGGCACATCGATAGGAGGGGATCGATTGAACGACAGGGCGCGTTGCATCAGGGCTTATGCCAAATCAGGATTTCGTAGCGGTAATCAGGCCGGACGGTGGCCTGGTACCGGAAGCCGTTCAGGTCCAGGATGCCATAGAGCGGATGGGGCTCCCGATCGATGAGCATGCGCAGGCGATGGCCTGGCGCCAGCACGGCCAGTGCGTCCAGCACGCGCTCCAGCGGCTCGGGCGGCGCCAGGCCGCACACGTCAAGCAAGATATCCCGATCAGCGTTGTCCATTGTCGTCACCATACATGAGGCGTGCGCCGGCCGAGGCAGAAACCTTGTTGCGCACCATGGCAATACTACATTTACCTAACCGACATAAAGTTGATATTTATTAAGGAATGTCTGGTCTGATGCCTGCATAGTGATGACTGCGTTTTAGCGCAATCATTTTTCAGCAAGGATGAACATCGTGTTGCAGACCGTTTTAGACCGACTCAAATTAAAGGGCAAGTCGCTGTTGCCTATCGTGCAAGGTGGCATGGGCGTGGGTGTGTCCGCCCATCGCTTGGCCGGAACGGTCGCGTCCTATGGCGCCATGGGCACGATATCGAGCGTGGACTTGCGCCGCCACCATCCCGACCTGATGCTGCAGACCGGCAAGTCGCGCAACAAGGCGTTGATCGACTCGGCCAACCTGGTGGCGCTGGATCGCGAAATCCACGCGGCCCGAAAGCTGTCGGCGGGCAATGGGCTGATCGCCGTGAACATCATGCGGGCCGTGTCGGAATACGCTTCTTATGTGCGCCAGTCCTGCGAAAGCGGGGCCGATGCCGTCGTGGTGGGCGCAGGCCTGCCGCTGGATCTGCCCGAGCTGACGGAAGGGTTCAAGACAGCCATTATCCCGATTCTGTCCGATGTGCGCGGTATTGGCCTGATCTTGAAGAAATGGATGCGCAAGAACCGCCTGCCCGACGCCATTGTGATCGAGAACCCGCGTTTTGCGGCCGGCCACCTGGGCGCGCCTACGGCCGAAGCGCTGAACAACCCGAATTTCGCTTTTTCCAAGGTGCTGGAAGGCACCTTGCAGCTGTTCAAGGATATGGGCCTGGAAAAGGAAAAAATCCCGTTGATTACAGCGGGCGGCATCCATAGCCACGAGCAGGTGGTCAGGCTGATGGGCATGGGCGCCAATGCCGTGCAGTTGGGTTCGGCCTTTGCCGTCACGGAAGAGGGCGATGCGCATCCCAATTTCAAGAAAGTGCTGGTGGAAGCCAAGCCGGAAGACATCGTCACGTTCATGAGCGTGGCGGGCTTGCCGGCGCGGGCGGTACGTACCCCCTGGCTGGCCAACTACCTGGAAAAAGAAGAGAAGCTGCAGCGCATTGCCAAGAAACGCCCTTGCACAGTCGGCTTCGATTGCCTGGCTTCTTGCGGCTTGCGCGACGGCATCAGCAAGCACGGCCAGTTCTGCATCGATACCCAACTGGCGTTCGCGCTGGCGGGCGACATCCGGCGCGGGCTGTTTTTCCGGGGCTCCGAAAAGCTGCCTTTCGGCAACGCCATTCGTCCGGTGCGCGAGCTGATCGAACTGCTGCTGGCCGGGATACGGCCCGCCATGGATGCCGTACGCGCGCCCACGGTGCGTGCCGCCGACGAGGCCCTGGTGATCGCCTAGATTCCATTTTTCTTTTCTGGATGTCATGACACACGCAACTTCCGATTTGCAAGCTGCGGCGGGGCGTGCTGCGCCCGCCGTCGAACTGGTTTGCCCCGCCGGCAGCCTGCCGGCCCTGAAGTCAGCCGTCGACCACGGCGCCGATTGCGTCTACCTGGGTTTTCGCGATGCCACCAATGCGCGTAACTTCGCGGGCCTGAATTTCGACGAGGCGGCGATCAACGAGGGCATACGCTATGCGCATCAGCATGGCCGCAAGGTGTTCCTGGCATTGAACACCTACTCGCAGCCTGCCGGCTGGCAGGCCTGGCGCGCAGCCGTGGACCGCGCGGCGGGCTCGGGGGTGGACGCCATGATTGTGGCCGATCCGGGGCTGATGCTTTACGCCAGCCAGCGTTATCCGCAACTGCGTTTGCATCTGTCGGTGCAGGGTTCGGCAACCAACTATGAAGCCATCAACTTCTATCGCAAGCATTTCGGCGTGGTGCGCGCCGTCTTGCCGCGTGTGCTGTCCCTGGCCCAGGTGGAACAAGTCACGGAAAACACGCCGGTCGAGATCGAGGTGTTCGGCTTTGGCAGCCTGTGCGTGATGGTGGAAGGGCGTTGCGCCCTGTCATCGTACGTGACGGGGGAATCGCCCAATACGCATGGGGTATGTTCACCGGCCAAATCGGTGCGCTGGCAGCAGACCGGCCAAGGCCTGGAGTCGCGCCTGAACGGGGTGCTGATCGACCGCTACGCCGATGGCGAGAATGCGGGCTATCCCACTTTGTGCAAAGGCCGCTTCGATGTGGCCGATGAAAACTACTACGCGCTGGAAGAACCCACCAGCCTGAATACGCTGGAGCTTTTGCCCAAGCTGATGCAGATGGGCGTGCGCGCCATCAAGATCGAGGGCCGCCAGCGCAGCCCGGCCTATGTGGCGCAGGTCACGCGCGTGTGGCGCGATGCCATCGATCAGTGCCGGGCCAGCCAGCAGCGCTATTCCGTCAAGCCGGCGTGGATGGCGGCGCTGAACAAGGTGGCGGAAGGGCAGCAGCATACATTGGGCGCGTATCACCGCCCGTGGAAATGAGTCGATGGATGCCCGGAACCAGGCCTTGTCCTGGCCGGGATAGCCGGAAGGAAGAAATGTGAAGATCGCTTTGGGTCCTGTGCAGTATTACTGGTCGCGTGTGGCCATGATGCAGTTTTATGAGTCGATGACCGAGGCGCCTGCCGACATCGTGTACTTGGGTGAAACAGTCTGCTCGCGCCGGCATGAATTGCGCTTGCCCGACTGGCTCGAGATAGCAAAGATGCTGGCCGATGCGGGCAAGGAAGTCGTGCTGTCCACGCAGGTATTGCTGGAGTCGGGCCAGGATCTGACGACCATGCGCAAGATTGCGGCCAACGAGGATTTCATGATCGAGGCCAATGACATGGGCGCGGTGCATTGCCTGGATGGCAGGCCTTTTGTGGCGGGCCCTTACCTGAATGTATACAGCGGGCCCACCCTGGAGCTGCTTTCCGGCCTGGGCGCGCAGCGTTGGGTGATGCCGCTGGAGATGGGGCGTGAAGGGCTGGCGCGCCTGCAGGCCGACCGGCCGCAGGGCTTGCGGACCGAGGTCTTTTCCTATGGGCGCATGCCGCTGGCTTTTTCGGCGCGCTGCTTCACGGCGCGCCACCGCAATATTCCCAAAGACAACTGCCAGTATGTGTGCATGGATCATCCCGATGGCCTATTGCTGGAGACGCGTGAAAGCCAGCCATTTCTGGTGCTGAACGGCATCCAGACGCAGTCCGCGCTGGTGTACAACCTGATCAACGAACTGGACGCCATGCGCGAACTGCAGGTGGATGTCTTGCGCATCAGCCCGCAGTCGCAGCACACGGGCGAGATTGTTCAATTGTTCCGCCAGGTGCTGGATGGGCAACTGGGCGCCGCCGATGCCTTCGGAAGCATGCTGCCGCTGATGCCGGCCGGGCCCTGTAACGGCTATTGGCACGGACGCCCGGGCCTGGAACAGATGGTGGCGTAAAGGATAACGGGCTTATGTATGCAGGCGAGCGGTTCAACAGCATCACCCATCTGGTGGGCGCGGCACTGGCCGTGGCCGGCGCGATTCTGCTGGTGGTGATCGCCGCGCGTCTGGGCGACCCTTGGAAAATCGTCAGCTTCAGTGTGTATGGCGTCATGTTGCTGGGCCTGTATCTGGCCTCGACGCTTTATCACAGCCTGCGCGGGCGCGCCAAGCGCATCTGGTGCAAGTTTGATCACTGCGCCATCTATTTGCTGATCGCGGGCAGCTACACGCCCTTCGCGCTGGTCAGCCTGCGCGGCGGCTGGGGCTGGTCCTTGTTCGGTATTGTCTGGGGCCTGGCGCTATTGGGCATCGTTCAGGAAATCTGGCTGGCCAAGGGTCGCCGCATCCTGTCATTGCTGATTTACGTGGCCATGGGCTGGCTGGCGGTGATTGCCGCCGTCCCCTTGATCGATGCGCTGAGCTGGGAAGGTTTCCGCTGGCTGCTTGCAGGCGGCCTGGTTTACACCGCGGGCATTGTTTTCTATGCCACAGACGAAAAGTGGCGTTACGGGCATGGCGTCTGGCATTTGTTTGTCATGGGCGGCAGCGCTTGCCACTATTTCACGGTCGTCACCTATGTGGCCTGATCTATAAACAAAACAAGGAACTCATTGTGAACCCAGGAAGTACTTCCTTTCCCGCCTCGCTGGGCAGGCTGCTGGCGCGCCTGCCCGCCTATCCCGGTTCGGTCCTGTTCGCCAGCGGGCTGAATCTGGCGCTCGCGCAGCATCTGCCTGCCGATACCCTGCATATGCTGGAGAACAGGGTCTTGCGCATTCAGGCGCGCGACGCGGGCGTGGCTTTCGACTTCGTCTGGCGCAAGGGAAAGTTCACCGGTGTGGCGCCGGGCAGCGACATCGCATTGACGATCGCCGCCAATCTGCTCGACTTTTATTTGCTGATCCAGCGCAAGGAAGATCCGGACACGCTGTTTTTCAGCCGCCGGCTGACGATGGAAGGCGATACGGAACTGGGGCTGCTGGTGAAGAATACGCTGGATGCGCTGGATATGGCCCTGTTCTCGCCTGATCAACTGGCGCCCGTCAAAGTGTTCGGGCGCCTGTCGACGCTCAGGAAATCGCGCGTCAACCGCGCCGCAGGGTAAAGGCGGGAAACAGGCTCGACACGCGCTCGACCAGCGCGGCGCTGGGGTAGCCTTGCTCCATCGACGCATTCAGGGCCGCATCGCTGCAGCCCTGTTCGCGAAAGACTTGCAGGGCATAGCTTTTTACCTGCAGATCGGCCAGCGTCTGCGCCAATTGGATGATGTCCGCTTCCGGCAGCAAAGCAGGATGCAGGGTCGTACGGCATTCGTAATCGACCCCGCTGGCCAGTATCGCCTGCAAGCCGGCCAGGGCCGGGCCGCCGCTGCCCGCCACTTTGGTGACGCGCGCGTAATTGCCGAACAAGGTTTTGACATCGAAGCCCACCCAGTCCAGCATGGGCAAGACGCTTTTCAGGCGCTCCGGGTGCGTGCCGCCGCTGTGCAGCCCTATCTTGAAGCCCAGGGCGCGCACTGCGCCGATGGCGCTGGCCAAGCCAGGGTCCATGGTGGGCTCGCCGCCGCTGAACACTACGGCATCGACCAGGCCGCGCCTTCTTTCCAGCAGGGCCAGCACCTCGTCCCAGGGAATCGGGCTATGCGGCGTGCGCGCCTGAAGATGCGGGTTGTGGCAGTAGCCGCAGCGCCAGGGGCAGCCCTGTACAAAAATGACCGTGGACAGCTGCCCGGGGTAGTCGGTGGCGGTGAACGGCGTGATGCCGCCCACCTTCAGGCGGCGGGGCCGCCCGCCGATAGCTTGCACCACATCCTGCGGCATGGGCGTGTCAGGCGGCAAGCCGGGCTCCTTGCTCGCTGAAATACTTGCGCTCGTGGAATTCGCCTTTTTTGCCGATGTTGAACGACGACATCGGGCGGTGGTAACCCATGACGCGCGTCCAGATTTCGCAAGGCTGGCGTTCCTCGTCGGTCAGGGTGATGGCGGTTTGCGTGGTGGCTGTGTTGGGTGTGCTCATGAGTGTGCTCCTTGTTGAGGGTAGAAAACAGAAATGAATGCGCGAGCCGGCATCAGGCCGCTGCGCGCTGCTTGCGTGCGACGATTTCCTCGTCGCACTTGGGACAAAACTTGTGGCTGCCCCCCAGATATCCGTGCACCGGGCAGATGGAAAAAGTGGGGGTGACGGTGATGTAGGGCAGATGAAAGCGGCCCAGGGCGCGCTGCACCAGCGTGCGGCACGCCTGCGCGCTGGACAGCGGCTCGGTCATGTACAAGTGCAGGACGGTGCCGCCGGTGTATTTGCGCTGCAGGTCGTCCTGCCGCTCCAGCGCCTCGAACGGGTCGTCGGTAAAGCCCACCGGCAGTTGCGACGAGTTGGTGTAATAGGGCATGTCCGGCGTGCCGGCCTGCAGGATGTTGGGGTAGCGCTTGCGGTCTTCCTTGGCGAAACGATACGTGGTGCCTTCGGCCGGCGTCGCTTCCAGGTTGTACATATGGCCGGTTTCTTCCTGGAATGCCAGCATGCGGGCCCGAACGTGATCCAGCAGGCGAATGGCCAGCGCGTGGCCTTCGGCAGTAGTGATGTCATGCTTGCCGCGGGTGAAGTTGCGCAGCATTTCGTTGATCCCGTTCACACCCAATGTCGAAAAGTGATTGCGCAGCGTGCCCAGGTAGCGCCGGGTGTAGGGGAACAGGCCGTTATCCATCAGGCGCTGGATGACCTCGCGCTTCAGTTCAAGGCTGGTCTTGCCCAGTTCCAGCAGTTCGTCCAGGCGCTTGAACAGCGCGGTTTCGTCGCCCGCATGCAGGTAGCCCAGCCGGGCGCAGTTGATCGTCACCACGCCCAGCGACCCGGTCTGCTCGGCGGACCCGAACAGGCCGTTGCCGCGCTTGAGCAGCTCGCGCAGATCCAGCTGCAGCCGGCAGCACATGGACCGGATCATGTTGGGCTTGAGTTCGGAATTGATGAAGTTCTGGAAGTACGGCAGGCCATAGCGGGCCGTCATCTCGAACAGCAGTTCGGCATTGGGACTGTGCCAGTCGAAATCCTCGGTGATGTTGTAGGTCGGGATGGGAAAGGTGAACACGCGCCCTTTTGCATCGCCCGCCATCATGATCTCGATGTAGGCGCGGTTGATCATGTCCATCTCGGCCTGCAGGTCGCCGTAGCGAAAGGGCATTTCCTGGCCGCCGATCAGCGGCACCTGTTCGCGCAGATCCTCTGGGCAGACCCAGTCGAAGGTCAGGTTAGTGAACGGCGTTTGCGTGCCCCAGCGCGAGGGGACGTTCAGGTTGTAGATCAGCTCCTGGATGTACTGCTTGACCTCGGTATAGCTCAGGGCGTCCTTGCGGACGAAGGGCGCCATATAGGTGTCGAAAGAGCTGAAGGCTTGCGCACCGGCCCATTCGTTTTGCAGGGTGCCCAGGAAGTTCACGATCTGGCCCACGGCGCTGGACATGTGCTTGGGCGCGCAGGACTCCACTTTGCCCGGAATGCCGTTCAGGCCTTCGTTCAGCAGGGTCCGCAGCGACCAGCCGGCGCAATAGCCCGACAGCATGTCCAGGTCATGAAGGTGAAGGTCGGCGTCGCGATGCGCTTTGCCGACCGCTTCCGGATACACTTCGTCTAGCCAATAATTGGCAATGACTTTGCCCGAGACGTTCAGTATCAGGCCGCCCAGCGAGTAGCCCTGATTGGCATTGGCGTTGACGCGCCAGTCCACTTGATCAAGGTATTCGTTAATCGAAGAGGCGACGTCGATGTGTGCCATGAAAACTCCGTATCACTATATGTTGTGGTGAAACGAAGATTATTGACTATATGTAGTAGGGTCAAGCAAATGCCGGGAATAATTGGCATTAGCTTGATATAGGCTAAGAATGGACAAAGAAAAGCGCCCTGTCCGTTGCCAGGAACAGGGCGCGCAGGAAGCAGGCGGGGATTTTTCAGGCCACGATCTGGAAATCGATGACGATTTCTCCGGGCAGGCGGGCGACGTATTCAATCTGGATCTGGTCGCCGAAGTGCCCCTGCAATTGCTGCAGTAAAGGCAGGGGGTCGTGATCATTGCAAAAACGCATGGTTTCGCCGGGCTGCAGGGCCGATAGCGCGCCGAAGATGGCGGCATGCCGGAACCGCTTGGCGACACCGCGCGCATCGAATGGGTAAACGGCGTCGGAAAACTGCGGGATGGAAGAAGCACTAGACACGATCATATCCTTGTAAGAGTAAAAAAATCGTGGCTTGATTATAGGGAGCGCCGGTCTGATTTCCGGTCAGAACCACATTGCGAATAAGGTTGAAATCATTGGCTTTCCAGCGGTTTTTGGGTCATGGCGATGAGCGCGCCGATGACCAGGACTGCGGCGGACGCGGCCAGCCCCATGGACAGCGAACCCGTCAGGTCGCTGAGCCAACCGGCTGCAACGGGGCCGATGGTTTGTCCCAGTGCAAACAGGCTGGTCGCTACGGCCAGGGCGCTGCCCCAGGCCGGCCTGGGCAGATTGGTTTTGACAAACGCGGTGGCGGCCGAAGGCACCATGAATACGCTGGACCCGACCAGCGCGGCCGATAGCCATAGCCCGGCTAGGGTGGGAAAGGCCAAGGGCAGCGCCGCGCCGACGGCCAGCACCGTCATGGACGCCGCCATGGGCCAGCCGTTGCGCCGGCCATTGAAGACGGGCCGCCAGATCAGGGGCGCCAGCAACGTCATCACGCCCAGCAGACTCCACATGATGGATGTCGTGGCGGCGACCGATATGGCCGGCGCGAGCGCCTTGCGCAGCCAGGCGACGATGAAGGTCATGTAGGCGATGTAGCCCAGTCCGAACAGGAAATAGGCAGTGAACTCGGGTAGGCAGGGACGCCAGGGCCACGGCGCGCGCATGCCTGGGGTCGAGGGCTCGGCAATGCCGCGCATGGCGGCGATCGCTGCCCAGGACAAGGGAGCGCAGATGGCGGCGCAGGCGATCCAGGCCCAGGTCCAGGCTGCAGGCCCGGCGGCATCGAACAGCCAGGGCAAGAGCGCGCCGGTCGCCAGCATGCCTACGCCCCCGCCGCTGAAGAAGATGACGATGGCATGCGTGCCCACCACGCCCGACAGGACGCCGCCGCAGATGAATGCGCCGGCCGCGCCGAAGCCGGCCAGGAAGCGGAACAGGGTGATCAGATGAAAGTGGTGGGTCATGCCGCTGGCCAGCAAGGCCGCCGTGGTCAGCGCAAGGCCCGCCACAAAGAGCCGGCGGTTGCCCCATCGCGATACGCACAATAGCGTCAGCAGGGCGCCCAGCAGATATCCCAGCGCATTGGCCGTGTTCAGCCAGCCCGCCTGGGCGTAGTTCAGGCCCAGGTCGGTTTGCATGGCGGGCAGAATCAATGCATAGCCAAACCGCGCGAAGCCCACCGACACGGCGGCTCCGCCCGAAAGTGCCCAGGATATCAGCGCCGGTTTCATGTGCTGCCGCCTTGTCTCGTCGTTTTTGTATCCGGCCGATCATAACAGGGGCGGCTGCACCCGAAGGCGTCCGCCGGACGGGGATGCGGCTGCGGTTCGCTGCGCCGTCCCGGCTTTGCCGCGCGAACATCTGTTACAGCGCTGCCCGATTTGATAAGTGAATGTTGCAGCGGAAAGGCGTGACGCCACAGAGCCGCAGGCCATCCGCAGTTACATTTATTCGTACTTGCCATGGACGCGCCGCAGCGTAACGCGTTAGGGTAAAGGTGATTTTTCAAGGAGGTAATCATGAATAAAGATACTCTAGAAGGCCAATGGAAACAGCTCGCAGGTAAAGCCAAGATTGCGTGGGGCGATCTGACCGATGATGATCTGGCCAAAGTCGAAGGCAGCGCAGAGCGCCTGACCGGCCTGGTTCAGGAAAAATATGGCCGCACCCGCGAAGAGGCGGAACGCGAAGTCAAGGAATTCTTCGACAACAACCGCTAGCCGGCCTGGCCGCATAGAAGACATGCAGTGCACGAAGAATAGAAATAGATAAGGGGAAAACCATGCTTTATTACGCCGTTGTCTTTTTTGTGATTGCCATCATTGCCGCGGTACTCGGGTTCGGCGGTATCGCCGCCGGCGCGGCATCGATTGCGCAAATACTGTTTTTCATTTTTATCGTCCTCGCCGTCCTGGCGCTGCTTAACGGCTTGTTCCGGCGACGATGAAGTAAAGGCCAGTGCTGCCTGATTGACATCAGGTGTTGGGCCCGCCCGCCTTCTTGGCAGGCGGGCCTTTTTTTTGCGGCGGCTTCCCATGCAAGATCACCCCAGCGGGTCGCACGGTGTTCATGCTTCAGTGCTGCACGTTGGCACGCATGACATCCGCCACTGCGCAACGGCCGACATTGCCAACGCAGGCGTACCAACCAAGGTGGACATGAAGCTCACGGGCCACAAGACCGTGGCGATGTTTATGCACTATGTTCATACCGAGGACAAGCGAGCGCGGGATGCGGCTGAGCCGTTGGCGGATCGGCGGCTGGCGATTACCGGAGTACCCCGTTCTATGGAGATGACTGCATGATAAGGAAGAAGCCTACGGTGGCGGGGAAATCTGCCGCCTTACTGGCTGGCTATGTCGGCATACATGGCGGCATCGTGGAACTGCTGGATGCCGCGCGCCGGGCAGCGGCGCGCAGTGTCAACGCGCTGATGACGGCCTGCTATTGGGAGATTGGCCGCCGGATCGTCGAAGCCGAGCAGAAAGGCAGGCGGCGGGCTGGTTACGGCGAGCAGTTGATGGCGCGGTTGTCCGCTGACCTGACAGCGCGATTCGGGCGGGGGTTCAGCCCGGATAACCTGGAAAACATGCGGCGCTTCTTCATTGCATACCCCGTAGCGGCAATTTCCGAGACACTGTCTCGGAAATCTGGAGAAGGGCTGCCCGTAGGGAACTCCGAGACTGTGTCTCGGAAATTCGACCTCTCAGAACTGTCTCAGGTCTTCACTTTGCCGTGGTCAGCCTACGTTCGGCTGCTGTCGGTCAAGGATGACCATGCACGCCAGTTCTATGAGGCCGAGGCGCTGCGTGGTGGCTGGAGCGTGCGACAACTCGACCGGCAAATTGGAAGTCAGTTCTACGAACGCATAGCCTTGTCCAAGGACAAGGCGGCGATGTTGGTCAAGGGTTCGGTGTCTAAGCCCGAGGATACCGTCACGCCCGACGACGCCATCAAAGACCCGTACGTGCTGGAGTTCCTCGACCTCAAGGACGAGTATTCGGAATCCGACCTGGAAGAGGCCTTGATTCAGCGGCTGGAAGACTTCCTGCTGGAACTGGGTGAAGGTTTCACCTTCGTCGGCCGGCAGCGCCGGTTGCGCATCGACCAGACCTGGTATCGGGTGGACCTGTTGTTCTTCCATCGCAAGCTGCGCTGTCTGGTCATCATCGACCTGAAGCTAGGCAGCCTGACCCATGCCGATGTGGGGCAGATGCACATGTACTGCAACTATGCCAAGGAGCATTGGGCTTACCCGGATGAGAATCCGCCGGTGGGCCTGATCCTGTGTACTGATAAGGGACATGCACTGGCACGGTATGCGCTGGACGGCTTGCCGACCAAGGTGATGGCAGCGAACTACCGGATGGTGCTGCCGGATGCGGAGCTGCTGCAAAAAGAGCTGCAGAACACGCGGCGCCTGCTCGAATCTCGCGGAGCACTGGCACCGTATACGGTTTCAAGCCCCGCGTGATTTGCACGAAAGGCTTGATACTGGACCATTTTTGCCGCCGGCCCGCCCCCAAGGCAAAAGCGCCCCCTTGGGGGATGAGCCCGGACACAGGACAGTCCCTGCGGACTGTTCTGTGCCTGGCGAATCGGAGCGGCCTGCAGGCCGCGAGGTGGACAGCAAGCAGGCGCGAGCCTGCGCAGCGTGGGGGCTTTTTTTGCCGCCGGGCCGCCCCCAAGGCAAAAAGCGCCCCCTCGGGGGGCAGCAAGCGGGCGAAAGCCTGCGCAGCGTGGGGGCGTTTATTTGTTATGCTTGAACCCATGCGGGCGAGCTTGCCCGCTTCTTGACGTCAATGCCCTGAAGTATTTACGGCCTTTTCCTGTACGTGGATATCACCTTGTTTTTGCCTAGCCGACTGTTTTCCGTGAGGGGGCCAGCCATGATCCTGCTGGCGGTCTGTCCGTTGGCGGCGCTGGCTGGGGCACATACGTGGACGCAGGCCAAGGTCAGCGCCGCCATCAACTACGCGGGCAGCGACGCCGCGACGATGTATGCGCCTGCCGGGTCGGCAGCCGGCACGCCGGCGCAAGGCGCTTCGGCATCCGGCGGGCGGATCACCGCCGTGCAGGCCAGCCGCGACTACCAAGGCCAGGCCAGGGTACAGACGCGCGTCTGCTGGAATGGCACCGAACGCTGCGTACCCATGACCGGCCAGAGCCTGAACACCCGGGCATTCAATGGCCTGGATGCGGGCAAGCCCATTTACCTGGTCCACACCGTGTGGGGCAAAGGGCCGCTGCCCGGGCCGCTGTTCGTCAAGGGCAATGTCATTGTCTGGTACGACCGATAGCCGGTTTACTCATCCAGGCTGCGTACGGCGGTATTCAGCGCAGCAAAATCGAAATGCGGTTGCGGGGACTTGAAGCGCAGCATCAGGGCCGTGACCACGGCGGGGACCAGTGCCGCCAGCAGGAAGGATTCAAGCAGATATTCGGGTTTGTCGCCCGGCCCGGGGAAGAGCAGAATGCCGGCCACCAGCCCGCATAGCGTGCTGACGATGGCGGTGGCGCCGCCATAGCGGCGATTGAACAGGCCGAAAAATACCGGGAAGGCGGCCGCAGAGCAGAACAGGTCGGCCAGCAAGAACAGGTAGAGCACGCTATAGCCCTGGGCGGCCACGATCATGACGGGAATCGCCAACAGGAAGATCAGCCAGCGGGACAGCGCCATCAGGGTCGTTTTCCTGATGCTCGGCGTCAGGCGGCGCACATCCACCGCGATCAGGCTCGATACCGCGCTGATGGTGGTATCGGCCGTGCTCATGACCAGGGCCAGGCCCAGGGGAATCAGGGCAATGGCAAACCAGCCGGGAATATGAGGCAGCAGCACGCTGAACAAGGCCACCGAGCTGTCGCCGGTATGTCCCAGCCCGACAAAGGCAAGCCCGAACAGGCCCATGACAAAAATAAAAGGGCCGGCGAACAGGCCGCCCAGCAGGAAGCCGCGGCGCATGGTCCGGGTGTCGCGTGCGGAATAGACGCGCTGCCAGTTGCCCTGGTGGAACAGGCCGGTCAGCAGGATCGCCACGAAAAACGTCAGGCCCGCCTTGATGCCGACCGGATCGGTCAGGCTGATCAACTGCGGCGCCTTGTCTTGCAGCCCGGCCAGCGCGGGCCCGAAGCCGCCGACGGCATGCCAGCCTAGTACGAGCAGCACGATCAGCAGCGGCACGATGACGGCCATTTGCACCTTGTCGGTAAAAATCGATGCGCGCAGCCCGCCGTATGAAGTGTAGAGCAGGGTCGCTCCCATGACGATGGCGGCCGTCACCCATAGCGGAACCGGGGCCAGCAGCGTGACCAATTTGGCGATGGCCGTGATTTCGGCGGCCAAGGTAATGAACATGTAGAACATCATGATGATCAGCACCAGGCCGTACATGCCTCTGCCATACCGCATGATGACGAATTCCGTCAGGGTGTGCCCCTGCGGGATCAGTTCGCGCATGCGCCGGCCCAGCGGAATCATCAGCCAGCGCGGCGAGGCGGCGCCCAGGCCGTAGCCGATGACTGCCGCCAGGCCGCCCCAGGTAGCGGCCTGGGCCGGTGCGAACAGAATCCAGGCGCCCAGCGACGTGGCCAGCAGGGTCAGGATCGTCGCCACGGTACTTTGGCTGTTGCGGGCAACGACATAGTCTTCCAGGCTGCTGCGTTCATGCCGGGCGTAGAGCATGCCCGATAGGGCGAAACCCGCCGAGAACAGCAATAGCCAAAGCACGGCCGAAGAGCTTGAAAGCATTTTTTCCCCTACGCGTCCGGCCTGCCGGAACAAACGAGCCTGGCGCCGCCGGCGGGCGGCGGCGCAAAAAAGGTCGTGGCGGGAAAAGGGATGATGTGCGGCGCTTCCTTCCCTTCGCCGGCATGACCCGGATCAGGTTCAAAGGGTTACCGCGGCAATGTGCGGAATCTCAGCCCAGCATAGGGCTCCCCCAGGAACAGCTGGCAAGCTTAAAGCGCGGTGCAGGGCTTGTCAACGAAAGGCATGGGGTTTTCCATGATGGGTGGCCTGGATTGGCCTGTGGTAAAACCACAGGCATGACAACAAAACTGGAACGGATCGTTCGTCCACAGGAGACAAAGCAGGGATACGAAAAGGTATTCCTGTTCCTGCGCGAAAAGCTGCTGGGCGGCGCGCTGCGGCCGGGCGACCTGCTGCTGCCTGAACGTGAGCTTGCCGAACAGCTCGAGGTCAGCAGGCCGGTGGTGCGCGAGGCCCTGCGCGCCCTGGCCATGGTCGGCGTGGTCGATATCCGCGAGCGTGTCGGAACCTTTGTGAAGAAGCCCGACGTGTCGGTGCTGGGCGATATCTTTGCCTTTACCCTGGCCCAGGATGGCGGTGTCATTGAAGACATCATGCAGGCGCGCGTGGCGATCGAGTGCCAGGCCATCCGCCTTGCCTGCCAGCGGATCACGCCCAAGGACCTGGAAGAAGTCAGCCAGGCGCTGCTCCGGATCAAGGAAACCATTGATTCGCCCGACGAGGGCGGGGATGCCGACTTCGAGTTTCATTCGGCCATCGTGCGCGCCAGCAAGTCGGACACCCTGATCAGCATGTATACGGCCATGCGGCCGCTGTTTATCCGCCTGCACAAAGAGCGGCGCGCCGTGGTCCAGACCGATCCGGCGCTCAAGCCACAGATCATCGACGACCACCGGAAAATATTCCGTGCGCTGGCCGAACGCGATGCGGAAAGCGCGGATGAGCAGTTGCGCATCCATTTCCAGATCGGCGACGAGCGGCGCTACCAGGCCACCTACGCAACGGCATTGCGATAAGCCGGCAGCGGCTTGCGGGCCATGCCAAGGAGACTCTCATGATCAAGAAAATAGGATTTATCGGGCTGGGTACGATGGGGCAGCACATGGCTGCCAATCTGCTCGCCGCGGGCTTTGACTTGCTGGTGCACGATCTGGCGCCCGAGGCCGTCCAGCGGGCGGTGGATGCGGGCGCGCGCGCTGCGGACAGCATTGCGCAACTGGGCGAGGCATCGGATGCCGTCATCCTCATGCTGCCCAACAGTCCGGACGTGCAGTCCGTCATCCATGGGGCGGACGGCTTGCTGGCGCACCCGCCCGCTCAGCGGCTGATCATCGACATGAGCACCATTTCGCCCGTGGTGGCGCGGCAGTTGGGCGGCGAACTGGCCGATCGGGGCGTCTACTTCCTGGATGCGCCCGTATCCGGCGGGCCGGTGGGGGCCCAAAGCGCCTCGTTGACCATCATGGCGGGGGGCGATGTCCAGGCCTTCGACCTGGCCAAGCCGGTGCTGCAGGCGATGGGCACCACGATTACCCATGTGGGCCAGAGCGGCGCGGGCCAAACGCTGAAACTGTGCAATCAGCTGATTTGCGGCATCAATATTCAGGCGATCTGCGAGGCGCTTGCCCTGGGGCGGGCCTCGGGTGTCGACCTGGATGTGATGCGCGAAGTGCTGATGGGCGGGTCGGCCGCGTCGTGGATGCTCGACAAGCTGGGCCCGTCGATGATACAGCGCGATGCCAAGGCCGGTTTCCGCATTGACCTCATGCTCAAGGACCTGAAGCTGGTGCAGGAACTGGCGTTTGATCTTTCGGTGCCTTTGCCGGCCACTTCGCTGGTCGCCACGCAATATCTGGACGCGCGTGTCCATGGCGAAGGGTCCAACGGCAATCAGGCCCTGTTTGCCGTCTACGACCGCATGGCCAACCAGGTCCGATATTAAACAGGGGCACCGATGACGACATTGGATTTTTCTGTCGTGCTGTCGCGCTGGGATATGTTTGTCCAGGGCCTGTACCTCACCATCCAGCTGACGCTGGTTGCCACGGCCTGCGGCTTCGTACTGGGCACCTTCTGCGCCATAGGCAAGCGCGGTCGCAGGCTTTGGCTGAAGCGGCTGTGCGGCGGCTACATCGAAGCCATCCGCAACACGCCTTTGCTGGTGCAGATTTTCCTGGTGTACTTTGGCCTGTCCAGCCTGGGCCTGTCATTGAACGCCGTGCTGGTGGCCATGATTGCCTTGACGATCAACGTTGGCGCCTATTCGGCCGAGATCATGCGTTCGGGGTTTGATTCCATTGAGAAAGGGCAACTGGAAGCGGCCGAAACCCTGGGCTTGTCGCGTTGGCAGGTTTATTGGCATGTCATCCTCAAGCAGGCGCTGGAGCGGGTCTATCCCGCCCTGACCAGCCAGTTCGTGTTGCTGATGCTGGCCTCGTCCATTTGTTCACAGATTTCCGCCGAAGAACTGACCGCCGTGGCCAACTTCGTGCAGTCGGATACCTATCGGCCGCTGGAAACCTATGTGGTTGTAGGTGGTTTGTATATCGCCTTGTCGGTCTTGCTGCGGGCGCTGTTCTGGGTCCTGGGCATGATGATTTTCAAGCGCCGCCGGGCGCTTGCCACCCCGATCTAGGCGAGGCGCGCGCATGGGACAGAGTTTTGCGGTTGGATACCTTGCCTTTTTATTGAAAGGCGCTTTGTGGACGGTGGGTTTGTCTACCATCGCCCTGATATGCGGGGGCGTGCTGGCGCTGATCGTGGCCTTGTGCCGGATCAGCACGCTGCGATGGCTGCGCGTGGCCACGGCGCTTTATATACAGATCATCCAGGGTACGCCCGTGCTGGTGATTATCTTTCTGATGTATTTCGGCCTGCCGTCCCTGGGCTTGACCGTATCGCCGCTGGCGGCCGCTTCGGTATCGCTGTCGGTGTATGTGTCGGCCTACCTGGGCGAAAGCTGGCGCGGTTCGATACAGTCTGTGCCGCAGGCGCAATGGGAAGCGGCCGAATGCCTGGCGCTGAGTCGGGTGCAGCGCATGACCAAAGTGATTCTGCCGCAGGCGATCCGGATTGCGACCCCGCCCACCGTGGGGTTCATGGTGCAGATCATCAAGAACACCTCGCTGGCGTCGGTGGTCGGGTTTGTTGAACTGGTCCGGGCGGGGCAAATTGTGAACAACACGATCTTTCAGCCGTTCGTGATCTATTTGCTCATCGCCTTCTTATATTTTTTGATGTGTTATCCGCTCTCGATGCTGAGCAGGAGGCTGGAGAACAAGGCGGGAGGCCAATCTTATGCTTGACACGAACGGGGCCCAGGCCCGCGATGTGGTAGTGCGCCTGGAAGGCGTCCACAAGAAATTCGGCCAGACCGAGGTCCTGCGCGGCGTCGATATGGAGGTCGGCCGCGGCGAGGTGGTGGCCATTATCGGCCGCAGCGGTTCAGGCAAGAGCACGGCGCTGCGCTGCATCGACCTGCTGGAAACCATAGACAGCGGCACCATCGCCGTCTGCAGCCACCGGGTCGATGACCCCGATGTGGACCGGAAGTCCCTGCGGCTGGACATTGGCATTGTGTTCCAGAGCTATAACCTGTTTCCGCACCTGACGATCGAAGAGAACGTCATGCTGGCGCCCACCGCGGTCAAGAAGCTGTCCAAGCAAGATGCCCGGGAACTGGCTCGCCGTGTCCTGGGGCAGGTGGGCCTGCTTGAAAAGGCGACCCAATATCCTGAGCAGTTGTCGGGCGGACAGCAGCAGCGGGTGGCCATAGCGCGTTCGCTGGCCATGGAACCCAAGGTGATGCTGTTCGACGAGGTCACATCCGCGCTCGATCCGCAATTGACGGGTGAAGTGCTGCGCGTGATCGAGGACCTGGCCCGGAAAGGCATGACCATGATCATGGTCACGCACGAAATGAACTTTGCGCGGCGCGTCGCCGACACGATTATCTTCATGCACGAAGGAAAAGTTTGGGAGAAGGGGAGCGCGGACATGCTGAACGATCCCCAGACGCCAGAGCTCAAGGAGTTCCTGCAGAACGAACTCTGACATGACCTATATAAACCGGAGACCTACCATGAAAAAACGTACCTTCCTGACATCCTTGCTGTGCGCCGCCGGCATGATGGCCGGTGTTGCCGCCGTGGCCCATGCCGATGTGCTGGACAACGTCACCAAAAGCGGGAAAATCCGCATATCCACCGACCTGGGCATTCCGCCCGCGGGCATGATGAGCGCATCGATGGAACCGATGGGCGCCGACGTCGAGGTCGGAAAACTGCTGGCCAAGGACTGGGGCCTGGAATATGAGCTGGTCCAGACCACCGGCGCCACCCGCATTCCGAACCTACAGACGGACAAAGCCGATATCGTGGTGTCGACCCTGTCGGTGACGGAAGAGCGGGCCAAGGTCATCGACTTTTCGCATCGCTATGCCGTGCTGCAATCCATTGTCGCGGGTTATCAGGACATCCCTGTCAGCAGTCTGGAAACCATGAAGGGCCATACGGTGGCGGTGACCCGCGGCACCACGCAAGACACCGAGCTGACGCCCCAGGCATCCAAGTATGGGTACAAGGTTGCGCGCTATGATGATGACGCGACCCTGGTGACGGCGGCCGTCAGCGGACAGGCCAAGATGGTTGCCACCTCGCAGTCGCTGGTGGCTCAGATCGATCAGAAAATCGGCAAGGACAACTTCAAGCCTTTGTTCGTCCTGCGCAACTTCGACCTGGCCATTGGCGTGAAGAAAGGCGAGGCGCGTCTTTTGGCCAAGGTCAATGAGTGGGTCGATGCCAATGTCAAGAATGGCAAGCTGAACGAGATCTACAAGAAATACTACGGTACCGAATTGCCCGAAGACATGCGCGGCAATTAAGTGTCCGGGATCACATCGATTTTTCAGTAAACAGGAATAGCGTCATGCGTATTGTTATTGGTTCGGACCACGCCGGCTGGCCTTTGAAGCAGGCGATTGTGGATCACATCAAGAGCCTGGGCCACGAGGTCAATGATGTGGGCAGTTACGATGAACAGCCGGTGGACTTTCCGGATATCGCCCGCGCGCTGACCGGGCAGTTGACCTCCGGCGGCGCGGAGCGCGGCATCATGGTGTGCGGCACGGGTGTTGGCGCATGTATCGCCGCCAACAAGGTCAAGGGCATCCGGGCCGCAGTGTGCCACGACATCCATTCCGCGCATCAGTGCGTCGAGCACGATGACGTCAATGTCATGTGCATCGGCGCGCAGATCGTCGGGCCGTGGCTGGCGGTCGATCTGGTCGGGGCTTACCTCAAGGCCGAGTTCTCGACCGACGAGGATTGCCGCCGGCGGGTCGAGAAACTGCACGCCATGGACCTGGCTTGAGCGCTGGCAAGGCGGACGACATGCAGCAGGATCATCCCGCCATCTTTGTTGCCGGCATTTATGCCGCCGACCTGGTTTTCACCGCGAGCCGCTTGCCGGCTCCCGGTGAAACCATCGCCGCGACGGGTTTCACCCGGGGGCACGGCGGAAAAGGGTCCAACCAGGCCGTGGCCGCCGCCCGGGCGGGTGGACGGGTGTCATTCTTTACCTTCATCGGTGATGATGCCTTTGGCCAGGATGCGGCGCAATTCTGGCGCGACGAAGGGGTGCACAGCAAAGCCGTGGTGGTCAAGGGGCAGGCCACCGGCGCGGCCGGCATCTTCGTCGACCCGTCGACCGGCGGCAATGCGATCACGGTTTTTCCAGGGGCATCGGGCACGATGCAAGCGGCCGATATCGACCGCGTCGAAGCCGACATTGCTGCGTCCGATGTCTTTGTCGTGCAACTGGAGCAACCCGTCGAGGTCGCGCTGCGTGGACTGGAACTGGCGCGCCGCCACGGGGTGGCCAGCATTCTGAATCCTGCGCCCGCCGTGCCTTTGCCGGATGCGATATTTGCTTTGTGCGATTACCTGTTGCCTAACGAAACCGAGGCCGGCCTGTTGACGGGCTTGCCCGTCGAAACCCTTGAACAGGCCGAAGCGGCGGCGCGGGCGCTACTGCAAAAGGGGGTGGGCAACGTCATCGTGACCTTGGGTGAGCGGGGCGCGCTGTTTTGCAATCACACCGAAACCTTTCTGGTCCCGCCCGTCAAGGCCGGCGCTTGCGTCGACACCACCGGCGCGGGCGATGGCTTTACAGCCGGTTTCGCCGTGGGGCTGGGGCAGGGCATGCCGGCGCGCGATGCCATGCGCTTTGCCGCGGCGCTGGCGGGCATTTCCGTGACGCGCCACGGCGCGGGCGTGTCCATGCCCACCTTGGCCGAGATACGGGCCGTATTGAGGCCTTAAGGGGTTTTTGCGCTATGATGGCACCGCGACACGGGGTGCCTGGCCCGAAACGGCCGGCTGAGATCGACACCCGTCGAACCTGAAACAGTTAGCACTGGCGAAGGGATGTCGGCCATGGGGCCAGCGGCAGCATTGCCGCGCGCGCATACCTTTGCTATTTCCGCGAAGGTATGCCATGAAGAACAGCCCAGCAGCATTTCCCATTCATCAGCAGGTCGTCCTGGTCACCGGCGGCGGCCGGGGCCTGGGCCGGCATATTGCGGGCGCCTTTTTGCGAGAAGGCGCCCGCGTTGTCGTCAACTACCTGAATAGCGCCGAGAGCGCCCGCGCGCTGGCTGCCGGTGCGCCGGAACGCGCGTTCGCCGCGCAGGCCGACGTCACGGACGCCGATGCCGTGCAGGCCATGCTGGCCCAGGCGCGCGAGCGCTTTGGCGCGCCGGTCACCACCGTGGTCAATAATGCCTTGCCGGCATTTTCGTTCAATGGCGACGCCAGGCCGCATGCCGATGCCTTGTCGTGGGCGCAACTGAACCAGCAGTTCGAAGGCGTAGTGCGCGCTGCCTTGAACACCACGCAGGCCGCGCTGCCGGGCATGCGCGAACAGGGCTTTGGCCGCATCATCAATATAGGCACCAACCTGTTCCAGAATCCGGTCGTGCCCTATCACGACTACACCGCCGCCAAAGCCGCCTTGCTGTCGCTCACGCGCACGCTGTCGCATGACCTGGGCCCGGACGGCATTACCGTCAATATGCTGTCGGGCGGGCTGCTGCGCAGCACGGATGCCTCGGCAGCCACGCCGGAAGCGGTGTTCAACCTGATCGCATCGAGCACGCCGCTGCGCCGTGTGACTACGCCGGCCGAGTTCGCCGATGCCGCGTTGTTCTTCGCGTCGCCCTGGTCACGGTCTGTGACAGGACAGAATCTGGTGGTCGACGGCGGCCTGGTCAAGAACTAGGACGGGCCATGACAAAACGGATGCTTCACCTGAACCTTTTCATCTTCGGCTGCGGACACCACCGGGCCGCTTGGCGCCATCCCGACTCGGCGGTCGAGCGCCTGGGCGACATCGGCTATTACGAGCAGTTGGCGCAAACAGCCGAGCGCGGCAAGCTGGACGCCATTTTCTTTGCCGATGGGCAGTCCACCGATAACCTGCCGGACGGCCCGCGCTGGTTCCTGGAACCCTTGACCGCCCTGGCGGCCATCAGCCGCGCCACGCAGCGCATCGGCCTGATCAGCACCGTCTCCAGTACTTTCTACACCCCGTTCCACGCGGCGCGCATGGTTGCGTCGCTGGACCATATTTCGAAGGGGCGGATAGGGTGGAATGTGGTGACCTCCATGTTTGACTCAGAAGCGCGCAATCACGGCTTCGATGCCATGCCCGGGCACGACTGGCGTTACACGCGGGCGGAAGAGTTCGTCGATGTGGCGCTGCGCCTGTGGGATTCCTGGCGCGACGATGCGCCGCAACTTGACCGGCAGGGTGCTTACGTTTCACCTGAATCGGTGCGCGCCATCGATCACCAGGGCGAGCATTTCCGGGTCGATGGACCGCTGACCATACCGCGTCCGCCTCAAGGCCATCCCGTGCTGTTCCAGGCCGGCGCGTCGGAGCAGGGCCGGGACCTGGCTGCGCGCCGGGCCGAGGCCATCTATGCCGTGGCCTACGATCTGGCGGCGGCGCAAGACTATTATCGCGACATCAAGAGGCGGGTGCGCGAGGCGGGCCGGACCGATCCCGTTCCGATCATGCCGGGCCTGGTCGCCTATGTGGGCTCGACCCAGGACGAAGCGCGGGCCAAACAGCGCGCGCTGGACGAACTGTTGCCCGCGCAGGATGCGTTGCGGCAATTGGGCATGTATGTGGGCCAGGACTGCACGGCCTGGGAACTGGATGCGCCCGTGCCCGCTTTGCCGCCGCTGGAGGCGTTCACTGGCCCCAAGGGCCGCTACGCAACGGTGCTGCGCATCATCCAGACGGAACAGCCCACGGTGCGCCAGTTGCTGGGCCGACTGGCGGCCGGGGGCGGACATTGCACCATGGTAGGCACCCCCGAGCAGATTGCCGATGAGATGGAGCGGTGGCTGCTGAACGAGGGGGCCGACGGCTTCAACCTGATGCCGCCTGCGCTGCCGGGCGGCATCGACGATTTCGTCGATCAGGTCGTACCGGTGCTGCAGCGGCGCGGCCTGTTTCGCAAGGACTACGAAACAGACACCTTGCGCGGACATCTGGGCTTGCCGCGTCCCGCATCGCCCGGAAGCTGACGGCCCTGTCGTGCCGTACCGGGCGCGGACGGTTATTGCTGGACGGCTTCCAGCGCAATGTCCAGGGTGACTTCATCGCCCACGGCAGGCGCAAACTTGCCGGCATTGAAGTCGCTGCGCTTGATCACCACGGTGGCGTTGGCGCCGATGGCGTCTTTCTTGAGCATGGGATGCGGCTGGTTCACAAATGAGGTGACCGTCAGGGTGACGGGCTTGGTAATGCCTTTGATGGTCAGGTCGCCGTCGATGCTGACGGGCTTGCCGTCCTGGAAGGTGACCTGGGTCGACTTGAACGTCGCGGTGGGATGATTGGCGGTATCCAGGAAGTCGGCGCCCTGGATGTGGCCGTCAAACGCTTTGGAGCCGGTGCTGACCGACGTCATGTCTATGCTGATGTCGACCGACCCGGTGCTGGCTTCCTTGTCCAGCGTGACGGTGCCTGTGGTGGTGTCGAAACGCGAGATTTGCTTGGACATCCCCATGTGGTCATAGGAAAAGCGCGGGAAAGTATGGCTGGAATCCACCGCATACGTGCTGGGCGCGGCCAGTGCGGGGGCGGCAAACAGGGCGGCAAGCGCCATCATGGCGAAATGTTTTTTCATGTGCAATCCTTTGGAAAACAGGGGATGGAAGGTGAGTCAAAAAGGGTATTACGGCTTGGCCACGACATTGAAGGTGACCTGGATGTCGTTCGCCACAATGCTGAAGTCGCTCCAGTCGCCTTCGCCTATGCCGAAGTCGCCGCGCTTGAGCGTAAATGTGCCGGTAAACAAGGCCGAGCCGTCCTGTTCTTCAAGCGAGAAGGGCGCGCTGACGGCTTGGGTCTTGCCTTTGATGGCCAGTTCACCGGTGAGCTGATAGCGATTGCCGCCCAGCGCCTGGACGGTGCTCGACTCGAAGCGGGCCAGGGGGTGGGCCGGCGTGTTCAGCCATTCGCTTTTCTCGATTTCGGCGTTGGCCTCTTCAGTGCCCACATCGATGCCTGCCAAGGGAATCTGAAGGACGACGCTGGCCTTTTCGGGCGCCGCCGGGTCGAAACTGAATGCAGGCGCTTCGATGGCGTTGAAGCCGCCCTCCATCGTGACACCCATTTGTTGATAAGAAAACGCAATGCGGCTGCTTGCGGTGTCCAGGGTGGTGTACTCCGTGGCATGGGCGCTGACAAAAGGGGCCAGCGCCAGCGTGGCGGATAGTGCGGCTTGGTGCAGCAGGCGGGTGTTCATGCGGTTCTCCGGGTATGCGTCAATGCGTTGAAATCTGCGGCGCGGCCGCTTTGCGCCTGCCGGCGGGCAGCATGCGCGTCAGTACGGTGTCGCGGTCAATGAAGTGGTGCTTCAGGGCTGCGGCGACGTGGGCAATGACCAGCGCCAGCAGGGTGTAGTTCAGTATCTGATGGGTTTGTTGCAGCAGCTCGCCTAAAGCCGGATCCTTGGAAACCAGATTGGGCAGGGGCAGCACGCCAAACCACACGACCTGGAAGCCCTGGGCCGAGCTCATGGTCCAGCCGCTCAGCGGGATGGCCAGCATCAGGGCGTACAGCAGCCAGTGCGCCGCGTGGGCGGCAAAGCGCGTGGCGCGCGTCATGTTCGCGGGCAGCGGCGGAGGGGTGTGGGTCAGCCGCCAGGCCAGGCGGGCCAATATCAGCATGAATAGCGTGACGCCCGCCCATTTATGCCATGAGTAAAACTTGAGCTTGCCCGGCGACAGCGGCAGGTCGTGCATGTAAAAGCCCAGCGCGAAGGTACCCATCAGGCCCAAGGCCACCAGCCAGTGCAACAGCATTGCGGTACGCGTGTAACGGGGGTTCATGCTTGCTCGAGTATTCAGGAATCTGTCAGAAAAAAGCTATTGTATTGATTCCCATAATCAAGGGGAAGGTCTGTGCATGGATAACACTGTCCCATGAATAGGACAATGAGCGGGTTTTGGGGCGGGATGTCTCGCCACGTTCAGTGGCTATGCGTTCAGGAATAGGGACGCGCCCGCCGTGCCGCGGGCTGTGCCGGCGCCAGGTCGTTTACCCAGACCTGGCGCCGCGCCGCGGCTCAGTCGGCATTACCAGGAGGCAATGACCGAGTTCTTGAACGTCTTGAGCACGAAGTCTTTGGTTTCGGGCGAATGATAGGCCTTGACCAGCTTGGCAACCCAGGCCTGGTCCTTGTCTTCAGTGCGAACCGCGATGATGTTTGCGTAGGGGCCTTTGGCGTCTTCGATGGCAATGGCATCCGTGACCGGGTCCAGGCCGGCGGAGGCGGCGTAGTTGCCGTTGACGGCCGCGGCATCCAGATCGGACAGCGAACGCGGCAACTGGGCGGCGTCCAGTTCGACGATGTTCAGCTTTTTCGGATTGTCGACGATATCCAGGGGGGTGGCCTTCAGGCCGGCATCGGGATTCAGCTTCAGGATGCCTTGCGATTCCAGCACCAGCAAAGCGCGTCCGCCATTGGTCGGGTCATTGGGAATGCCGACGCGGGCGCCATTCTTGAGCTCGTCCAGCGATTTTACTTTCTTGGAATAGATCCCCATGGGAAACGTGATGGTATAGCCGACATTGCTCAATGTGTAGCCGCGATCCTTGATCTGCGCATCCAGATAGGGCAGGTGCTGGTAGCTGTTGGCGTCCAGGTCGCCGGCAGCCAGCGCCGCATTGGGTTGCACGTAATCGCTGAATTCCACGACTTCTATCTTCAAACCGTCCTGGGCGGCAATGCCTTTGACGAACTCCAGGATCTGGGCATGGGGACCGGCCGTGACGCCGATTTTGTAGGTTTTGTCCTGGGCCAGGGCGGGACCGGCGGCCAGGCTGGCGACAACACCCAGACCGGCAAACCATTGCAGTAATTGACGACGTTTCATTTTCTTCCTTTTGAAAAGTAAAACCAAATTCGCATGAACCGTGGATTGGTCAGCGATGACTCAGGCGGCGCACCAAAGCGTCGCCCAATGTTTGCATCAGTTGCACAAAGACGATCAGGATCAAGACAACCAGCAGCATGACTTCCGGCAGAAAGCGCTGGTAGCCGTAGCGGATGCCCAGGTCGCCCAAGCCGCCGCCGCCCACCGCGCCCGCCATCGCCGAGTAGCCCACCAGGCTGACCAGGGTAATGGTCAGGCCGGCGACAATGCCGGGGAAGGCTTCCGGCACCAGCACCTTGTAGACGATCTGCCAGGTCGTTGCCCCCATGGCCTGCGCCGCCTCGACAAGCCCCCGGTCCACTTCGCGCAGCGCCGTTTCGACCAGGCGCGCCACAAATGGCGCGGCGGCGATCGTCAGGGGGACGATGGCGGCGGCTGTGCCGATCGAGGTGCCGACAATCAGCCGTGTGAACGGAATGATGGCAACCAGCAGAATAATGAATGGCGTGGAGCGCACCGCATTCACCACGATGCCCAGGCTGCGGTTCAGGCTCAGGACGGGCAGCACGCCTTTGCGGTCCGTCAGATGGAGCAAGATGCCCAGCGGTACGCCGACCAGCGAGCCGACCAGGCCGGAAATGCCCACCATGATCAGCGTTTCGACGAATGACTTGATGAATAGATCAATCAACTGCGATGACATGGTTCAGCTCCTCTACCGTTACGCCTCGTGTTTGCATGAAGGCTTTCGCCTGTTCGATTTGCTCGTCGCTGCCCCGTGCCAGAATCGCCAGGGAGCCGAAGGCCTGTTCCTGGATTTCGTCGATCTGGCCATGCAGGATATTGAAGTCCAGGTCAAAGCGGCGTACCGCTTCCGACAGCAGGGGTTCTTCTACGCCGCTGCCGGTAAAGGCCAGGCGCAGCAAGTGGGACTGCGCATCGCCTTCCTTGGCTTGCGCCAGTTGCGCGCGCACCCGCTGCAGAACGCCTTTGGGCAGGTCCAGCGAGATGACGTCGCCGATCATGGCGCGGGTGACGGGATGCCGTGGCGCCCTGAATATGTCGAGCACGGGGCCCAGCTCGATGACCTCGCCGGCCTCCATGACGGCCATGCGGTCGCAAATCTGCTTGATCACTTCCATCTGGTGGGTGATCAGCACAATGGTCAGCCCCAACTCGCGATTGATCTTTCTGAGCAGTTCCAGAATCGACTTGGTCGTTTCGGGATCCAGGGCGGACGTGGCCTCGTCGGACAGCAGGACCTTGGGGTTGTTGGCCAGGGCGCGCGCAATGCCCACGCGCTGCTTCTGTCCGCCGCTGATTTGCGCCGGGTAGCGGTCGGCCAGGGCGGTCAGGTCCACCAGTTCCAGAAGCTCGTCGACCTTGCGGTTGATTTCAGGCTTGGGTATGCCGGCCAGTTCCAGAGGCAGGGCAACATTGCCGCGCACTGTTCTTGACGATAGCAGGTTGAAATGCTGGAAAATCATGCCGATATGGCGGCGCGCCTCGCGCAGCCTGGCCGGGTTCAGCGATGTCATCTCCTGGCCATCCAGAACGATGTGGCCCTGGGTGGGGCGGTTCAGCATGTTCAGGGTTCGGACCAAGGTGCTTTTACCGGCGCCGCTGCGCCCGATAATGCCGAAGACTTCGCCTTTCTTCACTGAAATACTGACATTGCGTATGGCGTCGACGGGTCCTGACGGGCCGTCGAAACGCTGGGAAACTGCTTGTATCTCTATCATGACGCGGCAATAAGAAAGGCAGCAGGCCGTTTGCAAACAACGGGGCTGCTGCCGTAGATAGTAAAGGTTGAGTGATTGTAAGCGATGGAAACGTCACGCACGAAGGAACTTTTAGCTGATTTTATATTCCTTTTGGTTATATAAAAGCGTGCTTCCTGCTCTGGTTGTGGATAGGGCGGGGAACGGGCTGGACGTCCCGGGCGCAGCGCACCCGGGACGTCTTGCGCTCAGGAAAGGTTGCGGGTACTGGCGACGATTTTCCCGGAATGCACGGCGGGTTCGACGAAGGGCTGGTGCTCCGGGCGGCTGCGCTCACCTTTGCCGTAGTAGCCGGCGGAGATGTCGTGGCTGCGTTTTTTGGCATGGACCATCGTGCTGGACTCGCGCTGCGGATGCAGCACGCGGTCGCCTTGCGCATCGCGTACGCGGGTCACCAGCCCCATGCGGTTCATCAGTTCGATGAAGGGTTTGGGGTCGAGCTCTTCCACATTGGCCATCTGGCCCACATCCCAGGCGCCATCGGCGATCAGCATGGCGGCGGCGACCACCGGCACGCCGGCGGTATACGAAATGGCCTGGCTGCCGACTTCTTCGTAGCTGTCCTTGTGGTCGCAGATGTTGTAGATCAGGACTTCCTGCGGCTTGCCGTTTTTCTTGCCCTTGACCAGGTCGCCGATGCAGGTTTTGCCCGTGTAGCCGGGCGCAAGTGACGCGGGATCGGGCAAGACGGCCTTGACGACCTTGAGCGGCACGACTTCCAGCCCTTCGGCGGTGCGCACGGGCTGTTCGGACAGCAGGCCCAGGTTCTTGAGCACGGTGAAGACATTGATGTAATGGTCGCCGAAGCCCATCCAGAAACGGATATTGGGCACGCCCAGATTCTTCGACATGGAGTGCAGTTCGTCGTGTCCGGTCAGGTAGGTGGTGTTCTTGCCCACTACCGGCATGTCCCAGTCCTGCCGGCGCTCGAACATGGCATTGGCCTTCCATTGGTTTTGCTCCCACGACCAGACGGTCGAGGTGAATTCGCGAAAGTTGATTTCGGGATCGAAGTTGGTGGCAAAGTAGCGGCCGTGGCTGCCGGCGTTGATATCGATGATGTCGATCGATTCGACTTTGTCGAAATAGGTGTCCATGGCAAAACGGCCATAGGCGTTGACCACACCCGGGTCGAAGCCCACGCCCAATATGGCCGTGACGTCGGCTTTCAGGCAGTCGTCGCGGCGTTTCCATTCGTAGTTGCCATACCAGGGCGGCGGTTCGCAGACCTTGCTGGGGTCTTCGTGGATAGCGGTATCCAGGTAGGCAGCGCCGGTTTCTATGCAGGCGCTCAAGACCGCCATGTTCAGGAAGGGCGAGCCCACGTTGATGACGATCTGGCTGTTTGTGGAACGGATCAAGGCCTTGGTGGCTTCGATATCCAGCGCGTCCAGTGCATGGGCTTGCAGACGGCCGGGGCCGCGCAGGCTGTCTTTTTCCTTGATGGACGCGATGATGGCCTGGCATTTTTCGAGCGTGCGCGATGCGATGTGGATATCGCCCAGCAAAATGTTGTTCTGCGCGCATTTGTGCGCGGCTACATGGGCTACGCCGCCGGCGCCGATAATAAGGACATTGCGTTTCATTGTGGATAATCCCCCAATTTTTGAAATAAGTGCAGTGCTGTCAGGACAGACTGTTGACGTAGTCGTCAAAGGAAAATTCGCGCACTACGCGCACCGAGCCATCGGCTTCTTTGACTGCGATTGACGGCATGTGTACGCCGTTGAACCAGTTTTTCTTGACCATGGTGTAGCCGGCGGCGTCGCCGATTGAAATGCGATCGCCCACTTGCAGCGGCGCGGCAAAGCGGCCTTCGCCGAAGATGTCGCCCGCCAGGCAGGTTTTGCCGCAAACCATATATTCATGTTCGCCGGCGCCGTCGCCCAAGGGGGCGGTCTCGCGGTAAATCAGCAGGTCGAGCATATGGGCTTCGGTCGAGCTGTCGACCACGGCCAGGTGCTTCCCGTTGAAGCCGATATCCAATACGCTGACTTCCAGCGTCGTGCTGTGGCGCACCGCCGCTTCGCCCGGCTCCAGATAGACCTGTACGCCGTATGCTTGCGCAAAGCGGCGCAGGCGCTGGCAAAAGGCGTCCACTGGATAATCCGGGGCCGTAAAGCTGATGCCGCCGCCCAGGCTGACCCACTTCAGCCGCTGCAAGAGGGCGCCGTAGCGTTCCTCGACCTGCGTCAGCAAGCTGTCGAACCGCGCAAAATCGTTATTCTCGCAGTTGTTGTGGATCATGACGCCGTCCAGCAGGTCGGCGATGGATAGCAGGCGTTCGGGGTCGCTTTCGCCCAGCCGGCTGTATGCGCGGGCCGGGTCGGCCAAGTCGAAACCGGCGCAACTGACGCCGGGGTTCAGGCGCAGGCCCATGGGCTTGCCCTGGGCAAATGGGGCGAATCGCTTCAGTTGGTTGATCGAATTGAAAATGATCTTGTCGCAGTTGGCGACCACTTCCTGGATTTCGTGGTCAGCAAAGGCGACGCTGTAGGCATGGGTCTCGCCGCCGAACTTCTGGTAGCCCAGCTTGACTTCGTACAGAGAGGAGGAGGTCGTGCCGTCCATGTGGCGGCGCATCAGGTCGAAGACCGACCAGGTGGCAAAGCACTTGAGCGCCAGCAATACCTTGGCGCCTGAATGCTCGCGAATATAGTCTATGGTTTCGAGGTTGCGCAGCAGGGCTGACTTGTCGATGAGGTAGTAGGGGGTGGGTAAAGTGTGCATCGTGTATCAGGTGGCGGGCAGGCTGTTCGAGCCCGGAGGTTTAACGTTGGTGTCTTTGTGTTGGGTGGTGTTCTTCTTGCCCAGCCGTTCGATGACCAGTGCCGGCCGGTTTGGGAAGGTGGCCAGGATCTGCATCCTGCCCCCAACGCTTTCTATATAGTGTTGCAGGGTGGAAACCAGCATGTCGTTGCGCTTTTCGATTCGGGAAACCGTGCCCTGGCCCACGCCCAGCGCGATGGCCAGGTCTTCCTGGGTGTGGTGGGTGGCTTTGCGCAGATCTTTCAGCGTGTCCACGGTGGTGGCGTTGATCTGGGTGGCGATTCCATTCACGTAGTCATGCTTTGGTTTACTGCCAGCAGGTGCCGTTTTCGCCTTGTTGGGCTTCTTGGGCATGGTGATTCCTTTGCTTGTTCGTGGCCGGGGCGGGTGCGAGGCCGAGCCGTACCGCGGGCTCGGCCATCCATTTATGCACGCTATGTTATATGTTTTCAAATGAATATTCAATAGGATGCATAATTGGTCCGCTGCCGCAGGGCGGGGAAGAAAGAACGCTCCGGAAGGCGATCGGCCTGCGGCCTGTTGCGAGTCGGGTAAGATGACGCCTGAAGCACACCCATCGCCCAGAGTCCAACCAGTCGGGACCCCCGTGAAGATCGACGCGACCACCGTTCAGCTTGTGCTGGCCATTTCTGAAGAGGGCAGCATTTCGCGCGCCGCGGACAAGCTCAACCTTGCCGTGGCGGCGGCATCGCGCCGGATCAGCGGGCTTGAGCGGCAACTGGGGACGAAACTGTTCATGCGCGTGTCCCATGGCGTCAGGCTGACGGAATCGGGCCAGAAGCTGCTGCAGCACATCCGGCAGATCGACAACCTGGTTCACCGCCTGCAGGACGATGCCCAGGCCATCAGCCAGGGACGCGAAGGCCGGGTCGTCATCGGCGCGCCCAAGACCGTCGTCATTCAGTTCCTGGCCAGGGATATTGCCTTCATCCAGCAGCGCTACCCCGGCATTACCGTCCAGGTCATCGAAGAGAACAGCAAAATTGTGCAGCAGTTGCTGCGCGATAAGGTCATCGACGTGGGCATCTATGAAAAGAAAAGCGGCTTCCTGGACCTGGCGCGCTACGATTACCGGCAGGACCAGTTGGTGCTGGTTTACAGCCGTTCGCATTTTTCGTTTCCTTCGGAGCCCGTGCCGCTGGGCGACCTTCTTGACGCACCGCTCATTGCCCTGGGCAAAGGGTCGGCCATTCTGGCGGCGGTGCAGCGGGCCTACCGCAGCCGCGGCCGGCTGTTCCAGAACAAGTTCGCGGTCAGCGGCTTCGATACCATGCTGGCGCTGGTCCGGCATGGCCTGGGCGTGGGGTTGATGCCCCCCGGCGTTCTGCATGGCTTTCACCTGGACCCGGCGCTGGCGACGGCGCAGATCCAGGGCGACTGGCATGAGCGCAGCTATATGCTGTCGGCCATCGACACCCATGTGCAGCAGCAAGCGCTGCACAACGTGGTCCAGGCGCTGATCGGCCCCCAGGCCTGAGCCCTTTTTTTCGCTACGCCACGGTGATTTCGCAAAATGCGAAGCCAGGCATGCGCCCGGCGGGCTTGCCGCCTGCGCGCGTACAGTCAAGAATAGGGTTCATAACGATCAAGACAGGAGACAATATGGCTCAAAAAAAACCTTTGCCGCTGCAAGGCATACGCGTACTGGATGTCAGCCAGGTGATGGCCGGGCCGTTTGCCTGCATGATGCTGGCCGATCTGGGGGCGGATGTGATCAAGGTGGAGCCGCCCGGCGGCGACCAGACGCGGGGCGCCATGGGTTTCAAGATGAAGGGGCCCGACAGCATGGGCTTCCTGAATCTGAACCGGAACAAGCGCTCGCTGACCCTGAATCTGAAAAGCGAAGAAGATCGCGCGTTCTTCTACGACCTGGCTAAGACCGCCGACGTCATCGTCGAGAATTATCGTCCGGGCGTGGTGCAGCGATTGCGCATCGACTACGAAAGCATCAAGGCGATCAACCCGAAGATCATCTACGTCAGTATTTCCGGTTTTGGCCAAAGCGGGCCCTGGGCCTCGCGCCCGGGATTCGACTTGATGGCCCAGGCCATGTCGGGCGTCATGAGCGTGACCGGCTACAAAGGGGGGAAGCCCGTCAAGGCGGGTGTCCCGGTCGCCGACATCGGTTGCGCGCTGTTTGCCGTCTACGGATTGCTCTCGGCTTATATCGGTGCGCAAAAGACCGGCGAAGGCCAGCATATCGATGCCTCGCTGTTCGACGCGGCGATGGCCTTCTCGATCTGGGACATGTCCGATTACTGGGGTACGGGCGTGCCGCCGGGACCAACGGGCACCAGCAATAAAATGAGCGCCCCCTACCAAGCGGTGAAGGCGCGCGACGGCTATTTCGTCATGGGGGCGACCAACCAGAAGCTGTGGGGCAAATTGTGCGAGCTGCTGCAGCGCCCGGACCTGATCAGCCATCCTGATTACGACACCGTGTCGCAGCGGCTGAAACACCGCGAAGCGCTGATCGAGGCGCTGGAGCAGGAGTTCGCCGCGCGCGATGCCGATGACTGGGTCGAGGTCTTGCTTGCCGCCGGCATTCCGGCCGGGCCCATCCTGACCTACCCGGAAGCCTTTGAGGGCGAGCACGGCACGCATCGGCGCATGTGCATGGAAATAGATCATCCCATCGAGGGCAAGGTCAAGAATATTGGTTTCCCAGTCAAAATGCTGGGTACGCCGCAACAAGTGCGCCGCCCGCCGCCGCTGCTGGGCGAACACAATCAGGAAATCAGGACGGAAATCGAAGCCGGCCATCAATCAGAGGGGACGCCATGAACGAAGCAGTCAGACTGGTCATGCATGAATCGGGCGCGGCCGAAATCGTGATCGACCGCGTTGATCGGCACAATGCGATGACGCTGCCCATGTACGAATCCCTGCTGGCGCTGATCGGACAGTGCGCAGGCGACCCGGCGGTGCGCTGCATGCTGTTCCGGGGCGCGGGCGGGAAGTCCTTCATTTCAGGCACGGATATTTCGTATTTCAAGGATTTCCGCCATGGCCATGAAGGCCTCGATTACGAGGCCTTCGTTGAACGTGTCATGGACGCCGTGGAGCGGATTGCAGTGCCCACCGTCGCCGTCATCGATGGGTGGGCCGTGGGCGGCGGACTGGCCCTGGCAACCGTCTGCGATTTCCGGGTGTGCAGCGACCATTCGCGTTTTGGCGCCCCGATCGCCAAGACCCTGTCCAACACGCTGTCTTCACGCAATCTGGCCCGTTTGCAGGCCGCCTTGGGCGTGCCGCGGGTCAAGAAGATGCTGTTGCTGGCCGAGTACCTCTCGGCCCAGGAGGCATTGGCATGCGGCTTCGTCTATGAAGTCTGCCCCCAAGACAAGCTGGAAGCCGCGGCCCACGCCTTGGCGCTGCGGCTGATGGGCTTGTCGCCTGTCACGCAGGCGGCCGTCAAGGAAAGCCTCAGGCGCATCGTCGCCGAACAGAATCTGGACGACGGAGACTTGATCCAGTCGGTGTATGGCAGCGATGATTTCCATCGCGGGGTGGCCGCCTTTTTCTCGGGTTCGGCGCGGCCGAAATAAACCGGGCGACGATTTTTTTTCCGCACAAGCCGCCTATAGTGCGCTACATTTTATCGGGAGGGGAACAGACGCAGTTTCTTTATGATCGGGGGACGATATGAGCAAACCGCAGGACAATCCATTACAAGACACCGAGTTCGACAGCCTGCTGCCGCCTTTGCGGCTGAACCGGCGCGGCTTCATGGCCACGTCGCTGGCGGGCGGATTCGCCCTGGCCGCGGGACCGGTCGCGGCGCAGACCGTTATCAGCACGGATACCCAGGGGCTGGTCGACGGCGTTGCCGATGTGCCGGCCGGCGCTGACACCTTTCCGGCCTATTGGGCGGCCCCGGAAGGGAAAACAGATTTGCCCGTGGTGTTGGTCATTCAGGAAATCTTCGGTGTGCACGAATACATCAAAGACGTGTGCCGGCGATTCGCCAAGGAAGGTTATCTGGCCATCGCGCCCGAGCTCTATGCCCGGCAGGGCGACCCAAGCGGCTACACCGAAGTCCCCAAGCTGATCAGCGAGGTCGTCAACAAGGTGCCCGATCAGCAGGTGATGGCGGATCTCGATGCCGCGGTGACCTGGGCCGGCCAGAACGGCGGCGACGCCAAGCGCCTGGGCATTACCGGTTTTTGCTGGGGCGGGCGTATTACCTGGCTGTACACCGCGCATAATCCCGCCGTCAAGGCGGGCGTCGCGTGGTATGGCCGCTTGGTGGGCGCCAGCGACGAACTGCATCCGGTCCAGCCTGTCGATGTGGCCGGCAAGCTCAGCGGTCCCGTCCTGGGCTTGTACGGCGGCAAAGATACCGGGATCGCGCTCGACACCATAGACGCGATGAAACAGGCGCTGGCCGCCGGGTCTGACGCGGCCAAGGCTTCCACCTTTGTGGTCTACCCCGATGCGCCGCACGCCTTCCATGCCGATTACCGGCCCAGCTACCGGGCCGACAGCGCGAAGGACGGCTGGACGCGCGCGCTGGATTGGTTCGCCAAGTATTTGGGCTGATTCCAGGCCCGGCCCGTGCTGTACATGCGCCAAGGGCGCTGTGCTTCCCTTGGTGCATGGCTGAATCAAGAAGCGCGATGGTTATTTCGCCGCGCTTTGAATTTTGTCTCCGGCCGCCTGAATCTGGTCCCCCGCGCTGCTGACCGCTTTGTCGATTTCTTTTCCTGCTTTCTCGGCCGGGCCTTCTTTCTGGCATCCGGCCAGGGCGAGCATCAACATGCCCATGGCTGCCACGGCCACAGCTTTGTTCTTCTGCTTGAACATTCGTTTCATCCTTTTCTGTTGCGGGTTTACAGCATACACGCAAATATCAGGAAATCCTGTCCTGGATTTCGTCGCACAGCGCCTGATAGGCCTTGCCGGCGGCGCTGCCGGGCGCCGTGGCCATGACCGGCGCGCGATGAATGCCCATGCGCTCGATGTCGGAGGCAAATGGAATCTGGGTCTGCATGAAGCGTCGTTTGGCTGCGGCGCGCATGGCGTCGATGGTGTCGACATGCAGTGTCTTGACGCCTTGCACCATGGAGAAGAATCCGTGCAGTTTTTTCTCTGGAAGCTTGTGGTCCTTGAAGAACGCGACCAGTTGTTCAAATGTGCGTTGCGACAGCGTCGTCGGAATGACCGGCACCAAGATGGCGTCGGCGGATCGAAAGATGTTCTCGGAAAGCGTAGAGATGCTGGGCGGGCAGTCCAGGATGATCACGTCGTAATCTTTCTTGACCGCCTTCAATGATTTCTTGAGTCTTGAACGGCTGTTGCGCATCCGTGACAGGAAAACGTCGAAGTCGCGGAAGCTCATGTTGGCGGGAAGGATATCCAGATTGCCGTAGTCGCTGCCGCGGATCGCATCGGTGAATTTTTCGACATCCTTGAAAAAAGCCGCGTCCGTCAGCTTCTTTGACGGCTTGACCCGGAAATAGAAGCCCGATGCGCCCTGGGGGTCAAGGTCGCACAACAGCGTCCGCTTTCCCGAGGCGGCCATTGCGTAGGCCAGATTGACCGAGGTCGCCGTCTTGCCGACGCCTCCCTTGTTCGAATAGCAGGCGATGATGTTCATAATTCAGGCCTTTGGCGCTTGAAAGAGCGCGCTAAATGTCTGTTGTATGGCCGGGCTGTTGAATCGCGCAAAGTTCTTCATGATCTTGGCACGTTCCTGAAGCTGGCGATTGTGCAGCGCCCCGATCAATGCCCCCAGGCTTTGGGCAATTTCAAGGCTGTGGGGGCTCTGCGCCTGGGGCCATTCCAGCAGGATGGCCTGCAGGCTGGCCTGATGAACCGAGTAGTCGTTGAACCGGCCCAGGTTGTTCTGCAGGCCCTTCAGGGCTTTAAGCAGCTTTTTGAAGGCTGCAGGGGGGAAGACCGGCCCGAAGAGCTCCATCAGGTAGCGCAGCTTCTTGCAGTGGATGCGCAAGGCGTGGACGTCGGCGTCGTCCGTGTCGGGGCCGATGGCCGCTGCGGTTTTGCATACCTTGCGATAGCGTTTCCAGATCAGCTTGCGGGCATATGCCTGGGCCGGCAGATCGGCATTGGGGCCTTGCTTCAGGACGCCTGGCCGGGCAAAGCTGGCGGCAAGGCCAGCCATGGCCTGCTTGTGGCCGCTGCTGCGCAGGTGGCGCGCCAACTTTAATTGCTCGGTCTGCCTGTGTTCGGCAAACATGCCGTAGAGCGCGTCCAGGCCCTTGTGCAGCGTGTGGGGCGCAAGGTCGTAGTACACCTGTTTTTCCAGCAGGTGGACATCCAGATCCCGCAATCGGCCCGTTGGCGCCATCAGCGCGGCGAATTGGGCTTTCAGGCTTGCTGCTTGCCGCGCGTCGTAGACCCCCTTGAACAGGCTCAGTACCGATCGGATCTTGCGCAGCTGGATGCGGTAGTCATGAAGAAATTCCGTGTCGTGGTCGGCGATGATGCCCGGCACATTGGCACGGGCAAGCGGAATGTAGGCGGAAATAAACGTGTTTGCCGCCTCGAACGCCGTCGTATCGCTTGCGATGAGGATGTCCGGTTTGGCTGCGTAGGCCGATCGGGTGGGAAAGAGCTGGCCATACAAGGCGCCGCTGCTGAAGGCGGTGCCGCCCAGTTTCTGGATATGTTCGCGCAATGCGTCCAGCGAGGCATCGTAGCCTTTTATCCCTTGAAGCGCGGCCAAGGCCGCGGAGCGGCCTTTCGTCGTGGTCAGGAAGGTCAGGCAGGCCCGGCAGTGGGTCTTGCCCTCGTCGTCCATCAGCGCCAGGACGGCTTGCTGCATTTCGCCCGATCCGATAGAGAGCAGGCGCCGCAGCGGCGAGCAATCCGCCAGGGCATGCTTGACGGGACCTTTCGGGAAATCGGCAATGAACTGTATTTCGTTTTTCCCCGGCTGTTCGGTGATGAAGCCATCGGCGCGCAACAGCTTGGCACAGGTGCCGGTTTGCAGAAGCATGCGGCCCGAGCGGCGCAGTGCTTGATCGAAGCTGTCGCGCGCCGTATAGGGCACGATGTCGTTCTGGGGTGTCAGGACGGGGGTAAGTTTGCCGACAGCTTGTGTCGTCAGTTCGCCCAGGGCGGCGACGGGCAGGTGGTAGCAATCGATGCCGGACTCGTTCATTCGTGCTTCTTGGCGGGGGAGCTTATATAAGCCTGGATCAGTGTCTCGATGATTTTCTGCACACTTGAGTCTTCTTCTATGGCGCGGATCTTCAGTGCTTTGAGCGTTTTTTTATCCAGGCGCAAGGACGTATTTTTTTTGTCGTCGGCGTTCGTTTTTTTTGTGCTGCCCGGTTTATCTTTTGCCATGACTTCCACCTATAGATGACGTCATTATTTCATGACGTTCATAGGCGGTCAAGGTGAACCGTTTCCCGATGCTCAGCCACACGCCCGGTATCTTCCGTCCATTCAAAGCGCATGTCGCCGCCTTGCCGGGGCGCCATGTCAAATCGCAGATAGGGGTTGATGGACAGCGAGCGGTGATAGCGGGCCGTGATGACGGGCTTGCCGTCCAGTGTCGCCTTGAAGGCCGTGATAATGCGTTGTGGCGGCGTGGCGCCGCCGGCGTCGGTCGCCAGGCCGGTGATCATGGGGTGCGTGATCATAGTCAGGACTTCGCCCGCTGTGCCCGGTTCCCAGTGCTTTGGCACGCGAACGCGGGTCTTCATGTCGTTGGTACCGTCCGATTGCGCCGGGGCGATACAGCCGCTGGCGGTGACACGCACTTCGCGTTCGGCGATTACTACGCGGCCGTCATCGGTGTGCGCCACGGCAATCACGGTTTGCGACTCGCTCAGGCGAATCCGGGTGGCCAGGTTCAGCGCGCCGATGTCCGGCCCGAACTCGAACTCCGCCACTTCAGGGCTGGGGTTCCCGGGGGCAAAGATCGCCAGGCGCCGTATGGATGGCCCTTCCGGTTTCAGACTGGACTGGATCGTCAGCGGCACGGCGGAGCCGTCCTCTGCCACCAGGGGCAAGCCCAGCGCCAGGTCTTGACCGGCGGGCTGCGCGTCGCCGACATGGTCGCGGATCAATGGAATGCTGCGCCAGGCCTGCGCGTGCGCGCCTTGGGGGATCAAGCATGCGGCCATGCCGGCCAGGGCAAAGCGCAGCGCGCGCCGGCGGGTGATGCTGTGGTTTGCCTGGGGGCGGGTCAGTGCACGATTCATTCTTCAATGCGCGGACAGTCCGCGCTTCCAGGCAATGCGTGCGCCGACGATGATGGCAGACGCGGATATCATTGAGCTATAGGCAAGGGTGGACAGGCCTGTCAGCCCCTGGCCGATCGAACAGCCCAGGGCCAGCGCGCCGCCAGCGCCCATCAATACGCCCCCGGCCATAAAGCGGGACATCTGGCGCGGCGACTCGAATCCTTCGAGCCGCAAGCCGCCGCGCAGGGCCGCGGCCAGAAAGGAACCGGCCAGCACGCCCAGCACCACTGCGACCCCGAAGCGCAAGCTCATCCCGGTGGCAATCATGGTGTATTGGAGGGTGTCGCCGATCGGCGCAACAAAGCTGAGCGAGGCGACAGGCGTGGGCTCGAAGTCGTCCGCCCCCAGCCACCCGGTGGTCAGCCATCCGGCCACGACCAGCAAGCCTGTCACCGCGCCGCCCGCCAGGTCGCGCAAGCGCTGCCCGCTGGCGCGCGGCCGCAGGGAGAAGAGCGCCAGCGCGGCCGTCAGCGTCCCGACGACCACGGCGCGTACGATGCCGTCAGGCACCGTTGCCAAGGCGGGGGCGAGCGTCGTCAGTTCTGCGGCGGCGATGCGCAAGGGCGCCGCCACGCCCCTGAGGGTCATGTAGGCGGCGATGCCCAGGCATACCAGCACGACGAAGGATCTTAGATTGCCCTGTGCCAGCAATACCAGCGCCCGTGCTCCGCAGCCATTCGCCAGCCCCATGCCGTAGCCGAACATTACCCCGCCCAGGGGCAGCAGCAACCAAGAAAACGAGGGCGTCATGTACAGGGACTGGCCGATATCGACCAGCCCCATTGAGGCCACGATCTGTGTACCGGCCAGCGCAATGGCCAGGGCCAGGGCGAACGCATGCAGCTTGTAGCCATCGCGGCCCGACCAGTATTCCTTCAGGCCGCGATGCAGGCAGAATCCGCTAATCTGGCCACTGGCGCCAAAAACAAAACCAATGGCCAGGCCGGCCCAGAGCACAAGTTCAAGTTGTTGCATACATAATATGAGCAGGTCAGGCGCGCGTACCCCATGTATCGAGCGCTATGGCGTTGTACCATGCCTGGCCGTATTCGGCTTCAAGCTTGCGGAAAGTGGCATCCGCCTCTTTGGGGCTGACGCCGCCGGAGGCTTCCACCAGCTTACCGTCTTTGAGTGCGTACAAGTGGGCAACCGATATCCCGTAGTCGGGCGCGATCAGGCTGTAGCAGGTGTTGGTAAACGACGCTTGCGCGGCAGGCTTGCCGGCCAGCGCGTTGACGATGGCGGCGGCGGCCACCTTGGCCTGGGCGTTGGCTGAAAAGCCCGACTTGGGCATGGGCGCGGCAAGGGTGGCGTCCCCCACGACATAGATGTCAGGCACGAGCTCGGATTCGAAGGTTTGATGCTTGACCGGCACCCAGCCGCTTTCATTGGTGACGCCGGCCTGTTCGGCAATAGCGCCTGCTTTCTGCGGCGGAATGACATTGAGCACATCGGCCTTGTGGATTTCGCCGAACTCGCTTTCCACCGACAGGTTCTGGGCGTCGACGCGAACGACTTTGCCATCTTTGGACAGCGGCACCCATTCGATCAGGTCGCCGTAGAGCTGTTTCCAGCCGTCCTGGAAAAGCCCTTGCTTGGAGAATGCGTCTTTCGCATCCAGGATGACGATCTTGGATTTGGGTTTGTTGTGTTTCAGGTAATGCGCCACCATGCTGACCCGCTCGTAGGGGCCGGGCGGGCAGCGGAAGGGATTGGCTGGCGCGACCATCAGGAAGGTGCCCCCATCCGGCATGGATTCCAGCTGCTTCTTGAGCAAGGTGGATTGCGGCCCGGCCTTCCAGGCATGCGGCGCTAACTGCGAGGCGGCTTCATCGTAGCCTTCCAGGGCATTCCAGCGAAAATCGATGCCGGGCGACAAGAGCAGCTTGTCATACGCAAGGGTTTGGCCGCCGCCCAGGCTGACTTTCCGGGCCGAGGCGTCCACGGCCGATGCGTAGTCGTGCACGACGTTCACGCCCAGCGCGCGCAGGTCGTCGAAGCCGTGGCCTTGCTGTTCGAACGTGCGCAGCCCGCCAAAGTACAGATTGGTGAACGGGCAGGTATAAAAGGTCTTCGCGGGTTCAAGCAGCGTGACCTCGATGGCCGGGTTGCGGCGCTTGATGTAGCGGGCCGCGGTTGCCCCGCCGAAACCGCCGCCAACAATCACGACGCGCGCCGCCGAGGGCCGGGCATAGGCGGGAACCGACAACAACAGGGCGCCGGCGGCCGTGGCTTTGCCGGCGCGGCCCAGCCATTGACGGCGGGAGAAATTCACAGGACTCTTCATTTGCTGGCCTTATTTACCGGATTCGGCTTGTGATGTGATCTGCGAGAAATGGCGGGCGAGCGCCGCGATTTCCTCGTCGCTGAACCCCTTGATCAGACGGTTCATGATGGTGGTATTGGGAGGCGGCGCATCCGACTTGAAGGCCATGAGCTGCGCGGCAAGAATGCTTTCGGGCCGTCCGGCGATCGAAGGGATGCCCCCGGGCGACCGGCCGTCGGTCCCGTGGCAGTTGGCACAGGCGCCGGCCTGCACGGTGATGTCGAATGTGGATTGGGCCGCTGCGGCCGGCAACAGGGCGAAGCCGGCCGCAAGGGCGGATGCCGCGGCGGTTGCCCGCGCTATGCTCGAAACAGTACGCATGGATTTACTTTTAATCAATTTGTAAGAATTGGCATGGTACCCATGAGCCCTGCCAATTCAAACGACCTTTCTTATCCATGCTTATGATTTTTGGTAATGAGACGCGCCGGCCTGGCCGGCACGTGCGGCTACCAGGTGGTGGCGTAGGCGTCGGCAAACGTCTCTTGAACGAATTTTTTCAGCTCGTCAGACCGGTAGGCCTTGATGTAGCGGGCAATGCGGGGATCGTCTTTATTATCTTCGCGGGCGGCGATGACCACCACGGCAAATTCAGCGCTATCGCTTTCAAGCGTCAGCGCGTCTTTGGTGGGGGACAGTCCGGCCTGGACCGCATAGGCCGAATTGACGGCTGCGGCGTCCACGTCAGCCAGCGAGTGGGGCAGTTGCGCCGCTTCGATTTCAATGATCTTCAGCTTTTTGGGATTCTCGACAATATCGAATGGCGAGGCGGTCACAGTCACGCCCGGCTTGAGCTTGATCAGCCCGGCAGCTTGCAGCACCAGCAGCGCGCGTGCGCCGTTGGTGGGGTCGTTGGGGATGGCAAGCTGCGCGCCTGTGGGTAAATCGGCCAGCGATGTATGGCGTTTGGAATAAATCCCCATTTGCTGGACGACGCCGTCGGCGACAGCGGCAAGCTTGTAGCCGCGGGTACTGTTTTGCGATTCAAGAAAAGGCCGGTGCTGATAGACGTTGATGTCGATATCGCCTGCATCCAGCGCCGCATTGGGCTGGATGAAGTCGCTGAACTCAACCAGTTTGACTTCCAGGCCCTGTTTTTCGGCCAATTGCTTGACGACTTCGCCCATTTGGGCGTGCGGACCGGCGGTGACGCCGACACGCAACGGGGCATCTTGCGCCAGGGCGGGTCCGGTGAAAAACAGCGCCGTGAATGACGCGGCGGCAAGAACTCGGCGTAGGGGTGACTTCAGCATATAAACCTCTTTGAACTCAGTAAGCGGCGGCGGGCCCATTGTGCAAGCCCAGCCCGTGGAAAAGAAAATCGAATCAGGGATTCTACCTATAATATTTAATTCTTTAAGTTTAAGTATTATCGTTGCCCTATGCCCGCCTATCCCGAGTTGCATCGCCATACCGCCGACTTGCTGTCCGAGAATTATTCAGCCATCGACGCCGATCTGCCTCAGTTGCTTGAACTGCTGTTTGCGCGCAGCGCCAGCGAAGATTGGCACAAGGCAGGCACATTCAAGCACCATTTGCTGGGCGTCTACCGCACGCTATCCTTATGGGATCAGCCGCGCGAAGTGCGTCTGCTTGGTTTATTCCATAGTGTCTATGGCAATGAGTACGTCAACCTGACCTTGTTCGACCGTGAGCGCGAGCGTGACGCTTTGCGCGCGGCCCTGGGTGAAGAGGCCGAGGCCTGGGTCAGCCTTTTTTGCGCCATGCCGCGCACCCGTTTTGTGCAAGCCATACTGGAAGGAGAGGGCGGCGGGGCACAAGGCATGCTGCTGACGGATGGCAAGGGCAACACGTTCACGCTGACGCCCCGGCAGGTGGCGGCATTCATTGTGGTGACAGTGGCCGATGTCGGCGAGCAGTGGCATAGCTGGCAAGACGATATCTTTGCCGCATACCCTTATCAGGAACGCCGGGAACTGGCGCCGCATTGGGCGGCCTCTTTATGGCCCGGGCCGCTGAAACCGCCGGCCAACATCCTGCACATGCTGTCGCGCCTGCTTCATGCACTGAAATCGCTGCCCGGCGACACCGGCATTCCGGCGCCGCCCGCTTTCGGCCAGGGCGACGCCGTCATCGAGGCCAGAGATGAAGCCGCGGCGTCGGCGCTGTACTGGCAAGTCATCACCCGCATGCACCCGCTGACCGAAATGCAGACGGCGCAGCACCTGCTCGAGTCCGCGATTGCCCACAACCCCTGGGTGGGCGAGCCCCGCCTGCTCCTGGCGCAACTGGCGCTGACCCAAGGCGACTTCGCCACGGCCGAAACACAGGCTCAGGCGGGTTTGGCGGCGTTGCAGGCATGGGGCACCGCATGGGACAAGCGCATCGCCTGGGAAGGGTGGATTGCCTGGGCGCGCATCTTGCTGCAAAGCGCCCGCGCGCGCCAGTGGCCCGGCCATATCGGCGGCCTGAATTCCCTGGGCCTGGTGGTTTCCGGCCAGTAAAGTTCAGGCCTTGCCGGCGAAACGCCGATCCAGCTCTGCATTGGTGATCAGGCCGTCAAACCCGTCGAAACGGCCATTTTCCGCAATGTCCCGCGCCACGCGCAGGAAGCTGTCCATGGCAGCGCGGGCCAAAGATCCGCCAACGCTGATGCGGCGTATACCCAGTTGCGCCAGATCCTCGGCGGTGAACCCCAGCGCGTTCCCATTCAGGAAATTGACGGCACGGCCGCCGGCCGCTTGGATGACCGCCTGGATGTGCTCCTGGCTCTGGATGCCGGGCGCGTACAGGCAGTCGGCCCCCGCGTCGGCGAAGGCTTTCAAGCGCCTGACGGTTTCCTGGATATCGGGCGCGTCTTTCACAAAACCTTCTGTGCGAGCGGTAAGCAGCACGCGCTCTCCGGTTTGGTCGATGGCCGCGCGGGCGGCCTTGATGCGGTCCACGGCCTGTTCAAAATCATAAAGGCCGGCGGCCCCATGCTGGGGCGCGTCCTCGATCGACAGGCCGGACACGCCGGCGGCAACGCATTGCACGATGTTCTCTTGCATTTGTTGGATGTCTTCGGCAAACCCGTTCTCAAAATCCGCATTCAGCGGAATGCCTACCGCAGCCGACAGCGTGGCCAGATGGGCCAATACGGCAGGCAGGGTTTGCGCGCCGTCCGGAAGGCCGTTGGCATGCGCGTGCCCTGAACTGGTGGACGCGATGGCCTTGAAGCCCATGTCTTCCAGGCATCGTGCCGTGCCCACATCCCAGGGGTTGGGCATGACAAAACAGCCCGATGTATGCAGCCGGGCAAACTCGTCTCGCTTTTCAGCAGTCCTGCGGGCTTGGGTCATGCGACATCCCCTTAAAAAGAAGCTTTTTACGTATTCTGAAGCAGTGTACTGCGGCTTGTTTCATCCTTTCGTCAAGCCAATGATACGACCATTCAGTCCTCCGTTTTTTGCCCGCGGAAAACTGATGCATGAAACGCATAAGGCGAGCTGCTTTTCTATACGCATCACAAACAGAACGATGGGAGACACAATGAAAAATCGCAAGACCCTTGCCGTGACGAGCATGGTGGCTTGTCTTGGAATGGCATGCGCCGCCGTAGCTTCGGCCGGCACCTATGTTTATGTGTCCAACCAGCACGACGCGGATATTTCCGCCTATGAGCTGGTGATGGCCGACGCGCCGCATTTAAAGCCGATCCACAATGCGGGCGCCGCCAAGCTGGTCATGCCCATGGCCGCCAGCCCGGACGGAAAATTTCTTTACGCGGCAGCGCGTGCCAAGCCCTTTGCCTTGTATAGCTATCGGATCAACCCCAGGACGGGTGAGCTTCAGTGGATCAACACCATTCCCATGCCGGACAGCATGGTCAGCATCGGCGTGGACCAGACGGGCCAATGGCTGCTTGGGGCGTCTTACGGGGGCGATACGATCAGCGCCCATAAACTTGGCGAGGCGGGCATACCCGAACCCGATGCAAGGCAATTCTTCAACAGCGGGGGATCGCGGCCTCACTCCATCAAAACGGATTTATCCAATAACACCGTGTATGTGCCGCACTTGGGCACAGACGAAATCCGCAGTTATGCCTTCGATGCGGGCAAGGACAAGCCTGTTGCCGAACAAGCGACGGCGATCAGTACCGAGAAGGGATTCGGGCCGCGGCACTTTGCCGTGGCGCCCGGCAACAAATTTGTTTATGTGTTGAGCGAACTGACCGGCAAGGTCAATGTTTACGAGCGCAAGGAAAATGGAGAGTTGCTCGAAATACAGTCGCTGTCGAGCCTGCCCAGCGACACCAAGCTGGTGCCCGGCCAGCCCCGAGTCCCCGTGGGGACGCCAGGCGCCGTGCCTTTCGATGAAACCATTGCTGTGTGGTGCGCGGACATTCAAATGACGCCCAACGGCCGGTTCCTGTACACGTCGGAACGAACGGGAAGTACCTTGAGTCAATTTGCCGTAGATGCCCAAACGGGCAAGCTGCGCTATCTGGGCCAGGTTCCCACCGAAGAAGGGCCGCGCGGCTTCGCCATCGATCCCGGCGGGAAGTTCGTGGTCGCAAGCGGCGAGAAGTCCCCGACGGTGTCGCTGTACTCGATCGACCAGGACAGCGGCCTGCTGACCCATCTGGGTAAATCGCCCGTGGGCAAGGGCGCAAACTGGGTAACCATCGTCAAGACGGATTGATGCAAGACGGCATCGTTCAGTCCAGCTTTACACCTGCCTGCTCAACGATTCTGCCCCACTTTTCAATCTCGGCGTCCCGGAATGTCACAAAGTCCTGCACGCTGCCCCCAAGGGGTTGGGTGCCGGATTTGTTCAGCACGGCGCGGAAATCTTCGCTGGAAAGCATGTCATTGGTCGCCTGATTGAGCTGTTCGATGACGGCGTCGGGGGTATTGGCGGGCGCAACGATGCCGAACCAGGCTTCCGAAGAGAAGCCGGGCACGGTTTCCGCAATAGCGGGCAATTCCTTCATGCTGTCGACGCGTTGTGCGCTGGCAATGCCAAGGCCATGCATTTTCCCCGATTGGACGAAGGGCAGGGTGCTGGGCGAATTGTCGAACATCACCGACACGTAGCCCGCCATCAGATCGGCCGATGCAGGCGCGCTGCCGCGATACGGAATGTGCTGCATGTTCAGGTCGAGCGTGGTTTTCAGCAGTTCCATCGTCAGATGGCTGGTCGTGCCATTGCCTTGTGAACCATAGGAAATCGTCCCTGGATTCTGTTTTGCGTAGTCAATGAATTCAACCACGGTTTTGAAGGGCGCGTTCGGCGAACTGACCAGCATGATGGGGACCGATGCGAACAGGACGACCGGTTTGAAGCTTTTTACCGGGTCATAGCCGGGGTTGGCATAAAGGTGCTGATTGATGCTCAGGGGGCCGGCGGTAGAAAAAAGGAGTGTGTGGCCATTGGGGTTGGCGCGGGCCACGCTTTGCGCGCCGATATTGCCGCCTGCGCCAGGCCGGTTTTCGACCACGACGGTTTGCCCGACGGCATCGCCGAGCTTCGCGGCGAACTGGCGCGCCAGGATGTCGGTGGTGCCGCCAGGGGGAAAGGGGACGACGACGGTGATGGGGCGGTCCGGGTAGGCCGCCTGTGCGGCAGTCATCGGAGCCAGCAGGGTCGATAGTCCAAGAAGTATCGACAGGGCAAGCGCGTTGTTCATGAGTGTCTCCAGTGTTGTTATGTTGGGCTTATGGGTAGCCGTAAAGTCTGGCGGGGTTGTCGACCAAGAGTTGATGCTGATGCGCTGGGTCGGGCGCCCACAGGGGGATCAGGTCGACCAGATCGCCGTCGTTCGGCATCGGTCCGTGATGGATCGGGTGCGGCCAGTTGCTTCCCCACAGGACTCGGTCCGGATAGTCTTTGATCACTTCATGGATCAGAGGAAGCATGTCGCGGTGAGGATAGCGGCCGGACGAGAGCCGATACAGGCTGGCGAGCTTGACCCAGGCCTTGCCGGTACTCAGCAGGCGCCTGACTACGGCAAATGCCGGATCGTTGATGCCTTGTTTGCCTTCGATGCGTGCGAGATGGTCGAGCACGAAGGGACACGGCAGCTGTTCCAGCGTTGTTTCAAGGTCCAGCAGCTCGTGGGCATGATGAAAGTGCAGCAGCACATGCCAGTCGAGTTCTGCCGCTTCTTTTGATAAAGGCTGCAACTGGTCGAATCCAACACCGCCCGAGACGACTGTCGACATGCGATAGCCTCGAACGCCGAGCTCATGCAGTGCCTTGCGTTCCGGTAGTTTCAGGCCGGGGGGCTGGACCAGGACGGCCCTGAACTGCGGACCCAATTGCTCCAGCGCGGCAAGTGTGACGCGGTTGTCCGTGCCATGGGCGCCGCCATGGACGATGACGCCGCGATCGAATCCGAGCGTGGCCAGCATGCGCTTGTAATCGCTAAGCGTGCAATCTTCTGGCGTGTAGCTGCGCTGCGGTGAAAAAGGGTAGAGCGCCTGGGGGCCAAAAATATGCGCATGTGTGTCGCAGCTATTTGGCGGCGCGACGAAAACGGGTTTCTTCGTTTCCCGGATGGGTCCTGGGCAAGATTTCATCAGAAAACCTTTACGCTTGCTTTGCGGTTTGAAGCTGCTTTTCTTTGTCTGCGATTTTGAGCAGCATGTCGGCCCCGCGGTTGGCGGCCGATACGCCGCGAAAGACATAGGCCAGGTTGATGATGCTCTGCATTTCTTCCCATGACGCGCCGGCTTTCCGGGCCGCCACGCCGTGGATGACCGCGGCGTCGCTGAGCTCGCAAACCAGCATGCCGAAAATGATGAGCTGGACCATTTTTTCGTCAAAGCATTCCGTTGTCAGTGCATGGGCGCGCGCTTGCTCCTGGAGTTGAACCATTTTGGCGTCCAGTGCCCCGGTGATTGCCAGCCGGGCTTCGACGCGCGGCGGAAGAAAGCCGGCCATGTCGCGATAAGACTGGGCGATCGCGTCTTGTCCGGTCTGGTTTTGATAAGCAGCGAGCAAGTCTTTCAATGGCATGTTTGAGTTCATATGATTTTCGAAAATAAATAGTATTGTCGAATATTAGGTTCAAAATGGATTTTCGAAAATATAGGGATTATGCTAGTATTCATGCCCTGTAGAACAAGCTTTTTGCTCATCAAACAAGTGGATCGATCATGAGTGTGACCTTAGCTGCCTCGCTCGAAGAGAAACTGCGCAATGCCATCGTCAATGGCGAGTACAAGCCTGGAGAGCACCTGAAGCTGGACGGGCTGCGGCAGCGTTTCGACGTCAGCATGAGTCCTTTGCGCGAAGCGCTGACCCGGCTTAGTGCGGAAGGTTTCACCACCTTGTACGAGAACCGCGGCTATCGGGTAAGCCAGGTGTCAGCAGCTGATTTTCAAGAAGTGACTTTATTGCGCCTGACCCTTGAAGTGCTGGCGCTGCGCTTGTCGATCACAAATGGCGACGCGGAATGGGAAGATCGTTTATCTGCGGCGTACGCACGATTGGACCGGCTGAACGAGGGGCGCTTTTCGAGTGCTGCGCTGCAGGATTGGGAAAATGCCCATCGCGCGTTTCATATGGCTCTGTTCTCCGCCTGTCATATGCCCAATCTGATGCGCTTTTGCCATACCTTGCATGATCTGAGCGATCGCTATCGCCGCCTTTTCCTGGAGGCCTACGAACCCGATCCGAATGTGCCGCAAGAGCATGCCGCCATTTATCAGTTGGCGATTCAGCGCGATGTCGAAGGCGCCTGCAATCTGCTGACCCATCATTTGACGCGCACAGGCGAACGCTTGGAAAAAGTGCTGCAGCGAGGCGATGCGCGGCCATGACCACGGCCAAGCCCGCAGGCCAGGCGCGTCCAGGCAAGAAAAAGCCCCGACCGGTACCGGTCGGGGCCTGAATTTTGGTGGAGAAGAGGAGGATCGAACTCCCGACCTCTGCATTGCGAACGCAGCGCTCTCCCAGCTGAGCTACTCCCCCAACACGGATATTTTAGCAAATCGGCAAAGCGATTGAACAGGGGTGGCGAAGGTTATAATGCCCGGTTAGTCGAAATTATTTCCAAGGCCTTAGACCACCCATGACAACCATTCTTGAAAACGTCCCAACCGGCCAGAAGGTCGGTATCGCTTTTTCTGGCGGACTGGATACCAGCGCTGCCTTGCTGTGGATGCGCAACAAGGGCGCCATTCCCTATGCCTACACCGCCGATCTGGGGCAGCCCGACGAAACCGACTATGAATCCATTCCGCGCCGCGCCAAGGAATACGGCGCCCAGGAAGCGCGCCTGATCGATTGCCGCGCGCAACTGGTCGCCGAAGGCATCGCGGCATTGCAGTGCGGCGCTTTCCACATTTCGACGGCCGGCGTCACGTATTTCAACACCACGCCCATCGGCCGTGCCGTGACCGGCACCATGCTGGTTGCCGCCATGAAGGAAGACGACGTCAACATCTGGGGTGACGGCAGCACCTTCAAAGGTAATGACATCGAGCGTTTCTATCGCTATGGGCTGCTGACCAATCCCGCGCTGAAGATCTACAAACCCTGGCTGGACCAGGTGTTCATCGACGAACTGGGCGGCCGCGCCGAAATGTCGGCATACATGCAGCAGGCCGGCTTCGACTACAAGATGTCGGCCGAGAAAGCGTATTCCACCGACTCGAATATGCTGGGCGCCACGCACGAAGCCAAAGACCTGGAGCATCTGAATTCAGGCATCAAGATTGTCCAGCCCATCATGGGCGTGGCATTCTGGCGCGATGATGTACAGGTAAAGACCGAAGAGGTCACCGTACGCTTTGACGAAGGCCGGCCCGTGGCGCTGAATGGCGTCGAGTACGCGGACAGCGTCGAGCTGCTGCTGGAAGCCAATCGCATCGGCGGCCGCCATGGCCTGGGCATGAGCGACCAGATCGAAAACCGCATTATCGAGGCGAAGAGCCGCGGTATCTACGAAGCGCCGGGGCTGGCGCTGCTGTACATCGCCTACGAACGCCTGGTCACCGGCATTCACAACGAAGATACGATCGAGCAGTACCGCATGAACGGGCTGAAACTGGGCCGTTTGCTGTATCAGGGCCGCTGGTTCGATCCGCAGTCCATCATGTTGCGTGAAACAGCGCAACGCTGGGTGGCGCGCGCCATTACCGGCGAAGTCACCATCGAGCTGCGCCGCGGCAATGACTATTCCATTTTGAACACCGAGTCGGCCAACCTGACGTATCAGCCCGAGCGCCTGACCATGGAGAAGGGCGAATCCACCTTCTCGCCACGCGATCGCATCGGCCAACTGACCATGCGCAATCTGGACATCGTCGATACGCGCGACAAGCTGTTTACTTACGTCAAAACCGGCCTGCTGGCGCCGGCTTCGGGCTCGGCCTTGCCGCAGCTCAAGGATAAGTCGGACACGTAGGGCGATCAGGCCGGGCGGCGCGACCGCCGCCCTTTGCCTTGAACGCGCCGCCTCCCGGTAAAAGATCATGACTTCCACAAAACCCGACTCCAACGTCAAGACGGCGCTGCGGGTCATCGAGATCATCGAGATTTTTGCCCGCGAGGCCAAGCCGCTGGCTTTGTCGGAAATCGCGCGCCATCTGGATGCGCCGGTATCCAGCTGCCTGGCGTTGCTCCGTACCCTGGCCAGCCTGGGCTATTTGTATGAAACGGGGCGGCGGCAAGGCTATTATCCTACCGGCCGCCTGCTGGCCATGGCCCAGCGCATTTCCCGGGCCGATCCGATTCTGGAAAGGGTGCGCCCCAGCCTGGAAGAGCTGCGCGACACGACGTCCGAAACCGTCGTGCTCGGCAAGCTGGACCAGAACGATCGCGTGGTGTATTTGGAGGTCCTGGCCTCGCCGCATCCGATCAGCTATGTGGGTGTTGCCGGTTCCCAGCGCGATATCCACGCCAACTCGCTGGGCAAGGCATTGCTCTCTACCCTGGATGTGCAGGACAGGCTCAAGTTGCTGTCCGCCAGGCCGCTGCAGAAACATAATGAACACACACTGATCACCCCCAAAGCGGTGGAAGCCAATATCCAGGCATCGCTCGAGCGCGGGTGGTTCGCCAACCTGGGCGAATCAATGGATGATGTGGGCGCGATTGCCTGGCCGGTCAGGGTGCTGGGCAATAATTACGCCATTTCCATTGCAGGCCCTTTGTACCGCATTGAAGAGCATATTGACGACAAGGCCAAGAAACTGCGCGCGGCCTGCCGTTTCATAGAGCAGAGCTTTTAGCGGGGCTGCTTTCGGCCGCCTGCGGCCCGGGCGTGGATTCAGCCAGCCCATCAGTACGATTTGGGCAGGCCCAGTACTTTCTCGGCGATGAAGCACATGATCAATTGCGGGCTGACCGGCGCGATGCGGGGGATGAAGCTTTCGCGCAGATAGCGCTCTACATGGTATTCCTTGGCGTAGCCCATGCCGCCCAGCGTCAGTATGGCGCTTTGGCAGGCGTTGAAGGCGGCTTCCGCCGCAAGGTATTTGGCGGTGTTGGCAAATTCGCCGCAGGGCAGTCCCTGGTCATAGAGATAAGCGGCTTTCTGGACCATCAGGTCGGCGGCTTCCAGGTGCATCCATGCCTGGGCCAGCGGGTGTTGTATGCCCTGGTTCTTGCCGATGGCGCGGCCGAAGACGACCCGTTCATTGGCGTAGTCTACCGCATGCGCCAGCGCGCAGCGGCCCAGGCCCACGGCTTCGGAGGCGATCAAGATGCGCTCGGGGTTCAGGCCGTGCAGAATGTATTCGAAGCCTTTGCCTTCCTCGCCGATGCGGTCTTCGGCGGGAATGCGCAGGCCATCGATGAACAGCATATTGGAATCGACCGATTTGCGGCCCATCTTTTCGATTTCCCGCACTTCTATCGCCGTTCTGTCCAGGTCGGTATAGAACAGGGACAGGCCCTGTGTCGGCTTCTTGACGTCGGACAGGGGCGTGGTGCGTGCCAGCAGCAGCATCTTGTCGGCGACCTGGGCCGTTGATATCCAGATTTTGCGCCCGTGGACGATATAGCTGTCGCCGTCGCGCTGGGCGCGGGTGGAAAGCTTGGTGGTATCCAGCCCCGCATCGGGCTCGGTGACGGCGAAACAGGCTTTTTGCTCGCCTTTGATGAGCGGCGGCAGGGCGCGCATCCGCTGCTCGGGCGTGCCGAATACGACCACGGGGTTCAATCCGAAAATATTCATGTGCACAGCGGAGGCGCCGGAAAAGCCGGCGCCCGAACGGGAAATGGTGTGCATCATCAAGGCGGCTTCCGACATGCCCAGGCCCGAACCGCCGTACTCTTCCGGCATGGCGATGCCCAGCCAGCCCGCCTGCGCCAGGTCGCGATGAAAATCATCCGGGTACTGTCCGTCGCGGTCGCGTGCCAGCCAGTAGTCATCGGTATAGTTGCTGCACAGGCTTTCCACGCCCGAGACCAATGCCTTGTGTTCGTCCGATAAGACAAAGCTCATGATATGTCCTTGTTCTGCGGGGTGTCGCGTGGCTGGGCCTGTTCAAGCACTTGGCCGACAAGGTCCTGATTCAGGCCTGCTTCCAGCAGGACTTCCCGTGTGTGTTCGCCCAAGCGCGGCGCGTGGCGCCGTATGCGCAAAGGGGTTTTGGAATAATGGCCGACCGGCGCGGGCGAGCGTATGGCGCCTTCGGAGGGATGCTGCAGCGTTGGCAGCATCTGGACCTGCTGTAGATGCGGGTCGTCGATCAGCGCGTCGACGTCGTAGAGGGGGGCCGCGGGTATGTCGGCCGCGCCCAAGGCCTGCAGCCAGTGTTCGCTGGTGTTGCCTGCCAGCACATCGGCGACCAGGCTGTATGCCTGGTCGATATGCCGGGATCGCGCGGTGTGGGTGGCGAAGCGTTCGTCGTTGAGCAGTTCCGGCCTGCCTATGAGCTGGAAGAACCGGGACCAATGCTTGTCGTTGTAGATCAGGACGCTGATATAGCCGTTGGCGGTGGCATAGGGCCGGCGATGGGCGACGAGCAGGCGCGCGTAGCCGGTGGGGCCCGCCGGCGGATCGAAGGTCCGGCCGCCCAGGTGGTCGCCCAGCACCAACTGGGACATGGCCTCGAACATGGGTATTTCAATGGCCTGCCCCTGGCCGGACGTACGCGCCTGTATGACGCCGGCCAGCATGGCGACGGCCACTTGCATCCCGACGGCGCGGTCGGCCAGCGTCAGCGGCGCATAGCGCGGAACGTCGCCCGAGTTCTGCTGGTAAAGCGAGGGAATGGCGGTCATGCCCTGGATCAGATCGTCGTAGGCGGGCTTGCCCGCGTAGGGGCCGCGATGGCCGAAGCCGTATGCGCCCACATACACGATACGGGGGTTGGCCTGGGCGACGGCGTCGTAGTCCAGCCCCAGGCGGGCCATGGCCTGCGGCCGGGTGTTGTACAGCAGCACGTCGGCGGTCTTGGCCATGTCCAGGCAGGCCTGCCGGCCCGCGTCTGTTTTCAGGTCCAGGACGATGGAGCGCTTGTTGCGGTTCAGATGCAGATAGATGGCGCCCATGCCGGGGTTGCGCATGGGGCCCACTGCGCGCATGTTATCCCCCGCGGGCGGCTCGACCTTGATGACGTCGGCGCCCAGGTCGCCAAGAATCTGCGTGGCGTAGGGACCCATCACCACGGCGCTCAGGTCGAGTATCCGGATGCCGTCAAGCGGGCCGGCGCAGGCGGGGCTTAGCGTCATTGCTGTGCGATTCCAGCCGCCTTGATCCATTTCCCCCACAAGGCGTATTGATCTTGCACGAACTTGGCGAAATCGTCGGGCGTGCCGCTGAATGCGTCGAAGCCCAGTTGCGCAAGACGGGACTTGGTCTCGGGCGTGCTGACGATTTTATTGATGGCGGTATTCAATATCTGGACGACATCGTCAGGCATGCCGGCAGGGCCGAAATAACCGTTCCAGGAGTTGATGTCGAAATCCGGCATGCCGGCTTCTTCCATGGAGGGCAGGTCGGGCACCAGTTCGCTGCGCTTTGCGGTCGATACGGCCATGGCATGCAGGCGGCCGGATTTGACGAAGGGCATGCCGGAGGTAAAGTCGGTGAACATGAAGTCGACCTGGCCGCCGACCAGATCGGTCAGCGCCTGGGGCGTGCCTTTATAGGGCACATGAAGAATCTTCAGGCCGGCTTGCACGCCGAAGGTCGCGCCCGCCACGATGCCGGTGCTGTTGCCCGAAGCATAGGTCACCGTATCGGGATGTTCTTTGGCGTGCTTCATGAGTTCCTGCACCGTTTTGTAGGGCCGGCTGGGATTGGTGACCAGCAGGAAGGGCAGGTTGCCGCCGCGGGCGATGGGCGTGAAATCCTTGATCGGATCGTAGGGGACGTTTTTCATCAGCCACGGCGCCGCGGAATGAGAGGTGTTGGTGGTCACGAAAAGGGTATAGCCGTCGGGCTTGGCCTTGGCGACGTAGTTGGCGGCAATGGTCGCATTGGCGCCGGGCTTGTTTTCAACGATGACCGGCTGGCCCAGCAGTTTGCCGAGCTCTTCGGCAAAGATCCGCCCGACCGCATCGGTGCCCGAGCCGGCCGGGAAAGGCACGATCAGGTTAATGGGCTTGTCGGGATAGGCCGCCAGGGCGTTTGTGCTGAAAACAGTCAGGCCCAGCAATGCGCCGGCGATGAGCCGGCCCGACGCGAATCGGCGCAGGGCGGTGGAAAGACGGGTGTGGCGGTTTTTTGTTTGCATCGTTGTCTCCGATGGCGCGGAAAAGTTCCGGCCGTTTTTATTATCAAAAGAGGGGTTAGCGTATGACCCGGTCCGGGTTCTCTTCGTAGGGGGGTGAATAAATGACCAGCAGCCGCGCGGGCTCGTTGCTGGTCACCGTGAAAGTATGCTGCTTGTCTGGCGGGAAATAGCAACAGTCGCCCGCCCGCATTTCCCCGCGCTCGCCCTCTACCTCGGCAATCGCCGAACCCGATAGCAAGTAGCAGATCTGTTCGATGCCGGGATGGGCGTGAGGGAGCGCGCCCTGGTTTTTTTCGATGGTGCCCAGCAGCACTTCCACATGCCGGGCCCCGACGGTGTCGCGGCTGATCAGGCGGCGGTTGACGGTGCCGTTGTGATTGGCCGGGGAATAGCCCGCGACGTCCGACTCGCTGATGATCCAAGAGGGTTTCTTCATGTCTCTATTTTCCTGTGTATGAAAATAGTTTTACACACATAAAATTATTCCGCAAGCGGGTATTGCCCGCAACCGTCATGGCGGGCACAGCATCACGCCTGGATTTGGGTCGGCCATGCAGTGCGCAGGGGTATGCGCAGGCAAAAAAAAAGCTGAATCCCGTGACAGGATTCAGCTTTGGGTTTTTTGGGTGCCAGGCGCCGGTTTATGCCTGCGCCAGTTTATTTAGGCAACTGGCCCAGCAACAGGAATTCCATGAGGGCCTTCTGCACGTGCAGGCGATTCTCGGCTTCGTCCCAGACCACGCTTTGCGGGCCGTCGATGACGTCGCCGGTGACTTCCTCGCCGCGATGGGCCGGCAGGCAGTGCATGAACAGGGCATCGGGAGCCGCCACCGCCATCATGTCGGCGTCGACGCACCAGTCGGCGAATGCCTTGCGGCGTTCTTCGTTTTCGGCTTCGTAGCCCATGCTGGTCCAGACGTCGGTGGTGACCAGATGCGCGCCGCGGCAGGCTTCCATGGGATCGGAGAATTCCTGCAGAACGCTGGACGATGGCTGGCCGATGCGCTGGGGGTCGAGCTGGTAGCCCGAAGGCGCCGACACGTGCAGCCGGAAGCCCAGGATTTCAGCCGCCTGGAGCCAGGTATACGCCATGTTGTTGCCATCGCCTATCCAGGCCACCGTTTTGCCCGCGATGGGCCCCTGGTGCTCGATGAACGTGAAAATATCGGCCAGGATCTGGCAAGGGTGGAACTCGTTGGTCAGGCCGTTGATGACGGGCACGCGCGAATGCGCGGCAAAGCGCTCGATGCGTGTTTGTTCGAAGGTGCGGATCATGATCAGGTCGACCATGCGCGAGATGACGCGGGCGGTGTCTTCGATGGGTTCCGAGCGGCCCAATTGGGAGTCGCCGGTGGTAAGATGGATGACCGAGCCCCCAAGCTGGTACATGCCTGCCTCGAATGAAACGCGGGTGCGGGTACTGGCCTTTTCAAAAACCATGGCCAGGTTGCGGTCGTGCAATGTATGGTGCGGCTCGTAGCGCTTGAACTTGTTCTTGATCAGTTGCGCGCGATCCAGCACATACTGGATTTCGGTTTTTGATAAGTCGCGAAATTGCAGAAAATGCCGCAGCGGCCCGGTTTTTGATGTGGCGTCAGACATAATAAGCCCTGTGTAAAAGAGCCATCTTACCCTGCCGGATGGCCATCCGCAAAAAGCGCATGGGTCCGGATCGCGGGGCCGGTGCGCATGGGGCGTCTGGCGGCCAGCCGGCTGAAAAAGACGCCCGGCCCCGGTATCATATACAATTCGCGGCGCAGGGAAAGTTTGGTACGCCTGAAATGGCTACGATTTGTCCGCGGAAGTTTATGACCCATCTTGTGCAGCAACTAGTTATTCACGGCGTCACCCTTGACGGGCAACGTTTCCGTCCCAGCGACTGGGCCGAGCGCCTTGCCGGTGTCATGTCGCAGTTTCGTCCGGCAGGCTCCATGGGCGGCCACCTGACGTATTCCCCGTATGTCGTGCCGGTTGTGCTGGATGGCGTTCGCTGCGTGGTGGTTGACCTGCGCCTGCGCGACCTTGAGCCGCTGGCATGGAAGTTCGTGTGCGATTTTGCCGCCGACAACAAACTGCAAACGACAGAACAAGAAACCTCGACACCCATCCGCCGCCCCTAGTGGGCTTTTTTTACGTCTGGATTTTCCTGGGCCATGGCGGCAGCCTTCCTGAAGAGGGATGCCGCCATCGTCCGGAAAAAGGCCTTACAGGGCGGGTACGGGCGTAATGACCTTGCCGGTGGTGGCAAAGGCGTCGACGTTATCCAGCACCAGGTCGGCCATGGCTTTGCGGGTCTCGTTGGTGGCACTGGCAATGTGCGGCACGATGACGACGTTATCCATTGTCTTCAAGGCGTCGGGCACCGTCGGTTCGGCCTCGTAGACGTCCAGGCCGGCGCCGCCCAGCTCGCCGCTGGCCAGGGCGCTGACCAGGGCGGCTTCGTCGATGACCGAGCCGCGCGCGATATTGATGATCGCGCCGTCGGGTCCCAGGGCCTTGAGGACCTCTGCATTGATCAGGCGGCGGGTAGCGTCCCCGCCCACTGTGGCAATGATCAGAAAATCCGCCCAACTGGCCAGGTCGGTCAGCGATGCTTCGTAGCCGTAGGGCACATCGCTGCGCGCGCGCCGGTTGTGATAGCGGATGTCCATATCGAAGCCGGCGGCGCGCTGGGCGATGGCCATGCCGATCCGGCCCAGGCCCACAATGCCCACCTTCTTGTGGCTGACCTTGGTGCCCAGGGGGAAGGCGGCCCCGTTGCCCCACTGGTTGGCCCGGACGTAGCGTTCGGCGTGCCCCAGCTTGCGTGCGGTGGCCAGCAGCAGGCCGAAAGCCAGATCGGCAACACAGTCATTCAGCACGTCGGGTGTATTGCTGACTTGTATGCCCTTGCTTTGGGCGTGCTTGACGTCGATGGCGTCGTAGCCGACTCCCTGGCTGCATATGGCCTTGAGATTGGGCAAGGCATCTATCAGCTCGGCACGGGTAGGTGTCATCGCGCTGGTCACGAGCGCTACGATGTCGTTTTTTCTGCTGGCGATGACCGCCTGGGCGTCAGGCGCCTTCCAGAGCTCGATCAGTTCGAAATGTTTGGCCAGGCGCTCCGGCGAGTAGGGGACGGTCAGCGGAAGCAGTTGCAGGAGTGCGGGTTTTGCGGTTGTCATGGTGTCTCGGGTCGGTTGCTGTTGTTGTTTAGGCAAACCGAACTATAACTGAAAGTGGGCGCGGCAAAAAAATAGGACGCCTGAGCGTCCTATTGTTGGCTGGGGAGGCCCCCAGCCGCTTTTTGCCGATTAAACCATGACAGCAATCAGGCGAGTGCTTTTACTGCGGCAGCAAGGCGGCTTTTATGACGGGCAGCCTTGTTTTTGTGAATGATGTTCTTGTCGGCAACGCGATCGATAATGCTTGTGGTTTTTTGGAAAACTTCAGCAGCAACGGCTTTATCGCCGGCTTCGATGGCTTGGCGCACGCGTTTGATCGACGTGCGAAGCATAGAGCGCAGGCTGGCGTTGTGTTTGTTGCGCTCTACCGACTGGCGAGCACGTTTGCGGGCTTGGGCGGTATTGGCCATTATGCGTATCCGTGTATCTGTGTGGGTTTATTCGGCAAAGACAGCTATTCTATATTACTTGCCACGCCGTGTAAAGTCTGAAGGCCTGAATCCGCAGCCAAGCAACACAGCGAAATAAGCCAGCGCGCTGGCCGCCAGGACCCCGCCCAGCCAGAGCACGCGCAGGCCGGGTTGCGCGCCCAGGGCGACCCAATCGAGCGACTGGCCGGCAAGCCACAGCACGGCCGATAGCGCGCCCAGGGCGGGCAGCATGCGCAGGCCGAAGCGGAGCCACCCGGGGCCGGGCGTGTAGAATCCGCCGCGGCGCAGCAGCACCACCAGGCACAGCGCATTCACGCTGGCGCCCAGTCCGATCGACAGGGCCAGCCCGGCGTGGGCGAATTGCGGCACGAAAATCACGTTGAACACCTGGGTCAGCACCAGGACGAACAGGGCAATCCGCACCGGGGTGCGGATGTCCTGCTTGGCGTAAAAGCCGGGGGCGAGAATCTTGATCGCGAGCAGGCCGATCAGGCCCACGGCGTAGGCCATGACAGCCAGGCGGGTTTGCATGACGTCGGCGCCGCTGAAGGCGCCGTAATGAAAGAGCGTGGCCACCAGCCCGTCTGACAGCAGGGCCAGGCCGACCGCGGCGGGCAGGCCCAGCAGCAGCACCAGGCGCAGGCCCCAGTCCAGCAGGGCGCTATAGCCGGCCTGATCCTGCCGGGCGTGCGCCGCGGACAGGCGGGGCAGCAACACCGTGCCCAGCGCCACGCCGAGCAGCGCGGTGGGAAATTCCATCAGGCGGTCGGCGAACGACAGCCAAGTCACGCTGCCCGGCGTCAGCCAGGTGGCGATATTGGTGTTGATCAGCAGCGAGATTTGCGCCACCGATACGCCCAGGATCGCGGGCAGCATCTGCCGCATGATCCGCTTGACGGTGGGGTCGTGCCAGGCCTGGCGGACGCGCGGGGAATAGCGGGGCAGCAGGCCGAGCTTGGCCAGCGCCGCCCATTGCACCAGCAACTGGGCCACGCCGCCTATCATGACGCCGGCCGCCAGGGCATAAATCGGTGTCTGGAAGTACGAGACCAGGAACAGGCTGGCGCCTATCATGGACAGGTTCAGCAGGACGGGCGTAAAGGCGGGAACGGCGAATTTGCTCCAGGTGTTGAGCACACCCGACGCGAAGGCCACCAGCGACATGCAGACGATGTAGGGAAACATCAAGCGGGTCATCCAGACCGCTGCGTCGAATTCTGCTTGCCGCGCCGCGGTGCGCATGCCGCTGGCCATGGCGCTGACCACCCACGGGGCGCCGATGATCCCCGCGGCAGTCACCAGCATCAAGGCGAATGTCAGGAGCAGCGCAACGCGGTCGAGCAATAGCCGTACGGCTTGCGCATCGCGCGTGCTGCGCGCTTCCCCCAGAATGGGCACGAAGGCCTGGGAAAAAGCGCCTTCGGCGAACAGCCTGCGCAACAGGTTGGGAATGCGGAACGCCACCCAGAAAGCATCGGTCAGCGGCCCCGCCCCGAACGAACTGGCAATCAGGATGTCGCGGAGCAGGCCTGTTATGCGTGACAGCAGCGTGAAGCTGCTGACCGTGGCTGCAGACCGGAGCAGGCTCATGAGGCTGGGCGCTTATTTAGGGCCCATGCGTATGGCGCCATCCAGACGGATGGTTTCGCCATTGAGCATTTCATTGGTGATGATGCTGTTGACCAGCTTGGCATAGTCTTCCGGACGGCCCAGGCGGGACGGGAAGGGGATGCTGGCGGCCAGGGAATCCTGCACTTCCTGCGGCATGCCGAACACCATGGGGGTGCCGAAAATGCCGGGGGCAATGGTGACGCAGCGTATGCCGGCCTTGGACAGGTCGCGCGCGATGGGCAGCGTCATGCCGGCCACGCCCGCCTTGGATGCGGCATAGGCGGCCTGGCCGATCTGTCCGTCGTAGGCGGCAACGGAAGCGGTATTGATCAGGACACCGCGTTCCCCTGTGGGTTCGGGCGTGTTCCCGCTCATGGCAGCGGCGGCCAGGCGGGACATATTGAATGTCCCGACCAGGTTGATCATGATGACCTTCTGGAACAGGTCGAGCGCGTGCGGGCCATTCTTGCCCACGGTGCGCGAAGCGGGCGCGACCCCGGCGCAATTGACCAGGCCGAACAGCGCCCCTGCCTGCGTGGCGGCGGCAACGACGGCCTGCCCATCGGCTTCCTGGGTGACATCGCAATGCACATAGCTTTGCCCCAGCTCGGCGGCCAGTTGCTGCCCGGCCTCATCCTGGACATCGGCCAGGATGACTTTGGCGCCTTCGGCGACCAGCATGCGGGCGGTGCCGGCGCCCAGGCCCGATGCCGCGCCGGTGACGATGAATACTTTGTTCCTGATTTCCATTTTTTGTCTCGATATATGTAAAAAACGGGCGCTGGGCCCGTTCAGAATCCGGCTCAGGCCTGCAGCGCCTGAAAGATGCGTTCTTTGATGTCTTCGACCGCGCCCAGCCCGGAAAGCTGGCGGTAGGCCGGTGCGTCCGGGCTGCCGGATTCTGCCCATTGCGAATAGTAGTCGACCAGCGGCCGGGTCTGTTCGCGATAGACAGCCAGGCGATTGCGGACGGTTTCTTCCCGATCGTCATCGCGCTGGACCAGGGGCTCGCCCGTCAGATCGTCGGTATCGGGCGTCTTGGGCGGATTGAACTTGGTATGGTAGCTGCGCCCGCTGGCCGGATGCACACGGCGTCCGCTCATGCGTTCAATGATGTTTTCTTCGGGAACGACGATTTCCACCACGAAATCCAGCTTGACATTGGCATGCTTGAGCGCATCGGCTTGCGGGATCGTGCGCGGAAAACCGTCGAACAGGTAACCGTCGCGACAGTCGGGCTGTTGCAGCCTATCGCGCACCAGGCCAATAATGATGTCGTCGGAAACCAGGCCGCCGGTGTCCATGATTTTCTTGGCCTCCAGCCCCAAAGGGGTCTGGGCTTTAACAGCGGCGCGCAGCATGTCGCCGGTGGAAATCTGGGGGATGCCAAATTTTTCGGTGATGAATGCCGCTTGGGTGCCTTTACCCGCACCGGGTGGACCGAGCAGTATCAGTCGCATGAATTCCTCCTGGAGTTTCGTTTTTCTAACTTTTTCCGATTATGCCGCAATGCAGCAATTTATGCACGTGATCCGGCGCGGAACCAGCGAATTTGAAGTCGATTTATAACCGATTTATGAATAATTCGCGTATCCGGTCCAGATCTTCCTGGGTATCCACACCCGCTGCGGGATGGTCTGCCGCAATATGCACGGCAATGACGTAGCCGTTTTCCAGGGCGCGCAGTTGCTCCAGCGACTCGAACGATTCCAGCGGCCCCACCGGCAGGCCGGGATAGGCCGCCAGAAACGCCACGCGGTAGGCGTACAGGCCGATGTGATGCAAGGCGGGCAGGCCTTCCGCCAGCCGTTGCGCGCCGTCGGCCAGGGCATTGCGCGCCCAGGGGATGGGCGCGCGTGAAAAATACAGTGCGCGCTGGCCATGCGAACAGACGACTTTGACGGCATTGGGGTTGAAGAGTGTGGCGGCATCGGTGATGGCGGTGGCGCAGGTGGCAATGGCCGCGTCGGGGGCCTGCGCCAGCAAATAGGCCACGGCGTCGATCTGCGCGGGGTCGATAAGCGGCTCGTCGCCCTGTACGTTGACGACGATGGTATCGGGCTCAAGCGACAGTTGTCCGGCCACCTCGGCCAGGCGGTCGGTGCCGGTGGGATGGTCGGCGCGGGTCAGCAGGGCCTTGAACCCGTGCGCCTGCACGGCGGCCTGGATGCCGGCGTCGTCGGTGGCGACCACTACCTGGCTGGCTTGCGATTTTGCGGCCTGTTCCGCCGTACGCACCACCATGGGCTTGCCGCCGATATCGAGCAGGGGCTTGCCCGGCAGGCGCGTCGAGGCGGCACGCGCCGGAATGACGGCGATAAAGCTCATGCGGTTTTGGCGGATTCGGCGGGTTGCCCCGATTTGGGTGCGCGCTTGGCCAGATCGCGGGCTTCGTCCTCGAGCATGACGGGAATGCCGTCGCGGATGGGGTAGGCCAGCTTGTCGGCCTTGCACACAAGCTCTTGCTGTTCGCGGTCATGGTGCAAAGGACCTTTGCACAGCGGGCAGACCAGTATTTCAAGCAGGCGGGATTCCATGCGCAGCTCCAAGGGAAAATCGGACGATAAAAGAAAGAGTTTAATGCCTGGGCCGTTTGTCGGCCATGGCGGATTTTTGCTGGGCAATGACGCGCAGCATTTCATGGATGTGATCTATCCAATCGGCATCCGAAAACACGGGTTCGGCGTGCACGACCCACAGCCGGGGATCGTTGAAATGCAGGCATTTGACGGCGTCCTTGCGGGTGATCAGGATGTTCGGGTCCGACAGGGCGCTGAATGGCGAGGTGTCGTAGCGATCGTGGTCCGGCAATGCCACCGTCTGGTTCAATTGCAGGCCTGCCGCGGCCAGCATGGCAAAAAAACGCTCTGGCTGGCCGATGGCGGCAACGGCGCTGACCGTCCGGTGGCCGTGGGCCGACCGCCAGGCATTCCATTCCAGGGTCGTGCCGGTGCTCAGTTGCGTCACGCTGACCGGCGCCAGTTGCATGGTCAATTGCCGCGCCAGGGTATTCAGGCGCTTCGGAGCGGGCTCGTTGGGCTGGGTATTGGTGATGATGACGTCGACATATTCAAGGCGGCTGGCGGGTTCGCGCAAGGGGCCTGCCGGCAGGACCCGCCCATTGCCGGTGCCGCGCCCATCCTGCACGACGATTTCCAGGTCCCGACCCAGGGCCAGATGCTGCAGGCCGTCGTCGGCGATGACGACATCGACTTGCGGATAGTCGCGCTGCAGCCGTTTCAGGGCCAGCGGGCGATTGGGGTGCACGGCCACAGGACAGCCTGTGGCCTGGGCGATCAGGGCGGGCTCATCGCCGAACAGGGCGGGATCAAGCTGCCCTTGTCCCGTCCTGGCCTTGTCGCCCACCTGAACGCCGTAGCCGCGGCTGACCACGCCGGGATGCCAGCCGCGCGCCTGCAGCGATTGCGCCAGGGCGACGACGACGGGGGTTTTTCCGGTGCCGCCCACGTAGATGTTGCCGACGATGATCACGGGCAGGCGGCTGTGATAGGCCAGTCCGGGGTCACGCTGGTATCGCAATCGCTTACGGGCGATGAAGGCGCGCGCTATCCAGGACGCCGGCCACAGCAGGGTGCTGATCAGCCCCTTCTTTTGCCAGGCGGTATGCAGGGTTTGGGTCAAGGACGGCGAAATGTTCAAGGCGGACTCTGAGTGGCGAAGTTGACGCGGGCGATCCCGGCAAGCCGGGCCGCCTCCATGACGCGGACGACGGATTCATGCGTGGTCTGTGCGTCGGCATTGATGACCAGAACGGCATCTTGCCGGCCGCCGGCCGCCGCGCGCAGGGCTTGCGCAATGCTTTGCGCCGTCGTGCCCGGCATCAGTTGGCCGTTCAATGCGTAAAGGCCTTCCTGGCTGATGGCGACATCGATAGCATCGGTTTCCAGCGCGTCGGCCCGAGCCTCGGGCAAGGCCAGTTCCATCTGGTTGAACCGCGTGAACGAGGTGGTGGCCGCCAGGAAAATCAAGATCACCAGCAGCACATCGATGAGCGGGATCAGGTTGATGTCCAGATCATCGTCCGCTTGCCTGCGCCGGAAGTTCATGGCCGCGCTCCGCGCTCGATCATCCGGTTCAGGGCGCTGGCCTCGCGTTCCATGCGGTGCAGATAGTGATCCACGCGCGAGCGGAAATACCGGTGAAAAATCAGGGCGGGGATGGCAATGATGATGCCGAAGCCGGTGTTGTACAAGGCAATGGAGATCCCCCGGGCCAATTGAGCGGGGTCGCCGCCGGCCGGGGTGTAAGATGCAAAAATCTCGATCATTCCCACGACGGTGCCGAACAGCCCCATCAGGGGCGCCACCACGGCAATGGTGGCCAGCGCAGGCAGGTAGCGGTTAAGGTTGTGGGCCACATCCTTGCCGACATCTTCAATGGCCGTCAGGCGATACGCATTGGTTTCGTCGCGATTGATCATGACCTCGGCCAGCACCCGGCCCAAGGGGGAGTTGCCCGCCAGCCGCAGCACCGCGTCGGGACTGCTGTTTCTTTGGCGCAGCAGCTCCAGGACCTGGCCGGGCAGGCGCGGGGGAAAGACCAGCTTGGCGCGCAAAGACAGGAACCGTTCGATGATCAAGGCGAGCCCCAGGACGGACGTGGCAATCAACAGCCATATTGGCCATCCGGCCGCGTTGATGATGTCAAGCAAAGCGATCTCCCCATGTAATAGGCCAAGGCATTTTAACGTTGTGTGGCGCCGTGCCGGAAACATTTCAAATGACGGAAAGTAGAATAGGCCAAATAGCGTATATTGACGGGCTGATTGACCCATAGACAGCCGCGAGGCCTGGCATGCGCGCCCATGGCAAGCCAAGACCGGCTGGGAATGGGCGAATGCGCCTGCCAAGGGCTCAAAACGCAAACATGGCGTCAAAGTTCGGCCTAGATTGGCTTGCCGTGTGGCTTTCGGGCGGGTATCCACAGAAACTGTGGATAATTCTGTGCACAAGTTGCCTGATAGGCGCTATTTACCGGCCCTACAGGTTCAGTGGTTAATTTGCGCTCATTTTGAAAAAATCGAAATAATATATTTACATCAATGGCTTATGTTGTTTGCTTAAAGCTGAAATTGATCTATGGTGGCGATTGAATTGATATTTCACCGATTTGACAAAACGATTTCCTCTGTGGACAGACCCTGCGGGAAACCGCGGGATCCGGCTTATGCGGTGTTTCTTTAGGCGGCCACGGAGTTTTTATGGATTCAAGAAAAATGCAGACCACGACTGACAGTGTTTGGACCATCAGCCAGTTGAATCGCCGGGTCGGTGAATTGTTGGAAGGAAATTTTTCGCGTATCTGGGTAAAGGGGGAAATCTCGAACTTCACCCAGGCGGCGTCGGGCCACTGGTATTTCTCAGTGAAGGATGAAGGCGCCACCGTCCGCGCGGTCATGTTTCGCGGCCGGGCGCAGGCGGTGGGCTTCGTGCCCAAGCCCGGGGAAAAGTTTGAGTTTCGCGTCAATGTCACCTTGTATGAGCCGCGCGGGGACTATCAATTGCAGGTCGAAAGCCTGAGAAGGGCGGGACGCGGCGATCTGCACGAGGCATTCCTGGCATTGAAAGACAAGCTGGCCGCCGAAGGCCTGTTCGATCCCGCGCGGAAACGGCCTGTCAAGCCGCTGCCGGCGGCGGTCGGCGTGGTCACGTCACTGGCGGCGGCGGCCCTGCACGATGTCTTGTCGGCCCTGGCCCGGCGGGCGCCTCATGTACCCATCATCATTTACCCCGCGCCGGTGCAAGGGCTGGAGGCGGCCGGCCGGTTGAACCAGGCCTTGCAGCAGGCGATCGGCCGCAACGAGGTGGATACGCTGCTGCTGGTGCGTGGCGGCGGAAGCCTGGAAGACTTGTGGAGTTTCAACGATGAGGCCTTGGCGCGCACGATTGCGGCCAGTCCTATCCCGGTGATCAGCGGCGTGGGCCATGAAACCGACTTCACGATTGCCGATTTTGTCGCCGATGTGCGCGCCCCGACCCCCACCGCGGCGGCGGAGCTGTGCTGCCGCAGCCGCCAAAGTTGTGTGACCGAACTGGGCGCAATCGTGTCGGCGCTGGCAGCGCAGCAGTTGCGCATGCTCGAGCGCGCCGCATTGCGGCTGGACCGCGCCGTGGCCATGCTGGTTTCGCCCGAGCAACGGTTGCGGCAGCAGAACGAACGCCTGTCGGTATTGAAAAGCCGCCTGACCCAGGCCGCTGTGCGCCCCCACGAGGGCCGCCGCGCCCAGCTGGCCATGCTCAGGACACGGCTCAGCTATGCCGCCCCCAAGCCCGCCGGCATCCGGAGCAACGTGTCCGGGCAGCAGCAGCGTCTGGGCCGCGCACTAGAGGGCCTGCTTGAACGGCGCCGGCAGCGGCTTGCCGCCACGCTGCAAACGCTCGAGGCATTGAGCCCCCGCAGCATCCTGCAACGGGGTTATGCCATCGTCCGCAAGGATAACGGGGAGATCGTAAAAAATGCGTTAGACTTGAGCGTTGGCGAATCGCTTAGTGTCGAGCTTGGCCGCGGCAGCGCGCGCGTCAATGTTACGCAAACGCACGGATTACTATAACGACCCGCGTTCGGACCCAAGTACGCCGACACGCTGCTTTCCCGTACCCTGACTGGTTTTTTTGAAGGAACTTGAACATGGCTTTTACCTTACCCCCGCTCCCGTACGCACTCGATGCCCTGGCACCGACCATTTCCAAGGAAACGCTTGAGTATCACTATGGCAAGCATCATCAGGCTTACGTCACCAACCTGAATAATCTGGTGGCCGGCACTGAGTTCGAATCCGCGACCCTGGAAGAAGTCGTCAAAAAGTCGTCCGGCGGCATTTTCAACAATGCGGCGCAAATCTGGAACCACACGTTCTACTGGAACAGCCTGTCGCCCAATGGCGGCGGCGAGCCCACCGGCGCGCTGCTTGATGCCATCAACGCAAAATGGGGTAGTGTCGACGCCTTCAAGGAAGCGTTCAACAAATCGGCAGCCGGCAATTTCGGTTCCGGCTGGACATGGCTGGTCAAGAAAGCCGATGGTTCGCTCGATATCGTCAACACCGGCAATGCCGCGACCCCGCTGACCACAGCCGACGTCCCGCTGCTGACCTGTGATGTGTGGGAACACGCCTACTACATCGATTACCGCAACGCCCGCCCCAAATATCTGGAAAGCTTCTGGGGCGTGGTGAACTGGGAATTCGCCGCATCCAACCTGGGCTGATCCCAGCGCACCCATCGGATCGGGATGCCCAGCATCCCGGCCCCGCCACCCCTGGCCGCCAGGGGTATTTTTTTGCCGCCGGGCCGCTCCCAAGGCAAAAAGCGCCCCCCTGGGGGGCAGCAAGCAGGCCGCGAGGTGGACAGCAAGCAGGCATTAGCCTGCGCAGCGTGGGGGCTTTTTCCTGCCTTGGGAGCGGCCCGGCGGCAACATTGAGGCGGCCACGGAATGGACAGGTCGGCCCCGGCCTCGAAGAGTAAGCCCTGTTTGCGCTAAGATCAGTTCATTGCGCGGTCATTCCAGGTGGCCCGTTGCCGATTTCCTGTTTCAGCATTCTTTTTGAGGTTTCCAGGTTTAATCATGACGACACAAGCTTATATTTGCGACGCGATTCGCACGCCTTTCGGCCGCTATGGCGGCGCCTTGGCATCGGTAAGGGCCGACGATCTTGGCGCCATTCCGATCAAGGCGCTCATGGAACGCAATCCGGACGTAGACTGGTCCAGGCTGGACGATACGTTGTTCGGTTGCGCCAACCAGGCGGGCGAAGACAACCGCAACGTCGCCCGCATGGCAACCTTGCTGGCTGGCCTAGCCACCGACGTGCCGGGCGCAACCATCAATCGCCTCTGCGGTTCAGGCCTAGACGCCGTCGGGTCGGCTGCGCGCGCCATCCGTGCGGGCGATGCCCAGTTTGTGCTGGCCGGCGGGGTGGAAAGCATGAGCCGCGCCCCCTTCGTCATGGGCAAGGCCGATACGGCTTTTTCCCGCAATGCGGCCATTTTCGATACCACCATAGGCTGGCGTTTCATCAACAAGCAGATGAAGGCGCAGTATGGTGTCGATTCCATGCCGGAAACGGCCGAGAACGTGGCGGACCAGTTCAAAGTCAGCCGCGAAGATCAAGATGTCTTTGCGCTGGCCAGCCAGTCCAAAACCGCCGCGGCCCAGAAGGCTGGCGTGTTCCAGGCGGAAATCACGCCGGTGCATATTCCCCAGCGCAAGGGCGACCCCATTGTGGTCGATACTGACGAGCACCCGCGCGAAACAACACTCGAGGCCTTGGCGCGCCTGAAGCCCATTGTCCGGCCCGACGGCACCATTACCGCGGGTAATGCCTCCGGCGTCAACGACGGGGCCTGCGCTTTGCTGGTGGCCTCTGAAAGCATGGCGCGCGAGCAAGGCCTGACGCCGCGCGCACGCGTCGTGGCCATGGCCACGGCAGGGGTCGAGCCCCGCATCATGGGCATTGGCCCGGCTCCGGCCTCCCAGAAGGTATTGGCGCTAGCCGGCCTGACCATCGACCAGATCGATGTGATTGAGCTGAATGAGGCGTTTGCCGCCCAGGGGTTGGCCGTGACCCGTCTGCTGGGCATTGCCGACAACGATCCGCGCGTCAACCCCAATGGCGGCGCAATCGCCCTGGGCCACCCGCTGGGCGCCAGCGGCGCCCGCCTGGCCTTGACGGCGGTCAACCAACTGCATCGCAGCGGCGGGCGTTACGCGCTGTGCACCATGTGCATCGGGGTGGGGCAGGGAATCGCCGTTATCCTGGAGCGTGTATAAGGGGTTTGCGGCGGACTCAAGGCGGCGGCAGGTTGGCAACGGCCGCGCCGGCCTTGACCAAATGCTGCCGGAACCAGCCTTGCTGCATCTCAAGCGCATACAGTATGGGCGCTTGCGGGCAGTGGGTATCCAGGCTGTGGGGCTGCATGTCTGCAATATTCACAATCTTGCCCTGTGCGTCGATGAATGCGATCGATAGCGGCAGCGGCGTGTTCTTCATCCAGAAGCACGGCATGCCCACGGCATCGAAGACAAACAGCATGCCGTGATCGGCAGGCAGGGCGTTGCGGTTCATCAGTCCGTATGAGCGGCTGGCTTCCGTGGCGGCCACTTCAGCCTGCACGGCATGCGGCCCGACCTTCAATTGGGCCGTTGGCAACAGCATGGCCTGGGCGCGTGCCGGGCCGGACGCCAGGCCAAGCGCCATCAGGGCCAGCACACAGCAAAAAAAAACAGGGCTAAGAAGCCCTGTATGGCGATACGATTTATGCATTGTTGTTAAGCGGTTACTACACTACGAGGCGTGTCAGGCAGCCGTGATGTTGAGTGCTTGTTTGCCTTTGGGCCCCTGTGCGATTTCGAATGCGACTTTCTGGCCTTCTTTGAGGGTCTTGAAGCCATTCATTTGGATGGATGAAAAGTGCGCAAAAAGGTCTTCGCCCCCATTGTCGGGGGTAATGAATCCGAAACCTTTGGCGTCGTTGAACCATTTGACGGTTCCAGTCAGCTTTTGTGTATCCCCAGGCGTGGAGGTTGCGGTTGAATCAGACATGCGGACTGCCTCTCGACTATAGTGTTAGATTGAAACTCGACTACAAGGGTTACCTTTAGCCTACGGATTCTGGCATGCAGCATACTTCCAAGCACTCAGAATACTACGATAATGCGCAATTTACCCTAAGATAGTCAACTATGGAAACCACTAGTATTTGTCATGGCTACTCATATCGAAAACCAGCGTGATACGGTTCTTGATCGTCAACCGGCCAAACTGGCTCCACCCCCCTTGTATCAGGTCGTTCTGCTGAACGACGATTACACCCCCATGGAGTTCGTCGTGACGGTGCTCCAGCGCATCTTTGGAAAAAACGAAGACGAAGCCGCCCGCATCATGCTGAAAGTGCACCACGAAGGGCGGGGCGTCTGCGGTGTCTATACGCGCGACGTCGCGGCGACGCGGGTCGAGATGGTTCGCCAGATGGCGCACGCCAGGCAGCATCCGCTGCAATGTGTCATGGAGCCCGCGCCGGAAGCCTGACGGGGGCCTTGGCCGGCATTTTTGCGCGCCGCCGCGCAGCCGATAAAAAGTACAGGTATAGTAAAGATATCGGGAGCTTTTGAGGCTATCCGGTAACAGTAATATGACTCTTTAATTAATGTTGATACGCAAGGTCGATTTAGTCATAGAATAGGATTTATCGAATTGTTTGTCCGCTCCGATATGTGATGGAGGAAGCGTGATCTCCGAAGAACTTGAAGTCAGCCTGCACATGGCCTTTGTCGAGGCCCGCACCGCGCGACACGAATTTATTACCGTAGAGCACCTGCTGCTCTCGCTGCTCGATAATGCGGCGGCGGCCGAGGTGCTGCGCGCATGCTCGGCCAACATCGATGCCTTGCGCCAGGAACTGCGTACCTTCATCAACAAGAACACCCCGGTCTTTCCCGGCGAGGACGAAGTCGATACCCAGCCCACTTTGGGTTTTCAGCGTGTCATCCAGCGCGCCATCATGCATGTGTCGTCGGGCAACACCAATCGCAATACGGTCACGGGCGCCAACGTGCTGGTCGCCATGTACGGCGAGAAAGACTCCCACGCGGTCTATTTTCTGCAGCAGCAGGGCATTACCCGGCTGGATGTCGTCAATTATCTTTCGCATGGCATCACCAAGGCTTCCGAAGAACCGCCGGTCGAGCCCGCCCGAGCCCAGGCCCCCGAGGCCGAACCCAAATCCGACCAGCAAAAGTCGCCGCTCGAACTCTATGCCACGGATCTCAACGCCGAGGCCCGCTCAGGCCGCATCGATCCCCTGATCGGCCGCGAGCACGAAGTCGAACGGGTGATCCAGGTGCTGTGCCGGCGCCGCAAGAACAACCCCTTGCTGGTGGGCGAGGCAGGCGTAGGCAAGACGGCCATCGCCGAAGGTCTGGCCTGGCGCATCACCAAAAAAGATGTGCCCGATATCTTGGCGGATGCCGAAGTCTATGCGCTCGACATGGGCGCCTTGCTGGCGGGCACCAAATACCGGGGCGATTTCGAGCAGCGGCTCAAGGGTGTCCTCAAGTCGCTGAAAGACAACAAGAACGCCATCCTATTCATTGACGAAATCCATACGCTGATTGGCGCCGGCTCGGCCTCGGGCGGCACGCTCGACGCCTCGAACCTGCTCAAGCCGGCGCTGTCTTCCGGGCAACTGAAGTGCCTGGGCGCGACGACGTACAACGAATACCGCGGCATCTTCGAAAAAGATCACGCGCTGTCGCGCCGCTTCCAGAAAATCGACGTGCCCGAGCCCACGGTCGAACAGACCATACAGATTCTGCGCGGCCTGAAGGGGCACTTCGAAGCGCATCATGGCGTGCGCTATTCGGCAGCGGCCATCACGGCGGCGGCGGAACTGTCGGCACGCCACATCAATGACCGCTTCCTGCCCGACAAGGCCATTGACGTCATCGACGAGGCGGGCGCCGCCCAGCGCTTGCTGCCGCGTTCGCGCCAGAAGAAAATCATCGGCAAGGCCGAAGTCCAGGCCACCGTTGCCAAGATCGCCCGCATCCCGCCGCAAAGCGTCTCCAACGACGACCGCAACAAGCTGGCCACGCTCGACCGCGATCTCAAGACCGTGGTGTTCGGCCAGGATGCCGCCATCGAAGCGCTTTCCGCCGCCATCAAGATGGCCCGCTCGGGCCTGGGCCGGCCCGACAAGCCCATCGGTTCCTTCCTGTTTTCGGGGCCCACCGGCGTGGGCAAGACCGAGGTCGCCCGCCAGTTGGCCTTCGTGCTGGGCATCGAGCTTTTGCGCTTCGACATGTCCGAATACATGGAGCGCCATACCGTATCGCGCCTGATCGGCGCGCCGCCGGGATACGTGGGCTTTGACCAGGGGGGCCTGCTGACCGAAGCCGTCAGCAAGCAGCCGCATTGCGTGCTGCTGCTCGACGAGATCGAGAAAGCGCACCCCGATGTCTATAACATCTTGCTGCAGGTCATGGACCACGGCACGCTGACCGACAACAACGGGCGCAAGTCCGACTTCCGCAATGTCATCATCGTCATGACGACCAACGCGGGCGCCGAGGCCTTGAACCGGAGCACCATCGGGTTCGCGGCAGCACCCAAGACGGGCGACGAAATGGCCGACATCAAGCGCCTGTTCTCGCCCGAGTTCCGCAACCGGCTCGACGCCATCATCGGCTTCACGCCGCTTTCACGCGATATCATCTTGCGCGTGGTCGACAAGTTCCTGATGCAGCTTGAAGACCAACTGCACGAAAAACGGGTCGAAGTGGTGTTCACTCAGGCGCTGCGCGATCACCTGGCCAAGGAAGGCTTCGATCCGGCCATGGGCGCGCGTCCCATGCAAAGGCTGATTCAGGACACCATACGCCGGGCATTGGCGGACGAGCTCCTGTTTGGCCGCCTGGTCGATGGGGGCAGCGTCGAGGTGGGCATGTCGGCAGACGGCAAGGTCGAACTCACGTTCTCCGACAAGGGCGATAAACCCGCTGGCACACAACAAGCCTCGCCTTCGCATCCGGAGCCCGAGCTCGTTGATTGACCGGGGCGGTTGCTGATGGCTGGCGCTCCGCTGTTTGCCTGCCCGCATTGCGCTACGCTGCACGAGCGCGTGCCGCTGGATCACGGAGCCGCGGCAAGCTGCGTACGCTGCGACTCGGTACTCTACCGTCAAAGCGCGATCTCGCTGAATGGCTGGATCGCGCTGGTGTCGGGCGCACTGATCGTATTTGCCATCGCCAACTACTTCCCTATCGCGACCTTGACCATTCAAGGCCTGAGCGTCCAGGCTTCCTTGCCTGGCGCCTTGTTCCTGACCTGGCAGCAAGGCCATAAAATGCTGTCGATCATGACCGGGCTGTTCGGCTTCTGGCTGCCCCTGACCCAGTTGCTTTTCATGTTTTGGGCGCTGCTGGCCATCCGGTCCCGCCGCCTGCCGGCCGATTTCCGTTACGGCATGCGCGTGCTGCACTATGCCTTGCCCTGGAGCATGGTGCCCGTCCTGATGCTGGGCATTCTGGTGGCCATTGTCAAGTTCTCCAGCCTGGCCACCATTCACCCGGGCCCCGCCATCTGGGCGTTTGGCTTGTTGACCTTTCTGTTGACCGGCTTGAGCCGGCTGACGACCAGCCGCTTATGGTGCTATGCCGAAGACGCCGGCCTGGTTGAGACGGCCACCGCCGAGGAGGCAAATGGCGGTTTGACGGCGTCGTGCCCATGTTGCGGCCTGGTGCAAAGTCTTGGCGACGAAGAAACCCCCGAAAGCTGCCGGCGTTGCGGCGCGCGGGTGTATTTTCGCAAACCCAACCAGACTGCGCGCGTGTGGGCGCTGGTGACGGCGGCATGTATTATCTATATTCCCGCCAATGTCCTGCCGGTCATGCGCGTCCGCACCGCGGCCAGCGATGGCATGCACACGATATTGGGCGGGGTGATAGAGCTCTGGCAATTGGGGTCATGGGATCTGGCCGTGATCGTATTCATTGCCAGTGTGGTCGTTCCCATTACCAAGCTCCTGGCCCTGATGGTGCTGATGATCAAGCGCGGATGGCGGGGCAATGCCGTTCAGCGGCAGCGCACGCGTCTGTATGAGCTGGTCGAGTTTATTGGACAATGGTCTATGCTGGACGTCTTTGTGGTGATCCTGTTGTCCGCGATGGCCAACTTCCCGGGTATTTCACAGGTCATTGCGGGACCGGGCGCCGTCAGCTTCGGCATGGTCGTCATACTGACCATGCTGGCCGCCATGAGCTATGACCCGCGCAGTGGCTGGGACCGCCGGTCTGCCGGCGGCACGGTGCGAACGGGGCGGTCCGCGCCGCGCTCCTTTGAAACCGGCGATGTTGCGTAGCGCAGTGTGAAGAGAAAACTATGACAGAACCGAATAACGATTCAGCGCCCGGCAAGCCCGCTACGGACCATGATCCGGGCGCAAGCCCGGCCAGGGTGCGCACGCCCCGGGTCGAGCCGCGCCGGGAACGCCGGATTTCCTGGATCTGGCTGCTGCCGCTGGTGGCTGCGCTGGTGGGCGCTTCTTTGCTGGTGCGTGGCTGGCTGCACATGGGGCCAACGATCACCATCAGTTTCGAATCAGCCGACGGACTGGAAATAGGGCAGACCAAGGTGCGCTACAAAGACGTCGTGATCGGGGTGGTCTCCGACATCAAAGTGGCGCCGGATCGTTCCAAGGTGCTCGTCAGCGCCGAGCTGAGCCGCGAGGGGTCGGAGTACATCACGCAAGAGGCCAGCCGCTTCTGGGTGGTGCGTCCGCGCCTGGGCATCAGCGGCGTATCGGGCCTGGGCACCTTGCTTTCGGGGGCTTACATCAGTGTCGATGCGGCGGAGTCCACCAACGGCGGCGATGCCGTGTACGAATTCGTCGGCCTCGAGAAACCGCCCGAGGTCACCAGCGGCAGGCCGGGTTCGCGCTTTACCCTGTTTGCCTCGGATCTGGGTTCGCTGGAAATCGGCTCGCCCGTTTATTACCGCCGGATCGAGGTGGGCCAGGTCATTGGCTACGATCTTGACGAAAACGGCAAGCAGGTCAATATCCAGGTGTTTATTGATGCGCCCAACGACAAGTTCGTGACCGAAGAGACCCGCTTCTGGAATGCCAGCGGCATCAACTTGTCGCTTGACGCCGACGGGTTCAATGTACAAACCAGCTCCCTGGTTTCGGTGATGGCCGGAGGGGTGGCGTTTGCCTCGGCGCACGAATCGGAGGACGCCGTGCCGGCCAAGCCGGACAGCCGCTTCGCGCTTTCCCCGACCTATCTTGAAGCCATGGCTGATCCCGATGGCCCCGCATTTGCCATCGAACTGCATTTTCCCCAGTCGGTGCGCGGCCTGAAAGTGGGCGCGCCCGTCGATTTTCGCGGCATGGAACTTGGCAAGGTCGTCGACATCGATCTGGAGTTCGACCTGCAGGCCCAGCGATTTTACGCGCGGGTCAAGGCCGAGCTGTATCCGTTGCGGTTTGGCGAAGCCTACGAAAGCCTGATGAAGATTGATCCGGGCTCTGAATATCCCGGCGCGGCGTTGCTGGGGCCCTTGGTCAAGCATGGGCTGCGCGGCCAGATCCGGGCCTCCAACTTGTTGACGGGCCAGCAGTATGTGGCGCTGGACTTCTTCCCGGAAGCCGATGCGGTGGAGTTCAATGCGCGCAAGGTTCCCGTGACTATCCCGACGATTTCGGGTAGCTTTGACCGGTTGCAGCAGCAGATCAGCAGTATTGTGGGCAAGCTGGATGCGGTGCCTTTCGAAGGGATAGGCAATGATCTGCGCAGCAGCCTGGAGGCCATGACCAAACTGTTGAGCCGGCTGGAAGGCGAGCTGGCGCCACAGGCGACCGATATGTTGAAGACGACCCAGAAGTCGCTTAAGCAGGTTGAAAAACTGCTGTCCGATAATTCGCCCATGAACAGCAATATCGAGCGAACCATGCGCGAAATCACCAACGCCGCGAAGTCTTTGCGTACCTTGGCCGATTACCTGCAGACGCACCCGACGGCACTGATCCGGGGCCGGGAAGACAGCTTCCCGGTGACCCCGTAGGAGCTCCCATGAATCGTTTGAAACCTCTGTTCTGCGTTGCCGCCTTGTTCCTGCTTGCGGGCTGCGCTGCCAACAAGCCCAGTCATTACTACACTTTGATGCCCTCGTCGCTGTCCGCGGGCCAGCCGGCTGCGGCGGCGGCGCCGAAGCCGCAAGCATCGGCGGCCGGATATGCCATCAGCGTAGAAGCGGTCGCACTGCCCGAGCAGGTCGATCGGCCGCAAATTGTCATCACCGACCCTGCCTCGACACAAGTCATGCCGCTGGGCGATTCGCTGTGGGCCGCGCCGTTGCCGCATGAGATTCAGAATGCCCTGTCTGATGCGCTGTCGCGCCGCCTTGGCGTGCTGGATGTCGCGGCCACAGGCATTCCCGATACGCTTCCGGTGTGGCGGGTACTGGTCCGCGTGCAACGCTTCGAGTCGCTGTACAACCAGCAAGCCTTGCTGGATGCGACCTGGCGGCTGACGCCAGTCAATCAGGGCAGCAAGCCTTCGATGATCTGCCGGGGTGAAACCGGGGTGCCGGTCCAGCCGGGCATGTCGGCCTTGGTGGCGGGGCATCAGCAAGCCCTGAGTAACTTGGCGGATGTCATCGCCGAACAGATCCGCAGCGGCCAAACCCAGGTGGCCAGCCAAAAGGTAAACCTGAAAGGTTGTACCTTTTCTTAGTTTCCCGATTAGGGTTAACCTTTGTATGAAAAAAGGTGAAACCCGTATAGTATTCCGTTCTTTCACCGATGTGCCGCTGCGTGGCGAGCAGCCGGGCGGCCGCCATCGGGGCATGATGCTGCACAGGGATACGGAACACGGTCATGGCGACGACGACATTGGGTGTCAAGGTTGATGAAACGCTGCGCGAGCGCTTGAAAACCGCCGCGGCCAAGCTGGGCTGTACCCCGCATTGGCTGCACAAGCAGGCCATTTTTTCTTATATCGATGCCATCGAGCGCGGGCATGTCCCGGCTGAGATCTCCTATCTGGGCGGCAACGAAGGCGAAGAAGGGGGCGAGGCGCCGGCCGCCCTTGAACCGGCGCTGCCCTTTTATGAGTTTGCACAGGATATTCAGCCGCAGTCCGTATTGCGCGCGGCGATTACCTCGGCCTATCGCCGCCCTGAAACCGAATGCGTCCCCATGCTGCTGGACCAGGCGCGCTGCGCCCGTCCCAACGAAACCTACGCCCTGGCCAAGCGCCTGGTCGAGGCATTGCGGGGAAAACGCAAGAGTGGCGGTGTTGAAGGCCTGATTCAGGAGTTTTCGCTGTCCAGCCAGGAAGGCGTTGCCTTGATGTGCCTGGCGGAAGCCTTGCTGCGTATTCCTGACCGCGCTACGCGCGATGCGCTGATACGCGACAAGATCAGCCACGGCGACTGGCGCTCCCATATGGGCGAATCGCCTTCCTTGTTCGTGAACGCCGCAACCTGGGGCCTGATGCTGACCGGCAAGCTGGTCAGCGTCAACAGCGAACAATCGCTGTCCAAGGCGTTGACGCGGCTGATCGGCAAAGGCGGCGAGCCCTTGATCCGCAAGGGGGTCAACATCGCCATGCGCATGATGGGCGAGCAGTTTGTGGCGGGGCAGACCATTTCAGCCGCGATCGCCAATGGCCGCAAGCATGAAGACAAGGGTTTCCGGTATTCGTACGATATGCTGGGCGAAGCCGCCACTACGGCGGCCGATGCCGAACGCTACTACACGGCTTATGTCCAGGCCATACATGCCATCGGAAAAGCCAGCCACGGCCGCGGCATCTACGAAGGGCCGGGCATCTCGATCAAGTTGTCGGCCCTGCATCCGCGCTATTCCCGGGCCCAGCGCGAACGGGTCATGGCCGAATTGCTGCCGCGCGTCACCGAGCTTGCCAAGCTGGCGCGCCAATACGACATCGGGATGAATATCGACGCCGAAGAGGCCGATCGCCTGGAGCTTTCCCTGGATTTGCTCGAGGCCTTGTGCTTTGACGCGGACTTGTCGGGCTGGGACGGCATCGGTTTCGTGATTCAGGGCTATCAGAAACGCGCTCCGTTCGTCATCGACTATGTCATTGACCTGGCGCGCCGCAGCGACCGCCGGTTGATGCTGCGCCTGGTCAAGGGGGCTTATTGGGATACCGAGATCAAGCGCGCGCAGGTCGACGGGCTGGAGGGCTATCCGGTGTATACACGTAAAGTTTATACCGATGTGTCTTATCTGGCCTGCGCCCGCAAGCTGCTCGATGCGCCCGAGGCGGTGTACCCGCAGTTTGCCACGCACAATGTCCATACGCTTTCCGCCATCTTCCATATGGCGGGCCAGAATTATTATCCGGGCCAGTACGAGTTCCAATGCCTGCATGGCATGGGCGAGCCTCTGTACGAGCTGGTCACCGGTCCCGTGGCGCAAGGCAAGCTGAACCGCCCGTGCCGTATCTACGCCCCGGTCGGCACGCACGAGACATTGCTGGCTTATCTGGTGCGCCGTCTTCTTGAAAATGGCGCCAACACATCGTTTGTGAACCAGATCGGCGATGAAAGCATTTCGATCGACGCCCTCATTGCCGACCCGGTGGCGGCCGCCGAGCGTATCCATCCGCTGGGCGCGCCGCATGACAAGATTCCCTTGCCGCGCGACTTGTACCGGCAGGCAGATGGCCGGCTGAATTCGGCGGGCCTGGATCTGAGCAACGAACAGCGTCTGGGCTCTTTGTCGGCCGCGCTGCTTAATAGCGTGGGCCATGCCTGGCGCGCCATGCCGCGGCTGGCCGAGGCGGATGTAGCCTGGGACGATGCGCGCGCCATGGCGGTGCGCAACCCGGCCGATGACCGGGATGTGGTCGGCCACGTGATCGAGGCCTCTGATATTGAAGTGGCCCAGGCCCTTGCGGCGGCTGAACACGCGGCGCCCATCTGGGCGGCAACGCCTGTAACCGATCGGGCCCATTGCCTTGAGCGTGCGGCGCAGATGCTCGAGGACGACATGCAGCCCTTGCTGGGACTGATTGTGCGCGAAGCCGGAAAATCCTTGCCCAATGCGATCGCGGAGGTGCGCGAGGCCGTGGATTTCCTGCGCTATTACGCCCGGCAGGTCGTACAGCATTTTTCCAACGACACGCATCGCCCCTTGGGGCCGGTGCTGTGCATCAGCCCCTGGAATTTCCCGCTGGCAATTTTCACCGGGCAGGTGGCCGCGGCGCTGGCGGCGGGCAACCCGGTGCTGGCCAAGCCGGCAGAGCAGACCAGCCTGATTGCCGCTGCGGCGGTATCCATTCTGCATCGGGCCGGCGTGCCGCCGGGCGCGGTCCAGCTTTTGCCCGGACGCGGTGAAACCGTCGGCGCAAGCCTGGTGGCCAGCCCTGCCGTGCGGGGGGTGATGTTCACCGGGTCGACCGATGTTGCGCTGCTGATTTCGCGTACCTTGGCCGAGCGGCTCGACGATACCGGCCATCCCATCCCCTTGATTGCGGAAACCGGCGGGCAGAATGCGCTGATCGTGGATTCGTCGGCGCTGTCCGAGCAGGTGGTCTTCGACGTGCTGACTTCCGCGTTCGACTCGGCCGGCCAGCGCTGCTCTGCCTTGCGTGTCCTGTGCGTGCAAGAGGATTGCGCCGATCACGTGCTGGCCATGTTGCGGGGCGCCATGCAAGAGCTGGCCACGGGCAAGCCCGACATGCTTTCCACAGACGTCGGCCCTGTGATCGACGCGGATGCGCGCTCGGCCATCGACGCGCATATCAAGGCCATGCGCGAAGCGGGCCATCGGATCGACCAGCCGGCCTTGGGCAAGTCGTGCCAGCACGGCACGTTTGTCGCGCCCGCCCTGATAGAAATCGACAGCCTGAGCGAACTCAAGAAAGAAGTCTTTGGGCCGGTGCTGCACGTATTGCGGTACAAGCGCGACGAGCTCGATGCCCTGGTCGATGCGATAAATGCCACCGGCTATGGGCTGACGTTCGGCGTGCATACCCGGCTTGACGAGACCGTGAGCAGGGTATCCGAACGCATTCAGGCCGGCAACATCTACGTCAACCGGAATATCGTGGGGGCGGTGGTGGGCGTGCAGCCGTTTGGCGGCGAAGGCTTGTCGGGTACAGGTCCCAAGGCGGGCGGGCCCTTGTATTTGCCGCGCCTGCTGGCGCGGTGCCCCGCGGGCCTGCCCGACGGGTGCCAGGCGGAACAGGTGGCGGGCGCACCCGCCACACTGCCCGGGCCCACGGGCGAGAACAATCTCTACTATGTGAAGCCGCGCGGCACCGTGCTGTGCATCAGCGCGACGGCGGCCGGCGCGCAGGCCCAGTTTGACGCCTGCCTGCAAACCGGAAACCAGATGGCGCTGGCCGACAACGAAGCCGGACGCGCATTTCTGGAAGGCTGCGACCCTCCCGCCAGACAGCGTATCCGGCTGCTGGCGGAAGGGGATAGGGAGCAAGCCGATTATGATGCCGTGCTGTTCGAGGGCGACAGCGATGCCCTGCGTGAATTGAATCGCGCGGTGGCGCGGCGGTCCGGCCCGATTATTTCGGTCCAGGGCTTGAGCAGCGATGAGCTGGCGGGCGGGGCGGGCTATCGGCTTGAACGCCTGCTCAGGGAAGTCTCGGTCAGCGTGAATACCGCTGCGGCGGGGGGCAATGCCACGCTCATGATGGTGGGCTGATCCATGGCCGTCCAGGGTTTCAGTAAAGATGTTTTCAGGGTTACGTCCGATTATCAGTCGGGTGTACATTTGGTTTAATTCGGGCGCCACTTGCTCCCGAGGCTAACCGTATTTCAAACAAAACGGAGATAACTATGCAGTCCATCAAAGGATTCAAGCTTTTGGGCGCAACGGCCGCCATCATGGCCGGATTTGCGTTCGGTCCGGCCCAGGCCGCCGACAACACGGTCGTCAAGCTGGGTTTTGCCGCCCCGCTTACGGGTCCGCAGTCGCACTACGGCGAAGACATGAAGAACGGTCTTACCCTGGCGCTGGAAGAGGCCAACAAGCAGAACATAGAGCTCGACGGCAAGCCGGCCAAGTTCGAACTGATTGCGCGCGACGACCAGGCCGACCCCCGCACAGCCGTGCAGGTCGCCCAGCAAATCGTGGACGATGGCGTGCAGGGCATGCTGGGCCATTTCAATTCCGGCACGACGATTCCTGCCTCGCGTGTTTATAACGACGCAGGCTTGCCGCAGATTGCGATGGCGACATCGCCTGAATACACGCAGCAGAACTACGACACCACCTTCCGCATGATGACCAGCGACACGCAGCAAGGCGCGGCGGCGGGCGAATTCATCGTCAAAGACCTGAGCGCCAAGACGGTTGCGCTGATCGATGACCGCACGGCATACGGCCAGGGCCTGGCAGACCAGGTGGCCAAGGCCGTCGAAGCCAATGGCGGCAAAGTGATTGCCCGCGAATACACCACCGACAAGGCCAACGACTTTACGTCCATCCTGACCAACATCAAGGCCAAAGCGCCCGATGTGATTTTCTTCGGCGGCCTGGACGCCCAATCGGGCCCTATGCGGCGCCAGATGGTGACCCTGGGCATCAAGGCGCCGCTGGTCTCGGGTGAAATGACCCGCAGCGATACCTTCCTGAAACTGGCCGGCAGTGCCGCCAACGGCACGTATGCCTCCTTGGCCGGCGTGCCGCTCAAGCAAATGGCTGCCGGCGAAAAGTTCGAAACGGACTACAAGGCGCGTTTCAACGTCAATCCCGGCGTGTATGCGCCTTATGCCTACGATGGCGCCTGGAACATGATCACCGCCATGAAGGAAGCCGGTTCGGCCAAGCCCGAGAAATACCTGCCCAAACTGGCCAGCCTGCAGCGCGCAGGGGCCACCAGCGAACATATCGCCTACGACCAGAATGGCGACCTGAAGGAAATCTCCGTCACGATTTATGAAGTCAAGGACGGTAAGTGGGAAATGGTCAAGACCATGGTCAGCAAGGCCGACTGATCGGCGCACCTGCTGAGGTCCCGGGCCCGGCCGACGCCGGCCCGGGGCCAAACAATACAGCCCCTTACCTGCGAGTCATAAAGCATGGACATTCTTATACAACAGTTGATCAACGGCGTTACCGTGGGCAGCGTGTATGCCTTGGTCGCCCTTGGCTACACCATGGTTTATGGAATCATAGGCCTGATCAATTTCGCGCACGGCGATGTCGTGATGGTGGGCGCCATGGTGGCGACCACGCTGGTTGCCGTGTTCCTGGGCGCGGATCCCGGCAGTACGTCCGCCTGGCTGGCCGTCATGGGGGCATTGCTGCTGTCCATCCCCGTGTGCATGGCGCTGGGCTGGACCGCCGAGCGCTTTGCCTATCGGCCCCTGCGCCGCGCCCCCCGCCTGGCCGCGCTGATCACCGCCATCGGGGTATCGATCATTATCCAGAACATCGCCATGATGGTGTGGGGCCGTAATTACCTGAGCTTTCCGCACATCATCGAGCCGAATATCTTCCAGTTGGGCGGCGCGCGCATCAGCATGCTGCAAATCATCATTATCCTGTCCGCCACGGCCATCATGGCCGGCCTGCTGCTGGTGGTGCACCGCACCCGCCTGGGCACCGCCATGCGCGCCACGGCGCAGAACCGCGAGGTGGCCGGCCTGATGGGCGTCAATATCAATACCGTCATTTCGGCCGCCTTCCTGATCGGCTCCGCCCTGGCGGCGGTGGCCGGCGTCATGGTCACCACCTACTATGGCGTCGCGCAGTACACCATGGGATTCATGCTGGGGCTGAAGGCCTTCACCGCCGCTGTGCTGGGCGGCATCGGCAATCTGGGCGGCGCCATGCTGGGCGGCCTGTTGCTCGGCATTATCGAATCGTTGGGAGCGGGCTACATCGGCGACCTGACCAATGGCGTGTTCGGCAGCAACTATCAGGATGTGTTCTCTTTCATTGTGCTGATATTGGTGCTGGTTTTCCGTCCGTCGGGCTTGCTTGGCGAGCGCGTAGGAGACCGCGCATGAACCATACCGTTACGTCGAACAAAGGCATATCGCCCAAGGTCTGGTTCGGCATCGCGCTGTTCGGTGTCGTCCTTGCCATCCTGCCCTTCGTGCTGGGCATGGCCGGGCAGAGCTGGGTGCGCACGCTGAATTTTGCCCTGCTGTACGTCATGCTGGCGCTGGGCCTGAATATTGTGGTGGGCTTTGCCGGCCTGCTTGACCTGGGCTATATCGCCTTCTATGCGGTCGGCGCCTATGTATGGGCTTTGCTGGCATCGCCTCACTTTGGGCTGCACCTGCCGTTTTGGGTCGTGTTGCCGCTGGGTGTGCTGCTGGCGGCGTTCTTCGGCGCCATGCTGGGGGCGCCCACCTTGAAGCTGCGCGGCGACTATCTGGCCATTGTGACCCTGGGCTTCGGCGAGATCGTCCGCATTTTCCTAAATAATCTGGACGCGCCGGTCAATATCACCAACGGCCCGCAGGGCATCAATCGGGTCGACACTTTTTCGGTGGGCGAGTTTGCCTTCGGCCGTTCGCAAGAGCTGTTCGGGTTTCGCATCACAGGACCTGAAAAGTACTACTACCTGCTGCTGCTCTTCACCATCATCATTGTAATCATGTGCGCGCGCCTGCAGAACTCGCGCATTGGGCGGGCCTGGGAAGCCGTGCGCGAAGATGAAGTCGCCGCCAAGGCCATGGGCATCAATACGCGCAACATCAAGCTGCTGGCTTTCTCCATGGGCGCCAGCTTCGGCGGCGTGGCGGGCGCCATGTTTGCATCCATGCAGGGCTTCGTGAGCCCGGAAAGCTTCAGCCTGACCGAATCCATCATGGTGCTGTGCATGGTGGTGCTGGGCGGCATGGGGAATATACCGGGGGTCATCCTGGGCGCGATCCTGCTTTCCGTCTTTCCGGAAGTCCTGCGCGCCGTCGTCGTGCCGCTGCAGCAAACGATTTTCGGCGACGTCGTGCTTGATCCCGAAGGCATACGCATGCTGATGTTTGGCTTTGCCCTGGTGCTGGTGATGATATTCCGTCCGGCGGGCCTGTGGCCTTCGGCGGTGCGGCGTCGTGAACTTTCCACACCCAAGGGGGGCCAGGCATGATATCGGCCAATGTCAATCCCAATGCCAGTTCCATGCCCGAGCTACTGCTGGTGGCCAACAAGCTCAGCAAGCGGTTTGGCGGCCTGCAGGCTTTGTCGGACGTCAGCTTTTCCATTTGCAAAGGCGATATCTACGGCCTGATCGGACCGAACGGGGCGGGCAAGACCACTTTGTTCAACGTGCTGACCAGTCTGTATGTGCCAGAGTCGGGCTCCTGCAATTTCATGGGCCATCAGCTTACCCGTCTGAAGCCGCATGAAATCGCGATTGCCGGCTTGGCCCGCACCTTTCAGAACATCCGTTTGTTCGGCGCCCTGAGCGCCATCGAAAACGTCATGATAGGCCGGCACATCCGTACCCGGGCAGGTGTTTTTGGCGCGGTCACGCGCAATAAGGCGACCCGCGCCGAAGAGGCCGCCATCGAACAGCGCGCCCACGAACTGCTTGACTATGTCGGCATCGGCGATCGCGCCAATCATGTGGCCAGTTCGCTGCCCTATGGCGATCAGCGGCGGCTCGAAATCGCCCGGGCGCTGGCCACGGAGCCGGCGCTGCTGGCCCTGGATGAACCCGCAGCCGGCATGAATGCTTCAGAAACCATGGTCTTGCGCCGGCTGATCGAAAAAATCCGCGATGACGGCGTGACGGTATTGCTGATCGAGCACGACATGAAACTGGTCATGGGCCTGTGCAATCGTGTATTGGTGCTGGAATACGGCAAGGTGCTGGCCGAGGGCAAGCCGGCTGAAGTGCAGCGCAATCCCAAAGTCATCGAGGCTTACCTGGGCGCCGGCGCCGCCGAACAAGCGCCGGTCACGGTGCCCACGAACGATCCTGCCGCGCAGGAGCTGGGCAATATCAATGATCCCGCTGCCGCGGCGGACGATAGTAAGGACCCCTCATGAGCCCAGCAGATCATTTACTGGAAATAAAGCAACTCGAAGTGGCCTACGGCGGTATTCGCGCTGTGCGCGGCATGGATCTGGCGGTGGGCCGGGGCGAGCTGGTCAGCCTGATCGGCGCGAACGGCGCGGGCAAAAGCACGACCTTGCGCGCCATTTGCGGGCTGGTGCCCATCAGCGCCGGCGATATCCTCTATGACGGCAAGTCCATCGCGGGCACGCCGTCTTATATGCTGGTGCGGCAAGGCTTGGTCATGGTGCCGGAAGGGCGCGGTATTTTCGGGCAGTTGACCATCGAGGAAAATCTGGCAATGGGCGGCTACAGCCGGCAGGACCAGAATGCCGTGCGTCAAGACATCGAGCACGTGTTCGAGCTGTTTCCCCGCCTTCAGGAGCGCCGGCGCCAGTCGGCCGGCACTTTGTCGGGCGGTGAGCAGCAGATGCTGGCGATGGGCCGCGCCATGGTCTCGCGGCCGCGCTTGCTGCTGCTGGACGAGCCTTCGATGGGGCTGGCGCCGCTGATGGTCGAGAAAATCTTCGAGGTGGTCCGCACGATCGCCGCGGAGGGGGTCACGATTCTGCTGATTGAGCAGAACGCCAAGCTGGCGCTTGAGACCAGCCAGCGGGCGTATGTGATGGAGTCCGGGCAGATTATCCTGCAGGGGCCTTCCGGCCAGTTGCTGGATGATCCTAAGGTGCGGGCGGCTTATCTGGGTGAGGAAGAGGCGGCTTAGTTCTGGGTTTGGGTGCCTGCGATGCTCAGCCTTTGGAGAGCATCCTGTTTTTAAGCCAGGCGCTGGGGAGGCTGGGGCCAGGCGCCGCGCCGATCGCTGCGGCCACGGCCTTGCCGTGGCTTCCCGTGTCACAGGCCTGATGCCGGGGTCGGACGCGAACTCGCAAAAAGCGGTCCCCCGGACCGCTTTTTGCTCAGACATGCGCGTCCTCTTGCGCCCCCGTCCTCAGCCCCGTGCCACGGCTTGCTCAACCGTCGCTCTACCTGGCCCCAGCCACCCCAGCGCCTTCATAGCATGGCAGGAACTACCTTATTGGGTAGCATGGTGGAACGTGGCTTGTTCGGCGCGTATGGCAGAGCGTGTGCTATTGAGAACAAGCAGGCATGGTTTAACAGGGACTCACCAGTAAGCCTTCGACGAACACGGGATCATTGCATAGCAATTGGTGAGCAAGGAATAGTAGAATCAGCAACCGTTCAACAAGCAATCAAAGAACAAGCCATCGAAGAACAAGCAATCAATAAGTGCTCAACGTGCTCGTCAATGCTTTGATATGTTAAAGGCGTAGCGTCCGGTGCCGGGTGGCGCGACGGTTGAGCAAGCCGTGGGGCCAGGCTGGGGCGGAGGGCGTAAGAGGACGCGCATGTCTGAGCCTGAAACAGTCCGGGGGACTGTTTCAGGCGAGTTCGCGTCCGACCTCCGACGCAGATTGGCCCCATGGGAAGCCACGGCAGCGCCGTGGCCGCAGCGATCGGAGCAGAACCCGGCACTGGGCGCTACGCCTTATTAAGAAACCCAAAAGGGAGCAGAACCCGGCATCGGGCGCTACGCCTTATTAAGAAACCAAAACGTAAACAACAGGCCAAGCAGTAACGCTACAGCTGATTCCTTGCAGCCCGGTCAGCAATGCTCCTTAGCCGCGTCCGGTGCTGCCAAAGCCCCCAGCGCCGCGCGCACTATCATCGAACTCATCAACGATATCGAACTCGATCTGCTGCACCGGCACCACCACCAACTGTGCCAGCCGGTCCATAGGCTGCAGTACAAATTCATCTTGTCCGCGATTCCAGACCGATACCATCAGCGGCCCCTGGTAATCGGAATCGATCAGCCCCACCAGATTGCCCAGGACGATGCCATGCTTGTGCCCCAGGCCCGAGCGCGGCAGGATCATCGCGGCGTAGGCCGGGTCGGCGATATGGATGGACAACCCCGTAGGCACGAGCTCGGTGGCGCCCGGGCGCAAGGTCAGCGGCGCGTCGATGCAGGCGCGCAAATCCAGGCCGGCCGAGCCGCTGGTGGCATAGGCTGGCAAATAGTCGTTCATGCGCGGATCAAGAATTTTAAGGGCGATTTTTCTCACGTGAGGCTCTGTGTTCAGGGTTTATTGCGAGGTTGATTGATATGGTTGGTCTGGCGCTTGCGCATCATGGCGCGGGCGATCCATACGGCAAGCACCACCGACAGCACGCCGCTGAACAGGATGCTGAAGTTCATGTTGTCGCTGCCCAGGGCATCGACGCTGCGGCCGGTCAGGTAGCCGGGCATGAGCATGATGGGTATCCATATCAATGCCGACAGGACATTGGCGCATTGAAAGCGCCAGTGGGGCATGCGCATGACGCCGGCTACGCTGGGCACGACCGCGCGCAAGGGACCCAGGAACCGGCCCGCGAAAATCGAGAGCACCCCATATTTATGGAAGAAGTAGCGCGCCCGGGCGACGGTGCGCCGCTGTTTGTTCAAGGGCCAGCTGCGGACAATCCTGGGGCCCAGCAGGCGGCCGATGAAGTATGAGATGGCATCGCCCAGTGCCGCGCCGGCGACACCCCAGGCGATGATGGGCAAGGGATCAAGGGTTCCGCTGCCCACCAGGCCGCCTACCAGCAGCATCAGGGCGGTGGCGGGAATGGCAAGGCCGATGATCAGCAAGGACTCGCCCATGGCGAGCAATCCCAGCGTGACACCGGCCCATTCCTGGTGTGTTTCGATGAAAGTGCTGACGTACTCTATGTATTGCTCCATATTCCTCACTATAGCTTGGGTGTGCCGCGTGCTTGATCGCGTGCCTTGGGTGCTTGGCTGGCGATTTCCTGGATCAGCCTGCGGGCGGCGCCCAGTTTCGGCAGGGCGGGCAGTGTTCGCGCACCTTGTGCATCGAACAGAACGAGTTCAGCCGTATCGGCATTCATGGCCTGCTGAGCCAGGTTGCCGACCAGCAAGGGCACGCCCTTGCGCTGGCGCTTGGCTTCGGCGTTCTCGTGCAGATTTTCCGTTTCCGCCGCAAAACCTACACAATAGGGGCCTTGCGCCATCTGCGCCACTTCCGCCAGAATATCCGGGTTGGCTGAGAACTGCAGCGCAGGCGGCTGGCCGCCCGCCTGTTTCTTGAACTTGCGGTCGCTGGCATTGGACACATGCCAGTCGGCCACCGCAGCCACGGCAATAAAGATATCGGCCTGCAGGGCTTCGCCCATGACCGCGGCATGCATCTGGGCCGCGCTTTCGACGTTTACCCGGCTGACACCGTAAGGTGTGTTCAAGGCCGTCGGCCCGGACACCAGGACGACCTCGGCACCCGCTTCGCGGGCTGCCTGGGCAATGGCATAACCCATTTTACCTGACGAACGGTTGGTGATGACACGCACCGGATCGATCTTTTCAGAAGTCGGCCCCGCGGTGACCAGCACACGCCGTCCGGCAAGCGTCTTGGGCTGAAAAAAAGCGATCAGTTCGGACAGCAGCTGGTCGGCTTCCAGCATGCGCCCGCTGCCGACTTCGCCACAGGCCTGATCGCCTTCGGCAGGCCCCAGGATGCGCGCGCCATCGGCCTGCAACTGCCTGACATTGCGCTGGGTGGCCGGATGCAGCCACATTTCGCGATTCATGGCGGGGGCGACAAGCAAAGGGCAGGGACCTTTGGCTACGCAGAGGGTGGACAGCAAGTCGTCGGCCAGGCCGTTGGCCAGCTTGGCGATGAAGTCGGTGCTGGCGGGCGCCACCAGCACGGCGTCCGCGCCGCGCGTGAGGTTGATATGCGCCATGTTGTTGGGTACCCGCGCGTCCCATGCATCCACGAATACGGGGCGGCCCGACAGGGCCTGCATGGTGACGGGCGTGATGAAATGGGTGGCGGCTTCGGTCATGACCACATCGATCACCGCGCCCTGATCCTGGGCACGGCGTATGAACTCTGCCAGTTTGTAGCAGGCGATGCCGCCGGTGAGCCCCAGGACGATACGTTTCTTTGCAAGTTCCAGCATAAGGAATTGTGCTCTTGTCAGATTAAACCAACACCGGGCGTGTCAGCCTGCGTTGCGTGACGCGCGCTTTTCGGCGCGCATGCGGCGGATTTCATCCAGGACAAGCAGGACGGCGCCGCAGCTAATGGCGATATCCGCGATGTTGAACGCCGGAAAATACCAACTATCCCAATAAAACAGCAAAAAATCAATGACATGACCGTGCTGTATGCGGTCGATCACATTGCCGATGGCGCCGCCCAGGATGCTCATGAGCGAGGCGCAAAACAGAGGCTGGCCGGGGTTGCGGCGCAGCAGGTGGATGATCAGGCCGATGGCGCCCAGCGCAATGGCCGTGAACAGCCAGCGCTGCCAGCCCTGGCCGTCGGCCAAAAAGCTGAACGCCGCCCCCGGGTTATAGAGCAGGGTAAAGTCGAAGAAGGGCAGCAGACGCCAGCGCTCGCCGTATTGCAAAGCGCCGTCGAAATAGATTTTGGTGATCTGGTCCAGCACGATGATCACCAGCGCGCCTGCGATCCAGGCCCAGAATCGCAGGCTTTTGGAGGGCCCGCGCGGGGCCGGGGCGGGATTGTTGGCGTGGGCGTCAGGCATGCTGGCGTGCTTCACCCTGGCCAAACAGATTATCGACGCAACGGCCGCAAATGGCGGGATGCCCGGGGTCGATGCCCACATCTTCCCGATGGTGCCAGCAACGCTCGCACTTGGCATGGCGGGTGGGGTGGACATCGATCCGCAGTGCGCCGTCGGCCTGATGGACGGTGGCGCGCGACACGATCAGCACGAAGCGCAAATCATCGCCCAGGCTGGCCAGCAATGCATGGTTGTCGCCGTCCGCGTATAAATCCAGCTCGGCCGCCAGCGAGGACCCGATGTCGCCTGTGGCACGGACTTCTTCGATTCTGCGCATGGCCTCGGCGCGGATGTCGCGCAGGCGGTCCCATTTGTCGCGCAGCAACTGGGCATCGACCTGGTCGGGCAGGGCGTGGAACAGTTCGGTAAAAATGCTGGGCACGTCGCTGCCGGTATGCAGGTCTTTCCAGGCTTCTTCCGCCGTGAACGACACGATGGGCGCCAGCAGTTTCAGCAAGGCATGGGTGATGTGATGGACCGCGGTCTGGGCCGAGCGGCGCGCCACGCTGGACTGCCCCGCCGTATAAAGGCGGTCTTTCAGGACGTCCAGATAAAAGGCGCCCAGGTCTTCCGAGCAGAAAATCTGCAGCCGGGACACGGCGGGGTGGAATTCATAGCGCTTGAAGCTGGCCAGGACCTCGGCCTGCATGGCGGCGGTCATGGCCAGGGCGTAGCGGTCGATCTCGAACAGATGCTCGGGCGCCAGGGCATCGGTGGCCGGATTGAAGTCCCGCAGGTTGCCCAGCAGGAACTTGAGCGTATTGCGTATGCGGCGATAGCCTTCGACCACGCGCTTGAGGATTTCGTCGGAAATCGACAGTTCGCCCGAGTAATCGGTGGACGCCGTCCACAGGCGCAGGATCTCCGCCCCCAGCGAGTCGGACACTTTCTGCGGCGCAATGACGTTGCCCACGGATTTGCTCATTTTGCGGCCCTGGCCATCGACCACGAAACCGTGCGTAAGCAGTGCCTTGTAGGGCGGACGGCCGTACATCATGCAGCCGGTCAGCAGCGAAGAGTGGAACCAGCCGCGATGCTGGTCCGACCCTTCCAGGTACAGGTCGGCCGGCCAGGTCAGCGCGTCGGCATGCGAGCCCTTGACGCTATGGTCCTGGCCGCCCAGCACGGTGGCGTGCGTGGTGCCTGAATCGAACCAGACGTCCAGCGTGTCGCGGTTTTTTTCGTACTGGCCGGCTTCGTCGCCGAGCAGCTCGGCGGGGTCCAGCGACTGCCAGGCCTCGATGCCGTGCTGTTCGATGCGCTGCGCGACCTGTTCCATGAGTTCCGGAGTGCGTGGATGCAGCTGCCCTGTTTCCTTGTGGACGAAGAACGCCATGGGCACGCCCCACTGGCGCTGCCGCGACAGGGTCCAGTCGGGACGGTTGGCGATCATGGCGTGCAGCCGGGCACGGCCCCAGGCCGGATAGAATTCGGTGTTTTCCACGCCTTGCAGCGCGGTTTCACGCAGCGTCCTGCCTGATTCAGGCTGACGGTCCATGCCCGCAAACCACTGGCTGGTCGCGCGATAGATGATGGGCGTCTTGTGGCGCCAACAGTGCATGTAGCTGTGCGACAGGGGTTCGGTGTGCAGCAGGCTGCCGGCGTCTTGCAACGCTTGGACGATGACCGGATTCGCCTTCCAGATCATCATGCCGCCGAACAGGGGCAGGCTTTCTGCGTAGTGTCCGTCGCCCATGACCGGGTTGATGATCTGGTCGTCGGTCATGCCATGGGCCTTGCACGACACAAAGTCTTCAATACCGTAGGCGGGCGCCGAGTGCACCACGCCGGTGCCGCTGTCGAGTGTGACGTAGTCGCCCAGATACACGGGCGACATGCGCCGGTAGCCTTCGTGTACATCGTACAGGGGGTGTTTGAATTCGAGGTTGGTCAGCGCGTCGCCTTTGGCGGTGGCAACCACCTGGCCGGTCAGCTTCCATTGGCTCAAGCAGGTGTCGACCAGGTCCTTGGCCAGCAACAGCATGGGGCCGGTGCTGCGCGGCTGGTCCAGCCTGACCAGCGCGTAGTCGAATTCGGGGTGTACATTCAGGGCCTGGTTGGCGGGCAAGGTCCAGGGCGTCGTGGTCCAGATGGCGATGGCGCCATCGTCGACCTGCGGCAAGCCGAAGGCATGGGCGAGCTTTTCCTTGTCGCCGAACTTGAACGCCACATGCACCGATGGATCTTTGCGGTCGGCGTATTCCACTTCGGCTTCGGCCAGGGCGGAACCACAGTCAAAACACCAGTTCACCGGCTTCAGTCCGCGGAATACATAGCCTTTCTGCATGATGCGGGACAGCGCGCGCAGCTCGTCGGCTTCATTGCCGAAGTTCATGGTCAGATAGGGGTTGTCCCAGTCGCCCAGCACGCCCAGCCGCTTGAAATCCTTGCGCTGGCGGTCGATCTGTTCATGCGCGTAGGCACGCGCCTTGGATTGCACTTCGGCCACCGGCAGATGCTTGCCGTACTTTTTCTCGATCTGGATTTCAATCGGCATGCCGTGGCAATCCCAGCCCGGCACGTAGACAGCGTCGTAACCCGCCATGGCGCGGCTCTTGACGATGATGTCCTTGAGTATCTTGTTGACCGCGTGCCCGATATGAATATCGCCGTTGGCGTAGGGCGGGCCGTCGTGCAGCACGAATTTCGGCCTGCCTTTGCTGGCTTCGCGAATGGCTGCATAAACCTTTTTTTCTTCCCACTCGGCAACCCAGCGGGGTTCCCGCTTGGCGAGGTCACCCCGCATGGGGAAGGGTGTGTCGGGCAAATTTAAGGTGTTTCTATAGTCCATGGAGGGCGAAATAGTCGCGAGCGCTTTGCGCATCGTTATCGATGGCGGCGATCATAGTGGGAAGGTCGGGAAATTTTTCTTCGTCCCGCAGATATTCAAGAAATTCAACACATGTGAGTTTACCGTATGCGTCTATGCTGCAGTCGAGCAGGTGCACTTCCAGCATCAGCCGCCCGCCGTGCGAGATCGTGGGCCGTACGCCCAGGCTGGCCACGCCGTTGATGGCCTGGGGCCCCAGGCCGTGCGCGCGCACGAAATACACGCCCGAGCGCAGGGCGCATTGCGCGGGCACTTTGACGTTCAGGGTGGGGTAGCCTATGCTGCGGCCCAGTTTCTGGCCGTGTATGACGTGGCCGCTGATGCGGTAGCCGTGGCCCAGCAAATGCTCCGCGCGCGCCAGGTTGCCCACAGCCAGGGCGGTGCGCAATTCCGAACTGGATATGCGGTGGCCGTGTTCGTCGGCCACGTCGGCAATGGTTTCCACTTCGAAGCCATGCTGCCGCCCGGCCCGCCGCAACAGATCAATGTCGCCGCTGCGCTTGTGGCCGTAGCGGAAATCCTCGCCCACCAGAAGCCAGCGGGTGTTCAGGCCCCGGACCAGCAGTTGCTGGATGAAGTCCTCGGCGGACATGTCGGCCAGGCTTTGGTTGAAGCGTTCAAGCACGACCTGATCCAGTTGATGGGCGGCCAGGGCAGTGAGCTTGTCGCGCAGGCTGCTGATCTGGGTGGGGACAAGTTCGGGGCGTTGGCCGCGCCGCGCGAAATAGGCGCGCGGGTGGGGCTCGAACGTCATGACCGTCGAGGACAGCCCGCGTTCGACGGCCAACTGCTGCACACGCGCAAGAATGGCCTGGTGGCCTCGATGGACGCCATCGAAGTTGCCTATGGTCACTGCGCTGGGAAGCTGGCTATCGTGGCGGGGCAGGGTGCGATATAGGGTTGGGGAGGTTTTCACACCCGAGAGTTTACAATCTTGTGCTGCTTTACTCAGGAATTATTGTCTTGGACGCTACTTCATCCTCCGACTGCCGTATCGTCGTACTGATATCGGGCCGCGGTTCAAACATGCAAACCATCGTGAATACGGTGCGCGACCGGGCCTTGCCCGCGACCATCGCGGCGGTCATGGCCAACAGGGCGGATGCGGCCGGCCTGGCCTGGGCGCAGGCGCGCGGCATACCGACCGGGGTCGTGCCCCACCGCGATTACGCCAGCCGTGAAGACTTCGACGCGGCGCTGGCGGACGCCATCGACGCCCATCGGCCGCATTACGTGCTGCTGGCGGGCTTTATGCGCGTGCTCACGCCGGCATTTGTCGAGCGGTTCAATGGCCGCCTGATCAATATCCATCCTTCTTTGCTGCCCGCGTTTCCCGGGCTGCACACCCACCAGCAGGCGCTGGCGACCGGTGTCCAGTGGCATGGCTGCACCATTCACTTCGTTACGCCGGTGCTGGATCATGGCCCGATCGTGGCCCAGGGCGCGGTCCCCGTCCTGGCGGGCGACACACCCGAGGATCTGGCCGGCCGCGTGCTGCAGGTGGAGCATCGGATGTACGCCGACGTGGTAGGCTGGCTGGCGGAAGGGCGCGTGTCGCTCGATGCCATGCAGCGCGTACAGGTAGCTGGCATCGCCAGCCGCTCTTTTGTCCTGACGCCCGATGGCGTTGAATCATCTGAAAGGCCGTCATGAATAGTACAGACAAGCCCCGGCGCAGCCGGGACCCACGCAAAGCGCCCCGTGCGCAGCGCGACGAGCGCAGCGCGCCGGCGGCGCGTCCCTACGTCATGGCGGCGGTGCGCATCGAACAGGTGCGCAGCGTGCTGGGCGAAATTCTTCAGTGGGAATACCCCGCCGACGCCGCCTTGTCGCACTGGCTGCGCGCCAACCCCAAGCTGGGCATGCGCGACCGCGCCGAGGTGGCCGAGGCCGTTTTCGATGTCTTGCGGCACTTGCGGCGCTACCGGCAGTACGCGGAAAGCGGCACCGGCCCGGCGGCGCGCCGCCTGGCCATACTTGGCCTTGCGTCGGTGTTCGACAGGTCGGTGCTTGATACGGGCCTGTCGGAACCGGAGCGTCATTGGTTGACGCATGTGCAAGGCATCAGCGTCGACAGCTTGTCGCGTGCGGTGCGCGACAGCCTGCCGGACTGGCTGGACGAGCGCCTGGCTTGCCTGGAAGATGCCGACGCCCTGATCAAGGCGCTGAACCAGCCCGCCCCCCTGGACATACGCGTCAATCCGCTGAAGGCGGACCGCGCCGACATGCTCAAGCAGATGCGCGGCGGGCCGGCCTTGCGCTATGACCCGGAGCCCACGCCTTATTCGCCCTGGGGCATACGCCTGCAGGGCCGCCCGCCCGTCAACCGGTGGCCGATGTTCGAGAAGGGCGAAATAGAAGTCCAAGACGAAGGCAGCCAGATTCTGGTGGCCTTGGTGGCGCCCAAGCGCGGCGAAATGATCATCGACTATTGCGCAGGCGCGGGCGGCAAGACCTTGCTGCTGGGGGCCCTGATGCGCTCCACAGGCCGCTTGTATGCCTTTGACGTATCGGCCGCCCGGCTGGCGCGCGCCAAGCCACGGTTCGCCCGCAGCGGCTTGTCCAATATTGTTCCGGTCGCCATCAGCGCCGACAACGACCAGCGCGTCAAGCGTCTTCGAGGCAAGGCGCAGCGGGTGCTGGTGGATGCGCCTTGTAGCGGGCTGGGCACGCTGCGCCGGAATCCGGACCTGAAATGGCGCCAGCACCCCGAGTCGCTGCAGGGCTTGCTGGACATCCAGGCGCGCATACTGCGCCAGGCGTCCCGCTGCGTTGCGCCGGGTGGCCGGCTGGTCTATGCCACCTGCAGTATCCTGCCCGAAGAGAACGAACAGCAGGTTGAGCGCTTTTTAGCCGAAAATCCGGACTTTACCCTCCTTGATGCGAGCAAAATCGCAGCAGATCGTTGCGAAAATCTGACACTGCAAGGGCCATTTTTGCGTCTCCGTCCGGATCGTCATGAAACCGATGGTTTCTTCGCCGCCGTACTCGAGCGCGTGAAGGCGGTACCCGCCAAAAAAGACCCTCAGGGGCTTGAAAACGCCGTACAAGGCGAAAACAGCGAAACTGCCTGAAATCATGCCGCCGGGGCGATCGCGGCGTATGCGCCGATATGACGCCCCGGGGCTGGCATGAAGGCAGGGGACGGCAAGCGCTTGCCGTCCGTAATTCCTTGATCTACCTCAAAACTATTTTGAAACTGCGCTGTCATATAGCTGACAACTGGGATACACTTTTCCTTGTTCTAACATGAGGCCTTTACAGGTTTATGGACCAAATACTTAATTTTCTGTCGGGCGGCTTCCTGCACCTTTCGTGGTGGCAGGTTGCATTGGTTGCCTTGGTGCTGACGCACATCACCATTGTCGGCGTTACGGTGTTCCTGCACCGTAGCCAGGCGCATCGCGGGCTTGATCTGCACCCCTCCGTCATGCACTTTTTCCGATTCTGGCTCTGGCTGACCACGGGTATGGTCACCAAAGAGTGGGTGGCCATTCACCGCAAGCACCACGCCAAATGCGAAAAAGAAGGCGATCCGCACTCGCCGGTGGTGTTCGGCCTGGGCAAGGTGTTTTTCCGCGGCGCGGAACTCTACCGCGAAGAAGCCACCAATCCGGAAACCCTGAAACGTTTCGGTCACGGCACGCCCGACGACTGGATCGAGCGCAATCTGTATTCCAAGCACAGTCTGCTTGGCATCCTCATCATGCTGGGCATCGACCTGGCGCTGTTCGGGGTGCTGGGCCTGACGGTATGGGCCGTGCAGATGGCATGGATTCCCTTCTGGGCCGCCGGCGTTGTCAACGGCATCGGCCACGCTTGGGGCTACCGCAACTATGCCAGCCCCGATACCAGCACCAATGTGTCGCCCTGGGGCATCATCATCGGTGGCGAAGAGCTCCACAACAACCACCACGCCTACGGCACGTCGGCCAAGTTCTCGACCAAGTGGTATGAATTCGATCTGGGCTGGTGCTACATCCAGGTGCTGCGCTTTTTCGGGCTGGCCACCGTCAAGAAACGTGCGCCCAAGCTCAAGCTCGAAGCGCCCAAGGCGCTGGCCGACGCCAGCACCTTGCAGGGCGTGATCACCCACCGCTACGAAATCCTGGCCCGCTATACCGATCTGGTCAAGAAGTCCGCCAGCGAAGAACTCAACAAGCTCCGGCTGACCCGCAAGGAAGGCAGTCCCGACTGCAGCTGGACGCTGCTGAGCCGCTGCAAAGACTGGATCAGCCGCAGCGACGACGCCCTGGAACCCGACCAGCGCGAGCAGGTCGATACGGTCCTGGCTCAAAACCAGTCCCTGTCCACCCTGGTGCAAATGCGGCGCGAACTCATCCGCCTGTGGGAAAGCTCCAGTTCCAGCAGCGAACAACTTCTGGCTGATCTGCAGGCCTGGTGCCAGCGGGCTCAGCAAAGCGGCATCGAAGGTCTTGAGCAGTTTGCTTACCGGTTGCGCCGCTACGCGGCATGATAGATAGCCTTAACCCGCAACAACAAGCTGCTGTCACTCTCCCTCCCTCGCACGCGCTGGTTCTGGCCGGCGCGGGCAGCGGAAAAACCCGGGTCCTGACCACACGCATGGCCTGGCTGATTCAAACCAGCCAGGCCAGCCCGTTTGGGCTGATGGCGGTTACCTTCACCAATAAGTCGGCGCGTGAAATGCTCACGCGCCTTTCCGCGTTGCTGCCCATCAATACGCGGGGGCTGTGGGTCGGTACCTTTCATGGCTTGTGCAACCGGCTGTTGCGCGCCCATCACCGCGACGCGGGCCTGCCGCAAACTTTTCAGATCCTGGACAGCGCCGATCAACTGGCGGCCATCAAGCGCCTGATCAAAGGCGCGGGCATCGACGACGAAAAGTTTCCGCCGCGCGATGTCCAGCGCTTTATCAACGGCGCCAAGGAAGAGGGGCTGCGTCCCGCCGATGTCGACGTCTGGGATGCGCACCGGCGCCGCCTGGTCGAGATCTATCAACTGTATCAGGATCAGTGCGAGCGCGAAGGCGTCGTCGATTTTGCCGAACTGCTGCTGCGCGCCTACGAGCTGCTGCAGCGCAACGCCCCCATCCGCGAGCACTACCAGCGCCGCTTCCAGCATATCCTGGTCGACGAATTCCAGGACACCAATACGCTGCAGTACCGCTGGCTGGCCCTGCTGGCCGGCGGCGGCGCATTCATGTTCGCAGTGGGCGACGACGACCAATCCATTTACGCTTTTCGGGGCGCCAATGTGGGCAATATGTCGGACTTCGAGCGCGACTATGCCCGGGGCAATGTGATTCGCCTCGAGCAGAATTACCGCTCGTATGGGCATATCCTGGATTCGGCCAATGCCCTGATTGCGCACAACAGCGCGCGGCTGGGTAAAAACCTGTGGACCGAGCAGGGCGAAGGCGAACCGGTGCGTGTGGTCGAGCAGGCATCCGACCTGTTGGAAGCGCAGTGGATCATCGACGAGATCAAGGCGCTGATCAATGACGGCCGCCTGCGGCGCGAAATCGCGGTCCTGTATCGCAGCAATGCGCAGTCGCGCATTATCGAACACGCGCTGTTTTCAGCCGGTATTCCCTATAAAGTCTACGGCGGGCTGCGGTTTTTCGAGCGGCAGGAAGTCAAGCACGCGCTGGCTTATTTAAGGCTGATGGATAACCCCCACGACGATACCTCGTGGCTGCGGGTGGTCAATTTTCCCACCCGGGGCATCGGCGCGCGTACGCTTGAACAATTGGCCGATGTGGCCAGGCAGCAAGGCAGCAGCCTGTTTCGCGCCGTGCCGGCGATGTCGGGCAAGGGCGGCAACAACCTGGCGCGTTTTGCCGAGCTGGTCGAGCAGATGGCCCACGAGGCGCAAATCCTGTCATTGCCGGAACTGATCGAGCACGTGGTGCATCACAGCGGCTTGCTGGCGCACTATCAGAATGACCGCGAGGGCGCGGACCGCCTTGAGAACCTGCAGGAGCTGGTCAACGCCGCCGCCGCGTTTGTGGCCGAGGAAAACTTTGAAGGCCTGCCGGCGGGACGCCTGCCCGACGAAGCCTTGCCGGCAGCCTCGCTGAATGCGGGCGCGCCGGAGGCGCTGGCGGCGATGTCGCCGCTGGCGGCCTTTTTGACGCATGCCTCGCTAGAGGCGGGCGACAACCAGGCGCAGGCGGGGCAGGATGCCGTGCAATTGATGACCGTGCATGCGGCCAAGGGGCTGGAGTTCGATTCGGTGTTTATCACCGGTGTCGAAGAGGGCTTGTTCCCCCATGAAAACAGCCTGTTGGAAGCGGCGGGGCTCGAAGAAGAACGGCGCCTGATGTATGTGGCGATCACGCGCGCGCGCGAACGCTTGTATCTGACCCTGGCGCAAAGCCGCATGCTGCATGGGCAAACCCGCTACGCGATGCGCTCGCGCTTCCTGGACGAGATCCCCGACGAGCATGTGAAATGGCTGACGCCCCGGGAAGGCCGGGCGCCTGTGCAGGTGCAGCAGCATGCCTGGAGCGGTGCGTTCCGCCGCGGCGATGCGTATAACCGTCCGGACAGCGGCAGTGTTGCGCCGCGGGCGCCGCGCAGCCTGACAACGGGCGTGACCGTTGGTACACAGCAGTTTCGCATAGGCACAGGAGTACGGCATGCCAAGTTCGGCGAGGGCACGGTGATTGGCTTGAGCGGCATAGGGCAGGATGCCCAGGCGCAGATCCAATTTCGTGATGTGGGCACCAAGACATTGGCGCTGGGCGTGGCCAAGCTGGACATCGTCGCTTAGGCCCTGGCTTACAAGTCAAGAGGGACAACATGGAGCAGAAAAGAGCCTACGTCATCGGGCACATCAGGGTCAAGGACCCCGTCAGTTGGGCCGAGTACTGCAGTAAAGTGCCTGGCACCGTCGCCCCGTGGGGGGCATCGCTGGTGTTCCGGGCTGACGGCGCGCAGGTATTGAGCGGCGAACATGCCTATACGGATACGGTGGTGATCAGTTTCCCGGACCTGGCTTCGGTCAAGGCGTGGCATGAATCAGCCGATTACCAGGCCATTGTGCCTTTACGCCAGAAGGCGGCTGATGTGGTGATCATCAGCTACGAGGCCCAAGCGTAATTCCAGAGAAAAAGCAGGCCGCGGTCCAGGCCGCCTCCTGTTCGCTTTGTACTGAGCCGGTTATACAGGCTAGCCGGCCGCCAGCGCTTCCAGTTCTTCTTGCAGCGCCAGCCATTGCTCTTCGAGCTGTGCCTGTTTTTTGCTCAGCTCGCCGTGCTCTTCAAGCACCTTCAGGCGTTCGTCGCGGCGGGCATCCGAATAAAAGTCGGGGTCCGCGATCAAGGTATTGAGCGCCTGCAGCCGTTGGCCGCAGCGCTCCATCTCGGTGTCGACCTGCTTCAGCTTGGTATCCAGCGGTTTGCGCAGGCTGGCCAGGCGCTGCCGCTCTTCGGCTTCCTGGCGGCGCTGCGTCTTGCGGTCGGATGCCGCTTCCCCGCCGCCGGCGGATGGGGTGCTGTTGCGGGCTTCAGCCCGCGCATGGGCGCTGCGGTCCGAGAGCCAGTCACGGTAGTCTTCAAGGTCGCCGTCGAACTCATGGACTCGGCCGTCGGCCACAATCCAGAAGCTGTCGACCGTCGTGCGCAGCAGGTGGCGGTCGTGGGACACCAGCAAGACGCTGCCCGCGAACTCCGCCAGGGCCGTGGCCAGCGCTTCGCGCGTGTCGACATCCAGGTGGTTGCTGGGCTCATCCAGCAAGAGCAGGTTCGGTTTCTGCCAGACGATCAGCGAGAGGGCCAGGCGGGCCTTTTCGCCGCCGGACATGGGCGCGATCTTGCTGGTGACGGTGTCGCCGCTGAAACCGAAACCGCCCAGGTAGTTGCGCAGCTCTTGCTCGCGGGTTTGGGGCGCCAGCCGCAGCAGATGCTGCAGCGGCGTGGCCTCTGGATCGAGCATGTCGAGCTGATGCTGGGCAAAATAGCCTATTTCCAAGCCTTTCGATGCCCGCCGCTCGCCGGCCAGCACCGGCAGCTCTTCAGCCAGGGTCTTGATCAGTGTGCTCTTGCCGGCGCCGTTCACCCCCAGCACGCCGATGCGGCCGCCCCCCCGGACCATGAGCTGGATGTTGCTCAGAATAGTGTGTGTCTGGCCGTCGCGGCCCTGGTAGCCGGTCGATACCCCGTCGAGCACCAGCAAGGGGTCGGGCATGCTGGTGGGTTCGGGAATGCGTATGTCGATACCCGATTCAGCCTGCAGGGGCGCCAGTGTTTCCATGCGGGCCAGCGCCTTGACGCGGCTTTGGGCTTGCTTGGCCTTGGTCGCCTTGGCTTTGAACCGGTCGATGAAGCTTTGCAGCCGCGCTGCTTCGCGGGTTTGCCTGTCCCAGGCGAGCCGGGTTTGACGCAGGCGCTCGGCGCGCTGCGTCAGGAAGTCTTCGTAGCCGCCGCGATAGCGCAGGAGCTTCGCCTGATCGAAATGAAGGATGACCGACGCGACGGAATCCAGGAATTCCGTGTCGTGCGAGATCAGCAGGACGATGCCTTGATACGCGGCAAGCCATCGCTCCAGCCACAGCATGGCATCCAGATCAAGGTGATTGGTGGGTTCATCGAGCAACAGCAGTTCGGACGGCGCCATCAGCGCCCGGGCCAGCGCCAGCCGCATCTGCCATCCGCCCGAAAAGCTGTTGACCGGATTCATCCATTGGCCTGGCGCGAAACCCAGGCCGGCCAATAGCTGCTCGGCGCGCGAGGGCGCGCTCCAGGCATCGGCTTCCACCAGCGCGGATTCCAGCTCGGCGATACGGTGGCCGTCGCCATCGGGCGTGGCGGCGCGTTCGGCCTGCAGGGCGCGCAGATGCGTATCGCCATCGATCACAAACTCGCGGGCGGGCAGGTCGTTGTGGCTGATTTCCTGTTCGACGCTGGCAATCCGCCAGCCCGGCGGGATCAGCAGCGACCCGGCATCGGCATCCAGCCTGCCTTGCAGCAAGGCGAACAGGGTGGACTTGCCCGCCCCGTTCTTGCCGACGATGCCCACGCGCTCGCCCGGATTGACGACAAAGTCTGCGCCGTCCAGCAGCACTTTGGTGCCGCGGCGCAGGGTCAGGCCGGCCGCGCGGATCACGAGGCCAATTGCTCGCGCGTGAGCAGCAGAATCTGGTCTTCGGTGTTTTCAGTGCTCAGCCAGACGGGGTCCAGGTGGGGGAAGGCCGCCACGAAATGCTGGTATTCGTGTCCGATCTCAAGCACCAGCATGCCTTCGGGAGCCAGGAAGTCGGGCGCTTGCTGCAGCAGGCGGCGGATCAAATCCATGCCATCGTCGCCGCCTGCCAGCGCCATGGTGGGCTCGTGCCGATATTCTTGCGGCAGGTGCTCCATGGAATGGTTGTTGACGTAGGGCGGATTGCAGATGATCAGTTGGTACTCGCATTGCGGCAGCTGTTCGAACAGGTCGCTGCAATGCGTGGTGATGCGTCCGTCCAGGCCGGACAGCTCGATGTTTTCGTCGGCGACTTCCAGGGCGCGCTCGGACAGGTCCACGGCATCGACCTGGGCATTGGGAAAGGCCAGCGCCGCCAGGACAGCCAGGCATCCGGATCCGGTGCATAAATCCAGTACGAAATCGACGTCGTCGGGGTCGGCCACCCAGGGGCTCAAGCCGTTGGCCAGCAGTTCGGAAATGGGCGAACGGGGGATGATGACACGCTGGTCCACCACGAAACGGTGTCCTTGCAGCCAAGCTTCGCCGGTCAGATAGGCGGCCGGCACGTGCTCGGTAATGCGCCGCTCCAGCAATGTCAGGAAGCGTTCGCGCTCGGCCGGCAGCACCCGCGCATCCAGAAAGGGATCGAGCATGTCCAGCGGCAGATGCAGGCTGTGCAGCAGCAGATAGGCGGCCTCGTCCCAGGCGTTGTCGCTACCGTGTCCGAAAGAGAGCCTGGACGCATTGAACTGGCTGACGGCATAGCGCAGCAGGTCGCGTACCGTGCGCAGCTTTTTACTGGCGATTTGATGCATGGCGGCTCCTTGAGTAGTGTTGACAGACGCTAGCCCTTGTCGGCCAGAAGATGCTCGAGCGCCAGAAGATGCTCGAGCGTACGGCGATAAATGTTCTTCAGGGGTTCAAGTGTATCGAGCCGTATGTGTTCATTCAGTTGATGGATGCTGGCATTGATGGGGCCGAACTCAATCACTTGCGGGCATATCTTGGCGATGAAGCGGCCGTCCGAGGTGCCGCCCGTGGTCGACAACTGGGTGGTCACGCCGGTTTCCTCAAGAATAGCCTGCGACAGGGCCTTGCTGAGCTCGCCCTTGGGCGTCAGGAAGGGTTCGCCGCCCAGGGTCCAGTCCAGATCATAGTCCAAGTCATGCCTTTGCAGAATGGCAATAACACGCGCTTTCAGGGATTCCGGGGTGCTGGCGGTGGAAAAACGGAAATTGAAGTCCAGCACGGCGGTTCCCGGCACCACATTCGTGGCCCCTGTGCCCGAGTGCAGGTTGGAGACCTGGAAGGTCGTGGCGGGAAAATACTCGTTGCCCTCGTCCCATTGCTGGGCCGTCAGGTCGACCAGCGCCGGCGCGAGCAAATGGATGGGGTTGCGGGCAAGATGCGGATAGGCCACATGCCCTTGCTTGCCTTTGATCGTGAGCTTGCCCGACAAAGAGCCGCGCCGGCCATTCTTCACGGTGTCGCCCAGCTGATCGACCGACGTGGGTTCGCCCACGATACAGTAGTCCAGCTGTTCGGCGCGCTGCGTCAGCGCCTGGCACACCTTGACGGTGCCGTCGATGGAAGGCCCTTCTTCGTCGGAAGTAATCAGCAGGGCGATCGAACCGGCGTGATCCGGATGACGCGCCACAAATTCTTCCGCCGCCACCGTGAACGCGGCGATCGAGCTTTTCATGTCGGCGGCGCCGCGCCCATACAGATTGCCGTCGCGCTCGGTGGGCTTGAAGGGATCGCTGTGCCAGCGGTCCAGCGGTCCGGTGGGCACCACGTCGGTATGCCCGGCAAACGCCAGCAGGGGCGCGGTGTCGCCGCGCCGCGCCCATAGGTTGGTCACGTCGCCGAAAACCAGGGTTTCGCAGGTAAAGCCCGCGGCCCGCAGGCGGGCGGCCAGCGCTTCCTGGCAGCCGCTGTCGTCAGGCGTCACGGACGGGCGTGCAATCAATTCCTTGGCCAGCGCCAGGACGGGTGAATCAGCCATCAGGTCCTCAGCAGATCGTTGATGCTGGTTTTGGAGCGTGTTTGCGCATCGACGCGCTTGACGATCACGGCGCAAGCCAGGCTGTGCGAGCCGTCGGCGGACGGCAGCGAGCCAGGCACGACCACCGAGCCCGACGGAACGCGGCCGTAGGTGATGGCGCCGGTGGCGCGATCGTAGATCTTGGTGCTCTGCGAGATGAACACACCCATGGCCAGCACGGAGTTCGCTTCAATGATCACGCCTTCGACGATTTCAGAGCGCGCGCCGATAAAGCAGTTGTCTTCGATGATGGTCGGGTTGGCCTGCAGCGGCTCGAGCACGCCGCCGATCCCCACGCCCCCCGATAGGTGCACGTTCTTGCCGATCTGCGCGCATGAGCCCACCGTGGCCCAGGTGTCGACCATGGTGCCTTCGTCGACGTAGGCGCCCACATTGACGTACGACGGCATCAGCACCACGTTCTTGCCGATGTAGGCCCCTTTGCGGGCAACCGCGGGGGGGACCACGCGGAATCCGCCCTCGGCGAAGGCCGCGGCGTCATAGCTTTCAAACTTGGTGTCGACTTTGTCGTAGAACTGCAAAGGGCCCTGGCCTTGCACGCGATTGTTTTCCAGCCGGAACGACAGCAGAACGGCTTTCTTGATCCATTGGTGCACGACCCAGTCCGCATCGATTTTTTCGGCGACGCGCAAATGGCCTGTATCCAGTGCGTTCAGTGTTGCCTGTACCGCTGCGCGGACTTCGGTGTGTCCGGATGCGGGAGAGAGGTCGGCGCGGTTTTCCCAGGCCAGCTCGATGGTGCGCTGCAGATCTGTAGTCATGTAGGTGCTCAGTGGTTAAGAAAAGCCGCGATGCGTCCGGCCGCTTCAATACATTGCTGTTTTGGAGCGACCAGGGCGATGCGGATGCGGTTTGCGCCAGGATTGACGCCGTGGGCCTCGCGGGCCAGAAAACTGCCGGGCAGGGCGGTGACGCCCGTTGCGCCGTACAGGTCACGTACAAAGTCGGTATCGGCGCCGGGTGTTCTGGCCCATAGGTAGAACGAGGCGTCCGGCCGGCTCACGTCCAGCACGGGCTCCAGGATGGGCAGGACGGCGTCGAATTTCTCGCGATAGAGGCGGCGGTTGTCGACAACGTGCGCTTCGTCGTTCCAGGCCGCAATGCTGGCCTGCGATACCACGGGACTCATGGCGCTGCCGTGGTAAGTGCGATAAAGCAGGAACTGTTCAATCAGTTTCGCGTCGCCGGCCACGAAGCCGGAGCGCAGGCCCGGTACGTTGGACCGCTTGGACAGGCTGGAAAAGCACATCAGATTGCGATAGTCGCCGCGTCCCAGCAGGTTTGCGGCCTGAAGGCCGCCCAGCGGCTTGCTGGATTCGTCGAAATAGATTTCCGAATAGCATTCATCGGCGGCAATGGCGAAGCCATATTCATCCGACAGGGTGAACAGCCGCTTCCAGTCGTCCAGCGACATCACGTTTCCGGCTGGATTGCCGGGCGAGCATACAAACAGCAGCTGTGTCTTGCGCCAGACGTCAGCCGGCACGGCTGCCCAGTCGTAGCCAAAATTCAGTTCGGCCTGCGCGTTGATGAAATAGGGTCGGGCGCCGGCAAGCAGGGCCGCCCCTTCATAAATCTGGTAGAAAGGGTTGGGGCATATCACCAGCGCGCCCGCATCGGGATCGATGACCGCCTGCGCAAAGGCAAAAAGCGCTTCGCGCGACCCCAATGCCGGCAGCACTTGCGTGTCGGGGTCGGGCGCCGCAATGCCGTAACGCCGGCCTATCCAGCTGGAGATCGCGGATCGCAGCGCAGGATCGCCTTTGGTCGGGGGGTAGACCGCCAGGCCGGACATGGCATCTTGCATGGCTTGCGAGATCAGCGCCGGCGTGGCGTGCTTGGGCTCGCCGATGGAAAGATTGATAGGGGTTTGCTGCGCGGCGGATGGCCCGGCCTGCGCGAGCAGACGCCTTAGCTTTTCAAAAGGATAAGGGTGCAGGGCGCTGAGTCGGGGGTTCATGTTTGCCGCAAGGTAAGGCTGCGAGCCGGCTATGGAGCAAGCTGCAATGCCGGCGCGCATGCTTTGTTGTGGTGCGAACGGAGAGACTCGAACTCTCACACCTCTCGGCGCCAGAACCTAAATCTGGTGCGTCTACCAATTCCGCCACGTTCGCTAAAGTAAGCCAAGCATTATAGCTTTTTTTGAATGCGGCGCAATGCGGGCCGCCGGGCCTGCGCTGCGCCCGGGGCATCGTATCCGTGACGTCATATATAGAGGGAGGGGGCAAGGACGATTCCACGGGGCAAGCCGAAGGCAGGCCGATCGTGCCGGCCGGCCGCTGGCCTTGCGCAAGCGGGTTTTATTTGCCGGGAACGCCGCGCTTCCATGCCGATTCACGGGGGTCCGCCATAGGGGCGCGCAGGGGAATTGGATTGTCTTGGCGAGTTTCCGGTAAAATGTTCTGTTCATTTCTTCAATTATTCATTTATATAGGTCCCTAATGCAGCCCGAGGTTGAAATTTTGTCTGGTCTGGAGCGCCGTGTTGATCTGGTCGTTTCGGTCGCCGACGTAGAAAAAGAAGTCCAGGCGCAACTCAAACGTGTCGCTCGTACTGCCAAAGTTCAGGGTTTTCGCCCAGGGAAGGCGCCGCTTTCCCTGATCGAGCGTAGCCATGGGCCCGGCATCCGCTACGACGTCATCAATTCCGAAGTGGGCCGTTCGCTGGATAAGGTCATTGGGGAAGCCAAACTGCGCGTGGCCGGTACGCCCAACCTGGAGCCCAAGACCGAAGGCGTGGAAGAAGGCGTCATGGCTTTCTCGGCCACCTTCGAAGTCTATCCCGAGGTCGATGTGCCCGACCTGGCGGCTTTGCAGGTCAAGCGCGCCAACGTGCAAGTGGGCGAAGCCGAAGTGCAGCGCACGATCGACATCCTGCGCAAGCAGCGCGCCAGCTACGAAGTCCGCGAGGGCCGCGAAGCCCAGGATGACGACCGCGTAACGCTCGATTTTGTCGGTTCGATCGACGGTGTCGCGTTTGACGGCGGCTCGGCAGAGAAATTCCCGTTCGTGCTGGGCCAGGGCCGCATGCTGCCCGAATTCGAAACCGCCGTTCGCGGCATGAAGGCCGGCGAATCCAAGACCTTCCCCCTGACCTTCCCCGAAGAGTACGGCAGCAAGGAAGTGGCCGGCAAGACCGCCGAATTCAAGATCACCGTCACTGAAGTGGCCGAGGCCGTTCTGCCCGAAGTGGATGCCGAATTCGCCAAGTCGCTGGGCCAGGCCGAAGGCGACGTCGAAAAACTGCTGGCCGACGTGCGCAGCAACATCGAGCGCGAAGTCAAGGTCCGTGCCCAGGCGCGCACCAAGGCCAGCGTCATGGACGCCCTGGTCGAGGCTTGCTCTTTCGACGTGCCCAAGGCGCTGGTAGACAATGACGCGCAAGGCCGTGTCAGCGCCGCCCGCGAAGAACTCAAGCAGCGCGGCGTGCCCAATGCCGACTCCATGCCCATCCCGGCCGACGCCTTCACGGCCGAGTCCGAGCGCCGCGTGCGTCTGGGCCTGCTGGTCTCCGAGCTGGTGCAAGCGGCCGATCTGCAAGCCAAGCCCGAGCAGGTGCGCACGCGCATTGAAGAATTCGCGCAAAACTACGAGCAGCCCGCGCAGGTTGTCGCGTATTACCTTTCCGACCGTCAGCGCCGCGCCGAAATCGAGGCCATCGTGCTTGAAGACAACGTGGTCGAACACGTGCTGTCCAAGGCCCAGGTTACCGATGAAGACGTTGCGTTCGAAGAACTCATGGGGACCAACTAAATGTCACGATTTACCGATTTTTACGCCTCAATGTATGGTGGTGACTCGGTGACCCCGACGGGGCTGGGCTACGTGCCTATCGTGATTGAACAGTCGGGCCGTGGCGAGCGGTCTTACGATATCTACTCGCGCTTGCTGCGCGAGCGCGTCATTTTCTTTGTCGGGCCGGTCAACGACCATTCCGCCAATCTGGTGGTGGCGCAGCTGCTGTTCCTGGAATCGGAAAATCCCGAGAAGGACATTTCGCTGTACATCAACTCGCCCGGCGGTTCGGTGTACGCCGGCATGGCCATCTACGACACCATGCAGTTCGTCAAGCCCGATGTGTCCACCCTGTGCACGGGCATTGCGGCCAGCATGGGTGCATTCCTGCTGGCGGCCGGCACCAAGGGCAAGCGCTACACCTTGCCCAACTCCCGCATCATGATTCACCAGCCTTCGGGCGGCGCTCAGGGCCAGGCTTCCGATATCCAGATCCAGGCGCGGGAAATCCTCAGCTTGCGTGAACGCCTGAACACCATCCTGGCCAAGAACACGGGCCAGCCAGTCGAGCGCATTGCCGAAGACACCGAGCGTGATAATTTCATGTCGGCTGAAGATGCGGTATCGTATGGTTTAGTAGACAAAGTACTGGTCTCTCGCTCCGACGAGGCCTAAGACCAGCAGGTCGGCGGGCGCCCGTGGCGCTTGCCGGTTAATACCCGACAGGCGCGTGTCGTCCTGTCCACTGAACTTAACGAAGAGTTTTATGCCCGAAAAAAAAGGATCGGCGGACGATAAAGTATTGCATTGCTCGTTTTGCAATAAAAGCCAGCACGAGGTTCGCAAGCTTATCGCAGGGCCGTCAGTGTTCATCTGCGATGAATGTATCGATCTTTGCAATGACATTATTGTCGAAGAAAGCCAGGAAGCGGCACGCGATGCCATACGCAACGAACTGCCCACGCCGCAAGAGATAAAAGGTTTTCTTGACGGCTACGTCATCGGGCAGGATACGCCCAAGCGCACGCTGGCCGTCGCGGTCTACAACCACTATAAGCGGATACGCTATGGCGAAGTCAAAGGGGACGACGTCGAGCTTTCCAAAAGCAATATTCTGCTGATTGGCCCGACCGGCTCGGGCAAGACACTGCTGGCCCAGACACTGGCCCGTATGCTCGATGTGCCTTTCGTCATGGCCGACGCCACGACACTGACCGAAGCCGGCTATGTGGGCGAGGATGTCGAAAATATCGTGCAGAAGCTGTTGCAGAACTGCAATTACGATGTGGACAAGGCCCAGCGCGCCATCATCTACATCGACGAGATCGACAAGATCTCGCGCAAGGCCGATAACCCGTCCATTACCCGCGACGTCTCCGGCGAGGGCGTGCAGCAGGCGCTGCTTAAGCTGATCGAGGGCACGGTCGCATCGGTGCCGCCTCAGGGCGGCCGCAAGCATCCGAACCAGGATTTCGTCCAGGTCGACACGACCAACATCCTGTTCATCGTGGGCGGCGCCTTCGATGGGCTGGATAAGGTCATTCGCGACCGCACCGAACGTTCCGGCATTGGCTTTTCGGCATCGGTGCGTGCCAAGACCGAGCGCGGCGTGGGTGAATTGTTCGCCGAGGTCGAACCCGAAGATCTGATCAAGTTCGGGCTGATTCCCGAACTGGTGGGCCGTCTGCCCGTCGTGGCAACGCTGGAAGAGCTCCAGGAAGATACGCTGGTGCGCATTTTGACCGAACCCAAGAACTCCCTGATCAAGCAGTTCCAAAAGCTGTTTGAAATGGAAGAGGTCGAACTCGATGTGCGCCCGGGTGCGCTGTCGGCCATTGCCAAGCGCGCCATCAAGCGCCGCACAGGGGCGCGAGGCCTGCGTTCCATCGTCGAGCAGGCTTTGCTGGGCACCATGTATGAACTTCCGTCGAATAAAGATGTCAAACGCGTCGTACTCGATGAAAACGCCATTACCGGCAAAGGTACGCCCATGCTCATCTATCAGGACGAGGACAAGAACCATGCCGCGGCCCCCGAAGAAGGCGCCGGCAAGAAGCTGAAGAATGCGGCCGCATAGCGGGGCTTGTAGAATACCCCTATATAAAGCAGGATTCGCGCTTTGTAGACTTGAAATACTGGCTATCGTCACTACATGCACCTATAGGTAGTACTAAAAAGGGAGGCCAAGGCTTCCCTTTTGCATCCAGAGGTAAACTTTAAGGAAATGACTATGTCTGCAAGCCAGATTCTCTCTTCAGAACCCACGGACTTGCCGCTGTTGCCTTTACGCGACGTAGTGGTATTTCCACACATGGTGATTCCGCTGTTTGTCGGCCGCCCGCGCTCCATCAAGGCGCTGGAGCTGGCCATGGAATCAGGCAACAACATCATGCTGGTGGCGCAAAAGTCGGCCAGCAAAGACGATCCTACCCCCGAAGACCTGTACAGCATCGGTTGCGCCGCCAGCATTCTGCAAATGCTCAAGCTCCCCGACGGCACTGTCAAAGTCTTGGTCGAGGGCCTGCAGCGCGCCACCATCCAGTCGGTACGCGAAGCGGACACCCATTTCATGTCCATCGTCGTGCCGATCGCACCGGATGCGGACGAGGGCGCCGAATCCGAAGCCCTGCGCCGCGCGGTGGTCGCGCAGTTCGAGCAATACGTCAAGCTCAACAAGAAAATCCCTCAGGAAATACTCACTTCCCTGACGGGGATCGATGACGCCGGCCGTCTGGCCGACACCATTTCGGCCCATTTGCCGCTCAAGCTCGAGCAAAAACAGCAAATGCTCGAGGTCACCGGCACGTCGGAACGGCTTGAAAACCTGCTGGCCCAGTTGGAATCCGAAATCGACATCCTTCAGGTCGAGAAGCGCATTCGTGGCCGCGTCAAGAAGCAGATGGAAAAAAGCCAGCGCGATTACTATCTGAATGAGCAGGTCAAGGCCATACAGAAAGAGCTGGGCGAAGGCGAAGAAGGCGCAGACATCGAAGAGCTCGAAAAGAAGATCACGGCAGCGCAACTGCCCAAGGAAGCCCAGAAAAAGGCCGACGCGGAGCTCAAGAAGCTCAAGCTGATGTCGCCCATGTCGGCGGAAGCCACCGTGGTGCGCAATTACATCGATACGCTGATCGGCCTGCCGTGGCGCAAGAAAAGCCGCATCAACAACTCCATTTCGAATGCGGAAGGCGTGCTGGATGCCGACCACTATGGCCTGGAAAAGGTCAAAGAGCGCATTATCGAATACCTGGCTGTCCAGCAGCGGGTCGACAAGCTCAAAGCGCCCATCCTGTGCCTGGTCGGCCCTCCCGGCGTGGGCAAGACCTCGCTGGGCCAATCCATTGCCCGCGCCACGAACCGCAAGTTCGTGCGCATGGCGCTGGGCGGCGTGCGCGACGAGGCCGAGATCCGCGGCCACCGCCGTACCTATATCGGTTCGATGCCGGGCAAGATTCTGCAGAACATGGCCAAGGTCTCTGTGCGCAACCCCTTGTTCCTGCTCGACGAGATCGACAAGATGGGTGCGGATTTCCGTGGCGACCCGTCCTCGGCCCTGCTCGAGGTGCTCGATCCCGAACAGAACCACACATTCCAGGACCACTACATCGAGGTCGATTTCGATCTGTCCGATGTCATGTTCGTGGCCACCAGCAATACGCTGAACATTCCGCCTGCCCTGCTGGACCGGATGGAGGTCATTCGCCTGTCGGGTTACACCGAAGACGAGAAGGTGCATATCGCTTTCGACCACTTGCTGCCCAAGCTCATGAAGAACAACGGCGTGCAAGAGGGCGAAGTCACCATTGAAGAGTCGGCGGTACGCGACATCGTGCGTTATTACACGCGTGAAGCGGGTGTCCGGGCGCTCGAGCGTGAAATCAGCAAGATCTGCCGCAAGGTGGTCAAGAAGCTGCTGGCTACCAACCCATCGGTGCGCACGCGCGGCCGCAAGACGGCGCAGTCCGCGCAGAATGTGGAGCGTGTCACAGTCACCTCCGACAACCTCAGCGACTTCCTGGGTGTGCGGCGTTTCAATTTCGGCATGGCCGAGAAAGAAAACAAGATCGGCCAAGTCACCGGCCTGGCCTGGACGGAAGTGGGCGGCGACCTGCTGACCATCGAAGTGGCGGACATGCCCGGAAAGGGCGTGGTACTGCGTACCGGCTCACTGGGCGATGTCATGAAAGAGTCGGTGGAAGCGGCGCGTACCGTGGTGCGCGCTCGTGCCCAGAAATGGGGTATTCCGAACACGGCTTTTGAAAAACGCGACCTGCACGTGCACTTTCCGGAAGGGGCGACGCCTAAAGACGGCCCTTCGGCGGGCATTGCAATCACCACGGCCATGGTCTCGGCGCTTACGGGCATTCCCGTGCGGGCCGATGTCGCGATGACCGGTGAAATCACGCTGCGCGGCGAAGTGCTGGGTATCGGCGGCTTGAAGGAAAAGCTGCTGGCGGCGCATCGCGGCGGCATCAAAGTGGTGATGATCCCCGAGGAAAACGTGAAGGATCTGGCCGATATCCCCGACAACGTCAAGAATCACCTGGAGATCATTCCGGTGCGCTGGATAGACCGGGTGCTGGAAGTCGCCTTGCAGAACATGCCCACGCCGCTGTCAGACGAGGAAGTGGCGCGGCTGGCCGCCGAGGCGGTGGCCAATGCCAAGCCCGCTGAAGCGCAAGAAGGCGTCATGAAGCATTGATGACGCGCAGTTGATGAACCCGCCGTCATGGCGGGTTCACTGGCAGTTTGTCCCAGGCCAGGCCCTGATCGATCAGGGCCTGGCCTGTTTTTCTGAATGCGCTTTGTGTTGCCGCATGCCTTACGCATGCCGCATGCGGGGCATGTCCAGGCAATTGTGCTCGATATCTATAGGCCGGTTGGCGCGCGACACATAGGCATGCGTGGTGCGCTGAACGATTTGCGAGATAAGCTCCACAAACCGGATCGAAGCCCTGGGGGACACAACGACGCCCAGCAGCAATGTTCGCAGGTCGACAAGAAGCCGCATGGGATTATGCCTGGGATCGCCCTGATAGGCGTCGCCCTGGGCGTTCACGATGACAAGCAGCGTCTCGTCCTCGAGCAGGGGCAGCACGGTGGACTGCGGGGGCCTTGGTGTGCCGGGCAGCGGGATGACGCGGCATGTCTGTTCGATAAATACATCGGTGCCTTCGCATGGAATCAAGGATGCCGACAGGGCGCTGATGCTTGAAATCAGATAGATCGATGGTTCAGCGGGCTCATCCGGCCACCAGTCAATGGCATGCTCATGGTCCAGCATCGCCCAGGATTGAAACCGCAGGCTGGCCGCATCGTCGGTGCTGTCTGCTGCTTCCCGATGCGGGTAGCGCTGGATTCCAAGCCGGAACGGGTCCGCACGGCCAAAGGTCATTTGACTGAATGTCATCAGGTCGATCAGATCATAGAAGCTGACCGTCCTGAAAATCCGCTTATCCTGATCGAGGCCTGGATTGATGTGAATATCCCCCATGCTTCAAACTCCTTCCAGGCCAAAGCGGCCTGCGTACTGGGCACCCCTTGAATCTTAGTCAAAAGCAAAGGCGCCCAACATTACGGTCTCCTTACCGTTTCGTAATGTTGGGCGCGTGGCAGGTGCCGATACGCGAAACCGGCGTGTGAGGCCGGCTGAAGCACGCCTAGTGCAAGGGCGTGTTCCGGATGAGGCCGACGGCGATGCCTTCGATGGAGAACTCGTCGTCAGCGGTGACGATGATGGGCTGGAAGTCGGGGTTTTCAGGCAGGAGCTCGATGCGCTTGCCGGCGCGGGCAAAGCGTTTGACCGTGACGTCTTCGCCGATACGGGCGACCACGATCTGGCCATTGCGGGCATCGGGCGATTTTTTGACGGCCAGCAGGTCGCCGTCGAGGATGCCGGCGTCGCGCATGCTGAGGCCGCGCACACGCAGCAGATAATCGGGCGTCTGGCTGAACAGGGCGAGTTCGATGCCGACTTCGCGCTCGACGTGTTCCGCTGCGAGTATGGGGTTGCCCGCCGCCACGCGGCCGACCAAAGGCACCATGAGCTGTGTGACCGCCGACGAGGCGCGGCCCAGCAGGGAGCCTGCGTGCTGCGCGCCGGCCAGGCTGCCGCCGGTAAGCCGTATGCCGCGCGAGGCGCCCGCGGTGAGTTCGATGGCGCCTTTTCGAGCCAGGGCCTTCAGGTGGTCTTCGGCGGCATTGGCCGATTTGAAACCCAGGGCGCGGGCGATTTCAGCCCGGGTGGGCGGGAAGCCCGTGCGGGTGATTTCGCTGCGGATGAGTTCGAGTATTTGCTGCTGACGCTCGGTAAGCTTGACGGCCATGACGATCCAGACTGTATTTATATACAGTCTGGATTTTGCAGTATTTCAGGGGAAAGATCAAGCCTGTGCACGCGGGGATAGGCAAACAGGCGATGCCCGCCAGGAAGGCGGGCGCTTGCTTAGGCCAGGACTTTGGCGATGGACGCGGCCACGTAATCGATATTGCGGCTATTGAGCGCCGCCACGCAGATGCGGCCGCTGCTGACTGCGTACACGCCATGTTCTTCCCGCAGTTGGTCCACTTGGGCCGCCGTCAGGCCGGAATACGAGAACATGCCGCGCTGGGCCAGCACGAAATCGAAATTCTGCGTGACGCCGTGGGCCTTGAGTTTTTCGACCAGTTGCACGCGCATGGTGCGGATGCGGTCGCGCATGGCCGCCAGTTCAGTGGTCCACAGGGTGTAGAGCTCGGGGGTATTGAGTACCGTGGAGACCACTGTGCCGCCGTGCGTGGGCGGGTTGGAGTAGTTGGTGCGAATGACGCGCTTGAGCTGGCTGAGCACGCGCCCGCTTTCTTCCTTGCTGGACGAGACCAGGGTCAGGGCGCCGACCCGTTCGCCGTACAGCGAGAACGACTTGGAGAAAGACGAACTGATGAACATGGTGAGGTCGTGCTGGGCGAACAGGCGCACCACGGCGGCGTCTTCTTCCAGGCCTTCGCCAAAACCCTGGTAGGCGATGTCCAGGAAGGGCACCAGGTTTCTGTCTTTGACGACCTGGACGATCTGCTGCCATTGCTCGAAGCTAGGGTCCACGCCGGTGGGGTTGTGGCAGCATGCGTGCAGGACGACGATGGTCTGCTCGGGCAGGGCCTGGAAGCAGGCCAGCATGGCGTCGAAGTTCAGGCCATGGCTGGCCGCGTCGTAGTAGGGGTAGGTCTCGACCTGGAATCGGGCGCGCTCGAACAGGGCGCGGTGGTTTTCCCAGCTGGGGTCGCTGATGAGCACCTTGGAGTCTGGCAGGATCTGCTTCAGGAAGTCGGCGCCGATCTTGAGCGCGCCGGTGCCCCCCAGGGCCTGGGCGGTCAGGACGCGGCCGCCGGACACCAGGGGCGAGTCGTGTCCGAGCAGCAAAGTCTGCGCGCCTTTGTTGTACCCCGGGATGCCTTCGATGGGCAGGTATCCGCGCGCGGCATGCGCTTCGATGCGCGCGACTTCGGCTTTGCTGACCGCGTCAAGCAAAGGAATGCGCCCTTCGTCGTCGTAGTACACGCCGACCCCCAGATTGACCTTGCCCGCGCGGGTGTCGGCGTTATATTGTTCGTTCAGGCCAAGAATGGGGTCGCGCGGAGCGAGCTCGACGGATTCGAAGAGAGATTTCATTTGGGGAGTATGAAGGTAGGTAGAGAAAGAGGTAGCAATAGTGTGATAATAAGGGGTTTACCCTGAAAGTGTCCAGTATGAACGCACCTGCGCCCGGCTTCATCGAGTATCCGAACAGTCCGTTTCAGCTTTTCCAGCCTTATCCGCCGGCGGGCGATCAGCCCGCGGCGATCGACGCGCTGACCGAGGGCATCAACGATGGGTTGATGTACCAGACGCTGCTGGGGGTGACCGGCTCGGGCAAGACCTACACCATGGCCAACGTCATCGCCCGTACCGGGCGTCCGGCGATTGTGCTGGCGCCGAACAAGACGCTGGCGGCGCAGCTCTATGCCGAAATGCGGGAGTTCTTTCCCAATAATGCGGTCGAGTATTTTGTGTCTTACTACGACTACTATCAGCCCGAAGCCTATGTGGCGGCGCGCGATCTGTTCATCGAGAAAGACTCATCGATCAATGAGCACATCGAACAGATGCGCCTGTCGGCCACCAAAAGCCTGTTGGAGCGGCGCGACACCGTGATTGTCGGAACCGTGTCGTGCATCTACGGCATAGGCAACCCCGGTGATTACCACGCCATGGTGCTGACCTTGCGCACGGGCGACCGCATTGCGCGGCAAGAGCTGCTGGGGCGGCTGGTGGCGATGCAGTACGAGCGCAACGATGTGGAGTTCACGCGCGGCGCCTTTCGCGCGCGCGGCGAGATCATCGATGTGTTTCCGGCCGAGCACGCCGAACTGGCCCTGCGCATCACCCTGTTCGACGACGAGATCGAATCGCTGGAAATGTTCGATCCGCTGACCGGGAAGATCAAGCAGAAAGTACCGCGCTTCACGGTGTTTCCCAGTTCGCACTATGTGACCCCGCGCGAGACCGTCCTGCGCGCCATCGAAACCATCAAGATGGAGCTGCGCGAAAGGGCGGCCGCGCTGGTTGCCGACGGCAAGCTGGTCGAGGCGCAGCGGCTGGAGCAACGCACCCGCTTCGACCTTGAAATGCTGCAGGAGCTGGGTTTCTGCAAAGGCATTGAAAACTACTCCCGCCACTTGTCGGGCGCCGCGCCCGGCGAACCGCCGCCCACGCTGATTGATTATTTGCCCGCCGATGCCTTGATGTTCATCGACGAAAGCCATGTCACCATGGGGCAGCTCAGCGCCATGTACCGGGGCGACCGCTCACGCAAGTCGACGCTGGTGCAGTTTGGCTTCCGCCTGCCGTCCGCCATGGACAATCGGCCTTTGCAGCTAGAGGAGTTCGAGCAGCGCATGCGCCAGTGCGTATTCGTATCGGCAACGCCCGCCAACTACGAGAACGAGCATTCCGACAATATTGTGGAGCAGGTGGTCAGGCCTACCGGGCTGGTCGACCCCGAAGTGGAGGTGCGGCCGGCGCTGACCCAGGTCGATGACTTGCTGGGCGAAATCAAGCAACGCATAGCGGTTCAGGAGCGCATACTGGTCACCACGCTGACCAAGCGGATGTCAGAGGACCTGACCGACTATCTGGCCGAAAACGGCCTGAAAGTCCGCTACCTGCATTCCGACATCGATACCGTCGAGCGGGTGGAAATCATTCGGGACCTGCGTCTGGGCGTGTTTGATGTCCTGGTGGGCATCAACCTGCTGCGCGAAGGGCTGGATATTCCCGAAGTGTCGCTGGTGGCCATCCTGGATGCCGACAAAGAAGGCTTCCTGCGCTCGGAGCGCAGTTTGATCCAGACCATGGGGCGGGCGGCCCGCAACCTGAATGGCCGGGCCATCCTGTATGCCGACAGGATCACCGATTCGATGCGCCGGGCCATGGACGAAACCCAAAGGCGCCGCATCAAGCAGCTGGAATTCAACCAGGCGCATGGCATCACCGCGCGCAGCGTGAGCAAGGCGGTGCGTGAAATGATCGACGGCGTCATGGTGGTGCCGGACCAGGCTTCCATGGTGGACGAGATTTCGCCCGATGTGCTGCGCGACGACAAATCGCTGGCCAAGGAAATCCGGCGGCTGGAAAAGCTGATGATGGATCACGCCAGGAACCTGGAGTTCGAACAAGCCGCGGCGGCCCGCGATGCGCTGAACAAGCTGAAGCAGAAGGCCTTGCTGTCCTAGCGTGGAATCGGTGCCGATAGTCCCGCGTTATAAGCGCAGGGCATATCGTTGTAATTCATCCACATTATGTGTTTTTTAATGCGCCTGTCATCGGGCTCCGATTGAACGGTCGATTCAGATCTTGCTTTCGTCTTTATTAGGGTTTACCATTAATTTTTAAAGGATTTTTGCTCGCGTTTCGGCTTGTTGCAGTGCATGAATATTGGTTTTCCGGCGGGTTTCGGAAAGGCCGTTTTGTGTGAAAGCAAGCGCAAAAATAGGCAGTAACGTCTTATTGCATTTAAATTTATCGGCTTGTCAATACGGTCGGAAACATAAATGTGGTGCCGCAAAAATCCTTGCCTTATAACGGGTTTTCCCTCACACTCTCGCTTATGATGACTAAGGTACTTTTCGTTTGCATGGGTAATATCTGTCGCTCGCCGAGCGCAGAGGGTGTTTTCCGCCGTTTAGTCGACGAAGCGGGGCTCTCTGACGTGGTCGGCGTCGACTCCGCTGGCACCCACAGCTTTCATATTGGCGAGGCGCCCGATGCGCGTGCGCAGGCCGCAGCGCGCAAGCGTGGTTACGAATTGTCGCACTGTGTGGCGCGCCAAGTCTGTGCCGATGATTTCCGCGAGTTCGACCTGATCCTGGCCATGGATTGGGAAAATCTTTCCGCGTTGCAGCAACAATGCCCCAAAGTATACCAGCACAAGCTGATGCTGCTTATGCGCTTCGCCAACGAGTTCGAAGAAGCCACGGTGCCCGATCCCTACTATGGCGGTCCCGAAGGCTTTGGCAAAGTGCTTGACTATCTTGAAGACGCCTGTCAAGGCGTCATGGAAATGGTGCGCAAGCGCGTACTGCAATACCAGGCAGCCTGAACCGTCAGGCCCTTTTCAGTAAAAAACCGTGCGCTGCACGGTTTTTTCGTTTCCGGCCTGTTTTTTTCGTGTTTAAAGCCGAGCGTTTTAGTCGGGAATTTGCTATACTGGACTATATTAGTCGGGTATAGGAATCCTGCTAATCGGCCGGGGTGCGGTGTTCCTGAATGGCGCTGCGCTCCGCGTGTTTCGGGCTTAATCAAGGACATCACGATGCGTTTAACGACCAAAGGGCGTTTTGCAGTGACCGCCATGATCGATCTGGCGTTGCGGCAGCAAAGCGGGCCTGTCACTCTGGCAGCCATCAGTCAGCGGCAGAACATTTCGCTGTCATATCTGGAGCAATTATTTGGAAAGCTGCGCCGGCATGAACTGGTCGACAGCGTCAGGGGGCCGGGCGGCGGCTACTCCCTGGCTCGCCTGGCGCGCAACATTACAGTGGCCGACATGATCTTCGCGGTCGATGAGCCGCTCGATGCCACCAGCTGCGGCGGCAAGGAAAACTGCAACATCGGCCGCAATGGCAGCACCGGAAAATGCATGACGCACGAACTGTGGTCCACGCTTAACCGTAAAATGGTCGATTATCTTGATTCGGTGTCGCTGCAGGACCTGGTCGATCAACAGCGCATGCGGCAACTGCATGAAGCCACGCAGGCTCAGGCCAGTATCCGGCTCAACCGGTCTCCCGATGTCCTGATCGCTTCTTCGACGCTGACTTAACCCATTCCAGGAGATGTATGGCAACCCCTCCCGTCTATCTCGATTATTCCGCCACGACGCCGGTCGACCCCCGTGTGGTCGATGTCATGGTGCCGTATCTGTACGAACGGTTCGGCAATCCGGCCTCGAACAGCCATGCCTACGGCTGGGACGCCGAAGAGGCCGTCGAGCAGGCGCGCGCCGAGGTTGCCGCACTGGTCAACGCCGAGCCGCGTGAAATCGTCTGGACGTCCGGCGCGACCGAGTCCAATAACCTGGCGCTCAAGGGCGCGGCGCATTTTCACGCCGGGCGGGGCAAGCACATCATCACGCTCAAGACCGAGCACAAGGCGGTGCTGGACACCTGTCGCGAGCTCGAACGCCAGGGCTTCGAAGTCTCTTACCTGGATGTCCAGGAAGATGGCATTGTCGACCTGGACGTGTTCAAGGCGGCGCTGCGGCCCGACACCATCCTGGCCTCGGTCATGCTGGTCAACAACGAAATCGGCGTGGTGCAGGACATTGCCGCCATCGGGCGGCTGTGCCGCGGCCAGGGCGTGGTGTTTCATGTGGATGCTGCGCAGGCAACAGGCAAGGTCCAGATCGATCTGCAGTCCCTGGACGTCGACCTGATGTCTTTTTCGGCGCATAAAACCTACGGCCCCAAAGGGGTGGGGGCCTTGTTCATACGGCGCAAGCCGCGTGTGCGTCTGGAAGCGCAGATTCACGGCGGCGGCCACGAGCGCGGTTTCCGGTCGGGTACGCTGGCCACCCACCAGATTGTGGGCATGGGCGAGGCCTTCCGCCTGGCCCGCCTGGAAATGGCTGACGAGAACCCGCGCATGCGTGTGCTGCGCGATCGGCTGTGGGCGGGCTTGTCAGGCATAGCCGGCGTCTATCTGAACGGCAGCCTGGATCAGCGCGTGCCGCATAACCTGAATCTCAGTTTCAACTACATCGAGGGCGAGTCGCTGCTCATGGCGCTGAAAGAGCTGGCGGTATCCAGCGGCTCGGCCTGCACCTCGGCCAGTCTCGAACCCTCGTATGTGTTGCGCGCGCTGGGGCGCAGCGACGAGCTTGCGCACAGCTCGATCCGCTTTACCGTGGGCCGCTACACCACGGCCGAAGACATCGATTTCACCATACAGCTGGTGGTTCGGCAGGTAGGCAAGCTGCGCGACATGTCGCCTTTGTGGGAAATGGCCCAGGCGGGCGTAGACTTGAAATCCGTGCAATGGGCCGCACATTAATCATGGAAGGAGCTTGATCGATGTCCATGATTTACAGTGAAAAAGTCCTGGATCACTACGAAAATCCACGCAATGTCGGTTCGTTTGATCCCGCCGACACCCGCGTGGGCACGGGGCTGGTCGGCGCGCCGGCGCTGGGCGATGTCATGAAGCTGCAGATCAAGGTCAACGAATCGGGTATCATCGAAGATGCGCGGTTCAAAACGTATGGTTGCGGTTCGGCCATTGCGTCCAGTTCCCTGATCACGGTATGGGTCAAGGGCAAAACGCTGGATCAGGCGCTTGATATACGCAATACGCATATCGTCGAAGAACTGGCGTTGCCGCCGGTCAAGGTTCATTGTTCCATCCTGGCCGAAGATGCCATCAAGGCGGCGGTCCAGGACTACAGGAAAAAGCATCAGGGATAATCATGGGAATTACGCTTACACAACAAGCGGCTGACCATATCAACCGCTACATCGAAAAACGGGGCAAAGGCCTGGGCCTGCGCCTGGGTGTCCGCACCACAGGGTGCTCGGGCATGGCCTACAAGCTCGAATACGTCGATCAGCCCAACGCCGACGACCAAGTGTTCGAACAGCTTGGCGTCAGGGTGTATGTCGACCCTAAAAGCCTGCCATTCCTGGAAGGCACCCAGCTCGATTACGGGCGCGAAGGCTTGAACGAAGGCTTCAGGTTCACCAATCCCAACGAAAAAGCCACCTGCGGTTGCGGCGAATCCTTCACGGTTTGAATCCCGCCCGCCCACAGGGCGGAGCCCCCGCATCGCTATCCCAGGCCATCCGGCACAGGGCGCCCCCGCGCATGACTTCCCGGTGTCACCTTAATGTGTTCTGATCGTCACCATGACTACACCTGTATTGCGCTTTGGCTTGGCGGCAAACCGCCTGCATCACGAAACCTATGGGGCCGCCCTGTTCCAGTGGCTGGAGCAATCGGCGGCCGGCATACGGGAGCTCGGCATAGAGCTCTACACCGTGGGCCGCACCTTCGACGCCATTGAGCGCTCGGGTCTGCTCAAGGGGCATGCCGGCCTGGTCCGCTACCCATTTGGCCGCGAGGGCGGGCTGATGAAACTGGTGGCCCGGGTCACCGAGGGCCGCGACGGAGCAGCGCCGTTCGATGGCGCCATCTATCTGATCGACCCGGTCGATCCCTCTTCTATCTTCCCCGAAGCCCTGGCCTTGAAGCGCCAGTGCATTACGCATGGCCGGCCTTTCGTGTCGACCCTGATGGGCGCGATCGAATGGGTAGAGGTCGAGCGTCTTTGCGCCGGCCTGGCGCCTGATCCGGCGCGGGCGCCCCTTTTTGATTTTTCACGGCAGACGCTGGCCCTGATCGCCCACGACGCCCTGAAGGACCAGATGGTCGAATTTGCGGACAAGCATTTTGATGTGTTGTCGCGCTTTGCCGGCCGGGTCGGCACCGGCACGACCAGCGGCCGGCTCAACGAACTGGCCTGGTCGCGCGGGTGGCCCAAGGATTCCCCCTGGGTGCAAGCCTACCTGAGCGGACCTTTGGGCGGCGATGCGCAAATAGCCGAGCTGGTGCTCGAGCAGCGCTGCCAGCGCGTCATCTTTTTCGAAGACCCCCATGTGGCGCGCCAGCACGAGGCCGACATTCAGTTGCTGGAACGCGCGGTGCGCGTGATCAGCGACAAAGCCGCCTGCATTGCGTCGCCGGCGGTGGCGCACAAGTGGGCCGGCGCAATGGGCAGGCGCCTTCAGTCCGCCTGACGGCAGGGCGGGCAGCCCGCAAGCGGGCCTGCCGCCCTTGCGCGGTCTTAGTCCTCGCGGCGCAGGTGCGGAAACAGGATGACGTCGCGGATGCTGGGGCTATCGGTCAGTAGCATGACCAGGCGGTCGATGCCGATGCCGCAGCCGCCCGTGGGCGGCATGCCGTATTCCAGCGCGCGGATATAGTCGGCGTCGTAATACATGGCTTCCTCGTCGCCGGCATCCTTGGCTTCGACCTGGGCCAGAAAGCGCGCCGCCTGGTCTTCGGGGTCGTTCAGCTCGGAAAACCCGTTGGCGATTTCGCGGCCCGTCATGAACAGCTCGAACCGCTCGGTGATGCCTTCCTGCGTGTCGGAGGCGCGGGCCAGCGGCGAGACCTCGACGGGATAATCAATGATGTAGGTGGGGTTCCAGAGTTTGGCTTCGGCCGTTTCCTCGAACAGGGCCAGCTGCAGTCCGCCCAGTCCGGCGCGTGCCAGGACGGGGCCATTGACATCGGCGCCCAGCCGCTTGAGCTCGCTGCGCAGGAAAGCCTCGTCCTGCAATTGCGCCAGGTCGTAAGCCGGCGCGTATTTGAGGATGGCCTGGGCAATGGTCAGGCGGTCGAAAGGCTGGCTCAGGTCCAGGACTTTGTCCTGGTAGGTCAGCACGGCGCTGCCGGTCGCGGCAATGGCCGCTTCGCGTATGAGCGATTCGGTAAAGTCCATGAGCCAGCGATAGTCGGTATACGCGGCGTAGAACTCCATCATGGTGAATTCTGGATTATGGCGGGGGCTGACGCCTTCGTTGCGGAAATTGCGGTTGACCTCGAATACGCGGTCGAAGCCGCCCACGACCAAGCGCTTCAGGTAAAGCTCGGGCGCGATGCGCAGGAACATCTCCATGTCGAGCGCATTGTGGTGCGTGACAAAAGGCTTGGCCGCGGCGCCGCCCGGTATGGGATGCAGCATGGGGGTTTCGACTTCAAGAAAGCCGGCGTTGAGCATGTGCTGGCGTATGCTGCCTATGGCTTTGCTGCGCGCCGCGAAACAGCGCCGCGTTTCTTCCGTCATGATGAGGTCGACATAGCGCTGGCGGTAGCGCAGTTCCGTGTCGGCCACGCCGTGGAACTTGTCGGGCAGGGGACGCAGCGACTTGGCCAGCAGGCGTATCGTCGCGGCATGGACCGAGAGCTCGCCTTTGTTGGTCTTGAACATCGTGCCCTCGACGGCCACGATGTCGCCGATGTCCCAGGTCTTGAACTGGGCGTAGGGCTCGTCGCCCACGGTGTTCCGGTCCAGGAAGATCTGGATGCGGCCGGAACTGTCCTGCAGCGTCGCAAAGCTGGCCTTGCCCATGACGCGCTTGAGCATCATGCGGCCGGCGACCTTGACATGCTTGTCGACCTCGGCCAGCGCGTCCTTGTCCAGTTCGTCGTAGGCGGCATGCAGCGCCGCCGCGACGTTGTCGGGGCGGAAATCATTGGGGTAGGCCACCCCCTCGGCGCGCAGTTTGGCCAGCTTGCCACGGCGTTCGGCAATCAGGTGGTTTTCGTCGGCGGCAATACTGGAAGGCGTAGGTTCGTTCATGATTCTGGTGGATTAAGCGTGATTTCTGATGTCGTCCAGCACATTCGCGCCGAAGTCGTCGTGGGCAACATAGCGCAGGATGCGGGCGGCCACGTCGGCCGGCAAGGCCAGCTGGCCCTGCTGGTGCAGTTGGGTAAAGCGCTCTACATTGGGAAAGTCGGTCGTGGCGGAGCCGCGGATGGTTTCCTGCATGCCGGTGTCGACCACGCCCGGCGCCAGCGACACGATGCGCACGCCGTGGTTTTCGGACTGCAGCACCCGCGTATAGTGGTCGAGCGCCGCTTTGGTGGCGCAGTAGACCCCCCAGCCCGGGGTGGGGTTGCGGCCGGCGCCAGACGAAATATTGACGATGCGGCAATCCGCGAGCAGCGGCTTGACCGCCTGCAGGAACGCAGCCGTGATCAGCATTACGCTGGTCACATTCAGGCTGAAGGCCGCGGTGATGGCCGCGGCATTGTCCAGCTCGGTGGCCTGGTGGATGGGCGCCACGGTGCCGGCATTGTTGATCAACAGATAACGTTTGGCGCCCGGCGGCAGGCCGGCAACCACTTGCTTGGCAACGCGTTCGGCGGCAGCGGGGTTGGCCAGGTCGGACTGGACCTGTTGCAGCACGCAGCCGGTTTGCTCGGCGCGGGCCGCCAGCTCGGGGCTGTGGCTGCGGGCCACGGTGATAAGCCGCGTGTCGGCCTGCATCAGGCCCTGGGCCAGCGCCTGGCCCAGGCCGCGCGTGGCGCCCGTCACAATGGCAACAGTACTTGGTTCCATGCTTATACCCCTTGTTTCAGGCTGGCCTGTATGAATGGGTCAAGGTCGCCGTCCAGCACTTTCTGCGTGTTGGATATTTCGACGTTGGTGCGCAAGTCTTTGATGCGGCTCTGGTCGAGCACATAAGAACGGATCTGATGGCCCCAGCCCACATCGGTCTTGGCGTCTTCCATTTTCTGCTGTTCCGCCATGCGTTGACGCATTTCAAGTTCGTACAGGCGCGACTTGAGCATCTGCATGGCTTCGGCCCGGTTGCGGTGCTGGGAACGGTCGTTCTGGCATTGCACGACGATGCCGGTGGGCATGTGCGTGATGCGCACTGCCGAGTCGGTCTTGTTGATGTGCTGGCCGCCGGCGCCGCTGGCGCGGTAGGTATCCACGCGCAAATCGGCCGGGTTGACCTCGATCTCGACCGAGTCGTCGACCTCGGGGTAGACGAACACGCTGGCGAACGAGGTATGGCGGCCATTGGCCGAGTCGAAGGGACTTTTGCGAACCAGGCGGTGCACGCCGCTTTCGGTGCGCAGAAAGCCAAAGGCGTATTCGCCTTCGACCTTGATGGTGGCTGACTTGATGCCGGCCACATCGCCGTCGGATTCTTCAAGGATTTCGGCCTTGAAGTCCTTGCGCTCGCAGTAACGCAGGTACTGGCGCAGCAAAATAGACGCCCAGTCCTGGGCTTCGGTGCCCCCCGCGCCCGCCTGGATGTCCATGAAGCAGTTGAGCGGGTCGGCGGGGTTGGAGAACATGCGCCTGAACTCAAGCTCTTCAAGGCGTTCGCCCAGCGCGGCGGTGTCATGCTCGATGGCCGCTAGGGTGGCGTCGTCGTCATCGTCGGCGGCCAGATCAAACAGTTCTTGCGCGTCGTTCAGGCCGTTGGCGATGTCCGTAAGCGTCTGGACGACGTTTTCCAGGGATTTTTTTTCACGCCCTAATTCTTGCGCATGCTTGGGGTCGTTCCAGACGTCGGCGCTTTCGAGCTCGGCATTGACGACATGCAGGCGTTCGGCTTTGGCATCGTAGTCAAAGATACCTCCGAAGGGCCGCCTGGCGCTCCGCATAGTCTTCAAGGCGGGCGGCAAGTAGGTTTTGGCGTTCGGCTTCCATAAGTATTCCTGATTGTGTCGGTGGCGGGCAATATGCTTGCGTAACCCGGTATTTTACCCTGTACTTCGATGCGCTTGCCGGCCCTGCGTTCTGGTCTTTGCCCGCTTGCGGGGATAAAATGCGGATTGTCGTATTCATATCGTGCCACGAGGCACATTCCACCCCATGCGCCCACCTCCCACCGAACATCCTCCTTTTTCGCCCAGCCTGCCGGTGGGTGTCCGGCTTGGGGGGTTGGCCGGCATGTCGCCCGCCAACTTCGGCATGGTCATGGCCACGGGCATCGTGTCCCTGGCGGCGCACATGCTGGGGCATGGCGCGCTTGCGCATGCCTTGTTCCTGCTCAATAACGTCCTGTTCGGCGTGCTGTGCGTGCTGACGCTGCTGCGCATCGTGCGTTACCCGAGGCTGTTTTTCAGCGATATGTCGGACCATCTGCGCGGGCCGGGGTGCTTCACCACCGTGGCGGCATGCGCCATACTCGCCTGCCAGTACATGGTGCTGCTGGGCGATACGCACATGGGGACGATTTTATGGGCGGCGGCCCTGACCTTGTGGTTCGGCTTCACGTATGCCATTTTCACCGTGCTGACGGTCAAGCGCGAGAAGCCCGGCCTGGAGCGCGGCATCAATGGCGGGTGGCTGCTTGCCGTGGTGGCGACGCAGTCGATCGCGGTATCCAGCGTCTTGCTGGCCGCCACCAGCCAGCAGCCGTATCGCCTTGAGCTGAACTTTCTGGCGCTGTCGATGTGGCTGTGGGGCGGCATGCTCTATATATGGCTGATGGCGCTGATTTTCTACCGCTATACCTACTTCCGGCTGTCGCCGGACGACCTGACGCCGCCTTACTGGATCAATATGGGGGCGATGGCCATCTCGACACTGGCCGGCTCCTTGTTGATCAGCCGTTCGGCCGACGCGCCTTACCTGATATCCCTGCAGCCATTCCTGAAGGGCTTCACCATTTTTTATTGGGCCACCGGCACCTGGTGGATCCCCATGCTTTTGCTGTTGGGCGTATGGCGCTACGCCTACAAGCGGTTTCCGCTGCGCTATGACGCCCTGTACTGGGGGGCCGTGTTTCCGCTGGGGATGTACGCGGCCTGTACGGAGCAAATGAACCAGGCCATGGGCTTTCGCTTTCTTGCTCCGGTGCCCGGCATTTTCTTTTACCTGGCGCTTGGAGCCTGGGCGCTGGCCTTTCTTGGCCTGCTGGCGCAGCTTGTCCGCGGCCGGCGCGCCGCCTAGCACCCGGCCCGGTTCCGCCTTGGCGGTTCGCCTGGCCTGGCGATGCTCAGGCGTAGCTGATCCGGGAGGCCGGGGAGGGCAGGAAACGGGGAGCCGCCCGGCCTTCGTCCGGCTGGATGGCGGCGGCATCGGCCAGGCCTGGCGCGGCAGCCGCCAGGTCGCGGCCGTTCAATGTAAAGCGCAGCAGGGTGTCCAGCAGCGCATCCGACTGCGCCTGCTGCAAGGCCGTGGCTTCCGCCGCTTCCCGCACCATGCCCAGATTCTGCTGTGTGATGGCGTCAAGGTGGTTGACCGCCTTGCTGACCTCGCTGATGCCGCTGGACTGTTCAATCGAGGCGCCGGCGATCTCGTTGACCATGGTTTGAACCTGGTTGACCGACTGCACGATGTCATGGATGGCGCGGCCGGCGTCATCGACCAGGTTGGCGCCGGCATCAAGCTGCGCGACGGAATCCTTGATCAATTGCTCAATGTCTTTCGAGGCCTCGGCCGAGCGCAGCGCCAGGCTGCGCACTTCAGCCGCCACCACGGCAAACCCTTTGCCTTGCGCGCCTGCGCGGGCCGCTTCGACGGCGGCGTTCAAGGCGAGGATATTGGTCTGGAAGGCAATATTGTTGATCAGGCTTGTGATGTCGGCGATTTTCCTGGAGCCCTGACGCACTTCCTGCATGGTCGCGACGGCATGGTTCATTGTCCGGCTGCCGCTGTGGGCGGCCGCCACCGCTTTATCCACCAGGATCTTGGATTGCTCGGCATTGGCCGCGTTCTGCTGGACGGTGGCGGCCAACTGCTCCATGGAGCTGGCCGTTTCCTGCAGATTGGCCGCCTGTTCGTTGCTGCGATCCGCCAGATGGGTGTTGCCGCCTGAAATCCGGTGCGACACGGTCGCGATGTGGGTCGCGTGATCGTAGACATGCTCGACCGCTTCATGCAGGCCATGGCCGATGCCGTTCAGCGCGTGCAGAAGCTTGCCCAGTTCGTCGCTGCGCTGGACCGGCACACGGGCCGTCAGGTCGCCCTGCGCAAGCCGTTCGGCAAACAGCACGCCGCGGTCCAGCGGACGCTTGATGGACCAGTACAGGCCCCACAGGGCCATGGCGCTGCAGGCCAGCAGGGCGATGATGGCGGCTACCGCCAGCAGGTAGGCGCGCTGGCTGGCCGCGCTGGCTTCCTCGACATCCTGGGCGTAGCGGTTTGCCTGCAGGGTATTGAATTCGTCGATGGCCTGCTGGATGCCGGCGGATGCCTGCGCGTACTGCTGGCCGAATATCATGACTTTGGCCAGCAGCGCATTGGGCAGCGCGACCTTGATGCCGCCTTGCCCGTCATCAAGCTGGCCGCTGGCCGTCCCGATGGCTTCGACTTCCGTCTTGCCCAGTTCGATCATCTGGGCGTGCGCCGATTCCAGCTTGGCCATTTCGTCCGCGGTGAAATCCAGCGCCTTGAAGCGGTCCAGCATGGCCTGCTGTATGCCGTTCGCATCCGGCGCCGCGCCATGCAGGACTTGGGCCAGATGCTTGTAGCTTTCTTCGAATTCGGGCTGCTCGCTGGCCACGAAAGCCATGACGTCGCGGGTCATGGCCTGCGTCAGATTCTTGTAGTCGGTGGCCAGTTCGGTGGCCTGATAACGCCGCGCTTCGGTGGTTTTAAGATGTTCTATGCTGCGCGTGAGATGTTGCAGCGCGCTGAGAACCAGCAGTGACAGCACGGTGAGGATGGCCAGAAAAAAAATAAAGCTTTTCTTCAGGGTGAAAACTTTGCTCATGTGCTGCTGCCTGCCGTCGATGATCTGCTGCCGGGCGCGGATGTCCGGCTATGCGGGACGAATTATCGCAGGGCTTCATGACAGCAATGTGTCGCCCCCCTGGCGTATTTTTTCAGAACGCCGGCGCAGCAGTTCCAGTGTCGCCAGAAACAGGATGGAAATAATGATCAGCAAGGTGGCGACCGCCAGGATGGTGGGATTGATTTGCTCGCGCAGCCCGGCGAACATCTGGCGGGGAATGGTGCCTTGCTCGGGTCCGGCCAGGAAGAGCACCAGCACGATTTCGTCGAACGACGTCACGAAGGCGAACAGCGCGCCGGAGATGACGCCGGGGCGTATCAGCGGGATGACCACGTCGCGGAATACCTGGAGCGGCGATGCCCCCAGGCTCAAGCCCGCCTGATAGAGCGACCGGTCGAAGCCGCTGAGCGTGGCGGTGACGGTGATGATCACGAAGGGCACGCCTAATGCCGCATGGGCAATGATGATGCCGGCGAAGCTGCCTACCAGGTTGAAGCGGGTGTAGAAAAAGAACATGCCCGCGGCGACGATAATCAGCGGCACGATCATGGGAGACAGCAGCAGGGCGGTGATCAGCCGCCGACAGGGCATGTGCTCGCTGGCCAGGCCCACGGCCGCCACAGTGCCTAGGGTGGTGGCGATGACAGTGGCGCACATGCCGATGAAGAAACTGTTGCGTATGGCCAGCATCCAGTTCTGGCTGTTGAAAATGGCCTGATACCATTTCAGCGAGTAGGCCTCGGGGTCCAGCTGCAGCATGCCGGGCGTGAAGCTGAAGAAGGGTTCGGCATTGAAAGAAAGGGGGATGATGACCAGTATGGGCAGCATCAGGAAGAACAGCACGGCCCAGGCGGTCAGCTTGAGCGCGTAGGCGGCCAGTTTGTGCCGCCAGGTGTAGTAGGCCGGATAAGCGTGTTCCATGGCCGTCAACCCAGCTTGATGTTCCTGGCGCCGATCAGACGGTCGTACGTCCAATACAGCAGCAGGATCAGTATGAGCAGCAGCGTACCCAGCGCGGCGGCCAGGCCCCAGTTGTTCGAGCGCTGCATGTGGAAGGCAATGATGTTGGAGATCATCTGCCCGTCGGTGCCGCCGACCAGGGCGGGCGTGATGTAGTAGCCCACCGAAATGATGAAGACCAGCAGCGAGCCGGCGCTCAGGCCGGGCAGGGTCAAGGGAAGGAAGACGCGCAGGAAGGCCGAGAAGGGCCGGCTGCCCAGGGACAGCGCCGCCCGGACATAACTGGGGTCGATGCCCTTCATGACGCTGTACAGTGGCAAGATCATGAAGGGAAGCAGAATGTGCGTCATGGCAATGACGGTGGCGAACCGGGTGTACAGCATTTCGATGGGGCCGCTGGTCAGGCCGATGGACTGGAATATCGAGTTGAGTACGCCGTTGGTTTGCAGCAAGGCGATCCAAGCGGTGGTGCGCACCAGCAGCGACGTCCAGAACGGCAGCAACACCAGCACCATCAGTATGCCCGCGGTACGGCGCGGCGCGTGGGCCAGGTAGTAGGCCAAGGGGTAGCCCAGCGCAATGCACAGCACGGTGATGATCAGGGCGATGCTGAGCGTTTTGCTATAGAGCTGTATATAAATGCGGGCGGATTCGCGCAGTTGGATTTCATTCTGCGCGTTGCGCTCCAGGTCCAGCGCGGTCAGATAATAGCTGTCGGTATAGACTTGGCCGACCTCACGGATCGCCCGCCACAAGCCGGGTTCGGCCCAGCGGGGGTCGGCTGCTTGCAATAGGGTTCCGCCTTCCTTGGCCAGCGTGCCGTCCGGCATTTTCCTGAATTTGCGCGCGGTGGCGTTGACCAGGCTGGATGCGCCGGGGTAGGCGCGGTTGATGGCGGCGGCCAGAATGCCCGAGCGGCGGCTTTCGGCAAGTTGCTTGAGCTCCACCGCCAGGGCCGAAAACACGACGGGTTCAGGCAGTTCGCTGTCTTTCCATTTTGCCAGCTGTTCCAGGGTGTTGGGGATGAGTTCGACCAGCGTCGGGTTATAGACGCTGCGATACAGCATGGTGGCGATGGGCGCCACGAAGGCAAAGAAAATAAAGGCCAGCAGGGGCGCCACGAGCAGCAGGCTGCCGCGCCGGCGGCGCCGCAGCTCTTTGCTTTCCGCCCTGATCTCGCTTGCCGACAGGGCAACGTGCTGGCCGGCCATCGCGATTACTTAAGCAGCCATTCGTTGAACTTCTCGCCCAGCGACTCGCCGTAGTCGGCCCAGAAAATGCCGTCGGCCTTGACGCCTTCGTCGACGTGGGAACTGGGCAGGTGATCGATGACGCTCTTGTCAACCAGCGCCATGGAGGAGTTGCGCGGCGGGCCATAGGCGACGTCCTGGAAGCCCGACAGCGCCTTGGTGCTGGTGGTGAACGAGACGAATTCCAGCGCTTGCTTCAGGTTGGGCGTGCCCTTGACGATGCCCCAGGCATCCAGGTCGTAAAGATTGCCGTCCCACACCATGGTAAATGGCTTGCCTTCGCGCTTGATGGCGTCAAAGAAGCGTCCGTTGGCCGATTGCACCATGACGGCGCCGCCGTCGTTCAGCAACTGGGGCGCTTGCGACCAGCTTTCGAACCAGACGATGTCGGGCTTGATGGTGTCCAGCTTGGCAAAGGCGCGTGCCTGGCCCTCGGGCGTGGCCAGCACTTTGTAGACGTCCTCGGCCTTGACGCCGTCGGCCAGCAGCGCCCATTCAAGATTGACCTGGGCGCGTTTGCGCAGGGCGCGCTTGCCGGGAAATTTCTGCAGATCGAACAGATCCTGAATGGTGGAAGGTTGCTTGTCGCCTATGGTCTTGTTGTTGTAGGCATAGACCGTGCTCCAGACGATTTCGCCCACGCCGCACTCGTTTTCCAGGGCGGCCGGGATGAAGTCCTGCTCGGCCGGCGTGCCATCGTCGCCCGGCAGCAGGATGTCGCGCGGTATGACTTCAAGCAGGCCTTCGGCGCAGGCCCGTTCCAGGTCGATGGTTTCGATGTCGACGACATCCCACTGGATTTTGCCGGCTTCGACCTGCGCCTTGATTTCGGCGACGCCGCCGGTGTAGTTTTCGAACAGGACCTTGTTGCCGGTCTTGGCGACATAGGGATCGATCTGGTGGACTTTCTGCGCCGCGCCATAGGCGCCGCCAAACGACACGACCGTCAGGGTTTGCTGCGCCTGTACTGCGCTACCCAATGCCAGGCCCAGCACCAGCGCGGGGCCTGCCAATTTTGTGATGGTTTTCACGGTTGTTCTCCTTGGACTGGGGATGAGTGGGTGCTGAACGCAAAACAGTCGCTGGTCATCCAGGCCAGGACGGTCGTTTGCCCTTCGGTGAAGTCGGGCGCCTTCGTATCGTTCAGGGTCTTGACGGTCACGTTGCTGCCGTCGGACAACTGAAAGTAATAACGGATGAAGTCGCCCACATAGTGGCGGGTGATGAACTTGGCGGAAACCTGGTTATCGAAGGCCTGGCCTTCCGTTTTGATCGCCAGCTTTTCCGGCCGGATCGAGATAATGCTTTGCGTGTCGCGCGCGCCGCAGTTGCCATTCCGGGCCTGGATGGCCGTGCCGCACTGCATGGATGCCGCCACGAAGCCTGTGCCGGCTCCGCCCGAAATAGCGGCCGGTATCAGGTTGTTCTCGCCGATGAAGTTGGCGACGAAGGCGTTGGCGGGCCGCTCGTACAGGTCGTCGGGCGAGGCGTATTGCTGCACGACGCCCTCGTTGAAGACGGCAATGCGGCTGGACATGGTCAGCGCTTCGACCTGGTCGTGCGTAACGTAAATGACGGTAAAGCCCAAGCGCTGGTGCAGGCGGGTGATTTCGAACTGCATTTGTTCGCGCAGCTTTTTATCGAGCGCGCCCAGGGGTTCGTCCATGAGCACCAGGGTGGGCTCGAAGATCAAGGCGCGGGCCAGCGCGACCCGCTGGCGCTGGCCGCCGGACAACTGGCCGGGATGGCGGTCGCCGAAATGGCTCAGTTCGATCAGTTTCAGGTACTGGGCGACTTTCTCGTTGATGACGGCCTTGGGCAGTTTGCGCACGGTCAAGGGGTAGGCCAGGTTTTGCGCAACGGTCAGATGGGGGAACAGGGCGTAGTTCTGGAACACCATGCCGATATTGCGCTTGTAGGGCGCGGTGGTGGTCATGGGCGCGCCGTTGATGGTGATGCTGCCGCTGGTGACGTTCTCGAAGCCGGCCAACATCATCAGCACCGTTGTTTTGCCTGAGCCCGACGGGCCCAGCAAGGTGACGAACTCGCCTTGTTTCACGTCAAGGCTGAAGTCTTTGACGACCAGCGTTTTTTGGTCGTAGGTTTTTTTGACGTTGGCAAATCTGAGAAATTCTTCCTTGCCTGCTTCTTCCATCGGTCTTCCAGTTGATCTTGGTTTTGTGTCAGACTATCCCGCGAACGAGTGCCAGGGCTCACTTTAGAATAGCACCACACCCGCCTGATTTATACCAAGGGTTTCCCCCGTAAAAGGATTTGTTCCGTGAGATTCATCCACGCTGCCGACATCCATCTGGACAGCCCCCTGACCGGGCTCAGCGCCTATGCGGACGCGCCGGCGGACATGCTGCGCACCGCCACGCGCGAGGCGTTCGCCAAGCTGGTCGGCGTCGCCATTGACGAGGCGGTCGACTTCATGGTGATTGCCGGCGACCTGTACGACGGCAACTGGAAAGACCACAACACCGGGCTGTATTTCGCCAGGCAGATGGGGCGCTTGAAGCGTGCCGGCATACCGGTGTATTTGCTGTATGGCAATCATGACGCGGAAAGCGAAATGACCCGCAAGCTGCTGTTGCCCGACAATGTATTCGTGTTCGACGCCCGCAAGGCCTCTACCTTCATCGACCCGGAACTGAAGCTGGCCTTGCACGGGCGCAGTTTCAAGGTGGCCGCCACCACCGAGAACCTGGTGGCCACCTATCCGGAGCCGGTCCGGGGCATGTTCAACATCGGGGTGCTGCATACGGCGCTGGAAGGCAATGCCGCCCACGCCCACTACGCGCCCTGTTCCCTGGACGAACTGCAAGCCAAAGGCTACCAGTACTGGGCCTTGGGCCATGTGCATGAATACAGCGTCTGGCGCGGCGATGCCTGTGTGGTCTTCCCCGGCAACCTGCAGGGGCGCAATATCCGTGAAACCGGTCCTCGCGGGGCGGTCATGGTCAGCCACGACGCCGCGACGGGGCAGGTCGACATAGAGCGTTTGCTGGTGGACGTATTGCGCTGGCACAGGCTGGAGGTCGATGCGTCGTCTTGCGCATCCTTTGTCGAGGTGGCCCGCGCCATCGGCAGCCGGCTTGAGCGTTTGCTGCTGGACGAGTCGCCGGACATGCCCTTGGTCGTTCGCGTCGTTGTCGGCGGGGAAACCGCCGCGCATGGCGAACTCTTCGGCCTGGAAAGCCAACTGCGGGCGGAAGTCCAGGCCCAGGTGGCCGCCCTGGGGCATGAACGGCTCTGGCTTGAAAAGCTCAGGCTCGCCACGCGCGCGCCGTTGCGGCCCGCCACGCTGCATGACCGCGCCGAGGCGCTGACCGATCTGCAGGCCTTGCTGGAAGAAGCGGAAACCGACGAGGCCTTTTTGAAGGATCTGCAAACGGAACTCATGGGCCTGGTGGGCAAAGCGCCCCATGAACTGCAAAGCAGCGTGCCCTGGTTCAGCGACATCAGGGCGGGCGAGTTGACCGGCCTGCTGCGCGAGGTGGCGCCGTCCCTGATGGCCCACTTGGCCAAGGCGGAGTAAGCGGCATGCGGCTGAACCGACTTGATCTGATCCGCTATGGAAAATTCACCGGCCAATCCGTTTCGTTGCCGCAAGCCCCCCGTGACTTTCATCTGATTCTGGGCGCGAACGAAGCGGGCAAATCGACCTTGCGCAGTGCGATCCTGGATTTGCTGTTCGGATTTCCCTTGCGTACGCCGCTTGACTTCCTGCATCAAAAATCAGATTTGTGTGTCGGGGCCCAGATCCAGCATGGGGACGGCATGCTGGAATTCGTGCGCCTGAAGGCCAACAAGAATACCTTGCGCGCGCCGGACGGCGAGATCTTGCCGGATACCGTGCTGGATGCCTTTCTTGGGGGGGCGGGCCGGGGCTTTTTCGACAAGATGTTCGGCCTGGACCATCCCAGGCTGGTCGAGGGCGGCAACAGCATACTGAATGCGCAGGACGACGTCGGCCAGGTCCTGTTCCAATCGGCGGCGGGCCTGGCCAGCCTGGGCCGTGTGCGCGATGCGCTCGAACAAGAGGCCGACAGTCTGTGGGCGCCCACCCGCTCGTCCAAACGGGCCTATTATCAGGCGCGGGACGACATGGCCGAGGCCAGCGCCGCCCTGAAGGCCGCCACGGTCCGTACGGGTGCGTGGACCGACGCGCACGAGCGGGTCCAGGCGTTGACCGAGCGCATCGAGGCGCAGCGCGCCGTGCAGCTCAGGCAGCAGGCGCAGCGCAATCAGCTGGAACGCATCCGCCGCGTCAATCCGGTCATGCAGGAGCTGAGGGAAAGCGAAGCCGAGTTGGCCGGCTTGGGCCAGGTCGTCAGCCTGGCGCCCGATGCGGCGCAGACGCTGGCGCAGGCGGAGCGGGCCCAGGCGATGGCCGAGCATGGACTGGATTTGCGCCGCGCCGAAGCGCAGCGGCTGGAGGCGGCCTTGGCGGGTATCGCCATTGACGACACCCTGCTGGCCATGGCCGGGGACATTGAAGCGCTGGATGCCCTGCGCCATCAGTATGGGGCGCACGAGTCCGCGATGGTGCGCTGCCAGGGGCAACTGGACCAGCTTTGGAAAGAGGCGCTGCAATGGCTGGATGAACTGGGCATGGCGCCGCGCGATGTTACGGACGGACGGGTCAGTGCGGCCGGGGTGCTGGCGCTGCAAGCCCGCTTGCCCGGCTTGCCTGTGCGCAAGCATTTGGAACAACTGCTGCGCGATCAGCATGTCGCCGGCCAGGCCCTGCACGCCGCGCAAGCGGCGGCAAGCAGCCGGCGGGCCGAAGTCGCCGCTATCGAAGCCAAGCTCCGCGCGCAACCCGCGCCCGTTGTCAATGCGGCGCTGCGCGCGGCGCTCGAGCGTGCAAAGACCTTGGGCGATCCCGATGCCGCGCTGCAGAAATCCATGGCGCTGGTCCGGAAAGCCCAGTCCGCCCTGGACCAGGCACTGGCCAATCTGGGCGAATGGTCCCACCCGCCTGGGCCATTGCGTACGCTTGCCGTGCCGCTGGCCCAGGTGGTGGCGGAGCTGCTGCCCGAACGCCGGGTGCATGTGTCCGATGTGAAGTCGGCGGGCCAGCGTTGCGACGAACTGGCCGCCACGGCCGAGAAGGCGCGGCTGCGTGTGCAGCAATACCGCGAACTGCATCATCCGGCCACGCAGGAAGATGTCATGCAGGCGCGCCTTCAGCGTGACGAGATCTGGCGGTCCATCAAGCGTGGCGACCAGGCGGTGGCGGCCGCGGCGACGCAGTTCGAGTCGCAGGTTGGCCGGGCCGATGCGCTGGCCGATTCCCGCCATGAGAAAGCGCAAGAGGCCGCGCAAATGCAAAGCCTGCAGCATCAGTGGGAGCAAGCCAGCCAGGACCTTGAACTGGCGCGGGCGCGTCAATCAGCCTGCCAGAAAGCGCTGGCTGATCTGGATGCGCGGTGGCGGGCGGCATGCGATAGCCTGGGGTTGGCCGGGATGCCCTTGGAGCACGCGCCGGATTGGCTCGCCCAGAAAGACCGCGTGCTGGATGCGGACGAAGCGCTGGTGCAGGCGCAGCACGATACCGCGCTGCTGCAGGACGCCCTCCAGACGGCGAGCGACCGGCTGGCGCAGACGCTGGCGGGCAACCGCGGCCAGGCGGAAGGCGATGCGGAACTGGACAAGGGCGCGGCCCTTACCTTGGACGGCTTGCGCGCCAAGGCCGAAGCCACGATCCGTGATGCCGATGCCGCCATAGTGCGGCGGGAAGCCTGGCTGGCGCAGCTTGCCGAACTCAAGCCCGTGTTCGAAGCGGCGCAGCAAGCCCTGCACGACGCGCAGGCCAGGCAGGCCAATTGGCAACAGGCCTGGACTGCGGCCTTGACGCAGGCGGGCCTGGCCCCCCATGCCAGCCTGGGCGAGGCCGAAGGGGCGCTGGCCCTGATCTCGGCTGTTGCGGACAAGCTCGAACAGATGCGCCGCCTGCGTGCAGAGCGGCTCGATGTCATGCAGGCCGAGCTGGACAGCTTTACCGAGCAGGCCGGCAGGTATGCGCAAACGGCGGGCCTGGCGGCAGGCGCTTTGTCGCATGCCGAGGCATTTTCCGTCAGCCAGACCCTGATGCAGCGCCTGGCCGAGGCGCGCCGGGCGCAGGAGCAGGCGGCAGGCCTGAAGCGCGCCCTGGAGGGCGAGCAGGCCGAGATCCGCGTCGCGGAACAGGCGCTGCGGCAAGCGCAGGCCAATGTGCAGCCGCTGCTGGATCGCGCCGGCGTGCGCACTCTGGACGCGCTGGCGCAGGCCATCGGCCGTTCTGATCAGCACCGTGCGCTGCAAGAGCGCATCCGCCTGGCGCAGGCGCGCTTGCTGCAAGAGGGCGACGGCCTGACCCGAGAACAATTGCAGGCCGAACGGGAGGCGGTCGATCCGGCGGCGATTTTGACGCAATGGACGGCGCTGCAGGCTGATCTGGAACAGTCGTCCAAGGCGCAGAGCGATCTGGCTGTGGAGCTGGCCGAGGCCCGGCGCGATCTGGACGCCATGGCCGGCGCCGACACGGCGGCCCGGGCCGAGGCGCGCCGGCAGGATGCCCTGGCCAGAATGGGCGATGCGGCCGAGCGCTACGTCAAAGTGTTTACCGCCGCCCGGCTGTTGCGGTGGTCGATTGACCGGTATCGCGAGGAAAAACAAGGCCCCATGCTGGCGCGCGCCAGCGCCATTTATGCGCAGCTTACCTTGAACTCCTTCGAGCGGCTCAGGGTCGACTTTGACAGGCATCCCATGGTGCTGGAGGGGCAGCGTGCCGACGGGCAGCGCGTCGGCATTGGGGGAATGAGCGACGGCACGCGCGACCAGTTGTATTTGGCCTTGCGCCTGGCGGCGCTCGAGCTGCATTTGCAGCAGGCGCCCGCGCTGCCGTTCATCGCCGACGATCTGTTCATCAACTATGACGATGCCCGGTCCGAGGCCGGCTTGCGCGCGCTGGCCGATTTGTCCGAGCAGACCCAGGTCGTGTTCCTGAGCCATCATGGCGCTTTGCTGGCGCCGGCGCGCCGGGTGTTCGGCGACCGTCTGAACGTGGTGACCCTGTAGCGGTGACCTGCAGCCCTATGGCTTTGGCGGCGAGTCGATGTCGCTGTCGCGGATGCCTCGCCGCCTGCGCATGGCCGCGCCTACGCGGGTGATGTCCTGATCGCTGAGCAGGCGCGCCGCCATGGGCAGCAACTCGTCCTCCTCGCGCTTAATGTGGCTGGCGTACAACTGGGTAAAGGATGCGACGGTGTCGGCGGGCAGGGTGGCCGGTTCGCCTTGGGCGACCCGCGCCAGGGTCTGGCGCAAGCGCCGCCAGTCTGCCTCCAGCTTGCGGTGCTCGGCGCTCAGGCCGTCAATCAGCGCCCGGATGCAGACGGCATCGGAGCCCGCCATGGATTCAAGCAGGGCGGGAAACAGGTCGTCTTCCTCGTCGGCGTGATGTTGCAGGGCCGAGGTGTCGAAATAGCGCATGATGGCCGCGGCCGCGCTGCGGGCTGCGCTGTCGCTGCCGTGTTCCAGTAAGTGAGGCGCCAGCCGCTCCAGGGTGTCGCATTGGCGCTCAATGCGATGGTGGCATGCACTGAGCATCTCCAGCGGCGCTTCAGTGCTGGCCGTGGGGCCCGAAAAGCCCGGAAAGTCTGTGGTCATGGCACGGTCTCCTGCCTATACTCTATTCTTGATCATTATAAATAGCAGAGAGAGACCCTTATGCCGCAACCGAACTATGTATCCGCCCTGGGCGCGCCCGACGCCAGCAGCCTGGATGAGGACATCCAGGCGGTGTTCGACAAATGCACTGAAAAGCTCGGCCTGGTGCCCAATGTACTGGCCGCCTATAGCCTGCGGCCCAACAAGCTGCGCCACTTCATGGCGATGTACAACGAGCTGATGCTGGCGCCGTCGGGGCTCAGCAAGCTCGAACGCGAAATGATTGCGGTCGTGGTGTCCAGCGCCAATCATTGCTATTACTGCCTGGTGGCGCATGGCCAGGCGGTACGCGCGCTGTCCGGCGACCCGCAACTGGGCGAAATGATGGTCATGAACTATCGGGTCGCGCCGCTTGAGCCGCGCCAGCGGGCCATGCTGGATTTTGCCTGGAAGCTGACCAAGACGCCCGAGCTGGTGGTAGAGGCTGACCGGGCGGCCTTGGCGGCGGCGGGCTTGAGCCCGGAAGACATTTTCGACCTGGCCGATACCGTTGGCTTCTTCAACATGTCCAACCGGATGGCCATCGGCATCGACATGATTCCGAATCCCGAATATCACGGCATGGATAGGCCTGCGGCTTTCGTGGCGCCCCCCAAGCAGGACAAGCCTGTGTGATTTTGCAACATTTCATCGTCCGTTCATGAAGTCGCCGCGGGTGTGTGTTTTTTTTATACACCCGCCCGTAGCGCGGCCCGGGCACCTATATTTCTGTTTGATATAAGTAAAGACAATAAAAATTCTTGTGGGTCATGATGGCGGTCAGTACAGTTCGATATAACCAAATAGTTAATCGAACACTCATGAAGTTGTCATTCAAGAATATAGAAAAGGAATTCTCGGGGCTGCATGTCATTGAGGATTTCAGCCGCGATATCGACGACGGCGAGCTGGTGGCCCTGGTGGGGCCGTCGGGCTGCGGCAAGTCGACCTTGCTGCATATTGCCGCCGGCTTGGAAAAGCCCAGCGGCGGCGTCATGCTGGCTGACGGGGCTCCCGTCCAGGGGCCGCATCCGGAACGCACGCTCATGTTCCAGGAGAATGCCCTGTATCCGTGGCTGACGCTGGCCCAGAACGTGGCGCTGGCGCTGGAATTCCAGAAAATCGACAAGCAGAAGGCATTGGCGCAAGCGTACGAATGGCTGGCCAAGGTCAACTTGCAGCGCTTCGAGAACTATTTTCCGCATCAGGTATCGGGCGGCATGCGCCAGCGTGCCGCATTGGCGCGCGCGTTCATTTCGCACCCCAAGGCCTTGCTGCTGGACGAGCCTTTCGGCGCATTGGACGCCTTGACGCGCATGACGCTGCAAGACGCATTGCGGCAGTTGATACGCGAGGCCGGCCCGACTGTGCTGCTGGTGACGCACGATGTGGACGAGGCGTTGTTCCTGGCGGACCGGATCCTGGTGTTCAGCCCCCGCCCGGCCACCGTCCTGAAGGAATTCAACCTGGCGCATCATGAAAAAACGCATGATCTGTCGGAGTTTGCCGCGATGCGCCGCGAGATCCTGGGCCTGCTCGGGATACACGCCGAACATGATGAATCCATTGAAATACAAGAGGAAGTTGAAGCATGAAATTGACACGTCTACTGTTGCCCGTCCTGGCCGCCTTTGCGTTGGCGTCGCCGGTGACCGCCGCTGAAAAATTCAAGGTCGGCTATTTGCGCGTCATGGACGATGCGCAGGCCATCGCCGCGTACGAGGGCGACTTCTACAAGAAGCACGGCCTGGATGTCGAGCTGGTGGAGTTCAAGTCGGGCACCGACCTGATCAAGGCCATCGTCGGCGGGCAGTTGGATACGGGCGTGCTGGGATTCACCAACGCCGCTTCGTGGTCGTCCAAGGGCGCTGACCTGAAGGTAGTGGGCGGCGCCCAGCATGGTTTCCACTCTATCGTTGTGCGCGACGACTCCGGCATCAAGGATGTCGCCGGCCTGAAAGGCCATACGCTGGCCTCGCAGAAAGAAGGCAGCACGGCGGACACGGTGCTAAGGGGCGTTGTGCTCAAGGATGCCGGCCTGAAGCCCGACGACCTTTCCATCATGGGGGTCAGCCCGCAAGTGGCCGTGCAGTCGCTGGTCGGCAAGCGTGTCGATGCCGCCTTCCTGTTCGAGCCTCAGGCGCGTATTGCCCAATTGATCGCGCCCGTGACGCAAATATATGAAATCGGCGAAGTCTGGCCTTTTCCCTGCATGGTGGTGATCACCTCGGGCGACACCCTGAAGAACCGCAAGGACGATGTCTGGAAATCGCTGGATGCGCAGCGCGAAGCCATCGAGCTGCTGCAGAACAATCCGGAAGAAGGCGCCAAGCTGATCGCCGACTACTTTATCGCCGAGCCCACGCTTAAAACCCTGAAGCATGGCGACATGCCGCGCGAAGACATCATTCGCGACGCGATCAAGAGCCAGACGTTCAGCCCGGTCCTGACGGACAAGGAACTGGCGCGCATGCAGGAGATCGCCGATATCATGCAGGAGCAGGGTGCCTTGAAGACCCGCGATGGCCAGCCGTTCGACGTCGGCCAGATTATCGACCTGGAATGGCAGAACACGCGCAAGCTGTAAAATGCCGCCTGCTCCGGCCTTGAGCCGGAGTGCAACACAGCTGTTGTGCCGCTGTAATCATCCATTCCCAGATGGCCGGTACGCTCCGGCCATCTTGCATTTTGAGCATTCATGAGTACTCAGATTCGCCTGACGGGCTTCAGAAAAAAAATTGCCATGGTCGTGGCTGTCGCCGCCATTTTGCTGTTCTGGCAGATTGCGGCATGGTCGCTGCCCGATTTCCTTATGCCGGGCGTGCCTACGGTCATTGTCCGCCTGTGGGAAGACATCCAGTCGGCTGATTTCCGGGCCGCCCTGTCGGGCAGCCTGGTGCGCCTGGGCTTTGGCTACGGCTCGGCGCTGGCTTTCGGGGTGGGCTTCGGCCTGGTCGGCGGCGTGCTGTTCTTCTTTCGGGAAGTGCTCAAGTCGGCCATCATCATTTTGCAGTCTATTCCCTCTATTGCCTGGGTGCCGCTGTTTTTGATCATGATGGGTTTCGGCAACCTGCCCATCATCGTGGTCATTGCCCTGTCGGCGTTCTTTCCGGCCGCGCTGTCGGTGATGAATGCGACGGAAAGCGTATTGAACGTGCATGTTTCAGCCGCGCGCGTCATGGGCGCCAGCCGCTGGGACATGCTCCGGCGCGTGTATTTGCCCGCCGTCATGCCCGAACTGATTACCGGCGCGCAACTGGCCTTCGGCAATGCCTGGCGCGCCCTGATTTCGGCCGAAATGCTGATCGGCTTCGGCCAGGGGCTGGGACGCTCATTGGCGTATGCCGGTGAAACCGCCGACATGGTGGGCGTGATGGCGAATATTCTGACCATTGCCATCCTGGCCACGTTGATCGACCAAGTCATTCTGGAGAATCTGAAGCGCCGGGTATTGCGCTATCAGTACGTGTAAAGATGAATGCCACGCTGACCCGCCTGCTTGCCCTGTCCCGGCGTACCGCCATCGTGGCGGCAATGGGCCTGACCTGCTCGACGATGCTGGTTCAGGCATCGCCGCAACCCCCTGCGACGGCGCAGGGCGGGACGGCGGGAACGCTGCAGGTAGGCATGGCGTATGTCGTCCCCCCGTTTGTGGACGGCGCCAAAGTCCGCACGCCGGAAGCCATCGATACGGCACTTGCCGAAGCGCTGGCCGGCAAACTGGGGCTTGCGCTGCAGGCAGTGCCCGCCAGGCCCGCCGGCAAAGACATCTTGCTGGGCAAGGATAAGCCCAGGGCGACACTGGCTGTGTTGCCCGATACGCAGTCCCTGCCGGCCTCCATGGTGGCGGTTCCCACCGGCTATGCCGCCGCGCCCATGGCGATCATGCGCACCGATACCGACATCAAGTCGTGGGAGCAGTTGAAAGGGCGTACGGTCTGCCTGTCCGAGGGCGGGCGGCATGTGGGAACCCTGTCGGCCCGCTACGGCGCGCAGGAAATGGTGTTCAGGGCGCCGGCCGACGCTTTGCTGGCCTTGCGCATCGGCGAATGCGATGCGGCCGTGCACGATGACGTCATGCTGAAGGCATTGCTCAAGCTGCCCGAATGGAAGAAGTTTTCCGCCCGGCTGACGCAAGCAGAGGCGGCGCCGCTGGTCTTCCTGGCATCCGCCGACGACACCGCCCTGGTCGGCGCGCTGAAGCAATTGGCCAAAGAATGGAAGGCCAGGCGCCACTTGGCGGCGCTGACAGCGTCCCGCGTCAACGATATTGCATTTGAAGTGTATCTGGATCAGGTCGTCGCCGATTGCCATTAAGTGCGAAAATTGCGTCTTGAGCAAGGAGGCGCGCAATGGGCCAGGGCACGAACAGCACAGCAAAAAAACGGGACGGTTTTTCATCCAGCTTCGGCGTGCTGGCCGCGACCTTGGGTTCGGCCGTCGGGCTGGGCAATATCTGGAAGTTTCCCTCGCTGACCGGCGCTCATGGCGGCGCGGGTTTCCTGTTGGTTTACCTGTTGTCCACCTTGCTGATCGGCCTGCCGGTCATGATTGCCGAGATCACGCTGGGACGCAAGGCCAAAGCCAACCCCATTACCGCATTGCAGACGCTTGCGCCCAGTGCGCTGCCCTGGTGGCTGATCGGCGCATCAGGCGTGGCGGCCGCCTTCCTGATCCTGTCTTTCTATTCTGAAGTCGTTGCCTGGGTATTCGCCTATGTGGCCAAAGCCCTGGGCGGGTCCATTCTTAGCAGCAGCCCCGAGGTCACGCAGAGCGCCTTCAGCGCCTTGATCAGCGACCCCTTGCAGTCCCTGTTATGGCAATGGGGCGTACTGGCATTCATCGGCGGCATCTTGCTGTGCGGCGTCACCAAAGGCATTGAAGCCATCACCAAGAAGTTGATGCCGCTGCTGTTTCTGCTGCTCTTGCTGTTGGGCGCGGTCAGCCTGTCGCTGGAAGGCGCGCGCGCGGGCCTGGCCTTCCTGTTCAGCCCCCAGTTCGACAAGATCAGCGCCAGTGTCGTGCTCACCGCGATGGGCCTGGCGTTTTTCAAGCTGTCGATCGGCATGGGCACCATGATGACTTACGGCAGTTACTTCCGCGATGACCAGAATATCCCGGCGACGGCATTTCGCGTCATGAGCGCCGACCTGTGCGTGTCTTTGCTGGCGGGCATTGCGATTTTTCCCGCGGTGTTCACCTTCGGCTTCGAACCGTCTTCCGGGCCGTCGCTGGTGTTCATCACCATCCCCGCGGTATTTTCCCAGATCCCCCTGGGGCATGGGCTGATGGTTGTGTTCTTTGTGCTGACGGCCATTGCCGCAACCGGCGCCATGCTGTCGTTGATGGAAGTGCCCGTGGTGATTCTGCATGAACGTTTCGGCCTGGCGCGCGGCAAAGCCACACTGCTGACCCTGATGCTGCTGATCGTGGCGGGATCAGGGGCGGCCTTGTCCCATAGCACGCTGGCCGAGTTTACCGTCTGGAACATGAGCCTGTTTGACTTGGCCGACTACCTGTCTTCCAATGTGCTTTTGCCCGCAGGCGGCATTTTCATTGCGCTGTTCGTCGGATGGAGCTGGGGGCTGGACCGGTTCAGGCAAGCGGTGTCCAATCAGGGCCGGCTGTCCAACGCCGCGCTGGCCAATGTGATTTTCTTTCTGCTGCGTTACGTGTCGCCTTTGCTGATTCTGATTGTCATGCTGCGCGGCTTGGGCCTTATCTAAGGAAAGCCATGAAAACCATAGGATTGATCGGCGGCATGAGCTGGGAAAGCACCGCCGACTACTATCGCGAAATCAACGAAGGGGTCAAACAGGCGCTGGGCGGACTGCATTCCGCGAAAATTGCCTTGTTCAGCGTCGACTTCGAGCCTGTGGAGAAACTGCAGCACCAAGGCGACTGGCAAGGGGCGGCCGCGGTGCTGGCCGACGCGGCCAGGCGCGTGGAAGCGGCGGGCGCTGATTGTGTACTGATCTGCACCAACACCATGCACAAGGCGGCCCGGGACGTGGAGCAGGCCGTTTCCATCCCTTTATTGCACATCGCCGACGCCACGGCGCAGGAATTGGCGCTGCATGGCGTCAAGAAGGTGGGCCTGCTGGGGACGGCCTTTACGATGGAGCAGGATTTCTATAAAGGCCGCCTGCAGCAGTTGCATGGCCTGGATGTCATGGTGCCCGGCGAGCATGACCGCAAAATCGTGCACGACATCATTTACCAGGAGCTGTGCCTGGGGCAACTGCGCGAACCGTCCAAGGCGCACTATCTGCGCATCATCGATGCGCTGGCAAAGCAGGGCGCGCAGGCGGTCATATTGGGCTGCACCGAGATCGGCCTGCTGGTCAAGCAGGCCGACACGCAAGTCATGCTTTTCGACACCACGGTAATACATGCCCGAAAGGCGGTGCAGTGGGCGCTTTCGTAAGCCGCCAGGCTGGCCTGGTCCTGGCGTAGGCCGGCCTGGCGGCATCGTGCCGCCGGAAACGCTGCGGCGGTTCAGCGCCTGGACGACAGGATGATCCCGCCCACGATCAAGGCAAAGGCCACGGCATGGTATAGATGCGGCACCTCGCCCAGGAAGGCGGAAGACAGCAGGGCGGCAAACAGCGGGGTCAGGTTATTGAAAAAACCGGCGGTGGTCGGCCCCACGCGCTGAACGCCCATGCCCCAGCAGCGGAAGGCGATGATGGCTGGTCCGATAGACACATACGCCAGCGCCAGGGCCAGCGGCCAGCCCCAGTGTATATGGGCGTCGGTCAACGTCCATTCGCCGGCGGCGAACATGCCCGACCACATCACGCCGAAGGAGACCTGCGCCAGCAATACGGTGGCCCAGTTGCGCCGTATCGCTTCCGTATCCGTGGACTGCACCAACAGCCAGCTGTAAAAGGCCCAGACGATGGTGGCGATGATCATGAAGATATCGCCCGGGACGAAACGCAGGGCAAGCAATTGGCTGAATTGCCCCTGGCCGAGCACGGTCAGGACCCCCGATATCGACAGCACCGCGCCGGCCACTTGCGTGCCCGCGATGCGCGATCCGAAAAACAGCGAACCGATGACCAGCATCCATACGGGCATGCTGGCGCCGACCAGGGTGACATTGATGGGGGTGGAGGTATGCAGGGCGATGTACTGCAGCGTGTTGTACAGGCCGATGCCCAGCAGCCCCAGCATGGCATAGCGCTTGCGGTTGGCCCACAAGCCGCTGCCTTGGCGGAATACGGAATAGCCCAGCGGAAGCAGAACCAGCAGGGCAATCGCCCAGCGCAGGAAGTTCAGCGTAATAGGGGGAATCAATTCGCTGATCACCCGCCCTACGACCGCGTTGCCCGCCCATAAGGCGGGGGGTGTAACCAATAACAGAATGGTGAAAGGGGAAAGTTTCTGATTCATGCCTGAGCAAATAGACGGCGCGCAAACTTGCGCGCCTGGGCCGTTATCGTACCGTATGCGCTCGCGGCGCCTATTTGCCTGCGCCTTCGGCGGCGGGATCGCAACTACGCGTCCCCTGAGAATCAGCCTGGGTAACATGGCTGCCCGCCGGGACATCGTTGATCAACCAGACATTGCCGCCTATGGTACAGCCGCGGCCCAGCGTAACCCGGCCCAAAATGGTGGCGCCCGCGTAGATCACCACATCGTCTTCCACGATGGGGTGGCGGGGCAGGCCTTTTTCCAGCTTGCCGTTGGAATCGGTGGGAAAGCGTTTGGCGCCCAGCGTCACGGCTTGGTAAATGCGGACGCCCTTGCCGATGATGGCGGTTTCGCCGATCACGACGCCGGTGCCGTGATCGATGAAGAAGCAGGGGCCGATCTGCGCGCCGGGGTGGATATCGATGCCGGTTTGCGAATGCGCCAGTTCTGACGACATGCGGGCCAGCAGGGGCAGATCCTGTTTATAGAACTGATGGGCGATGCGATGATGGATCATGGCCAGAACGCCCGGATAGCACAGCAGGACTTCGTCGACGCTGCGGGCTGCCGGGTCGCCTTGGTAGGCGGCCAGGACGTCGGAGTCCAGCAGGCGGCGCATTTCGGGCAGCGACGAGGCAAAGGCCTGGACCAGCTGCACCGCCTTGGCTTCGATTTCGGCATCGTTGTGATGTTCGTGCCGCAGTTGATAGCGTAGTTCCAGCCGGACCTGGGCAAGCAAGGCATGCAGCGCCGAGTCCAGCGTATGGCCGATATAGAAATCCTCGCTTTCCTGGCGCAGGTCGAGCGGCCCGAGCCGCATCGGGAACAACACGCCTTTCAAGTCGTCCAGGATTTTGCTGATCGCCTGGGGGGATGGGAATTCGCGCCCGCCCGGCTCGCGTGAACGCCGCTGGGACTTGCGCCATTCCTGGCGGACGGCATTCAGTGAATCGACAATGGGGTTGACATCAAAAACAGCCATGGAAGCACTTTCTCCAGCCTGGATCGGCGGCTTGGACGGCGCGCGGGTGATCAGGCGCGGCGGTAAAGCGTTAAGATCGCAGTATGCGTTAGGGGGAGGCAAACGAATATGATACCAATCTATTCTCCGAAATCAGAGTCCGAGGCGGCCGTGATTGTGTCGCTGATGCAGGCCTACGACGTTCCTTTCCTGATGCAGGGGGGCGCTTTCAGTTCCATGTACCCCGGCCCGGTCTCCAACAGCCTGAATGCGCAGACCCTGCTGGTCGACAAGGACTATGCGGAAATGGCCCGGCAGCTGCTGCAACCCTTCATGGATGCGTAAGTCTGGATGTGGCGCCGGCTGCCTGCTGCGCCGCCGGTTCGGGCAGGGCGAATACCGAGAAAAAAGAAACAAGCGCCGAGCGTTCGCCCGTGTAGCTGAAGCGGCCTGTCTGCACGGTTTCATCGATATCGAATTTGCCGTAGGCCAGGTAAAGCAGGGTCTGGGGATCGGCGGACAGGATGGCCGCCGGTTTGACTGCCTGCCCTCGGTTGATGTGCAGCTGTTTGCCGTCGACTCGGGCGCTGAAGACCTCATCGCCAAAATGAAGCTCGATCGTCAGGTGGATGTTGCCATGGCTCGCCGCGGCGGGGTTGAACATGGCCTTGAATGACAGCATGAGCGCATCGACGCCCAGCGGCGCGCCGCGCTGAAACGCCGGTGAGCGCACGCCCCAGTGCGCCAGTTGCAGCACAATGGGTTCCAGTGCTTTGCCCCAGTCGGTCAGCTCGTATACCCAGGCGCTGGCGGGGGGCGGCAGTTTGCGCCGCTGCAGCACCTGGGCGGTGTCCAGTTCATTCAGGCGCTGGGTCAGGACATTGGGGCTGATGCTGGGCAGGCCGGCGCGCAAGGCCGTAAAGCGTTTGGGGCCCAACAGCAGTTCGCGCACAATCAGCAGCGCCCAGCGCTCGCCGATCAGGTCCAGTGCGTGCGCGGCGGCGCAGCCATCGTCGTAACTTCGTTTCGTTGCCATGGTCATCGGTATTGTGTTGGCGCCCTGCGCGGCCCCTGTCTGCTTGACATGAAGGCAGTCTACCATGTTAATCCTGATTACATTTTAATTAGTTGTTATTTAGGACTAAATGGTGATAAATTGGCGGCTCAGGCTTTTGGCGAGTGCGGGCGGAGGCAAGCAGCCCCGACACGATAGCCATGCACTTGGGCCTTACTCAAATTCAGGAGACGCATTATGGATGCAGCAGGAAATACCCAGACGCGGGACGAGGTCAGGCAAAGCATAGAGAGTTGGCTGGACGCCGTCCGGTCATTGGATGCGGACGCCATCATGGCGCATTACGCTCAGGATGTCGTGGCGTTTGATGCCATCATGCAATTGCAGTTCAAGGGCCGGGAAGCCTACGGAAAGCACTGGAAAGCGTGCCTGAGCATGTGCCCGGGGCCCATGGTATTTCAGCCGGGCGACCTGGATATCCAGACCGCCGGCGATCTGGCGGCGGTTCATGGCCTGATTCGCTGCGGGGGGCAGGACGAGAGCGGTCAAAGCCATACGTCATGGATGCGCATGAGCAGCACGTATCGCAAGACCGGCGGTCAATGGCTGATTGCCCACGAGCATTTTTCCGCGCCCTTCGACATGATGAGCAACAAGGCTTTATTCGATCTGGACCCCGACCATACGGACAAGGTCAGGGCAATACCGCCGGACATGAACACCGTCACCCCGCATCTGGTGTGCGCCAACGCCGCCCAGGCCATCGATTTCTACAAGCAGGCGTTTGGCGCCATCGAGCAGGCCAGGCTGGCAGGCCCCGATGGCAAGATTGCGCATGCCTGCCTGCGCATCGGCAATTCGGCCATCTTCCTGTTCGACGAGAATCCGCAATGGGGCGCCCTGGGCCCCCTGGCGCTCAAGGGCACGCCGGTTTCCATCCATCTATATGTGGACAATGCCGACGAGGCGGCCAGGAAAGCGGTGGCGGCGGGCGCCAAGCTGATCATGGAAGTGCAAGACATGTTCTGGGGCGACCGCTATGGCCTGCTCGAAGATCCTTACGGCCATCGCTGGTCGGTGGCGACGCACGTTAAAGACCTGAGCCCCGAAGAGATCAAGAAAGCGTCTGAAACGATGTTGACGGACGGAGGTTGCGCTGGCGGGGAGGCCAAGGCAGGGGCTTGATCTGCCCGATCGCCCGGTTTCTGTAAAAAGGCCCGCTGCGGCATGCATCGCAGCGGGCCTTGTTCATCCCGGGCAGCGCGTGCCCGCGACGGCGTCCAGGGGTTCGCCGGTGCCGGCCCTCTGCACAGGCGATAATACAAAGCTTGGCGTTCCCGAGTATTTCCATGCATGATGTTTCAAGCCGTCTCAAGGCCTATGCCTGCCTGGCCTTATCCATGTCGCTGGTCGGCGCGTACGTTGCGCTGACCAAGCCGCTAGCGGTGGTCCTGCCGGTGTTCTTGCTGGGCTGGCTGCGTTTCGGCATAGGCGCCATTGCCATGCTGCGCTGGATCCGGAAGCCCGCCGCCGAGCCCGCCCTGTCGGCGCAAACACGCTGGCTGATTTTTCTTGAGTCTTTTCTGGGCAATTTCCTGTTCACGCTTTGCATGATACTGGGGGTCAGCATGACCAGCGCGGTATCGGCGGGCGTGATCATGTCCGCCATCCCCGCCACGGTGGCCCTGCTGAGCCGGATTTTCCTGAAGGAGTCGATTCGCCCCAGGGTCTGGGGGGCGATTGCCTGCGGGGTGCTTGGCATCAGCGTGCTGTCGCTGGCGCAGGCTCCCTCCACGGGCCAGGCTTCGGAGCTGCTGGGGGAGGCGAGCCAGGGCAGGCAGTGGCTGGGCAATCTGCTGATTTTTGCCGCAGTCATATGCGAGAGCGCCTATGCCGTGATCGGCAAGCGGTTGACGGCCGTGCTCAGCCCCAAGCGCATCAGCGCCGTGATCAATTTGTGGGGTTTCGTGCTGATGACGCCCTTCGGTCTTTACGCGGCGCTTCAGTTCGACTTTACGACGGTGCGCTACGAGCTGTGGGTGCTGATGCTGTTCTACGGCCTGGCCGCGAGCGTATGGACAGTCTGGCTCTGGATGGTCGGCCTGAAGTCAGTGCCCGCCTCGCAGGCGGGCGTGTTCACCGTTATGCTGCCCATCAGCGCCGCGGTGGTGGGGGTACTGGCGCTGGGCGAAACACTGGGCGGCCTGCAGCTTGCGGCGTTTGCCATTGCGCTGGCCGGCCTGCTGCTGGCGACGCTGCCATCCAGGCAAGCCTGACGCGCCAGGTTGACGCGGGCCCGTCAGCTTTCGGGCGCGCAGGCGTATTCGATGATCAACTGGGCCGATACCATGCCGTTCCAGACATTCTGGTCCAGCCGGTACGCGACGTCCACGTATTCGGGCAGCATGTCGGCGTGGTTGAACCAGATGGCGTCGAAGCGCTGATGTCCGCGTTCCAGGCTGAGCTTCAGATGCTTTTCTTTCAGCAGCCTTTGCTGGCGCACATAAAAAGTGTCGCGAAAAACCGGGGCGGGAAAGCCCGCGCCCCAGACTTGCTGCTGCAGCAGTCCGGCGACCTCGGCGTTGGCGTAGCCTGTTTCCAGCGAGCCGTCGGTTTCGATGATGGGTTCGAAACTGGCCTTGCCGCTCAGTTCCTTGACCGCACTGTCAAAGCCGTTGATGAACAGCTCGTAAGCCTCTTCACGCAGCGTCAGCCCGGCTGCCATGGCATGGCCGCCGAACTTGAGGATGATGCCCGGGTGCCGTTTGGAGACCAGGTCCAGCACGTCGCGCAGATGCACGTCGGGGATGGATCGGCCCGATCCGCGCAGTTCGCCCGAATCGGAGCGGGCGAAAGCGAGGGTGGGACGCCAATAGGTTTCCTTCAGGCGCGAAGCCACCAGGCCGACGACACCCTGGTGCCATTCGGGGTGATAGACGCAGACCGTGGCGCCGATGACCGGATGCGAGGCCTCGATGGCTGCCAGCGCCTCTTCGCGCATGGTGGCTTCAATGCCGCGCCGCTCCTGGTTCATGGTGTCCAGCTGCCGCGCAAGGTTCAGCGCCTGGCCTTCATCATCAGTGATCAGGCAATTGATCCCCAGGCTCATGTCGGCCAGGCGGCCGGCTGCATTGATGCGCGGGCCCAGGGCGAAGCCCAGGTCGAAGCCGCTGGCTTGGCGGGGCTCGCGACCCGCTACGGCAAACAGGGCGCGTACGCCCGGCTGCATGCGCCCGGCCCGCATTTTCTGCAGGCCCTGGGTGACCAGAAGCCGGTTGTTGGCGTCCAGCTTGACCACGTCGGCGACCGTGCCCAGCGCTACCAGATCGGCCAGGTTGTCGAGCCGGGGCCCGCCATCGGGGGGGTATACGCCGCGTTGGCGCAGCTCGGCGCGCAAGGCCAGCATCAGATAAAAAATAACGCCCACGCCCGCCAGGTTCTTGGAGGGAAAGCCGCAGCCGGGCTGGTTGGGATTGACGATGGCCAAGGCTTGCGGCAGGGTGTCGCCGGGCAGGTGGTGATCGGTGATCAGCACATCCATGCCGGCCAGCCGGGCCGCTTCCACGCCATCCACGCTGGCAATGCCGTTGTCCACGGTAATCAGCAGGTCGGGCTTGCCCGCCGGATGCCGCACGGCCAGATCGACCACGGCCGGCGATAAGCCATAGCCGGTTTCAAAGCGGTTGGGCACCAGGAAATCCACCGTGGCGCCCATGCTGCGCAAGGCGCGCAAGCCCACGGCGCAAGCGGTGGCGCCGTCGCAATCATAGTCGGCGACGATCAGCAGTTTCTTGCGGGCCTGCATGGCGTCGGCCAGGACCTGGGCGGCATGCTGCACATGGGTCAGTTGTCCGGGCGGTATCAGGGCCGCCCAGGCCAGTTGGGTTTCGCTGGGATGGCACACGCCGCGCGCCGCCCACAGGCGGGAAAGCAGGGGGTGGATGCCCGCCGCTTCAAGGGCCTGCGCGGCTTGAAAGTTGGCGAGGCGGGTGCTTAGTTTTGGGGTGACCACCAGTGACTCCATGCGTTGCGGCTGCGGGGCAGCCATTGTGTCCATCGGCCGAATGCGCCGGGCGTCAGCTCGACGATTCGGTCGCGGCCTGTCAGGACCAGGTTGGGCGGCCGGCCGCTGGCCAGAGGCGTGAAGACGCGTGCCTCGAGCTGGCCCAATGCGGCCAGCCAGCCGCCCCAGTCCTGCTTGATGCTGAATTCCTGCAAGTCGTTGTAGACCCGGGTATCCTGCGGGGGCGGGGCAGTGGCAAGCTGGTCCGCGCGCGCGCCGCCGAACAGCCACAGGCTGTTGATGGGCACCAGGCCCTGCTGGTAGCGTGCCTGGTTGACCGGATGATCGAACCACAGCATTTGCACTTCATTGACCAGGCGGCGCCATGGGCGCGCGGCCATGTCCTGCGGCCACCAGTCGTTGACCGAGGTGATGCTGACCAGGGCCGGGCTGGCGCTGATCGGCGCATAGCCGCCGGGCAGCGCAATGCGCCACTGCGTGACGCCCGAAGGGCTTAATTCAAAGCCCGCTTCGGAAAACAGCGCTTGCACGGACTCGAACAAGGCTACACTCTGATCTGGCGTGATGGCCAGCTCGCCGGCGGGCAGCAAAGCGGCGCCATCGCGCGAGGGCGACACATGCACGAGTTCGGTCAACCAGATTGGCTGGTCTTGTTCTGCAACATCTTGCGCCCATAAAGGCCCCAGGCCTGTGGCAAAATTCTGTTCGCTTCCCGGCGAAAACCCGCGGGCCAGCAGTTGCCATTGCTCGTAGGGCGTACAGCCGCTGCGGGCCGGGTCGGCGGCAATGCTGCGGGCGCGGGCCTGCTGCAGCCATCCCAGCAGGGTGGGGGCGGTTTTTTGCAGATAAGCAGTGAGTTCGCGCGCTTCGCGAGGGTCGGGCAAAGCGCCGGGTAGTACGATTCGCATTCCTGGATTGTAGTGTTTATGGGAAAGGGTGGCTTTAACGATGTCTTATGAATTATGGATAGGCGCCCGCTATGCCGGCCTGGTGCGCGCCAGACGCCGCGGGGGGCGGGGCGACCGTTTTGTGTCCTTCATTGCCGCAAGCTCCATGGCGGGTATCGCGCTGGGTGTGGCGGCGCTGATCGTGGTGCTGTCCGTCATGAACGGATTCCAGACACAGGTCCGGGACCGCATGCTTTCGGTTCTGCCGCATATCGAACTGTATGTACCCAGCATGGCGCCCGAGCAGGTCCTGTCAGCATGGCAAGAGATCGCTGCTGACGCCAGAAAGAACCCCAAGGTCCAGGGTAGCGCGCCCTTCGTTGCGGCCCAGGGCATGATCGTCCGGGGCGAGGTGCTGAGCGGCGTGCAGATCCGGGGGATTGATCCGCAGCTCGAGAGCGGCGTGTCCGACGTCGCCGGGCAGATGATTTCGGGCCGGCTCGACACCTTGAAGCCGGGCAGCTTTTCAGTCGTATTGGGCAACCAGCTTGCCAATTCATTGGGCGTCGGCGTGGGCGACACCGTGCTGGTGCTGGCGCCGCAAGGCTCGATTTCGCCGGCGGGCTTTACCCCCAGAATGCGGCAGTTTACGGTGTCGGGGCTGTTTTCATCCGGCTATTATGAATACGATGCGTCGCTGGCTTTCATCCATTACGAAGATGCCGCCAGGGTATTTCGCGACAGCGGCGCCAGCGGCGTGCGCTTGCGTATCAACGACATGCAGCAGGCCCCGTTTGTGGCGCAGGAACTGCGCAATGTCCTGCCGCCTTCTGTGTATGCGCAAGACTGGACCCAGAACAATCGCACCTGGTTTGCGGCGGTGCAAACCGAAAAACGCATGATGTTCCTGATTCTTGCCCTGATCGTGGCGGTCGCCGCCTTCAATCTGCTGTCGTCGCTGGTCATGGCGGTCAAGGACAAGCGTTCCGACATCGCCATCTTGCGCACGCTGGGCGCGGGGCCGCGCGAAATCGCGCGCATCTTCCTGGTGCAGGGTTCGCTGATCGGGATCGTGGGCACCTTGCTTGGGGTGGGCTTCGGCATGCTGCTGGCCTATAACATCGACGTGATCGTCCCCTTCATCGAGCGTATGCTGGGCGTGCAGTTCCTGCCGCAGCAAATCTACTTTATCAGCGAGCTGCCATCCAATCCGCAACTCAGCGATATCGCCGTCGTCGCGGCCACGTCGCTGGTGCTGTCGCTGTTAGCGACGCTTTACCCCAGCTGGCGCGCGTCCAGCCTGCAACCCGCACAGGTGCTGCGTCATGACTGATACCACGGCTGTTCACGCGCTGAGCGCGCGCAATCTGGTCAAGACCTATCACGAAGGCGGGCAGACAGTCGAAGTGCTGCGCGATGTCAGCCTGCATGTCGACCAAGGCGAAATGGTGGCCATTGTGGGCGCGTCCGGTTCAGGCAAGAGCACCTTGCTGCATATGCTGGGCCTGCTGGACGAGGCTACGTCCGGCACGGTGCTTGTCAATGGCGAATCGGCCGACGGCTTGAACGAAGCCCAGCGCAGCCGCCTGCGCAATCGCAGTCTGGGCTTTGTGTATCAGTTCCATCACTTGCTGCCGGAATTCTCCGCCCTGGACAACGTGGCCATGCCCTTGATCGTGCGCCGGGAAAAGCGCGGCGCGGCGCGCGAGCAGGCCCAGATCGTCCTGGAGCAGGTCGGCCTGGCTGCGCGCATCGACCACTATCCCGGGCAGTTGTCCGGCGGCGAGCGCCAGCGGGTCGCACTGGCTCGCGCATTGGTCACGCGTCCGAGCTGCGTGCTGGCCGACGAGCCCACCGGCAATCTTGACCGCTATACGGCCGAAAGCATGTTCGACCTGCTGGTGCAGGTCAACCGCGAGTTCGGCACGGCCTTTGCTATCGTGACGCATGACCCCGCGCTGGCCGCGCTGGCGCATAGGCAGTTGTCGATGGATAAAGGCCGGCTGGTCGATCCCGAGACGCCGCCGCTGACCCCCGCCTGAGCGGGCCTGCCCAGGCGCGACGCATCGGTGGGCCGGGGTGTTCGGAACGGAGGACTTATGCTGATAGACACGCATTGCCATCTGGATGCCGCCGAGTTCGGCGCCGATCGTCAAGCGGTCATTGACCGGGCCGGCGCGCAGGGCGTGGGCGCGATCGTCATCCCCGCCGTGTCGCGCGCCAACTTCGATGCCGTGCGCGACCTGGCCCATTCCTTTCAGGGCGGGGCCTACGCCTTGGGCATACATCCGATCTGCGTCCCGCAGGCGCAGGAGTCGGACCTGGCCGTACTGGAAGGGCGGATTCAGGCGGCCCTGGACGACCCCCGCTTTGTCGCCATCGGCGAGATCGGGCTGGATTTTTTCCTGCCCCAGCTCAAACCCCCCGCGATGCGTGACAGGCAGGAAGTCTTCTATGCCGCGCAGCTCGACCTGGCCGAACGCTATGGCTTGCCGGTGCTGCTGCATGTCAGGCGCTCGCAGGACCTGCTGCTCAAGCATCTGCGTCCGCGGGCAGCCATCGGGGGGATTGCCCACGCTTTCAACGGCAGCTTTCAGCAAGCCGGCCAGTTCATCGAACAAGGTTTCGCATTGGGTTTCGGCGGCGCCATGACCTTTTCCCGGGCATTGCAGATCCGGCGCCTGGCCGAACAACTGCCCCTGGAAGCCCTGGTGCTGGAAACCGATGCGCCCGATATTCCACCGGCCTGGCTGGGCGGGCCGGGGCGGCCGGCGGCGCGCAACGAGCCGGCTCAGGTGGGGAAAATTGCCCAGGCGCTGGCGGACATCAGGGGTGTGAGCCGTGCAGACATTGTCTTGGCCACGGCGGGGAACGCCCGGCGGGTTTTGCCCAGGCTGGCCGATCATGCGATGCCGGCTGGCGCGCGCGGATGATACAGTGGGCAGGGGCGTGCGCCACGCGGCGCCCCTGCCGTTCAGCCGGTCAATCCACCTTGCCCATTTTCTGGACGGCCTTGGCGATCGACTCGGAGTCTGTCTTCCAGTAGGCGTCGAAGTCGGCGGCGTCCTGGAAATCCAAGGGGCTGCCGGTTCCCAGCATGGTCTTCTGGAAGTCGGGATTCGCGGCAATCTTCTGTGTGGCGGCGCTCAAGGTATCGATGGCTTCCTGCGGCGTGGCCGCGGGTACGAATATGCCTGACCATTGGATGAACTTGGCGTCATAGCCCAGCGACGTCAGGCTGGGTACGTCGGGCATGGAATCCAGCGGTTTTTCGCCCCAATGCGCCAGGGCGCGCAGTTTTCCGGCCTTGATCTGCTGCAAAGCGCTGGCAGGCCCCGTGGCCAGGGCCTGTACATGGCCGCCCAGCAAGGCGGCCACGGCGGGGCCGGCGCCGGTGTAGGGGATGTGCGCGAGCTTCACGCCGGACGCCTGCGCGAGCATCTCCATGGGAACGTGCATGGTGCCATAAATGCCCGAGCTTCCGTAGGTGATGCTCTCGGGGTTCTTGCGCGCATCTTCGATGAAGTCTTTGGCCGTCTTCCAGGGGGCGTCGGCACGAACGACCAGCACGGTCGGGTCGGCGGTGATGCGGCCAATGGGTTTGAACTGATCCAGTTGGAATGCCGCTTTGCGCTCAAGAATCTTGTCGGCTTCGGGCAGAATGGAAATGGACGACAGGCTCAGCAGTATGGTGTAGCCGTCCGGTTTCGCCTGGGCGGCCTGGCCGATGCCGATGGCGCCGCCCGCGCCGGCCTTGTTCTCGATGACGACGGTCTGGCCCAGTTCCTTGGACAGCGCGTCCGCCACGGGGCGAGCCACCGTGTCGGCGACGCCGCCGGGCGGGAAGGGCACCACCATGGTGATGGGGCGCTCGGGATACTGCGCCAGGGCGTGGCCGGACAAGGACAGCAGCGCGATGGCGCAGAACGCTTTGAGCCCTGATGCAATGCCCGCTTTCTTGATGGTTGATGATTTATTCATGTGTCTCCTCCGGAGGTGGGGCGTGTTGTTTATTTAAAGGTGTTTTCCAGGACGCCGATGCCATCGATTTCGATGCGCACGACGTCGCCTGTTTTCAGATACTGGGGCGGATTCATCCCCATGCCGACACCGGCGGGAGTCCCCGTGGCGATGATGTCGCCAGGGTAGAGCGTGATCCCGCGCGAGCAGGTTTCGATCAGCGAGGGCAGGTCGAAAATAAGGTCCGGCGTGGCGCCGTCCTGGCGCAGTTCGCCGTTCACCCAGCAGCGTACGCGCGTGTTGCTGCCATCGAGTTCATCGGCCGTCACGATCCAGGGCCCCATGGGGCAGAAAGTGTCGAAGGATTTGCCCATGTCCCATTGCTGGTGGCGCATCTGCACATCGCGGGCCGTCACGTCGTTCACAATGGTGTAGCCGAAGACATGGCTCATGGCGTCTTCGCGCGAGATGTTCTTACCGCCCTTGCCGATGATGATGGCCAGCTCCGCCTCGTAGTCGATCTGCTCGGATACGCCGGCGGGCAGCGCCACGGCGTCGTTCGGGCCCACCACGCATTCGGGCACTTTGGTGAAGACGATGGGCCAGGACTGCACATTCTGGTCGTTGTCCTTGAACACCGAACTCGACAGTTCCTTGGCGTGCGCATGGTAGTTGCGGCCGACGCAAAATACATTACGGAAGGGGCGCTCGATAGGCGCTGCCAAGGTGGACATGTCCAGAGGCTGGCCATCGCCGGCGGCTTGGATTTTGCCCTGGATTTTGCTATAGTTATGTACCAATTGGTGCATATCCCCGTCGAAGCCGGGTATCAGGCTTTCAAGCGTCCAATACTGTTTTTTGTTGCTGTCTACCAGGCAGACTTTGGATTTTCCGTTAAGTTTCAGCGTTGCGAATTTCATCTTGCTTCCTGTATGGTGAACCAATGATCGTAATTTAGCATAAAAAAAGTACCAAATTGGAGCATTAAACGCAAAATTTTTCTATAAAACAGACCAATTGGTATATTATGATGCGAATGAAACTTTATCGAGGATGCGGGTTGTGAGCGAACAATGGGCCATGCAGGGGGTGCGTACGGCAGGCATACGCGCGCTTTCCGATCACTTGCTGCTTGAAATGTCTCAGGGCAGCCTGCGGCAGGGGGTCAAGCTGCCGCCTGAACGCGAACTGGGCGAGCGCTTCGGCATCTCTCGCGGTTCCGTGCGGCGTGTACTGGGGCATTTCCGGGAGCAGGGCCTGATCACCCAGACGGTGGGCAGCGGCACTTTTGTTTCGGCTCAGGCAGAATCCTTGCGCCAGACGCAGGCCGAACCCGCCGCGGTACATACCAGCCCCGCCGAGCTCATGGTGGCGCGTCTTCTGATCGAACCGCTCATGCCGGGGCTGATCGTCCAGCACGCCACCGCCGCGGATTTCCAGCATATGGCCGATTGCCTCGAACGCTCCGAAGCGGCGGACAGCATCGAAGAATTCGAACACTGGGACGAAGCCCTGCACCGATCCTTCGCGCATGCCACGCATAACAGTTTCTTTGTGCAGATCCTGGATCTGACCAACAAGGTCAGGGAACAGGGCGAGTGGGGCAGGCTGAAACGCATTTCACTCACGCCCGACACCCGCCGCCAGTACGAGGCCCAGCACCGGGCCATCGTCGAGGCGCTCAAGGACAGGGACGCGGTCCTGGCGCGCCGCTGCCTGATCGAGCACCTGGAACAGATACAAAGCAATCTGTTCTCCCGGCCCGGCGCCTGAAAGCGAGCCGCGGCACGTTGCGGCGCGGCCTTATTGCGGCGCGGCCTTGCTAGTGGATCTTGAAGCCGGTTTTCTTGACGACGTCCGCCCAGCGCTGCTGCTCGGCAATCAGCAACTCCGCCAACGCCTTGCGTTCGGAGCCCACGATCACGAAGCCGTTGCCTTCAAGGGTCTTGCGAACGCCGTCGGCTTTCAGTGCCTCGACGATTTTTTGATTCAGCGTGTCCAACGCTATGCTGGGCGCGCCTTTGGGGGCGAAGAAGGCAAACCAGGCGCCAAAGTCGACTTCGGGCATGGCTTGCTCTTTGAAGGTTGGGATGTCGGCCAGCATCTGCGTGCGTTCCGCCCCGGTGATGGCCAGCGCCCGCATTTTGCCGGCGGCCAGCTGCGGCGCCGCCATCGCGGTCGTGACGAAGGCGCCTTGTACTTGTCCACCGATGATGGCCGTGACCGCATCGCCGGTGGAGCGGTAATGAACCGGTTCAATCTTGAAGCCGCCCGCCTCGGCCAGCATTTCCGCGCCAAAATGACCTGGCGTGCCGGCGCCGAAAGTGGCGATATTAAAGCGTTCCGCGCTGGCCTTGGCGGCGGCGACAAAATCGCTCAGCGTCTTGTGGGGGGAGTCGGCGGGGGTCACCAGAACGAAGTTGGCGCGCACGGCTTCGGTAATGGGTTCGAACTCTTCCAGAGGCTTGTATGAAAGATTGGCGGTGGTTTCGGGCGAGATACTGATGGAGCCCACCTCGCCCAGCAGAATGTTGTAGCCATTGGGCGCGCTGCGCGCAACGGAGTAGGCCGCAATCTGGCCGCCGGCGCCAGCCTTGTTTTCGACGACGACCGATTGACCGATTTCTTTTGCCAACTGGTCGCCCACGGTGCGCGCAACAATGTCGGGACCGGTGCCGGCGGGAAAACCAACCGTCAGGCGTATAGGTTGATCCGGGTAGGCGGCCAGTGCGGCGGCCGAAATGAGCGTCAGGCAGGCTGCCGATAGCAGCTTGTGCAGGATGGCTGGCTTCATGGGTGGGGTCTCCTGTGTAGGTATTCTGTGTTAGCGGACAAGAAAAAAATTCAGCTCGACGCGATCGGGGTAGCGGGCGCCGGTGCCCAGAAACAGATGCGTGTTAAGCCAGTCCAGCCGGGGCGAGGCCGTTTCAAAGCGCGGATAGCTGCGGAAGTAAATGCGTTCAGGACTCACCGGCCGGCCATGCGCCAAAGCGGCGATGTCTTCCGCCGAACCCGTGCGTATGCCCGTGTTTTCCACGTAAACCGTTTCGCCCTGGTCAGTTTCGATGACATAGCGCGCGTGAATGTCGGTAAAGGTGTGCGATCGTATGGATTGGAAATCGGCTCCGCCCGGCAGAATGCGGCCCGCCAGGCGGCCCGTGACGATGCCGCCGGTGATGGGGATGACGCGGCGCCTGCCGCTGGGGGTGTGTCCGATTTCCTGCGGCGCGGCCACCTCTACAGCGAGGGTGGCGATATGTTCCAGGTCGGGGGGCAGGGCGGGCGAGGTCATCGGTTTCAGTCCTTTCAGGCTTGCGGGTTGGCCGCTGGATCAAGCGCGGCTTTGAAGCTTGGCCGGATCAAAGCCTGCCAGCCGTTTATAGCGTGCGGCGATGTCGGCCAGCTCGGCTTCGGGCACGACTTCGTGTATGTGCTGGAAGCCGTCCGGCGACCGCTCGTGCGCCAACTGCATGACCTGTTCAGGTCCGTTCAACCGGTTGCGCAAGACGATGCCCGCGGTGATGGGCAGCCGTTCTGCTTCGTATTCCTTGAGCGCCAGTTCGATATCGGGCTGGCGTTGCGCGCCCAGTGCCTGCAATCGGTCAGCCAGGCAGCGCGCGTCCAGTATGGCCTGCGCCGACCCATTCGAACCGATGGGATACATTGGGTGGGCGGCGTCGCCCAGCAGCGTGACCCGTTCGTGGGTCCAGCGCGGTAGTGGGTCTTTGTCGACCAGGGGGAACTCATAGATCGCCTCGGCGCCGCGAATGATCTCGGGAATGTCTATCCAATCCCATTGCCACGACGCGAAGCTGTCGGCAAACACCGACGCGTCCACCACGCGATTCCAATCGGTACGCGGCAGATCCGGATTAGGCACGCGCAGCTCGGCGATCCAGTTGATGCGGGATCGGCCTTGTTGCCGAAGCGGCTCGGAAATCGGATAGCAGACGAATTTCTGATCCTGATGGCCCGCCATGAACATGGTCCTGCCATCCAGATAAGGGTTGCTGTCGGTGATGGCCCGCCACAACATGCGCCCGGAAAAACGCAGTTCGTCGGTTTGCGGATAGAAGTGACGCCGTACGGCGGAATGTATGCCGTCTGCGCCGATCAGCAGATCGCCCCGGACTTCTTCTGTATCGCCTGTATTGCGGTTGCGGAAAAAGGCCGTGACGCCCTGCGGATCCTGCGTCAGGGATTCCAGCGCCAGGCCCGTATGCAGATGGCTGGCGCCCAGGCGCTGGATGGCGAGCTGGGCCAGGGACAGCTGCAGTTCGCCGCGATGAATGGACAGCTGCGGGACGGCATAGCCTGCCGCCAAGCCGCGCGGCTCTTGCCAGATGGGCTGGCCATGGCGGTTGTAATAGTGCAGGGCGGATGTGGCAATCGCATTTTCCGCAAGGGTATCCAGCACGCCCAATTGATCCAGTTCCGTCACCGCATGGGGCAGCAGATTGATGCCCACGCCCAATGGCTTAAGGGTGCGCACGCTTTCAAAAATATCGCATTCGATGCCGCGCTGGTGCAGCATAAGCCCCAGGGCCAGGCCGCCTATGCCTGCGCCGACGATAATGACTTTCAAGGCTGGTCTCCTTATTTGTTATGTATCATAACAATCTAGCAGGGGTTAATACCTATAAGGACTTACCCGGATTTTTGATGTGTATCAAGGCATGAGCCGTCTGGACGGAGCACATGGGTTACTCTTCACGGCTTGCGGATTGTTCAGGAAAAGCAGTGGGCAAAAAATTAAGTTCCCGTCCCAACCAACGTCTTCCCGCGCAGCGCGGCGAGTCCACGGGGGCCCAAGTACCCGGTGTGGACTATGGCGTTCTGGACGAACTGGTGGGCTATGCCTTGCGGCGCGCACAGATTCGCATCTACCAGGATTTTCTGGACGCATTGAGTGTGTGGTCCATCACGCCGCCGCGTTTTTCGGCCATGACCATCATTCACAACAACTCGGGCATGAAACTGACCGAACTGGCGCAAGCCATGGGCATTGCCCGGTCCGGCGCGGTGGAAGTGGTGAACTCGCTGGAAAAGCTCGGGTTTGTGGCGCGCACCGATTCGACAGTGGATAAGCGTGCGCATGCATTGACGTTGACGGGCCCGGGCCGGCAGGCCCTGAACACTATTACGCAGGCTATCCAGGCGCACGACGCCCGGATCAGCGCCAGGCTGTCGGCGGTGGAACAGACGGAGCTGCGGCGCCTGCTTGATTTGCTGGGGTAAAGCCCCCTTGTGTTGATGGGCCCATCCTGCGAGGCCATGCGCTCCGCGCCTTGTGCGCCCGTGTTTTCCGGGCCGGCCCGTTTTGACCCGTTGACGATTTTTTTCCTTCGCCTCCGATTACGCTGACTGATTTGGGAGCGTATTCGGGTGACGGGGCGCATCAGTCTATTGGCGTTTGTGACGGCCGGCGGCGCCGTGCACAGCTTATCGCACATGCCGGGACGTGCCTGGTGGCTGGGCTTGTGCGTGGCCGCGGTATTGGCAAGCCTGATCATTATCGGGTGCTCGCCCCGTCGCCGGCGCTATGGCGTACTGATGCCTTTATGGATGGCGACGGCAGGCCTGCTGCTGACCCTGGCGCGCGTCGAGCAGCGTCTGGCGGACCGCCTGCACGACGATAATGAAAACCAAGTCTCGCGCGTGGTGTTGCGGGTGGCGGGCCTGCCGCGGCTGAATCCGGACAGCCGCCAATTTGAAGCCGACGTGATGTCGTCCCTGCCCGGCGGTGTGCCGTCCCGCATCCAGGTGTCGTGGACGGCAGCGCAGTGGGCCGGCCCTTATGGCCGCGCCGACCGCGCCCCGGCTTCGTTTCCCGAGCTGATGCCCGGCCAAGTGTGGCGGATGGCGCTGACCTTGAAACGCCCGCAAGCCGCGCGCAACCCGAATGCGTTTGATTACGAAGCCTATGCTTTTGCGCATGGCGTGCGCGCCCTGGGCAGCGTGCGCGGCAAGCCCCGGCTCCTGTACGACGACCCGTGGGCCAGCCTGCCCATCATGGCGCAACGGGCAAGGCATGTGGTGCGCGCCGCCATGCAGCCCTACCTGGAAGGCAAGCGTTACGGGGCAGTGCTGCTGGCCCTGGCGATCGGGGATCAGGCCAGCGTGCAGGCTGACGACTGGGAGGTCTTCAACCTGACCGGCATTACCCATCTCGTGTCCATCAGCGGATCGCATATCACCATGATCGCCGCATTGGGGGGTGTCGCGGTTTTCAATGCCTGGCGGCGCTTGCGCTGGCGGGGCCGGGCGTTGGCCGAGCGTGTGCCCGCGCAGGTGGCCGCAGCCCTGGCTGCATTGCTGGTGGCCTGGTTGTATTGCCTGCTGGCCGGCTGGGGCGTGCCCGCGCGCCGCACTTTCTTCATGCTTGCTGTGGTATCGCTAACGTATATACTTCGCCTGCCTTTGTCCGCCTTCCGGCTGTTGGCGTTGGTTGCCTTCGTGGTGGTTCTGCTTGACCCCTGGTCCTTGCTGGCCAGCGGTTTCTGGCTGTCCTTCGGCGCGGTCTACGTGCTGATGGCCAGCAGCGGATGGTACGGCCGGGCCGTTGGCCAGGCTGTCCTGACCCGGCGGCAGCGCCTGTCGGCGTTCCTGTGGACGGCAGCGTGCCTGCAACTGGCGATCACGGCCGGGCTGATGCCCCTGTTGGCGGTGATCTTTCACGAAGTCTCGCTTGCGTCGCCGCTGGTCAACGCCTATGCCATCCCGGTGATCAGCCTGCTGGTGACGCCGCTGGCCTTGTTGCTGGCGGGTGTTGCGCTGATGCCGGGGCTGGAATTTTTTGCGTCCCTGTTCGCCTGGCTGGGGCATGCGGCGCTGGATTTCATGATGGGGCCCACCCAGTGGTTTGCCGGGTTCAAGATGGCCAGTTTCAAGGTTGCGGCCGCGCCGCCGTGGTTGACCGCAGGCGCGATGCTGGGCCTGGTGCTGGCCACGCTGCCCTACGGCCTGCCCGGCCGCCGCCTGGCCTGGCTGCTGATGGTGCCGGCGCTGCTCTGGCGGCCGGGCAGGCCGCCGGAAGGCGGTTGGGACCTTCACGCGCTGGATGTGGGACAGGGCGGCGCCATCGTCATCCAGACGGCGCGCCACGCCATCCTTTTCGACGCAGGCCTGCGCAGCAGCGCCACATCGGATGCCGGCCAGCGCAGCATTTGGCCATTCCTGCGCTCGCAAGGCATCGCCCGGCTGGGTGCGCTGATCGTATCGCATGCCGATCTCGACCATGCGGGCGGCGTGCGCAGCATGCTCGAGGCCTTGCCGGTTCAGCAAACGTACAGCTCCTTCGACCTAAGCGCCTATCTGGCGCGCGAGGCCCGCCTGCTGGGCATGCCGGGCCAGTTGCCGCCGCTTCCGCCCGTCATGTCGCCGTGCGAATACGGCATGACGTGGCATGTGGATGGCGTGTCATTCGAGTTCTTGTGGCCGCTGGCGTCCAAGGCGGGCGCCAGCGGCCGCGGGGCGTCGCGCAATGCGCGCAACGATCAGGCTTGCGTGCTGCGCGTGCGCGGCCGGCATCACTCGGCTTTGTTGACCGCCGACGTCGGCAGCCGCCAGGAAGCCGCCCTGGTCGATCGGGGGCTGGGCGCGGCGGACGTGGTCGTGGCGCCGCATCATGGTTCCAGGACGTCATCCAGCCCCGAATTCGTCGCTGAAGTACAGGCCGCGCATGTGATTGCGCAAGTGGCTGCATGGAACCGCTACGGCCACCCCGCCGCCGAGGTCGAAGCGCGCTGGCAGGATAGCGGCGCCGTATTCTGGCGGACCGATCATCATGGCGCCGTCAGCCTGCGTTCACGCGCCGATGGCCTGCAGGCGCGTAGCGAAAGAGTGGCTGGGCGGCGGTACTGGCAAACCCGATGATGCCGATGGGCGAATGGGAACGGCTATTACACCCTGCTGGCCGCCCATCGTTCCATAAATAGAACGGTGATGTCAGATTTTGCGCTCTATCAGAAAATGCGTTCGAAGCTTATGCTATCTCCAGTGCAAACCCAGTATTTTCCAACGTCAACGTCCAAGGAGACAAACATGACGACTGTTTATAAACGTCTTGACAAGACCCAGGCCGCGGTGCTGTTGGTCGATCATCAAACCGGCCTGCTTTCCCTGGTTCGGGATATTGATCCGGACAAGTTCAAGAACAACGTGCTGGCCGTGGCTGACCTGGCCAAATACTTCGAGCTGCCCACCATTCTGACCACCAGCTTTGAAGACGGCCCCAACGGCCCGCTTGTGCCAGAGCTGAAAGCATCCTTTCCCGATGCGCCCTACATTGCCCGTCCCGGGCAAATCAATGCCTGGGACAACGACGACTTTGTGAAGGCCATAGAAGCCACCGGCAGGAAGCAATTGATCATCGCCGGTGTCGTGACCGAAGTCTGCGTCGCGTTTCCAGCGTTGTCGGCCATCGAGGCCGGGTATGAAGTGTTCGTGGTCACCGATGCGTCGGGCACATTCAACGAGATCACACGCCATTCGGCATGGGACCGCATGTCAGCGGCGGGCGCGCAACTGATGACTTGGTTCGGGCTGGCGTGCGAGCTGCATCGCGACTGGCGCAATGATGTGGAAGGCCTGGGTACATTGTTTTCCAACCATATTCCGGATTATCGGAATCTGATCAACAGCTATAACCAGCTGACCTCCGGCAAATAGCTGAAAAGCGCAATGTGCTTGCCCTGGACATAGCGTAGCCGGCGCCGGTCAGTCGGCGTCTTCGTGCAAGTTGTGTACGGTCGGCATGGCCTGCAGACGCTCGCGTATCGCGTGGTACTGCGCCGGCGACACTCGGGACAGCGTGATCTGTACCTCATCAAGCTCTGCCGAGTCTTCGCTGTGCTGCATGACAAATTGCTTGATGCGGGCGCTGCCCGGCCCCAGCGTTTCGTGCAAGACACGCAGGTTGAGCGATCCACGCTCGACCACCAGTTGCATGCGGCGCTGTTGCTTGCTGACGATGTAGCGCTGTTCCAGGGGCTTGAGGCCCGCCAGAATAATCAAGATGATGATGGTCGCCGCAATGGAAGCGACATAGAGTCCGCCGCCTACCGCCAGGCCAATGGCCGCCACTGACCACAGGCTGGCTGCCGTGGTCAGCCCGCGGATCACTTCGCCGCGCAACAGAATCGAGCCGGCGCCCAGAAAACCGATGCCTGAAACCACTTGCGCCGCGACCCGAGAAGGATCAAGCGTGACATGATCGGCGCCCAGGATATCGCTAAAGCCGAAGGCCGACACGATCATGATGAGTGTGGACCCCACGCATACCAGCATATGCGTGCGCAGGCCCGCCGCCCACGAGAGCCTTTCCCGCTCGAAGCCGATCACACTGCCAAGCGCCGCGCCCAGCAAGAGCCGGGCGATGAGTTCTCCGTTACCGAGCATAGGCTTCCTTTGTCATGTCCGAAGACCTGAAAACACATAGCATGATTACTATTATGCGCTTTTGCGGCAAAAGCGGGCCGGATCGCCCTGGCTTGCGCAAAAATGTCGAATCGGCGATGATGTTTTTTATCTGCTCACAAGGCGGAACGAACAAAACACCGTAGCTGTTACGAAAAATCCACAAGATATTTTCATAAGCATGAGACAAAACACACCACTTAGGCTGCATGTGCCCGAGCCTTCCGGGCGCCCCGGGCACGCCACAGATTTTTCCTATTTGCGCCTGGCCCCTGCCGGCGCTGTCCGTAAACCGCCCCTCGACACGACAGCCATCGACACCACCGATCTGGCCGGCACGCTTGTGCGCGTGCTCGATGACCAGGGCAAGGCGGTGGGGCCCTGGGCCGAAGCCGTCGCCCCCGAACTGCTCCGCAAAGGCCTGCAGGCCATGATCAAGACCCGCATCTACGATGCGCGGATGCTGATCGCGCAGCGTCAGAAAAAGATGTCTTTCTATATGCAGAGCCTGGGCGAAGAGGCCATAGGCGTCGCGCAGGTGCTGGCCTTGTCCAAAGGCGATATGTGCTTCCCGTCGTATCGCCAGCAGAACCTGCTGATCGCGCAAGATGTGCCTTTGATCGACATGATGTGCCAGCTGTTTTCTAATGATTGCGACCGCTTGAAGGGCCGGCAGCTGCCCGTCATGTATTCCATGCGCGAACACGGCTTCTTCAGCATTTCCGGCAACCTGGCGACGCAGTTCGTTCAGGCGGTGGGCTGGGCCATGGCCTCGGCCATCAAGGGCGACACCAAGATCGCGTCGGCCTGGATTGGCGACGGCGCGACGGCTGCCGCCGATTTCCAGACCGCGCTGACCTTTGCCCATGTATACCAGGCGCCCGTGATTCTGAATGTCATCAACAATCAGTGGGCCATTTCCAGTTTTCAGGCCCTGGCGGGCGGCGAAAGCAATACCTTCGCGGCGCGCGGCGTGGGCAGCGGCATTGCGTCGCTGCGGGTGGACGGCAATGACTTTCTTGCCGTGTACGCGGCGTCCAAATGGGCGGTCGAGCGCGCGCGGGGGAATCTGGGGCCGACCCTGATCGAATGGGTCACTTACCGGGCAGGCCCGCATTCCACCTCTGACGACCCCTCCAAATACCGGCCGGCGGATGACTGGGCGCGGTTCCCGCTGGGGGACCCCATCAACCGCCTGAAGCAGCATCTGATAGGCATCGGCGCCTGGTCCGAAGACGAGCACAACCGTACCCAGAAGGAATACGAAGCCGAAGTCATTGCCGCGCAGAAGAAGGCGGAAAGCCACGGCACGCTGGCCACCGGCCAGACCTCAAGCGTGGCAACCATGTTCGAGGACGTCTACCAAGACATGCCCTGGCATTTGCGCCGTCAACGCCAGCAACTGGGGGTATAGCCATGGCTGCGCATTCAACACAGAATAAGACCACGCCCATGACCATGATCCAGGCCTTGCGGTCGGCCATGGACGTCATGCTGGAGCGCGATGACAATGTCGTGATTTTTGGGCAGGACGTGGGGTATTTCGGCGGGGTGTTCCGCTGCACCGAAGGCTTGCAATCCAAGTATGGGCGGTCCCGCGTTTTCGATGCGCCCATTTCCGAAGGCGGGATCGTGGGCGCGGCGGTGGGCATGGGCGCCTATGGCTTGCGTCCGGTGGTCGAAATCCAGTTCGCCGATTATTTTTATCCGGCCACCGACCAGATCGTTTCGGAAGCGGCCCGCTTGCGCTATCGGTCGGCGGGCGAGTTCATCGCGCCGCTGACTATACGCATGCCTTGCGGCGGCGGCATCTACGGCGGGCAGACCCACAGCCAGAGTCCCGAAGCCATGTTCACCCACGTCAGCGGCCTGCGTACCGTCATGCCGTCCAACCCCTACGATGCCAAGGGCTTGCTGATTGCCGCGATCGAGTGCGATGATCCCGTCATTTTCCTTGAACCCAAACGCCTGTATAACGGGCCTTTCGACGGCCATCACGATCAGCCCGTGGTGCCCTGGTCCAAACACCCTTTGGGCAAGGTGCCCGAAGGCTATTACACCGTGCCGCTGGAGTCGGCCTCGGTGGTCCGCCCAGGCGCCGACCTCACGGTCATCACCTACGGCACCATGGTGTATGTATCGCAAGTGGCGGCAAGCGAGTCGGGCATCGACGCTGAAGTCATCGATTTGCGCAGTCTTTGGCCGCTGGACCTGGACACCCTCGTTGCCTCGGTCAAGAAAACAGGGCGCTGCGTGATCCTGCACGAAGCCACGCAGACCAGCGGTTTCGGCGCGGAACTGGCTGCATTGGTGCAGGAACACTGTTTTTATCACCTGGAAGCGCCGATAGAGCGCATCGCGGGATGGGACACCCCCTATCCCCACGCGCACGAATGGGCGTATTTCCCCAGCCCCCAACGCGTTGCCGATGCCTACCGGCGGGTCATGAATCCCGACGCGGCGCACGCGCTTGAGCAAAAGGGGGGCGACTGATCATGGGTATACACATCATCAAGATGCCGGATATCGGTGAAGGCATTGCCGAGGTTGAATTGGTCGAGTGGCATGTCCAGCCTGGCGATACGGTGGTCGAAGATCAAGTACTGGCCGACGTCATGACCGACAAGGCCACGGTGCAGGTGCCGTCGCCGGTCGACGGCAAGGTCCAGGCGCTGGGCGGCAAGGTGGGCGAAGTCATGGCGGTGGGCTCGGAGCTTATCCGCCTGGAAGTGGACGGCCCGGGCAATGCGGCGGCGGGCGCGAAGCAGAAGCGGCCCGTGGAGCGAACCGAGACGGCGGCGCAGGCGGAAGATGCCACTGCACCGGCCCCCGTCCAGGAGCGCGGCGCCGACGCGCACGTGGCCACACCGGGTCCCGCTCAAGTACCGATCAAAGGTCAGGCAGGCCAAGTCCAGCCGGCCCAATCTCAACCCCAGGTCCAGCCCGCCGCGGGCGCCGGTCATGCGGCGGCGCGTCCCGCCGGGGAAAAGCCGCTGGCCTCGCCGGCGGTGCGCAAGCGCGCCTGGGATCTGGGCATCGAGCTTCAGTACGTGCCGGGCACGGGAGGAGGGGGGCAGATTACCCACAATGACCTGGACAGCTATCTAGCGCGCGGGGCCATGGGTTCCGCCGCGGCCGGCCGTGCCGCGGGCTATGCGCCACGCGACGATGAGCAGGCGGTTTCCGTCATTGGCCTGCGGCGCAAGATTGCCGAGAAAATGCAGGAGTCCAAACGCCGGATTCCCCATTTCACCTATGTCGAGGAAGTCGACGTGACCGAGCTGGACGCGCTGCGGGCGCGGTTGAACGCGCAATGGGGCGCCGAGCGCGGCAAGCTGACCATCCTGCCCTTGCTGGCGCGGGCCATGGTGCTGGCCCTGCGCGACTTCCCGCAAATCAACGCCCGCTATGACGACGAAGCCGGGGTGGTGACACGTTATGGCGCTGTCCATCTGGGCATTGCCGCCCAGACCGAATCGGGCCTGATGGTGCCGGTTCTGCGGCATGCCGAAACGCTGGATCTCTGGGCCTGCGCAGCGGAAATCGCGCGGCTGGCCGATGCCGCCCGCGCCGGCCGTGCCGCGCGCGAGGAACTGTCGGGGTCGACCATTACGCTTACTAGCCTTGGCGCTTTGGGAGGGGTCGTTTCAACGCCTGTCATCAACCATCCGGAAGTGGCCATCGTAGGCGTCAACCGCATGGTCGAGCGCCCGGTGATCCTGGGCGGCGCAGTGGTGGCGCGCAAGATGATGAATCTGTCTTCGTCTTTCGACCATCGTGTGGTCGATGGCATGCACGCCGCCGAGTTCATACAGACAATACGCGGATACCTGGAGTGTCCGGCCATGCTGTTCGTGGAGTAGGCCACTTCTATGCAAACAACGACTTTATTGGTTATTGGCGGCGGCCCCGGCGGGTATGTGGCGGCCATCCGCGCCGCCCAACTGGGTGTCCAGACGACGCTGGTCGAAGCCGGCAACGTGGGCGGAACGTGCCTGAACATAGGCTGCATCCCCTCGAAGGCCCTGATTCACGCGGCCGAGGAGTTCCATAAGCTCACGCAGTATGCGGGTGGGACGCCTTTGGGGCTGAGCCTGCAGTCGCCCAGCGTGGACATCGCCGGGACGGTGGCCTGGAAGGACGCTATCGTCGGTAAATTGACCGGCGGCGTAGACGCCTTGCTCAAAAAGAATGGCGTCCGCTTGGTCAAGGGCTGGGCGCGCATCATCGACGGCAAGACGGTTGACGTTGAGCAGCCCGGCCAGGCAGGCGGCAAGCCACAGCGCTTCATTTGCGAGCATTTATTGTTGGCGACGGGTTCCGAGCCGGCCGAGTTGCCCTTCATGCCCTTTGGCGGTCCGGTGGTGTCGTCCACCCAGGCCCTTTCTCCGTCAGTATTGCCCCAGCGCATCGCGGTCGTGGGGGCGGGTTATATCGGGCTCGAATTAGGCATGGCCTATCGCAAGCTGGGCGTCGAGGTCAGCGTCGTCGAGGCGCAAGACCGCATTTTGCCGGCCTATGATGCCGAACTGGTCAAGCCGGTGCAGGCAGCCCTCAAGAAGCTGGGCGTGCCGCTCTATTTGTCCAGCCGTGTGCAGGGCATGGACGAATCCGGACGGGGCTTGCGCGTGGCGGCCGGGCAGAGCGGCGAAACCGTCCTGCCGGTCGATCAGGTGCTGGTCGCGGTGGGCCGCCGTCCGCGTACGCAGGGATATGGGCTGGAATCATTGCTGCTGGACATGAATGGGCCGGCCCTGCGCATCGACGATCAATGCCGCACGTCCATGCGCAACGCCTGGGCGATAGGGGATGTGGCGGGCGAACCCATGCTGGCGCACCGTGCCATGGCGCAGGGCGAAATGGTGGCCGAGATCATCGCGGGCAAGCGCCGGCGCTTCAGCCCGGCCGCGATTCCAGCGGTGTGTTTTACCGACCCCGAAATCGCTGTGGCCGGCCTGGCCCCCGACGATGCCAAACGCCAGGGCATGGACGTCATCAGCGCGTCCTTCCCTTTCGCCGCCAATGGGCGTGCCATGACCATCGAGTCGACGGACGGCTTTGTCCGTGTCGTCGCGCGGCGCGACAACCATCTGATCGTGGGTTGGCAGGCGGTCGGGCGCGGCGTGTCGGAACTGAGCACCGCTTTTTCCCAGTCGCTGGAGATGGGCGCAAGGCTGGAGGACGTCGCCGGTACGATCCATGCGCATCCTTCTTTGGGCGAAGCGGTTCAAGAGGCGGCATTGCGCGCGCTGGGCCATGCTTTGCACATTTGATGTCCCGCAGGTATATCAGACGCTACAATCGACGGTCCTGGACACTGATGATGCAGAAAGAGCGATGAATTCCATGACCGATGCAAGCCGCTTGTCTCCCGCTACCCAGCCAAGACTCGATTACGTGATGTGCGCCAGCCCGGCCGGCACGCATCGCATGGCTTATTGGGAATGGGGCGACCCGGACAATGACAAGGTGCTGCTGTGCGTGCACGGCCTGACCCGTACCGGCCGCGACTTCGACACCCTGGCCGCCCGTTTGTCCGGCGAGTATCGTGTGGTGTGCCCCGATGTAGTGGGCCGGGGCAAGTCAGACTGGCTGGCGAATCCCTCGTTCTACGTTGTGCCGCAGTATGCGGCCGATATGCTGACCTTGATCGCGCGCCTGAACGTCACGCAGCTTGATTGGGTGGGCACCTCCATGGGCGGCCTGATCGGCCTGGCCCTGGCAGGTACGCTGGCCATGTCCGCCGCCATGCGGCCGGCCCGGGGCGATGCCGGCCTGGCGGCGGAGCAGACCCTGCGCCTGGGCAAGGTCGTGCTCAATGATATTGGACCCAGCCTAAGCCTGTCCGGCCTGGAGCGCATCGCCGGCTATGTCGGCCAGCCCATGCAATTCGACAGCTTTGCGCAGGCGGTGGATTACGTGCGCAGCGTGTCGGCCGGGTTCGGCACGCACGATCAGCAAGGCTGGGAGGAACTGACCCGGCACGTTTTCTGCCAGCAGGGCAGCCATTGGGTCAAGCATTATGATCTGCGTATTGCCGAGCCCTTTGCGGGCCAGTCCGAACAGGCGGTCAAGGCGTCCGAGGGCTTGCTCTGGGGCGCTTATGAAAGCATCACTGCGCCTATCCTGCTGGTCCGCGGCGAGCTGTCTGACTTGTTGACGGCCGATACCGCCCAGGAAATGCTGGCGCGCAATCCGCACGCCAGCCTGCACAACGTGCCCAATGTCGGCCACGCGCCGACATTCCGCAGCAATGATCAAATTGAGCCCGTCCAGCGCTTTCTGCTGGCCTAAGGCGCTACACTGTTTGATTGACATCGATCATCATTCAACCGGAGCATAGGTATTAACGTCGATCTACATAGCCACTCAACCATTTCCGATGGTGTCCTGACGCCGCAGGAAGTGGCTGCGCGCGCCCATGCAAATGGCGTGCAGTTATGGGCGCTGACCGACCACGACGAGACGTCCGGCCTGGCGCTGGCCCGCGAGGCCGCGCGTGCCCACGATATGGCGTTTATTCCGGGTGTAGAGATTTCAGTGACCTGGGCCCAGCACACCGTGCATATTCTTGGCCTGGGTATCGACGAAAGCAACGAGCACCTGAATGCGGGCCTGGCCGACATCCGGGTCGGCCGCACGGTGCGCGCCAAGGAAATGGCCAACCGTTTCGAGCAGTTGGGCATTCCGGGCGCCTACGAAGGCGCTTTGCCCTATGCCGCCAACCCCGCGCTGATCAGCCGCACGCACTTCGCCCGCTTTCTGGTCGAGAACGGCTACTGCGCCAACATGCAGGCAGTGTTCGAGAAATACCTGGGCGACGGCAAGCCCGTCAGCGTGCCTATGCACTGGTCCACGCTGGAACAGGCGGTCGACTGGATTACCGGCGCCGGCGGGCGGGCCATTGTGGCGCATCCCGGACGCTATGACTATACGCCGCTGCAGTTCGGCGCTTTCTTCAGCCAGTTCAAGGACATCGGCGGGGCGGGCATTGAAGTCGTGACCGGCAGCCACAGGCCCGACCAGTATGCTGAATACGCCCAGGTAGCGCGCCATTACGGTTTCCTGGCTTCCTGCGGTTCCGACTTTCATAGCCCCAAAGAAGGCAAGCTGGATCTGGGCGGCGTCCCCGCCTTGCCCGCCGACTTGACGCCGGTCTGGCACGATTGGGTCTAGGGCGGGCCGCCGTCCCTTGCGGATGATTGAAAGGAGTCGATCCTTATGAGTAAAGCATTCGTCAAAGAGTCCGATCACGATGATGATGAGGACCTGGGGGCCGAATCGGTCCCTTTGCCGGCCGGCACAAAGAATTACATGACCACCGAAGGGTACAAGCGCTTGCGCGCCGAACTGGCCCATCTGATGAACGATGAACGCCCGTCTGTCGTCCAGGTCGTGTCCTGGGCCGCATCGAACGGCGACCGCTCTGAAAACGGCGATTACCTGTACGGCAAAAAGCGGCTCAGGGAAATCGACCGGCGCATGCGGTTTTTGACCAAGCGGCTTGAAATCGCCGAAGTCGTCGATCCGGCGGCGCAGCCGAACAAAGACCAAGTGTTCTTTGGCGCGACGGTCGAGTACTCGGACAAGAAAGGCGAAACCTTCCGGGTCACCATCGTCGGTGTCGACGAGGCCGAGCCCCTGCAGGGGAGGATCAGCTGGATTTCCCCGGTCGCCCGGGCTCTGCTGAAGGCGCGGGAAGGCGATACGGTGACCTTGCGCACGCCTGCCGGCGTCGATGAGCTGGATATCCTGGAAGTGATTTATCCGGGTTCTTAGCCGGGCCGGGCGAAAAGCGCCCGGCCGGCCGCCCGTCCTGCTGCAAACGGGTAAAATGGCATATTCCTTTTCTTTCCTTGCGCTGCATCGTGAACTCCATCCAGTATTTCCTTGGTTCCCCGGTCTTGTCCTCTTTCCGCCGCGAGCGCCTGCTGCAGCGTTTTACCGATCTGGGCCTGCCGGTGGCCGACATTCAAGGCCGGTTCGAGCACTACGTCTGGATGGAAACCGCGCCAGACCAGGAAGAACAGGCCAAACTGAGCCAGTTGCTGGATTACGGTGTGGCCGCCGAGGCGGGCGAAGCCAGTAAACATGCCCTGATATTGCGGGTGGTGCCCCGCCTGGGCACCGTGTCGCCCTGGGCCAGCAAGGCCACCGACATTGCACACAATTGCGGCCTGCCGGGCATTCGGCGCATCGAGCGCGGCATCCGCTACGAAATCACGCCCGCACGCGGCCTGCTGGGCAGCAAAACGCTGGATGCCGGACAACTGGCAACGCTGGCCGGCTGCCTGCACGACCGCATGACCGAAACCGTGGTGGACGCCGCATTCGACGGCTCGCCCTTGTTCGCTTCGCTGCCCGGAAAGCCTATACAGACCATTGATGTGCTGGGCAGCGGGCAGGACGCCCTGGAGCACGCCAACCGCAATCTGGGGCTGGCCTTGTCCGAAGACGAGATCGAATACCTGGAAGCCGCGTTCAAGCATCTGGGCCGTAATCCCACGGACGTCGAACTGATGATGTTCGCCCAGGCCAACAGCGAGCACTGCCGCCACAAGATTTTCAATGCCCAATGGGTGATCGACGGCGAAGAACAGCCCAGCACCTTGTTCGGCATGATACGCGCCACGCACGCCGCCCAGCCTGAAGGCACGGTCGTCGCCTATTCCGATAACGCCGCCATCATGGCGGGCGGACCGGCGACGCTGTTCCACGCGGGGCAGGCTGGCGCCGATCCAGTTTACCGGCATCACCCCGCCACCGTGCACACGCTGATGAAGGTGGAAACGCATAACCACCCCACAGCTATCGCGCCGTTTCCCGGGGCGGCAACGGGTGCCGGCGGCGAGATCCGTGACGAAGGCGCCACGGGGCGCGGCTCCAAGCCCAAGGCGGGGCTGACCGGTTTTACCGTATCGAACCTGCAGTTCAAGGATGCCATCGAGCCCTGGGAGGGCGATGTACATGGGGCGCCTGATCGCATCGCCAGCCCGCTGGACATCATGATAGAAGGTCCCATCGGCGGGGCCGCCTTCAATAATGAGTTCGGCCGGCCCAATCTGCTGGGCTACTTCCGTACCTTCGAGCAGACCTCGGGCGGCACGCGCTGGGGTTATCACAAGCCCATCATGATTGCCGGCGGCCTGGGGGCCATCGACGCTCGCCTGACGCACAAAGACCCGATTCCCCCCGGCGCGCTGCTGATTCAGCTGGGCGGGCCCGGCATGCGCATCGGCATGGGCGGCGGCGCGGCATCCAGCATGAGCGCGGGCGCCAACAGCGCCGAACTGGATTTTGATTCTGTGCAGCGCGGCAATCCCGAAATCGAACGGCGGGCGCAAGAAGTCATAGACCGATGCTGGCAGCAGGGCGAGCACAATCCCATTATTGCCATCCACGATGTGGGCGCGGGCGGCTTGTCCAACGCCTTTCCCGAACTGGTCAACGACGCGGGGCGGGGCGCTCTATTCGAACTGCAGCAAGTCCACCTGGAAGAATCCGGCCTGTCGGCGGCGGAAATCTGGAGCAATGAATCGCAAGAGCGCTATGTCCTGGCCATCTTGCCGGATGATTTACCGCGTTTCGACCAGATCGCCCGGCGGGAGCGCTGCCCCTATGCCGTGGTCGGCGTGGCGACCGAAGAGCGGCAACTGCGCGTCACCTTCGGCGAAGGCTTGGCCGGGGTACCCGACAGCGCGCTGGCGGCGGCAACGGCCGGCGCCAAGGCGGGCGACCCCGTTTCCGAACTGCGTCCGGTCGATGTGCCCATCGACGTCATCTTGGGCAAGCCGCCGCGCATGACGCGCGATGTCGGGCGTATGACCGCGTCGCACGCCGCGCTGGACCTGCCCGGCATTGAACTGCACGAGGCGATCAACCGCGTCTTGCGCCATCCGACCGTCGCCAGCAAGAATTTCCTGATCACCATTGGCGATCGTACCGTGGGGGGGCTTTCCAGCCGCGACCAGATGGTGGGTCCCTGGCAGATTCCGGTGGCTGACTGCGCGGTGACGCTGGCCGACTACGAAAGCGTGCGCGGTGAAGCCATGGCCATGGGCGAACGCACACCCATCGCCGTCATCGATGCGCCCGCTTCCGGGCGCATGGCGGTTGCCGAAGCCTTGACCAACTTGGTGGCCGCTGATGTGCAGTCCATCCGGGACATCAAGCTGTCGGCCAACTGGATGGCGGCTTGCGGCGTGGCAGGGCAGGACGCCGCCCTGTACGACACGGTGTCCGCGGTCAGTGAATGGTGCCAGCAATTGGGTCTGTCGATTCCGGTGGGCAAGGACTCCCTGTCGATGCGCACCGCCTGGGATCAGCAGGGCGAGGCGCGCCAGGTCGTGGCGCCGGTGTCCCTGATTGTGACCGCCTTCGCGCCGGTCGCCGATGTGCGCGCCACCCTGACGCCGCAACTGCGCAGCGATGCCGGCGATACGGTGTTGATCCTGGTCGACCTGGGCATGGGGCAGCAGCGTCTTGGCGGCTCCGTCCTGGCGCATGCCTTCAACCAGACGGGGCAGACCGTACCGGATATCGACGACGCCGTGGCGCTGGGGGCCTTCTTCAAGACCATACGCCAATTGGCGGCTGAAGGCCTGATCCTGGCTTATCACGACCGTTCCGACGGCGGCTTGCTGGCCACCGTGTGCGAGATGGCCTTTGCCGGCCACGTGGGTGTTTCGATCAACCTCGACATGCTCACCATCGACCCCGTGGCGGCCGATTGGGGCGATTACAAAATACGGCCTGAACAAGTGTCGGTCCAGCGCGACGAGATCACCCTGAAAGCCTTGTTCGCGGAAGAAGCCGGCGCGGTGATCCAGGTACCAGCCGCCCAGCGCGACCATGTCCTGCAGCAATTGCGCCAGGCAGGCTTGTCCGCCCATTCCCACGTGATCGGCAGTCTCAACACCCTGGACGAAATCCAGTTTTATCGCGACGGCCAGTGCGTGTATCAAAAACCGCGTGCCGATCTGGGCCAGCAGTGGGCCGAAGTGACCCGCCGCATCATGGCGCTGCGCGACAATCCCGCCTGCGCGCAGGCGGAGTTCGATCTGTGGCAGGACAAAACCGACCCCGGCCTTGCGCCGCTGGTGGAGTTCGACCCGCAAGAAGATATTGCTGCCCCGTTCATTGCCACCGGCAAGCGCCCCAAGGTCGCGATTCTGCGCGAGCAGGGCTGCAATAGCCAGGTTGAAATGGCCTGGGCCTTCGACAAGGCCGGCTTCGAGGCGCTTGACGTCCACATGACCGACCTGCTGTCTGGACGAACCAGGCTGGACGAGGTGCAGGGCATGGTGGCCGTGGGCGGATTCAGCTACGGCGACGTTCTGGGCGCCGGCGAAGGCTGGGCGCGTACCATACGCTTCAATGACCAATTGTCCGACCAGTTTGCCGCCTACTTCGCCAGGCCCGATACCTTTGCCCTGGGCGTGTGCAATGGCTGCCAGATGATGGCCGCGCTGGCGGGGATGATTCCCGGCGCCGAGCATTGGCCGCGCTTTACCCGCAATCAGTCCGAGAAATACGAAGCCCGGCTGTCTCTGGTCGAGATTGCCGATTCGCCGTCGCTGTTCCTGCAGGGGATGGCGGGCACACGTGTACCGGTTGCCGTGGCGCACGGCGAGGGCTATGCCGATTTTTCCACCCAGGGCAACCTGGCCATGGTCCATGGCGCGCTGCACTACATCGATCATCGCAGCCAGCATACCGAGCAGTATCCCTACAATCCCAACGGCAGCCCGCAGGGCCTGACCGGCGTGACGACGGCGGACGGGCGCTTCACCGTCATGATGCCGCACCCCGAGCGCGTCACGCGCAATGTGATGATGTCGTGGGCGCCCGAGCGTTGGGGCAGCAAGGATAGCGGCGGCCGCGATGCTGCGCATGGCGGCTACAGCCCCTGGCTGCGCATATTCCGCAACGCAAGAGTATGGCTGGGCTAAAGCCCGTTCAAACTCCCTAGGCCAGGCCGGTTTGCATCGGCGGGCCTAGGGACAGACCCTAGGTTTAGGCGTATAATCTTGCTTTGCACGGAGCCTAGTTTATGCGTCTCATCAAAAAAGCGCTCACCTTCGACGATGTATTGTTGGTGCCGGCGTATTCCGACATCCTTCCTCGCGACACATCTCTTGCCACCCGCTTCACGCGCGACATCACCCTGAATATTCCGCTGGTTTCAGCCGCCATGGACACGGTGACCGAAGCGCGCCTGGCCATCGCCATGGCCCAGGAAGGCGGCATAGGCATCATCCATAAAAACCTGACCGCCGAAGAACAGGCGCGCGAAGTCGCCCGCGTCAAGCGCCACGAGTTCGGCATTGTGATCGACCCGGTCACCGTGACACCCACCATGAAGGTGCGCGATGCCATCGCCTTGCAGCGCCAGCATGGTTTTTCCGGCCTGCCGGTCGTCGAGGCCGGCAAGCTGGTCGGCATCGTCACGAACCGCGACCTGCGTTTTGAAGACCGGCTCGATGTCCCCCTGCGCGACATCATGACGCCGCAAGACCGCCTGATCACCATGAAAGAAGGCGCCACGCTGGACGAGGCCCAGGCGCTCATGCACAAGCATCGCCTTGAGCGCGTCCTGATCGTCAACGACGCCTTTCAGTTGCGCGGCCTGGCCACCGTCAAAGACATTGTCAAGAACACCGAGCATCCCAATGCGTCCAAAGACAGCCAAGGCCAGTTGCGCGTCGGCGCCGCCGTGGGCGTGGGCGAGGGCACGGAAGAGCGCGTTGAAAAGCTGGCCGCCGCCGGCGTCGACGTCATCGTTGTCGACACCGCGCACGGCCATTCCTCCGGCGTGATCGAGCGTGTGCGCTGGGTCAAGAAGAATTACCCTAAAATCCAGGTCATCGGCGGCAATATCGCCACCGCCGCTGCGGCCAAGGCGCTGGTGGAAGCGGGCGCGGACTGCGTCAAAGTGGGTATCGGCCCAGGCTCCATCTGCACGACCCGCATCGTGGCGGGCGTGGGCGTACCGCAAATCACGGCCATTTCCGATGTGGCCAAGGCGCTGGAAGGCACGGGCGTGCCTTTGATTGCCGATGGCGGCATCCGCTATTCGGGCGATGTGTCCAAGGCCCTGGCCGCGGGGGCTTCCGCCTGCATGATGGGCGGCATGTTCGCCGGTACGGAAGAAGCGCCCGGTGAAGTGGTCCTGTTCCAGGGGCGTTCCTACAAGTCCTACCGTGGCATGGGCAGCCTGGGCGCCATGGCCGACGGCTCGGCCGACCGCTACTTCCAGGACCCCGCCAACAACGTCGATAAACTCGTTCCCGAAGGCATCGAAGGCCGCGTGCCGTATAAAGGCAGCGTCATCGCCATCATCTACCAACTGGTCGGCGGCATACGCGCCTCCATGGGTTATTGCGGCTGCGCGTCCATCGAAGACATGCGCACCAAGGCCGAGTTTGTCGAGATCACCTCGGCAGGCGTGCGCGAGTCGCACGTGCACGATGTGCAGATCACCAAGGAAGCGCCTAATTACCGGGCCGATTAGCATTCGCTAACAATCGGCAGGCCGAAAGGGCCGGTTCCTGCGTCGCAGGACCCGGCCCTTTTTAACTTCAGCTGGATTGCAACAGCGCTGCGCAAACCCGGTCCGGGTGTGACACCATGGCATCGTGGCCGCTGTCCAGCGCTTCCCAACGCCAATCCGTGTGGCTTTTCACCCAGGCACTGGTGTTTTCAACCGGCGCGAAGGGTGGACTGATGCAGTGCAGATACGTGCAGGGCAGGCCGTTGCCCGGCGCGTGTTTCAGCTGCAGGGCGGTTTGATAGGCCGCCAAAGGCTGCGGCGTCAGGCGTGACTGGACAAAGGCGATATCTTCAGGCGCTGCCAGCCCCAGGTGCTTGGGCTTGGGCGGCGGCAAGGCGGGCGCCGCAGTGGACACTTGCTGCGCGGCGGCTTCCATCTTGGCCGCCACCTCGGCGGGCAGGCTATCGAACGTGCTGATGCCGCTTTCCAGAATGAAGGCGTCCAGGTAGACCAGCCGGCTCAATCTTTGCGGGACGGCGTCCGCCACCCCCGTAATGACCAGCCCGGCAAAGCTGTGGCCTACTAGAACGACCTCGGTCAAATCTTCCCAGGCCAGCACATTGACGATGTCATCGACAAAGGTCTGCAGCGTGACCTCCCGGTTCAGCAAGTGACTGCGTTCCCCCAGTCCGGTCAGCGTTGGCGTGTATACAATGTGTCCATCCGCGCGCAAGCGTTCGGCCACCCGGGACCAGCACCAGCCGCCGTGCCAGGCGCCATGCACCAGGACAAAGGTTGATGTGCGGGCGGGTTTGCTAGACATGGTTTTATTCCTTCAAAAGAGGGATGGCGTTCAATGTGCGCTGCCCGCATCGTTTGCGGCGGGCACAGCGGATGCGTCGGGAATCAACAGCCATACACTGGCTGCGACCAGGCCCGCTGTCGCCAGGACCAGCGCAAAATCCAGGTCGGTATTGAACCAGGCATGGCTCAGGCTGAAGCATATCGGCCCCAGCAACTGGCCTGTCGCGAAGGCGGCGGTCAGGGCGGCAATCAACTGCTTGGCCTTCGCGCCGCCTGTCGCCTGGGCTTCCTGCATGCCCAGCATGGTGATGACCATGAAGGTTCCGCCCACGCACAGGGCGGCGATCATGATGGCGGCCATGCCCGGCCAGATGACCGGCAGCAGGACGCCCGCCGCCATGATCAGTTGGCAGACCGCCCAGAATGCACGGCGCGGCCAGGAAGCAAACAAGCGGCTGGCCATCACGGTGGAGACGGCCGCCGCCAGCCCGAACAGCGGCCAGGCCAGACCGAAAATAGCCGGGTCCTGGACCAGCATCCGGGCCTGGGCGGGTAAAAACGTGGCGGGCAGAATATAGCCAAAGCCGAACAGGCCGTAACACAGCACGAGCTTCCAGTAGCTGGCCGTTGTCAACCTGGTTTCTGCGCTGGACGGGCTTGATGCCTTTGTGGCAGGCGGGCGGCTCCACAAAGGCCGGGCCAGCCACATGCCGATCAGCGCGAGCAGGCCCAGCACAAGCCAGGCATGCGACGAGCGCACCAGAGCCAGCCCCAAGCCCATGCAGAGCAGTCCCGCGATGGCGATCCCGCTGCCCACGCCGGCGAACACCATGCCCGCGCGTTGCGATTGCCCCAGCGCGGCAAGCCTGGACAGGCACAGCGACGCAGTCCCCACCAGTGCGCAGGCGCTGGCGAATCCCGCAATAAAACGCCAGGCAAGCCAACTGAACCAGTTGCCGGTGATCCCCATCAGCAAGGTGGTGACGACCACCAGCAGCAGGCCCGCGCGCAGCAAGGTAGCGGGTGAACAGCGCAGCACCGCCGCGGCCAACGCTCCGGCCAGATAGCCCAGGTAGTTGGCGCTGGCCAGCCATCCGCCTTCAGCCAGCCCCAGCCCCGCATCGCTTTGCATCATGGGCAGCAAGGGAGTAAAGGCGAAACGGCCGATGCCCATGGCCACGGCCAGCGCGACGAAGCCCGAAAATGACAGTGAAACGGCAGACTGCTTTTGTTGCATTAATGCTCCTTGTTACCCGGAACTGTAGCCTTACCAGCCTGGTTACGCCAGCGTAACAGGCCTCAATACGTTACATTAACGCCTTGATTTCTTTTTTTCCTCAAGCCATGCACCAGCGTATCCTCATCCTCGACTACGGTTCACAAGTCACTCAACTTATCGCACGGCGCGTCCGCGAAGCGGGCGTATATTGCGAGATCCATCCGGGTGACGTCGACGACGCGTTCATTCAGGCGCAGCCAGGCTTGAAAGGCATCATTCTGTCGGGCAGCCACGCATCGGCCTATACAGAAGAATCCATGAAGGTCCCGGCCCAGGTCTTCAAGGCCGGCGTACCCGTGCTGGGCATATGCTACGGCATGCAATCCATGGCCTCCCAGCTGGGCGGGAAAGTAGAGTGGTCGGATCACCGCGAATTTGGCTATGCCGAAGTGCGCGCCCACGGCCATACCCGCCTGTTGGACGGTCTGCAGGACTTCATCACGACCGAAGGGCATGGCATGCTCAAGGTCTGGATGAGCCATGGCGATAAAGTCACCGCCTTGCCGCCCGGGTTCAAGCTGATGGCTTCCACGCCTTCCTGCCCGATTGCCGGCATGGCCGATGAAGAGCGCGGCTTTTATGCGCTGCAATTCCATCCTGAAGTCACCCACACCACTCAGGGCGAAGCCATACTGGCCCGATTCGTCACGGAAATCTGCGCCTGCAGCCGCGACTGGAACATGCCCGACTATGTCGAAGAAGCCATCGCCAACATCCGGGCCCAAGTCGGCAGCGACGAAGTCATACTGGGGCTGTCGGGCGGCGTGGATTCCTCTGTCGCCGCCGCGCTTATCCATAAAGCCATCGGCGACCAGCTCACCTGCGTCTTTGTCGATCACGGCCTGCTGCGCCTGAACGAGGCCGAGCAGGTCATGTCGACATTTGCCGACCATTTCGGCATCAAGGTCATCCACGTAGACGCCACCGATGACTTCATGGGCAAGCTGGCCGGCGTCGCCGACCCCGAAGCCAAGCGCAAGATTATCGGCAAGGAATTCGTCGAGGTCTTTCAGACCGAAGCCGGCAAGCTCAGCAACGCCCGCTGGCTGGCACAGGGCACCATCTACCCGGATGTGATCGAATCGGCCGCGTCGAAAACCGGCAAAGCCGTCGCCATCAAATCGCACCACAACGTCGGCGGGTTGCCCGACGACATGAATCTGAAGCTGCTTGAGCCGCTGCGCGAGCTCTTCAAGGACGAAGTGCGCAAACTGGGTGTCGCCCTGGGCCTGCCGCCCGCCATGGTGTACCGCCACCCGTTCCCGGGTCCCGGCCTGGGGGTGCGCATCCTGGGCGAAGTCAAGAAAGAATACGCCGACCTTTTGCGCCGCGCCGACGCCATCTTCATCGAAGAGCTGCGCAAGACCGTCGATCACAACAGCGGCAAGAACTGGTACGACCTGACGTCCCAGGCTTTTGCCGTGTTCCTGCCCGTCAAGTCGGTGGGAGTCATGGGCGATGGCCGTACCTACGATTATGTCGTGGCGCTGCGCGCAGTACAGACGACGGACTTCATGACCGCCGATTGGGCCGAATTGCCCTATGCCTTGCTGAAGAAAGTCTCGTCGCGCATCATCAACGAAGTCCGCGGCATCAATCGCGTGACTTACGATGTATCCAGCAAGCCGCCTGCGACGATTGAGTGGGAATGAGGTCGTTTTCTAACCAATTGATTCTGTTAGATAAAATAAATGCCATTGAGGATGTTCTTTACATTGTCAATGGCATTTTTCATGGTATGTATAAAGCCATATCATGGCAATATATTCCGATACCATGTATGGGAGAGGAGTACGGGCATGACGTCTAGATTTCTTACCCGAGCGTACGTCTAATCCAACAACAGAAGGAAGTGTTGGATCGAGAAGACCGACAGTTCATCAGCCTGATGCATCAGCAGATTTTTCTGGTGTGGCCTTTTCGGCACCATCCCCGATGGTATGAAATGTAAGGTTGAATACCTTTTCCCCAGTTCCCTGAACAGAACATTCCGCCTCGCGTAGAGCTGATACGGGCTGATTGTGTTGGAATACATGGAGAAAATGCTGAGCAACCGCGAATGCAGATCGAGGTGTTACCTTTGTTCCAGGCATATTGATGTTGATCTCATGCTCTCGGTCGAGCACTTCCTCTGGTTCTCGGAATTTGAATTTTATCTCGAACACGATTTTGGCTCCCGTGCGCATTGCGTCTTCAAAGTGGCGTTTCTTCAATTCCGGAGCGAATATTGGCTCTGCTGCCTTCATGGAAATTTTTGTGGCGATGCTTAATGCGAGAAGGGCTAGCGAGTCAGCCGTACCTTGCTCGTGGGGCTTCCAAGCGTCCTTCCGTTTGATGTTCCCGTGAAAGTAGAAGCCTCGTTTCTCAACTAGATGATTAATCACGTCGTCTGCCGTTGGCTTTGTGGCAAGCAATTTAGCTGTATCTGAACTGTGATCATCTTTTGCTGGGATCATGTCTTTGATGGCAAATTCAACGATATCTCGGAATTCATGGCTCGTTTTTAACGCTGCTTGCAAGCCCTCTTTTCTGAATTGGCCGTTGCCGTAGAGAGATTCAATCAACAGAAATGAGTAGCGAAAGGAGTTAATGAATTCCTGTGTCTCAAGAGCCTTCCGAGCGCTTCCTACAAGGGTCGCTTCAAACCTTGGGCCGTCGCATTTTTCGGCGGCCATGATGGCCCGCGTGAACATATCGAAAGGGAGTGGCAACGCGGGATTATGTCGGCCCATCGAAAAGCTCTTTATCGTGATTCGGGCTTCTTCCTCAGGTGTTTCACCTTCATATTTGGCATCGATCTCGTCTGTGATGAGCTCAATGTCATAGAGACACTCGAGAAATGTGGCAGCGTCGTCAAGTTGGCGCTTCACAAATATCATGCGGTGATCGCGTCCGGTTATCGTCGCCGCGACCTCGCCTTTGTTAGGTCGCTGGAGCTGCGGTGCATATTCGAGAGGTTGTTTCTCAAACGTGAGTTCAAGGGCTTTGGCGTAACCGGTCTCGTCGATGATTCGGAGCTTCCCGCCCTGTACGGGGATTTCCCAATGGTCATCGATGATGATCTTGCGCTTGAATGGAACCGTATAGCGGATTCTCATGGGCTCTTAGCCTTCAGGCTGTATCAAGCTGGCTCAGCGAAGAAAAGTCAGCGAAATGGGATTAGTCATGCCGGGCTGCACCGTTAGAGGATGGAGCGGTAAGTGGCCAAGGCTTTGGCTGCCTGAACCAATCCCTGCCGAAACAAAATTTCCAGATAGTGATCAACGTCGATAGGTGGAGTCTTGAGCTGAGCACGTTGACGTTGCGCAGCGGCCACTACCGCTGCAGCATCAAGGTCGAAGAGATTCTCAACAAACTCGTCGGGATGCTGAGACTCTATTCCATAGGAGGCAAGTATGCCTGCGGGAAAGTCCCGCTGGTTGAAGGTCACGATCACGCTAGCACCGCAGCGGATGGCCGCAGCCAGAACATGACGGTCGTCGGGATCGGGCAGTGTCAGACCTGCAATGAGATCTTCATATCCATCCACCAAGCCATCGGGGATTGCACGATCCATCAGGTCGGAAGTGCGATCCACTTGCGCACGTGTAAGATCGAGCCTATTGAGCAGTAGATTGCGTTTCCATTCTTCATGAATATCGCGACTCCAGCGGGCACGGAACCGTCCCGATAGCCCCAGCCACATCAGAAAGTCGCGCAGCGGTGCGGGATAGAGAACGCAAGCATCGAAGATGGCGGTGAAGGGGGAGTGCCTCACTCGTACCCCATGCCTGATTCCTGTGCCTGACGTGCGAGTTCCGCCATGGCTTCTTCGCTAGCGTGGTCGCGTGCATCCTTGTATTGCATCAGGTCTGCGAACCGCACTCGGCGGTGTTTTCCCGTTCGGTGGAACGGCAGCACACCATCCTCCAGTAACTTGACCAGATGAGGGCGGGAGACGTTGAGCATGTCTGCGGCTTCCTGGGTCGTCAGTTCCGCATGGACGGGCACGACTTTCACGGCATTGCCGTCGGCTAACTCTGCCAAGATATCGACGAGCAAACGCAGCGCGGAGGTGGGCAACTCCACATGGTGAGCTTGGTTTCGGTCATCGAAGATCTGGATGTGTTGCGTTTCGAAGCGCGTTGCCAGGTAGGCCGCCAAGGCGCGTTGCCCCTGCACCGCTGCCTGAACTTCCCGTTCGGCGGGCAGCGCCATCTTGGCTTGTGTGATGGTGGTCATGGCTAATTCCTATGCTATGTAGCAGTCTCAGGATTTAGTATATTCGAAATAAACGAAAAACGCAATAAACGAAAGATAGCCGAGTGATGACTGAGTCAGATCGTGATGACCTAGTGGACATTTGCACCCGACTTACCAGATAACCTTGCCGGGAGATCTTAATGAGCACCTCGTTTGATCATCGGGATCGCCGCTATATCGACCGTGTAAAGCTGTTGCCCCGCCACACTCAGAAAAGAGGATGGCTGGCTAGCTTCAGCCCTTGCTGGAGCAGGCCGATGCCGAGCAGGAAAATAGTCGTTCCGCCGATGACGCCAAGGACGTCAAACACGACGCCTGTCTGAAGCCTGGGTTTTGCGCCGCGTTGAAAAAAGCGCAGGGCGCCCTGCCGCAATGAAACGGCGGCTGTCGCCAGCAGGCTGACGGTGGCCGCGGTGCCAAGAGACATGGCCAGCACGGCGGCCATGCCGACCCAGCGCAGTCCCAGCGAGTAGGCGACCAGCAGCACCAGGATTGCCCCGGTGCATGGCCTTAATCCGATCGCCAGGACAATGGGCACGCTCGCGCGCCATGTCAGGGGCTGATCGATATGAGCCCCGGCCAAGCGGTGCAGGCCTCCGCAGTCGGCACAGTATGCCTGCATTTTTCCGCCGCCGGAAAACAGCGTGCCAGCGCTGCGCTCCGGCTGGCGCCACCGCTTATACAGCATCCTCGCGCTGCGCAGGAGCCATACCGCGCCCAGCATCGCGATCAGTGCAAAACTGATGTTTTCCAATTGAGCCGCCGCACCCTGGGTGCGGCGCAGGGAATAGCTCAGCAGGCTGGCAAGGACTTCGACCAGCACGATCGCGACGACGCCCTGGGCGATGGCCGACCCTATCGACAAGACCAGGCCGCGGCGCAGGCGTGTCCGGCTTGTGCCCAGGTAGGTGGCAATGACCGCCTTGCCATGCCCAGGGCCGGCCGCATGGAATACGCCATAGAGCAGGCTGATGCCAATCAGCGGCCATGTTGCAGCCAGTCCTTCTTGCGCCACCACGCGTATGGCGGCGGCGAGTTGCCGATGCAGTTCGGCCTGCGTGGTCATGAGCCAGGCCAGCACTGTGCTCCATACCGCATAGCGGTTCATGACGTAGGCTGCCGCCAAAAACGCCAGGACGCCCGCCAGGGCGCATGCCGCGAGCTTGCGGGAACGGCTTGAAACGGTCAGCCGCATTGGATGCGCACCTTCTCGGCAAACAGGTCGCCCAGGCCTTCCTGCGGGGCCGCGCCGCGGTCCAGCGCGAAGGCGCGGGCGATGTCCTGGGCGGAGGGGTTGGGCTGCTCGACGAGGGCGCGGCAGCGATGTTGTGCTTCGCTCCTGATGGTCGGCGGTGCTTCGGGGCGGTGTGTCATTTGAATGAAATAGCTGGGGTCGTAAACAGAGAACTTGACGGCGTGGCGTGCCGGATCCACCGGTTCGGCCAGCGGCGCGGTGAAGGAAAGCAGCAATTGCGGCCCTTGCATTTCGCTTTTGAATTGTGTGACGGTGCTGATGGCGACAGGGCGGTCATCCGCGGTGATGCGCATGAAATAGCCATAGGGGCCAAGGTTTTCAATGACCTTAGCGGCAAAGTTGCTGACGGCTTCCGCCTTGGGGGTACTGTCGTCCGAGGTTTCATCGATGACGGCCAAAGAATAAAGATCGTCGAACAGCCACTCTTCCTCAATGGCGGAAATCATCCCGTCGGGCGACATAATGAGGGTGCTTCGCACGTCTATCCAGGCATGCGGGTGGGCGGCGACGCTGAAAGGGAGCAGCGCTATTGTGACGGCACCGATTATGGATGTAAGCTTGTTCAATCTGGGCATACGCATTCTTTCTGTGGCGACTTGATTTTGTACAAGCGTAGCAGGTCGCGGCGAGCCTGACCGCGTAGCTGAATCCGCATCCGAATAAAGGACTTTCGACATGATCTCCCGTCGTGACTATCTGGCACTATGTATGGCGGTCGGCGCAGGTTCCATGCTTGCGCCGGGCCGGCTGTGGGCGAATGAAAAATCCGCTGCGCTGATGACGCGCCCCATTCCTTCGTCCGGCCAAGCGCTTCCCGTGGTGGGTTTGGGCAGCTCCGCGACATTTTCCAGCACGGCCAGCGGCCAGGACGTCGAAGCATTGAAACAGGTATTTCGTGCTTTTGTCGACCAGGGCGGGTCGGTCTTTGACACCGCACCCAGTTATGGCGCATCGGAAGCGGTGGCGGGGCGCATCGTCAACGAGCTCAACATCGTCGACAAGGTGTTCTGGGCAACCAAGCTCAACGTCGCCGGGTTTGGCGGGGGCAAGGCGGATGTCGAGCAGGCCAGGGCCCAGATCGAGGCCTCCTTCAAGGCCATCGGCAAACCGGTGATCGACCTGATCCAGGTGCACAATCTGGGCGATCTGCCTGTGCAATTGCCCTTGTTGAAGTCCCTGCGTGACGAAAAGCGAATCCGCTATATGGGTGTGACCACGACATTCCCGCGCCAGTACGAGCAACTGGAAGCGGTGATGCGCAAAGAGCGCCTTGATTTTATCGGCGTGGATTATGCAATCGATAACCGTGTCATGGAGGAGCGCATATTGCCGCTGGCGGCGGACCGGGGCATTGCGGTGCTGGTATACGCGCCATTTGGCCGTACGCGGCTATGGGATCTGGTGAGGGGGCATGACGTACCCGCCTGGGCGGCCGAGCTGGGCATACAGTCCTGGGGGCAGTTTTTCCTGAAGTTCGTGATTTCCCACCCGGCCGTCACCTGCGCCACACCCGCCACCAGCCGCCCCAAGAATGTGGTGGACAACATGGGCGCCGCCTTCGGCGATTTGCCGGATACGGCGATGCGCAACCGCATGGCCGCGCATATCCAGTCCCTTTGATTCTTGACCGCCGTCTGTCCATGCTCCAGGCTGTCTTGCGCCAGCCATCGGCCAATGGCTGTCACCCGCGCATCTTGTTGGGGCTGCCCGACGATCTGCACGCCTACCGGCATTGAGTCCTTGGCTATCGAGTAGGCGTGTTTCAAGGCTCGGTGGCGATTTGCAGGGCGCGTTCGAGCGAGACACGTATCATGTCGCCGTGTCCGTATTGCGGAAATGCTTCGTAGCTGGCATCGGCTCCGCCTTGGCGCAGGCCTTCGGCCATATCCTTGACGGCCGCGCGGTAATCGGGCGGCGGCCCGTTCTTTTGAGCAGGCTGGCGAGGCTTGGTGCCGACCAGGATGGCGATGCGTTTACCGGCTGCGCGTTCTTTGTTGAAGGCATGCCACGTTTGTACCAGCGCGCCGTCGTACCACCAGGCAGAAGGGTCGCCCGTGATGTATCGGGCAAATGCATCGGGCTGCGTGAAAAGGGTGTGCAGGGTGAACAAGCCGCCATAAGAGTGGCCCCACAGATATTCTTTGGCGGGGTCTATGCTTGCGCGCGTGCGCACCAGCGGCTTGATGTGCGAGGTGATGAACTGCAGGAAGATATCGGCGCCGCCGCCCACGCGTCCGCGAACAATGGGCTCGGCAATGGGTTTTCCGTCCTGATGGACGGGAGGCGTGTAGTCGTACGATCTGGAGACGGCGTCGTTGCGGGTGGGAACATCGTAGCCGATGGCCACCAGCACGGGCGGGTTGGCGGCGGAGATCGATGCAAGGTCGTGGTCGGTAAGCGTGGCCATCGCCGCATTGCCATCCAGCAGGTAAAGGACGGGGTAGCCGGCCTTCGGGGCCGGAGCCCGGGGAATGGACATGTCGATGCGATAGCGCCTTTTTCCATCGAGCGACGTCATCTTGTGCTGTTCAAACCGGTATAGGGCCGAAGGGCGGTCTGCGATGGTTTCCCCCACAAGCTGGCTGCTTCTTCCATGCGCGGGCGATGCGTCCTGGGCCTGGGCAGCGCCGGGCAGGCTGTACAGGCAGAGTAAAACCGACATCATGAAAGGGAAAAATCGCAACACGTAGTACTCCTGGAGTCAGTGCAGCGCCAAGACAGGCAGCGTAAGTTTGATGCAAAAATAAAAATGCGAATTAGTCGCAATTATATTGGGAGAAAGCCGCTGGAACCAGGCAGCGCTTTTTTTTAGGGTAGAGTAGCGCTGTAAAGTCCTTTCCCAATAACCTGTAAAAACCAAGAGACCCTGGATGACAAAGGCGGTGCCTGGCTGGCTTGTGCCTGTAGCGGCCATCTTCATTCTGCAGACCACTTCGTCATTCCTGGCACGGTTCATCCCCATCATCGCCCCGGCCGTGTCCGGCGAATTCGGATGGAGCGGAAGTTCCATCGGCTATCTGAGCGCCGCCAATTCACTGGGCGGGCTGGCCATTCTTGTGGCAGGCTCCGCGCTGATCAAGCAAGTGGGCGGGATGCGCATCCTGCAACTGAGCCTGCTGCTGGGCGCGGCCAGCATGGCGCTCTTCCTGCAGTCGAGCATAGGCCTTGCCCTGGCGGCCTGCTTCGTCATGGGGCTGAGCAACGGGGCTGCAAATCCGGCGGGCAGCGAGGTGCTGCAAAGGTACTCTCCGCCAGACAAACGCAATCTGATCTTTTCGATCAAGCAGGCGGGCGTGCCGCTGGGGGGCGTGATCGCGGGGCTGGCGATCCCGGTGGTGGTGCTGGCGGCGGGCTGGCGCGTCGCTTTATTCGCCTGCGCATTGCTGATCGTCCTGCCGTCCATGCTGACATGGCGCATCAGCACACAACTGGATAAAGCGAATACGCGCGCAGGCTGGCATTTCGGCATGCCCGGCCTGCAATCGCTGCATACGCTGCGTGTTCCCCTGCAATCCTTGACGCTGAACCGAGGCCTGTTGAACATCTCCATCGTGGGCAGCCTGTTCGCGATTTCCCAAAGCTGCTGGTTTACGTTCACCGTTGTCTTCCTGGTTGACAAGCTGGAGTTCTCGCTTGGCAAGGCGGGCGCCGTCTTTGCGGTGATGCAGCTTGGCGGCGTACTGGGCCGCATTGCGCTCGGGTGGCTTGCCGACCGATTGCACTCCGCCACCGCAACGCTGACCATGGCGGCGGTCGTCTCGGCCGTGACAACGGTGCTGCTGGGCATAAGCAGCACCGCATGGCCTTTATGGTGCATTGTGATGTTAGCGTTTGTGGCCGGATGCTCGGCGGCAAGCTGGAATGGTGTGCAAATTGCCGAAGTCGCGCGCCGGTCGCCCGCCGACCTGATTCCTGAAACGGCCGCGGGGTCCAGCATACTAATCAGCGTGGTCAATATGGTGGTGCCGACGTCGTTTGCCGCCTTTGTCGCATTCAGCGGCCGCTACGACTATGCCTTCGGCGCTGCAGGCGTCTGCACCTTGCTTGTGCTGGTGTTCTTGCCGCGCGACAAGCAGGCGGCGGCCTTATGACATGGCCATGCGTTTCTTCAAGGCCGCGCCGCCTTCGCCCAGATCCCAGTAGATGCCGGTCATGCCCAGCAGCCCTTCGCGCAGCACGGCCGGGGGCAGGTGCTCGTTCGGCGCATGCTGGGAGCAGCCGGGGTAAGAGTGCGGCACCCAGACCGTGCGCAGCCCCAGGACGTCGGTGAAGATGTCGTTGGGCAGCGAACCGCCCAGGTTGGGCAAAATAGCCGGCTTTTTACCTGTGGTCTGCGCCAGGGAGGCCACCGTCCACTGCACCCAGGGATCGTCGGGGTCGATGCGCGTCGCCTGAAACAAGGTTTCGCCCGTGGATTCGATGCGCACCATGGGAAAGCCTTGCCGATCCAGGTGGCGGCGCAGGGCCGGGATGATCTGCTCCGGGTCTATGCCCACGACGAAACGCAACTGGCAGCGCGCCCAGGCGCGCGGTGGAATCGCATTGACGGGCGTGGCCGGATTGCCTGTCTTGTAGGCCAGCACTTCGAATGAACACCAGCCGAATACGCGCTCGGCGGGCGTCAGGCCAGGTTCGCCCCAGTCCGGTTCGACGACCGGGCCGTTGGCGCCGCCGTCGACTTCGCAGTCTGCCAAGGCGTGGCGCACCGAGTCGGGCAGGGTGGGCGGCACCCACTCGGGGATGCGGATCTGGCCCGTGGGCGAGACGATGCTGGCGATGGCGTGGGCCAGCTGTATGCCGGGGTTGGAAATCAGTCCGCCCCAGTTGCCGGAATGGTGGCCGCCCTCGCGCGCATCGATGACCAGGTCCACATTGATGCTGCCCCGCGAGCCCAGGAACACGGTGGGGCGTTGCGCGTTGAGCCGCGGGCCGTCCGATGCCAGCAGCATGTCCGCCTGCAGCATGTCGCGATGCTGGGCGCAGACTTCCCTCAGGCCCGGCGACCCGGTTTCTTCGCCCATCTCGATCAGATATTTGGCGTTGAAGCCCAAGCGGCCGCGCGTCTCCAGCACCATGCGCAAGGCTTCCATGTTGACGGTGTGCTGTCCCTTGTTGTCGGCGATGCCGCGGCCATACCACATGCCTTTCGACTCGGCCAAGGTCCAGGGGCCGACGCCGGGCTTCCATTCCGCGTCCAAGCCGCGGATGACGTCGCCATGGCCGTAGCCCAGCGTGGTCGGCACGCCGGGATCTTCGAGCCGTTCCGCATACAGGAAGGGCGCCTTGGCCAGCGGATGCGTCAGGGTCTGGCAGGTGAACCCCATGGATTCGAATGCGGGGCGCATTTCGGCGTCAAGATAATCGACCAGATCCTGCTTGCGTTCGGGGTTCTGGCTTTCGGTCGGGATGGCGACCCGGCGGGCCAGCGTCGCTTTGAATTCGCCTGAGTCGAAACTGGCGGCGGCCCGGGATAATGCCTGTTCTCGTGTCACGATGCATGTCCTTGTTCGATGGTTTGCGGATACAGATGGCAGGCGACTTGCGCCTCGCCTTCTTGCGTGGCAAGGGGTACTTCCTGGTCGCAGCAGGCCAGGCGCTGGCCGCAGCGCGGATGGAATGTACAGCCAGGCGGCGGATGGATGGGGTCGGGAAATGACAGGCCTAGCCCGATGTCGGGGATGCCCAGGCGGGTATCGGGCGTCAGGACCGAGGCCAGCAGGGCTTGCGTATAGGGATGCCGAGGCTGGTGGAAAAGCTCGCGGGTACGGTTGTATTCGACGACACGGCCCAAATACATAACGGCCACATGGCTCGCAATGTGTTCCACGACGGCCAGATTATGGCTGATGAATACGTAAGTCAGATCGAATTGCACGCGCAGGTCCAGCAGCAGGTTCAGGATCTGCGCCTGTACGGACACATCCAGCGCCGAGGTCGGTTCGTCGCAGACGACGATGTCCGGGTGCATGACCAGGGCGCGCGCAATGGCCACCCGCTGGCGCTGGCCGCCCGACAACTGCCCCGGCGTGCTGCCGGCATGGCGAGGGCTCAGTCCTACGCATTCGAGCATCTCCGCCACCTGTTTGCGGCGCTGATCACGTGTGCCTATGCCGTGGACTTCTAACGGGAAAGCAACGATGTCCGCCACGGTCCGGCGCGGGTTCAGCGATGAATAAGGATCCTGGAACACGGGCTGCACACGGCGTGCGATGGCGCGCCGTGTCATGTTGCGGATGTCTTGTCCGTCGAGCGTAACGGTGCCTTGGGTGGGCGGGGTCAGGCCCAGCAGCATGCGGGCCAGCGTCGACTTGCCGCAGCCCGACTCACCGACAATGCCCAGCACCTCGCCGCGCTGTACGGAAAGGTCGACGCCGTTGACCGCATGCAGGGTCTGGCGCGGTTTGAACATGCCGCCGTCGATCGAGAACTCCCGCTTGAGTCCCTGTGCGCCGAGGATGGGGTTCATGCCGTCACCTCGAGTGTTTCATGTATGCAGCGCCAGCGTTGCCCGCCGCTGTGGCCGCGCAGCGGAATGGCCTCGGCGCAGGCGGTTTGCGCGTAGCTGCAGCGCTCGCGGAAAGCGCAACCCTGCAGGGGTCCGACAAGAGACGGCACAACGCCGGGAATGGTGCCCAGCTTGCCGCCCGGCGCTGTTCTTCCGGGAATGGGGATGCAGCGCATAAGGCCTTGCGTATAGGGATGGTGCGGCTCCTTGAACAGCTGGACCGCATCGCCTTCTTCGACGATTTCTCCGGCATACATGATGGCGACCCGGTCTGCGATGCGCGCCACAATGCCCAGGTCGTGAGTGATCAGGATCATGGCAATGCCCAGTTCCGCCTGGAGGTCGGCCAGCAGCCGAAGAATCTGTGCCTGTATGGTGACGTCCAGCGCTGTGCTGGGCTCGTCGGCGATCAGCAGTTCGGGGCCGCACATCAATGCCATGGCGATCATCACGCGCTGGCGAAGCCCGCCCGACAGTTGATGGGGGTATTGGTTCAGCCGCCGGCCCGCCGACGCGATGCCGACTTTCTCGAGCAGCTCGACGGCCCGTTCGCGCGCCTGCGCCGGCGACGCCTTGCGGTGCAGTATGTAGTGCTCCATCAGTTGGTCGCCGATGGTGTAGGCGGGATTGAGCGCCGTCATGGGCTCCTGGAAGATCATGGCCATCTTGTTGCCGCGCAGTGCGTTGATCTGGCCCTTGCCGGCGGCGCGCATGTCCGTGCCCTGGAAGGTGTAGCGTTCCACATGGCGCTGCGCCTGCTTGGGCAGCAAGCCCATCAATGCCAGCGAGGTCATCGATTTGCCGCAACCCGATTCGCCCACCAGGCACAGGGTCTGGCCGCGCTTCACGTCGAACGAGACCCCTCGCACTGCGTGCAGAATGCCGGCGGCGCCGTGAAAATCCACGCGCAGCCCCTGGATGCTCAGGACGGTGTCTTTATCATCCATGATCAGGCGCGCTCCTCGGGGGTGAGAAAGTGATGCAGCCCGTCGCCGGCCAGATTGATGGCAAAGATCAGCAAGGCCAGCGCGGTGCCGGGGATGGCGATCAGCCAGAAAGAAAAGAACATATAAGCCTTGGCTTCGGAAATCATCAGCCCCCATGAAGGCAGCGGCGGCTGTACCCCCAGCCCCAGGAAGGACAGCGCCGCTTCAAGCAGGATGGCGCTGGCGGCCTCGAGCGTGGCGATCACGATCAGATGCGGAATGACGTTGGGCAGGACTTCGGTAAGGATGATGCGCAGCGTGGACGCGCCCGCCGCCTGCGCCGCCGCCACATATTCCTGCGTCCGCACTTGCTGGGTCGCCCCCCGCATGACCACGGCAAAGCGATCCCATTTCAGCAGGCCCAGGACCCAGATCACGACGCTCAGGGAGCCGCCCACGATGGCCACCGTGGCCAGCGCCACCAGGATGACCGGCATGGCCAGGCGGGTCGTGACCAGGAACGAGACAGCCATATCGGTCCTGCCGCCGAAGTAGCCGGCCAGCAGCCCCAGGGTGGTGCCGATGGCGCCCGAAATGAGCGCCACGCTGGCGCCGATGGTGAGCGATATGCGGGCTCCGTACAAGAGCCGGGACAGATAGTCGCGGCCCAACTGGTCGGTGCCCAGCGGGTGCAGCCATGTGCCTTTGTCGTACCAGAAGGGGGGCACGTTGCGGTAGGCCAGGTCCTGAACGTAGGGGTCATGCGGCGCAAGCCACGGGGCCAGTACGGCCATCAGCACGATCAGCAGGAGCAGGCCGCCGCCGATGGCCAGGGCGTGGTTGGCCAGCACGCGGCGCCATAACGGGAGGCGGCGGTACGATGGACGGCCTGCCGCAGGGACGACTGTTGGGGGGACGGAATGAGAGCTAGTCATGTTCACGATACCCGTATGCGAGGATCAAGCCAGGCGTTGGCCAAATCGGCTGCCAGGGTCAGCAGCACATAGATGACGGAAAGCAGCAAGACGATGGACTGCATGACCGGATAATCCTTGAAGGTGATGCTTTGATAGGCCAGGTAGCCCAGCCCGTCCAGGGCGAAAATGGTTTCAATGACGACGGACCCGCCCAGCAGATAGCCCAGTTGCACGGCGGCCAGGGCCACGACAGGCACGATGGCATTGCGCAGGGCGTGCTTGAAGACGACGCGCGATGCCGGCAGGCCCTTTGCCCGCGCCGTGCGGATGTAGTCGGCGCTGAGCACTTCTATCATGCCTGCGCGTATCAGGCGCATGAAGGCGGGCGCGACGTAATAGCCCAGGGCAATGGCCGGCATGACGAAATGCCGCCATGTGCCGCTGCCCGACACCGGCAGGACACGCCAGGTAATGGCCAGCAGCATGATCAGCAACAGGGCAAAGAAAAAGTTGGGCAGCGCCTGGCCCATCACGGCGATGGCCAGGCACAGGCGGTCTATCCATGAGTTCTTGTAGATAGCCGCCAGCACGCCCAGGGGAATGGAAATGATCAGCGAGAAGGCCAATGCCCACAGGCCCAGTTGCACCGTGGTGGCGAGCTTTTCAAGAATCAGCGGACCCACGGCTGTCTTGAAATACACCGAGGTGCCGAAATCGCCCCTGACGATATGCCACAGCCAATCGGCATACTGCACCGCGATCGGCCGGTCCAGGCCGTAGGCCTTGCGTATCATTTCGATATCGGACTGGCGTGCGCCTTCGCCGGCAAGCGCGATGGCGGGATCGCCCGACAGGTGCAGCAGCAGGTAGGCAATGATGGACACCGTCAATGCGACGAGCACCGACAGCCCCAGCCTTTTCAGCATGTATACCAGCATGGATGAGCCTTGTTAGCGGGGCGGCGTGCTTACTTCCAGCGCATGTCCCAGAACCGTACGAGTTCGTCGGGATAGGCTTTGAAATCCACTTCCTTGTTGGCCACGTAATACACCGGCAGCGACCAAAGGGGGATGCCGTAGGCGTGCTCGGCGATCAGCGTCAGCGCCTGCTTGTAGGCCGCGGCGCGCTTGCCTTCGTCGATGGTCACATCGCCTTCCGCCAGCAGCTTCTGGACTTCCTTATCGCCCGTGATGTCGTCGGCGCCGCCGCCGAAGTACACCGGCGTCGAGGCGGATACGTCATTCACCAGGTTGGAGCCCCAGGTCTGGTGAGTCAGCGATGCCTTGCCGGCGCGGATCATGTCGCGCATGGCCGCGTATTGAAGGAAATTAAGCTTGGCGTCGATACCTACCGCCCGAAGATAGCTGATGATGGCCTCGGTCTGGTTGCGTTCGCGATAGGCCACGATGCTGGTTGCGAAGCCATTGGGATAGCCGGCTTCCGCCAGCAGCTTCTTCGACAATTCGGGGTCGTAGTCGTAGGTGGGCGCCCCTTCGTGGGTACAGCCGGTTTGCGACGGCGTGCAAATGGTTTCGAGCAATTCGGCCCCTTCGCCCACGATATTCTTGATGATGGCCTTGCGGTCGATGGCATGTGCGATGGCCTTGCGGACGCGCTCGTCTTTCAGCTGCGGCGCCGGCGTGTCGTCGCGGATATTGAGCTGCATGAAGACGATGCGCATGGTGTTGCCGCTTTTCACTTCCAGATTGGGCATGGACTTGAGCTGTTCGGCCTGGTCCTTGGGTACATGCATGATGAAGTCTTCGCCGCCCGAAATGACTTCGGCCATTTGCGTTTGGCGGTCGGGAATGAAACGGATGACGACCTTGCCGATGGTCGGCTGGTTTTTAGGCGAATCCTTGAAGTAATCGGTGTTGCGCTCAAGTGTGATGGATTTGCCTGGGATGTATTCGCTCACCTTGTAAGGGCCGGTGCCGACCGGCTTGGCGCTCATCCCCTGGGGGCCCACTTCCTTGTAATATTTGGCCGGATGGATCGCGACGGTGGTCGACAGGAATTCCTTGGCGGCGGGGAAGGGCGTTTTGCTGATGATGCGCACCGTGTAGTCGTCGACTTTTTCCACATGGTCGATCCAACTGACGTTCTGTTGCGTCGTGGCCTTGTTGGACGGATCAGAGACGAAGGTCAGCGTGTAGACCACGGCGTCCGCATTGAAGGGCTCGCCATTGTGGAACTTAATGCCCTGGCGCAGCTTGAATTCCAGCGTACGGTCGTCGACTTGTTCCCAGCTTTCTGCAAGCTGGCCTTTGTATTCGTTCGTGAGCGGGTCGCGATACAGCAAGGTGTCCCAGACATTGGCGGCAATGATGACGCCAATACGTACATTGTTGAAGTAGGGATCGATGCTTTCGGGCGCCTGGTCGTAGGCCATGCGCAGCGTATCGTCCGCCTTGTTGGCCAGGGCCGGCGACGAGGGGCCCAACAGGCTTGCCGTGACCAGGCCGGCGGCCAGGCTCTGCAATACGGAACGTGGGTTTGTAGCAATGGCATGCAGCGTTTTTTTCATGTCTCTTCCTTTTCACGGCCGTGGGCAGCCTTATATGCAATCTTGCGTTTTCACGAATGGATTGTTCAGGAACGACACCCTTCTTCTTCTTGCTTAACAGGGGGTGGTGTGCCTATTATGGGTACTCAGAACGATTTTGTATACCGTATACGGATATTCCCGCATGCGGATATTCGGCAACCTCAGGAATTGGGATGACAAAACTCGACGATGCAATTGCCTTTGCCCAGGCGCATGAATCAAGCTGGGATCGTGATGCCAGCGGGAAGTTCGGGGTACACCTGAATGATCCTCCGCCTTGGAATCGGCTGTATGGCCCCATTCATTCGCGCGGCCCTGCGTCGGGCGTCATCTTGCACGATGGCAAGGAATTGGCGGCCTGGGGCGAGCCGGACCGTGCCGATCTGACATTCAGCGTAGCCAAAATGTATCTGGCCCTGCTGGCAGGGGTGGCGCACGATCGCGGCCTGCTGCCCGATGTCAATGAGCGCATTGGCGCGCGCTTGCAGGGTATCGGTTTTGACGAGGGCAACAATGCCCGGATCACGTGGAAACACATGCTGCAGCAGACCAGCGAGTGGGAAGGGACGCTCTGGGACATCCCCGATCAGGCCGACCGCTACCGCGCCGTGACCTTCGGCACGCCGCCCGACGGCCGCAAGGGCGATCCGCGGCCCTTGCAGGCGGCGGGCACCTACTGGGAATACAACGATGTGCGCATCAACCAGTTGGCGCTGGCCTTGCTGCATCTGTTTCAACAGCCTTTGCCAGAGGTGTTTCGCGAAGCCATCATGCGGCCCGTGGGGGCCAGCGAAGACTGGCAATGGGTGGGCTATGACAATGCCTGGATAGACCTTAATGGCCAGCGCGTGCAGTCCGTGACCGGCGGCACGCACTGGGGCGGCGGCATGTCGGTCAGCGCGCGCAACCAGGCCAAGGTCGGGCAGATGCTGCTGGACGATGGCATGGCCCAGGGCAAGCGCATATTGTCTGCCGAGTGGCTGCGGGAAATGCGCCAGCCTTGCGGCATTGCGCCTTATTACGGCTACCTGATCTGGCTCAACCACGAACGCAAGATCTTCCCCGGCTTGCCGGCATCCAGCTATTTCGGCATTGGCGCGGGCAGCTCGTTCACCTGGGTCGAACCCGAGCGCCGCCTGGTGGTCATTGTGCGCTGGCTGGAAGCCGCGCACGCCAACGATTTATTTGCACAGGTATTGCAGGCCGTCGACGCGGCTTGACCTGCGCCGGCTGCCCGGCTTGCCTTATTTCAGCCAGCGGTCTTCCGCGTCGTCAAGCACGTCGCGCTCGTCGACCAGGTCCCAGGCGAACTGCATGACCCGCACATAGTCGGCATCGTCGACCGGCAGCATGAATCCGAGTTCGTTTTTCGGCGTCAGGGGATGGTCGATGAATTGGGCGGCAAGGCGGGGGTCCGCCTTGCTGTAATGCAAGGCTTCGTAGGTTTCAGTGATCATGACATCGCCTTTTCCTTCGGCGATCAGCGCCGGGATCTCGGCGTTTTTCTCGTGCGTGCTGACCTGCGCCTGCTTCAGGTTTTCCAGAACGAAAACCTCGTTCGTGCCGCCTGGATTCTTGATGACATGGACGGACGGCTGGTTCAGGTCGTCGATGGATTTGTATTGGGCGGCTTGGTCCTTGCGCACCAGGGCCACTTTGCCGAAGGGCGCGTAGCCGGGCAGCATGGCCACCTGGCTGATACGCGCAACATTGCGGGTAATGCCGCCCACCGCCACGTCGAACTTATCGGCCTGCAGGTCTTTCATCAGGTTGGGCCACGAGGTTTGCACATATTCGACCTGCACGCCCAGCGCCTTGGCCATGGCTTCCACCACATCGATATCGTGGCCCTCGTACTTGCCTTGGTCTGTTTTGATGGCAAAGGGCCGGTAGTCGCCAGGCGTGCCGACGCGGATCACCTTGCTCTCCATGATCCGGTCCAGGCGCGGACCGGCCTGCGCCGTGGCGCCCAGCGTCAATGCCACGGCCAGGCCCAGGAAGAAACGGAAGAAATATTTCATGAAATGCCCCTCTTTGAATGTTGAATTGAGCGATAGCCGCGACGGCGGCACCGCTCTATGATATGGCTTTTTTCAACAACGAGGCATTGGCGCCGAAGGCTTACCAGCGATAACGGAAGCTGGCCCGAATGCTGCGCTGGTAGCCATACCAGCACCATTCTTCGGAATAGCACGAAGCGACATATTCCTTGTCGAACAGATTGTTGACATTCAGTGCCACGGACATGCCTTTCAGCGCTGGGTTGGCGCGTCCCAGGTCGTAGTCCAGGGCCGCATCCACCAGTGTGGCGGCAGGGACTTTGAAGGCGTCATGCGTGCCGCCGGAGCTGGTGCCCAGGTAGCGTGCTCCCGCAGCGACGCCCAGCCCGGCAAGCGGGCCGCTCTGCAGTTGATAGCGCGCCCATACCGATGCCTGATGCTTGGGAATACCGTAAGGCGTGGTGCCTTCCAGGCTGGGGCGGGTAGGCGTTGCATTGTCCTTGGTGTACTCGTTGGCAATGTAAGAATAGTTGGCGATGATGCTCAGCCCGCGCGAGAGTTCGCCGCGTGCCTCGAACTCCAGGCCTTTCGTACGCAATTCCCCCGTTTGCTCCTGGCACCCTGCGCCAAAGCAACCCGGTATGGAGGTCAGCATATTCTTGCGGCGGATGTCGAAGGCGGCCACGGAATACAGCGCGTTCGTGCCCGGCGGCTGATACTTCACCCCCAGTTCGTACTGCTCTCCCTCCAGGGGATCGAAGGGCCGGTTGTTGGCATCGGTACCCGATTGCGGCTCGAACGACTCGGCATAGCTGATATAGGGCGCCACGCCATTGTCGAAGTTATAGATGAGGCCGGCGCGGCCCGTAAAGGCTTCGGCGCGCGTGGTGCTCGCGGTGGGGGTCGATGTGGTCAGGTTGGTGCCGGCGGACTCGGTGCGGGACCAATCGTAGCGCCCGCCCAGGAGGATGGACAGGCGATTGATCTTGATCTGGTCCTGCAGATACACACCGGTCTGGTACTGGCGCTGGTTGGTGTCGCTGACCCAGTTCAAAGGGCCGATGTTCTGATGATAGTCGGGATTGAATATGTCCAGCGGCAAGGTTTCATCGTAGCTGCTGGACAGGGTGTCGGAGTCCAAGTGGGCAAAATCGACGCCCGCGAGCAGGGTGTGCTCAAGCACGCCGGAATTGAATTTTGCCTGAATGTGGTTGTCGATGGCATACGTGTCCATCGATACGTCCGTTCCGCCTTTCCGGCGCGTGAGCAGCCGATAATTGCTGTCAGGAACATAGCCGTTGGAGTAGACCGAACGGTAGATGCCCTCGGCATGCAGGTAGCGCGCATTGGAACGCACCGTCACGGCATCGTTGAAGCGGTGCTCGAAGTCGTAGCCTATGGAATGGTTGCGCCGGTCGCTGGTTTCGAAGCCGGCATCGCCATCGTAGAAATCAGGCCCCAGCTTGTAGCCGTCTGGCGCGGCGACCAGGGTGCGCACGCGGGGCAAAGACCCATAAGAACCCATGTCCGGATCGCGCTGCAAGTTGGCCAGCAGCGTCAGGCGGGTGTCGCTGGACGGCTGCCAGGTAAACGAAGGAGAAATAAAATAGCGGCGCTCCTCGGTCTTGTTGAGCTGGCCGTCGGACATATAGCCGGAGCCTGTCAGGCGGTACAGAAACTGCCCGGACTCGTCGATGGGGCCGGAAAAGTCGAAGTTGGCCCGCCGGTAATCGAAATTGCCGACCTGCAGCTCCACCTCTTTGCGCGCATCCGCTGTGGGCCGCTTGCTGATCTGGTTGACCACGCCGCCAGGGCCGCCCTGGCCGAACATGACCGAGGACGGCCCTTTGAGGACGTCGACCCGCTCCAGGCGGTAAGCGTCGACCTGGGGCAGGGCATCGCGCGAGCCGAATATACGCAGGCCGTCGAGCAGGGTGGTGGCGGAAAACCCGCGAACCGTGAACTGGTCCAGGCGCGTTGCTGTGGCGCCGCGCGTTTCAGGCGCGATGCCGGAGGTATACCGCAGCACTTGGTTCAGTGTCTGTGCGCCTTGCTCGCGCATTTGGTCTTCGGTGATGACCGAAATCGATTGGGGCACTTCAATAAGCGGTGTATCGGTCTTGGTGGCCGTCGACGATTGTTCCGCAACGTATCCAATGGCTTCGCCGCTGGACCCCATGACCGTCACGGGCGCGAGCTGTGTCGCGTTGCCGGCCTCCTGGGCGTGCAGGGGGGTGCCCGCGCCCATGGCGAAAAGAAGGGCCGCCAGGACCGTAGGCCGGCTGGGGTGGTTGAACAACATCGACATCTGACACTTCTCCCGAAAGTAAAATTTTTAGTGTGGGGAAGTGTAATTTATTAATAGGAATGAGTATCATTATCGGACTGACTATTAATTGTAATGATGCAGTTCTACAACACTCTGTTTCCAGGCAGGAAGTCTGGCGGCGCCGTGCATAATTTATATATAATGAGAAGCTTTCTCATTATTGCTGCTGGCAGCCCGGATCACGGGCGCGGACTGGATTCATTCATGCACATCAAAACGTCTCTTGCACGCTGCGCCCCGGCATCCGGCCGCGCGCAGCCTTGCCCCGGCGGGCCCGGGCCGTGGACCGGACACCACGGCAAGGCGGGCAGGTAAGATGCTTGTCCTGGGCCGGTGGGCGCGTTCCGTGGCGCCTTTGATGTCTCGTATCACGGCTGCATTATTCGGCGGGTATGCATTGGCCGCGCTGGCCAGTGTTGCCGCCGTGGCCTTGCCCATTTCCCGCAGTGAGGCGGTTCTTACCGGCATGCTGGCCAGTTTTGCCGTGTATGCGGGCGCTGTCGTGTGGGTGTTCGCCGTCAGGTCGGCATGGCGCGCCTGGGCCGGCCTGCTTGCCGCGGCCTTGCCGCTGGGCCTGGCCGCGTGGTCGGTATGGGCGTCATGAGCACCATGGCGACGCATTCCCCCGACAAGGCCGCAACGGGCGCGGCGGCCGGCAAACCCCAGAAAGCGAAGCCCGCGAAAGCGCCCGGCATCCGCCAGACGATGTCGGACCTGCATATCTGGACCGGCCTGCTGGCGGGCTGGATACTGTATGCGATGTTCCTGACGGGCACCGTCAGCTACTTCCGGGACGAAATTTCGCAATGGATGCGGCCGGACGTGCCGGCGCAACTGCAGTTGGCCGACGCCGCCGAACTGGCGCCCCGGCTGGTTGCCACCATGCAGGCGCTGGCGCCGGCAAGTCCGCAATGGGGCATCAGCCTGCCCGATGCGCGCGACAACACCGCCGGCGCGTTCTGGCGGGGCGAGAAACGGTTTGAAAGCGCGACCTTCGATCCGGCCACCGCGCAGCCCATCGAAGTGCGCGACTCCGTCGGCGGCGAATTTTTCTATCGCTTTCATTTCCAGTTGCACTACCTGCCCGTCCTGTGGGGGCGCTGGCTTGCCGGGCTGTGTGCCATGTTCATGTTGGTGGCCATCGTCAGCGGCGTCATTACGCACAAGAAGATCTTTATCGATTTCTTCACCTTCCGGTGGGGCAAGGGGCAGCGTTCGTGGCTGGATGCGCACAATGCGTTGTCGGTGCTCGGCCTGCCGTTTCACCTGATGATCACCTACACCGGATTGGTGACCTTGATGCTGATGTATATGCCCTGGGGCAGCGATGCCGCGTTCAAGGAAGCAGCGCAACGCCAGGCCATGCAGTCCGAGATCAGCGCGTTCATTCGCCCCGACAAACCCAGCGGGCAGCCGGCCGAGCTCGCGCCGGTGGCAGGCATGATTCAGCAGGCGCAGGCGCGCTGGGGCCGCGATGGCATTGGCAACGTCAATGTGAACAACCCCGGCGATGCGGCGGCGCGCGTGATTGTGGTGCGCGCCGACGATGCGCGTGTTTCAACCAGCCCGCAGTACATGGTGTTCGATGGCGCCAATGGCCAATTGCTGCAGACCAAGGACCGGGTTGGCGCCGCGGCCGAGACGCGCGGCGTGATGTATGCATTGCATCTGGGCCGGTTTTCCGACTATCCCTTGCGCTGGCTGTACTTTCTGGTCAGCCTGGCGGGCACCGCCATGGTGGGCACCGGGCTGGTCATGTGGACGGTGAAACGGCGCGCCAGGCTGCCGGACCCGGCGCGGCCGCACGTTGGATTCCGCCTGGTTGAAAAGCTCAACATCGCCACCATTGCCGGCCTGTCCGTGGCAATGGCCGCCTTCTTCTGGGGGAACCGGCTGCTGCCCGAGGCGCTGGCCGACCGCAAGGTGTGGGAGGTCGACCTGCTCTTCATCGTCTGGGGGGCCACGTTGGCCTATGCGCTGCTGCGTCCCGCAAAACGCGCCTGGATCGAACTGCTGTGGCTGGCCGCCGCGCTGTTGGCGTTGCTGCCCTTGCTCAATGGCCTGACCACCGAACGCAATCTGTTGCACAGCATCGCTGCCGGGGACTGGGTCTTTACGGGGTTCGAACTGACGGTGCTGGCATTCGGCGGGCTGCACGCCTTGTTGGCCGTGCGCGTACGGCGTCACCAGCCGAAAACACGGCCCGCGCCGCGTCAATCGAAACCGGCGCCGCCGGTGGCTGCGCCGCATGCCGGCCTGAGCGCCCTCCAGGCTGCATCCACGGAATCCCGCTGATGAATCATCTGAGCATGTTGCTGCTGTCCGTATCGGCCTTTGCGTGTCTGGCGCTGGCCATGGCGCGCCACCAGGAAGACCTGTTTGCCCGCGAACTGAGCGCAAAAGCCACCCGGGCGCTGCGCGTGGCGGGCTGGCTCCTGCTCTGCGGCGCGCTGGCTGTAGCCTTGCGCCAGCCGTCATGGGCGGTCGGGCTGGTGGCGTGGTTTGGCTACCTGAGCTTCGGCGCCGGCGCCGTGTTCGCCGCCATGCTGCTGGCGGCGCGCCTAGGGTGGGCTCGCAAGCCCTGAAGGCGATGCGAGCCAGGGGTATTCCATCGTCAACGCCACGATCGCGGCGGTAGGCCGGTCGTAGCGGGAAGCGATGTGCGGCAGTTCGCGTTCCAGCACGGCGGCGGGCGCGCTGGAAGACGGGGCGGCAAGCATATGGTCCACCGCCGCGGCCCGCGCGGCTTGGGTGGGATGGATCACAAGGCCATGCCGGCTGCGTAGGGGCTCGCGGCTGACTCCCAGGGTGATGACCTTCGCCAGGGCAGTGCGCGAATAGGCATCGGCGGTCAGGCCAAGGGCGATTTCATCCACGCCCTGGACCAGGGGAATCCCCAGCGTTTCATGGCGCCAGAACGCCAGCGTGTTGCGCACAAATGTCTTTTTGTGTTCAGTGGTGAGCTGAAATGCGGCTGAGCGATGGCGTCCGTCCCACGCGGCTATGCCCAGCTCGCCTGCGACCCGTTCCGCTGTCTGGCGCCCGCCGATCGCTTCCACCAGCGCCAGCATGACAGGCACGTTGGCCGACACCCCCGTGGACGTTGTGATGCCCTGGTCGGTGACATAGCGCCTGTCCCGCACCCATTGCATGGTGGGATGCTTTTTCAGCAATTCGCCTATTGTGTACCAATGGCCGGTTGCACGCCGCCCGTCCAGCAATCCGGCGGCGGCAAGCGTTCTTGATCCGTTGCAGATGGAAACAATTCTTGCCCCCTTGCCAAGCTGGCCAGTGATCCAATCGATGATGACGGGGTCGTCGTGGGGTTCCATGGCCGGAATCACGATGTAGTCGGCGCCGCCAGGGTATTGCGCGTCAAAGGCGTCCAGCGTCGTTTCCGGCTCAATGCTCAGGTCCGGGGGATAAAGTTGCACCGGTTCGGCGCGCTCTGCGACGACGGTGACATCCGCCACATCGGCCAGGTGCAGGACGCCGTAGGCAACCATGAAGTCCGACACCTCGGTCGACGCGTTCAGGGCGACGATGGCCACTACCGGCCGCTTGCCGTGCGGCGGCTTCATGGCCTCGATCATGCGCGCCTGCTCGGCGGACTCGATCGGGTCGGCAAGCGGGGCGTTGGGCGGCTGTTTGCCGGGCGCAAGGATAAAAGGGGCGGCCAGCAGCGGCACGGCCACGATGCAGCCCAAGGCGATGAGCATCCATTTCTTGCGCATGCGAGTCTCCTTCCGGAAACCATAGTTTAAGACGAACTAAAGGAGTGCCAATGAATATTCTGATGATTCTGACATCGCATGACCGTCTTGGCGAGACGGGGCAGAAAACCGGTTTCTGGCTGGAAGAATTTGCCGCGCCGTACTACGCATTCCTGGATGCCGGCGCGCAGATTACCCTGGCGTCGCCTAAGGGCGGCCAGCCTCCGCGGGATCCCAGAAGCGATGCGCCCGACGCACAGACTGACGCAACCCGGCGATTCAACAGTGATCCGGTCGCCCAGCAGGCGCTGGCCGGCACGATCAAGCTGGCGCAAGCCAAGGCGTCCGAGTTCGACGCGGTGTTCTTCTGCGGTGGGCATGGCCCCTTGTGGGACCTGGCCGACAACAGGGATTCCATTGCCTTGCTGGAAGCCTTCGACCGGGCAGGCAAGCCCATCGGCCTGGTTTGCCACGGGCCGGCAGCCTTGCGTCACGCCCAGGGCGAAGACGGCGCTTCGCTGGTGGAAGGCCGCAGCGTAACGGGCTTCAGCAACAGCGAAGAGGCGGCGGTGGGGCTGACCGATGTCGTGCCTTTTTCTATCGAAGACGAATTCCGGAAACTGGGCGGCATCTACGAGAAAGGCCCCGACTGGGGCAGCCATGTGGTCATCGATGGGCATCTGATTACCGGCCAGAACCCGGCCTCGTCGGAAGCCAGCGCCAAGGCTTTGCTGCGGCTTGCTAGCGAACAGGCAGAAAATTGAAGAACAGCAGCCCCTGCATGTAATTGATCCCGACGCGCCGCAGATTCTCGTCCAGCAGATTGGCCACGAGATCCAGGCGGCCGATCAACTGGCCGAACTCGCGCTCGAAGCTCAGGTTGGTGGCGACATCGTTCATTTCATTGGCCCACAACAGCGGCTGGCCCGCCGGATTGCGGCGGCTCGCCAGCAGCCAGGCGGCGACCTCGATATTGCGGGCCGCATTATGCACATGCTGCGCCGTCAGCACATCGGACACATAAAAGCGTGTTTTGCTGTCATGCGCGCTGATGATCATATTGGCCATCCCGACAATGAAGGCGCCAACGCGATCGCCCCGGTAGGCCGGGTCCAGCGCGACGGCCAGTATCTCGATGTCGCGCAGCGAGGCCAGCTCGGGCGGCGTGGCGCCTGACTCGATGGCCTGGCGCCCGCGTTGAATGGCCGTTTCGATGTCGGGCGCGCCGGTTTTGCGCCATTCAGCCGGGTTGCGGCGGTACAGCTTTTCCAGCAGGCGGGTCAGGCTGGCCAGATTGTCGCGCATGGCGATGGTCACGGTGCGATTGAAGTCGGTTTGCCCAAGCTGGTCGAAGGACATGTCTTCGGTGCGGGGCAGAGGCCTGCCCGGCTCGGCCGACGGGGTGGCGCAGGCCGTCAGCAATAGGCTGCCCATCAATAGGATGACGCTGGCAAGCCAGCCGCGATTCAAGCCATTCATGTCCGTTTCATTGTTCTATTTCAAGACACCGTCGCGGCGCCGGGCATTATTTTGCCCTAGCACTGTAGCAGAAATCAGGCGCAGAACCCCTGGCGGGACGGCATGGGCGCGGGCTGGTTCTTGCCTGGCGTTTTGTTTTATGCTTTGTATAGCGCCGCGCTGCGGCAGCGGAGGTAAATCATGACACGGATGGCAATGGTATTGGCCGCGGCAATGGCCGCCACGGGATTGTCGGCATTGGCCGGGTGCGCCCCCATGCTGACGGGACACATGGCGGAAGCCGGCTATAACGCGGCGTTGGGCAAGCTTGGCGGGGGCGGCGATCTTTCTTCCGTGGGGGCCGATGAACGCCAGAAGCGCATCCAGTCGGTCCTGAACGAGGCCGTCATCGGGCAGGATGCCGAACCGCTGGTCAGCGCCATGGGGGAGGCCCCCAAAGAAAAGACCGCCAATGCGCAGGGCTATGTATGCTACGAATACGCCGCTGTATATTCTTCCACCGAAGCCGCTGTGATCGTATCCAGGCAGGGTAAGGTCGTGTTTTATGGCAACTCGCGCTGCAATGTCGAAATGCAGCGCGACCATGGCGGCGCATGACGGCTCAGGCGTGTGTCGGTTTCAGGGGCGGCAGCCGCCGCTTGACCGGCGTTGCCTTGACAATGGACGTATTGGTTTCCGCCTGATCCGCCAGCGTGTCAAGGATGGCATCCAGGTGCGCCATGGTTCGTACGCTCAGGCGCGCGATGAAACAGTCTTCCCCCGTGACCTTGTCGCATTCCGTGAATTCGGGCGTGGCCTGGATCAGGCGCTCGATGGCATGCATCCGTCCCGGCAGGGGGCGCACCCTGACGATGGCCTGCAGCGTGTAGCCGAACGATGACGGATCGACGGTAAGGGTATAGGCCGTCAGCACGCCGCGCTCTTCGAGCCGCCGCAACCGTTCGGCCACGCTGGGCGACGAGAGGCCGCTGATGCGGGCCAAAGCCTTGAGCGAACGGCGCGAGTCTTCCATGAGGGCGGCGATGATAATGTGGTCTATTTCGTCCGGCATTTTTTTATCTGAGGCGAAAAGGCAAGACACCTTATTATAAAAAAGGGAAACCAGGGCTTTTACATTATATTTTCTATGGCTGATTGCACCCAAAAGGCTCACACTTTCATCCTGTGCAATAGGAGTGCAATGAATGGATCATCAAGTAAAACGCGGTTCCTTCGAGATGGCAAGCGCCATGCTGATTTCGGGGACGATAGGCTGGTTCGTCCTGGTTTCCGGCCAGCCGGTGCTGGATGTCGTATTTTGGCGTTGCGCCGTCGGCGCAGCCACCTTGCTGGCCATTTGCGGACTGATGGGGTTTTTGAACCGGGGCATGCTGAGCTGGCCGAAGTTCGGCTGGGCCGTCCTCAGCGGCGTGGCCATCGTGGGCAACTGGGTGCTGTTGTTTGCCGCCTATTCGCGCGCGTCCATCGGCATTGCCACGGCGGTCTACAACACACAGCCTTTTATGCTGGTGGCCTTGGGCGCCGTGTTCCTGGGCGAGCGCATTACGCTGGATAAAATGGTGTGGCTCAGCCTGGCCTTTGCGGGCATGCTGGCCATCACCCAGCAGCATGGCGCCGCGCCCGCCTATGGCGTGGGCAGCTATCTGGCCGGTATTGCCCTGGCGCTGGGCGCGGCTTTTTTGTATGCCCTTGCCGCCATCGTGGTCAAGCGCCTGACCGGCACCCCCCCGCACCTGATCGCGTTGATACAGGTCTGTACCGGTATTTTGCTGCTGGCGCCTTTTGCCGGCGTGTCGACCCTGCCGCATCAGCCGCCGCAGGCTTGGCTTTCCTTGCTGATCCTGGGCGTCGTGCATACCGGGCTGATGTATGTGTTGCTGTATGGCGCCATCCAGAAACTGCCCACGGCCATCACCGGCGCCTTGTCTTTCATCTATCCGATTGTCGCCATCCTGGTGGACTGGATCGCCTTCGGGCACCGCCTGCAATGGCTGCAGTGGCTGGGGGCGGCGGCCATTCTGCTCGCCGCGGCCGCGATGCAGCAAGGCTGGGGTTTAAGGCGGCGCACTGTTGCAGTCCGGTAGGCCAGCGGCAGGCCAAAGGCGGGGGGATGGCGCGCCGAGCCTGGAGTTTGCCGCGCCGGTATGCTAGTGTTGGCCCCTGACTTCAAACGCCGCCAAGAAAAAAAAGCCTATGCCGGTCCTTTTTGCAGTGACTGTTCTGTTCATCATGCAGCTTGCGGGCGAGGTTCTGGCGCGGCTGACGGGCCTGCCTTTGCCCGGTCCGCTGATCGGCATGCTGCTGATGCTGGCGGCGCTCATGGCGCATGGCCGGGTGCCGTCCGGCCTGCGCGATACCTGCCATCACATGCTCAAGCACCTGATGCTGCTGTTCATTCCGCCTGTCGCGGGCATCATGCTGTATTTCGGGCCGTTGGAGCGTGAATGGATTCCGTTCCTGCTGGCGTGCATCGCCGGGGTGGCGCTGACCCTTGTCGTGACAGCCTTGACCTTCCGCTGGATGCTCAGGCGCGCCGAGAAACCCCGGCCATGAACGGCAGCGTCCTTTCTTTATGGGCCCATCTGGCCGATACGCCCTTGTTCTGGCTGGGTTTTACCCTGCTGGCTTACCTGGTGGCGGTCATCGTCTACCAGCGCTCCGGCAGCAACCCCTTGTTGCTGCCCGTTTTGACCGCGGTGATCCTGGTGGTGTGCTTTCTGTATGCCACCGGTACGTCATACCTCGTCTATGCCCAGCACACTTGGTTTCTGCAGTTCCTGATCGGTCCGGCAACGGTGGCGCTGGCTATACCGCTATACGGGCAACTGGATCGCTTGAAGCGCATGTTCTGGCCCGTGATGGTTGCCTTGCTGGCGGGGTCGGCCACCGCGATCTTGTCCGCCATCGGGATTGCCTGGGCCTTGGGTGCAAGCTTTCAGACCCAGGTTTCCCTGGGGCCCAAGTCAGCCACGATGCCGATTGCGATGGAGGCGGCCGCATTGAGCGGCGGATTGCCGTCGCTGACGACGGTGGCGGTCGCCATCACGGGCATTTCGGGGGCCATGCTGGCGGGCATGCTGTTCAGGATGAGCAGCGTGAAAGACCCGGCCATCCAGGGCTTTTCCCTGGGGCTCAGCGCGCATGCCATAGGCGTGGCGCGCGCTTTCCAGACGCACGAAACAGCGGGGGCTTTTGCCGCGCTGGGCATGGGCCTGAACGGAATCGCCACGGCGGTGCTGCTTCCCATCCTGTTGTCATTACTGGCGCTTTTCTGACGCCGGGGCTATGATTTTGTTATAGAAGAGGTCCTCGGCTTGCCCGTGGACGCTGGCGTGTGCCGCGCCGGCAGCAAGCATAAAAAATCATCGACAGGAGACCCGCATGACCCGCATATTCGACCAGGATCTGCCGCAAACACCCGCGAACTACGCAGCCATCTCGCCGCTTTCTTTTATCGAGCGCTCCGCCTTGACCTACCCGCAGCGCCTGGCCGTGGTGCACGGGACCGGGCCGCAGGCGCTGCGGCGCACCTGGTCCGAGCTTTATGGCCGCTGCCGGCAGTTGGCCAGCGCGCTGACGCGGGCGGGCATCGGCAAGGGGGACACGGTGGCGGTCATGCTGCCCAATACGCCGCCCATGGTCGAAGCCCATTTCGGCGTGCCCATGGCGGGCGCGGTGCTTAACGCCATCAATACGCGGCTTGACCCCAGCATGGTGGCCTTCATGCTCGATCACGGCGAAGCCAAGGTGGTGATCGTCGATTCCGAATTTGCGCCCATCATGGGCAAGGCGCTGGCCTTGCGCACCTCGACCGCGCCCATCAAGGTCATCGATGTGGTCGACAGCCTGTATGCGGGCGCCAATCAGCCCCTGGGCGACGCCAACTACGAGGACTTCGTGGCGGGCGGCGATGCCGATTTTGACTGGAGCCTGCCCGAAAGCGAATGGGATGCCATTGCGCTGAACTACACCAGCGGCACCACCGGCAACCCCAAAGGCGTGGTGTATCACCATCGCGGCGCCGCCACCGCGGCCATCTCCAACATTCTGGAATGGGACATGCCCAAGCATGCGGTCTATCTGTGGACCTTGCCCATGTTCCACTGCAACGGCTGGTGTTTTCCGTGGGCGGTTGCGGCGCGCGCCGGCGTCAACGTGTGCCTGCGCCGTATCGAGGCGCAGGCGATTTTCGACGCCATCCGCGAACATGGCGTCGATCACTATTGCGGCGCCCCGATTGTGCACAGCATGCTGGTCAATGCGCCCGACAAACTCAAGCAAGGGGTGCCGCAAGGCGTCAAGGCGATGGTGGCGGGCGCCGCGCCGCCCGCTTCCATGATAGAAGGCATGGAACGCATGGGGTTCGACCTGCTGCATGTCTACGGCCTGACCGAAACCTACGGCCCGGCCACCGTGTGCGCCAAGCACGCCGCTTGGGACGACCTGGATATCGGCGAGCGGGCGCGCCTAAATGCGCGCCAGGGCGTCACCTACCACCTTGAGCGCGGCATTGCGGTCATGGACCCGCAAACCATGCAGCCGGTGCCGGCCGACGGCGAAACCATGGGCGAGATCATGTTCCGCGGCAATATCACCATGAAGGGCTATCTTAAAAATCCCAAGGCGACGCAGGAAGCCTTGGCGGGCGGCTGGTTTCACAGCGGCGACCTGGCCGTCATGGACCCGGACGGCTACGTCAAGATCAAGGATCGCAGCAAAGACATCATTATCTCGGGCGGTGAAAACATCTCATCCATCGAAGTGGAAGATGTCCTGTATCGCCATCCCGATGTGCTGGCGGCGGCCGTCGTGGCGCGGTCGGACACGCGCTGGGGCGAAACGCCGTGCGCGTTCATTGAACTCAAAGAGGGCGCGCAGGCCAGCGCCGAGTCCATCATCGAGCACTGCAAAAAACATATGGCAAGCTTCAAAGTGCCGCGCCAAGTGGTGTTCTGCGAACTGCCCAAGACGTCCACCGGCAAAATCCAGAAGTTCGAGTTGCGCAAGCAGGCCGAGGCGCTCGACGCCGTGGCGGCAGGCTAGGCCGTTTGCCGGGCTTGTTCCGAGTCCGCGGCGCGCGCCGGCCGGCGGGCTCTTTTGAATGTCTCTTCAGCCGTCCAGGGTTAAACTCTGGGCAGCATGTTTTAAAGGATTGATGTATGCCTTCTTTTGATGTGGTCTCCGAAGTCGATAAGCACGAGCTGAGCAACGCGGTCGACCAGGCCAATCGCGAGCTGTCCACGCGTTTCGATTTCAAGGGCGCCGACGCCAAGTTCGAACTGGACGGTTTTGTCGTGACGCAGTCCGCGCCCAGCGTATTCCAGTTGAACCAGATGCTGGACATTCTGCGCGGGCGCCTGTCGGCGCGCAATATCGATGTGCGCTGCATGGACGTGGGCGAGCCGCTGGAAAATCTGGGCGGCGCGCGCCGCAAGGTCACGATCAAGCAAGGCATCGAGCAGGCCATTTCAAAAAAATTGATTGCCGAGCTCAAGACCGCCAAGCTCAAGGTAGAGGCCCAGATCAATGGCGAAAAGCTGCGCATCAGCGGCAAGAAGCGCGATGATCTTCAGTCCGCCATGGCTTTGCTGCGCAAGTCCGACATCGAACTGCCCCTGCAGTTCGACAATTTCCGCGACTGATACTCCGTGGCCGTCCGGGTTCAGGGCCGCAGCCGATATCCCGTCCTGAATATCCACCAGACCACGGCCAGGCATAGGGCCAGGAACAGCACGGTCATGCCCAGGCTGACGTACACATTCACGTCGGCGATGCCGTAGAAGCTCCAGCGGAAGCCGCTGACCAGGTAAACCACGGGATTGAACAAGGTCACGGTTTGCCAGAAGGGGGGAAGCATATTGATGGAATAAAAGCTTCCGCCCAGAAAGGTCAGCGGCGTCACGATCAGCAGCGGCACGATCTGCAATTTTTCGAAGCCGTCGGCCCAGATCCCGATGATGAAACCGAAGAGGCTGAAGGTGACCGAGGTCAGCACCAGGAATACCAGCATCCAGATCGGGTGGTCAATTCGCAATGGCACGAAGAAGCGGGCCGTGATCAGGATGATGGCCGCAAGAATAATCGACTTGGTCGCGGCGGCGCCGACATAGCTGAATGTTATTTCCAGATAGGACACCGGGGCGGACAGCAGCTCGTAGATGGTGCCGGTGAACTTCGGAAAATAAATGCCGAAAGAGGCATTCGATATGCTTTGCGTCAGCAGCGACAGCATGACCAGGCCCGGCACGATGAACGCGCCGTAGCTGATGCCGTCGATCTCGGTGATCCGGTTGCCGATGGCGGCGCCAAACACCACAAAGTACAGCGAGGTCGAGATGACGGGGGCAATAATGCTTTGCATCAGTGTCCGCCACGTCCTGGCCATTTCGAAGGCATAGATGGCGCGAATGGCGTGTAGGTTCATGGCGTGCTCCGTACCAGCTTCACGAAGATTTCCTCTAGCGAGCTTTGTTTGGTCTGCAAGTCCTTGAAGCGGATGCCGGCAAGGCTCAGGTCGTTGAACAGGGTGGCCATATCGTTGTTGTAGCGTTGCGTGTCGTAGGTATAGACGATTTCGCAGCCGTCGTCGGACAGCGCCAACTGATAAGCGGCCAGCCCCGGGGGGATGGCCTGCATGGGCTCGTGCAGTTGCAGGGTCAATTGCTTCTTGCCCAGCTTGCGCATGAGTTCGTTTTTTTCCTCGATCAGCACGATTTCGCCGTTGTTGATGACCCCGACCCGGTCGGCCATCTCTTCGGCCTCTTCGATGTAGTGGGTGGTCAGGATCACGGTGACGCCGGTGTTGCGCAGGGAACGCACGACTTCCCACATTTCTTTGCGCAGCGACACGTCCACCCCGGCGGTGGGCTCGTCCAGAAAAAGGATCTGCGGCTCATGCGACAGCGCCTTGGCGATCAGCACACGCCGCTTCATGCCGCCTGAAAGCGTGATGAGCGGGTTGTCTTTCTTGCTCCATAAAGACAGCTGGCGCAGGATTTTTTCAATGTGCGCGGGATCGGCCGGCTTTCCAAACAAGCCGCGGCTGAAGCTGACCGTCGCCCACACGGTTTCGAAGGCGTCGGTGGTCAGTTCCTGCGGCACCAGGCCGATTTTGGAGCGTGCCGCGCGGTAATCCTTGACGATGTCGTAGCCATCGGCGCTGACCGTGCCGGCGCTTGGGCTGGTCAAGCCGCAAATAATGCTGATGAGCGTCGTTTTTCCGGCCCCATTGGGCCCCAGCAGCGCGAAAATCTCGCCGCGCCGGATGTCCAGGTTGACGCCCTTGAGCGCTTGGAAACCCGAGGCGTAGGTTTTATCCAGATTCGATACGTTGATAATGGAAGGCATGAACATATTCCGGCTGCACTGCGGCACAATAGCATAATGGTAAATGCTTTCGGATAGTGCTTTCAGGGAATTTAGGGGCCTGAAAACGCTTTTCAGCGATCGATAACAATCTCACATCAGTTGGATGCCATTATTCATGAATGCTCATGCACAGAGCCTGGCCTTGTTGACTCCCGCGCAAATGGGGCGTGCCGACCAGGCAGCGATCCAGGCGGGGGTCAGCGGCGCGGCCCTGATGGAAGCGGCCGGCGCGGCGGTGGCCAATGCCGTGGCGGCGCGTTGGAGCCGGCGGCCGGTTGCCGTGCTGTGCGGGCCGGGCAATAACGGCGGGGACGGGTTCGTGGCGGCGCGCCATCTGCGCGATGCGGGCTGGCCGGTACGCCTGGGGCTGCTGGGCGGCAAGGCCTTGCTCACGGGCGACGCGGCCTATCACGCCAAGCGGTGGGGCGACGACATTGCGCCGCTATCGCCTGCCTTGCTCGATGGCGCCGGGGTCGTCATCGATGCGCTGTTCGGCGCCGGCCTGTCGCGTCCGCTCGATGGCGCCGCGGCGGCCACGGTGTCCGCACTATTGGAACGCCGCTTGCCGGTGTGCGCCGTCGATGTGCCCAGCGGCCTGGACGGCAACAGCGGGCAAGTGCTGGGGCTGGCGGCGCCTGCCCAGGTCACGATTACCTTTTTTCGCAAAAAACCGGGCCATGTGCTGATGCCCGGCAAGCATCTGTGCGGCGAGGTACTGCTGGCCGACATCGGTATTCCGGATTCGGTGTTGGATGCCGTGCACGCCACCGTCTTCGAAAACGGACCGGCCTTATGGTCGCCGCATTATCCCTGGCCCAGGCTGGATGGGCACAAGTACCAGCGCGGCCATGCCCTGATTGTGGGCGGACGCATCATGACCGGGGCAGCCAGGCTGGCTGCGTTGGCCTGCGCAAGAATCGGCGCGGGGCTGGTCACGATCGCCGCGCCGGCGTCCGTCTGGCCCATCTATGCCAGCGCCCTGACCAGCGTGATGGTGCTGCCCATGCGCGAGTCGGGCGCGCTGGACGATATGTTGTCCGATGGCCGCAAGAATGTCGTGGTGGTGGGCCCGGGAGCCGGTGTGTCGGACCTGACCCGCATGCATGCCTTGCAAGCCTTGGCCAGCCATCGGGCGGTGGTCCTGGATGCCGATGCGATCAGCGTGTTCAGCGCCGACCCGACGGCATTGTTTGCAGCCATCGGCGGTCCCTGCGTCTTGACGCCGCACGAAGGGGAGTTCAACCGCTTGTTTTCCGTCAGCGGGCATAAGCTGGACCGGGCGCGCCAGGCGGCGGCCGCCAGCGGGGCCGTCGTGGTGTTGAAGGGGTCCGATACGGTGATCGCCGCGCCGGACGGGCGGGCCGTCGTCAACACGAATGCGCCGCCGGATTTGGCGACCGGCGGCACGGGCGATGTCCTGGCGGGCTTTATCGCAGGGCTGATGGCCCAGGGCATGGATGCCTTCGAGGCCGCCGCGGCGGGGGTCTGGCTGCATGGCGAAGCCGCCCGCCGTGTCGGGCCGGGCCTGGTCTCGGAAGACTTGCCCAATGCGCTGCCCGGGGTATTGCGCCGCCTGAAGCGCCTGGCTGCCTAGCAGGACAGGCGGTTTGCGCGCCTGCCGCCTGGGCGCTGCGAGGCGTGATCGGCCAGGGGCCTGTGCACGATCGCGTTAAACTGCGGATGTTTACGGGATCTTGCCTTCCGTTCGCTTGATCTATTGTCACTTCATTTCGGCCCCCGCTACACGAGAGTCTTCCATGTCTGATGTCATCGCTTTGATTTTCGATTTCGACGATACGCTGGCCCCCGATAGCACGTCGGGGTTCCTGGCCGATATCGGCGTTGACGTCGAAGCGTTCTGGAACGGCAGGGTAGGCCCCTTGCTGTTTGAGCAGGACTGGGACCCGGTGCCCGCTTATCTGTACCAGATGATAGAGCTGTCCAAATCGGGGGCATGCCCGCCCATCACCCGCGCAAGCCTGGAGGCCTGGGGCGCGCGCCTGCCCCTGCATGCCGGCGTGGAAACCTTGTTCAGCCGCCTTCGGGCGCTTGTCAAGGAAAAGCATCCACAGGTGCAACTGGAGTTCTATCTGATTTCCAGCGGCATTGGGGATGTCGTACGGCATACGTCCATTGCGCATGAATTCACCGATATCTGGGCCTCGGAGTTCATCTACGACGCTGCCGACGCCATCCACTTTCCCAAGCGGGTCGTCAGTTTTACCGACAAGACCCGCTATCTGTTCCATATCCAGAAAGGCATTATCGGCGCCTCGTCGCGCAACAAGCCCTTTGAAGTCAACAAGAAGATCGCGCAAGATAAATTGCGCGTGCCTTTCGAGCAGATGATTTTCGTGGGCGATGGCTACACCGATATTCCGTGTTTTTCCCTGATTCGCCGTTCGGGCGGCGTGGCGTTCGGCGTATGGGACCCCCGCCACCGCGACAAGCGCAGCCGGGCCTGGGGGTTTATCCAGGAAGGGCGTGTATCGAACCTGAATCAGGCGCGCTACGACGACGAGGCCGAGCTGTACCAGTGGCTGGAAGAGGCCGTGGAAAGCCTGGCTGGGCGCATCACCTTGAACAACCGGATCTACCGTGGCTGAGGCGGAAGCAGCGGCGGGCGGCGCGCCGGGGACGGCGCTGGCCGTGGCCGGCGACGAGGCTGCCATGCGCCTGGCCTTGCAGCAGGCCGAGCTGGCCTATGCCGCCGGCGAGGTGCCGGTGGGCGCGGTCGTGCTGGACGCCGATGGCCAGGTGATCGGGACGGGCTTCAATCGCACGATAGGCGACCATGATCCCACCAGCCACGCCGAAATCGTCGCCTTGCGCCAGGCGGCCGCCAGCATGCGCAATTACCGCCTGCCGGGCGCCCGTCTGTTCGTCACCCTGGAGCCCTGCGTCATGTGCATCGGGGCCATGCTGCATGCGCGGCTGGATAGGGTGGTGTACGGGGCCGCGGACCCCAAGACGGGCGCCTGCGGCAGTGTGCTCGATGTGCATGCCATTGCGCAACTGAATCACCAGACCCAGGTGACAGGAGGCGTGCTCGCAAGCGAATGCGGCGACCTGCTGCGGCAGTTTTTCCGCGAACGGCGCGGCAGATCCGCGTAAGTATTAATATATCTACCGATTCTTTCTTTTCCTGGAAACAAGCCCAACCATGACGCAGCCGGCGCCTACACACGATCACGACCATGATCATCATCACGACCATCATGCCCATCACGGACATCAGCACAAAACGCCAGGCGGCATTTATCTGATTTCACCCTCGGGGGCCGTACCGGACCCGGCGGTGCTCGATCTGGCGCGCCAGCGTCTGGGCGAACTGGGTTTCAAGACAACCGTCGACCGCAGCGCGCTGGCCGTCCACGAACGCTTTGCCGGCACCGACAAGCAGCGGCTGGCGGGCATTGCCCGGTCGCTCAAGCAAAAACACCCCATCGTCATGGCCACGCGCGGCGGCTATGGGCTGGGCCGTTTGCTGCCTTTTATCGACTGGAACGCGGTAGCCGAAAGCGGCAAAAGCTTCGTGGGCCTGAGCGACTTCACGGCGTTCAACCTGGCGCTGCTGGCCAAGACGGGGGCCAGCAGTTTTACCGGCCCCACCGCTTTGTTCGATTTCGGCGCCAAGACGCTCGATGACCTGACCGCGGCGCTGTTCGTGGAAAGCATGCGCAACGAGCTCGAGATCCTGAGCTTTGAAACGCAAGACGCCGATCCGGTCGATGCGCGGGGGGTATTGTGGGGCGGCAGCCTGGCCATGCTTGTTTCGCTGATCGGCACGCCCTATATGCCCAAGATCAAGGGCGGCATCCTGTTCCTGGAAGATGTCGGCGAGCATCCGTACCGCATCGAGCGCATGCTGACGCAGCTTTGGCATGCCGGGATACTGGCGCGGCAGAAGGCCATTGTTCTGGGCCGCTTCACCGAGTACCGGCTGGGCGCCAACGACCGGGGCTACGATTTGCCGTCGACCGTGGCCTGGTTGCGGGCAACTGTCAAGGTGCCGGTCATCACCGGCCTGCCTTACGGGCATGTCAAGGTGAAAGCCACCTTGCCCATAGGGAAAAAGGTAGGTATCGCCACAGAGCCGGGCATGGCGCATCTGGTGCTTGAAGAGCATTTTTAACGGCGGCTTGTTAAACTAATGGGTTGTTTTCCTCTTCTTACGTGAATTCCACCCAGTGATCTCCACCGCAAATCTTACTATTCAGTTTGGCCCCAAACCCCTGTTCGAGAACGTCAGCGTCAAATTTGGCGAAGGCAACCGTTATGGGTTGATCGGGGCCAATGGCTCGGGCAAATCCACCTTCATGAAAATCATAGGTGGCGACCTCGAGCCCAGCGGCGGCAATGTATCGCTGGACCCGGGCGTGCGGCTGGGCAAGCTGCGCCAGGACCAGTTTGCCTACGAAGACACCCGGGTGCTGGACGTGGTCATGATGGGGCACCAGGAAATGTGGCAGGTCATGGCCGAACGCGATGCCATCTACGCCAATCCCGATGCCACCGAAGACGACTATATGCACGCCGCGAACCTGGAAGCCAAGTTCGCCGAGTACGACGGCTATACGGCCGAAGCACGCGCCGGCGAGCTGTTGCTGGGCCTTGAAATCCCGGTGGAGCAGCACAACCAGCCCATGCGCGAAATCGCCCCGGGCTGGAAGCTGCGGGTGCTGCTGGCGCAGGCCCTGTTTTCGAATCCCGACGTGCTGTTGCTGGACGAACCCACCAACAACCTGGACATCAACACGATCCGGTGGCTGGAAGATGTGATCAACAGCTATCAAAGCACCATGATCATCATCAGCCACGACCGCCACTTCCTGAATCAGGTATGCACGCACATGGCCGACCTGGACTACCGCGAGCTGCGCATCTATCCGGGCAATTACGACGACTACATGCTGGCGTCCACCCAGGCACGCGAGCGGCAGAGCGCCGCCAACGCCAAGGCCAAAGAGCGTGTCGCTGAACTGCAGGACTTTGTGCGCCGCTTTGCGGCCAACAAATCCAAGGCGCGCCAGGCAACCTCGAGGCTCAAGCAGATTGACCGGATCAAGGCCGGGGCCGTCGAAGTCAAGCCCTCGTCGCGCCAGAATCCGTACATCCGCTTCGAGCAGAACAAAGTGCTGCACCGCCTGGCGGTGACGGTCGAGTCCATCGGCAAGTCGTACGACCAGCCCGTGATCAAGCCGTTTTCCGCCATGATAGAAGCGGGCCAGAAAGTGGCCATCATCGGCGCCAACGGCGTGGGCAAGACCACCTTGCTGCGCATGCTGGCCGGCGACCTGGCGCCTGATGCCGGCAGCATCAAGTGGTCCGACAGCGCCGATCTGGGCTATATGGCCCAAGACGTTTCCGACCAGTTCCAGTCCGACAAGAACCTGTTCGACTGGCTGGGCGATTACCGCCAACCCGGCGACGATGACCAGTCCATGCGGTCGGTGCTGGGGCGCCTGCTTTTTTCGGGCGACGACATCAGCAAAGAAGTGCGGGTCTTGTCGGGCGGCGAAAAAAACCGCATGAGCTTCGGGCGCCTGATGCTGGGCCGCCATAATGTCATGCTGCTTGACGAACCCACCAACCACCTTGACATGGAGTCCATCGAGTCGCTGCAGTTTGCGCTGGAGCTGTACGCGGGGACGCTGATCTTTGTGTCGCACGACCGCGAGTTCGTCTCGGGCCTGGCCACGCGCATACTGGAAATCATGCCGGGCGGCGAGGTCGTGGATTACCACGGCAATTACGATGACTACCTGGCCTCGCGCGGGATCGAAGCCTGACCGCGCTTTGCGAGCCTCATGTCCACAAGTACGCTGACGGGTCTTGCCACCTATCAGGAAGACATCAAGAAAAGCCGGTTTATCGCCATGGCGGGCAGGGTGGACGAGCCTGCGCAAGCCCTGGCCTTCTTTGCCGAGCATAGCGTCGCGGACGCCACGCACAATTGCTGGGCCTACCGCATCCAGGACGAATACCGTTTCAACGACGACGGCGAGCCGGGCGGCACGGCCGGCCGGCCCATTCTTCAGGCCATAGACGGGCAGCAATGCGACCGCGTCGCTGTCCTGGTCATACGCTGGTTCGGCGGGATCAAGCTGGGGCCGGGCGGGCTGATCCGCGCATACGGCGGCGTGGCGGCCCAGTGCCTGCGCCTGGCCGATAAAGCGGAACTGGTCGACGAGGTGTGGGTGGACTGCGCGTGCAGCTTTGCCGACATGGCCATCGTGCAGTCGCGTTTTGCCGCCTTCGGCGCCCGCATCTGCGACGAGTCGTTCGACGGCCAAGGCGTCAGGTGGCGATTGGCCCTGCCGCGTGTCAATGAACAAGCCCTGGCAGAGCAATTAGGCAATTTGACCCGCGGGCAAGGGCAGTGGCGCCCGGTCGACGGCCGCCTGCCCTGAACCGCCTATCCCGGCACGGCAGCGTCCCGCGGCGCTTTCAAGATGCGCGGGGCGGCCTAGCTGTCTTGCGTGCCGCCGCCGTTTTGCTGGGCCGCGATTTCGGCGTGGACCTTTTCCATGTCCACCTCTTTGACCTGGGTGATCAGTTCCTGCAACTGGGCGGGCGAGAGCGCGCCCGCCTGGGAAAACAGCAGGACCTGTTCGCGGAACACCATCAGTGTGGGAATCGAGCGTATGTTCAGGCCGGCGGCCAGTTCCTGCTCTTCTTCCGTGTTCACCTTGGCGAACACGACATCGTCGTGCTTGGTGGATGCCTCTTCGAAAACCGGCGCGAAACTGCGGCATGGCCCGCACCAAGGCGCCCAAAAGTCCACAATCAGCGGCTTGCTTTCCTGGATGGCCGTCTGAAAGGTATCTTTGTTCAAATCGATGGTGCTCATAAGAACCCCTGAAAATAAAAAGCGGCCTTGACAGCCGCTTGTTCTTGAATGGTAGGTGAAGGTTCAGTGTACCGCCTTTATCGGCTTGATGCGATCATGGCCCGCTGTCCCGGGACAGCGGGCCATGCGGCGTCTTAATCCGGAAAGAAAGCATATTTGATGACGAACAGCGCGGCGACCAGCAGGGTGGCCATATGGACATCGCGGAACTTGCCCGTCACGGTCTTGAGCACCACGTAGCTGATGAAGCCGAAGGCCAGGCCATTGGCAATGGAGTAAGTGAACGGCATGACGATGGCGGTCAGGGCGGCCGGCGTCGCCTCGGTGATGTCTTCCCAGTCGATCTGGGTGATTTCGCGCAGCATCAGCCCAGCCACGTAAAGCAGGGCGGGCGCCGTGGCGTAGGCGGGCACGGAGCCCGCCAGCGGCGCCAGGAACAAGGACAGCAGGAACAGCACGGCAATGGTCAGCGCGGTCAGGCCGGTGCGCCCGCCCGCCTGGACGCCCGAAGCGCTTTCGACATAGGCGGTTGTGCTGCTGGTGCCCAGGAAAGAGCCCGCCACAATGGCGGAACTGTCGGCCAGCAGGGCGCGGCCCAGCCGGTTCGGCTTGCCGGGCTGGATCAGGTTGGCCCGGGTGGCCACGCCTATCATCGTGCCCGTGGCGTCGAACACCTCGACCAGGACCAGCACCAGAATAACGTGGACAAAGCCGGTATGCAGCGCGCCCATGATGTCCAGTTGAAAGAAGGTGGGGGCCAGGCTGGGCGGCGCGGAGAAAACGCCATGGAAGGCGCTGTGGCCGGTGAGCATCGACAGCACGGTCACGACCAGTATGCCGATCAGGATGGCGCCGCGCACTTTCAAGGCATCCAGCGCGGCAATGACGAAAAAGCCCAGCAGGGCAAGCAGGGCCGGCGCGGCGGTCAGGTCACCCAGGGCCACTTTGGTGGCGGGGTGGGCCACCACGATGCCGGCGTTGCCCAGCGCGATAATGGCCAGGAACAGGCCTATCCCGGCGGCAATGGCTGAGCGCAGGGATTTGGGTATGCCCGAAATCAGCCACGAACGCACACCCGTCACCGTGATCAACACAAAAATAACGCCTGAAATAAACACCGCGCCCAGCGCTTGTTGCCAGCTATAGCCCAGGCTGCCGACGACGGTAAAGGCGAAAAAGGCGTTCAGCCCCATGCCGGGGGCCATGCCGATGGGCCAGTTGGCCACGAAGGCCATGATCAGGGTCCCGATCGCGGCGGCCAGGCAAGTGGCGACGAACACAGCGCTTTTGTCCATGCCCGTGCTGGACAGAATTTCCGGATTCACGAAAATAATGTAGGACATGGTCAGGAAAGTGGTTACGCCGGCCAGGATCTCGGTACGTACCGAGGTGCCGTGTTCGCGCAACTGAAAGAATCGTTCAAGCATGGGTTTTCCAGGTGAGGAGTATTTATTTTTAGGCAGCCTGAATTCTAAGTCCGTTTTGCCTTCGGTTGTACACTAGCGCCTATGATTATTATCGGTTTTGAAAGCTCGTGCGACGAAACGGGCGTCGCAGTGGTCTGCACTGAAAAGGGATTGCTGGCGCACGCCCTGCACAGCCAGATCGCGATGCACCAGGAGTACGGCGGCGTGGTGCCCGAGCTGGCTTCGCGCGATCACATCCGGCGCATTCTGCCGCTGACGGAACAGGTGCTCGGCCAGGCAGGCCTGACGGTGGCGGACATCGACGCGGTCGCCTATACCGCGGGGCCCGGCCTGGCCGGGGCCTTGCTGGTCGGCGCCAGTGTGGCGCAGTCGTTTGCCTGGGCCCGGGGCCTGCCGGCTATTCCTATCCATCACCTGGAAGGGCATTTGCTGTCGCCCCTGCTGGCCGATCCGAAGCCGCAATTCCCCTTTGTGGCCCTGCTGGTGTCCGGCGGGCATACCCAATTGATGCGTGTCGACGGCGTGGGCGCCTACGCGCTGCTGGGCGAAACGCTGGACGACGCGGCGGGGGAAGCCTTCGACAAAACCGCAAAACTCATGGGGCTGGGGTATCCCGGCGGCCCCGCGCTGTCCCGCCTAGCGCAGGAAGGCGATGCCAGGGCATTCGATCTGCCCCGGCCGATGCTGCACAGCCCAGACCTGGATTTCAGCTTCAGCGGCCTGAAAACGGCCGTGCTGACGCGGTTGAAGCAGATTGAAAAGGAATCCGGCGCTATGACGGCGCGGCAGCGGGCCGACCTGGCCGCCTCGACCGAGGCCGCCATTGTCGATGTGCTGGCCGCCAAATCCATCAAGGCCATGAAGCAGACCGGGCTCAAGCGCTTGGTGGTGGCCGGCGGGGTAGGGGCCAACCGGCATCTGCGTGCCCAACTGGTTCAGGCCATGGGCAAGCTCAAGGGCGAAGTTTTCTTTCCGCCCTTGGAGCTCTGCACCGACAACGGCGCCATGATCGCCTATGCGGGCGCCCTGCGCATCCAGGCCGGGCTGGCAGACCTTGCCGGCGCCAGCCATGCATTCACGGTCAAACCGCGCTGGGACCTGCAGGAGGTCTGCCGCGAAGATTGCCTTCTGGCTACCGGCGATCCGCTTCTTCCTTGATCAGGTCATAGAGTATCTGGGCAGCGTGCGGAAGCGGATTGTGCTTCTTGCGCAGCAAGCCCAAGGTTCTTGATACCTCTGGGCATACCAGCGGAATCCCTTTGAGCGTTGAATGATTGTGGGGTGGCAGGGCCAATTGCGGCACGGCCGCGACACCCAGACGCGCTTCGACCAACCCCAGCAAGGATGAAACGTGCGCAACCTCGAAGAAGCTTGTTGGCCTGCGTGGACTTTGGGCCAGCGCCGAATCCAGCAGAACGCGGTTTCCGCTAGATTTGCCCACCGCAATAAAGCGCTCGTCGCATAGCTCTTCCCAGCGGACTTTGCGGCGCCTGGCCAGTCTGTGCCCGGCGTGGACGGCCAATACAAAACGTTCGGAAAAAATCGGCTCGAACTCCAGGTCCATTTCTTGGGTGCCAATAAAATTAATGCCAAAATCCGCGCGCCGGTTAACAACGTCGTTCAGGACGGTGTTGGCGCCTTCATCCAGTATGCGCACTCGAATGAGCGGATAGCGTTGCGCAAAAGTGTCGATCACCGTGGGTAGAAAGTAGTACGCGACCGAAGGCACGCAGGCAACGGTCACGACGCCGCTGCGCTTGGCGGCCAAGTCGGAAATACCCAGCATGGCGCCCTCCAGTTCACCCAAGGCACTTCTGGCATGTTCAAGAAACACCCTGCCCACGTTGGTCAATTCGACGTGACGGGTACTGCGCTCAAGCAGCTTTACGCCCAGCATGGTCTCGAGCTTATCGATTCGCCTGCTTAGCGCCGGCGCAGACAGATGTAGCTCCTCTGCGGCGACCCGAAACGAAAGCCGCTCTGCCACGGCAATAAATGCCTGAAGCTCCCGCAAATCAAAATTAATGCGTTTCATGCAATAAGCCTTGCTAAAGTTGCAATTCACTTATTATTGACCAGACGCCATCATCGCGTCATGGAAATAGAAATACCTTGCATCTTGATGCGCGGAGGGTCGTCTCGAGGGCCTTACTTTCGCGCCGACGATTTGCCCGCGGACATTGCCTTGCGCGACAGCGTCCTGCTTTCAGTCATGGGGTCGCCGCACGAGCTTCAGATCAACGGCCTGGGCGGCGGCACGACGTTGACCAGCAAGGTGGCTATTGTTTCGCGCTCTTCACGCCCTGGCTGCGACGTCGACTATCTTTTTGTGCAAGTGTCGGTTGACAAGGCGCTGGTCGATACCAGACCGAACTGCGGGAATATGCTGTCGGGTGTCGGGCCTTTTGCGATTGAATCAGGGCTGGTCCCGGCCAATGACGGCGTAACAGTCATACGCATTTTCAACGTCAATACCGGCACGCTGGTCGAGGCGACGGTACAAACGCCTGCCGGGCATGTGCTTTACACAGGCAACACCTGCATTGACGGGGTGCCCGGCTCGGGCGCTCCCATTGCCCTGAGCTTTCTTGACACCGTGGGCGGCCTGACGGGGTCCATGTTTCCCACGGGTTCACGCACTGACCTGATTGACGGCACTCAAGTCAGTTGTATTGACGTTGCCATACCCGTCATGGCCGTGGCGGCATCATCCCTTGGCATACAAGGTAATGAACGTCCACGCGAGCTGGATGCACATACCGCCCTGAAAAACCGCATTGAACATCTGCGTTTAGAGGCGGGCCGGCGCATGGGTTTAGGCGATGTATCGAACAGCGTGGTCCCCAAGCCAGTGATCGTCAGCGCAGGCGACAGCCCGAACGCCATTCAATCGCGTTACTTCACGCCGCATCATTGCCATCAGTCTCATGCGGTCACCGGTGCGATTGCGGTGGCAAGCAGTTTCGTGATTCCGGGGACGGTCAGCAACGCGCTGAGCCAAGGCGACCTGCCGCTCACAGGCACTATTTCCGTCATGCATCCCTCGGGGCGCATCGAAGTCGCCCTGGCGCTTCAGAATGACAACGGGCATTTGAAACTGTCCAAAGCAGGGGTCGTTCGGACGGCGCGAAAGATTATGCAAGGGACGGTTTGCGCCGTTGTCCCATCCCTTTAACGCTTACACTCCGGAGGAGACTTACGATGAAGTACCCAATACTGATGGGCGTGTTGCTTGGAGGTTCAATTTCAAGCCTGTCCATGGCCGCCGACATGGCGTTCCCGACTCGCACAATAACTATCGTTGTGCCCACAGCGCCCGGCGGCGGCAACGATGCGATGGCACGCATTCTGGCCCAGAAGATGAGTGAGAACCTGGCGCAAACCGTCATCGTAGAGAATAAGCCCGGTGCGAACGGGGCCATTGCATCGAGCTATGTGGCCAGAGAGAAGCCTGATGGCTATACGATGCTCTTTGGCTATATTGCCACGCACGCCATCAACCCCTCGATGCAAAAGCTAAGCTACGACCCTGTTAAGGACTTTTCCCCGGTGGGGATGGTCGCCACCTCGTCCACGCTGATGGTGGTCAATAAAGACTTGCCCGTCAGGACGGTGGATGAGTTGATAAAAATATCGAAAAAAGAGGGTGCTCACCTGAACTACGCCTCGGCGGGCAGCGGTACCGCACCCCATGCAGCCGGGGCTTTGTTCAAGTTGGCGACGGGCGCTGAAATGCAAGATATCCCCTACAAAGGATCGAACCCTGCCATGATGGACACGATAGGGGGGATTACACAGGTGATGTTCCCCAGCTTGTTCAGTGCTGCGCCGCATATCAAAAGCGGGGCGGTTCGCGCCTTGGCGGTTGCGGGAGAGCAACGCAGCGATGTATTCCCCGATCTGCCTACGCTGAAAGAGCAGGGCATTGATGTATCGGTTGACCAATGGTATGCGATGTTCGCGCCCGCCGGCACGCCCGCTGGCATCGTCTCCAAACTCAATCAGTCGCTGAACGCAGCCTTGAAGGATCCAGGCGTGAAACAGAAATTTGTTGATCAGGGCGCCCAGGTGCAGGCCAGCACGCCTGATGAGCTTAAAGAGCGGGTGATCAACGATTTGGCAAAATGGAAGGAGGTCATTGCCAGAAGCGGTATGAATAGCCAATGACATAAGCAGGAACATGCGCGATGCCGCTGCAGGCGCCCCTATTCAGGGCGGGGAGCAGGGCGGGCACGAAATCGGCCCTATATCTTGCTTATTTCTTTTTGCTGCCGATGCGGCTTTCTTTGCCGGTCATCAGGCGACTGATGTTGGCTTGATGCCGGAAGACCAGTACGACGCTGATGACGACGATGGCCAGGGCGAATGATTTATTCAGCGGCCAGGCGACATTGCCGCCCAGCAGGTAGTACAGCGGCGCGAAAATGGCCGCGAGTATGGATGAAAGCGACGAGTAGCGGGTGACGTAGGCCAGGATCAGCCAAGTGCCGGCGGTGGCCAGTGCCAGCCAGGGGTTCAGCGCGGTAATCACCCCCAAGGCGGTGGCGACGCCCTTGCCGCCCTTGAACCCCAGGAAAACCGGAAATACATGGCCCAGGAAGGCGGCAACGGCACAGCCCGCGACGACGCTAGAGGGAATGCCGAACCGCTGGGCCACGTAGCCAGCGGCAAAGACCGCAAGCCAGCCTTTGGCGGCGTCGCCCAGCAGGGTCAGGGCCGCCGCCGTTTTGTTGCCGGTACGCAACACGTTGGTGGCGCCCGGGTTCTTCGAGCCGAAAGTCCGGGGGTCGGCCAGGCCCATGGCGCGGCTGACGACCACCGCAAATGGAACCGACCCGAGCAGGTATGATGCGAGCATCATGCCAAACGCAATGACGATAGTGGGGATGACTGACATAGTTCTTGGACTCCGGTAGGTTCTGCGGCGATTCTACCCACTGTCGCCCAAAACACCAAAACGAGCGGGTACAATTCGCTACGTTCAGTTGAAACTTATGGAAGGCAATGCGCATACTGGTATCCAACGATGACGGCTACACGGCCCCGGGGCTGGACGCGTTGGTGCAGTCCCTGAAAGGGCTGGGCGATCTGACCGTCGTGGCCCCCGAAACGAACTGCAGCGGGGCATCGAATTCATTGACCCTGAACCGGCCGCTATCGGTGCGCCAGGCCAATAATGGTTTCTATTATGTCAATGGCACGCCATCCGATTGCGTACACATTGCGTTGACCGGCCTGCTGGATTTCCGTCCCGACCTGGTGGTGTCAGGCATCAACAATGGCGCCAATATGGGCGAGGATACCTTGTATTCCGGCACCGTCGCGGCGGCGACCGAGGGCTATCTTTTCGGTATTCCCGCCATTGCGTTCTCGCTGGTCAAGAAGGGGTGGGAACACCTGGACAGCGCGGCCAGGATCGCCCGCAGGATTGCCGAGCAGCACACCCGGCATCCGCTGCCCGGCTATACGCTGCTGAACGTCAACATCCCGGCCATGCCATTGGCCGACATACAGGAAATCCGTGTCACGCGGTTGGGCAAGCGGCATCCATCGGAACCCGTGGTCAAGACCAATACGCCTTATGGCGAGCCGGTCTACTGGATAGGGCCGGTCGGCAGGGTGTCCGATTCGGCGGCCGATACGGATTTCGGCGCGATCGAGCAAAATGCCGTGTCCTTGACGCCTTTGCGTTTTGACCTGACGCATTACGAGCAACTGGATCAGGTCAGGGATTGGGCGGTGCCGCTATGCGCAAACCCGTAGTTCCTTTCCCTTTTGCCAGCGGCACCACGAATCGCTTTGGGCGGTCCAGTTTCGGCGGCGGCGTGTCGGCGGCCAACAGCAACACCCGTATCTTTTCCCAGGGGAAAGCGGTCTCGAATGTGCCGGCCGCCAGCCGGAATACATCAACAAGTGTTAACTTGGGTTTGAACTCCGAGCGTTCGCGTGGCATGATGATTGCCCGCCTGCGCAATCAGGGCATACAAGACGAACGCGTGCTGGATGCCATGATGGCCGTGCCACGACATCTGTTTGTCGACGAAGGGCTGGCCAGCCGCGCCTACGAAAACGCCGCGCTGCCCATTGGGCACAGCCAGACCATCTCGCAGCCTTGGGTCGTTGCGCGCATGATCTCCGCCATGTGCGAAAATCGAGTTCCGGTTAAAGTGCTGGAAGTGGGGGCCGGCTGCGGCTATCAGGCAGCGGTGCTGGCGCAGTTTATTAAAGAGGTTCATGCTATCGAACGCATACGCGGCCTGTACGATCTGGCCCGCGATCGGCTTCGGGCACTGAAGCTTATTGCCCGTGTCCGCCTGACTTTTGGCGATGGCATGGCAGGATTGCCCGGTGTGGCGCCTTTTGATGGGATCATCATTGCCGCCGCCGGTATTAGAATTCCCCAAGCGTTGCTGGAACAGCTGGCGATTGGGGGCCGTTTAATCGCCCCCGAGGGGACGACAGCGCAACGCCTGATTCTTATAGAGCGCACGGGTGCCACGACCTGGCATCGCGAAGAGCTCGAATCGGTCCGCTTCGTTCCGCTTCGGTCGGGCACACAGCTTTAAGCACAGGAGAGCCACATGCACGCAGGGACGTTTCAGTCTACCGCTACTCTGACACACGAACACCCTCAACGCTCATCTCGCTATTTGTTGCTCGCCGCCGTTGCCGTAACGGTCGTTCTGGCAGGATGCGCGTCCAGGAAAACGCAGGCCCCCGTCACCGACATGTCGGGCGGCGTGGTGGCGCCCGCCACAGGCGGCACCTATGTGGTCAAGGGGGGCGACACGCTATACAAAATCGCCCAGGCCAACCAGATGGATATGAAAGAACTGGCCCGGCTCAACAACATCACCGATCCGGGCCAATTGCGGATCGGACAAGTCCTGCGCCTTGACAGCACCGGCCCCGCGCCGGCGGCGCCCCCTGCGGGAGCGGCGACGCCCCTCCCCGTGACGCCGGTGGCGCCCGCCGAGCCCACCAGCACCGTGCGCGCCAGCGATGCCTCGCTGATCGACTGGGGCTGGCCGGCATCGGGCAAGATCATCCAGAGCTTCAATGCCAATACCAAGGGTATCGATATTGCCGGAACGGTGGGCGAGCCCGTGCATGCCGCCGCGGATGGCAAGGTCATGTATGCCGGCAACGGCGTGCGCGGCCTGGGCAACCTGATCCTGCTGGGCCACAGCAACGGCTTCATCACCGCTTATGCGCATAACCAGACGCTGCTGGTCAAAACCGGCCAGGAAATCAAGAAGGGCGAGAAAATCGCCGCCATCGGGCAGAGCGACACCACGTCCCCGCGCCTGCACTTCGAGGTCCGCCGCCGCGGCACGCCGGTCAACCCCATGTCGTATCTGCCGGCGCGATGATACCCACCCTGGTCTTCGATCTTGAGACGATCCCCGACGCCCAAGGCCTGCGCCGCCTGAATCCCCAGTGGGGAGCCGAAATGACCGATACCCAGGTCATCGAGGCCGCCCTCGAGGCCAGGCAGGCATCGCACGGCACCGACTTCCTGCCTTTGCATCTTCACAAAGTGGCGGTGGTCGGCTGCGTCTTCCGGGATGACAACGGCTTTCGCGTCAAGACGCTGGGCAATGCCGACGATCCCGAGGCCGCGCTGCTGTCGGGTTTCTTCAAGACAATAGAACACTACACCCCCCGGTTGGTCAGTTGGAACGGCTCCGGCTTCGATTTGCCGGTGCTGCATTACCGCAGCTTGATCCACGGCGTCCAGGCGCCCCGTTATTGGGATACGGGCGAAGACGACCGCGATTTCAAATACAACAACTACATCAGCCGTTATCACAATCGGCATATCGACCTGATGGATCTACTGGCGAAATACAATGGCCGCGCCAATGCGCCCCTTGACGACCTGGCCAAGCTCTGCGGCTTTCCCGGCAAGCTGGGCATGGACGGCAGCCAGGTATGGAAGGCCTGGTCCAGCGGGCAGGCCGACGAGGTCCGCGCCTATTGCGAAACCGACGTCGTCAATACCTGGCTGGTGTATTGCCGCTTCCGTTTCCTGAAAGGCGAGCTGGATCGCGTCGCCTACGATGCCGAAGTGCAACTGGTGCGCGACACGCTGCAGGCCAGCGATGCCGCGCATTGGAAGGAATACATGGCAAGCTGGGATGCCGCCTGATCGGCAGGCCTGCAACGGGCTTGCCCCGAGCCATCGTGCTTGAAATCATCTGAAAGACTCTCGCTTTTGCTGAAACAGGGCAGAAACCGATACGCTTGCACAATGAGGCCTCCTACTGAATGGATTAAAGGAATCTTCATGCAAACCTCGAAATTCGCCTTTACGGCCAAGCTTGCTTCCCTGACTGCTGCGCTGGCGCTATGCGGCGGCGCCTATGCCGCAACCGGCACGGCGCCGGGCGCGTCGGCGGGCGTTGCTCAAGAGACCGCCGCCACGGCATCGGAGCCGGCGCAACACGTTCACAAGAAAGGCCAGCGCCATCACAAGCGCGGGCAATATGGCCAGCATCGCGCCGCCATGTGGGTGCCGGGTTACGGCCCGCTGAACAAGGAAACCGTCGATGCGCTGGCATTGAACGATAGCCAGATCAAATTGGTGGATGCGGCCAAGGCCGAACAGAAAGCAGGGCGTGCCGAACGGCGCGACGCCATGAAGTCGGCGCGCAGCGCCAGGCTGGAGCAGATCAAGGGTGGCAAGATCGATCCGCAGGCTGCGTTGAAGCAGCGGGACGCGGCGCAGCAAAGCGCTCTGGCCGAACGGCGCAAGGTGGACGAAAAATGGCTGGCCGTCTGGGACGCCCTGGATGACACCCAGCGGCAGAAGGTGGCGGCGCATTTGAACGAACGGGCCGAAAAGTTCGCGAAGCACGCCGAACAGCGCAAACAGCACCGGACACAACCCCAGCCTGAAAAAGCATCGTCCTAGGCTGCCGGGCAAGCCCATCTCCGGCCGGCTCGACTTGGCGGCCGGAGAATGTCAAAATTCGGGCCTGAGGATGGCCTGAGCATGTTTCGACGCGGCACGCGCTTGCATGGAATGTGTCCAGGCCATCTTTAACGCTTTGGGTATCCGGATAATGACGTCAGAAGTTTTAGAGATTGAATCGCTCGACCTTGAGGCGCGCGGGGTGGCCCGCCGCGACGGCAAGGTCGTTTTTGTGGAAGGGGCCTTGCCGGGCGAAAGGGTGCTGGCCGGCATCGCCCGGCGCAAGCCCTCGTTCGATACCGCCCGGGTCGAACGCATCCTCAAGCCGTCTTCGCAGCGCGTACAGCCGCCCTGTCCGTATTTCGGCGTCTGTGGCGGCTGTGCCATGCAGCACCTTGATCCCGCCGCCCAGGTGGCCGTGAAGCAGCGCGTGCTGGAAGACGCGCTGGGGCATATCGGCAAGGTGCAGCCGGGCAGGGTGCTGCCGCCGCTGCACGGGCCGGCCTTCGGGTATCGCTACCGTGCCCGCCTGTCGGTGCGGTTGGTCAGGAAGAAGGGCGGCGTGCTGGTCGGCTTTCGCGAGCGGCGCGGCAGCTATGTGGCCGACATGAAAAGCTGCCTGGTGCTGCCGCCGCATGTTTCGGCCTTGCTGGCGCCGCTGCGCGAACTGGTTGGCGCACTGGCCCAGCCAGACCGCATTCCCCAAATCGAAGTCGCCGTGGGCGACCAGACCACCGCGCTGCTGCTGCGCCATATGGAAGCGCTGACGCAGGCCGACATTGCTTTGCTGCGTGAATTCGGCGAACGCCGCAATGTGACGTGGTGGCTGCAGCCCAAAGGCCCCGAAACCGTTCATTTGCTGGACAAGGACGATGACGGCAAACTGGCCTACGCCTTGCCCGAGTTCGGTTTGCGCATGCCTTACCGGCCCACGGACTTCACCCAGATCAACCACGCCATCAACCGTACCCTGATTTCAAAGGCCTTAACCCTGCTGGCCATCCAGCCCGGCGACCGTGTGGCCGACCTGTTCTGCGGCTTGGGCAATTTCACTTTGCCGCTGGCAACGGTGGCGGCCAAGGTGGTGGGCATCGAAGGCAGCGCGGCGCTGACCGAGCGTGCGCTTGAGGCGGCGCGCCAGCACGGGCTGGAATCGAAAACCGCGTTCTCGACCCTGAATCTGTTCGACGTGGACGTCCAGTGGCTGCGCGATCTGGGTGTGTTCGACCGCATGCTGATCGATCCGCCGCGAGAAGGGGCCGAGGCGGTGGCGCGGGCGTTGGCGGCGCTGGCGCCCGCGGAACGGCCGCAGCGCATTGTGTATGTGTCCTGTAGCCCGGCCACGCTGGCGCGCGACGCGGGCATTCTGGTGCATGAAGGCGGCTATGTCCTGCAAAGCGCGGGGGTTGTGAACATGTTCCCGCACACCGGGCATGTGGAATCGATTGCGGTGTTCGACGCGCCCCGGGCTGCCTGACAGCGCGCCCCCCAGGACCCGCCGCTCGGCGGCGCCTGCACGCGCAGACGCCGGGGCGGGGACTACAGGCCGGTGTCGGCCAGGATGCGTTCGGCTTCCAGCTTGACGCGCTCGGGCGCGGTGCCGCCGATGTGCTTGCGGGCAGCCACCGAGCCTTCGAGCGTAAGAACGTCGAAGATGTCCTGTTCGATCAATGCATGGAAGCCCTGCAGCTCGGCCAGCGACAGGTCCGCCAGGTCGCAGCCGCGATCTTCGCAGGCGCGTACGGCATGGGCCACGGTTTCGTGGGCATCGCGGAACGGGACGCCTTTCTTGACCAGGTAATCGGCCAGGTCGGTGGCGGTGGCAAAGCCCTGCAGGGCGGCCGAACGCATGGCGTCGGCCTTGACCTTGATGCCGCCTATCATGTCCACGAAAATGGTCAGGGTGTCGCGGATGGTGTCGGCGGAATCGAACAGGCCTTCTTTGTCTTCCTGGTTGTCCTTGTTGTAGGCCAGCGGCTGGCCTTTCATGAGCGTCAGCAGGGCGATCAGGTGGCCGTTCACGCGCCCCGTCTTGCCGCGCGCCAGTTCGGGAACGTCAGGGTTTTTTTTCTGCGGCATGATAGAGCTGCCGGTGCAGAAGCGGTCGGCCAGGTCGATGAAGCCCACGCGCGGGCTCATCCACAAGACCAGTTCTTCGGACAGGCGCGAGATATGCGTCATGATCAGGGCGGCGGCGGCGCAAAACTCAATGGCGAAGTCGCGGTCGGATACGGCGTCCAGCGAGTTGCGGCAGACGCTGTCGAATTCCAGCGTCTTGGCCACGCGTTCGCGGTCGATGGGATACGAGGTGCCGGCCAGTGCGGCCGCGCCCAGGGGCAGGCGGTTGACGCGCTTGCGGCAATCGGCCAGGCGTTCGGCGTCGCGTCCGAACATTTCGGCGTAGGCCAGCAGATGGTGGCCGAAGGTGACCGGCTGGGCGACCTGAAGATGGGTAAACCCGGGCAGTATGGTGCCGGTATGCTGCAGGGCCAGCTCGGCCAGTTTGCGGCGCAGTTGGCGCAGCAGGTCAAGGGCGATGTCGATTTCGTGGCGCAGCCACAGGCGGATGTCGGTGGCGACCTGGTCGTTGCGCGAGCGCCCGGTGTGCAGGCGCTTGCCTGCGTCGCCGATCAGTTCGACCAGGCGTTTTTCGATGTTCAGGTGCACGTCTTCAAGGTCCAGCGACCAATTGAAGCGGCCTTGCCCGATTTCGTCCAGAATCTGCTTCATGCCGCGCTGGATGTCGGCCAGGTCGCCGGCGCTGATGAGGTTGATCGAGGCCAGCATGTCGGCGTGCGCCAGCGAACCCTGGATATCGAAGGCGGCCATGCGCTGGTCGAAGTCGACCGAGGCGGTATAGCGCTTGACCAGGTCTGAAACGGGTTCGGAAAAGCGGGCGGACCAGGCCTGGGCCTTGTTTGCAAACTGGTTTTGCAGGTCGGATGAAGTGTTTTTTGGCATAGTGGCATGATTATAAGGGAGGTTGTCACTACGTTATGATTAAGGGCTGCCGAACTTACAGGGTCAATCCGACGCAATGCAAGAACAGAGTTTGCTGGCCCACTGGCTGGGCGACAATTGGTTAAGCCAGAATATGCCGGATGCCCTGTGGGCGCAGGTATTGCTGGGCTTGCTGGTGCTGGCCTTCCTGGTTGTCGTGGCCGGGTGGGTTACCTCGCGGGTCCTGGCCACCATCACCCGGCGCACGCTGACTGCGGTCGGGCGCGACGACTGGTCGGTGGCGCTGTCGCGCCGGCGGGTTTTCCGCAACGTCAGCTATGCCGTGCCTTTGCTGGTCATCATGGCCAATATCGGCTTGCTGCCCATCGACGACCAATACATCGGCATCCTGGCCCGCATCTTCCTGTCGGCCGGCATTGTTTTCCTGTTCATGGCCGGAAACGGCGCGCTGTCGGCATGGCAGGACGTCTATAACGCCAGCACCCGCGCGCAGACCCGTTCGATCAAAGGCTATCTGGAACTGGGCAAGATCGTTGTCTGGGCGGTGTGCCTGATCTTGATCATTTCCATCCTGGTCAACCGTTCGCCCTTGCTGATGCTGTCCGGGCTGGGTGCGCTGTCGGCCGTGTTGCTGTTGGTCTTCAAGGACACCCTGCTGTCGCTGGTGGCCAGCACGCAGATGACGTCCAACGATATGCTGCGCATTGGCGACTGGATAGAAATGCCGCAGGCGGGCGCCGATGGTTTCGTCATTGACATCGCCCTGCATACCGTCAAGGTGCAGAACTGGGACAAGACCGTCACCACCGTGCCCACGTACAAGCTGTTTTCTGAAAGCTACCGGAACTGGCGCTATATGTTCGAGTCGGGCGGACGGCGCATCAAGCGTACGCTGCGCATCGACGCCAGCAGTGTCCGTTTCCTGCGGGAAGAAGAAATCACGGCCTTGAGCCGGTTCGCCCTGCTGAAGGACTACCTTGACGGCAAGCAGCAGGAGCTGGAAACCAGCAACCGCGCCCTGGGCGAACTGGCCGGCCTGGAAAGCAATCGGCGGCGCCTGACCAACCTGGGCACTTTCAGGGCTTACGCATTGGCTTATCTGCGCACGCAGCGCGAGCTGCATCAGGACATGCTGATGATCGTCCGGATGATGGAGCCGGACTCGCAGGGCATTCCCGTCGAGGTCTATTGCTTTGCCAACAATACGGCCTGGGTCGAGTACGAGCGTATCCAGGGCAATATCTTCGATCATTTGCTGGCTATCCTGCCCGAGCTCTCGCTGCGCCTGTATCAGGCGCCGTCGGGCGCTGATTTTGGCCGGGCCTGGGAAGGCAGCCGCGCCGAGGCCGCCGGCTGGCAGGGTCACGATGCCGGGCGCTGACTGCCGTCCTGTGCGCCATCCTGATCATCATGCGATAATTTTTCTTTATCCTGGAGCCATTCAATGAAACAAGTCGCGGCAATCATCAAGCCGTTCAAGCTGGACGAGGTGCGCGAGGCGCTGGCTGATATTGGCGTCAATGGCCTGACGGTCACCGAAGTCAAGGGTTTTGGACGCCAGAAAGGCCACACCGAACTGTACCGGGGCGCGGAATACGTCGTCGATTTTCTGCCCAAGATCCGCATCGACGTGGTCCTGCCGGCGGCGATGGTCGATGTCGCCATCGACGCCATCATCAAGGCGGCTTTTACCGGCAAGATTGGCGACGGCAAGATTTTTGTCACCGCTGTCGAACAGGCTGTCCGTATTCGTACCGGCGAGTCCGGCATCGACGCACTGTAGTTTCATTTCATGGCGTGTTGAACCATGGCTTTGCGTGCCACGATATTCAAGCTGGACCTGCACGTGGCCGATATGGACCGCGGCTACTACGGCAGCCATGTACTGACCCTGGCGCGCCACCCGTCGGAAACCGACGAACGGATGATGCTCCGGGTGCTGGCGTTCGCGCTGTATGCCGATGAAGGCCTGGCGTTTACCCGGGGCTTGAGCACCACCGACGAGCCTTCGCTCTGGCAGAAGGACCTGACCGGTTCGATCCTGAACTGGATAGAACTGGGGCATCCCGACGAGCGGCGCCTGTTGCAGGCCAGCGGCAAATCGGAACAGGTGGTGGTGTTTTGCTACGGCGGGCATGCCAGCCAGGTCTGGTGGCAGGGGGTTCAGGCCAATGTGGCCCGGGCGCCTAACCTGAGCGTGCTATCGGTCAGCCCGGCGTCGGTCCAGGCATTGGCCGGGTTCGCGCAGCGCGCGATGACGCTGCACGTCACCATCGAGGAAGGCATGGCGCTGGTCGCCTCCGACGCCGACAGCGTGTCGGTGCCGCTCGACGTCTGGCGCTGACAGGTTCTGGATCAGATCCGGAAGGGATCCAGTCCCTGCTCGTAGGCGGACTTGGCCGCCAGCGGCCAGAATTCCGGCAAGAAACATTCAGCCACCAGCAGGGGTTGTCCGCTGCGCCAGAAAACCGAGCATCGGGCCAGCAGTTGGCGGGCCGAGGGGGCATGGGCGCCGAATATGCGCCGGGCGGTGCCGTACAGGGGTTGTTGTTCGTTCAGGCGACAGGCAAAAAACGGCGAACGGATGATTTGCGGGTTGTGGTACAGCATGTCGGCCAAAGGGCGGGTGCGCAGGCGGCGCATGCCTTGCCACAGACCGTGCGATGCCTGCAAAGGGGTGAAGCTGCGCGCGAAGACGCAGTCGACGCCGTTGATGGACATCATGATTTCGCGTACCCAGATGGGGCTGCGCGCTTCGCGTTGCAGCATCCAGGCCTCGGCGGGCTGCAGGCCGTCTACTTGTTCATTGATGACGCGCAAATTAAACTGGCCCAGTTGGCGCAGGCCCGCGGTCAATGCGTCCGGGCGGAACAGCCAGTATTTTTGCTGGCGGGCCAGAACAGGCGAGGGCGCCGCCATCCACATGCTGCGATGATTCGGGTGTAATTGCATAAACGCTATTATCGCCAAAGTCATAAAATAGCGCTCATGGAAAAAATACGAATCTCAAAATTGATGGCTGAACGCGGCCTGTGCTCGCGGCGCGAGGCGGATGCCTATATCGAACGCGGCTGGGTGCGGGTCGACGGCGCGGTGGTGTCGGAACTGGGCAGCAAGGCCTGGCCCGACCAGAAGATTACCCTCGACAAGCAGGCCCAGCGGCGCCAGACGGCGCGTGTGACGATCCTGCTGAACAAGCCGGTAGGGTATGTGTCGGGGCAGGCCGAACAAGGCTACCGGCCGGCGATAACGCTGATCAGCGCCGCCACGCGCTATCGCGTCGACAAGTCGCCGCTGCGCTTCGAACCCGGGCATTTAAGGGGCCTGGCGCCGGCCGGCCGGCTGGACATCGATTCGCAAGGCCTGCTGGTCCTGACGCAGGATGGCCGGATCGCCCGCCAACTGATCAACGAAGATTCAGAGATCGAAAAGGAATACCTGGTCCGGGTTCAGGGCAAGATTGCGGGCAATGGCCTGGCTATGCTCAACCACGGCCTGTCGCTCGACGGGAAGCCTTTGCGTCCGGCTCACGTCAGTTGGCAGAATGAAGACCAGTTGCGTTTCATTCTTCAGGAAGGCAAGAAGCGCCAGATCAGGCGTATGTGCGAGCAGGTGGGCCTGAAGGTCATTGGCCTGAAGCGCGTACGCATGGGGCGTATTGTCTTGGGCGACCTGCCGCCCGGGCAATGGCGTTATCTGAAAGACGGCGAGCGCTTCCTGTAGCCGCCGGTTGTGCGTTGGCGCTTGCCCGGGCCGGCGCGCCCGCCTAGGCGCCGTGCTGCTTCAGGGTGAAGCCGGCGCGGTCATCCAGCTTCAGCTTTTCGCTCAGCCACGGCAGGGTCTTGGCCAGCTCGTCGTGCAATGTCCAGGGTGGGTTCAGTACGAACATGCCGCTGCCATGCAAGCCGAAGCCGTCGCCGGACGGCTTGCGCACGGTCAGGCTGGCATGCACCCATGGCGTTTGCAGGCGTTCCAGCGAACGCGCCAGCTCATGCGCCTCTCGCCGCTGCACCAAGGGGTACCACACGGCAAAGCAGCCCGTGGCGAAGCGCTTCAGGCCTTCGTTCACTGCCAGCAGGGTTTTGCGATAGTCTTGCTTGTCTTCATACGAAGGGTCGATGATCACAATCCCCCGGCGCGGCGCGGGCGGCAACTGGCTTTTCAGGCCCGTGAACCCGTCAGCTTCGTATATCGTGGTTTGGCGCAAGGCGGACTTGCCCTGGCTGCCCAGGTTCTGGCGTAGCACGTCTGCCTCGGAGGGATGCATTTCAAACAGGCGCAGGCGATCTTGCCCGCGTAGCGCCCGCAGGGCGAGCCAGGGCGAACCCGGGTAAAAGTTGGCGACGCCATCGGGGTTGAAGTGGTGCACCTCTTCAAGATAGCGCTCTATCATGGGCGGCATGTTCCCGGCGCCCAGCAAGCGGTCGAGCCCGTCGGTGAATTCCCCGTTCTTGGTGGCCCAGTCGCTGCGCAAATCGTACAGGCCGGCCCCCGCGTGGGTGTCGATCACCCAATAGGCGCTGTCTTTCCGGTTGAAGTAATCCAGAATGTGGACGAAGACGGCGTGCTTCAGGACGTCGGCATGATTGCCGGCGTGAAAGGCGTGTCGGTAGCTGAACAAAAGGTTTCCTTATCGGGCCGCGGCCCATGTGCGCGGCCCTGGGTGGCGCAGGCCGGCATGTCTATATAGTGTAGTGCAGCGCGGGCCGCAATCGGGCTCAGGCCCCGGCGCTGGCCGGCGAGAGGGCAATGATCTCGTCCGTGATGACCGCATTGCAGCCCCAGTCAAGCAGTTCGCGCGCGCGCGCCGGATCGTTGACCGTCCAAATGGCCAGCGTATAGCCCGCTCCGCGCACGGCCTGGACAAGCGCTTGGGTCGTGTGCTGGTGGTTCAGGTTCAAGCCCTGGCATTTCAGGCGGCGTACCCGGTCCAGCCAGTCGGCCGGCAGCGCTTCTTCCACCAGCAATGCGCGCGGAAGCTCGGGGGCTTCGTCCTGGGCGGCTTCCAGGGCGGTTTCCGAAAACGAGGACAGCAAAGGCGGCAAGTCGGCGCCGGCCCAGAGGGTGCGCGCCAGGCGCGCCACTTGACGGCCCGTTTCCGCTTCCAGCCCGGTATGCGGCTTGATTTCTATATTGCTGCGTATGCCGTTGGCCAGGGTGAAGGCGGCAATGGCGTGCAGGGAAGGGATGGGCTCGCCGGCATAGTCGGGGGAATGCCAGCGGCCGAAATCGATTTCGGCCAGTTCGGCCCAGGTTTTGTCGGCGGCGTTGCCAACGCGGTTCGAGGTGCGGTCGATGGTATCGTCGTGCAGCAGCACCGCCACGCCGTCACGGCTGAGCTTGACGTCGTACTCCATCATCTGGAAGCCGTGCCGCGCCCCTAGGCGCACTGCGGCCAGGGTGTTTTCAGGGGCCTGGCGGCCGGCGCCGCGATGGGCGATCAATGGGGGATAGGGCCAAAGGTGGGGTGGGGCGATCATATTGGCTGTTGGCTAGAGGTCGAGGTGAGTGCGCCTTGAATGGACTTATTCAAGGTTTCCACGGTATTTTATCGTCGGCCTTGTCTATCGCGGGACAAGGGTGGTGGTAAACTGCGTAAAATTTTAGTGTTCAGCTCGGGTTTTTATAATTTTGGCGATTCTTATCGCCTTTTTTGATGTAACCGTCGTGCAGTCCTGTTACGGGCTGTATGTCAGTGAGTGATTAATGTTCGATTTTATCCGTACGCATCAACGCTTGATGCAACTGGTTCTGCTGGTGTTGATTCTGCCGTCCTTCGTTCTGATCGGCGTGAGCGGCTACACCAATTACGTGTCGGGCGATCACGACATCGTAACGCTGGCCGGCACATCCATCACGCAGCAGGAATTTGACCAGGCGCGCCGCAATCAGTTGCAGCAGCTGCAGCAGAACAGCCAAGGCGGTTTCGATCCGGCCATTCTGGACAATCCCGCCGCGCGCAGCGCGCTGCTCGAATCGCTGATAGACCGCCGCGTCCTGGTCGAGACGGCAAGAAAAGAGCGCTTCAGCGTGTCGGACGCCACCTTGCGCCAGACGATTGCGGCCATGCCGCAACTACAGGTCGATGGCCGTTTTTCCGCTGAGCGCTATAACGAGGTGCTGGCGTCGGCCGGCCTGACGACCCGCGACTTCGAACAGAGCCAGCGCGGCGAACTCGCGCTCAACCGGGTCCTGGGGCCTGTGGCGGCGACGGCAACGGTTCCGGCCATGGTGGCCGACCAGCTCAAGCGTGCGCTGACAGAGCAGCGGACGGTCCGCCTGCTGGCCTACCCGGCCAGCGAGCACGAGAATTCAATCACGATTTCCGATGCCGATATCCAGGCCTGGTACGACGCCAACAAGCAAAGCCTTGAGCTGCCCGAGCAAGTCAGTGTGCAGTACCTGCTGCTGAACGAAGCCGCGGCCATGGAAAACCTGCCCGAAGTCAGCGACGAGGAACTGCAGAAGTACTACGAGCAGAACAAGGCACGCTACGTCCAGCCGTCCCGCGTCAACATCAGTCATATTCAGATCAATATTCCGGCTGGCGCCACCGAAGCGCAGCGTCAGGAAGCGCACGCCAAGGCGGAAGCCGTGGCCGCGCAGGCCCAAGCCGACAAAGCGGCTTTTGCCGAGCTGGCCAGTAAAGAATCCCAGGACGCCGGCACGGCCAAAGAGGGCGGCAAGCTTGGCTGGATCACCAAAGGTTCCTGGCCCGCCAATCTTGAACAGGTGATCTTTGCGCTTGGCGCGGGGGATGTCTCCAAGGTCGTGGAAGGCCCTGGCGGCTATCACATATTCCAGGCCAATGAAGTCCAGCCTGAAAAAGGGGAGTCGTTCGAAGAGGCCAAGGCCAAGGTCCAGGCCGAGGTGCAGCGCCAGTTGGGCGCGGACCGGTATGCCGATATGGCCACCAAGCTGACCAGCCTGGTCTACGACAACCCTACCAGCCTGCAGCCTGCCGCCGACGAACTGGGCTTGAAGGTGAGCTCGGCCGCGGGCATTACGCGCGATCATCTGCTTGCCTCTGACGAGGTGCCGGCCAATGCCGCCTCAAGCAGCGCGGATGCCGCCCTGCTTGACGACGTGCGTGTCCGCCGCGCGCTGTTCACGCCCCAGGTCCTGAACGAAAAACAGAACTCGGGGGTCATCGAGATTTCACCCGACACCATGATGGTCGTCCGTGTCGATACGGTCACGCCCGCGCATGTTCCCGAACTGGCGCAGGTATCGGACCATATCACCGAACAGTTGAAAGCGGAACGGGCACTGGCCGCTGCCGAACAGGCAGGCCAGGCCGCGCTGGCCGGATTCCAGCAACTGGATGCCGCGCAGGTGCCGGATGCGTTCGGAACGCCTTTGGATATCAGCCGCATCGACCCGCAGGGCCTGGACAAATCGGTGGCGGATGCCGCCTTCTCGGCGCCGGCCGGCACGCTGCCGGTCTACACCGGCGTCAAGGGCCCGCAGGGCTATGTGGTGGTCCGCGTGGAAGGCGTCAAGCAGGGCGAAACCGACAATCCCCTGTTGGCTTCCTTGCCGATCGAATTGAACCAGGCCTGGGGCCAGGCTGAAGAACAGGCTGTGCTGCAGGCCATGCGCACCCAGGCCGAGGTCACCCTGTTGCCGGAGGCGCAGCAAGCGCTGTCCGGCGATGCCGAAGACCGGAACTAACCGCCTTGGCGGGCGGGCTGGGGCGCAATCATAGGCCCCAGTTGTTCCCATACGTTGTCGGCCAAGATGGGCTGGGCTTGCTCGTTGGGGTGGATGCCGTCGGCCTGGAACAGATTTCGATCGGCCGCCATCCCTTCCATCAGGAAGGGCGCCAACTGCGTATTGTGCCGGCTGGCCAGCCGCGGGAAAAGCGCCTGGAATTGTTCAGCGTACTGGCGCCCATAGTTGGGCGGTATCTGCATGCCCAGCAGCAGTACCCGCGCCTGCGCTTCTTGCGACAGCGAGATCATCTTCGACAGGTTGTCTTCCGTTGCGCCGAGCGATAAGCCGCGCAGGGCGTCGTTGGCGCCCAGTTCGATAATCACGATGTCAGGCTGGTGTTCAGACAGCGCCGCGGGAAGACGGCTGACACCGCCGCTGCTGGTGTCGCCGCTGATGCTGGTATTGCGTATCTGGTAAGCTGCGTTTTCCGAGCGCAGGCGTTGTTCGATCAGCGCAACCCAGCCCGATCCGCGCTGCAAACCGTATTCAGCCGATAAACTATCGCCCACCACCAGTATCACTGGCTTCCGATTGCTGGTTGGCGTGTCCGCCCAGGCCAATGTGCCTGACCATTGAAATCCGCAAAGCAGCGCCATCGTCAAACCGCGGCGTATCCATATGAACATGATCCATTCCATTGAAGTTAAGCAACTATGCCAGCGTGTCGTCGATTCGTCCGGCGTACTGGATATTTTAGACAAGGTCAGTTTCACGGTGGATGCAGGCGAGGCCCTGGCCATTACCGGCAGCTCCGGATCGGGTAAATCGACCCTGCTTGGACTGCTGGCGGGCCTGGATGTTCCCAGTTCAGGCCAGGTCCTGTTATTTGGCCACGATCTGTTCTCGCTGGATGAGGAGGCCAGGGCGGCGCTGCGCGCGGCGCATGTGGGTTTCGTGTTCCAGTCGTTTCAATTGCTGCCCAATCTGACCGCCCTGGAAAACGTGATGCTGCCGCTGGAGCTGGCCGGCCAGCCGGCGCTGGACGAGGCCAAGGCCATGCTGGAGCGCGTGGGCCTGGGCGAGCGCCTGCATCATTATCCCAAGACGCTGTCCGGCGGCGAGCAGCAGCGCGTGTCGCTGGCGCGCGCTTTCGTGGTCAAGCCCAGGCTGTTGCTGGCCGACGAGCCCACGGGCAGCCTGGATACCCAGAATGGCGCCCGGGTCATCGAACTGATGTTTGACTTGCTGCAAGAGCAGAATGCGACGCTGGTGATGGTGACGCACGATCTGCAGCTGGCCGCCTTGTGCCAGCGCGAATTGCGTTTGTCAGGCGGGCGGGTAGCCGCCTGACATCACGCTACATTTTCATGTTTTGAGGAAGCCAGGTGGCGATTTCGGGGGCGGCGTACAGGATCAGCACACCCGCTATCATGAGCAGGAACATGGGGGACGACACCCGCGCAAGATAGGGCAGTTCTTTTTTGGTCATCCCCGAAAGCACGAACAGGTTGAAGCCAACGGGCGGCGTGATTTGCGCCATTTCAATGACGAAGACCAGGAAGATGCCGAACCAGATCAGGTCGATGCCTGCGGACGTCACGGTGGGCAGCAAGATGCCCATGGTCAGCACCACGATGGAAATGCCGTCGAGAAAGCAGCCCAGAACAATAAAGAACACCATCAAGGCCACGATCAGGCCGAATTGCGACAGGCCCAAAGAGGATATCCATTCGGCCAGTGCGCGAGGCAGGCCGATATAGCCCATGGATAGCGTCAGGAACTGCGCGCCCGCCAGAATAAGGGCGATCATGCAATACAGCCGCGTTGCCCCCATCAGCGATTCCTTGAATACAGGCCAGCTCAGGGAACCCTGGGTGGCCGACAGGATCAGGGCGCCGATGACGCCGACGGCCGCCGCTTCGGTGGCCGTGGCGAAACCGGTATAGATGGTGCCCAGTACGATGCCGATCAGGACGACGACGGGGATCAGATGCCGGGATTGGTGGATTTTCTGGCCGAAGCTTAAGCGGCGGTCCGCTTCGGGGATTTTGCCGGGGTGAAGCAAGGCCCAAATGGCAATGTAGCCCATGAACAGGCCGGCCAGCAGCATGCCGGGCAGGATGCCGGCAATAAAGAGCTTGGAAATGGACACATCGGCCGCCACCCCATACACAATCATGATGATAGAGGGGGGAATGAGCAGGCCCAGCGTGCCGGCGCCCGCCAGGGTGCCGATGATCTGGTCTTGCGGGTATCCGCGGCGCGTGAGCTCGGGGATGGTCATTTTGCCTATCGTGGCGCAGGTGGCGGCCGACGAGCCCGAGACGGCGGCAAAAATCGCGCAGCCCACCACATTGGTGTGCAGCAGCCGGCCGGGGATGCGGTCCAGCCAGGGCGCCAGGCCTTTGAACAGGTCTTGGGACAGGCGGGAACGGAACAGGATTTCCCCCATCCAGAGGAACAGGGGAAGGGCGGTGAGCGTCCAGCTGGACGAGGCGCCCCAGATGGTGATGGCCATGGCATCGCCCGCGGGGCGGCTGGAAAACAGCTCCATGCCCAGCCAGGCCGTGCCTGCCAGGGTCAGGCCCACCCACACGCCGCAGGCCAGGAATCCAAAGATGGAAACGACCAGCATGGTAATGACCAGTGCTTCATTCATAATGTGTTTCTTCGCTGTGGGCGGTTTCAGGGATGCCTTTGACGCGGCGGATGGTTTCATCCACGACGGCAATGAAGAAAATCAGCGAACCCACGGCCATGGCGATTTGCGGAATCCACAGAGGCGTGGCATCGTCGCTGGTGGAGATATCGTTATAGGCGTAAGAGTCGAGCACCAGCTTGAAACTGAACCAGCACAGGTTTCCGACAATCAGGCAGGCGACCAGCAGGGCGAAGATATCGAGTCGCATCCTGCCTTTGGACGGCAAGGCCGACAGCACCAGCGTGACGCGGATGTGTTCGCCGCTCTTGAAGGTATGGGCCAATGCCAGGAAGCCGGCCGCTGCCATCGAGTAGCCCGCATAGGCATCCAGCCCGCCTATGTGCACACCCAACTGGCGGGTGGCGATGGACAGGGTCACCGCCACCAGTACGCCGACCGTGAAAATGGCGGCCAGGCCGCCACTGACAAGATAAAGCTTGTCCAGAAAGCGGCGCATGCTTAGTTGCCGGCTTTGTACGTATCGATGACTTTCTGGCCATCAGGGCCGGCGCGCTTGATCCATTCGGCCAGCATGGTGTCGCCCACCTTGTCCATGCCGCTCATGAGCTCATCGCTGGGCTTGACGATATCCATGCCGTTTTCAGCCAGCTTGTCCAGATACCACTGGGTTTTTTCCTTGGACAGGGCCCAGCCGCGTTTCTCGGCTTCCTCGCCGGCCTGCAGCAAGGCCTTCTTGCTGTTGTCGTCAAGGCTGTCGAACGCTTTCTTGTTGACGATCACGGCATTTTTGGGCAGCCAGGCCTGCGTGTCGTAGAACTTCTTGATGTATTCATAGACCTTGGTGTCCCAGCCTGTGGAGCCCGACGTCATGAAGGCTTCGACCACACCGGTGGCCATGGCCTGGGCCAGCTCCGATTGCTGGATGGTGACCGGCTGGGCGCCCACCAGTTCGGCAATGCGCGCCGTCACGGGACTGTAGGCGCGCCACTTCAGGCCTTTCAGGTCATCGACGGTTTTGATGTCTTTGTTGGCGTAAATGCCCTGGGGCGGCCAGGCCACGGTGTACAGCAGAGTCATGCCTTGCGACTCGAGCTTCTTGTTCAGGAGTTCTTTTTGCGCCTGATACAGCTTCCACGAGGCGTCGTAGCCGGTAGCCAGGAAAGGCAGGCCGTCAAGCGCATAGATGGGGTCCTCGTTGGCATAGTTGGTCAGCAGGATTTCGCCGATCTGGGCCTGGTTGCCCTGAACCGCGCGCTTGATCTCGGGCGCCTTGTACAGCGATGCGTTGTTGTGCAGCGTGATCTGAAGCTCGCCATTGGACAGCTTGCTGACATCCTTGACGAATTGCTCCAGGTTTTCGGTGTGCAGATTCGAAGCGGGATAGGCGCTGGGAAGATCCCATTTGGTGGCAGCTTGAACGTTAAGCGCCAAAACCGCGGCGCCGGTCGCGGTAAGCAAAGCGAGCGTCTTCTTCATGGGGGATATCCTTAGGTTGAAGTGCGTGGACTGAAGCAGCAATATTGTTGGTATATTTTTTGAAACACAGATGTTGCTGGATTGTAGTGTGGGATTCCGGCGGCACCGCCTGCAAATGGGTAATTTAGGGGTAATTCCTAGGAGAAGGTTTGCTTCAAGGCGGTCAAGTGCGCTTTAATCGTTTCTTTCGAAGCGATCCTTCCGTCATGCGATTTCACGCCTTATTACTGATGGCGGCCAGCCTGTTGCTGCCGTCCTTGACCTGCGCGCAGGGCTATATCAGCCGCCTGCTGCACCAGCCCGTTCCGGGCGGTGTGGCGGTGGTCGGGCTGGGGGCTGCCGAGCAGGTGCCGCAGGTTTTCTACAAGAAGGACCGCGTCATGGTCGTGCGCGATAGCGACCAGGCCTGGATCGCCATCGTGGGCATAGATCTGAAAACGGCGCCGGGCGCGCAGACCTTGCAAGTCAAAAGCAGCCAGGGCGATCGCACGATGGATTTCCAGGTGCAAGCCAAGCACTACAAATCCCAGCACATCAAGCTGAAGAACCAGAGCCACGTGACGCCTGATCCGGCCCAGACCAAGCGGTTCGAGCGCGAGTATGCCGAACAGATGAAGGCCTACGCCAACTTCCGCCAGAGCGGGCCCAGCAATGTGTCGCTGGACAAGCCCGTGGAAGGCCGTTTGTCCAGTCCTTTCGGCTTGCGGCGTTTCTTCAACGGCCAAGAGCGCAATGCCCATTCAGGACTGGACTTCGCTGTCCCGGCGGGCACGCCGGTCAAGGCGCCCGCCGACGGGGTCGTGACCATCGTGGCTGATTATTTTTTCAATGGCAAGACGGTCTTCATCGATCACGGGCAAGGCTTCATTACCATGTATTGTCATTTGTCGGCCTTTCAGGTCGAGCAGGGGCAAGAGGTCAAGCGGGGCCAGGTGATCGGCCTGGTCGGCGCCACAGGGCGCGCAACCGGCCCCCATTTGCACTGGAATGTAAGCCTGAACAATACGCGCGTCGATCCCGCCATTTTCATCAACGCCTTCACGCCCTAGACGGGGCGCTTCCGCCACACATGAATTCCGCTTTCTTCAAAGGCCTGGGCGCCAGCCTGTCTATTGCCCTGGGTTATGTTCCCGTGGCCATTTCGTTCGGACTGGCCGCGGTGTATGCCGGCATCCCGCCGGCCATGGCCATCCTGGTTTCCCTGCTGGTCTACGCGGGCGCCAGCCAATTCATTCTGGTGAGCCTGCTGGCGGCCGGCGGGACCGCGGCCAGTATCGTGGGCATCGTCTGGCTGATGAATCTGCGCCACTTCTTCTATGGCCCGGCCCTGCTGTCCAGGTTTGGGTCCGGCACGCGCCGGCTGCCAACGGCCATTCTGGCCGCAGGCCTGACCGATGAGGTCTTTGCCGCCTCGGTCAGCAAACTTGAGCAGCAGCCCGAGCATGAGCGCGAGCTTTGGTACGCAGGCCTGCAGTTGGGGGCCTATGCCGCGTGGGTGGGCGGCACCGCGGTGGGCGCGCTGTTCGGCCATGACTGGATACGCGAATCCGGCATCCTGTCGCAAACGCTGGGTTTCGTGTTGCCTGCGCTGTTCTTTGCATTGCTGCTCGAGATCCGCAAGCTGGTGGCCACGCCGGTGGTGGCCGGCGCCGCGCTGATCACGGCGCTGAGCCTGCTGCTGTTGCCGGTCTATGGCGCGCTGATGGCCGGCATGCTGGGCGGGGCGTGGCTGGCGGCAAGACGGGCCTGATATCAGGCCTGGCCTGCCATCACGCAGATTGAGTGATTGAACGGAGTTTGATCAGCCATGAATACGTCGACCCTGCTGTGGGTGATTGCCTTGAGCGGCGCGGGCACCTTCCTGATCCGCTACCTGCCCATGGCCTGGCAAGAAAAGGGCAAGGGGAAAGGCTGGGGACAGGGGCGGATGCGGCGTGCGCTGGATGCCATTGGGCCGTCGGCCATCGTGGCCTTGCTGGTGGTGTCTTTTTCGGGGCTGGTTTCACCCCAGGCTTTGACGCAAACGGGGCTGCCCGTGATCGCGGGCCTGCTGGGCGTGCTGCTGGGCAAAAAACTGCTGGGGTCCATCGCCTGGGCCACACTTGCCGGCGTCGCCGCGTACGGCCTGGCGCTATGGTTCCTGGCGTAGGCCGGGGCGGGATGGGCTAGCCCTTGAGCCGCACGATTTTCTGCACCTGCGGCACATGCCGGATGGCGCGTATGACCTGAGCCAGATGTTTTCGGCTGTCGACCTGGACGGTCAAGTGCAGCAAGCCGGTGGCGGCGGCATCGTCGGGCATGGTCAGATGCATGATGTTTGAATCGGCGGCGGTGATTTCGGCCGCCAGGCGGCCCAGCACGCCGCGCTCGTTGATGACGGTGACATCCAGCCGGGTCGCCAGGTGACGGGCGGTGTTGGTGTCCCACATGACCGGAATCCAGCGCTCGGGTTCGCGCGCGCGCTGGCGCTGCGCCACCGCGCATTCTTCCATGTGCACGACCAGGCCATGCCCGAGCCGTATGCCGCCGATGATGGCGTCGCCGGGCAAGGGGCCGCAGCAGGGGGCCAACTGGACCGCCTGGCCCTCGTTGCCGTGAATCAGGATGGGCGCATTGGCCGAGGAGGTGAGTTCATCGACGGCGGCCGCCGTGGTGGCCAGGATGGCATTTTCGGGTGCAAAGCGCCTGGCCACCACCGCAGCCAGCCGTTTGCCCAGCCCGATGTCGGCCAGTATTTCTTCACGCGAACTGGCCCCTGAGCTCTTGGCCAGCTTTTCCCATTCAGGGTCGTCCTCAACGGGATGCGGCAAGTGCAACTGGTCAAAGGCCTGGTTCAGCAGGCGCTGGCCGAAAGCCACGGATTCTTCGTACTTGACGGTGCGCAGGTAGTGGCGGATTTCAGACCGGGCGCGGCCGGTGCGCACGTAGTTGAGCCACTGCGTGCTGGGCCGAGAGGCCGGCGACGTGATGATTTCGACGGCGTCCCCGCTTTTAAGCTCTGTGCGCAGCGGTGCGAACTCGCCATTGATCTTGGACGCCACGGCCTGATTGCCGATATCGGTGTGAATGGTATAGGCGAAGTCCACCGGCGTCGCCCCGCGCGGCAGCGAAATGATTTTGCCCTGGGGGGTGAACACGTAGACGGCATCGGGGAAGAGGTCGACCTTGACGTGCTCCAGGAACTCGCCCGAATCGCCCGTCTGGCTTTGTATGTCGAGCAGCGACTGCAGCCACTGGTGCGTGCGCTTTTGCAGGTCGTTGAGCGTGACGTCGTCGTCTTTGTACAGCCAGTGCGAGGCCACGCCTTCTTCGGCGATGTGATCCATGTCGCGCGTACGGAACTGGAACTCGACCGGCGTGCCGTAGGGGCCTACCAGCGTGGTGTGCAGCGATTGATAGCCATTCAGCTTGGGGATGGCGATGTAGTCCTTGAACTTGCCCGGTACCGGACGATACAGCTGGTGCAGGGTGCCCAGCGCCAGATAGCATTCGGGCAGGGTATGCACAATGACCCGGAATCCGTAGATGTCGAGCACGTCGGAAAACGACTTTTTCTGCTCGGTCATCTTGGTGTAGATGCTGTACAGCGATTTTTCGCGGCCGGTGACTTCGGCCTCGATGCCCGCCGCCGGCAGGGCGACGCGCACGGCGTCGGAGATCTTGCCCAGGACTTCCCGGCGATTGCCGCGCGCCGACATCATGGCTTTGTGCAGCACCTGATAGCGGTTCGGGTAGATCGCCTGGAAGCATAGGTCCTGCAGCTCGCGGAACAGGGCGTTCAGGCCCAGGCGATGGGCGATCGGGGTGTAGATTTCCAGGGTCTCGCGGGCGATGCGCCGGCGTTTATCAGGCCCCACGGCGCCCAGGGTGCGCATATTGTGCAGGCGGTCGGCCAGCTTGATGAGAATGACCCGCACATCGCGCGCCATGGCAAGCAGCATCTTGCGGAAGCTTTCGGCTTGCTGCTCTGCCTTGGTGGCGAAGTCGAGCCGGTCCAGCTTGGACAGCCCGTCGACGATCTCGGACACGTCGGCGCCGAACTTTTCGGCAAGTTCCTGCTTGGTAACGCCCTGGTCTTCGATGACGTCGTGCAATAGCGCCGCCATCAGCGAATCGGCGTCCAGCTTCCAGCCGGCGCAGATTTCAGTGACCGTGATGGGGTGCGAGATATAAGGTTCGCCGCTGGCGCGGAATTGGCCCAAATGGGCCTGATCGGCGAAACGGTAGGCTTCCCGGATGCGCTCGACCTCTTTGGGCTCAAGGTACTCGCTGACGATCTTGGTCAGGGGCGCAAGGGATGCAATCGTATTGGGGCCGGCGTCGCCCGGGGGCAGGGCCGCCGGCTGTTTGTTGACAGACTTGCGCCGGCGCAGGCGCGGGCCCTTCTTGAGTACGGCCAGGAGGCCGGACGAAGCACCACGAAGAGCGGAAAACGCCATGGTTGCCCCGGAAAATCAGGTTGGCACTTTGCGCAGCATTTCCAGGCCGGTGACACCCGCGGCAATTTCGCGTAGTGCGGTGACGGTGGGCTTGTCTTTGCTGTCCAGCCGCGGCTCGTGGCCTTGGGCCAGTTCGCGTGCGCGGTAGGTGGCGGCCAGGGTCAGGTTAAAACGGTTGGGAATATGTTCCAGGCAGTCTTCGACAGTGATACGGGCCATGTTTTACCTATGTTTTGGATGGTTGTGAGCGTCAGGCGACAGTTTTGCTGATGCCCAATTGCGAAAAGAGTTCGGTATGACGCACTGCCTGGGTGGCATAGCGCAAGCGTGTTGCGGCGACTATTTGACCAAGTTGCAAAAGTGCGGTGCTAAATTCTTGATTAATAATAACATATTGGCACTCCGAGGCATGCGACATTTCGCTTCCCGCCGCCAGCAGGCGGCGCGAAATGACTTGCGGCGCATCTTGGCCTCGGCTGGTCAGGCGCGATTCCAGGGCGGCGATGGAGGGGGGCAGTATGAATATGCCCACCGCCTGGGGGAAATGCTCGCGCACCTGGCGGGCGCCCTGCCAATCAATTTCAAGCAGGATGTCGCGGCCTTGCGCCAGGGCTTCGTCGATGCGGTCGCGGGGGGTGCCGTAGAAGTTGCCGTGGACCTCGGCCCACTCCAGCAGGGCATCGGCTTCGCGCAGCGCCGTGAACGCGTCGTGGCTGACAAAACGATAGTGCTTGTCGGCTTCCTCTCCGGGGCGGGGCGCCCGGGTGGTGCATGAAATGGACAGGACCAGCGTGGGGTCTTCGGCCAGCAAGGCATTGACCAGGCTGGATTTTCCTGCGCCGCTAGGCGCCACCACCATGAAAATATTGCCGGAGTAAGACGACATGATAAGGATCAAACAATAAATACGAGGAGCGGCAAGAATAGCAAAAGAATGACCGTCCTGGCTAATTCATGTGGTCCGGGCCGGGTTGGCCCAGCGCTTCCAGCGTCTGCTCGTAGGCTTGGGCGTTGCCGCACAGGAAGACGGCGGCGTCGCCCGGATTCATATTGAAGGCGATGTCTTCGATCTGGCTGCGGGATTCGGCGGGGTGGCTGATGGCCGTCACATGCACGTCGCCGTCCTGTTCGAATTGTTCTTTGGGGACAAAGTCGGCGACCAGGTTGATATCGGGCGCGCTGATGACGACATAAGCCCTGAACTGCAAGTCTTCGATGACGACGTCAAGAACCACGCCCTGTTCAAGGGTATCGACAAGATGGCTCAGGGGGGAAAGACTCATGGTGCGTGGGCGGTAGCTTAAGGGTATTGAACGAAAAGGTCGACACTTGGGCAGGCGGTAAATTGGCCCAGACGATTCGCGACCCGATTTGCCGGGCCTGAATATGCTGGCGCCATTTGGGCCGGCGCAAATTGTACGTGAACTGGACGGCGGTGCCGTTGTCTTGCAATAAATACTGCCACTGGCTCAGTATGGATAGCATGACCGGGTCGGGCATCGAGCACAGGGGCAGGCTGGAGACAATGGCGGAAATCCGGGCGCCCGCGGGGATGAGCCGGCATAAGTCGGACGCGTTGCCGTGCACCACATTTACATGGGGAAACCGTTTGCGCAGACGCTGCACGAACAGCGCCGAGTATTCGACGACCAGCAAGCGTTCAGGCGAAATGCCCTGATCCAGCAGCGCTTGGGTGACGACGCCGGTGCCAGGCCCCAGTTCGACGATCAGCCCATCGCGGCAATGCGCCACTTCGCGCGCCATGCGATGGGCCAGAAAGCGTGAACTGGGACAGACCGCACCGATGGTGCTGGGCCGGGCGCAAAACTCCTGGAAAAAATCACCCGGCACCACCTTTTTCAAATACGCCGATACGTGCCTGGCAGGGCCCAGCCTCAACACCCGATGCATCATACATTCCGTCCCGTTGAAAGTTGACTTACGTTAACAGCAGAATCGGGGCGGTGAGTGTCCAGATGTAAGGAATCTTATGGGCGATTGAAATCCAGGATGGCCACGACCGGCGCATGGTCGGAGGGCTGTTCGTTCGCCCTGGGCGACTTGTCGATGATGCAGGCTGCGCAATAGGAACGCAGGGCGTCCGACAGCAGGACATGATCGATGCGCAGGCCGGCATTGCGGCGGAAGGCAAAGCGGCGGTAGTCCCACCAGGTAAAGGCTTTGTCCGCCTGTTCGAATTCGCGGAAGGCGTCCGTCAGCCCAAGCGCCAGCAAGGCATTGAAGGCTGCCCGCTCGGGCTCGGAAACCAGTACATCGCCCACCCATTTGGCGGGATCGTGGACGTCTTCGTCTTTCGGCGCGACGTTGTAGTCGCCCAGAATGGCCAGCCTGGGATAGCGCTGCAGCTCGTCCCGCAGCCAACCGCGCAGGGCCTCGAACCATTTGAGCTTGTATTCGTACTTGTCGCTGCCCACCGCCTGGCCGTTGGGGCAGTAGGCGCTGATGACTCGCACATCACCCGCCGGGCTTGGCAGGGTGATGGCGATGATGCGCTGCTGATGATCGTCGAAGCCAGGTATGTTGCGTTGCACGTCGATGCCGGCTGTCTTGCTGATGATGGCCACGCCGTTATAGGTTTTCTGGCCCAGCCATGCGGCCTGGTATCCCGCCTCGGTAAAGGCATCAAGCGGGAACTTGTCGTCGGTGAGCTTCAGTTCCTGCAGGCACAGGGCGTCCACAGGCGATGTTTCAAGCCAGTCGAGTACCTGCGGCAAACGCACTTTCAGTGAATTGATATTCCATGTTGCTAGCTTCACGTGATTCCTGCTTTATGTAAGTTATTGACGTAATTGGATTTATTTTTCCCAATAGGGTACCCTAAAAGAGTACGAGGGCGCGCGGTGCGCCCTTTGTAATGCAATAGGAGTTCAACATGGCAACTAAACCGACTGCGAAGAAAAGGCAGCCTTTTGTTATTGAACCACTCAATTGGGTCGCCCCGGACGCCCATGGCGATAAAGCGGAAAAGCGCGTCGACGACGCCAAGCAGTCCGCGCCCGAGAAAGACGACCAGAATTAAAACATTCGGCCAAGGTTAAGAAAAGCGGCAGCGCCCAGGCGCTGCCGCTTTCTTTTGGGCAGCGCGTTACTATTCTGTTATCAAGCCACTACTCTTGAAATATTGTCTGGGAGACCGATCATGGAAGATGTTGTCGTAGTTGGAGCATGCCGTACCGCCATTGGCGATTTTGGCGGCGGGTTGAAAGATGTGTCGCCTTGCGAGCTGGGCGCAACGGTTGTGCGGGCCGTGCTGGACCGCAGCAATGTGGCCGGAACCGATGTCGGGCATGTGGTGTTCGGGCATGTCATCAATACCGAGCCGCGCGACATGTATCTGTCTCGCGTCGCATCGGTACAGGCCGGTGTCGGCCACGCTACACCGGCCTTCAACGTCAACCGCCTGTGCGGCTCGGGGCTGCAGGCCATTATTTCCGCCGCGCAGTCGCTGATGCTGGGCGACGCCGAGATCGCTATCGGCGCCGGCGCCGAGAGCATGAGCCGGGCGCCCTATATCGCCCCTGCCCAACGCTGGGGCGCCAGGATGGGCGACAGCGTGCTGCTGGACATGATGACGGGTGCGCTGTCCGATCCCTTCGAAAAAATCCATATGGGCGTGACGGCCGAGAATGTCGCCAAGAAGTTTTCCATTGGCCGCGACGAGCAGGACGCGCTGGCGCTGACCTCGCATCAGCGCGCGGAGGCCGCGATCAAGCAGGGCTATTTCAAGGATCAGATCGTTCCCGTCGTCCAGAAGACGCGGCGCGGGGATGTGGTGTTCGATACCGACGAGCACGTCCGCATGGGCGCTAACGCTGAAAATTTTTCCGGCCTGAAGCCGGTGTTCGTGAAAGAAAACGGCACCGTGACGGCGGGCAATGCCTCGGGGTTGAACGATGGCGCGGGCGCGGTGCTGCTGATGACGGCCCGGCAGGCGCAGGCCCGCGGGGTCGCGCCGCTGGCCCGGCTGGTGGCGTACGGCCACGCCGGGGTCGATCCCCAATACATGGGTATTGGCCCGGTGCCGGCCACCCGCATTGCGCTGGAAAAGGCCGGCCTGAATATCGGGCAGATGGATGTGATCGAGGCCAACGAGGCGTTTGCCGCGCAGGCTTGCGCCGTGGCCAAGGAGCTGGGCATGGACCCCGCCAAGGTCAATCCCAATGGCAGCGGCATCAGCCTGGGGCATCCCATTGGCGCCACCGGCGCCATTATCACGGTCAAGGCGCTGCATGAACTCAATCGCATTCAGGGCCGCTATGCGCTGGTAACGATGTGCATAGGCGGCGGGCAGGGGATCGCTGCAATTTTCGAACGTGTTTAGGGTCGGTCCGTCGCAGGACGATGAACCCAGCTTGTCGGAACTGGACGGCATTCGCTACCTGCATTTTGGTACCGAGTGGGTCCAGGGGGCCATGCGTATCGCCAAGCCCGCCGAGCTTGTGCTGGCCTACACGCAGCAGATGATGGCCTGGCTGCTGTTTCTGGAGCCATCCAGAACCGATGCCGTCGGCATCCTGGGCCTGGGCGCGGGCTCGCTGCTTCGCTACACCCTGAAGCACACGCCCGCCCTGGTTCAAACGGTCGAGTGGAATCCGGCGGTGACCGCAGTGTGCCGCAGTTATTTCCGCTTGCCCGGGACACGCCGTTCCGAGATCGATCACTGCGATGCGGGATTATGGGTTGAGAAAGCGGCCAACGCAGGGCGCTACACCGCCCTGATGGTCGATCTGTACGACGCCCACGCCCAGGGGCCGGTGCGCGATTCGCTGGCCTTTTACCAGGGTTGCCACCGGGTATTGGCCGATACGGGCGTCATGACGGTGAACCTGTTCGGCGAGCATGACAGCTTTGCGCCCAATATCCGGAACATCCACGAGGCTTTCGGCGGGCGCGTGCTCGAACTGCCCGAGATCGATGCCGGAAACCGCATCGTGATCGCGTTCAAGGGGCCCTTGCTGGATGTCACGGCCGGACAGTTCCTGGCGCGCGCCGAAGCCGTGGAGTCGAAGTACGGCTTGCCGGCCCGGCGCTGGGCAAAAGCCTTGCTGTCGCAACGTCCGGGCCGTTCAATATCGGTGTAGCGCGTCATGCTCCGCAGCCATCCCGCCGGCCGCCAGGCTGGCAGGGATATCCCTTGAGGTATTCGGGCTATGATCGCGTTAGACTAACGCCCATCCGCGGTACGGTGCATCGTGCCGCTTGTAAAATTAAGGAGCATCCCATGAGGTTTAGCAATTCCGCGAAACTGGCTTTCGCTGCGGCAGCGGTCCTGGGCGCATTGGCGAGCGCGCCGGTCGCTGCGCAATCGGTGGCGGTCACGTCCATCGTCGAGCATCCGGCCCTTGACTCCATCCGGGATGGCGTCAAGCAGGCCTTGTCCGAAGCCGGCTATACCGAATCCAAAGGGCTGAACTGGCAGTTCCAGACGGCACAGGGCAACACCGCCATCGCTGCGCAAATCGCGCGCAAGTTCGTGGGCGACAAACCCGATGTGATCGTGGCGATCGCGACGCCGTCGGCGCAGGCCGTGGTCGCGGCCACCAAGTCCATCCCCGTGGTGTATTCGGCGGTCACCGATCCCGTCGCGGCGCAACTGGTCAGCGCCATGGCGCCCTCGGGCACCAACGTGACGGGGGTCTCTGACAGCCTGTCGCTCGAAAAACAGGTTGAGCTCATCAAGAAAGCCTTGCCCGAGGCCAAGCGCGTGGGCATGGTCTACAACCCCGGCGAAGCCAATTCCGTGGTGGTGGTCAAGCAAATGCGCGAACTCTTGCCCAAGTCCGGCATGACGCTGGTCGAGGCTACCGCCGCGCGTACCGTCGATGTGGGCGCTGCCGCGCGTAGCCTGGTCGGCAAGGTCGACGTTATCTACACCAACACCGACAACAACGTTGTGTCCGCGTATGAAGCGCTGGTCAAGGTGGGCAACGATGCCAAGATTCCCTTGATCGCATCGGACACCGACAGCGTAAAGCGCGGCGCCATCGCCGCTTTGGGTGTCAACTACAAGGACTTGGGCCTGCAAACCGGTAAAATGGTCATCAAGATCCTGAAAGGCGAACAGCCCGGCAACATCGCGTCCGAAACCAGCGACAAGCTCGAACTCTACGTCAATCCGGCTGCCGCCGAGAAGCAGGGCGTCACGCTGTCGGAAGACTTCGTCAAGTCGGCGACGCAGGTTGTCGAGTAAAATCGCGCCGCTTGTCGGTTGACACAGCCGCACAGACAAAGCAGGCGGGTTGTTGCCAACAACCTGCCTGTTTCTTTTTTGGTTTCCACTGGCTAGATTAATGTCTATTTATTCTTTATGGGGCGCGCTCGAGATAGGCCTGATTTTCGGCCTCGTTGCATTGGGCGTGTTCATTTCCTTCCGGATACTGCGCTTTCCCGACCTGACCGTGGATGGCAGCTTTCCCCTGGGCGGCGCTGTGGCCGCCACCCTGATCAGCGCGGGGATGGACCCTTTCACTGCGACCCTGCTGGCTACGTTTTCAGGCGCGGTGGCGGGGATGATCACGGGCTGGTTGAACGTCAAGCTCAAGATCATGGACCTGTTGGCCAGCATCCTGATGATGATCGCCCTGTACTCGATCAACCTGCGCATCATGGGCCGGCCCAATGTGCCGCTTATTTCCGAGCCCACGGTCTTCACCTACCTGCAGCCGGACGGGATCAGCGACTATATTGTCCGCCCGCTGATTCTGCTGGTGCTGGTGATTGTCATCAAGTTCGCGCTTGACTGGTACTTTGCGACCAAGACCGGGCTGGCCATGCGGGCCACCGGCTCCAATCCGCGCATGGCGCGTTCGCAGGGTGTGGCGACGGGCAGCCGGATACTGGCCGGCATGGCCATTTCCAATGCGCTGTGCGCGCTGGCGGGCGCCCTGTTTGCGCAATCGCAGGGCGGCGCTGATATTTCCATGGGCATAGGCACCATTGTCATCGGCCTGGCCGCGGTCATCGTGGGGGAAAGCATCATGCCGTCGCGCCGGATGGTGGTGCTGACCTTGGCGGTGATCGTGGGGGCGGTGCTTTACCGCTTCTTTATCGCGCTGGCGCTTAATGCCGACTTCATCGGGCTGATGGCGCAAGACCTGAACCTGGTGACGGCGGTGCTGGTCACGATCGCGCTGGTGATTCCCTTGCTCAAGCAGCGCCTGCGCGGCAAAGGAGGGCGCTGACATGCTGAGCGCAAACAATCTGAACATCACCTTCAATGCCGGGACGCCGATTGAAACCCGAGCCTTGCGCGGGCTGTCGCTCGAGATCCCGGCGGGGCAGTTCGTGACCGTCATCGGCTCGAACGGCGCGGGCAAATCGACCTTCCTGAACGCCATCTCGGGCGATCTGCCGGTCGACAGCGGCACCATTGTCATCGACGGCCAGGACGTGACGCGGCAAGCGGTCTGGACCCGGGCGGAGCGGGTGGCCCGCGTATTCCAGGACCCCATGGCGGGCACCTGTGAAGACCTGACGATCGAAGAGAACCTGGCGCTGGCCTACAGCCGCGGCGAGCGCCGCGGCCTGGGCAAGGCCGTAAAGAAATCGATGCGCGACGAGTTTCGCGAACGTGTGTCCGTGTTGGGGCTGGGCCTGGAGAACAGGCTGGCCGACCGCATCGGCCTGCTGTCGGGCGGCCAGCGCCAGGCGGTCAGCCTGCTCATGGCGACTTTACGGCCCTCGCGCATCCTGCTGCTCGATGAGCACACGGCGGCGCTGGACCCGCGCACGGCTGAATTCGTCCTGCAATTGACGACGCGCATCGTGGCGGAAAGCAAGCTGACCACCATGATGGTCACCCATAGCATGAGACAGGCGCTGGATGTGGGCGAGCGGACGGTGATGCTGCATCAGGGCAATGTCGTGCTCGATGTTTCGGGCTCCGAGCGCCAAGGGCTGGACGTTCCCGACCTGTTGCATATGTTCGAGCGGGTGCGGGGCGAGGCCCTATCCGACGACGGACTGCTGCTGGGGTAAAGCGGGTACCAGCGGGTACAGGCATGGAACTTGCTGGCGGGTGGCTGTTTTTACCACCGCTGGCGTCCATGACTGTCGAGGATACATCGCTTACATTGAAAGTACTGACCGTAAACACGCACAAGGGGTTTACGTTCTTCAATCGCCGGTTCATTTTGCACGAGCTGCGCGATGCCATCCGCGCCACCCAGGCCGATGTCGTCTTCCTGCAAGAGGTTCTGGGTTCGCATCAACGCCATGCCAGCCGCCTGGCCCGCTGGCCGACCACTAGCCAATACGAGTTTCTGGCCGACTCGATCTGGGACGACTTCGCCTATGGCCGCAACGCGGTCTACCCCTATGGGGATCACGGCAACGCTTTGCTTTCCAAGTTTCCCATCAGCCGGTACGACAATGTGGACGTGTCGGTAGGCAAGCATGAGAAAAGGGGGTTGCTGCACTGTGTCCTGGCCCCGCCGGGCAGCGGCATGGAAATTCACGCCATCTGTGTGCATCTGGGTTTGCGCGAGCAGCATCGCAACAGCCAGTTAAGCTATCTATCGCGGCTGATTGATGAAGAGGTGCCCAAGGCGGCGCCGCTGGTGGTGGCCGGCGACTTCAACGATTGGCGCCAGCGGGGCCAGAACATACTGACGCGTTCCTGCGGCTTGAAGGAAGTGTTCCGCGAGCGGCATGGCCAAGTGGCGCGCACCTTTCCCGCCCGTTTTCCGCTGCTGCGCCTGGATCGCATTTATGTGCGCAATATCGCCCGCTTCCAGCCCGTTGCGCTGGCGTCCAGGCCCTGGACGCATCTGTCCGATCATGCGCCGCTGGCGGTGGAGCTTGCCGTATGAACATCAACTGGACTTCAGGCAACGCCCTGGAACTGCTGGAAAATGGCGAAGCCTTTTTTCCGGCCGCCTTTGAAGCCATACGCAAGGCGGAGCGCAGTGTCGTGCTTGAAACCTTTATTATCTTCGAAGATAAGGTGGGTCGTGAATTGCAGCAGGCGGTGATCGACGCCGCCCGCCGCGGGGTGCGTGTGGAGATCACCGTGGACGGTTACGGGTCCGCCGATCTGAGCGCGGGTTTCATCGAGGCGATGACTGCCGCCGGGGTCGTTTTCCATATGTTCGATCCCCAGCCCAGGCGCCTGGGCATGCGCACCAATCTATTCCGGCGCATGCACCGGAAAATCATCGTGGTCGATGGCGTGCTGGCCTTTATAGGCGGCATCAACTTCAGCGCCGATCATCTGGCCGACTTCGGGCCCACCGCCAAACAAGATTATGCGATGGCCATCAGGGGGCCGCTGGTGGACGACATTGCCCGTTTCGAGGCCGAGGCGCTGGCGCCGGTCAGGCAGCCGCGGCTTTCGTGGCTGCGTTTCCGCCGCAAACGCGGCAGCGGGGCGCAACAGGCGCCGGGCGACAGCGCCGCCGCGCTCGTGCTGCGCGACAACGACGCGCACACCAGCGACATCGAGCAGCACTACCGCATCGGCATACGCGCGGCGCGCCATGACATCACGATTGCGAACGCCTATTTTTTCCCGGGCTATCGCTTTCTGCGCGATTTGCGCCATGCGGCCAAGCGCGGCGTGCGGGTCCGCTTGATCTTGCAGGGCGAGCCCGATATGCCGGCCGCCCGCTTTGTGGCCACGATGCTGTACGACTATCTTTTATCCGCAGGGGTGCAGATCTACGAGTACTGCGAACGCCCCTTGCACGGCAAGGTGGCCACCGTCGACGGCACCTGGTCGACCGTGGGGTCCAGCAATCTTGATCCGCTGAGCCTGGCGCTGAACCTGGAGGCCAACGTGGTGGTGCATGACAAAAAGTTTACGGCCGAATTGCAGCAGCGGCTTGAGGCCCTGATCGAAGATCATTGCCAGCTCATGGAGCGCCAGACCCGGCCGCGCCGGAAAATCCAGCGCGTGCTGGTGGGCGTGTTCGTATTCCATTTTTTGCGGCGCTTCCCGTCCTGGGCGGGCTGGCTGCCGGCGCGCAAGCCGCAACTGACGTCGGCGCCGATGCCGGCCGAGGGCCTGTCTGCCGCGAAGGAACATAGCGACGAAGCCTGCGAAGGCAAGCCATGACGGCCCGCCAAAAGCCTCGTTTTTCCGAATGGGTCAAGGCGCGCTGGTCCTTGATCCGCAAGATCATCGTGAGCGTGTTCGTTGCGTTGGTGGTGGTGTTGATCGGGGTGGCCGTGACCCACGTCGAATGGAGCGAGGTGCTGGCGGCCATCCGCCAGTTGCCGGCCATGGCCTTGGCGATAGCGGCCTTGATCACGCTGGCGAGCTATCTGCTTTACAGCTGTTTCGATTTGCTGGGGAAGCGGTATACCCATCATGGCCTGGCCTGGTGGCGATCAATGATGGTGGGGTTCATCAGTTATGCCTTCACCATGAACATGGGCGCGCCTGTCGGCGGCATCGGCCTGCGCATGCGCCTGTATACCAAGCAGGGCCTGGCGCCCGGCGTCGTGCTGCGGGTGATGGGATTCAGCATCGCAACGAACTGGATGGGTTATGTCTTGCTGGCAGGCACTGTCTTTGCGCTGGGGAAAATGCCATTGCCCGCCGACTGGGAATTGGGCAATGGCGCCTTGCGGCTCATCGGCGCGGCCATGGTGCTGGCGGTGGTGGCCTATGTGTTGCTGTGCGCGTTTTCACGCACGCGCAGCTGGACGGTGCGCGGGCACGATATCAAGCTGCCTTCCTTGCGGCTTGCGCTGCTGCAGTTGACGGTTTCCATGTTGAACTGGGCGCTGATGGGCGCCGTAGTTTATGTGCTGCTGCAACAGAAAGTCGACTACCCGCTTGTGCTGGGCACTTTGCTGATCAGTGCGGTGGCGGGCGTCATTACGCATATCCCCGGGGGACTGGGTGTGCTTGAAGGCGTGTTCGTCGCCTTGTTGGCCTCGTCTTCCCTGCCTCGGTTTGAAATTCTGGGCGCGATCCTTGTTTACCGCGCGGTGTACTATCTGGCGCCTCTGCTGCTGGCGGGCGCGTGGTATTTGGCTGCCGAAGCCAAGATCAGCGGGGCGAAGACGGCATGAGGGCGGGCATGTTTATTGCCGACAGACTGTTCGAACTCTCAGGAGGTGCAACATGTCCTTGATCGTAGCAGCTCGTTTCGATACTTTTGACGCGGCCCAGGAGGCGGCGACGGCCTTGATGCGCGCGGGTATCGCCGAGGACGCCCTGCATACCTTTTTCGTGAATCCCGCGGGCAGCCATGATCGCTACCCGGTGGGAGGCGACCGGGCGTCGGACCCCGACTCGCAGGGCGGATTTTTCGGATCTGTGGCCGGGGCCGCCGTGATCGGCCTGGCGGGCGCGGGCGTAGGCGGTGTCGTTGCCTTTGCCGTCGCCGACTCGGTACTGCCTATTGTGGCCGGCGCGGGCGCCGGCGCCTACATCGGGTCCTTGATAGGCGCCATGATGGCTCTGGGCCGCCCCAGGCCCGAACGCAGCGGGCAGGAAGCCCGTTACGCGAAGAAGAACGAAGGGCGCGCGTCGGGGGTGCTGCTGGCTGTGCATACCGCGGCGGAGCAAGAGCGCGAGGTTGCCCAGATGCTTCGAGCCGCGGGAGGGGCCGAGGTGGAGAGGGCGCAGGGGCGCTGGCGTGACGGCAAGTGGGTGGACTTCGACCCGCTGACCAGCCCCGAGCTCGAGGCCAAGTAGCGCCCCCTGGCGCATACCTTAGGGCTGCGCGCCCACCTTGATGTCGTAGTCGACTTTCTTGACGCCCGCCACCTGGCGGGCCGCCTGTATGGCATTTTGCGCCGCAAGTTGATGCTCGACGGTGCCGCGCAAGGTCACGACACCTTCGTAGGTATTGACCTGCATATTGTTGGCGTGCACGCCCGGCACGCCGACGACCGCCGCCTGCACATTGGTATTGATGGACGCGTCGTCGGCGTATGACGCCGTATCGCGCGGCATCGGTTCGCCGGCGCAGGCGCCCAGCGCCACGACGGCGGCCATGATCATTATTGAGCGAGAGAGTCTTGAACGGGTCATGTAGCACTCCTTGTTGAAATATAGCGGTGATACCCTGTAGGGTCGACGGCGTGCAGCAATTCTCATGCCAATGCGCCGGCCGGGCGGGGCCGCACGGCTTGGCCAGTACGCGTTTGAAACAGGTGAAATGCTTGCTGTTCTGGTTGAGTTAGGTGTTTTCCCTTTATACTCACGCTTTACTAAAAATCACAATGGTTGCTATCGCGGCTCAAAAAGCAGCGCGTGGCACAGGAGCTATTGAATGTTGAACCTTCGACTGCCGTCCCGGCAGCTGGCCCATGTCTTGGTTTTTTCTTCTTTGCTGCTGCTGGCCGCGTGTGGCGAGAAGCCGCAGCAGGGTCAAGAGGGCATGAAGGTGCCGGTCAGTGTCATCACGGTCGAGCCGGCGCGCGCCGAAGTGTTTACCGATCTGCCCGGCCGGGTTCAGGCGGTCAAAGACGCCCAGATCCGCGCGCGGGTAACGGGGATTGTCAACGAGATCAACTTCGAGCAAGGCAGCGACGTCAAGGAAGGGCAGTTGCTCTTTACGATCGACCCGGCGCCCTATGCGGCCCAGCGGGCCCAGGCGGCGGCGCAACTGAAGAACGCCGAGGCTGATGTGCGCAGCGCGCGATTGCTGGCGCAACGCTACTCAAAGCTGATCAAGGCCAATGCGGTCAGCCGCCAGGAATACGATAACGCCATTGCCCAGTCGGGCCAGGCGGAAGCGGCCGTGGCGGCGGCCAAGGCCGCGCTGCAGGTGGCTGATATCGACCTTGGCTACACCAAGGTCGTCTCGCCGATCGACGGCCGCATCGGCCGCTCCCTGGTCACCGAGGGCGCGTTGGTCAGCGCCGCCGAGGCCACCCAACTGGCCTTGGTTCAACAGCTCGATCACGTCTATGTCGATGTCACGCGCTCGACCACCGAGCTGGCCGCCTTGCGCCGCGCTCTGGCGGCGGGCACGCTCACGCAGTCTGGCGACGGCGCCGCCGTGGTCAAGGCGTTGCTCGAAGACGGTTCTGTGTACCAGCACGACGGCAAGCTGCTGTTTTCGGGCGTAACGGTCGACCCCGGCACTGGCCAAGTCAGCCTGCGCGCCGAATTCCCGAACCCCGATCAGATCTTGTTGCCCGGCATGTATTTGCGTGTGCGCGTCCCCGAGGGCGTTGACGAGAAAGCGCTCAAGGTGCCCCAGCAGGCCATTCAGCGTACCGCCGATGGGCTGAGCAGCCTGATGGTTGTCCGTGAAGGCAAGGCGCAGATCGTGGCCGTATCCACGGGATCGGTGATCGACGGCCAGACCATCATCACGAAAGGGCTGAACCCTGGCGAGCAGGTGGTGGTCGAGGGCTTCCAGAAGATTCGTCCGGGCGCGCCGGTGCAGCCCATTCCCTGGAAGCAAGGCGCACCGGAAGGCGCAGGCGCGCCGGGCGGTGCGCCGGGTGCCGCGCCGGCCCAGGCCGATCCTGATGCCAAGCCGGCGGGTGAAGCGCCTGCCGCTAAGCCTGCTGAACAAGGCTGAATGTCCACGCCGACTCTTACGCAGGGCCCGCCCCGGTCCTGCTGCGCCAATGCTAGCAAAGTGAGCACTTATGCCGCAGTTTTTTATTGAACGTCCCGTATTTGCATGGGTGATCGCCCTGGCAATTACATTGGCCGGTATCCTGGCTCTTGTCAACATGCCGGTATCGCAGTACCCCGAGGTGGCGCCGCCAACCATCTCGATACAGGCGACCTATCCGGGCGCATCCGCCGACGACGTCTCCAAGTCCGTTGCCAGCGTGATCGAAAACGAACTGAATGGCGCGACCGGCCTGTTGTATTACGAGTCGGTCAGCGACTCTTACGGCTCGTCTGAAATCAGCGCTACGTTTGCGCCGGGCACCGATCCCGATCTGGCCCAGGTCGATGTGCAAAACCGCATCTCGAACATTTCGTCGAAATTGCCGGCGGCTGTGATGCAGCAGGGCTTGAAAGTCAGCAAAAGCAACGCCAGCTTTCTGATGGTGGTGGCGCTGTCGTCTACAGACGGTTCCATGGACCAGTTTGCCCTGGCTGACTACATCACGCGCAATATCCAGAACAGCATATCGCGTGTTCCCGGGGTGGGCACTTTCCAGCTTTTTGCCGCGCCACGCGCCATGCGCATCTGGGTTGATCCCGACAAGCTCACTGGCTACAACATCAGCATGGCCGAGGTCAACGCGGCCGTTGGCTCTCAGACCGCGCTGGTTTCCGCAGGCATTCTGGGTTCGCCGCCCAATCCCGACAGCCAAAGGGTTTCCGCCCCTATTGTGGTCAATGGCGAGTTGTCTACCGTTGCGGAATATGAAAACATCATCCTGAGGTCCAACCAGGATGGTTCCAGCGTGCGCGTCCGCGATGTGGCCCGCGTAGAGGTTGGCGCCGACAGTTACCAGTTTGGCGCCCGGCTCAACGGCAAGTCCACTGCGGCTTTCGCGATTTCGCTGGCGACCAACGCCAATGCGTTGGCGACGGCCGAGGGCATCAAGGCCCAGATGGACGAGCTCGCCAAATTCTTCCCCGGCAATATCGAATATTCCATCCCCTACGACACCACGCCTTACGTGGAAATTTCCATTGAACAGGTTATCCATACGCTGTTCGAGGCCATGGTCCTGGTGTTTGTGGTGATGTTCGTCTTTTTGCAGAACGTCCGCTATACGCTCATCCCGGCGCTTGTCGTTCCGATCGCCATTCTGGGTGCTTTCGGTGTGATGCAGGTCATGGGTTTCTCGGTCAACGTGCTCTCCATGTTCGCCATGGTGCTGGCCATCGGGATTCTGGTCGATGACGCAATTGTGGTGGTCGAGAACGTAGAGCGCATCATGGTCGAAGAAGGACTGTCGCCCAAAGAGGCCACCAAGAAAGCCATGCCGCAAATTAGCGGCGCGGTGGTCGGGATGACGCTGGTGCTGGCCACGGTGTTCCTGCCCCTGGCCTTCATGAGCGGTTCGGTGGGGGTGATTTACCAACAATTCTCGGTGGCCATGGCCGTGTCCATTGCGTTCTCGGGTTTTCTGGCCTTGAGCTTTACACCGGCTTTGTGCGCAACCATACTCAAGCCCATCCCCAAAGGCCACCACGAGCAGAAGAAAGGATTCTTCGGCTGGTTTAATAAATCCTTCGATAAAGTGACCAACCGCTACGAGAGCTGGGTTGGACGCAGCCTGAAGCGGGGCGGCCGCATGATGCTGGTATACCTGGTGCTGGTCATTGCAATGGGCTGGATGTACCTGCGTCTGCCCACTTCTTTCCTGCCCGACGAAGACCAGGGCTATGTGATTGCCAACATTGAGCTGCCTTCAGGCTCCACGGCCAACCGGACCATAGACATCATCAAGAAGGTTGAAGGCTATTTCATGGATCAGCCGCAGATGCAAAACATCGTGACGGTTCAGGGCTTCAGCTTCAATGGCAATGGCCTGAATTCAGCCATTGCGTTTGTACCGCTCAAGGATTTTTCGGAACGCAAGGGCGAAGCGGATTCAGCGCAGGCGATTTCGGCCAAGGCCACACAGTCCTTGCTGTTCGGCCTGCCCGACTCCATGGTGTTTTCCGTGATGCCTCCCGCCATCTCCTCGCTGGGCAACGCGTCGGGCTTCGACTTGCGTTTGCAGGACCGCGGTTCGCAAGGGCACGATGCCCTGATGGCCGCCACCCAGCAGTTGCTTCAGATGGCCAATGAAAGCCCGATACTGGCGGATACGCGCGTGACCGGGCTGGGCGGTGGACCTCAGTTGCGATTGACCATTGACCGTGAGAAAGCCGCGGCGCTCGGCGTGAGCTTCAGCGAAGCGGCCGACCTGATCTCCACGGCCCTGGGTTCGTCCTTCGTGGCCAAGTTTCCCAATATGGGGTGGATACAGAACGTATGGGTCCAGGCCGATCAAGACCACCGGATGGATGTGGCCGATATCATGAAGCTCAATGCCATCAATAATCAAGGGGAAACAGTGCCGCTGGCTTCCTTTGTGACGGCAGACTGGGAACAAGGTCCGGTGCAGGTCGTACGCTATAACAGCTACGAATCCATCCGTCTCGGCGGATCCGCGGCGCCAGGCTATTCAAGTGGTCAGGCTATGGAGGAAATGCAAAGGCTGGTGGCTGAATTGCCTGCGGGTTTCGGCTATGAGTGGACCGGGCTGTCCTACCAAGAGCAGCAAGCTGGCAGTCAGTCCATCTACCTGATGGCGCTGGCCATGCTGGTGGTTTTCATGGTGCTGGCCGCCTTGTATGAAAGCTGGGCCATTCCGGTTTCCGTCATGCTGATGGTGCCGCTGGGCATGCTGGGCGCGGTGGGTATCATTACCGCATTGGGCATGTCCAACGATGTGTACTTCACGGTGGGCATGGTGACGGTTATTGGCCTGGCGGCCAAGAACGCCATTCTGATCGTGGAGTTCGCCAAAGATACCTATGCGCAGGGCGGAGACATAATTGATGCCACTGTCGAGGCCGCGCGCTTGCGTTTTCGCCCGATTTTGATGACTTCTTTCGCCTTCATTCTGGGTGTGGTGCCGTTGGCCATTGCCACAGGCGCGAGCTCGGCCAGCCAGAACGCGGTAGGCCGGGGCGTTGTGGGCGGCATGCTGGCTGCCACGCCGCTGGCCATGCTGTTCGTGCCTACATTCTTCGTGGTGGTGATGGGGCTGTTTAAAGTCAAGCCCAAGCTGCTCGGCGCTCATGCCAATGCAGCCCCCTTGACCAGCGTTCATCATTCAACCGAGTCAACACAATCGGAGCCCCATCCGTCCGACGATGGGGGGAAAGCATGAGTTCAGCTTTATTTCGCCGTTCCGCCTTGCCGGTCCTGGTCACGCTGGCGCTGGCCGGCTGCTCGCTGGCGCCCAAGTACGAACGTCCCGCCATGCCTGTGCCCGATCAGTATCCGGGCCAGGCCGCCGGCAACAGCGCCGCGTCCGGCGACACTGCCGCGGGCGCGCTTCAGGCCCGTACGAGTTCGGATCTGGGCTGGAGCGAGTTCTTCACCGATCCTCGCCTGACGGCCTTGATCGAAGTGGCCTTGGCCAATAACCGCGACATGCGTGTTGCCGTGGGGCGTGTCCAGGAGGCCCGTGCCCAGTATGGCGTGGCGGCCAGCGACCGGCTGCCCACGATAGGTATCGGCGGCAATGCGCAGTTCACCCGCAACCCCGAGAACTTGCGCATGGACCCGGACGGCGGCAGCGTGACCCGCTACTATCAGGCCGGTGTCGGCATGACGGCCTTCGAGCTGGATTTCTTTGGCCGCGTGCGCAATTTGTCTGAAGCCGCTTTCCAGCAGTACCTGGCGACTGCGCAGGCGCGGCGCACCGTGCATATCAACCTGGTGGCCCAGGTTGCCGAAGCCTATTTCCGCCTGCGCACCGCCCAGCAGCAGCAGGGGCTGATGCAAAGCACCTTGCAGTCGCGCGGCAATACCATGGATCTGGTGCAGGCACGCTACGATGCCGGCGTTGCATCGGCGCTCGATTTGAATCAAGCGCGCGCCCAGCTCGATACGGTGCGCGCCGATCTGGCCGGCATCAATCGGGCCGAGGCGCAGGCGATCAACGCGTTGAACCTATTGCTCGGCGTCACCGTGCCCGATGACCTGCCCGATCCTGCCGTGTTCGGCCGTGATCAGGTCTTGGCGGCCATTCCCGTCGGCTTGCCGTCCGAATTGCTGGAGCGGCGGCCCGACATCATGGCGGCCGAAAATGCCTTGCTGGCGGCCAATGCCAATATTGGCGCGGCGCGTGCGGCGTTCTTCCCGAATATTTCCATCACCGGACTGCTGGGCTTTGCCAGCCCGCAACTGGGCGGCCTGTTCGGCTCGGACCAGCGCTACTGGCAGTTTGCGCCGCAACTGCAAATGCCTATTTTCTCGGGCGGGGGGATACGCAGCAATCTGGATCTGGCCAGGGCCCGCAGCAATATTGCGGTCGCCGAGTACGAAAAGACCATACAGACGGCTTTTCGCGAAGTGGCCGATGCCTTGGCCGGCGAAGCGACATACAGCGGTCAGCTTGACGCCTTGCGTTCGCTGGAAGCCTCGGCCAACGAAACCCTGCGCCTGGCCAAGTTGCGCTACGAAACCGGCATAGACAGTTTCCTGCAGGTGCAGAGCGCGGAAGTGGACTTGTACACCACGCAGCGCAGCTTCCTGCAAACCGGCATGGAATCCCTGCTCAACCGCGTGGAGCTGTACAAGGCGCTGGGCGGCGGCTGGCTGCAGGATTCCGCCAGCGGGTCGCCCGACGTCACGACAGGCGTCGAGGCAGGCGTCAGCGCCGGCGCCTCGGCGGCCGCGACAGCAGGGCAATAAAAGGCAATAATGGCAGTCTGGGGTTGTTGATACCGAGCACAAGGAGGGCGGGAAGCAAGATGGTTGAGCTAGGCGTAAATATTGATCATGTTGCCACGCTGCGCCAGCAGCGCTTCACGGTCTATCCCGACCCTGTCCAAGCCGCCCTGCGGGCCGAAGAGGCAGGCGCCGATCTTATCACCCTGCACTTGCGCGAAGACCGCCGCCATATTCAGGATGCCGACGTGGACGCCATGCGCCCCTTGCTGCGCACGCGCATGAATCTTGAATGCGCGGTCACGCCCGAGATGCTGGCCATTGCCTGCCGCGTGCGCCCCGATGATGTCTGCTTGGTGCCGGAAAAGCGCACAGAACTCACGACCGAAGGCGGTCTGGATGTATTGGGCCAGTTCGAGCATGTGCGGCAGGCGGTGGCGCAGTTGCACGATGCCGGCATACGCGTTTCGCTGTTCATCGACCCCGAGGCCGCCCAGATCGACGCGGCCCAGCGGGCGGGCGCCACCGTCATAGAGCTTCATACCGGCGCTTATGCCGACGCCGCGGACCAGGCCGCCATCGACTTCGAACTGGCGCGCCTGCGCGCCGGCGTGGCCCTGGGCGCAGGAAGCGGCCTGCGGGTCAATGCGGGGCATGGCCTGCATTACGAGAACGTTCAGACCATTGCCGCGTTGCCGGGCATCGCCGAACTCAATATCGGGCATGCCATCGTGGCCCGCGCCATCTTCGATGGCTGGGAAAAAGCCGTGCGCGATATGAAAGCGCTGATGGTCAGCGCGGGGCGTTGATCCCTATTGACGCAAAGCCTTACGGGGCTGCCGGGCTTCCCGGATGAAAGGCGGCAAGAATGTTAATCTGGCACAAGCGTAAACCAAGCTATCCATCCAGGAAGGTCTAGTCATGTCTGTTGCACCCATCGATTATCTGCTGTCGCGCCGCTCAAGCAAGTTTGTCCAGGCGCCCGGCCCCACGGACGAGCAACTGAGCCTGATTTTGCAGGCGGCCATGTCGGCGCCCGATCATGGCCGTTTGCAGCCTTGGCGTTTTTCGCTGATACGAGGCGAGGCCATCGAGCGCCTGGCCGACCTTGCCCTGTCAGCGACCAAGGCAGCCGGCCTGCCGCTGACGCCGCAGAAAGAAGCCAGCACGCGCAGTTGGCTGGCCAAAGTCCCCTTGCTGATTGCCGTTGCGTGCCGCATGGACCACGCCAACACGAAAATCCCCGAGCACGAGCGCCTGCTGGCCACGGGCGCTGCGGTGACCAATATGCTGAATGCCATCCATATGCTGGGTTATGCCGCGTTCTGGAGCACCGGCTTGGGTACTTACGTTGACGAGGTCAATGAAGCGCTCGGTTTCGATGGCCTGGATTACCGCTTTATGGGTTATGTGGCCGTGGGTACGCCCACTGATGCGCCCCTGCCGCTGGCCAGGCCGGACTACCGTCAGTTCGTGACAGAGTGGACGGGCGGCTAAGCGCTTTCGCTTCCGCCGCCGGCATGCCTCGCGCTTACCCGGTGTTGTCCACCGCCTGTTCGCTTTGAATCTTCGCTTGGAGTATGGATCATGAAGCAATTGAATACGGACGTTGCCGTCATCGGTGCCGGTACGGCGGGCTTGTCTGCCTACCGCGCGGTCAAAGCGGCGGGGCTGCAGGCCCTGCTGATCGAAGGCGGGCCGTATGGCACCACCTGCGCCCGCGTGGGCTGCATGCCGTCGAAACTGCTGATCGCGGCGGCCGAGGCGGCCCATACAGCCGCTTCGGCGGCGCCGTTCGGCGTGCACGTGGATGGGGTCCGTATTGACGGCAGGCAGGTCATGGAACGGGTCAAGAGCGAGCGCGACCGCTTTGTGGGTTTCGTGCTGGAGAGCGTTGAAAGCATTCCCGCCGCCGACAAAGTGCGGGGCTACGCGCGATTCTTGTCCGATACGGTGCTGCAGGTTGACGATCATACTGAAATCACCGCCAGTCGCGTCATCATCGCGACCGGATCCAGCCCTTTCGTGCCCGATCCCTATAAAGCGCTGGGGGATCGCGTGATCGTCAACGACGATGTCTTTGATTGGGCGGATCTGCCCGGCAGCGCCATGGTCGTGGGCGCCGGTGTCATCGGGCTGGAGTTGGGGCAGGCGCTGGCGCGCCTGGGCGTCAGGGTACGCATGGTCAACCGCAGCGGCGGCTTGGGCGGCCTGACCGACCCCGAGGTCAGGGCCAGCGCGCAGGCGGCTTTTCAGTCTGAACTCGATCTGTCGCTGAACACCACCATCCAGCAAGTGCGGCGGCTGGACGACCAAGTCGAGGTCCGTTATCAGCGTGAAGGCGAATCCGAGCGCACTGAGCGCTTCGATTATCTGCTGGTGGCCGCCGGCCGGCGGCCCAATGTGCAGTCGCTTGATCTGCACAATACGTCGGCGGTGCTTGACGATAAAGGCATGCCTGAATACGATCCGGCCACGCTGCAACTGGGGTCCAGTCCCATTTTCATTGCCGGCGACGTCAATGGCGTCCTGCCGCTGCTGCATGAAGCGGCCGACGATGGGCAGATAGCGGGCGAGAACGCGGTGGCCTATCCGCGCGTCGAGCCCGGCGCGCGGCGCGCGCCCATGGCGGTGGTGTTCTCCGACCCGCAGCTTGCCCAGGCGGGGGTCCGGTTCAAGGATTTGCCCAAGCATGGCGTGGTGATCGGCGAGGTCGATTTCGCCAACCAGGGACGTTCAAGGGTCATGCTCAAGAATCGCGGCAAACTGCGCGTGTATGCGCGGGTGGAGGACGGGCGCTTCCTGGGCGCGGAAATGGCCGGCCCGGCCATGGAGCACATCGCGCACTTGCTGGCCTGGGCGGTGCAAAAGGAACTGTGCATTACCGATATGCTGAAGATGCCGTTCTATCACCCGGTGGTGGAAGAGGGTTTGCGGACGGCGTTAAGGGATGCGGCCAAGAAGCTGATGGCGGCTGAGCTGGAGCATGTGTGCGAGGGGGATCAGGCGGTCAATAACGCTTGATGCGGGAGCTGGTGCAGCAGAGGTACGCGTACGTTTGATGCGTTTATTGCGTTCTTAAGCCAGGCGTTCGTGGCGCGGGCTGCTCCGGCTTCGCGCGCTGCGGCCTTGGCTGCGCCAAGGCTGCCCGTTCGAGTCCGCCACAACGAGGCGGTGCGGAACTCGGCCGGTCGGGCCAGTGGCCCGACATGCGCCGGCCTCAAACAGGCCGCCCCTTGCCTCCTCGTTGTGGCGGGCTCGAACGGCTTGCGCGAGGCGCCTGCACAGCCCGCGCCACGAACGCCTGGTTGGGAAGGCGTATTGCGTATGGGTAAGGTACTGTGGGGAATGACTACGCTGTCGTTATGCAAAGGCCTGCCGATGATTGCGTGGTTGCTGCGACGGTAGTGCGATGCTTGGCGATGGGCACGGATTGTCATCATGGCCCTGCAATGTTTTCTAGCTTTGGTCCAGCAAGCTCCTGACCCCGGCTGTCAGCACTTCTACTGATTCGGTGTCGGCGGCCAGGTAGCGTGCGCGGCCTGCCGCGTCGAATATGTATACGCCGCGGCTGTGGGCCACTTCGTAGTTGTCGGGGTTGTTGCCTCGGGGCTTTTCGATTTGGTAAGCGACCCGGTAGCGGCGGGCGACGTCGGCGACTTGTTTCTCGGTTCCGGTCAGGCCGATGGCGTTGCTTTCGAAGGCGTCGACATAGGCCTGCAGGATTTTCGGGGTATCGCGATGTGGGTCTACGCTGACAAATAGAATGCGCACTTTGTCGGCATCGTCGCCCAGTTCGTGCATGACTTGCGCCAGTTGCGCCATGGTCGTGGGGCAGACGTCAGGGCAGCTTGCATAGCCGAAGAACATCATGACCGTGCTGCCCTTGAAATCGTCCTGGGTGACTTTTTTGTCGCCGGCCGTTTCGAGCGTAAAACGCAAATCGGGCAGGAAGCCGCGCACATTATGCAGGGCGGTCTCGGCGTGCGATACGCTGGCCCAGCTCAAGACAGCGGCCGAAGCCAGACCCAGCAGAAATCGGTACATATTACGCATGGCGGACAAGAAAACAGTAAGCAAGCAAGAGCGCTTGAGCCGATTATAGGCTAGCTTGAGCCATGCCGCTGTGGCGCAGCAGGGCGTCTATGGCGGGCGCACGGCCCCGGAATGCCTTGAAGGACTCCGCTGCCGGACGCGATCCGCCGACCGCCAGGATCTCTGTCAGGAAGCGCCGGCCGGTGGCGGGGTCCAGCGTGTCGCGCGGCTGCCCATCGGCGGCCTCGCCGCTGTGTTCTTCAAACGCCGAGTAGGCATCGGCGGACAGGACCTCGGCCCATTTATAGCTGTAGTAGCCGGCGCCGTAGCCGCCGGCGAAGAGGTGCGAGAAGTTGTGCGGAAAGCGATGCCATGAAGGGGGGAACAGGACAGCGACCTCTTGGCGGACCTGATCGAGCAGGCCGAGCACGGCCTGTATGGACAGGCCCTGGGCCTGGTGATGGATGCCCATGTCGAACAGGGAAAACTCCACCTGCCGCAGCATCTGCATGCCGCTCTGGAAGTTGCGGGCGGCCAGCAGCTTGTCGTAGAGCGCGCGCGGCAGCGCCTGGCCGGTGTCGACGTGGGCGGACAAGGCTTGCACGACCGAGAATTCCCAGCAGAAATTCTCCATGAACTGCGAAGGCAGTTCGATGGCGTCCCATTCGACGCTGGCAAAGGCCGAGGCGCCCGGATCGTCGACTTGCGACAGCAGGGCATGCAGGGCGTGGCCGCTTTCATGGAACAGGGTGATGACGTCGTCGTGGGTCAGCAGGGCGGGCTTGCCGGGTTGCGCGCGCGAAAAATTGCAGGTCAGGTAAACGACCGGCGTTTGAATGGCCTGGCCGATCCGGCGCCGGTTGCGCTCGCTGTCGACCCAGGCGCCGCTTTGCTTGCCCTGGCGCGCATACAGGTCCATATACAAGGTGCCCAGCACGCGGTCATCCGTGGAGATGACCTGGAAGGCCTGGGCGTCGGCGTGCCAGACGGCGGCTTCAGAGGGCTGCAGCTTGACGCCAAACAGCTTTTCCACGACCTGGAACAGGCCTTTCAGGACTTGAGGCTCGGTGAAGTACTGCTTGATTTCCTCTTCGGAATAGGCATAGCGGGATTCGCGCAGCCGCTCGGACACAAAAGGGATGTCCCAGGGTTTGAGTTCGGCCAGGCCGAATTGTTCAAGAGCGAACTGGCGCAGCTCGGCAAGATCGCGCGTGGCGTAGGGCTTGGCTTTGCCAGCCAGCTCGCGCAAAAAATCCAGGACCTGGGCGGGGCTGTCGGCCATGCGCGTCTCGAGGCGCAAATCGGCGTAGCTGCCGTAGCCCAGCAAGGCCGCTTCTTCGGCGCGCAGCGCCAGCAGCCGTTCGATCAGGGCGGAATTGTCCAGCTCCGGGTCGCCGTATTCGGATGCGATGGTGGTGTAGGCGCGGTACATGTCTTGGCGCAGGCTGCGGTCTTGCGCATACTGCATCACAGGCAGATAGCAGGGCATGTTCAGCACCAGCTTCCAGCCGGCATGGCCATCGGCCTGGGCGGCCGATCTGGCCGCTTCCCGCACATCGGCGGGCAGGCCGGCAAGGCGCGACGCTTCTGTCAGCAGCAGGGACCAGCGGTCGATGCTGTCCAGTACGTTTTCAGAGAATTTCTGCGAGTCTTTCGCCTGGCTGTCCGATAGCTCGGCATAACGGCTACGCTGTTCCCCTTCCAGCTCGACACCGCCCAGACGGAAGTCGCGCAGGGCCAGCTCGATGATGCGCTGGCGCACCGGCGTCAACTGCTTGAAGTCCGCCGCGGCATGCAGGCGCTTGTACTGCGCATACAGCCCCGTATGCAGGCCTACCCATGTCGAAAACTCGGTGACCTGGGGCAGGCACTGGTTGTAGGCCGCGCGCAGCTCGGGCGTATTCACCACCGCATTCAGATGGCCCGCCACCGACCAGGCGCGCCAAAGCTTTTCTGTGACATCTTCCAGCGGTTCGACGATGGCTTCCCAGGTGGCGGGAAGGTCCGGCCGCGCACCGGCCTCGACGGCCTGGCGGCTGTCGGCGATCAGGGCGCTGATCGCCGGTTCGAGGTGTTCGGGCTTGACGGCGGCATAGTCGATCAGGGACGACATGGGGGCCAGCAGGGGGTTGTCTTGAATCATTGCTACCTTGAATCTTTCTATGCGGCCGGGTCGGCGCTGCGCTCGGCGGCTTCCACGGTGTTGACCAGCAGCATGGCGATGGTCATGGGGCCGACGCCGCCGGGCACCGGCGTGATGGCGCCGGCCACTTGGCGGGCCGATTCGAAATCGACGTCGCCCACGAGCTTGCCCTGGTCGTTGCGGTTGATGCCGACGTCGATCACGACGGCGCCGGGCTTGATCATGTCGCCGGTGACCATGCCCGGCTTGCCGGTGGCCACCACCAGCACGTCGGCGCGGCGGGTCTGAGCGCCCAGGTCGCGCGTTTTGGAGTTGCACAGGGTGACCGTGGCGCCGGCGGCGAGCATCAGCATGGCCATGGGCTTGCCCACGATGTTGCTGGCGCCTACCACGACGGTTTCAGCCCCCCACAGCGAGACCTGCTCGGATTCCAGCATTTTCATGATGCCGTAGGGCGTGCAAGGCCGGAACAGGGGCTGGCCCGTCATGAGCAGGCCGGCATTGCTGATATGGAAGCCGTCCACATCCTTGGCGGCGGCGATGGTCTCGATGACCCGGGCGGCATTCATGTGGCGGGGCAGGGGCAGTTGCACCAGAATGCCGTGCACCGCGTCGTCGTGATTCAGCTCGCGCACCACGTCGAGCAGGGCGTCTTCGCTGATATCGCCCGCCAGGCGGATGACGCGCGAGTGCAGGCCCGCTTTTTCGCAGGCCGCCGCCTTGTTCCGTACGTAGACTTGCGAGGCGGGGTCTTCGCCCACCAGGACGACAGCCAGGCCGGGCGTGACACCGCGCGCTTTCAGGGCAGTGACGCGCAGGCCGACTTCGGCTTTGACGGCGTCGGAAAGCGCTTTGCCGTCAATGATACGTGCCGTCATGCTGCGCCCTCGGCTTTGGTCAGGGCGATTTTCATCAAATCGGCCACCGTGGTGACTTCGAGTTTTTCCATGATGTTGGCCCGGTGCGCCTCGACGGTCTTGATGCTGATGTTCAGATCGCCGGCAATCTGCTTGTTCAGGCGGCCGGCCACAATGCGCTCAAGCACCTGCTGCTCGCGCGCCGTCAGCCGGTTCAGCACCGCCTGATGGTTCTTCTGGGCCTGGGCCTGATTGACGCGCTCCGCGGCCTGTTCCAGCATGCGGGCCACGATATTGCGCAAATCGGTTTCATTGAAGGGTTTTTCAAGGAAGTCGACCGCGCCTTTCTTCATGGTGGACACGGCCATCGGGACGTCGCCGTGCCCGGTAATGAAGACGATGGGCAGGGGGGCATCGCGGGCGATGAGTTCTTCCTGCAGCTCGAGACCGCTCATGCCGGGCATGCGCACGTCGGCGATCAGCACGCCGATCTGATCCGGCTCGTAGGCGTTCAGGAATTCTTCCGCACCGCTAAAGCTCCGGACCCGGTAACCGTTGGCCTCCAGGAGCCATCGCAATGAATCGCGTACCGCTTCGTCGTCATCGACGATAAAAATAGTGTTCGGTGCTTGAGGTGTAATCATGCATTCAACTCCTGGGTGTCTTCTGTAGTGCTGGGTGCTTGTGGCTTGGCACAGGGCAGGGTGAACCGGAAGATGGTGCCGCCTTCCGGGTTTGCACCGGCCCATAAGCGGCCGTGGTGCGATTCGATAATAGTACGGCAGATGTTCAGGCCCATGCCCAGGCCTTCCGACTTGGTGCTATAGAAAGGCTCGAACAGCCGCTCGGGTTCGCGCAGGCCGTAACCGCGGTCGATGACCGCAATTTCGATCAGTGGGTTTTGGTCCGTGATCACGACATGCAAAGTCCGGTAGTCGCTGGTTTCCATGGCTTCCACACCGTTCTTCAGCAGGTTCAATAATACCTGCTCGATCAGTATGGGGTCGGCCAGCACGTCGGGAAGGGGGTCGGGCAGGTGAACCTGGATGTCCACCTGGCGCTTGCGCGCATCGATGTCGGCAAAGCCCACGGCATTATCGACGATGCGCATGACCGGCACCTGCTGCCGCCGCGGCTCGCTGCGTTTGACGAACTCGCGGATGCGGCTGATGATCTTGCCCGCGCGTTCCGCCTGGCGGGCCGCTTTCTCGAGCGCTTCGAGCAGGCGCTCGGGGTCGGCGTTGCCCGACTTGAGCATGGCGACCGCCCCCATGCTGTAGTTGCTGATGGCCGTCAGAGGCTGATTCAGTTCATGGGCCAGCGACGAGGCCATTTCGCCCATGGTCGTCAGCCGGCTGGTGAGCTGGATTTTCTCCTGCTGAACGCGCGATGCTTCTTCGTGCGTGCGTCTTTCAGTGATGTCGCGCGCCACTTGCAGGCGGACGCGGCGCCCGTCGGTCCAGGCCAGAATGCGGTGGTGCACTTCGAACCAGCGCTGGGCCGAGTCTGAAAACGTTTCGACGGTTTCGTCGGTAAAACGGCCCAGCCGGCCGCCCAGCAGCTCGGCATGCCCGTTGGACTGGGCGCCGAAGAAACGCCGGTAGGTGCGGTTGGCGAACAGCAGCTCCAGGCCGTCGGCGGTGTCGGCCACCACCGAAATGGCATCGTCCAGGCCTTCCAGCACGGTCATGAAGCGTTCATGCGCGGCCGTGAGCGCTTCGCGTATCCGCTTGGGTTCGGTGATGTCGGTCATGGAAGTCATCCAGCCGATCTGCTCACCGTTGGGGTCGCGCAAAGGCGATACATACATGCGCGCCGTAAAGCGCGAGCCGTCGCGCCGCTGGGCCTCGACCTCGAGGCCGCTGCTTGGGGTGCGGCCCGACAGCAGGACGTCCAGCGTTTCCTGGTGTTGCGCATGCCGGCCGGGCAGCCAATAAGGAAAGGGGGTGGTGCGGCCGATCAGGTCGGCTTCGTTCCAGCCTATCATCCGGCAGAAGGCGGGATTCACGTAGGCAATGCGGCCGTGCATGTCGAAGACGCGCATGCCGGTGGACATGGAGTTTTCCATGGCGCGCCGAAATCCGGTTTCCGCAATCAGGGCGGCCTCGGCGCGGGTGCGGAAGCGCGTGTAGCGCCACAGGGCCAGCAGGCTCAGCACAATGACCAGCGACAAGGCGGCCACCACCATGATCAAGCGTTGCTGGCGGGTTTCCTGGTCTATGGTGACGAACATGACACTGTCATTGTGCAACTGTTGCAGCCAGACGAAGACCCCCATGACGCACAGGTACAGAATCAGCACGATGACCGGCGTCAGCCAATAGAAACCACGACGGGGGTGGTTGGCCTGGTCGTAGAACGTCGTCGGGATCAGGGATTTCTTGGAAGGTGTCGCCATGGTTATTTAATAAGCGCAAGGAAACTGCTCAGCGCATTTTAGACGGTAACAGGTCAGACATTTTTCCACATTATAAAAACTGATACCATAAAATGAAATTTTGCTTGAACATATCCCCGGTCTTTCCTAGAATTGGAAAAGCTCGGGGGCACATCTTTCCGGAACTTCAGGTTCGCAACCATCCACGTTCGGGTTATAACGAAACGGATTGGTGCAGATTGCGGTGCCCGATTCCACCATTTAAAAAACAGGAGACAGCGAATGTCCTCTCTTGATCAGGTAAGCAACAAAACGGCCGAGGTCGATGACGACGCCCTTGAAACGCAGGAATGGCTTGAAGCGCTCGAGGCCGTGCTTGATCGGGAAGGGCCCGAGCGCGCCCATTTTTTGCTGGAGCGATTGATTGACCTGGCACGCCGTTCGGGGGCCTATATTCCCTTTTCACCCAACACGGCGTACGTCAATACGATACCACCCGGGCTGGAGCCCGCGCATCCGGGCAACATCGTGCTCGAAGAGCGCATCCGCTCGTATGTGCGCTGGAACGCCATGGCCATGGTCGTCAAGGCCAATAACCACAATCCGCCCGATGGCGGCGACCTGGGCGGGCACATTGCTTCCTTCGCTTCCCTGGCCACGATGATAGGCTGCGGCCAGAACCACTTCTGGCACGCGGAAACCGAAGATCATGGCGGCGACCTGGTTTACTTCCAGGGGCATTCATCGCCCGGCATTTACGGCCGCGCCTATCTTGAAGGTCGCCTGACCGAAGAGCAACTGGACAATTTCCGCCAGGAAGTGGATGGCAAGGGGCTGCCGTCCTATCCGCACCCCAAGCTCATGCCGGATTTTTGGCAGTTTCCCACCGTATCCATGGGCCTGGGCCCCCTGATGGCCATTTACCAGGCGCGCTTCCTGAAGTATCTGCACGCTCGCGGCATTGCCGACACCAGCAAGCGCAAGGTCTGGGTGTTCTGCGGCGATGGCGAAATGGATGAACCCGAGTCCCTGGGCGCCATCAGCCTGGCCTCGCGCGAGAAGCTGGACAATCTGGTTTTCGTCATCAACTGCAACTTGCAGCGCCTTGACGGGCCGGTGCGCGGCAACGGCAAAATCATCCAGGAGCTGGAAGGCGATTTCCGCGGCAGCGGCTGGAATGTCATCAAGCTGATCTGGGGCGGTTACTGGGACCCCCTTCTTGCGCGCGACAAAGAAGGGATCTTGCGCCGCATCATGGAAGAGTCGGTCGACGGTGAATACCAGGCCTACAAGGCGCACGACGGCAAGTTTGTGCGCGAACACTTCTTCGGCAAGCACCCCAAGCTGCTGGAAATGGTCAGCCGCATGAGCGATGAAGACGTCTGGCGCCTGAACCGCGGCGGCCACGATCCTTACAAGGTCTATGCGGCATTCAAGGCGGCGTCCGAGCACGCGGGCCAGCCTACCGTCATTCTTGCCAAGACCATCAAGGGCTATGGCATGGGCCACGTCGGCCAGGCCAAGAACCCAAGCCACCAGCAGAAAAAGCTGGACGTAGACGCGGTGCGCGAATTCCGCGACCGCTTCAACATTCCGGTTTCCGACGACAAGCTCGAACAGCTTCCTTATTTCAAGCCGGCCGATGATTCCCCGGAAATGAAGTATTTGCACGAGCGCCGGAAAGCGCTGGGGGGATACTTGCCCCGTCGCCGCGAAAAGGCCGACGAGCATTTGACCGCGCCCAAGCTCGAAGCCTTCAAGGCAGTGCTTGAACCCACATCGGAAGGCCGCGAGATTTCCACTACCCAGGCTTTCGTGCGCATCCTGAACCAGATTCTGCGCGATAAAGAACTGAGCCCGCGCGTCGTGCCGATTCTGGCCGACGAATCCCGCACCTTCGGCATGGAAGGCCTGTTCCGCCAGATCGGCATTTATGCGCCTGAAGGCCAGAAATACACGCCTGTCGATAAAGACCAGGTCATGTATTACCGCGAAACGGAAAACGGCCAGCTGCTGCAGGAAGGGATCAACGAGGCCGGCGCCTTCAGTTCCTGGATGGCCGCCGCCACATCGTATTCGACCAATAACCGGATCATGATCCCGTTCTTCATTTATTACTCGATGTTCGGGTTCCAGCGCGTGGGCGATCTGGCCTGGGCAGCCGGGGATATGCAAGCGCGCGGCTTCCTGCTGGGCGGTACGGCGGGGCGCACCACCTTGAACGGCGAAGGCTTGCAGCACGAAGACGGCCACAGCCACATCATGTCCGCGCTGATTCCCAATTGCGTATCGTACGATCCCACGTTCGGGCACGAGCTGGCCGTCATCATTCAGGATGGCCTCAAGCGCATGGTGGAAAACCAAGAGAACGTGTACTACTACATCACCGTCATGAACGAGAACTATGCCCAGCCCGGCCTGAACCCCGGCGACGAGGAAGGCATTATTCGCGGCATGTACAAGTTCAAATCGCTGGGCGACAGCAAGAAGCTGCGTGTTCAACTGATGGGCTCCGGCACGATCTTGCGTGAAGTCCTTGCTGCGCAGGCATTGCTGGAAAGCGACTGGGGCGTGGGCTCCGATGTCTGGAGCGTGACCAGTTTCACCGAGTTGCGCCGCGATGGCCTGGACCGCGAACGCTACAGCCTGCTGCATCCCGAGGACACCAAGGCGCCTTTGCCGTATGTGACCCAGCAGCTGCAGAAGACGACCGGCCCCATCATTGTTTCGACCGATTACGTCAAGGCGTTTGGCGACCAGATTCGTCCCTACGTTCCCAAGGATCGCGCGTTCAAGGTGTTGGGCACAGACGGCTTCGGCCGTTCCGACTTCCGTTCCAAGCTGCGCGAGCACTTCGAGGTCGATCGTCATTTTGTGGTGCTGGCTGCATTGCGCGGCCTGGCCGACGAAGGAAAACTGCCAATGGCCAAGGTGGCGGAAGCCATCAAGAAGTACGGGATCAATCCTGACAAAGCCAATCCGCATCACGCTTAAAGGGGGGGCGCGAACATGAGCAATACCATCGAAGTAAAGGTCCCGGACATTGGCGATTTCAGTGAAGTCGAAGTCATCGAAGTGCTGGTGTCCGAGGGCGATACCATTGCCGCCGAGCAGAGCCTGATCACGGTCGAGTCCGACAAGGCCTCTATGGAAATCCCCTCTCCGCAGGCCGGCGTGGTGAAGTCCGTGTCGGTCAAGGTGGGCGACAAGATCAAGGAAGGATCGGTGATTATTCAGGTCGCGGCCGAAGAGGCCGACAGCGCCGCCGAAGCCCCGCCGGCCCAGGCCGGCGGCGATGCGGATGCCGGCAAGCCGGCGGACGAGCCACAGCCCAAGGCCGCATCCGGCCAAGCCGCCACGGCCGCGGCCGGGCAGCCGGGCGGCGAACGGGTCACCATCGTCGTGCCGGATATCGGCGACGCCACCGACGTCGAAGTCATTGAAATCATGGTGGCCGTGGGCGATACGGTGGCGGCCGAGCAAAGCCTGATCACGGTCGAGTCCGATAAAGCCTCAATGGAAGTGCCCGCCTCGCACGCGGGGGTCGTGACGGCCGTCAAGGTCAAGCTGGGTGACAAGGTGAACGAGGGTTCCGAAATCATCGAGGTGCAAAGCAACGCTGCCCCCGCGCCTGCGGCCAAGCAGCCTGCCGCCGCCGCAGCGGAACAGGCCGCCCCGGCCGCCAAGGCGGACAGCGCGGCGCCCGCGCCCAAGCAGCCGCCCGCGCCGGAAGGCGGCCTGGCTTCCGTTCCGCCAGAGCGTCATTCGCCGACTGAGTCGTTTGCCGATGCCAATGTGCCTTTGCGGAATCTGCCGCATGCATCGCCTTCGGTACGCAAGTTCGCGCGCGAGCTGGGTGTCAATCTGGCCACCGTGACGGGGTCAGGCGCCAAGAATCGCATTACCAAGGAAGATGTCCGCCAGTTCGTCAAGAGCGCATTGGCGGCCGGCGGCGGCGCCGCCACGGCCGGCGCATCGGGCGGCGAGGGCGGTTTCAGCGTGCTGGGCTGGCCCAAGGTCGATTTCGCCAAGTTCGGCGAGATCGAGTCCAAGCCCTTGTCCCGCATCAAGAAGATTTCCGGCGCCAACCTGCATCGCAACTGGGTCATGATTCCGCATGTGACCAATAACGATGTGGCCGACATCACCGAGCTTGAAGCCTTGCGCCAGACCTTGAACCAAGAGAACCAGAAGTCAGGGGTCAAAGTGACGATGCTCGCTTTCCTGATCAAGGCGGTCGTTGCCGGGCTCAAGAAATTCCCCGAGTTCAATGCATCGATCGACGGCGACAACCTGGTCCTGAAGCAGTACTACCATATCGGCTTTGCGGCAGATACGCCCAACGGGCTGGTGGTGCCGGTGATCCGCGATGCCGACAAGAAAGGGATTTTCGACCTGGCAACTGAAACGTCCGAGCTGGCCAAGCTGGCGCGCGACGGCAAGCTTTCGCCCACCCAGATGCAGGGCGGCTGCTTCTCGATTTCCTCATTGGGCGGCATAGGCGGCACCTCTTTCACGCCTATCATCAACGCGCCCGAAGTCGCCATCCTGGGGGTGTCGCGCTCGTCTCACGCACCGGTCTGGAACGGCAAGGAGTTCGAGCCTCGCCTGATGCTGCCTTTGTCGCTGTCCTATGACCACCGGGTCATCGACGGCGCCGCCGCGGCCCGCTTCAATGCCTACCTGGGTAGTTTGCTGGCCGACTTCCGCCGCATCGCGCTATAGGAGCCCGTATGAGCACAACCGAACTGAACGTGCCCGATATTGGCGATTTTGCCGAGGTCGAGGTCATCGAGGTGCTGGTCGCGGTGGGCGACAGCATCGACGCGGAGCAAGGCCTGATCACCGTGGAGTCCGACAAGGCCTCCATGGAAATCCCCGCTGCCAAGGCGGGCGTGGTCAAAGCGATATTGGTGAAAGTGGGCGACAAGGTGGCCGAAGGCTCGGCCATCGTGCAGATTGAAGAGACCGCCGCGTCGCCGGAGCAGGGCGAGGCGCCCGCCAAGGCCCGGGAAACGGCTACGGCGTCGAAGCCGGCCGCCGCTGCCCCTGCCGACGAGGCCAAGCGCGCGCCTGACGATGCCGGCTCCGCCGGCAAAGCGCCCAAGGCGCCTGCCGCAGCCAGTTTTTCGGGCTCGGCCGATGCCAGCTACGACGTGCTGGTGCTGGGCGCCGGACCCGGCGGGTATTCCGCTGCGTTCCGCGCCGCCGACCTGGGGCTTTCAGTCGTACTGGTCGAGCGCTACGCGACATTGGGCGGCGTCTGCCTGAATGTGGGCTGCATACCGTCCAAGGCGCTGCTGCACATGGCGGCCGTCCTGGAAGAGGCCCAGTCCTTGTCCGCGCATGGCATTTCCTTCGGCAAGCCTACCATCGACCTGGATGCATTGCGCGCCTACAAAGACGGGGTCGTGTCCAAATTGACCGGCGGACTGGCCGGCATGGCCAAGGCCCGCAAGGTGACGGTCTTGCATGGCGTGGGCGAGTTTGCCGATCCTCATCATCTGACCGTGACCGGGCAGGACGGCAAGGCCCAGACCGTCAAGTTCGGCTCGGCCATCATTGCCGCGGGCAGCCAGTCGGTGAAGCTGCCGTTTTTCCCGGATGACAGCCGCATCGTCGACTCCACGGGGGCGCTGCTTTTGTCCAGCATTCCCAAGAAGATGCTGATCGTGGGCGGCGGCATTATCGGGCTCGAAATGGGCACGGTCTACTCGGCGCTGGGCACCCGCCTGGATGTGGTCGAGATGCAAAGCGGCCTGATGCAGGGTGCGGACCGCGACATGGTCAAGGTCTGGGAAAAGAAAAACGCCGGCCGTTTCGATCAGATCATGCTCGACACCAAGACGGTTGGCGCCGAAGCGCGCGATGACGGCATCTGGGTCACTTTCGAGGGCAAGAACGCGCCCAAGGAAGCGCAACGCTACGATCTGGTGCTGCAGGCGGTCGGGCGCACCCCCAACGGCAAGAAGATCGCCGCCGACAAGGCGGGCGTGGCCGTGACCGATCGTGGCTTTATCGACGTCGACAAGCAGATGCGCACCAATGTGCCGCATATTTTTGCCATCGGCGACATCGTGGGCCAACCCATGCTGGCGCACAAGGCCGTGCATGAAGGCCATGTGGCCGCGGAAGTCATCGCCGGCGAGAAAAGCGCCTTCGACGCGCGCGTCATTCCGTCGGTGGCGTATACCGATCCCGAAGTCGCCTGGGTGGGGCTGACTGAGGACGATGCCAAGAAAGAGGGCATTGCGGTCAAGAAAGGCCTGTTCCCGTGGGCGGCATCGGGCCGCGCCATTGCCAATGGCCGTGACGAAGGGTTCACCAAGCTGTTGTTCGATGCGGAAACGCTTCGGGTGCTGGGCGGCGGCATTGTCGGCACCCATGCCGGCGACCTGATCGGCGAAGTGGCGCTGGCCATCGAGATGGGCGCCGATGCGGTGGACATCGGTAAAACCATCCATCCGCATCCGACCCTGGGCGAGTCCATCGGCATGGCCGCTGAGGTGGCCGAAGGCAGTTGTACCGACCTTCCTCCGGCCAAGCGCAAATAACGCTGGCTGCCGTGTGGGCACACGGTATGATTTCAACGGCAGGTGCTAACATGAGCGCCTGCCGTTGGTTTTTCTATAAGCATTGATCATGTCCCTTCCTGTCCCAAGCCCTACCGCCACCTTGCAAGCGTGGCTGAGCTATCTTGAGTCCTTGCATCGCAGCGCCATCGATTTGGGCCTCGAGCGCATACGCGCTGTGTCCGCCAAGCTGAACCTGACGCTCCCGTTCGTGAAAATCACGGTGGGGGGCACCAACGGCAAGGGCTCCACCTGCGCCATGCTGGAAGCCATCCTGCTGGCTTCGGGCTATAAAACCGGCACGTATACTTCGCCGCACCTGATCGACTTCAACGAACGCATCCGCGTGAACGGCGAGTTCGCCAGCGATGCGCAAATCATCGCGCAATTCCACCGTATCGAGCAAACGCGCGGCGACATCACCCTGAGCTATTTCGAGTACACGACACTGGCTGGGCTGATGCTGTTCGAGCAGGAAAAAATGGATGTCGCGGTGCTGGAAGTCGGCCTGGGCGGGCGCCTGGACGCCGTCAACCTGGTCGATGCGGACTGCGCCATCATTACCAGCGTCGACATCGACCATACCGATTACCTGGGCGATACGCGCGAGAAAATCGGCTTTGAAAAAGCGCATATTTTCCGCCCTGGCCGGCCCGCCATCTGCGCCGATCCGGTGCCGCCCCAAAGCATCATCGATCATGCCGCTCGGATTCAGGCCGATCTGTGGCTGTTCGGCAAAGATTTCAATTATTCCGGCGACCGGCAGCAATGGGCTTATGGCGGCCGCGGCCAGCGCCGCAGCGGCCTGGCTTATCCGGCCTTGCGCGGCGCCAACCAGTTGCTGAACGCCGCGGCGGCGTTGGCCGCGCTGGAAGCCTTGCGGCCGACGCTGGTCGTGCCGCAACAGGCCGTGCGCATCGGCCTGTCGCAGGCCGCGCTGCCTGGCCGCCTGCAAATATTGCCCGGTACGCCTACGATCATCCTGGATGTGGCCCACAACCCGCACGCCGCCGCCGCATTGGGCCAGAACCTGGACAACATGGGCTATTTCCCCCATACGCATGCGGTGCTGGGCATGTTGAACGACAAGGATATCGCCGGGGTCGTGGCCAAGCTGGCCCATCGCGTCGACCGCTGGTATTGCGCCAGCCTGCCGGGCCCGCGCGGAACATCCGGTGAAGCGCTTGCCGCTGCCGTGCGCCAGGCCGTCGCGGCGTCCAGCAGCACGCCTTCCATGGAAGAGGGCAGCCGGGAAGTGAAACGGGTCCAGCCTGCCGGCCAGGGCGCCGATAGCCGGCCCGGTGTGCGGGCCCATGCCCCCGCGCCCGTTGCGACCGGCTCGGTAAGCGTTTCCAGTTTTGATAATCCGGTACAAGCCTTTGCCGAAGCTCGGAAACAAGCCTCCGACAGTGATAGAATTCTTGTGTTCGGCTCTTTCGCAACAGTCGGCCCGGTGCTTGGCGAACTGGGCAGGGGCTGATCGTTGGCTCCCCGCCCGCAGTGCACAGGGTTATATAGTTCAGGCGGCCTTGCGGCCAGCCTGCTTACACGATAGGTTTTTGCTCCATGGGATTGTTCTCTCGTAACGAGTCCGCCTCGGATTCCGGGCGCCGCAGCGCGTCGCGCGCTTCCTTGTCCAGCGAAGCCCAGGCCAGCGAATTACGGGGCCGCGCCCGCCGCCGGCTGATCGGTGCCCTGGCATTGGTGCTGGCGGCCGTGATTGTCGTGCCGATGCTGTTCGATTCATCCGAACCGCTGGATGAAACCCAGACACCGGTCGTCGTGCCGTCCATCGTTCCTCCGCCGGCCGACGGCAATGTGGCGCTGGCGCCGGCCAGCCCCGAACCGGCCGCGCCGGACGCCGCAGCGCCCGCGCCTGGCGCAACGCCCCACGATCCCGCCACGCAGCCGGATGCCACGGCGCAAACGCCGCTTCCCGCCACCCCCGAACCCGCCGAACCGGTCCAGCCCGAGCCGGCCGATCCGGCGCCCAAACCCGAACCGGCCCCGGCCCCGGCCCCGGCAACCGAAAAACCCAAGCCCGCCGAAAAGCCGGCGCCCAAGCCATCGTCCGACCGCAGCGACGACGGTTCCGTGGCGCTTGCCCTGCTTGAAGGCCGCAGCCCAGGCGAGGCCAAGCCCGCGCCCGCCGAAACCAAAGGCAGCTTCATTCTGCAGATTGCGGCCTACACCAACGAGCAGGACGCCAATGTACGGCGCGAACGCCTGGTGTCGGCGGGGGTGACCAATGCTTACGTGGAAAATGCCAGCTCGGGCGGAAAGACGGCCTACCGCCTGCGGGTGGGGCCATTTCCTTCACGCGATGCGGCGCAGGCTGCGCAGGCCCGCTTAAGGGCGCTGGGATACGACAACGGTTTCATTTCCACTAAGTGACAAGCTTCGACTACCTGGTGCTGGCCATTCTTGGTGTGTCGGCATTTCTAGGGCTCCTGCGAGGGCTCATCAAAGAGGTATTGTCGCTGATCGCCTATGTGGTGGCTTTTCTGGCCGCGGTCTGGTGGGGGCCGCTGGTGTCTGTCTGGTTTACCGATCTGATCGAAAACGCTTTGCTGCGCACGGCCGTGGCCTATGGGCTGGTGTTCATCACTATGCTCTTGCTGGTCGGGCTGGTCAACGTCACCTTGGGGACGCTTATCCAGAAAACCGGGTTGACGCCGGCCGACCATGGGCTGGGCGCCTTGTTCGGCCTGTTGCGCGGCGCCCTGATCGTCTTGGTGCTGGTGGCGCTGGCCGGCTACACCGATTTGCCCAAAGAGCCCTGGTGGCAGGAAGCCAGGCTATCGCGCACGACGATACAGGCCATACAGCAGATCAAGCTGATGCTGCCCCCGTCTTTGGCGTCTTGGTTACCGTATTGATTGCATTCACAGGAACATAAAAATGTGTGGAATTGTCGGGGTTGCTTCCACGGCCCCTGTAAATCAGCTGATTTACGATAGTCTGCTTCTGTTGCAGCATCGCGGGCAGGATGCCGCGGGCATTGCGACCTCGCACGAGCAGTTTTTCAATATGTACAAGGCGCATGGCCTGGTGCGCGATGTGTTCCGCACGCGCAACATGCGGTCTTTGCCGGGGGTCAGCGGCCTGGGGCAGGTGCGGTATCCGACCGCGGGCTCCAGCGACAGCGTCGACGAGGCACAGCCTTTCTACGTGAACGCGCCGTTCGGGATCACGTTCGTGCACAACGGCAATCTGACCAATTGGCGCGAACTGCGCGAAGAGCTGTTCCGAATCGATCGGCGCCATATCAATACCAACTCCGACTCCGAAGTCTTGCTGAATGTTTTCGCGCACGAGCTTCAATTGGCGGCCAGCGGCGGCTCGCTGGACGAGGATGCCATTTTTACCGCCGTGTCGTCGGTGCACCGGCGCGCCAAGGGGGCTTACGCCGTCATCGCCCAGATTGCCAACTACGGGATGGTCGCCTTCCGCGATCCCTACGGGATACGGCCTTTGTGCCTGGGGTCGGTGGAAACCGATCAGGGCATGGAATGGATGGTGGCTTCCGAGTCGGTTGCGCTGACGGGCTGTGGATTCACCCTGGAGCGCGACATCGCTCCGGGCGAGGCGATATTCATTGGGCTGGATGGCAAGGTCAGCAGCCGCCAGTGCGCCCAGGCCCCGATCCTGACGCCCTGCGTGTTTGAGTATGTCTATTTTGCGCGCCCCGATTCGATGATGGATGGCGTGTCGATCTACGACGCGCGCCTGAACATGGGCGAGTACCTGGGCGACAATGTCGCCAAATCCCTGCGGCTGGGCGACATCGATGTCGTCATGCCCATACCGGACTCGTCCCGGCCATCGGCCATGCAGTTGGCGGCGCGGCTCGACCTGAGCTACCGTGAAGGTTTCATCAAGAACCGTTATGTGGGCCGGACCTTCATCATGCCTGGCCAGGCGGTCCGGAAAAAATCGGTGCGCCAAAAGCTCAGCGCCATCGACATGGAGTTTCGCGGCAAGAACGTGCTGCTGGTCGACGACTCCATTGTGCGCGGCACGACCAGCCGGGAAATCGTCGACATGGCCCGCGCAGCGGGGGCCAACAAGGTGTATTTCGCTTCGGCGGCGCCCGCGGTCCGCTTTCCCAATGTGTACGGGATAGACATGCCGACGCAGACTGAATTGATCGCTACCGGCCGGGATACGGCTGAAATCGCCCGGGAAATCGGGGCCGACGGCCTGGTCTATCAGGAACTGGCCGATCTGGAACAAGCCATTCGCGACCTGAATCCCGCCATGACCCAGTTCGAATCCTCGTGCTTCAACGGCCAGTACGTAACGGGCGATATCGACGCGGCCTATCTGGAGCGCTTGAGCGCCACGCGAGGCGCCAAGTCCAAAGCGGGCGAAATGGCCACCAGCGACAGCGACGACTGAAATACGGGGCGGCAAGCGCCGCTGCCCGCGCGGCGCGGGGCCTTGCCTTTGTTCTTGGCCGTGTGGCCGGTGCTTACGCCCGGCCGGACCGCCGCAACAGGGCCGCCAGGCCCAGTATGCCGATCACCGCGAACAGCCCCAGGCTCCATAGGGCGTATTCAATGCCAAACAGATCCACCCGTGCATCCATGCACGAGGCAAAGATGCCGAACAGCCAGGGCACGTTGGCGTCCAGGCCGCTCTGCACCATGAATCGGTCTGCAAAGGTCATGTCGCATGAAAACATTTTGGCTGCCACGGTGTATTGATACCAGGCAGCCATCACGCCGCCCACGCTCAGGGCAAGCACCAGCAGGGCGGCTGCGCGATGCAGGACGGGCGCCAGGCGGCCCGCCAGCAAACCCAGCCAGCACACCAGCGCAATCGTGGCGAAGACCAGCCGCTGCAGCACGCACCAGGCGCAGGGCTGCATATCAAAGACATGCTGCGATATCAGGGCGAACGTGAGTGCGGCAACGCACAGCAAGGCGATCAGGTGCAGGATTCTGGGTGTCGGGTTAGGCATGTTGGATCGTTGTGGACGCGAATAAGAAATGTGGGTGGGATGTCAGGGCGCGGTGCTGTCCAGCGCGGCAAGCAGATTGCGTTCGAATTGCAGTTGCGCGCGTGGATGGCCCAGCGCCTCTCCTTCGATAATGAATATGTCTTCGACCCGGTCGCCCAGGGTCAGGATCTTGGCCATTTTCAGGCTGACCGCATGCTCGGCGAACACCTGCGCCAGGCTGTGCAGCAGTCCGGGCCGATCGGCCGCGGTGATCGACAGGCGCCACGATGCGCTGCGCTCGTCGGGCTGCAGCTCAACGTTGGGCACAATCGGAAACACGCGCGAGCGCCGCGAGCCGGCGCGCCAGCCGCCTTGCCGGCCTTGGCGGGCGCCGGCCTCGAGCGGCTGATTCAGTTGCGCATCCAGTTCGTGTTCGATCAGGGTTGCGTTGGAACGGTAGTCTTTTTCGTGGGCCGGCAACAGCACAATAAAGCTGTCCAGCGCCCAGCCGTGATGGGTCGTGTGGATGCGCGCATCTTGCACGCTCAGGGCGCGATGGTCGAAATAGCGGCAGATGGTCACGAACAAATCATCGCGGTCCTGCGTGTACACCATGACCTGCAGCGCTTGATTCTGGCCCAGTATGCGCACCTTGATGACCGGCTCGGGCGAATTGACCCGATAGTACAGATGGCGGGTATGCCAGGCGATCTCGGCCGCTTCGTGGCGCAGGAAATAGGCCACGTCCAGTTGCTGCCAGAATGCGTCGCGGCTATCGTCGCGCAGGCCCATCAGGCGGATCTCGGTGGCCGCCGTCGCCTTGCGCTGCGCCAGGACTGCGCCGGGGTCGGGCTGCGCGCCGCCCAGGGCCGCAATGGTCTGCCGGTACAGGTCTTCAAGCAGCTTGCCTTTCCAGGAGTTCCATACTTTGGGGCTGGTACCGCGTATATCGGCCACGGTCAGCAGGTACAAAGCCGTCAGTTGGCGCTCATTGCGCACGCATTGGGCGAACTCATGGACCACGCCGGGATCGCTCAGATCGCGCTTTTGCGCCACCATGGACATGGTCAGGTGCTGGCGGACCAGGAATTCAACCAGTTCCTTGTCCTGGCCGTCGATGCCGTGGTCGTTGCAGAAACGCCTTGCCTCGACGGCGCCCAGCTCGGAATGATCGCCGCCGCGCCCTTTGGCGATGTCATGGAACAGGGCGGCCACATACAGCAGCCAGTGCCGGTCGAAATCGGCAATCAACTGGCTGGCCAGCGGGTATTCCTGGGCATGCTCGGGCATGGTGAAGCGGCGCAGGTTGCGCACCACCATCAAGGTGTGCTGGTCCACCGTGTAGGCATGAAAAAGATCATGCTGCATCTGGCCGACGATGCGCCGGAATACAGGCAGATAGCGGGGCAATATGTTCAGCATCGTCATGCGCCGCAGCGAGTGGACGATGCCGCGCGGCTGCTGAAGAATCTGGATGAACTGGCGGCGATTGACGGGGTTGCGCCGAAACTGCGCATCGATGCTGCGCCGGGCATGCCACATGGCCCGCAGCGCCTGGGCCGACATCCCGACGATGTCGGGCCGCTCTTGCATGACCAGAAAGGCGCGGAACAGCAGGGCCGGGTTGCGCGCGAAGCCGTCGTCGCGCCGCAGGCACAGGCGGTTCCGGATGACGCAGAAGTCATCGTCTATCATCCGCGCCTGATCGCCGGGCAGGGGGAACAGCAGTTCCTCGATGCTTTGCATCAGGATGGCGTTCAATTGGCTGACCACCCGGGCCGCCCAGTAGTAGCGCTGCATCAGTATTTCGCTGGGGCGCCGTGTCTTGGTGGCCTCGAAACCATAGATCTGGGCCAGCCCGGGTTGAAGATCGAACAGGACCCGGTCTTCGCGCCGCCCCGTCAGCAAGTGCAGTTCTATGCGCAGGCGTTTGAAAGCCTGGTCGGCCCGGCGCAAGGCGCGGAATTCGGTGGCGGTCAGCAGGTCGGACTTGGAGATTTCACGCCATGTGCTGCCCAGGCCGGCCGCCTGCGCCAGCCACTGGACGACCTGAAGGTCGCGCAGCCCGCCGGGGGCTTCCTTGCAATTGGGTTCCAGGGCGTAAGGCGTGTCTTGGTGGCGGGCGTGGCGCTGCTGCATTTCCGCGCGCTTGGCCTGGAAGAAAGTCTGTGCGTCCTGCTGCGCAAGCATGGCTGCCCGCAAGGCGGCCAGCAGCGTCTTGCTGCCCACCAGCCAGCGGGCCTCCATCAACGCGGTTTCCACCGTAATGTCATTGGCGGCTTCTTGCTTGCAGTCGTCTATGGTGCGCACGCTATGTCCGGGCTCGATGCCCAAGTCCCACATGGCAGCGACCAGTTCTTCGATCTTGCGGGCATTGTCCTGGCTGGGCCGCTCGTTCAACAGAATGAGCACATCAACGTCGGAATAGGGATAGAGCTCGCCGCGCCCGTAGCCGCCTACCGCCACCAGAACGGCGCCCGGCGGCAGGGGGTACAGCCGGACCAGCTCGCGCAGGACCTGGTCGGTAATGCGGCGCAGGGCCGCCAGCAAAGTGTCCGGCCGAAGGTGCTGGCGAAATGCGCGGATGGCTTCGGCCCGGCGTGCCGCCAGTTGATCGCGCAGCAGGGCGACGGACTGCGCATGCATGATGCGGTTCCGCTGCGTAATTTATGCGGCTCCGACGAATGCCGGCGGTTTGGGCATGGCGTCAGAGACGGTAAGAATTTCGTAACCGGTATCGGTTACAAGGATGCTGTGCTCCCACTGTGCCGACAGGCTGTGGTCGCGGGTGACGACGGTCCAGCCGTCGGCCAGCGTGCGGATTTCCTTGCGGCCGGCGTTGATCATGGGTTCCACGGTGAAAATCATGCCGGCCTCGAGCTTCTGGCCGGTGCCGGGCTTGCCGTAATGCAGGACCTGGGGGTCTTGGTGGAACTTGCGCCCGACGCCGTGGCCGCAGTATTCGCGCACGACCGAGAAGCCCTGCTTTTCCGCGTGCTTCTGTATGGCATGGCCGATATCGCCCAGGAAGGCGCCCGGGCGGATCTGTTCAATACCCAGCCACATGCACTCGTAGGTGGTCTCGGTAAGGCGCTTGGCCAGGATGGAAGGCTCGCCCACGTAGTACATGCGGCTGGTATCGCCGAACCAGCCGTCCTTGATCACGGTGACGTCGATATTCATGATGTCGCCGTTCTTGAGGACCTTGTCGCCGGGGATGCCGTGGCATATGACGTGGTTGACCGATGTGCAGATGGAGGCGGGAAAGGGAGTGTAGCCCGGCGGCGCGTAGCCGACCGTCGCCGACTCGACGTTGAGCTCATGGGTGATGAAATCCATGCAAAGCTTGTCGAGTTCGCCCGTCGTGACGCCGGCACGCACATGCGGCGCAAGAAAGTCCAGGGTGGCAGCGGCGGCCTGGCAGGCGGCGCGCATTTTGTTCAGATCGACGGGGTCGGTAACGAGACTACTCATGGCAACTTGAATTAGGTGATCAAAAAATAGTAGAATTATAGGCTTTCTTGGAATTCCTACCGCCCGCAGGGCTGAGGGGAATCCAAAGATAAGATGGCGCCTGGTTTTTTAGAAAACCTGACCGGGGCCTTTTTTAAAAATCGCGTGTCCGGCGACAAAAGGGTGTTTGGTATGGATGGCAGGCAGGGTGCAAGGCACCGGGCCCGTCTATTAGAACATACCGGATACACGCTTGGCACAAGACCAAACCCTTGGAGAATACAATGTCTTTAATGCGTGAAATGCTGGAAGCCGGTGTGCACTTTGGCCACCAGACCCGTTACTGGAACCCCAAGATGGCGCCGTTCATCTTCGGCCACCGTAACAAGATCCATATCGTCAACCTGGAACAAACCGTCGTCAAATACCAAGAGGCGGCCAAGTTCGTGCGCCAGGTTGCGGCCCGCGGTGGCAATGTCCTGTTCGTCGGCACCAAGCGCGCTGCGCGCGAGCTGGTGGCCGCAGAGGCCGCGCGTTGCGGCATGCCTTATGTAGACAGCCGTTGGCTGGGCGGCATGATGACCAACTTCAAAACGGTCAAGACGTCGATCAAGCGCCTGAAAGAAATGGAAGCGCAATTGGCCGAAGGCGCTACCGAGCACATGAGCAAGAAAGAAGCCCTGATGTTCGATCGCGAACTCGAGAAACTGAACAAGGCCATCGGCGGCATCAAGGACATGAACACCTTGCCTGAAGCCTTGTTTGTCATCGACGTCGGCTACCACAAGATTGCCGTTGCCGAAGCGCGTACCCTGGGCATTCCCGTCGTGGCTGTGGTCGATACCAACCATTCGCCCGACGGCGTCGATTACATCATCCCCGGCAACGATGACTCGGCCAAGGCAATCGCCTTGTACGCACGCGGCATGGCCGATGCCGTGCTTGAAGGCCGCGAACAGAACCTGAATGGCCTGGTCGAGGAAATTGCCGAAGGCGACGAAGAATTCGTCGAAATCGAAGAAGAGCGCGAATAAGCGACTGCGCCCGGCAAGCGCCGGGCCGAGGCCGCCGGCAGTACGCCGGCAGCCGGTCATCGTGTGTTTCGCATCTGCCCCGGCTCTGCCGGGGCGTGTTTTAGTGAACTGGAGAAAATAGTGGCTCAAATTACCGCATCCATGGTTAAAGAACTGCGCGAGAAAACCGACGCCCCCATGATGGAGTGCAAGAAAGCACTGACCGAAGCCGAAGGCGATCTGGCCCGTGCCGAAGAGATTCTCCGCGTAAAACTGGGTAACAAGGCCAGCAAGGCAGCCGCACGCGTTACCGCCGAAGGCCTGATCGGCCTGCATGTGGCGGCCGACGGCAAGCGCGGCGCCGTGATCGAAGTCAACTGCGAAACCGATTTCGTGGCCAAGAACGACGACTTCATCGGCTTTATCGGCCAATTGGCCGAGCTGGTCACCGAAAAGAATCCCGCCGACGTGGCGGCCCTGAATGCGCTCCCGATGGGCGAAGGCACTGTGGAAAGCACGCGTTCGGCATTGGTGGGCAAAATCGGCGAAAACATCTCCGTGCGCCGTTTCCAGCGCTTTGAAACCGCCAATCAGCTGGCCAGCTACGTTCATGGCGGCAAGATCGGTGTGCTGGTCGATTTCTCGGGTCCCGAGGAAACCGGCAAGGACCTGGCCATGCACATTGCCGCCACCAAGCCCAAGGCGCTGGACGCCAGCGGCGTGTCCCAGGACGACATCGCCGCCGAGCGCTCCGTCGCCCAGCAAAAAGCAGCCGAGTCCGGCAAGCCCGCCGAGATCGTCACCAAGATGGTCGAAGGTTCGGTACAGAAGTTCCTGAAAGAAGTCACCTTGCTTTCCCAGCCCTTTGTCAAGAACGACAAACAGTCCGTCGAGCAGATGCTCAAGGAAAAAGGCGCAGCCATTTCCGGTTTTGCCCTGTACGTCGTGGGCGAAGGCATCGAGAAGAAATCGGAAGACTTCGCTGCAGAAGTCGCTGCAGCGGCAGCCGGCAACGCCTAATCTCGTTTCAGGCGAAAAAGTTGGGCCGATGCCGTCACGCAGGCCCAACTCTGGCTTACACTTTCGTTGGATTGTTTACCTGGGAAACTACCTATGACCACCAGATCGTATAAGCGTGTTCTTCTCAAACTGTCCGGCGAAGCGCTGATGGGTGAAGACGCCTTTGGGATCAATCGCGCAACCATATTGCGCATGACCGAAGAAATCGCCGAAGTCGTTGCCTTGGGCGTCGAGCTGGCCATAGTCATCGGTGGCGGTAATATTTTCCGGGGCGTGGCCCCCGGCGCGCAAGGGATGGACCGCGCGACGGCCGACTATATGGGCATGATGGCCACGGTCATGAATGCGCTGGCGCTGCAAGATGCGCTCAAGAACCGCGGTGTGGACACCCGGGTGCAGTCGGCCCTGAACATCGATCAGGTGGTCGAGCCCTATATCCGCCCCAAGGCCTTGCGTTACCTGGAAGAGGGCAAAGTGGTGGTGTTTGCCGCCGGTACGGGCAACCCCTTTTTCACGACCGATACGGCCGCTGCCTTGCGCGGCGCCGAAATCGGCGCTGAAATCGTGCTCAAGGCCACCAAGGTCGATGGCATCTACAGCGCCGATCCCAATAAGGACCCCAGCGCCACGCGCTATGCGCGCATCAGTTTCGACGAGGCCATCGTCCGGCGCCTGGAAGTCATGGATGCCACCGCTTTCGCCCTGTGCCGCGACCAGAAGCTGCCCATCAAGGTATTTTCCATCAATAAGTCCGGTGCGCTCAAGCGGGCCGTGTCGGGCGAAGACGAAGGTACACTGGTACACGTTTGATAAAGGAATAGTAATGAGTCTTTCAGAGGTCAGACAGTCGGCGGAATCGCGTATGGGCAAGTCAATTGAAACGCTCAAGGTCAGCCTGTCCAAAATTCGCACCGGCCGCGCGCATGCGGGTATTCTCGACCACGTGCAGGTCGAATACTATGGCTCGCCCGTTCCCGTCAGCCAGGTGGCGAACGTCAATCTGGTCGACGCCCGCACCATCAGCGTGCAGGTATGGGAAAAGAACATGGCGGGTCCGGTTGAAAAGGCGATCCGCGATTCCGACCTGGGCTTGAATCCCATTGCCATGGGCGACAGCATCCGCGTGCCCATGCCGGCCCTGACCGAAGAGCGCCGGCGCGACCTGACCAAAGTGGTGCGCACCGAAGGCGAAGACGCCAAGATTGCCGTGCGCAACCTGCGCCGCGACGCCAACGACACGCTCAAGAAGCTGGTCAAGGACAAGGAAATTTCCGAAGACGACGAGCGTCGGACACAGGACGAAGTGCAAAAACTGACCGACAAGCATGTGGCCGAGATCGACAAGCTTGTTGCGCAGAAAGAAGCCGAGATCATGACGGTTTAGCCGGATCGCGCTTCGGATCATTCTTCATGCCAAATAGCTCGACCTTGTCTGTGCCCGCCTGCACAGACACCCCCCGCCACCTTGCCATCATCATGGACGGTAACGGACGTTGGGCTACCAAACGTTTTCTTCCCCGCACCGCGGGGCACATGCGCGGCGTGCAGGCGGTACGGCGCGTCGTGGAAGCCTGCGGCAGGCGGGGGGTCGAGTACCTGACGCTGTTTGCCTTCAGCTCTGAAAACTGGCGCCGCCCCAAGGAAGAAGTGTCGCTGCTGATGCGCCTGTTCATGCAGACGCTGGAAAAGCAAGTGGGCAAGCTGGAAGAGCAGGGGGTCAGGCTGCGCATCGTGGGCGACCTGTCGCCCTTCGAGCCCCGGCTGCAGGCGCTGATCCGGGCTGCCGAAGAACGCACGGCGCACAATAGCACGCTGAACCTGACCATTGCGGCCAACTACGGCGGACGCTGGGATATCCTGCAGGCCATGCGAAAGCTGCTGGCCGCCCAGCCCGGTCTGGCCAGCCAGCCCGACGCCATCGACGAAGCGCAACTGGCCCAGTATCTGTCCATGGCTTATGCGCCCGAACCCGACCTGTTCATCCGCACGGGCGGCGAGCAGCGCATTTCTAATTTCCTTATCTGGCAGCTCGCCTATACTGAGCTGTATTTTTCAGACGACTATTGGCCCGATTTCGGCGCCAAGAACATTGACGCCGCTTTCGAGTGGTACAGAACCCGAGAGCGGCGGTTTGGGCGCACCAGCGCCCAGGTCGCCAGCCAAACCTGAAGAAAAGGGGTCCCGCTATGTTGAAGCAGCGCGTCATCACGGCGATAGTCTTGCTTGCTGTATTGCTGGGCGCCTTGCTGGCTCCGGGGTCCTGGCCCCTGGTCTTGCTGCTGACCCTGATTGCGGGCTGCGCCTTGTGGGAATGGCTCAGGCTGACCTGGCCGCGCCAGCCTTCCGCGGCGCCCGTGGTGCTGGCCCTGTTCTGCGCCGCCCTGATGCTGCTGGTGGCCATGCAATGGCTGGCCGCCGCGCCCGCGGCGTGGGCGGTTGCCCTGCAAGGCGGGCTGAATCGGGTTTTGCTGCCGGCGGTGGCCCTGATATGGGTGGTGGCCGCGACGATGCTGGTGGTCCAGGGGCAGGCCCAGCGGCGTTCGGGCGGCGCGTGGCTTAGTTTGTTTGGTGTGCTGGCCGTCTTTGCGGTGTGGATGGCGCTGGTGCAGCTTTTTCTGCTGCGCGGCGCCTGGTTCCTGGTATCGTTGCTGGCGCTGATCTGGTTTGCCGACATTGCCGCGTACTTTACCGGCAAGGCCCTGGGCCGGCGCAAGCTGGCGCCCCGGGTCAGCCCGGGCAAGACCTGGGAAGGCGCCGCCGGCGGCGTCCTGGCCGCTACCCTGTGGGTATTCGCCAGCGCGTACTGGCCCGGCAGCTTCGGCGATGTGCTGATGCAGCGCTGGCCAGGGTGGGTCGTGGCGGCGATCGCCGTTTTCCTGGCTGCCTTGTCGATTGTGGGCGATCTGTTCGAGTCCCTGCTCAAGCGCCGCGCCGGCGTCAAGGATTCCAGCCACCTGCTGCCCGGCCATGGCGGCGTCTATGACCGCATCGATGCCTTGCTGCCCGTGGCGCCCATCGCCTTGCTTATTACCGGAGTATGGAGTTCATGAGCGTTCAACGCGTCTGCGTACTGGGATCCACGGGTTCCATCGGCGAAAACACGCTTGATGTCATTTCACGCCATCCCGATACGCTTTCCGTGTATGCCCTGAGTGCGCACAGCCGCATGCAGAAGCTTGCCGAGCAGGCCGGACAGACCCGGGCAAAGATCGTCATCGTGCCCACCGATCAGGCGCGCGCGCAGTTCCTGCAGGCCTGGACGGGCGCTGGCCCGCGCCCTGAAATCCGCGTCGGCGCCCAGGCGCTGGTCGACACGGTTGCCGACACCGAGGTCACCACGGTGATGGCGGCCATCGTGGGCGCCGCGGGGCTGCCGTCGGCGCTGGCCGCCGCGCGGGCAGGCAAGCGCGTCCTGCTTGCCAACAAAGAAGCCCTGGTTGCGGCGGGCGGCCTGTTCATGCGCACCGTGCGCGAAAGCGGCGCCGAACTCCTGCCCATCGACAGCGAACACAACGCCATCTTCCAATGCATGCCCCAATCGGGCAGGGCTACGGCGCCCACGGCCGCTGCGCGCGGGGTCAGGCGTTTGCTGCTGACCGCATCGGGCGGGCCGTTTCGCACCACCGAGCTCGATCTATTGCCGGGCGTGACGCCCGACCAGGCTTGCGCGCACCCCAACTGGAGCATGGGCCGCAAGATTTCGGTCGATTCCGCCACCATGCTCAATAAAGGCCTGGAAGTGATCGAGGCGCATTGGCTGTTTGCCATGCCGGTCAACCAGATCCAGGTTGTGATTCATCCGCAAAGCGTGGTGCACTCGATGGTCGAGTACGAAGACGGCTCTATTCTTGCGCAGCTCGGCCAGCCCGATATGCGCACGCCCATTGCCTATGGGCTGGGCTTTCCCGAGCGCATCGACAGCGGGGTGGGCTTGCTCCAGTTGACGGCCCTGGGCCGCCTGGACTTTGAAGAGCCCAACCTCGAGCGTTTTCCCTGTCTGCGGTTGTCGTTCGATGCGCTCAGGGCGGGGCAGGCGGCCTGCGTGGCGCTGAATGCTGCGAACGAGATCGCCGTGGACTGCTTTCTGAAGCAGCAAATTCGCTATACTGAAATCGCGCGAGTCATTGAAACGTGCCTGAATCGTATTGCAGGGGTGCCCGACAGCGGCCTGGACTCGCTGGACGATGTCATGGCGCTTGACGCGCACACCCGAAGTATTGCTTCCGAGCTTTGTCTGCTCAAGACTTGATGCCGACAGGCGCCAGGCCGGATTCACCAGGAAACCCATGCTTTTTACCTTGCTTGCCTTTGCCGTTGCGCTGGGCGTTCTGATCACGTTTCATGAACTGGGCCATTATTGGGTCGCGCGCCGTTGCGGCGTGAAGGTGCTCAGGTTTTCGGTTGGATTCGGCAAAGTGCTGCTGCGCCGGATAGACCGCCACGGAACGGAATGGGCTGTTTCGGCCATCCCCCTGGGCGGCTACGTGAAGATGCTGGACGATCCCGAGCCCGGTGCAAGCGCGGGGCAGGCATTCAATCAGAAAAGCCTGAGGCAGCGCAGCGCGATCGTGCTGGCCGGGCCGGTCGCCAATCTGGTCCTGGCGGCCTTGCTCTACACCGGCCTGAATCTGGTCGGCACCCACGAGCCCGCGGCCATTCTGGCCGCTCCGCCCGCCCATACGATGGCCGCCCAGGCGGGCCTGCAGGCGGGCGATCGCATCACCGCCGTCAACCAGCAGGCTGTGCAGTCCTGGAACGAGGCGCGCTGGCAGCTGTTGGACGTACTGACCGGCGGCGGCCAGGTCGGGTTGCAGGTCGAGACCGCCAACGGCCTGCAGCGCGAGCGCACATTGCATCTTGAGCGGGGCAGGGTAGAGCCGGACGGCGCCGATCTGATGGCCGAAGCCGGGCTGTCGCTGGCCGCCCCCAAGCCCAAGGTCAATCAGGTCAACCCGGGGCAAGCGGGCGAGCAGGCCGGCTTGCAGCCCGGCGACATTGTCGTCAGGGTGGGCGAGCTCCAGAATCCCGGCGCGGGCGCCATGGTGGCGGAAATCCAGAAGCATGCGGGCGTACCGTTGCCGCTGACCGTGCTGCGCGATGGCGCGCCGCTCGACCTGACGGTTGTCCCCGAAGGCCAGGCGGACGCGGATGGCGCCACAGTGGGGCGCATCGGCGTCATGCTGGGCGCTGATTTCCCCATGGTCACGGTGCGTTACGGGGTGTTCGACAGCCTGGCCAAAGGGGTGTCGCGAACCGTCGATACGGTCTGGTTTTCCCTGAAAATGATGGGGCGCATGGTTGTCGGCGACATTTCCTTGCGCAATGTCAGCGGGCCGGTGACGATTGCCGATTACGCCGGGCAGACCGCACGCATCGGTTTTGCTTCGTATATAGGGTTTCTGGCACTTATTAGTGTTAGTATCGGCGTGTTAAATTTGCTACCCATCCCGATGCTGGATGGGGGGCATTTGCTGTATTACCTGATCGAGGCTGTTCGCGGTAAACCCATACCTGAAAAATGGCTCGAAAATGGTCAGCGCATCGGCTTGGGCTTGCTGGCGGGCCTGATGGGCCTGGCCTTTTTCAACGATTTCACTCGCCTTTTCAGTTAGCGGCATTCTGCCTTACAATCTTCCACCATTTAATCGTCCAAGGATTCACCAGGATGTCGTTTAGCCGGAAATTCTCTTTTTCCAAGCGCGCATTGCCTGTTTTGCTGGCTGCTTTGCTTGTTCCCAGTATTGCCAGTGCGTTCACGCCTTTCGTGGTGCGCGACATTCAGGTCAACGGCATACAGCGTGTCGACGCCGGAACGGTATTCAGCTATTTGCCGGTGAGGGTGGGCGAAGAGTTCACCGAGACCCAGGCGGCCGAAGCCATACAGCGTTTGTACGCCACCGGCTTCTTCAGCGACGTCAAGATCGACACCACCAACGATGTGCTGGTGGTGACGGTCGAAGAGCGGCCCACCATCGCGTCCGTCAGCTTCAACGGCATGCGCGAATTCGATGCCCCCGGCATTACCAAGTCGCTGGCGCAGGTAGGCTTTGGGCAGGGCAGGGTGTTCGACCGCTCCATGCTCGAACGCGCCGAATTCGAACTCAAGCAGCAGTATCTGTCCAAAGGCAAGTACGGGGTCGAAATCAACCCCATCATTACGCCGCTGCCGCGCAATCGCGTCGGGGTCAGCTTCGATATCTTTGAAGGCGATCTGGCCAAGATCAGCGAGATCCATATCGTGGGCAACAAGGCGTTTTCGCAGGGCACGCTGCTCGATCAAATGGAACTGACCACGTCCGGCATGATGACGTGGTACACAGGCACCGATAAGTATTCGCGCGAAAAGCTCGAGGGCGATGTAGAACGCATCCGTTCCTATTATCTGGATCGCGGCTACCTTGAGTACACGGCTGAACCGCCCCAAGTGACGATTTCGCCTGATCGCCAGGACATCTTCATCAATCTGACGCTGCACGAAGGCGACCCGTACACGGTACGCAGCGTGAAGCTGGCGGGCGACCTGATCGGGCTCGAAGATCAAATACAGCCGCTGATCGAAGTCAAGGCAGGCGAGACGTTCTCGGCCGCCAAAACCAATGCCACGGTCAAGGCCATTACCGACTACCTGGGCAGCCTGGGCTATGCGTTCGCCAACGTCAATCCCAACCCCGCGCTCGACCGCGAGGCCCACGAAACCGATCTGACCTTCTATGTCGATCCGGGCCGCCGTGTGTATGTGCGCCGCATCCAGATCGGCGGCAACACGCGTACTCGCGACCAGGTCATACGGCGTGAAATGCGGCAGCAAGAGGCCGCCTGGTACGATTCGAACAGCATCAGGGCGTCGCGCGACCGCATCGACCGCCTGGGCTATTTCAACGAAGTCGATGTGCATACGACCCCTGTGGCCGGGTCGCCCGACCAGATCGACGTCAATGTCGATGTCAAGGAAAAGCCCACGGGCCTGATCAATCTGGGCGTGGGCTATGGCTCGACCGACAAAATGATCCTGTCGGCGGGCATCAGCCAGGACAATATCTTCGGCAGCGGCAATACCTTGTCGCTGCAAATGAACACCAGCGCCACCAATCGCGCGGCGGTGATTTCGCATACCAATCCGTACTGGACCCAAGACGGCATCAGCAAGACCACTTCGATCTACTATCGCCGCACCACGCCGTACGACAATAGCGACGCTTTCGGCGATTACCGTGTGACGGCGTTCGGCGGCGGCCTGAATTTCGGCGTGCCTATTTCCGAACACGATCGCGTGTTTGCCGGCGTCAGCTTCGAGCACAACCGGATCAGCGATTTCAAAGACCGCGCGCCGCAGGCCTACCGCGATTTCGTCGATGAGTACGGCGAGCAGACCAATTCCTTCATTTTCAACCTGGGCTGGTCCAAAGATACGCGCGACAGCGCCATCGCGCCCACCAAGGGCAGCTATACGCGCCTGTCGGGCGACCTGTCCACGATGGACTTGCGTTACTATATGCTGGGCGCCCAGCAGCAATACTATCTGCCGCTGGGACGCGCCTATACCCTGGCTTTCAATGGCTTGGTCGATTGGGGTAAAGCCTACGGCGACAAGTCCTTCCCGGTCATCAAGAATATTTATGGCGGGGGCATAGGTTCCGTGCGCGGCTACGAGGGCGCTTCGCTGGGCCCGCGCGACTCGCTGACCAACGATTACCTGGGTGGCTCGCGCCGCATTGCGGCCAACGTGCAGCTGTATTTACCGTTCCCGGGCGCGACCCGCGACCGGACCCTGCGCTGGTTCCTGTTTACCGACGCCGGCCAGGTAGCCAACACCGACGGGGGCTGCGCCCAGGGCCGCAACAACGAGGTCGAAGATCCTTGCGGCTGGAAGTATTCCGCGGGTATAGGCCTGTCGTGGGAATCGCCGCTAGGCCCATTGCAACTGTCTTACGGCCGGGCGCTGAACGCCAAACCCGGCGACGACAAGCAATCCTTCCAGTTCCAGATCGGCACGGGTTTCTGATGTACGCCATTTAGTGGCACAATAACTGTTTTATCTCTGCTATTTCGCAAGGTAGATTTTTCATGAAGTCTCAATTCGCATTAAAACTTACTGCTCTAAGCCGTGGCATCGGTCAAGCCAACCGCGCCCTGGTACTGGCCGCGGCGCTGGGCGCCGGCGCCATGGTTGCAGCGCCTGTCGCCAACGCACAGGCAACCAAGATTGGCTTCGTGAGCACTGAACGGATTCTGCGCGACTCCAGGCCCGCCAAGGCTGCCCAGTCCAAGATCGAATCCGAATTCAAAAAGCGTGACGACGAGCTGCAAAGCCTGGCCAATCGCCTGCGCAGCGACGCGCAAAAATTCGACAAGGACGCTCCCGTGCTGTCCGAGTCCGAGCGCATCAAGCGGCAGCGCCAACTGGCCGACCTGGATTCCGACCTGCAACGCAAGCGCCGGGAATTCCAGGAAGACTTCAATCGCCGCCGCAACGAAGAGTTCTCGGGCATTGTCGAGAAGGCCGACGCAGCCATCAAGCAGATTGCCGAGCAGCAAGGCTACGACCTGATCATCCAGGACGCCGTCACGGTCAGCCCCAAAGTCGATATCACCGACCAGGTCATGAAAGCGCTGGGCGGCTAAACCACGATGCCGGTATTGCTAGCGCCGGAACAGGCGCCTACCCTGCAGACGCTGTTGGCCGAGGCAAACAGCGTCGGCCTGGATTGCAAACCGGTCGAAACAGAGCATGAATCCGGGCCCCGTATCCGGGGCCTGGGTTCGCTACTGTCCGCCGGCCCAGATGAAATCAGTTTTCTGTCCAATCACCGCTTGCAAGGGCAGTTGCAGCAATCCGGGGCTGCCGCCGTCATCCTGACGCAAGAGGCCTTCGATGCGCTGGAGCCAGGCAGCTATGCCTTTCGCCCCGTGGTGTGCAGCCAGCCCTACCTGATGTATGCCTTGCTGGCGCAGTGGTTCGACCAGCACAGGCTGAACCAGCTCGAGACCGGCATCCATGACAGCGCCGTCGTCGCGCCGTCGGCAGAGATTGCCCCCGGCGCCAGCATTGGGCCGCATTGTGTCATTGAAGCGGGCGCCCGCATAGGGCGGGGCGCCCGCCTGGGACCTGGCTGCATCATTGGCGCCCATTCGGTGGTGGGCGACGACTGCCTGCTGCATGCCCGGGTCACGCTTTACCATCATGTCACGGTGGGCAAGCGGGCTATCCTGCATTCGGGCTGCGTGCTGGGCGCCGATGGCTTCGGCTTTGCGCCGGACCCTCGCCAGAAGACCGGCGCCTGGGTCAAAATCGCCCAGATAGGCGGGGTCGTCCTGGGCGACGATGTCGAAATCGGCGCCAATACCACGGTTGACCGCGGCGCGATCGACAACACACACATCGGGAACGGGGTCAAGCTCGACAACCAGATCATGATCGGCCATAACTGCCAGATCGGCGACCATACCGCCATGGCCGCCTGCGTCGGGGTGGCGGGCTCTACCACGATCGGGCAGCGCTGTACGATAGGCGGCGCGGCCATGCTTTCAGGCCATCTGGTGCTGGGCGACGACGTGCATGTGTCGGGCGGCACGGCTATCACCTCCAGTATCGCCACGCCGGGGCGCTATACCGGTGTCTATCCCTATGCCGAGCATGTCCAGTGGCAACGCAATGCGGCGGTCCTGTCGCAGTTGTCGGCCTTGCGCCGCCGCCTGAAGGCGCTTGAAAAAAACAAACCGTAAAACAACTATCGTATCGTACGATTTATTTGCAGGATATAAGAAGATGGAACTCGACATCAGACAAATCATGGACAGACTGCCGCATCGTTACCCGATGCTGCTGGTCGATCGCGTGCTGGACATGGTTCCGGGCAAAAGCATCGTGGCCATCAAGAATGTGTCGATGAATGAACCCTTTTTTACGGGCCATTTTCCCCACCATCCCGTCATGCCCGGTGTGTTGATCATCGAGGCGCTGGCTCAGGCGGCTGCGCTTTTTTCGTTCGAGGACGACAGCGGCGTCAACCCCGCCGACAAGAAAATCGCCTACTACCTGGTCGGCGTCGATGGCGCCCGATTCCGCCGGCCTGTGCTGCCGGGCGATCAACTGCGCCTGGAAGTCACGGCCGACCGCATCAGCCGGTCCATCTGCAAGTACAGCGCCCGGGCGACGGTCGACGGCCAGGTGGCCGCCGAGGCGAAAATCATGTGTGCGATACGGGTATTGGAAGAAACCTAACCATGTCTAGTCTAATCCATCCCAGTGCGATCATTGCAGCCGGCGCCCGCATCGCCGGCGATGTCAGCATTGGCCCCTACAGCGTGATCGGCGAGCACGTCGAGATCGGCGCAGGCACCATAGTGGGCCCGCACTGCGTGATCGATGGCCATACGACCATCGGGGCAAATAATCATTTCTACCGCTTCTGCTCCATTGGGGGCATGCCGCAAGACAAAAAATACCAGGGCGAGCCGACCCGGCTGGAGATCGGCGACGGCAACACTGTGCGCGAGTACGTGACCATCAATACAGGGACGTCCCAGGATGTCGGCGTCACCCGGCTGGGGGACGACAACTGGATCATGGCGTACGTTCATATTGCGCATGACTGCCAGATTGGCCACCACACGGTGATTGCCAACGCGGTGCAGCTTGCCGGCCATATTCATATCGGCGATTGGGCCATTCTGGGCGGACTGACCGCCGTGCACCAGTTTGTACGCATCGGCGCGCACACCATGATAGGGGGAACCAGCTCCATTCGCCAGGATATCCCGCCCTACCTGATCGGCGCAGGCGACCCTTTCCGTCCGGTGGGCGTCAACTCGGAAGGCCTGGGCCGGCGGGGGTACAGCCCCGACGACATCGCCGCCCTCAAGGAAACCTACAAGCTGCTGTACCGCCGCAATCTGAAGGTGGAAGAGGCCTGCGAGCAGATGCGTGTGCTGCAGCAAGAAAAACCGGCAGCGCATGATGCCATTCAAGTCATGGTCGACTTCCTGTCGGCCTCCACACGGGGCATTGCGCGCTCATGAGCTTGCGCGTTGGCATGGTGGCCGGCGAACCGTCCGGTGATCTGCTGGCAGCCCGGATCATACGGGGCATCAGCCGCCACGATGCCCAAAGCCATTGCCAGGGGATAGGCGGGCCGGCCATGGCCAGGCAGGGCTTCGAGGCCTGGCACTCCATGGATGCCCTGACGGTGTTCGGTTATGTGGATGCCTTCAAGCGCATGCCGCGCCTGCTCAATACCTATTTCAATGTCAAAAAACAATGGCTGTCGGACAAGCCGGATGTTTTTGTCGGTATCGATGCGCCGGATTTCAACCTGCGCCTGGAGCATCAGCTCAAACAGGCGGGGGTGCCCACGGTTCATTTCGTGGGGCCGTCCATTTGGGCCTGGCGCTACGAGCGCATCCACAAGATACGCGAAGCCGTGTCGCATATGCTGGTGCTGTTTCCCTTCGAAGAGGACATCTACCAGAAAGAGGGCGTCCCGGTGACCTATGTCGGCCACCCGCTGGCCGAGATCATTCCCATGCAGCCCGACAGGCTTGCCGCCCGCCGCCACCTGGGCGTGGATGCCGGCGCGCGCGTACTGGCGCTCATGCCGGGCAGCCGCGCGTCTGAAATCAGCTTGCTGGGGCCGCGCTTTCTGCAGGCTGCGCAAATCCTGCTGCGGCAGGATCCCGCCCTGCAGGTGCTGGTGCCCATGGTCAATGCCGAGCGCCGCCGCGAATTCCAGGCATTGCTGCAGCAGTACCCGATTCCCAATCTGCGCATTATCGAGGGGCAGGGCGGGGCGCCGGGGCCCGCGTCGGCCGCCGCGGCGGATCAGGGGGCCGGGCCGCTTGCGCCCTCAGCGGATTTTGATGCGCGGCCCGCTGCCTGGAATGTCATGGAAGCAGCCGATGCGGTGCTGGTCGCCAGCGGCACGGCTACGCTGGAGGCCGCCCTGTTCAAGCGGCCCATGGTGATTTCCTACGTGCTTTCTCCCCTGATGAAGCGCATGATGGCGTGGAAATCAGGCCAGGCACGGCCTTACGTTCCCTGGGTGGGGCTGCCGAATGTGCTGGCGCGCGATTTCGTCGTGCCTGAACTGCTGCAGGACGACGCCACGCCCCAAGCCCTGGCCGAAGCCAGCTGGAAGGCGCTGACGGATGCCGCCTATGGGGCGCAGGTGGCCGAGCGCTTCGTGCGCATGCATGAGTCGCTATGGCGCGACACGCCGGAGCTGGCCGCCCGGGCTATTGTCGAACAGGTGCGTCATGCAGCCTGATCTGTTCCCGATGCACGAGCCGGCGTCGCTGTATGTGGCCGGCATTGACGAAGCAGGGCGCGGCCCATTGGCCGGGCCTGTGTTTGCCGCAGCGGTGATTCTTGACCCCGCCCGCCCCATTGCGGGGCTGGACGACTCCAAGAAGCTCAGCGCCGCCCGGCGCGAAACGCTGAGCTTGCTGATCCGTGAACAGGCCGTGGCGTGGTGCATTGCCAGCGCCACGGTTGAAGAAATCGACAGCCTGAATATTTTGCAGGCGACCATGCTGGCCATGCGCCGGGCCTGCGCAGGCCTGTCCGTCAGGCCCGGCAGGGCCGTGATCGACGGCAATCGCATCCCGCATGGGCTGGATTGCACCGCACAGGCCATTGTGGGCGGAGACGCCAGCGTTGCGGCGATCTCGGCCGCCTCGATTCTGGCGAAAACGGCACGCGATGCCGACTGCCTGCTGCTTCACCAGGCCTATCCCGATTATTGCTTTGATCAGCACAAGGGCTACGGAACGGCTTTGCACTTGGCCCGCTTGAACGCCTACGGCCCCAGTCCGGTGCACCGGCGCAGTTTTGCGCCGGTCAAGCGTCTGCTTGCGGCGGAGCAGGCGGAAACCCCTGTGGCGCCGGTGTATACGCCGGTCCCATGACCCAATGGGGAGAAGGGTCCATGAAGCATATTTCCTCGCGCGATAACCCCTTGTACAAGCGTATGCAGCGCTTGAGCCGCGGCAAACGGGAAGCAGGCCCCGACTCCAGTGATGCCCACTATGTGGTGCTGGAAGGGATACATCTGTGCCAGGCCTGGCTGGAACATGCCGGGCCGCCGGAACTGGCTTTGTTCGACCTGCAGCGGCTCGAGGCGCAGGCCGAGCTGCAAGCCCTGGCGGCCAGCCTGGCCCCGGCCCTATGCCACAGCTGCGAACCCAGGCTGGCCGCAGGCTTGTCCCAGGTCGAACACGGGCAAGGCGTTTACTTCCTGGTGGCGGCTCCCTTGCCCGCGCTGCCGGCCCGCATCGATCATCATTGCCTCTGGCTGGATCGCGTCCAGGACCCGGGCAATGTCGGCACGCTGCTGCGCACCGCGGCGGCGGCGGGCATCCGGCACGCTTACTTATCCATGGGCTGTGCGTCGGCCTGGTCCGCGAAAGTCCTGCGCAGCGCGCAAGGCGCGCACTTCGTCATGACGGTTCATGAGCATGTGGACCTGGCGGCCGCACGCAGCAGATTGGCGGTGCCGCTGATTGCTACGTCCCTGGACGATGCCGAGCCGCTGTACGAAGCCGCATTGCCCGCAAGCTGCGCCTGGCTGTTCGGCAATGAAGGGCAGGGCGTGGACCCGGCTCTGCTGGCGCAGGCCGATCGCCGCCTGTACATTCCGCAAGCGGAAAATGTCGAGTCGCTGAATGTGGCGGTGGCGGCAGGGGTTTGCCTGTTCGAGCAGCGGCGGCAGCATATAGGGACGTCGGCGGGATAGCCGCGTTTCTGTCGTTTGCGGGCGTTGCTGGATTTCTATTGAGGCGTGCGGGGTGTTGGGAACCGGGCTTAGCTCCTCGTGACAGGTTCGGCGCCTGCGCGCCGAACACCGCATCGCCTGGCTCGTCCGCCCCTTCGGGCTCCCTTCGCCGCCGGCTCGCTCAGTCCCGAAAGTCGCCGCAGCCCGGCTCCCAACACCCCGCACGCTGCATCGTGGACATGCCAGAGGCCCATGCGCTTTGCTGATGCTAATTGGCTTGTCGACGGTGCTTGTCGACGGTTTTTGCTGTCGAGAGCTGTCGAGATTTGTTGACCACTCAGCCAACCCAAGCTTTGAGCCCGCCATCAAGCTGCGATAGCACTTTCCAACACCTTGAGTAGATCTTAAGCGTGGGGGCTTGGCCTGGGTTGGGCGACCGTTGAGCAAGCCGCAGCCATGGCGCCAAGGCGGGGACGTAAGAGGGCGTGCTTGTTTGAGCCATTCATCAGCCCACAGGCGGCTGATGAATGGCGAGTTCACGCCCGGCCCCGCTTTGGAATCATTGCCAGGGTAGCCCCGCAGGGGCCGAAGCGATGGGAGCACAACCCCGGCCAAGCCCCCGCGCTTCTCAAGAACCCAAAAAGGCAGCGCCCCAAAAGGATAGTGCCCGCGGCAATTCAATACATCCGCCGATTCAACCCCACCTCATCCAGCACCTTGGTCGAAATCTCCTCGATCGATTTCGTCGTCGTCGACAGCCACGGAATATTCTCCATCCGCATCAGGCGCTCCGCCTCGGCCACCTCGTCCCGGCACTGCCTGATGGACGCATACTGACTGTTCGGACGCCGCTCATGGCGCACCTCGGCCAGGCGCTCGGGCTGTATCGACAGGCCGAACAGCTTCTTGCGATAAGGGGCCAGGGTGGCGGGCAGCGAACCCCGGTCGAAATCCTCGGGAATCAAGGGAAAGTTGGCCGCCTTGACCGCATACTGCATCGCCAGGTACAGACTGGTGGGCGTTTTTCCGCAGCGCGAGACGCCCACCAGAATCACATCCGCCTGTTCCAGCCCATGCACGAACTGCCCATCATCGTGCGCCAGGCTGAAGTTGATGGCTTCGATGCGATTGTTGTACTGCTTGGATAACCCGCCCATATGCGAACGGCCCACCGAATGATTGGACTTTATGCCCAGGGCTGTTTCGATATGTTGCACAAACGTGCTGAACAGATCCAGAAAGGTACAGTTGGCCTCGCGTATGGTTTGCGCGATTTCGGGATTGACCAGCGTGCTGAATACCAGCGGGGGCTCGTTCTGTTCTTCGGCGCAGCGGTTGATCCGTATGGCCGCGGCGGATGCCTTTTCGACGCTGTCGATAAAAGGAATGCGTATGGCTTCGAACGATACCTGCTCGAACTGGGAAAGCACGGAGTTGCTGAATGTTTCAGCGGTAATGCCCGTGCTGTCGGAGACAACAAAAACGGTGCGTTCGATCAGAGTGTCTGGCATGGAATAAAGTGAGTGCAGAAGGTGCGAGAAACGGTACAATCGCAAAGGTTAACAGTCACCGTACCAGCAAGCAAGGCTGGTTTGCTTAGTGCACCGGTTGATGGCGGCGTTCCGGTTTCGTCCGGCGCCCGGGCGCGCTAAGCAAACAAGCTTTCTTTTATATAGTTAAAGGTGACTTTATGTCTTATGTAGTATCTTTCGAGCAGCTCCGCATGACGGATGTCGACTCGGTCGGAGGAAAAAACGCATCACTCGGTGAAATGATCAGTCAGTTGGCCGGCGCCGGGGTAAGGGTCCCAGGCGGTTTTGCGACCACGGCCGACGCTTTCCGCGATTTCCTCAAGTCCACCCAGCTTGACCAGCGCATTGCCGACCGCCTTCAAACCTTGAACTCGGAAGACGTGCGCGAGCTGGCCACGGCGGGCGCCGAGATTCGCCAGTGGATTGTCGACACGCCTTTCCCGGCCGAGTTCGAGCAGGCCATTCGTACGGCCTTCGCCGAACTCGATGCAGACGGGCAGGGGTCTTTTGCCGTGCGCTCGTCGGCCACCGCCGAAGACCTTCCCGACGCCTCGTTTGCCGGCCAGCAGGAAACCTTCCTGAATGTGGTGGGTATCGACGACGTACTGGACAAGATTCGCCACGTCTTTGCCTCGCTGTACAACGACCGCGCCATTTCCTATCGCGTCCACAAAGGCTATGCCCACGCCGACGTCGCCTTGTCGGCGGGTGTGCAGCGCATGGTGCGCTCCGATCGCGGCAGTGCGGGGGTCATGTTCACGCTGGATACGGAATCGGGCTTTACCGACGTCGTGTTCATCACGTCGTCCTACGGCCTGGGCGAAACCGTCGTGCAAGGCGCGGTCAACCCCGACGAGTTCTATGTATTCAAGCCGACCCTGGCTTCGGGACATTACCCCATCATCAGCCGCCGCATCGGCTCCAAGCTCATCAAAATGGAATTCGACGCCGAGCGCACATCGGGCCACGCCGTCCGTACGGTCGATGTGCCTGTGTCCGAGCGCAACCGCTATTCTTTGACCGATGAAGAAGTCATCGAGCTGGCCCGCTACGCGGTCATTATCGAAAAGCACTATCAGCGTCCCATGGACATCGAATGGGGCCGCGATGGCATAGACGGCAAGATCTACATCCTGCAGGCACGGCCCGAGACGGTCAAATCTCAGCAAGGGCACAACGATGTGCAAGAGCGCTATCGCCTGAAAGCCACGGGCGAAGTCCTGATCACTGGGCGGGCCATTGGCCAGAAGATCGGTTCGGGCAAGGTGCGCATCGTCGCCGACATCTCCGAGATGGATCAGGTCAAGGCGGGCGATATTCTTGTGACCGACATGACCGATCCCAACTGGGAGCCCGTCATGAAGTTGGCCTCGGCCATTGTGACCAATCGCGGCGGCCGTACCTGCCACGCCGCCATCATCGCCCGGGAACTGGGCATTCCGGCGGTGGTCGGCTGCGCCAATGCCACCGATGTGCTGTCCAATGGCAAGGAAGTCACGGTATCTTGCGCCGAGGGCGACGAAGGCCGCATCTACGATGGCCTGATCGAAACCGAGATCGAAGAAGTCCGTTGGGGTGAAATGCCCGATATCGGCCTGAAGATCATGATGAACGTCGGCAATCCGCAACTGGCTTTCGACTTTGCCCAGATCCCCAACGAAGGGGTGGGGCTGGCGCGGCTCGAGTTCATCATCAACAACAACATCAACGTGCATCCCAAGGCCGTGCTCGACTACCCCAATGTGGACGGCGAGCTGAAGCAGGCGGTCGAATCGGCGGCGCGCGGCTATGCCAGCCCGCGTGCCTTCTTCGTTGAAAAACTGGCCGAAGGCATCGGCACCCTGGCCGCCGCTTTCTATCCCAAGCCCGTCATTGTGCGCCTGTCCGACTTCAAGTCGAACGAGTACCGCAAGCTGGTGGGCGGCTCGCGCTACGAGCCCGAGGAAGAGAATCCCATGCTCGGCTTCCGTGGCGCATCGCGCTATATCTCGCAGGAATTCGAGGAATGCTTCCGCATGGAATGCGAGGCGCTCAAGAAGGTGCGCGACGACATGGGCCTGACCAACGTCGAGATCATGGTGCCGTTTGTGCGAACCTTGCCGCAAGCGGCCAAGGTGGTTGACCTGCTGGCCAACCATGGCCTGGCACGCGGTGAAAACGGCCTGCGCCTGATCATGATGTGCGAGGTGCCGTCCAATGCCATCCTGGCCGATCAGTTCCTGCAGCATTTCGACGGTTTCTCCATTGGCTCGAACGACATGACCCAGCTCACCCTGGGCCTGGACCGCGATTCGGGCATGGAGCTTCTGGCGGCCGATTTCGACGAGCGCGACGAAGCCGTCCAGTTCATGCTGCGCCGTGCCATCCAGGCGTGCCTGTCCGCCGGCAAGTACGTGGGCATCTGCGGCCAAGGCCCCAGCGATCACCCCGACCTGGCCAATTGGCTGCGCGACGAAGGGATACTGTCGATGTCGCTGAATCCGGATACGGTGGTTGATACCTGGCAGCGCCTGGCCAAGCCGGCTTAAGTCTATATGACGCATCCGGGCGCTTTTTGGGGCGGCCCGGCAAAGAAAACGCTGGCTTAAATCCGTTCAAGCCAGCGTTTTTACGTGGCGGGCACGGGTTTTCCAGCTGTCTGTGGCATGTATGGATAACGGCTGGAGTTGACCTTGCCGAGGCGGACAGGGCAAGATACCGTTACGGCCACGGCTTATGCCCGGCAGGGCGCAGGGCCTGTCAACACGATTGAAGGACTCGGACATGACGAATAGCGATGCGCACAGGATAGTCATTGTGGGCGGCGGCGCCGGCGGCCTGGAACTGGCTGCCAAGCTGGGGCGCAAGTACGGGCCCCAGCATGTCCTGCTGGTGGACAAGGCCGGCGGGCATATCTGGAAGCCTTCCCTGCATGAAGTGGCGGCCGGAACCCTGGACATACACCGCGAAGGCCTGTCGTATTTCATGCTGGCCAAGGATTGCGGCTTCACCTTTATTTTTGGCGAAGTCCAAGCCATAGACCGCGATGCCAGGCGCCTGAAGCTGAAACCGGTTTTCTCGGATGCGCACGACGAAGTCTTTCCGGCCAGGGATATTGGCTACGACACGCTGGTCATGGCCGTGGGCAGCAAGTCTAATTTTTTCGGCACGCCGGGCGCCGCCGAGTTCGCGATTGCGCTGGACTCCACTGACGAGGCCGAGCGCTTCCGCTTGCGCCTGCTGCACGAACTGGTCACGGCCAACCGCCGCAAATCCGCGGAGCCGGACTACCAACTGAACATCGGTATCGTCGGCGGCGGCGCAACGGGCGTCGAGCTGGCCGCCGAGCTGCTCGAGGCCTGCGCCGACGCGGTTTTCTATGGCTTGAATGACCTGGACCCCGCTGCCGATATCCGCATCACCCTGCTGGAAGGAAGCGACCGCATCCTGTCGGCCTTGCCAGAAAAAATGTCGGCCGCGGCGCAGAAGCTACTGGAAGACCGGGGTGTCACGGTGAAAACATCGGTGCGCGTCGCCGCCGTCGAACGCGACGCGCTGGTCGACAGCGAAGGCAGCCGCTATCCGGCCGACCTGTGCGTCTGGGCAGCCGGCATCGAGGCGCCGGCATGGCTGGCCGGACTCGGCCTGGAAACCAACCGGATCAATCAACTGGTGGTGGATGGCAGCTTGCGGACCAGCGATCCGGTCATCTATGCGCTGGGAGACTGCGCACAGGCCCCTTGGCTGGGGGAAGATCGTCCCTTGCCGGCCCGCGCGCAGGTGGCGCACCAACAGGCCGGCTTCCTGATGGATACCTTGCGCGAGCGCATCAAAGGGCAGGCGATCGCGCAGCGGGCGTTCCGCTTCCGCGATTACGGATCGCTGGTGTCGGTGGGCCACAGCCGCGGCGTAGGAAGCCTGATGGGGGTGTTGTCCGGCAAAAGCTGGTTCGTTGAAGGCCTGCTGGCCCGGCTTATGTACATGAGCCTGCACCTGATGCATCACCTGGCGGTTCTGGGCCCGGTGCGCACCGGCACGCTGGCCATAGGGCGCTTGTTCATGAAACGCGGCGCCCCGCGGGTCAAACTGCATTGATGCGGGCGGCCATGACGTTTTATGCACAGATCACTTCACCGCTGGGTCCGATACTGCTCAGCAGCAACGGTGCTTGCCTTGATGGCCTGTACTTCGTGGGCCAGTCGGATTGCCCGTCCCCGGCGGGGGCCGTGCCGGTGAAACCAGGCAAGGCCGATCCGACCGCGGGCATGAGGGCGGGGGTGGCCATCAAGAACCTCAAGGCCTACAAGAACCCGCCCGCTGCGCCCACGCTGTTTGACGAGCAGGATCTACGCCCAACTGGCCTGGCAGGCTGTGATGACGGCGCCTGTGCGATCAAGCCTGCGCCAGCCGATCGGGCCGGGCTCGCGCATCAGGCCTGCGGGCCAGTGGCGCTGAAGCAGGCCGGCACGCCCGGCAGCGCGGTCGCCTTGTTCGAGCAGACACGGCGTGAACTGGATGAGTATTTTCTGGGCAGGCGCAAGGTCTTCACGGTTCCGCTGCAACTGGACGGCACCGAGTTTCAGGTCAAAGTCTGGCAGGCGCTGCTGACCATCCCCTACGGCGAATACGTGTCGTATGGCGATGTGGCGCAGGCGGCCGGCCTGAAGCCGCAGCATGGGCGTCCGGTGGGAACGGCGGTGGGGCGCAACCCCATTACCATCATCGTGCCCTGCCATCGGGTGCTGGCCGGTACGGGCAGGCTCAACGGCTACACGGGCGGGCTGGAGCGCAAATTCGCCTTGCTCGAGCTGGAAGGCTTTACCTTGGGGTAGCGCCTTGCGGCCCAGGCCTAGTCGCCGGACCTGTTGCGGGTATCGTGCTTCATGATGCGCTCTTTTTCCCGCTGCCAATCCTTGTCGCGCGACGAGTCGCGCTTATCGTGCAGCTTCTTGCCCCGGCCCAGCCCGAAGTCGAGCTTGATGCGTCCGTTCTTGTAGTGCAGGTTCAGCGGCACCAGGGTGTAGCCGCGTTGCTCGACCTTGCCGATCAGTTTGCTGATTTCTTCCGCCTTGAGCAGCAGCTTGCGCGTGCGGGTGGAGTTGGGGTGGATATGCGTAGAGGCCGTGGGCAGCGGGCTGATGTGCATGTTGATGATCCAGATTTCACCGTCGCGCACGATCACGTAGCTTTCCTTCAGTTGCACATGACCGGCCCGTATCGCTTTGACCTCCCACCCCTCCAGCACAAGACCCGCCTCGTAGCGGTCTTCGATGAAGTAATCGTGGGTTGCTTTCCGGTTATCGACAATGCTCATGAATCAATTATGCTTGTAGACTGTAAAATCAATACATTCTATCCATTAACGACTCTCGATGCATAAAGTACAGCGTTCTGTTCTCGTTCCCCATAGCTGCGCACAAATGTTCGACCTGGTGGCCGACGTGGCCAAGTATCCCGAATTCATGCCCTGGTGCGGCGGCACCACCGTACACAGGCACGATGAGCATGGCATGGAAGCCTCCATTACCATCAGCATTGCGGGGATCAAGCAAACGTTCACGACCCGCAACGAACATAAGTATCCCGAACTGATCACCTTCCATCTTGTCGATGGCCCCTTTTCGACGCTGACCGGCACATGGCAGTTCCAGGCCTTGGCGGAAGACGCCTGCAAAGTCCTCTACACCATGGAATATGCCTTTTCCAGCCGCGCGCTCGAGGCGGTTGTCGGGCCCATATTCAACCGGATTGCCAGCAGCTTCATCGATTCTTTCACGCAGCGCGCGCAAGCCGTCCATGGACACTGAGATTTCCGTCGAGGTCGTGTATGCCCTGGCCGCCTCGGCCTGGCGGGTTTCGCTGCGCCTGCCCGCCGGCAGCACGCTGGGGCAGGCGCTGGACGCCAGCGGCTTTGCCGGGCGCTTCCCGGATTATCCGCAGCATGCGCTGGCCGCCGGCGTGTACGGGCAGGCATGCTCTGTCGACCGCGTTCTGCAGGAAGGCGACCGTGTTGAAATCTACCGGCCCCTGACTTTCGACCCGATGGTGTCGCGGCGGCGGCGCGCTGAGCACCGGAAAGCATTCATGACCAAGCGATTGTCGCGCATATGACAAAAGAAAAGCCCGCAAAGCGCTATGGTTAGGAACCAGAAATAAATAGACGGCGTGGCCGATGAAAGCCATGCCGCAGTTGAAGGAGACCACATCATGGATTTTCGTCTGAGCGACGAACAACAGGCCTTTGCTCAGGCCGCACGCGATTTTGCCCAAGGCGAGCTCGAGCCGAACGCGGCGCGCTGGGATGCTGAAAGCATTTTCCCGCGCGAGGCTTTCGCCCGCGCCGGCGAGCTTGGATTTTGCGCCATCTACGCGCCCGAGACGATAGGCGGACTGGGTTTGCCGCGCCTGGATGCCACGCTGGTTTTCGAGGAAATGGCCGCCTATGATCCTTCCACAACGGCGTTCCTGACCATTCACAACATGGCGACGTGGATGATTGGCTCCTGGGCCAGCCAGGCCGTGCGCGACGCCTGGGGGCCGCAGTTGGCCAGCGGAGAGAAGCTGGCATCGTATTGCCTGACCGAGCCCGGTGCCGGCTCCGATGCCGCATCGCTGGCCACGCGCGCCGAAAAGAAGGGCGCCGCTTATACGCTGAACGGGGCCAAGGCATTCATTTCCGGCGCCGGCGATACCGACCTGCTGGTGGTCATGGCACGCACCGGCGAGGCCGGGGCGCGGGGTATTTCCGCCTTTGCCGTCCCGGCCGACACACCCGGCATCGTCTATGGCCGCAAGGAAGAGAAAATGGGCTGGAACAGCCAGTCCACCCGGCCCATCAGCTTCGAGAACGTGGAAGTGCCTGTTGAAAATCTGCTGGGCAGCGAAGGCGAGGGGTTCAAGTTCGCCATGAAAGGCCTGGACGGGGGCCGCATCAATATTGCCACGTGCTCGGTGGGCGCGGCGCAAGGCGCTTACGAGGCAGCCCGGCGCTACATGAGCGAACGCAAGCAGTTCGGCCAGCCCCTGGCCGATTTTCAGGCCCTGCAATTCAAGCTGGTCGACATGCTGACGCATATCGTGGCATCGCGCCAGATGGTGCGGCTGGCAGCCGCCAAGCTCGACGAACAGGACCCGCAGGCGTCCTCGTATTGCGCCATGGCCAAGCGCCTGGCCACCGACCTGTGCTTCCAGGCCTGCCTTGATGCGCAACAGATCCATGGCGGCTACGGCTACCTGAAAGACTACCCGCTGGAGCGGCTGGTGCGCGACACACGCGTGCATCAGATACTCGAAGGCACAAATGAAATCATGCGCGTGATCGTCGCGCGGCAATTACTCGAAAAAGGAGCTGACATCCGATGACTTCCCCGGTGTTGTTCGACGAACTGAGTACGGCTGACGGCCGCAAGGTGGGTGTTGCCACCTTGAACAGTCCCAAGACCCTTAATGGGCTGTCTCTGGACATGTGCAAATTGCTGGCCGCCCAATTACGGCGGTGGGAAGACGATGCCCAGGTCGCATTCGTTGCGCTTCGAGGGGCAGGCGACAAGGCGTTTTGCGCCGGCGGCGATCTGCACGGCATGTACCGGGGCATGCAAGAGAACGCCAGCGGCCAAGCCTGGGACAACACCTATGCGCGTGAATTCTTCGATGTAGAGTACCGGCTCGATTACCACATACACAGCTATGCCAAGCCCGTGCTGTGCTGGGGCAGCGGCATCGTCATGGGTGGCGGGGTAGGGCTGATGATGGGGGCCAGCCACCGCGTGGCAACCACCACGACGCGATTCGCCATGCCCGAGATTTCCATCGGCCTGTTTCCCGATGTGGGCGGCACATGGATGCTGTCGCGCCTGCCGGGCGGCATCGGCCTGTTCCTGGCGCTGACGGGCGCGCAGCTGGGCGCCAGCGACTGCCGGCTGCTGGGCCTGGCCGACTACACATTGGACGCGCAAGGGTGGGACGCGCTCGCGGCGTCAATCCAGGCGGCCTCGTGGTCGGACGACCGGCACAGCAACGACGTGGCGCTGCGCGCATTGCTGCTCGGACAGCAACGGGATGCGCCGGCCGAGCCGGGCCCTTTGCAAACGCATTATTCGCTGATTCGCCAGTCCTGCGACGGGGCGGACCTGACGGGTATCTGCGCCCATATCGCCGCCTGGGCCGAACATGAAGACCCTTGGCTCAAGCGTGCGGCCAGCACCTTTCTGGCGGGGTCCCCGGGTTCCGCGCGCCTGAGTTTTTCGCTTTTGCGCCGCGTGCGGCTGATGTCGCTGGCGGATGTCTTCCGGCAGGAATATATTGTGTCTTTGCAGTGCGGCGCGCAGGGCGACCTGAAAGAGGGCATACGGGCCTTGTTGATCGACAAAGACAGGCAGCCCCGCTGGAATCCCCCGTCGCTGGACGCGGCCAGCGAGGAATGGGTGCAGCGTTTCTACGCGGCGCCCTGGCCGGCCGACTTGGCGCACCCCCTGGCCGACCTGGGCCGGCCGGCGGCGGGCTGACCCGCCTATCCCTCATCACCTACCTATCACTTATCACGATCAAGAACAGGAGACAACAGAATGAGCCGTATTGCATTTATCGGTCTGGGCCACATGGGCGGCCCCATGGCCATGAATCTGCTCAAGGCGGGAAACGAACTGGTGGTGTTCGACCTGGCGCCGGCCGCGCTCAAGGCTGCGGCCGATGCGGGCGCCTTGACCGCCGCGTCGGCGCAAGAGGCCGTCAAGGGCGTGGATGCGGTGGTGTCCATGCTGCCGGCCAGCAAGCATGTCGAAGGGTTGTACCTGGGCGACGGCGCCTTGCTTGACCATATTGCCCCGGGCACCCTGGTGCTCGAATGCAGTACCATCGCGCCTGAATCCGCCCGGAAAGTGGCCGACGCGGCGCGCGCGAAAGGGGTGCGCATGATCGATGCGCCAGTGTCGGGCGGCACGGGCGGCGCGGTTGCCGGTACGCTGACTTTCATCGTCGGCGGCGAGGCGGGCGATCTGGACGACGCCCGGCCCTACCTGGAAAAAATGGGCAAGAATATTTTCCACGCCGGCGGCGCGGGCGCCGGCCAGGTGGCCAAGATTTGCAACAACATGCTGTTGGGGATACTCATGGCGGGTACGTCCGAGGCGCTTGCGCTGGGCGCGGCCAATGGGCTGGACCCCAAGGTGCTGTCGGACATCATCTCCAAGAGTTCGGGACGGAACTGGGCGACCGAACTGTACAACCCCTGGCCCGGCGTGATGGAGCATGCGCCGGCGTCCAAGGCCTATGCGGGCGGTTTCGGGGTGGACTTGATGCTTAAGGACCTGGGGCTGGCGGCGGAATCCGCCCTGAACGCCCGCGCGTCCGTGCCTCTGGGCGAACTGGCCCGCAACCTGTATTCGCTGCACAGCGCCCAGGGCCATGGCGGGCTGGATTTCTCCAGCATCCTGAATCTGTACAAGAAGTAATCAGGCGGCGCGGCAGGCCTGCCGCGCCATTGTGCTATGGGTTTTGCACGATGGCGTAGGGCAGGGCGCGCATGCTGAGGGCGGGGCCATCGGGGCTGCCCAGGCGAAAATCCGCCGTACCCAGGTCGGCCAATTGGACTTCGGCCAGCGCGTGGATGGGATGCGTGTCTGACGGGCTGGCATCAAGAGGCCTGTCCAGGTCGGCCCTTGCGGCGTTGATGATCCGCCCGCAGGGATTGTCCGGTTGCCGGGCGTCGAACACGTCTGTACCAGCCAAGACGCCGGCGTCCGGGCCTGTTGCCGTGCCATCCTGAATAAGGCCGTAGGCCATGCGGCGCTTGACGGTGCCCCGGTAGTGGCTGCGGGCGACGACTTCCTGGCCGGGGTAGCAGCCCTTGGTGAAACTGACGCCGTCGATCAAATCCAGGTTCAGCGTTTGCGGAATGAAAACGTCTTGCGTGGCGGCCTGCACCCAGGGCAGGCCGGCGGCGATATCGGCCGCCTGCCAGGCGGCCGCCTGCGCACTGCTTGCCGCAGCGGGTTGTTCTTCCAAAGGCGCGTGCGCCACCCGCCACCAGCGGGTGGACGGCGTTCCGGCGCAGGGCGCGGCAATCCAGTCGCCAGTGTCGCCGCGCACGATGGTCCAGGGCGCAGCGTCCGCAGGCAGCTTGGCGGCCTGTTCGGCCAGCGATGGATACGAGCCGTCCATCGCGGGCGCGGCGCTGCCCTTTGCGCCGGGGTCCAGGGTGACGCCCCATATCGAAGGCCGGGTGACGGCGAGGCTGGCTTTCGCCCGGAGCACGAACATGGACAGCCGCTTGGCGACCGTGTCGGCGATATCGGCCTTGATCAGTGCGCGCAGCGCGGGAGCTTCAGCGTCCCTTGCCTGCCAAACCACCATGCTGCCCAGCAAACGGCCTTTGGGTGTGCAGTAGCCGGCCAGGCGAGCCTGGTTGGGGGCAAGGCCTGCAATATCGTGCGTAAGCTGGCCGTGCAGAAAGGCTGCCGCGTCGGCGCCCGTGACATCGATGACCGCCATATCGGCCAGCGGGGAAGCAAAGCAGGGGGAACTCATGAATTTACGGCTCGCAAAATAAGACACAGACAAACGTAGCGATTATGATAATGGGCTTTTGCCAATCGTGCCGCCCGTACGCGTATGCGCGGATGAATTCAATTGCCGGCCCGAAACAGGCTTGGGCTAAACTTTATAGTCAATGAAAAAATTCAAGTCGATGCTTTTGTACTTGCTGCTGGTGATGGCGCTCATCGCCACGGCCATCAGCGCCGCTGCCTGGTATTGGGTCGAGCGGCCCGTGGCCATGGCCGGCGAGCGGGTCGACTATGTGGTCGAACCCGGCAGCCGGCCGCGCAGCATTGCCCAGATCATGAACAAGGCGGGCATACAGGTCGACGAAGACGGTTTCGTGGCGCTGGCCCGGCTGACCGGCCGCGACAAACAGTTGCAGGCGGGGGCTTACGAGGCCGTTCGGGGCGATTCACCGCGCATGCTGCTTGAACGGATGGTCAGCGGCGATATGACCCAAACACGCCTGACGCTGGTCGAGGGCTGGACCTATCAGCGCATACGGCAAGCCTTGCGCGACGATCCCAATGTCGGACAGACGCTGGACGGCGTGCCGGACGAGGCGTTGATGCAGCGCCTGGGCGCCACGGCCGACAGCCCTGAAGGCCTGTTTTATCCGGATACGTATGTGTTCGCGCCCGGTACGTCAGACTTTGACATTCTTCGGCGCGCGCACCACGCCCAGCAAGAATTGCTGGAATCGCTCTGGCGCGAGCGCGATCCGGACCTGCCGCTGAAGTCGCCGTACGAAGCGTTGATCCTGGCCTCCATTGTTGAAAAGGAAACCGGCCACAGCGCCGACCGTACCCGCGTCGCAGGCGTGTTCGTGAACCGTCTGCGCATAGGCATGCCGCTGCAGACCGATCCGACCGTCATCTATGGCATGGGCGACGCCTATCAGGGCAGGATACGCAGGAAAGACCTGACCACCGATACGCCATGGAACACCTATACGCGAGGCGGCTTGCCGCCCACACCCATTGCCAGCGCCGGACGCGCATCCCTGCTGGCGACCCTGCATCCCGAATCGCATAAATTCCTGTACTTCGTATCGCGGGGCGATGGCACCAGCGAGTTTTCCGCCAATCTTGCCGCCCATAACCGCGCCGTGGCCAAATACATTCTGGGGCGGCGCAACTGATGCAGACTGAACGCGGTTGTTTCATTACGCTCGAGGGCCTGGACGGCGCCGGAAAAAGCACCCATGTGCAATGGCTGGTCGATCAGTTGCGGGCACGCGGCATACAGGTGGTTTCCACGCGCGAACCCGGCGGCACGGCCTTGGGCGAGCAGTTGCGGCTCACCGTCCTGAGCCAGGCCATGCACCTGAAAACCGAAACCCTGCTGATGTTCGCGGCCCGGTGCGAGCATGTGGAAACCGTGATCAAACCGGCGCTGGCTGAAGGTAAATGGGTGGTGTGCGACCGATTTACCGATGCCAGCTATGCTTATCAAGGCGGTGGCCGCGAGCTGGGGTCGCATCCCATCGAAGTGCTTGAGCAGTGGGTTCATCCCGACCTGCAGCCGGATCGGACCTGGCTGTTCGATGTGCCGCTGGACATAGCGCGCGAGCGTCTGTCGCGCACGCGCGAGCTGGACCGTTTCGAGCGCGAGGGCGCGGCCTTTTTCGAGCGCACGCGACAGGCCTATCACGAGCGGGCCCGCCAGGACCCGCAACGTCTGCACATCGTCGATTCGACCCTGCCCATCGACACCATACGGGCAGAGCTGCTCGATCAGGTGGACGCGCTGGTGCGCGACACGGGCCGCATCCCGGCAGGGCCCCGGCCATGAGCGATTTTTTGCCATTCCTGCCCTGGCAGCAGGCGCTGGCGTCGCGCTGGCTGGGCCAGCGCGAGCGTTTTGCGCACGCCTGGCTGATCCACGGCCTGCCCGGCATCGGCAAACGCCAGTTTGCGCTGGCCGCGGCGGGCAGCCTGCTGTGCGAGTCGCCGGTCGACGGACTGGCTTGCGGGCACTGCGCCGCCTGTCTGTGGATCAAGAGCGGCAGCCATCCGGACTTGCGCCGCATCCGGCCTGAAGCGCTTGCGCAGGAAGAGGGCGCGGCGCAAGGCGCCGACGATGACGGCGAACAGACGGGCTCGGGCGCCAAGAAAACGCCTTCGAAAGAGATCAAGGTCGAGCAACTGCGCTCTTTGCATACGTGGTTCAATACGGCCACCCACCGCGGTGGGTGGCGCGTGGCCGTGCTGTACCCGGCGCGCGCCATGAACCTGATCACCGCCAATGCCTTGCTGAAGGTACTGGAAGAACCGCCGGCGCACACCATTTTCTTGCTGGTCGCCGATGCACCGGACAGGCTTTTGCCCACGCTCGTATCGCGTTGCCGCCGCTTGCCTTTGCCGGTGCCCGGCAAAGCGGAGAGCCTTGAATGGCTGGCGGCCGAAGGCGTGCGGGACGCCGGCCAATGGCTGGCGGTTTCCGGCGGCGCGCCGCTCTTGGCCCGGCAACTGGCCCAGTCGGGCCAGGATCCGTGCCCCGAGTGGCTGGCCCGGCTTCTGGCCGGCCTGGCCGCTGTGCAGCCGCCCGATATCGGCCCCCTGGCGGACCAGCTTGAAAAACAAGCGCCTGAAGTATGGATAGATGCCTTGCAGCGCTTGTTCCTGGACTTGCTGCTGGCCGCGTCGGGCGCGCCGCTGCGGTATTTCCCCGCACTGGAAAAACCGATAGGCGCCGTAGCAAGCCAGGCTTTGCCCGGAAACCTGGCCGACACGGCCCAATGGCTGGCGCAGCAAAGAGCGGTGGCGGGCCACCCCTTGAACGCCAAGCTTTTCGTGCATAGCGCCTTGCAGCGCGCCGTGCTGGCGTGCGCGCGCGCCCGTTAGTCGCGCGCGCCGCGAAATCGCTACACTAATAGTCTGCGCCGCAGCCTGGAGCTGCATTCATTCAGATACTTCCTCTTGAAAGAACCCTTATGTTTGTCGATTCACACTGCCATCTGGATTTTCCCGAGCTGGCCGAAAACCTGCCTGATATCCTGGGCCGCATGGCCCAAAACCAGGTTACCCACGCCTTGGTGGTCAGCGTCAATATGCCCGATTGGCCCAAACTGATGGATCTGGTGGCCCCGCATCCCCACCTGTATGCGTCGGTGGGGGTGCATCCCGATTACGAAGACACGCCGGAGCCCACCGTACAGCAACTGGCCGAACTGGCGCAATCGCCCAAGGTGGTGGCCATCGGAGAAACCGGGCTGGATTATTTTCGCCTGTCGGAACCGCTTGAGTGGCAGCGTGAGCGCTTTCGGACGCACATCCGGGCCAGCCGGGAAAGCGGCCTGCCTTTGATCATCCATACCCGGGCGGCCAGCGCCGACACGCTGCGCATCATGAAAGAAGAGGGCGCGGATAAAATCGGCGGCGTCATGCACTGTTTCACGGAGTCATGGGACGTGGCGCAGGCGGCTATGGACCTGAATTTCTATATTTCGCTATCCGGCATCGTCACCTTCAAGAAGGCCCAGGATTTGCAGGAACTGGCCAGAAAGCTGCCCCTGGATCGCCTGCTGATCGAAACCGATTCGCCTTATCTGGCGCCTGTGCCGCACCGGGGCAAAACGAACGACCCCTCCAAGGTCATGCATGTGGCCGAAAAAATCGCAGAGCTGAAGGGCTGCCCGTTGGCTGATGTGGCTGCGCATTCAACAAATAACTTCTTTAGCCTTTTCAATAAGATAAAAAGATAATATAAAGTGATTTATTTAAAGTAAATTATTTAAATTTATTTATTTAAAGTGATTTATTAGATAAGAGTTCGAGTTAGTGAAAATCTAATTCATAATTTAAATATCTCCTTTAACTTATTGATATAAATAAGATTAGGATTGGAATCGCATGACGCATTACATACATATCCTGTCGCATGGCAGCGCCGCCTGGGCATCCTGGGCTCGCCGGATGCTATACGCGATGGCGGGCCTGCTGATTTGCTGCACGGCGCAAGCCGCCAATCCAGCCAGTTGGTGGGTCGACATCGCCAACAATCGGGTCGGCAAGGTCCAGGAAGCCCTGGCAGGCGGGGCCGACCCCAACGAGGTCAGCCCGGCCGGGCAGCCGGCCATCATGCAGGCCATACGCGATGGGGCCTGGGATGTCTATGATGTGCTGGCGGCCCACCCGAAAACCGTCGTGAACGCCATCAATACCAACCGGGAAACCCCTTTGCTGTATCTGGCGGTCGCCGGCCAGACGCAGCGCGCCCAGGATTTGATCCGCCGCGGGGCGCTGGTCAACCGTCTTGGATGGACGCCGCTGCAATACGCGGCCTCCAAAGGCCATCTGGAGACCGTCAAGATGCTGCTTGCCAACAAGGCGGTGGTCAACGCGCCCGGGCCGGATGGCATTACGGCGCTGATGATGGCTGCCTACGGCGGCAATCAAGCCGTGGTACAGCTTTTGCTGGATTCGGGCGCCGACGTCACCATGCAGACTACGCAGCAATACGATGCAGCCCGCTGGGCGCGATTGAAGAACCACAATGCGCTGGCCGACAAGCTCGATGTGTTGTCCGCCAAGGTCCAAGCCCAGCGATCGGCGATGCGCCAGGCGCAGGGCGCCCAATCGCCCTCCCAAACGCTATCAGCTCCGGCGGCCCGCGATGCAGGCAAGCCGGGCGTCCCCAATACGATTGATGCGGGTACGGATACGCCGGCGGCCGACGCCCAGAAAGCGCCGTCCCAGCCTTCGTCATCGCGCTACTTCGATCTGGACCGTTTCAACGAGGAACCGAATCCATAACGTTCCAGCGCACCCCGCTGGCCCGTATCGGCAGCCTCGCCAGGCAGTTTGCCTGAAGGGGCCGCCGGTCAGGCGGCGGGCATGAACTCGGGCCTTAATATGCCTTGCAGGGCGGGATACGGAATCACCAACTCGGGCTGGCCGGACGAGTAGGGGGCCAATTGGTAAGAATCGTACTTGACGACCAGACCCTGATCGGTAAAGCCGAAATTTTCGCTGACCTGGAAGGGCCATAGGCGGTTGAAGGTGGCCGGATCGTTCTGCGCGTCTGGGTGGGACGCCACCCAGGTGGCATGCGCCTGCTTCAGCGCCGCCACATAGCCGTCATACTGGCCCGCTTGCAGCACGCGTTCCAGGCTCAGGACTTTGCTTGTGCTGTTGTCCCAGTTCAGGAACTGGGTGGCGGATATGCCGTGGGCCGATCCGGTCAGGTACTGCCACGTATTCAATTCAATCACCGTTAGGCTGCGATTACGATAGCGTGTCTTGGCCGTCATCACGGTGGCATCGCGCGGCGCGGCTGTTTTCCAGAAATAGTCTTCGTATTCAGCCACCGTGGCGTAGGGCGGCGCATCGCTGTCGCTGATGCCTGTCATCATGGCCAGGGCATGGTCGACCAGCTCGGTCAGGATGGGCACGCCGGGAAAAACCAAGGAATCCAGTTCCAGCGTGGGGCAGTCGCCGCGGCAATCCGGCTTGGCATGCTTCCATTTCACGGTCTGGGTGAACAGGCCGTCTTTGCTGGTTTGATCGGCGGTTTGCACCGGGATGCGCGAAATATTGCTTGAAGGGCCGCTTGCGCAAGCCGTGAGCACGCCCAGGGCCATGCAGGCCAGGGTCCATCGCAGCGCTGATCGAGAATGCATGCCTGCCCTCATTTGATGGTGCTGGCGTCTTGGCCAAACAGCAGTTTGCGGGAAGCCTCGTCGTTGACGGATGGCTGGGTGTTGATCTGTTCGGCCTTTTCGTAGGCGCGACGTGTGGCGGGCCGGGCCGCGATCGCGTCGAACCAGCGTTTCAGATGCGGGAAATCGTTCAGGTTCTGATCCTGGCGCTCGTGGGGCACGATCCAGGGGTAGCAGGCCATGTCGGCGATGGAGTAATCGTGCGCGATGAATTCGCGATCGGCCAGTTGTTTGTTCAGCACGCCGTACAGGCGGCCGGTTTCACGCACGTAGCGGTCGATCGCGTAGGGAATCTTTTCCTGGGCATACGTATTGAAATGGTGATTCTGCCCGGCCATGGGACCCAGTCCGCCCATTTGCCAGAACAGCCACTGCAGCACGTCGCTGCGGCCGCGCAGCGTGCTGGGCATGAACTGGCCGGTCTTTTCGGCCAGATACAGCAAAATGGCGCCCGATTCGAACAGGGACAGGGGTTCGCCGCCGTCGGCCGGCGCGCGATCGACCATGGCGGGAATCCGGTTGTTGGGCGAGACTTTCAGGAAATCGGGCTGAAACTGGTCGCCCTTGCCGATATTGATGGGGACAATGGTGTAAGGCAGCCCAGTTTCTTCCAGGAAGAGGGTGATCTTGTGTCCGTTGGGCGTTGTCCAGTAATACAGGTCTATCATACGGTTCCTTATAAGGTCACAGTTCGGTGGCGTTTGATTGCAGCGCGCGTTCAATGTCGCGCCGCAAGGCCTCGGGCTTGGTCGTGGAGCCGTAACGCTCTTGTACCTGGCCGTCCCGGCCCAGCAGGAATTTGGTGAAATTCCATTTGATGCTTTGGCTGCCCAGCACGCCTGATTTTTCGGTTTTCAGCCAGGCATAGAGCGGATGGGATTGCGGTCCGTTGACGTCGATCTTTTCGAACAGAGGAAAGCTGATGCCATACTGACGGGTGCAGAACTCGCCGATCTGGGCTGCGTCCCCCGGCTCTTGGTGGCCAAACTGGTTGCACGGAAAGCCCAGCACCACGAAGCCGCGATCCTGATAGTCTTTGTACAGTGCTTCCAGGCCTTGATATTGCGGGGTGAAGCCGCACTCCGATGCGACGTTCACAATAAGCAGGACCTTGCCGGCGTAGCGGGACAGGGCGACGGTTTCGCCCTGAAGCGTGACGGCTGAGAAATCGTAAACCGACGTCATGTTCACCCTGCGCTGTCGTGAATGATGGTCATTGCACTTTACCATTTAACGCCCATTGCTTGACGGCGGCCATGGTGTTGGGAACGTGCTCGTCGGGATCGCTGCTGCTGAACGCGTAGTAGATCTTGTGATCGGGCGTAATCACGTAGGAGACCCGGCTGGCCATATTGGGTATGAATGCCATTTTAGCGTCGTAGGCCTTGATGACTTGGGCATCCGGATCCGCCGCCACGGCAAATTTACTGCGGCAGGCGCTGACGGAAAACTCCTTCAGCTTTTCCAGATTGTCAGCCGATACGCCCAGCACCGTGGCGCCATACGATTTGTATTCGTCGCTGGCCTCGGCAAAATTGTAGGCTTCGATGGTGCAGCCCTTGGTGAAGGCGGCAGGATAAAAGTACAGGACGACCGGGCCCTGCTTCAGGGCCTGCGCCAATGAAAATTCGAAAGCGTTGCCCGCCAGGCTGGCTTCCAGTGTGAAGTCGGGCGCGGCGGCGCCGGGCTTGAGCTGGGCCAATGCGGTGGCGGGCATCAGGCAGGCAAGCGTCAATACAGTCAGCAGGCGTTGGGCGGGGCGGGTTGTCATCATGACTCCTTGGGACGAAGGGCGGCGCGGCGCGCGGACCGGCGATCAAACTCGGCTAATATGTCGTGTTTATGACAATGCGGCGGCCGGGCTTGGGGCGGCGGCTGGATTCAGTATTCATCATAAGCCCTGGCCCGCTGTTCTGGATACCGAAGTGTGACGTATGACGCCTGAAATATTTGGACTCGTGGTCTGTGCCGCAGCGTTGCATGCGGCATGGAATCTCATCTCCAAAAAGGCGGCCGCCGCGGCCGGGCACTTTGTGTTTTCCTACCGGCTGATCTCGGCCGTGCTGTATGCGCCCTGGGTGATCTATATTCTGTGGGCCGACGGCATGAGCTGGAGCGTGCCGGTTGTCGTCTTCATCGCCTTGTCCAGCATACTGCACCTGGGCTACAGCCTTTGCCTGCAGTGGGGCTATCACGCGGCGGACCTGTCTGTGGTGTACCCCATGGCGCGCGGGACCGGCCCCTTGCTGTCCAGCCTGGCCGCCTTCATCTGGCTGGGCGAACAGCCGTCCACCTTCGGTGTCCTGGGCATACTCAGCGTGGTCGTGGGGATATTGCTGATCGCCTCCGATGGCAAGCTGCGCCGCTTTGCCTCGCCGCAGGCCTGGGCCGGTGTGCGCTGGGGGCTGTTCATTGGCCTGTTCATTGCCGCCTATACGGTGACCGATGCATACAGCGTGAAAGTATTGCTGGTTGCCCCCGTGATCCTGGATTGGCTGTCGGCGCTGGGCAATGCCTTGATCATGGCGCCGCGCGCCTGGCTGCGGCGAACCAGCATGATGCAGCAAATGCGCGGCAAGTGGGGGTATGCGCTGGCGGTGGGCGCCTTGTCGCCCATGGCCTACATTCTTGTCCTGTATGCCCTGCAACGGGGCGGGCAGGTCAGCCTGGTGGCGCCGCTGCGGGAAATGTCGCTCATGATGGCGACGCTGGCCGGTTTTTTCATCTTGAAAGAGCGCGCCTCGGCAGCGCGTTTGCTGGGCTGCGCCGTGATTGTGGCGGGCGTGGTGCTGCTGGCCCGGTAATGCCGCCCGCCGCTGCGGGTCCTTAGGCGGGCTGAACCGGGAATATATGCAGTTGCCGGGGCCGGGCGACCAGAGTGTCGCGCGGCTTGAGCTGCAACTGCGAAAAACGTTCAGCCGAAATGACCGCTTCGATCACCTCATCGGTGTCGCTGCGCTTGAGCTCCAACTGGGCCAGCGGGCCTATGGCATGGACGCGCTCGAGCCGCACCACAATACCTTGCGCATCCGGCGTGTAGTGCTCGATGTCGATGTCGTGCGGGCGCACATAGGCCGTGCCCTGGGCGTTGCCGGCCTGGCCGGCCAGCCCGGGCGCATCCAGGCGGATATCGCCGGTTTCCAGCGCACCGTCGCGCAGGCGCCCGTGAAACAGATTGACGTGCCCCAGGAATCCGTACACAAAGGGCGTGGCGGGCTGGTTGTACACGGCCGCGGGCGCGCCGACTTGCTCGACCTTGCCGTGATTCATGACCACGATTTCGTCGGCCACTTCCAGGGCCTCTTCCTGATCGTGCGTCACAAAAATACTGGTGACGTTCAGCTCGTCGTGCAGGCGCCGCAGCCAGCGCCGCAGTTCCTTGCGCACCTTGGCATCCAGCGCGCCGAAGGGCTCATCCAGCAGCAGCACGCGCGGCTCCACGGCCAAAGCCCGGGCCAGGGCGATGCGCTGGCGCTGCCCGCCCGACAAGGCCGATGGCTTGCGGTCGGCAATCCAGTCGAGCTGCACCAGCTCCAGCAAGCGGGTAACGCGTTCTTTAATGGCGCTGTCGGAAGGGCGCTCTCTGCGCGGCTTGACCCGCAGGCCGAAAGCAATGTTCTCGAAGACGCTCATGTGCTTGAACAGGGCGTAATGCTGGAACACGAAACCCACCTGGCGTTCCCGCACATGGCGGGCGACCGCATTTTCATTGTCCAGCAGGATTTCGCCCGCATCGGGGTGTTCCAGGCCGGCGATGATGCGCAGCAGCGTGGTCTTGCCGCAGCCCGACGGGCCCAGCAAGGCGGTCAGTTTTCCATCGGGAAACTTCAGCGACACATCGTTCAATGCGGTGAAGCTGCCAAACTGCTTGTAGATATTGCGTACTTCTATGCTCATGTTCAGGGCTCCCCGGCATCCATTTCAGACGCCGTGCTGTGTGTGCGCCACGCCACCCATGACTTCAGAGCCAGCGTGACCAGGGCAAGCATCGCCAGCAGCGATGCCACGGCAAAGGCCGCGGAAAAGTTGTATTCGTTGTAAAGGATTTCCACATGCAGTGGAATGGTGTTGGTCATGCCCCGTATATGCCCCGATACCACCGACACGGCGCCGAACTCGCCCATGGCCCGCGCATTGCACAGGATGACCCCATACAGCAGTCCCCATTTGATGTTCGGCAGGGTGACCTGCCAGAAAGTCCGCCAGCCCGACGCGCCCAGGACCAGCGCGGCTTCTTCCTCTTCGCTGCCCTGCGACTGCATCAGGGGTATCAGCTCGCGGGCGACGAAGGGGAAGGTCACGAAAATAGTGGCCAGCACAATGCCGGGCACCGCAAACAGGATCTTGATGTCATGCTGGTACAGCCATTCGCCCATCCAGCCGTGCGCGCCGAAAAGCAGCACGTAGATCAGGCCGGAGATAATCGGCGATACTGAAAAAGGGATGTCGATCAGCGTGATCAGCAAGTTCTTGCCCCGGAAGTCGAACTTGGCAATACACCAGGCCGCGGACACGCCAAACACCAGGTTGAGCGGTACGGAAATGGCGGCGGCCAGCAGGGTCAGCTTGATGGCCGACACGGCATCGGGCTCGATGATGGCGGCCACGTAGGCATCCCAGCCTTTGCGCAGGGCCTCGGCAAAAACGGCAAACAGCGGCACGAACAGAAACAGGCCCAGAAACAGCAAGGCCACGGCAATCAGCGTATGCCGGACCCAGGCGGGCTCTTGCGTGGCGGATGGCGTTTTCTGCCGCTGCGTCGCGCCGCCATGCAGCGGCAGGCGCGGGGAAGCAGGGTCCGCGCTGGCGGCCCGAGCCGGCAAAGTCAGGTCGGATGCGCTCAAGTCAGCTCCTTTTTGCTTCAGTGTTGCGGCGTGTCCAGGCTTGCAGCAGATTGATCGCCAGCAGGAGGACAAACGAAATCAGCAGCATGACGACGGCAATCGCCGTGGCGCCGGCATAGTCGTATTGCTCCAGCTTGGTCACGATGAGCAGAGGGGCGATTTCGGAAATCATGGGCATATTGCCGGCAATGAAGATCACCGAGCCGTATTCGCCCGTGGCCCGGGCGAACGCCATCGCAAAACCCGTGAGCAGGGCGGGAAAAACAGAAGGGAAGATCACCCGGGCCAAGGTCTGCAGCCGGCTGGCCCCCAGGCTGGCGGCGGCTTCTTCGAGTTCGCGCTCGGCCTCTTCCAGCACAGGCTGCACCGTTCGGACCACAAAGGGCAGGCCGATGAAGGTCAGCGCCACGACAATGCCGATGGGCGTGAAGGCCACCTTGATGCCCATCGGCTCCAGCAACTGTCCTATCCAGCCATTCGGCGCATACAGCGCGGTCAATGCAATACCCGCCACGGCGGTGGGCAGGGCGAAAGGCAGGTCCACCAGCGCGTCGATGAATTTCTTTCCGAAGAATCGATAGCGCACCAGCACCCAGGCCACGATGGTGCCGAAAACCAGGTTGATCGCGGCGGCCAGCAATGACGCGCCGAAACTCAATTTATAAGATGCCACGACGCGCGGCGAAGAAATCGTCTCCCAGAAGCCGCTCCAGCTCAGGGTGAAGGTTTTAAGAAATACCGCCGACAGGGGAATCAGCACAATCAGGCTCAGGTAGAGCAGGGTGAAGCCCAATGTCAGATTGAACCCAGGTATTACCCTGAAGGGCGCCGCGCGGAACGGGCTGGCCAGGCTGGACATAAAACGTTCTCTTTCTTATGACACGATGGTGCGCCGCCCAAGGGCGGCGCGGTGATCGCGCGGGCAGATGCCGCGCTGTCTGCTACTTGCCCGCAGGCTGATAAATCTGATCGAAGATGCCGCCGTCGCCGAAGTGGTATTTCTGGGCAGTGGCCCAGCCGCCGGCCACTTCGTCAATCGTGAACAGCTTGATGGCGGGGTACTGGTCGGCGTACTTGGTCGCGATTTTTTCCGAGGTCGGGCGATAGTAGTGCTTGCCGGCAATAGCCTGGCCCTCGTCGGTGTACAGGTATTCCAGATACGCCTGGGCAACCTCGCGCGTCCCTTTCTTGTCGACCGTCTTGTCGACGATCGCCACGGGCGGCTCGGCCAGGATGCTGACCGAAGGGGCGACGATCTCTACCTTGTCCGGGCCCAGTTCCTTGATGGCGAGCAGGGCCTCGTTTTCCCAGGCCAGCAAGACGTCCCCTATGCCGCGCTCGACAAAGGTGGTGGTTGATCCGCGCGCGCCGGAATCCAGCACGGGCACTTGCCGGAACAGGTCGCCCACGAATTTCTTGGCGCTTTCCTCGCTGCCGCCGGGCAGCCCCAGCGCATAACCCCATGCGGCCAGGTAGTTCCAGCGCGCACCGCCCGATGTCTTGGGATTGGGCGTGATGATCTGCACGCCGGGCTGGACCAGGTCGCCCCAGTCTTTGATCTGCTTGGGATTGCCCTTGCGGACCAGGAAGACAATGGTCGAGGTATAAGGCGAACTGTTCAATGCGAACTGCTTCTGCCAATCCGCCTTGAGCGCGCCGCGCTCGGCAATGGCATCGATGTCCGAGGCCAGGGCAAGGGTCACGACATCGGCATCCAGGCCATCGATGACGGAACGCGCCTGCTTGCCCGACCCGCCATGCGATTGCCGGATGGTAACCGTATCGCCGGTTTTTTCTTTCCAGTTCCGGGCAAACGCCTGGTTGAATTCCTGGTACAGCTCGCGGGTGGGATCGTACGAGACATTCAGCAATGAAACGTCTGCGGCGTACGCCGCGGGGGTCGCAAGCAGGCTTGCAACGATGACTGACTTGATGAGCGAAGATAAAGACATACTTGCTTCCTGTTGTTGACGGCCATATTTGACTCAGGCTCTAGACTACGGAAGCAGTCTTGAAAACAGAACGAATACTTTTTTCCATATTTATAAGCTGGGCGCATAATGTGCCGCGGCTATATGCTTAAGAGCCTGGCCGCGACAGCGCGGCAGATATGGGCGGGTGTTCCGGAATCGGGTAAGCTTGGTTTTTTTTCTTCGTCACAGGACCGACCGATGAGCCTTTATGCCCAGTTGCAGGAACGCGCCGCCCAGAACAAACCCATACGGGTGGGCCTGATCGGCGCCGGCAAGTTCGGCGCCATGTATCTGGCGCAAATTCCGCGCACGCCGGGCGTGCATCTGGTGGGCATCGCCGATCTGTCTCCCGAGGCGGCCAGGGTCAATCTGGCCCGGGTAGGCTGGACGCCCGAGCAAAGCGGGGCGGCGTCGGCCGCCGAGGCCTTGCGCACGGGCGCCACCTGGATCACTGAAGACTGGAAGGCGCTGGTGCGCTTGCCCGATATCGATGTCATCGTCGAATGCACCGGCAATCCCATCGCGGCCGTGGAGCATTGCCTGGAAGCCTTCGACCAGGGCAAGCATGTGGTCAACGTGACGGTAGAGGCCGATGCATTTTGCGGCCCGCTGCTGGGCCGCAAGGCGGCCCAGGCCGGCGTGGTGTATTCGCTGGCGTTCGGCGATCAGCCCGCCTTGATCTGCGACCTGGTCGACTGGGCGCGCACCTGCGGCTTCCCGGTGGTTGCGGCCGGGCGGGGGCATAAATGGCTGCCCCATTTTTCCGAATCCACGCCCGATACCGTCTGGGGCAATTATGGGCTGACCCCCGAGCAGGCGGCACGCGGCGGCCTGAATCCGAAAATGTTCAACAGTTTCCTGGACGGCTCCAAGCCATCCATTGAAAGCGCCGCGGTGGCCAACGCCACGGGGCTGCGCGTGCCGTCGAATGGCTTGCTGTATCCCCCGGCCAGCATCGAAGACATCCCTTTTGTGACCCGGCCCGTCAGCGAGGGCGGTGTGCTGGAAGGCAAAGGCATGGTCGAGGTCGTCTCGTCGCTGGAAGCCGATGGCCGGCGCATTCCCTACGAGATACGCATGGGCGTCTGGGTGACGGTCGAAGCGGAAACCGACTACATCAAGAATTGTTTCGAGGAATACAACGCCCACACCGACCCCAGCGGCCGCTACTTTACCTTGTACAAGCGCTGGCACCTGATCGGCCTGGAAGTCGGCATGTCGGTGGCGTCCATCGCCTTGCGCGGCGAAGCGACCGGCGTGGCCACCTGCTGGCAGGCCGATGTGGTCGCCACCGCGAAACGCGATCTGCAGGTGGGCGAAATGCTGGACGGAGAGGGCGGCTATACCGTATGGGGCAAGCTGCTGCCGGCGGAAAAATCGGTCCAGGCGGGCGGGCTGCCCCTGGGCCTGGCGCACGGAGTCAAGCTTGTGCGCCCGGTGGCCAAGGGGCAATCCTTAAGCTGGGCCGATGTCGCCATCGACACCAGCACCCCCGCCTATCGGGTGCGGCGCGAGATGGAAGACGCGTTCGCGCGCCGGCCTTAGCAAGGCATCAGTCCCAATAGCCTCGCTTGTCATAGTATGCATGCAACTGGGTCTCGTAGCCGCGATCCAGCGGCTCGTCTTCATCGTATTCGGGGCTGTTCTTGATCTGTTCCTGCGTCAGCCTGGCCTGCACCGTCGAGTCGGTCCAGTCTATGCGTTCGATCCACTGCGTGGCCAGCAGCACTTTTTTGCCGCCCGGCCACCAGTTGCGGGTATCGACCAGCAAATAGCGTATTGCCCACGACTCGTCGTCGCAGATGAAGTCTTCGACATGGCCGATTTCCTCATCGGTGCCGACGATGTGGTAGCCGGCCACATCCTTGCTGCTGCGCAGGTGCACGTCTTCGGGCCGGTCGGCCGCGCGCTCGGCCACGGCATCGGGCCGTTCGTCCACCTTGGGAACGCCCACCGCATCCGGTAGCACGGGATAGCCGCCGGCGCCCCACAGGTAGGGGCCGGTCCAATAGTTGCCAAAGCCGTAATAGCTGGAAAATTCCCCTTCCAACTGGCGCGAGACAGGCTGATGCGTGTCGATGTCGGGGCTGTTCTTGACCTGTTCGCGTGTGAGCGACACATGGATGAGTTCTTCAAGATCGTCAACGCCGGTAATCGAGTAAGGCGAGATCAGCACCGTTCGCTGCGACAGCCAGGTGCCGGTTTCGACCACCAGATAGCGCACACCCCATTGCTCGTCATCGAAGTAGACTTCCTTGACGCTGCCCAGCTCATCGTCGGTGGCTTTGATGGCGTATCCTTTAAGACTGCTGACTTTGCGTAACATTGGCATTCTCCTTGCGGTGGGTGTGTTGTTGTCCCAGCAAGCCGCATGCCCGCGCACGGGTTTACGGTTGCCACGGCATCCTGTACAGTGGGTCGCTGACCTTGAAGGCGCAGCCATGGCCGGCGCAGGCAGGCGATGCCGGTACCGTTCAGGCTCGATCTGGACATGGAATGACTGGGGGTAATGGATGGATATCGACGCATTGATGCTGGCGCGGATTCAATTTGGGTTCACGATATCGTTCCACATTATTTTCCCCGCCATCACCATTGGCCTGGCCAGTTACCTGGCTGTGCTGGAAGGCTGCTGGCTCAAGACGGGCCGGCCGGTCTACAAGCAGCTTTATCATTTCTGGATCAAGATATTTGCCGTCAATTTCGGCATGGGGGTGGTATCGGGCCTGGTCATGGCCTACCAGTTCGGCACCAACTGGAGCTATTTTTCTGATTTCGCCGGCAGTGTGACCGGCCCCTTGCTGGCCTACGAGGTCCTGACGGCTTTCTTCCTGGAGGCTGGCTTTCTGGGCGTGATGCTTTTCGGATGGCATCGCGTGGGTCCCGGGCTGCACTTTTTCTCGACCATCATGGTCGCCCTGGGCACGCTGGTTTCAGCCACCTGGATACTGGCGTCCAACAGCTGGATGCAGACGCCGGCAGGCTATGAAATCATCAACAACCAGGTTGTGCCGACCGACTGGCTGGCTGTGATTTTCAATCCTTCCTTCCCGTATCGTCTGGCGCACATGGGCATCGCGGCCTTCCTGGCCACGGCGCTGATGGTGGGGGCCTCGGCCGGCTGGCATCTGCTCAGGCGCAACGACACGCCGGCCATCCGAAAAATGCTGTCGATGGCCATGTGGATGCTGCTGATCGTGGCGCCCATACAGGCCGTTGTGGGCGATTTCCACGGGCTCAATACGCTCAAGCACCAACCGGCCAAGATTGCGGCCATCGAAGGGCATTGGGAAAACAAGCCGGGCCAGGGCGTGCCGCTGACCTTGTTCGGATGGCCCGACATGGAAGCCGAGAAAAATCACTTTGCGCTCGAAATCCCCCGCCTGGGCAGCCTGATCCTGACGCATAGCTGGGACGGCCAGTTTGCGGGGCTGAAGGAATTCGCCAAAGAGGATCGCCCCAATGCCACGGTGGTGTTCTGGTCTTTCAGGGTCATGGTCGGGCTCGGTCTGTTGATGATAGGACTGGCCTTGTGGGCGGCCTGGGCCCGGTGGAAAGGGCGGTTGTATGATTCACGCCCATTATGGCGATGTGCGCTGTATATGGGCCCCAGCGGCCTGGTGGCGATACTGGCGGGGTGGTACACCACCGAGATCGGGCGCCAGCCCTGGGTCGTCTATGGCGTCATGCGCACGGCCGATGCGGTCAGCCCCCATGGGGCCATCGAGCTTGGCGTCACGCTGGCCCTTTTTGTGGTGATCTACTTTCTGGTGTTCGGCGCCGGTACGGTCTACATCCTCAGGCTCATACGCAAGGGGCCCGACGAGCACGACGGCGAACAGCCCGATACCGGAGGCCCGGGCGAGTCGCGCACCCCGGCGCGGCCGCTTTCCGCGGCACCCGATTCCGACGCGCCGGACACTCACGCAGGATAAAGGATGAACGATATGGGCATTGATCTGGCGCTGATATGGGCAATCATCATTCTGTTCGGCATCCTGATGTATGTCGTCATGGACGGCTTCGATCTGGGCATAGGCATCCTGTTTCCGCTGGTGCCCGATAAAGAAGACCGGGACGTGATGATGAACACGGTGGCGCCGGTCTGGGACGGGAATGAAACCTGGCTGGTCCTGGGCGGCGCCGGTTTGCTGGCTGCCTTCCCCCTGGCGTACTCCGTGATTCTCAGCGCCTTCATGCTGCCGCTGGTTTTCATGTTGCTCGGTTTGATTTTCAGGGGGGTGGCGTTCGAATTCCGGTTCAAGGCACACGACCACCGCCGCCATTGGTGGGACAAGGCCTTTATATTGGGCTCGATCACGGCCACTTTTTTCCAGGGCGTGACGCTGGGCGCCTATATGCACGGCATTCCCGTGGTGAATCGCAGCTATGCGGGCGGGGCGCTGGACTGGATCTCGCCATTTTCCATTTTCACCGGACTGGGGCTGCTGGCCGCCTATGCCTTGCTCGGATGCACCTGGCTGATCTTCAAGACCGAGGGCGCCCTGCATGACCGCATGCTGCAACTGGCCAGGCCGCTGACCCTGGTACTGCTGGGCGTGATTGCGATCATCAGTATCTGGACACCCTTGACGCACGCCGCCATTGCCGAGCGCTGGTTCAGCCTGCCCAATCTGTTCTGGTTCGCGCCGGTGCCCCTGCTGGTGGCGCTGGCGGCGTATTATCTGCTGCGGTCCCTGCAGCGCACGCCTCATGCGGGGCCCTTTCTGCTGACGCTGGCCCTGATTTTCCTGGGGTATAGCGGCCTGGGCATCAGTATCTGGCCGTATATCATCCCGCCCGACATCTCCATATGGGACGCCTCGGGGCCGGCGCAAAGCCAGGGCTTCGCCCTGGTGGGCGCTTTGTTCATCGTGCCTTTCATCCTGATGTATACCGCCTGGTCCTACTATGTATTCCGGGGCAAGGTCGTGGCCGGCGAGGGCTACCATTGATGAACGGCGCGCCGCGCAAAGGCCGCTGGCTCAGGCGCGTGGGCTGGCTGCTCGGCATCTGGGCCGCCAGCATCGCCGCGCTGGCCCTGGTCGCCTACCTATTGCGGCTGATCATGAATGCCGTCGGCATGACGGCCTGAGGCTTGACCTTGCCATGGTGGGAAGGTTTACAGTGACCCATAGATGACAAGATCGTCTCGCCATCACGATATCCTTATCTCGACAGGTCCTCTTTCATGACATCCCATTCCGCACAACCCCTTGCCAGCGCAGCCAGCCATCCTTCGCAGGACGATGTGTTCGATCTGACCGTCGCGGGCATGAGCTGCGCCTCTTGCGTAGGGCGCGTAGAGCGCGCCCTGGCCGCTGTGCCCGGGGTCAGCCAGGCCAGCGTCAATCTGGCCACCGAGCGGGCGCAGGTACGGGCGGCGCCCGGCACACTCCAGCAAAGCCTGGTCGATGCCATACACAAGGCCGGCTATGAAGCCGAGCCGGTGAAGGGCGGCGACCGCCAAGCCGCCGACGAACTCGCCGCGCGCAACGAGGCCCATATGGCCCAGCTTGGGCGCGATCTCCTGCTCGCCCTGGTGCTGACCCTGCCGGTCTTTGCCATGGAGATGGGGGCCCACCTGATCCCGGCTGTTCACCATTTTCTGGATGCCTCGATAGGCCGGCAGGCCAACTGGATCATCCAGTTCGTGCTTACAGGCCTGGTCCTGGCGCTTCCCGGCCGGCGGTTTTTTACCGTAGGCCTGCCCGCCTTGTGGCGCCGCGCGCCCGACATGAACGCACTGGTGGCCATGGGCGCGGGCGCCGCGTATGGGTATTCGATGGTCGCCACCTTTTTACCCGGCTGGCTGCCCCAGGGAACGATCAACGTCTATTACGAGGCCGCGGCGGTCATCGTCACGCTGATTCTTCTGGGCCGCTACCTGGAAGCCAAAGCCAAAGGCCGCAGTTCCCAGGCCATCAGGCGGCTGATCGAGCTGCAGCCCCAAACCGCCCGTGTGCTGCGCAACGGGCTTGTACAAGAGGTGGCCATTGCCGATGTCCGTGTCGGCGACGAGCTGGCGCTGCGCCCCGGCGAACGGGTCCCCGTCGACGGCGAGGTTGTGCAGGGCCACAGCTTTATCGATGAATCCATGCTCAGCGGCGAACCGGTGCCGGTGGAAAAAAGCAAGGGCTCGGCCCTGACCGCGGGGACCGTCAACCAGACCGGCGCCCTCACGCTGCGTGCCGGCAAAGTGGGCGACGACACGGTGCTGGCGCAGATCATACGGATGGTCGAGCAGGCGCAGGCGTCCAAGCTGCCCATCCAGGCCCTGGTCGATCGCATTACGCTGTGGTTTGTGCCCGCTGTCATGCTGGCGGCGGCCTTGACCTTCGCCGTCTGGCTGGCGCTGGGGCCCGCTCCGGCGCTGACGTTCGCGCTGGTCAATGCGGTGGCCGTTCTGATCATTGCCTGCCCCTGCGCCATGGGCCTGGCAACGCCCACCTCCATCATGGTCGGAACGGGCAGGGCAGCGCAAATGGGCGTGTTGTTCCGCAAGGGCGAGGCGCTGCAATCGCTGCGCGATGCCCAGGTGGTGGCCGTCGATAAAACGGGGACTTTGACCAAAGGCCGGCCCGAACTGACCGACTTGCTGCTGGCGCCCGGCTATGCGCGCGCCGACGTGTTGTCGATGATCGCCGCGGTAGAGGACAAGTCCGAGCATCCCATCGCGCGCGCCATTGTCGACGCGGCACGGGCGGAAGGCCTGGCGCTTTCGTCCGTGCAAGCGTTCGAGTCCGTCACAGGCTATGGCGTGCGGGCAACCGTGTCGGGCCGGCAGGTCGATATCGGCGCCGACCGCTATATGGTCAAGCTCGGGCTCGAGGCAGGCCTGTTTGCGGATCAGGCCGCCCGCCTGGCCGACGAGGGGAAAACACCTTTGTACGCCGCCCTGGACGGCAGGCTGGCCGCCATGATCGCCGTGGCCGACCCCATCAAGGACACGACGGCGCCGGCCATTGCGGCGCTGCACAGCCTGGGCCTGAAGGTCGCCATGATTACCGGCGACAATCGCCGTACCGGCCAGGCCATCGCCCGCAAGCTCGGCATCGACGAGGTCATTGCCGAGGTGCTGCCGGACGGTAAAGTCGATGCCGTGAAACGGCTCAAGCAGGAGCACGGCTTGCTGGCCTTCGTGGGCGATGGCATCAATGATGCCCCCGCGCTGGCGGCCGCCGATGTGGGCGTGGCGATCGGCACGGGCGCTGACATCGCCATCGAGGCCGCCGATGTGGTGCTGATGTCGGGCGACATGGGCGGCGTGCCCAGGGCGATCGCCCTGTCCAAGGCCACCATGTCGAACATCCGCCAGAACCTGTTCTGGGCCTTTGCCTACAACACGGCGCTGATACCGGTGGCGGCGGGGGTGCTGTATCCGTTCAACGGCACCTTGCTGTCCCCCATATTCGCCGCGGGCGCCATGGCGCTGTCCAGCGTATTCGTGCTGGCCAACGCCCTGCGCTTACGGCGCTTCGACCCGCAAGGGTGAGTAGCCGGCTTCGCGTATGGCGGATTCGATCAGGCCGGCATCGGCATCGCCGCCGATGCGGATGCGCTGCGTATCCAGGCTGATATCCAGCTCCGCGCCCGGGGCGGCGGCGTTCACTGCCTGGGTGATGGCGCTGACACAATGACCGCAAGTCATGTCCTTGATTTCAAATTCCAGCATGGTGGGTTCCTTGTTCAGAAAATAAATGCTTGCTGCGAGGGCGCAAGGGAAAAACGAAACTATAAGCCTTACCGCCGTGGTAAGGTCAAACAGGTCGAACCATGCGTTTGGACCGGGAGACTCACATGAATATTGGACAGGCGTCAAAAGCATCGGGCGTGACCGCCAAGATGATCCGGTATTACGAAAGCATAGACTTGATCGGCCCGGCACGCCGCAATGATGCGGGCTACCGTCAATACGACGACAAAGACGTCCAGACCTTGCGTTTCGTGAAACGGTCGCGCGATCTGGGTTTCTCGCTTGAGCGCATCAAGATGCTGTCGGGGCTGTGGCAGGACGGCACGCGAAAAAGCGCCGACGTCAAAAGACTGGCGCTTCAGCATATTGCGGAATTGGACCAGGACATTGCCAAGCTGCAGTCCATACGCGACGAGCTTGAGCACCTGGCCGACGGCTGCCACGGCGACAACCGGCCGGAATGCCCGATTCTGGCTGATCTGGCCGCATCGCCGCCGACGCGCTCAAGGCGGCGATGAGCCAAGGCCGGCGCTGGCGCGCCGGCGGGCGATTAGCTGGACAGCTTCAATGTGCCCGTCATGATGGCCCAGTGGCCGGGGAAAGAGCAAAAGAAGGTGTAGTTCTCGCCGGCGGCCAGCTTGCTGACGTCGAACGTGACCGAGGTGCTTTCGCCGCCGCCGATCACCTTGGTGTGGGCAATGACGCGCTCGTCGCCGGATTTGACGTAGTCGTTGTCCAGGCCGGCGGCCATGCCATCGTTGGCGACGCCTTGTTTATCGGCCTCTTTGGTCAGCACCCAGTTGTGGCCCATGGCCGCCTTGGGCAGTTGGCCGCTGTGCTTCAGATTGACGGTGAATTCTTTGCAGGAACTATCGACCGTGATTTCTTTGGTGTCGAACTGCATGGCGTCAGTGCTGTCCACGTTGATGTCGCATTGGGCGGCGAGGGCGGGCAGGCTCATGACGGAAAGCAGGGCGGCGAAAGTGGCTTTTGCAAGCATGGTGTTCTCCAGGTTAGGTAAAAGTTTCACGGCATTGCGCTTGAATGTCCTATAGTAGTATTGGAACCCAGCAGGCGGCAAAAAGTCTTGATTCACGTCAAGCTAGTAGGGCCTTTTTGTTCATTCAGGGGAAATTCATGCTCGATCTTGTCATTCAAACTCGTGTCCACGACCTGGGCGGCGGCTTCGAGGTAGGGCGGGTGCTGCCATATCGCCAGCGCCGCATGGTCGGGCCGTTCATTTTCTTCGACCGCATGGGGCCGCACACTTTGCCCGCGCCCATCCCCAGACACACCGATGTCCGGCCCCATCCTCATATTGGCCTGTCCACGGTCACGTATCTGTTCGACGGCCAGATGACGCACCGCGACAGCCTGGGCATAGAGCAGGCCATCCTGCCCGGCGCCCTGAACTGGATGACGGCCGGATCGGGCATCAGCCACTCCGAGCGCTTCGATGGCATGCGCCAGAACGGGGGCCATATCGACGGTATCCAGGCTTGGGTGGCCGTGCCCGAAGCGCACGAAGAAGACGATCCTGCTTTTGATCATTATGCGGCCGATCGCTTGCCTACCTTCAGCGAAGACGGCGTGTCGGGGCGTGTCATTGCGGGCAGCGCCTATGGCGTGGACAGCCCGGCGAAAGTGCATTCGCCCTTGTTCTACCTGGATGTCGCGCTTGAGCCCGAAGCGCGCATTGCACTGCCGGCATCGCATGCCGAGCGGGCGGCCTATGTGGCCAGCGGCACGATTGAGTTCGACGGACGCCAGTATCAGAAGGGCCAGATGCTGGTGTTTGCGCCGGGCGGGACGCCCACCCTGAAGGCGCTGGCCGCCTCGCGCCTGATGCTGCTGGGCGGCGAGCCTTTGGGGCCGCGCCATATCTGGTGGAATTTCGTGTCCTCGCGCAAAGAGCGCATCGAACAGGCCAAGGCCGACTGGCAGGCGGGCCGGATCGCCTTGCCTTCGCACGACAATGCCGAGTTCATTCCCCTGCCGGACACGGTGGCCTGACCGGCGGGTTTCACGCCGCCTTCGCCACGGCGGCAGCCATGCCCTGGATGGGGTGCAGATGCGCCAGAAACGTTTCCGTCGACGCCGTCCACGAGAATTTCTCCGCATGTTCGCGCGCCACGGCGCGCGGGATGTCCAGCGCTTTCAGGCAGGCGGCTCTCAGGTCTTCGTCCATCACCCCGGCGGCTGAATCGCCCAGGACATCGATCGGGCCGGTGACCGGGTAGGCCGCCACGGGGCAGCCGCAGGCCAGCGCCTCCAGCAACACCAGGCCAAAAGTATCGGTGCGGCTGGGAAAAACGAATACATCGGCGGCGTTATACAGGCTGGCCAGCGTGTCCTGATCCATCACGCCGGTGAAGCGCACCTTGGGATAACGGTTCTTCAGGTCCGCCAGCAAGGGGCCATCGCCCGCCACCCATTTGGTGCCCGGCAGATCCAGGCGCAGGAAGGCTTCGATGTTCTTTTCAACCGCCACGCGGCCCACGCACAGAAAGACGGGCGGCTTTTCCTCATGAGGCAGGGCGGGGCCCGGCTTGAAGAGGTCCAGATCCACCCCGCGCGACCACAGCACCACTTGCTTCTGCGCAAAGCCGTTGGCCAGCAAGTCGCGCCGGACTACTTCAGTCGGCACCATGACCGCGCTGGCCGGGCCATGGAACCAGCGCAGGAAGCGGTAGGTCACCGACAGGGGCAGGCGCGTGCGGGCCTGCACATACTCAGGGAAACGGGTGTGGTACGCGGTGGTAAAGGGCAGCTTGTGGCGCAGGGCATAGGCGCGGGCCGCGATGCCCAGCGGGCCTTCTGTGGCAATGTGCAGCGCGTCGGCCGACGCAGCCTTCAGGCGGGCATTGACTTTACGCCGCGCAAAAAGCGATAGACGGATTTCAGGATAAGTGGGGCACGGCAAGGTGCGGAATTCCAGCGGCGTCAGCAAGTCGACCTTGTGCCCCATCTGCATGAGTTCGCTCCGGGTTTGGGTCAAGGTACGCACGACCCCATTGACCTGCGGCTCCCAGGCATCCGTGACAATCATGATCTTCACTTTTACGTGACTCCTTCAGTGGTTTTCGAGTCCAGCGTCTGTGGTTCGGGGCAGGGCATGGCCGGCAATACCGCGCCTGGCGCCGCCTGGACGGCGGGCTGGGGCGGCAAGGACTTCCCGGCCTTGGGCTTTTTGGCCTTGACGGCCGTTTTCGGAATCCAGGTAATGATTTCCAGGCGGCCATCGCGATGCTCGACCAGCGCCGTCAGGCTTTCCACCCAGTCGCCGTCGTTGCAGTACAGCACCCCGTCGACTTCCCGCATCTGGGCTTTATGAATGTGGCCGCAGACCACGCCATCGAAGCCGCGGCGCTTGGCCTCCTTGATCAGGGCGTCTTCAAAGGCCGTAATGAAGGACACTGCGTCTTTTACCTTGTGCTTCAGGTACTGCGACAGCGACCAGTAGCCCAGGCCCATGCGGGCGCGGGCGCGGTTGAACCAGACATTCCAGGTCAGCACCAGGCAATACAGCCTGTCGCCCACGTAAGCCAGCCAGGGCGCATACTGGATCACGCCGTCGAACAAGTCGCCGTGCGTGATCAGCAGACACTTGCCCTGCAGCGTGGTGTGTTCGGCTTCAAGGTGGACCTCGATGCCGCCGAAGCGTTCTCCGGCGTACTGCCGGGCGAAGGAATCATGATTGCCGGGCACGTAGACCACGCGCGTGCCTTTGCGGGCCTTGCGCAGGATTTTCTGGACCACATCGTTATGGGACTGCGGCCACATCCATTTTTTCTTCAACTGCCAGCCATCGATAATATCGCCGACCAGATACAGGGTGTCGGATTCATGCAGCTTCAGGAAATCAAGTAGGGGTTCGGCTTGGCAGCCGGCGGTGCCCAGGTGCAGATCCGAGATCCAGATTGTTCTATAGTGCTTGGCTTCGTCGTGTGCTTGCATCGGCTCTGATACCGGTACGAATTAAGTTGCTTCGCATTACATCAACCGCAGGTGACCGCCAAGTGACAAAAACCTGTCATCAGAGGAAACTGTGGTGTAAATGCCTCGTTGTCTTGTTCAATATAATGGGCTGGGTATTCGGATATCGTGCCGGCCAACTTCAGCGCCGCACATCAAGAAAGGATGCTTCATGGATTCCATCACCATTTATCACAACCCCAAGTGCGGTACGTCGCGCAATGCGCTGGCGCTGATTCGCCACACGGGTGTCGAGCCGCAGATCATCGAATACCTGCAGTCGCCGCCCAGCCGCGCCACGCTGACAGGCCTGATCAGGCAAGCCGGACTGACCGTACGCGGCGCGCTGCGTGAAAAGGCCCCGCAGTACGCGGAACTGGACTTGGGCAACCCGGACTTGAGCGATGAGCAATTGCTGGACGCCATGCTGACGCATCCCATGCTGATCAATCGCCCGTTTGTCGTCACGCCCATGGGTACAAGGCTGTGCCGTCCCCTGGAGCAGGTGCTGGACATCCTGCCGCCCATCAAAGGGCCATTTACCAAAGAAAACGGCGAGCTGCTGATCGACGAGCAGGGCAAGCAGGTCCGCTGACAGACGATGCAAGCCGGCGCAGCAGGCACAGCGGAATCGGCCGCGCCTTCGCCCGACGCGAAGGCAGGGGGCCTGACGACCGCCCTGGGGGTGGGCCAGATCTGTTCCTGGGGAACGCTGTACTACAGTTTCCCGCTGATTGCCGAGGCCATGGGCGCGGAATTCGGATGGCCCAAATTCCACCTGTATGCCGCGGCGACCCTGGGACTGGTCCTGGCCGCATTGGCCACCTATTCTGTTGGGGTGGCTGTGGATCGCGGCCATGGCCGATGGGTGATGGGCTTGTCGTCGCTGGGCGCCGGGATCCTGCTTATCCTGTGGTCGCAGGTCGACTCCCTGACATCCTTCTATCTATTGACCGCAGGCGTGGGACTGCTGCAGGCGGCCACCCTGTACGAACCCGCTTTCGCCGTGCTGGCCCGCAGGGTCGGAGCCGCCCAGTCGCGCCGCGCCATTACGACCCTGACACTGTGGGGCGGCTTTGCCAGCACGGTCTTCATTCCCCTGATTCAGTGGCTGATGGACCATTGGGGCTGGCGCGACACGCTGATTGTGCTGGGACTGGTCAACGTGTTGCTGTGCGCAACCGCGCACTTGGTGTTCATCCGCCCTGAACGGGACTGCATTTCGACCGAGCCGGGGGCCGCCTTCCTGCAGATCGACCTGGACCGCGCCGCTGTCCACGAGGCCGTGCGCCGCCCGGTTTTCTGGGCGCTGCTGCTGGCGTTGACCGTTTATGCGGCGATGTTTTCCGCCTTTACCTTCCATATGTATCCCATGTTCATCGAGCGCGGAATGAATACGGCGGCCGTGGTCCAGGCCATTGCGCTGATCGGGCCGGCGCAGGTGGCCGGACGTATCCTGATCAGCGTCTTTGCGGCCAGGGCGTCGATGCGGGTCATCGGGTCGGTCGTCGTGGCCAGCTTTCCGGTGTCATTCGGGGCACTGCTGTGGGTGGACGCCGCCTTCTGGCCGGTTGCGGCCATTTGCGTGACTTACGGTGCGGCCAACGGCATTTTCACCATTGTGCGCGGCCTGGTGGTGCCGGAAATGCTCACGCGCCATGCCTATGGCGCCATCAACGGCTTGCTGACCGTGCCGACCAATCTGGCGCGCGCCGCCGCGCCTTTGGCCGCCGCCTTGCTGTGGTCGACAACGGCCTCGTACAACAGCGTGCTGATAGGGATCATTGTGTCGGCCATTGTGCTGGCTGCCAGTTTCTGGCTGGCAGCCTGGTTGAGACGCAAGCCCGGCCGCCTGTAGTCCGGTTCGGCCGGCCTCGGCTGGAGGGGTTGCCGCGGATTGCCCCGTTACTGTTTGCGGGTGGCGGTCCAGGCCTTCCCCTGGTCGTCGCGGCCTGTCATTCGGTCGGCGTCAACCTGGCCCGTGTATTGCCGGCCATTGGCGCTGAAGGCCACACGTGTGCCCAGCAGGCTGCCATCGCTGATTTCATGCTGGGTTCCGTCCAGGGTGATGTGGCCGCTGAACATTTGATAGGCCTGGTTCAGGCTGAGCGCTGCGTTCTTCCCCAGCGTCCAGGCTCCTTCGACCTTGGCGGGCACGACCCATTTGTAAGCGTGGCAGTAGGATTGACATTCGGCGCCGCCGTCCACCGCATCATCCGGCGTCCAGTCGCCCATGTCGAACGAGTTCGACACAATCCGGGTGCCGGGTTTCATGTCCAGCAGGGTGGGGCGCAGGCGCAGATTGAGGTTGGGCAGCAGGAAAAGCGTGATGACCGTGGCATCCGAGAAGTCCGATTCAAAGATATCGCCTTCCGTAAACGTTGCCTTGTCGGCAACGCCCGCTTTTTGCGCGGCCTCGCGCGCCAGTTTGACCATGTCGGGATTGAATTCGATTCCGTGCGCGCGCGTACCTTGCTGTGCCGCGGTAATGACTGTGCGGCCATCGCCGGCTCCCAGATCGACCAGGTAGTCCTGCGGCGTGATGTCGGCCATGCGCAGCATATGATCAACCAGCGACTGGGCAGTGGGGACCCAGACCACGTCTTTGCCCGACTGCCCGACAGTCGGTTCATAGGCTGTGGCGCCGGAGGTGGCTTCGGCGGCCGGCGCCTGCCCGGTCTGGGCATGGGCTGCGCCCAAGGTCAACGCCAGCGATGCAGCCAGCAGAAGACGGGCGGAGCGGTGTGAGGTATGCGATGGCATGGCAGAATCCTTGGTAGCAAGTAGTACCGACAGCGTCGCGTGAATCACTGGCCCCCGCTGCCGGGGCGAATGGAGCCATAAGTGGATTTTGCATAAAAAACCATCGCTTGACTACCCTGGAACGTTGACGAAGGCATGGCCGGGCTGTGGCCATGCTCTTCGGGCTGCCGCCATGCGGTCATGGTTTACGCTTCAATATGGCGGTACAGCTGGCCGCTGGCGGCGGCTTCCGCCAATTCCGCGTGAACCTGCTCGCGGCTCTTGCCGGCTACGTTCTGCCGGGCATAGTTCTGGGGCAGGACTTCGTTCAGTTTCGCGCTGCTTTCACCCACCAGCACATTGCCTGTCCGGATGGCTTCAGCCAGCTCGGCCTGTACCTGGGCGCGCGTCACGGTGGCGTCGGCCTGTTGCTGGGGATACAACTGGGGGAACTGCTCGTTCAGCCTGGCGCTGCTTTCGCCTGTCACCACATTGCCGGTGCGAACGGCTTCGGCCAGCTCGGCCTTGACTTGGTCGCGGGTAAGCGGGGCGGCGGTGCCGGCCGCCATGGCTTGTCCGGCAAACAGGGCGGAAAAGGCCAGGGCGAGGGTGGCGGTGTGTGTGCGTGTCATGATGTATATCCTTTAAATCAATAAGTTTGGCTGGAACCGGCGGCAAACAGTGCGCCGGCTTCGGCGAGGGGTTCAACGAGTGATTTCGTCGATGTAGTCACTTTAAAAGCTTCAGAAGAATGAATAAACGGTTAAAATAGACATGCACCATTCATAAAATTGAAATAATCCTGGAAGACCTATGGATCGTTTGCTTTCAATGCAAGTCTTCGAGCGGGTGGCGAACGAGGGCGGCTTCGCGGCGGCGGCCCGCGCCATGAATGTGTCTCCCCCTGCGGTGACCCGGCTGATCGCTGAACTGGAGTCCTACCTGGGTACGCGGCTGTTCCAGCGGACCACGCGGCGCGTGTCGCTGACAGAGGCGGGCGAAGCCTATCTGGCGCGCGTCCGGCAAATCCTGCAAGACGTGGAAGAAGCCGATGCCATTGCCAGCGCCGATACAGACACGCTTTCCGGCCGGCTGCGCGTGCATGCACAGCCGGTGCTCGCAACGTATGTGATCGCTCCTTTATTGTCTGCGTTTCGTCAGCGCCATCCAGGGATCGTGGTCGATATCGAAGTCGAGACTTACCGGGATCCGCCCATCGAGGATTTCGACATTACGTTGTTGGGCGCCGACGCAAATTTCAACGCCAATATCGTGGCGCGTAAAATCGTCGAGTCCCTGGTCGTCCTGGTTGCCTCGCCGGCTTACGTGCAGCGCCGGGGCTCGCCCAAAACCCCCGAGGATCTGGCGCAGCATGAATGTTTGCGCCTTAGAAGGCCCAGCGGCGGGCCGCTGCGCGCCTGGCGCATGTGGTCAGAAGAAAACACCGGCGACGAGGTCGAAGTAAACGTGGATCCCGTTCTTATCGCAAACCATACCGACACCTTGCTGCGCGCGGCATTGGATGGCGCCGGCATTACATCGATACCGCTGGACATGGCGGCGCCTTACCTGACTCGAGGCGATCTGGTTCGCGTGCTGAATCCCTGGTTTACGGGCCGGCTGGGGATGTATGCCGCGCTGCCTAGCCGCAAGTTCATCCCGCAGCGATCCCGCGTATTCCTGGACTATCTGGTTGCGCATACGCGTGAACAGAATCGCGAGGCCTTGCGGGTGTGCACGGCATGCTAGTTCGTGACAGATACCTGCAACCTAATATTCGCATAATGTGTATTATGTAAAGTCAACAATATAAGCGCCCGCGTGCATCCATTCCTATATCTTCTCCAGAACTTCATTCGCTGCGGCGGCCGCACAGTCCTGCCCACCCCGCAAGGCAAGCAAGCCGGCTTGAAAACAAACCACTTAGTCTTCCATGATTATTCTTTTTAAATCAATTCATTAAAGGATTTATTTAAATCTGTTTATCACGCAACAACAAGTGTGAAGTTTCGCCTTAACCAGCGTCTTCCCGTGTCTTTCAAAGTAAAATCGGGCCTTGCTTTCAAACAGGATGATCAAGATGAAACGTTCTTTGGCATGGTTGTGCGTGGCCTTTGCTATCTCCAGCCTGGGGGCATGCGCCAGCCGGGACGGCGGCCCCAGTCAACCGCCCCAGGCCGCCGCAGACGGAACAACGCTGACGGCCTTTACCTGGCAATTGCAGAACGCGACAGATAGCAAGGGCGCGGCGCAGCCCCAGTGGGTGCGCGGCGGCGCGGCCGGCAAGCCGGCCGTATTCACCTTCAAGGATCAGCGCTTGGCTGTGACCGGCCTGTGCAATACGCTGCTCGCGGGCTACGACATCCAGGGGCAGCAAATGGATGTCAGCCAGGTGGTCAGCACCATGCGCGCCTGCGCCGATGCGTCGCTGATGCGCTACGAGCGGGAAGTCTCCGGCCGGCTGGCCCAGGTATCGGCATGGCGCATCGATGGCAGCGCCGTGCAGGCGGGCGAGCCCCCGCCCGTGCTGACCTTGCGCTTTCAGGACGGCGGGCAATGGCAGCTTCAGGGTACGCCCACGCCCGAAACCCTTTACGGCTCGGCGGGCGAAACCCTCTTCCTGGAGGTCGCGGCGCAGAAAATCCCCTGCCACCACCCTCTTATGCCCGACACGCCATGCCTGAATGTGCGCACGGTGCAGTATGACGCCGGGGGCCTGAAACAAGGCTACGGCGCGTGGGAGGCTTTCTACGAAAGCATCCAGGGCTATACGCACCAGGCCGGCACCCGCAATGTGCTTCGGGTAAAGCGCTACACCCGCAAGGATGTGCCGGCGGACGCCTCGCGTTACGTTTATGTCCTGGACATGGTGGTGGAAAGCGAGCGCTAGCCGCTGCCGGCCCGAAGGGCGCCGCTTAGATAAGCCGCCGGCGCACTTTCGCGGTCTGCCCTGCGCCCTGTTTTTAGCCATAATGGGGCCTATTCTTTCTAATTCGGGCTGCCCCTAGATAATGTTCAAGCGCCATCCCTTTTTATTTGCCGCGGCGGCTGGCGCGCTGGCGGCCGGCGCAGCGCTGGCCTTGTTCGTTTATACGCAGGCGGCGTCACCGGCCACGCGCCTGGTCCATACCGAACCGTCTGAGTTCGCGCCGGTGGTCGTGCTGGAAGAATTCGGCCAGCGCTGCATGAACTTCAATACCATCGAAGACAATGGCCGGCACACCTGCATCGAGCTGGACAATCCCGACAAAATGGTGTTTGGCTATACACGCATGATGACGACCGCCCTTTTCGTCAAGCCCGATCCGCAAAGCGTGCTGGTGGTGGGCCTGGGCGGCGCAACGCTGCCCTTGGCGCTGGAAAAGATCCTGCCCGGGGCGGTCATCGACAGCATAGAGATCGACCCCGCGGTGGCGCGCGTTGCCGAACGTTTCTTCGGCTATCGGCAGGGCCCCAGGCAGCGCCTGTTCGTGGAAGACGGCCGGGCCTTCGTCGAGCGCGCCCGGCGGGAAGGCAGGCGCTACGATATGATCATGCTGGACGCCTTCGACGTTGACTACATTCCCGCGCATTTGCTGACCCGCCAGTTCCTGGAGCATGTGCGCGCCATTCTATCGCCCGATGGTGTGCTGGCGGCCAACTCATTTACCACCAGCGGGATGTACGATCGGGAGTCGGTCACCTACGCGGCGGTATTCGGCGATTTCTACAACCTGCGCGCCGAGAGCCGCTATGTAACGGCCAACCGCGTGATCGTCGCCACGCGGGGTCCGCTGCCTGACCGGACCGTCGTGGCGCGCAACGCCACCGCCCTGGCCAGCACCTTGGCGCGTTTCGGCATCAACGCGGAGCAGGCGCTCGAGCGGTTCTCGACAGAGCGCAACTGGAACGAGGATGCCGCCATCCTGACCGACTGAGCGCCGGCCTTTCGAGCGCCCTGCTTTCACCCGCAATGCCAGCACTCAGGACGGGCGGCCTTTCGTCCGCTTTTCGCGGCCCAGAATGCCCCGCTCCCGGCCCCACACAATGGCGGCGCTGCGCCGGTGCACCTCGATCTTGTTGTAGACCTTGGCAATGTGGTTGCGCACGGTATTGCGCGACAGGTGCAGCGCTGCGCCTATTTCATCGTCAGTCAGGCCCTTGCACATCAGCCCCAGCACTTCACGTTCACGCGCAGTCAGGGCCGCAAGCTGCGCCCCGCCGCCCTGGGCTCTTTCAGGCCGCCTTATCTGCGCCAGCTTTTCGATCACTGTGCGGCTGAACCAGGATGCATCCTGCATCACGGCATCGATCGCGGCGATCAGCTCGTCTTCGGACTGTTTATGCTCGGTCATGTCCTGGATCACGCTCAGGATGCAACGCTTGCCGTCTATCGCAACAATGTCGGCGGACGCCAGGCAGTCAAGCAGCATGCCCTCTTTGGTGCATAGCTGTATGCCATGATTGCGCACGCTGCCGGCGGTTTTGAGCAGGTTTTCAAACGCGCGATATTCCGTTTTGCTTGCCCAGACCTCAAGGCTTGCCGCGTCTTTTCCGAGCACGTCTTCATTCGTATAGCCCGTCGTTTTCAGGAAGGCCTCGTTGACCTCCAGTAAACGGGCGTCGTCCAATGTGCTGACGATCATCGGGACCGGCGCGAGCCGGAATGCCTTCGAGAACCGCTCCTCGGTTTGCCTGAGCGCATCCTCCATCTTTTTCCTTGCTTCCAGGTCAATGAAGGTAAAGAGCAGGCAGCTTTCGCCAAGCACGTCAATCGGCTGGCCCGCCACAATCACGTAGTGGCGCTTGCCGCCCGGCAGCATCAGGGTGGCCTCCATTTGCGGAATCGTCCTGCCTTCATGAATGCGGGCAATGGCCAGATTCTTGTCCTCGGCGTGGGACAGTACATCCAGTTCGTAGGCGGATCGTCCAATGACCTGTTTAGGGTTCAGACCGGTCATTTCCAGGAAACCCTGATTGACGCGAACATAGCGAAAATCTGACAGGCGGCATATCAGGGCCGGCGCGGGGTTGGTATTGAATGCTTGCTCGAAACGCGCTTCCGCGTTGAAGCGATCGGTGACGTCGCTCATGACCAGCGCGGCGTATTCGAGCTTGCCCGCCGCATCGTCCAGGCGCAAGCTGCGCAACTCATGCACCCGGCCGAATCGCCCATTCGACCAGGATACCTGCACCACCAAGCCCGAGAACGCCTCGCCTGCGAGCGCGCGCACGGCAGGATACTGGCCCGCCCGCACTAGACGATTGTTGCGATATTTCAAGCTGTATTTTTTTGAGTAGCCCGCCACTGTTTTCCCGAGCCCTGCCTGGGTGCGTGCGCCATGCATGGCAAGCGCGGCCTCGTTGGCCCAGACGATGGACTGGTCGGTGCCGATCAGCATGAGGCCGTCGCTGAGCCCGGCAACAATGCTTTGAAGATGCCGCAGGCCAGTCCTGGAGGCTGAAGGTGTCTTGCTCATTTACCGCTCTGGGGAAAACAGCTGCGCATGGTGTTCCTTGGGTCAAAAGTACTAGTACGACTGGTTAAATTGCATCTATGCCGGCCCCTTTGCATTTGCCTAAAATTCGGACGCCTCCACCCTACGCGAGGCGTCAGCCGATACACAGAGGACAATCGATAATGTGCTACAGCCAGTTTATGCGGCAGCTTGCAAAAGGCCTTGAAAATAAAATCGTCGCCTATGACGACAATGAAGGCCAAAGCGGATGCACGATCTATCTTCACGGCCGCAAACATGCCATTTTCGTGCCCGACGAAATCATTACCCTGAAGCAAGAGGAAGCCATCCAATTGCTGCGAGCAAGCATTGCCGACAACACGCTGGAAGCATCTTGCCTTATTGTGAAGGATACGGGTGAAAAGTTGATTTTTGAAATGCGCGGCAATGGTTAGTTTCAGGCCTGCTCCCTGGGCACCGCGCCGTTTCCGATCAACGGCCAAACTCGAACACGGGGCACCGCCGCCGCAAGACGGATCGGCAAAGCGGTGACGGCCCGACCGCCCGCGCCCTGGCTCTTTGCGGCCTTGTCTGTTCGAGGCGGTTGATATCGCAGCGCTGCGCCCGGCCGTGGAACGAGGCCCGCTGCAATGCGGGGGAAGCCCAAAACCGTCGATAACGGGTACTTTTTGCATAGGAAGTCCTATCCGGCAAGCGGGACACCGGACCGAGCCGCGCTTGTGCCGGCGCGGCATGCCGGCGCTGCGGCGCGCCGGCGCTTTTCTGGAGAGCAGTCCAGATTCCATAGGTGGCGATGGTGAAGAAACAAAGCAATATGCTCGCCATGCTCAGCACAAATTGAGTTTGCATAGGTATTACCTGTACTTTGTCGATATTTCACTCGGACGGCGCTAGGGGAAGATAGCGGCCCACTGTCGAAACACAGATTCTTGGAAGGGTTTCCCGTCACAGCAATTATCATGCCGGACCCCTCGGCAAAGCGCCTGAAGGCAAGCCTGCGGTTCACGGCGTCCCCTGCCTGCGGCCGCGCCGAATGCTGTTCAGGCTGCGCGCCACTTCGGGGTGATCGAAAAATGCGTCGACGCCGGTCGGCAGGACTTGTATCCAGCTTGGGTGCGCGGGCTTGCTGGCGGCCGGCTCCGAGGGCTCGCCCGCGGCATTGACGTCGAAGCCGGGCAGGTTCGGCTGTTCGGCAACGCCAAGCAGGTCCTCGGCGGGAATGACGACCAGCGGGCTTGACGTGGCGGCGACGTAGGCCAGGATGTCCTGCCTTGGCGCGGGCGACGGGATACCGCCGGATTGGCCCAACGCCTGCGCGAGCAGGACCTTTTCCGCCGATCTGGCCCGATGCTGCATCTGTGCCTGATCGGCGGACAACTGCCCCACCCGCCAGCGCCACCCTATGTCGCGGCCAGACCACCAGCCCTCGATCGTCGGCAAGTCGTGGGTGGATGTGGTCGCCATGGACCAGTCGGGCCACGCACCCTGGAGCTCGAACCACAATACGCTGGTGCCGAGTATGCCCTTGTCGCGCAGCATGTCATTGAATCCTGGCGCCACCGTGCCCAGGTTCTCGCCGATGACCAGGACTTGGTGCCGCCACGCCTCGAGCATAAGCAGGCGCAGCATGTCGTCCAGCGGATAGCGCAGATAGGCCCCGTCATGGGCCTCCGCGCCGGCCGCGATCAGCCACATTCTGGCCAGCCCGATGATGTGGTCGATCCGGACACCGCCCGCGTGCCGGAAGTTGGCGCGCAGCGTTTCGATATAGGCCGCATAGCCTGTGTCGCGCAGCGCATAAGGAGAAAAGGCGGTGATGCCCCAGTTTTGTCCTTGCGGCTGGAACAGGTCCGGCGGCGCGCCGATCGATACCTGCTGCAGCAGGTCGGCCTGTCGGCTCCAGGCGTGGCTGCCGCGCGGATCGGTGCCGATCGCCAGATCGATGATCAGGCCTATCGGCATGCCGCTGCCAAGCGCCGCTTGCTGCGCCTGGCGCAGGCCGCGATCCGCCAGCCATTGCAGGAAAGCCTGGAATTCAACCTCGGCCTGATGCGCCTGGGCAAAGCGCCGTACTGCGGCGCCGGACGGGTCATGCAGCGCACCGGGCCAGTCCTGCCAGCCGCTGTCTGCGCCGAGCATGCCCCGGTGGGCGGCATGCAGGGCTTCATAACGCGCATGGCGCTCGAGCGCCTCTCCGCCCGCCTTGCGAAACGCCTGGAAATCATCCTGCAGCGAATGGCTGGCGCCCGATCGGACATGCTCGAACACGCGGCGCAAGATAGCCAGGCGCGCGGGGACCAGCGCGGGCCAGTCTATGCGGGGCGCTGCAGGGCGGGTGGCGCCGGCGTTCTCTTGCGCCTGCGCGTCGGCGGCGGGGTGCCCGTTCCCCAGCGCCTGTTTCACTGTTTCCGATCCGCAGACCAGAGCGGGTTCGGCATAGGCGGCATTCAAAAAAAGCCTGCTGGACGGCGCGTACGGACTATAGCGTTCGGGCGCGGCGCCGAACAGCGCGTGGACGGGACTGATGGCCAGGGCGCTGGCGCCCGCCTTGCCGGCGCGCGCCGCGAAGTCGGCCAGCGTGGCGAAGTCCCCCGCCACGCCCCACTTATCTTGCGAAGGCCGCTCGCCGCCGTGCAGACTGTAGACTTGGGCCGTGATGCCCCAGGGGCGCTCCAGGCCGCCGCTGCGCGCCGGCACCGCCGGGCACCGCGCCGGGCAGACAGCCAGCCTCAGGCGGGCCTCGCCGATGTCCAGCGTGTGATAGCCGGGCGCTGCAATGGGCTCGATGCGGACGGACTCCGGCGCCAGCCTTGCGGCGGTGCCGTGCAGGATCTCGCCCGATTCGAGCAGCAGCCGGTATGGCAGCCTGCCTCGCCAGCGCATGATGAGCGGTTCTCCTGCCTCCAGTATCCACAGCGGCCGGGCGGCCGAATCGCTTTCAAGCGCCTGCGCCGCCTGCAATCTTTGCATGCTGTCGCGGATTTGCGCAGCAGACTCGCAAGGAAAGCCGAGCGCAGCCAGCAAATACCGCAAGCTGTCTTCACTGACCTGGCGGGCTTCGCCAAACACATCTTGCCAGGATGGCGCCAGCCCAGCCATCGCAGCCAGTTGCAGCAAGGCGTGGCCCGGGGCTGCCATTCAGCCCTCGGCGTCCGCGGCCGCCATCGATCCGGCCAACAGCACCACCCCATGGGCCGCCACCCTGACTTTGTCCCGCACGGCCTTTCCGACAGCCGCGCTGGACAGCGAGCTGTCCAGCTGCAACAACATGGGGCAGCGCAAGGCAGGCAATATGAAATCGATTGCCTGCTCCCCCGCATTGAGCAATAACAGCGTGATGTCGACATCGCCTTGCGGCAAACTGGCGGCGCGCTGCAGGCCAAGCACCCTGCCCTCGTGATAGTCCCAGGCGGCGTCAGACATCGATTGCCCATCCATGTCGTACCAGCAGATGCGTGGCAGCCCCGGCAGAACTTCGTGGTTGCCGTCCCCGAAGCGGGCCAGGCGCAACGAGGGATGCTCGCGCCGCAGTGCGCTCAGGGCGGCGGTGAAGCCGATGAGCGCGCGGCCCCTGGGACTGCTGGCGTCGGCCCAGTCCAGCCACGAGACAGCGTTATCCTGGCAATAGGCATTGTTGTTGCCTTCCTGGCTATTGCCGAACTCGTCGCCCGCAAGCAGCATGGGGGTGCCGTTCGAAAAGAAGGTGCAGGCCAGCATGGACCGCAGCACCGTATCGCGCAGGCGCATCAGGTCCGGATCGTCGGTGGGCCCCTCGTGCCCCCAGTTGCAACTGAAGTTTTCCCCATGGCCGTCGGCATTGTCGTCGCCATTGGCCTCGTTATGCTTGTCGTTGTACGACACGAGGTCGCTTGCGGTAAAACCATCGTGCGAGGCAATATAGTTGACGGATGCCCAGGGCCGGCGATGGCGCCGGTCGAAGATCGCGGGCGAGCCGATCAGCCAGTCGGCAAGCTCGCCCCGCAAGCCCGCCTCGCCCTTCCAGAAGCGGCGCATGCCATCGCGAAAACGGTCATTCCATTCGGAAAAACCGGGAGGATGATTGCCCAGCTGATATCCATCGGGCCCCGTATCCCAGGGCTCGGAAATCAGTTTCAGGCGCGACAGGACCGGGTCCTGCAGAATTGCATCGAAAAATCCCGAGCCCGGGTCAAAGCCGGGGCCCTCGCGGCCCAGCGTGACGCCCAGGTCGAAGCGAAAGCCGTCGATGCGGTAGCTCTGGGCCCAGTAGCGCAGTGAGTCCATGACCATCTGCAGGACTTTGGGATGCGACAGGTTCACGGTATTGCCGCAGCCTGTGTCGTTGATGTAGTAACGCTCATCGCCGGGCACCAAGCGGTAATAACTGCTGTTGTCCAGGCCGCGCCACGACAGCGTGGGGCCCAGTTCATTGCCCTCGCCGGTATGGTTGTAGACCACATCCAGAATGACTTCGATGCCTGCATCCTGCAGGCGGCGGATCGCCATGCGCAGGTCATTGGTCCGGCCGTTGGCCAGGTAAGACGGTTCGGGTGCGAAGAAAGCCAGTGTGTTGTACCCCCAGTAATTGCGCAGGCCGCGCTGCACCAGGAAATGGTCTTGCAGGAAGGCGTGCAGGGGCAGCAGTTCGATGGCCGTAATGCCCAGCTTGTGCAGATGGTCGATGAAGCGCGGGCTGGCCAGGCCATCGGTGGTGCCCCGCCATTCGGCGCGTACGTCTTCACGCTGCATGGAAACACCGCGCAGGTGCGCCTCGTAGATGACGCTATGGGCCCATGGCGTGCAGTGGCGCCCTGCCGTGCCCCAGTTGAAGCTTTCGCTGGTCACCACGCACTTGGGCACGTAGGGGGCAGAGTCGCGCTTGTCCTGGCTGAGGTCCGCCTTGGCGTGCTGCACACGGTATCCGAACAGCGCATCCGTCCAGCGCAACGGCCCTTCGAGCTTCCGGGCGTAGGGATCGATAAGCAGCTTGTGCGGATTGAAGCGGTGGCCCTGTTTGGGATCGTAGGGGCCATGCGCCCTGAAGCCATAGACCAGGCCCGGGCCGGCATCGGGCAGGTAGCCGTGCCAGATTTCGTCCGTACACTCGGGCAAGGGATAGCGCTTCAGTTCCTTGCGTCCGCGTGCGTCGAAAATACAGAGCTCGATACTGCTTGCACTGGCTGAAAACACCGCGAAGTTGACGCCCAGCCCATCGCTGGATGCCCCCATGGGGTAAGGGAGTCCCGCCGCAAGTCTATCAGGGAGTGTGGGCTTCATGGTTGTTTTCCGCGAGAAGAATAAGGGTGGCAAGCGGCGGCAAGGTCAGCGACAGCGAGTACGGCCGGCCATGCGCAGACAAATCTTCGGCGCGGGCGCCGCCGGCGTTGCCAAGATTGGACCCGCCATATAGCTGCGCATCCGTATTGAGGGTCTCGCGCCAGTGGCCGGGCCGCGGCACGCCGATGCGATAGTCCCGCCGGGGAACGGGCGTCATGTTGCTGATCACCAGCGCTTCGTCCCCGCGATGCCTGCGCAGGAAGGCAAACACGCTGTTGTCCGCGTCGTCGCCAATCACCCACTGGAAGCCTTCGGGCACGGCGTCCGCATGCAGCGCGGGCGTCGTCCTGTACAGCCTGTTCAGATCGCACAGCAATCGCTGCAAGCCGGCATGCCGGTTTTCGCCGGAAGCGGACATGGCGGGAGGAAGCAGCGCTTTCGCGTCAAGCGCGTCCGCCGCGGCCGGACGGTCCAGGCAGGCCCAGTCGACCTGGCCGTCGTGGTCCCATTCGCGCCACTGGCCGATGTCGCCGCCCATGAACAGCAGTTTCTTGCCCGGATGCGTCCACATGAAGCCCAGGTAAGCGCGCAATTGGGCAAACTGTTGCCATGCGTCGCCCGGCATTTTCTGCAGCAAAGCGCCTTTGCCATGCACGACTTCATCGTGGGACAAAGGCAGGATGAAGCGCTCGGAATAGGCATAGACCATCCCGAAAGTCATGTCGTGGTGATGATGGCGCCGATGCACCGGATCGTGCTGCATGTAGCGCAAGGTATCGTGCATCCAGCCCATATTCCATTTGTAATCGAACCCCAGCCCTCCCTGCTCCACCTTCGCCGTCACGCCGGGCCAGGCGGTGGACTCTTCGGCAATCATGATGGCGCCCGGGCATTCCTCGTCAATCAGCGTGTTCAGTTCTTGCAGGAATTGCACCGCTTCCAGGTTTTCACGGCCGCCGTGGCGGTTGGGCAGCCAGCCGCCCGGCGCCCGGCTATAGTCCAGATACAGCATGGATGCCACGGCATCCACCCGCAGCCCGTCCACGTGGTAGCGCCGCAGCCACTCCAGCGCGCTGCCGAACAGGAAATTGCGCACCTCGTTGCGGCCCAGGTTGTAGATCAGCGTGTTCCAATCCGGGTGAAACCCTTGTCTGGGGTCGGCATGCTCGTATAGGGCCGTTCCGTCAAAACGCGCCAAGCCGTGCGCATCCGAGGGGAAGTGGGCCGGCACCCAGTCAAGAATGAGTCCCAGGCCGGCGTCATGGCAGCGATCCACGAAACGCGCGAAATCCTTTGGGCTGCCGTAGCGGGCGGAGGGGGCATATAAGCCCAGTGGCTGATAGCCCCAGGAACCGCCGAAGGGGTGCTCGGTAATCGGCAGCAGCTCGATATGCGTGAACCCCATGCCTGCGGCATAGTCGATCAGGCGTGCGCCCACCTGCTCCCATAGATGGGCCTGGCCCTCGACGCGCAGCCATGAGGCCAGATGGGCTTCGTAGATGGACATCGGCGCCTGCGGCCCATGCCTGCCAGCACGGCCTTGCATCCAGGCCTGGTCGGTCCAGACAAAGGCTTCCGGCTCGGGCACCACAGACGCGGTGGCAGGCGGTTCTTCAGTCTGCCGCGCATAAGGGTCGGCCTTGAGCGGCAAGCGCTGTCCATTCTTGCCGTGCAACGCGTACTTGTACAGCGCGCCGGCGCCGATACCGGGAATGAACAGTTCCCAAACGCCGCAAGCCTGATTCAGCCGCATGGCATGGCGGCCGTCCTCCCATCCGTTGAAGTCGCCGACGACCGCAACCGAAAGCGCATTGGGCGCCCAGACGGCGAAACGTACACCCTGCTCGCCTGCGACTTGGGCGCAGTGGGCGCCCAGGCGGTCGGCGATATGGCGATGCCTGCCTTCGGCGATCAGGTGGATATCGAGTTCGCCCAGCAGGGATGCTTTACGCAGATCCGCCGTCATGGCCGGCCCCCGTCGGCGGGCGCTTCCAACGTTACGGTCTGGAGCCGGTCCGCTGCGTGCAAGAGCCCGCGCAGGGGCACAGGCAGCCAGTCGGGACGATGGGCGGCTTCGTAGCAGACTTCATAGGCCGCCTTTTCCAGCAAGGCCAGCGCCAGCAGACCCTTATCTCCCATGGCCGGCCAAGGTCCGGCGGGGGAAGGCGCGGCCTCGGCCTGCGGCCCCGCGGCTTCGGCGCTGGCCTTGGCATAACCGTCGAGAAAGGCGGTTGTGGCGCGGCGGCAGAACTGCTCGAGCAAGTCGCGATGCTGCTGCGCCAGGCTGGCTTCGCCAGGCAGCCCGGCAAGCACCGGCGCGTGTGCCTCCTCCTCTTCGCCATCCGCTGTAGCGGCGGATGCGGCCTGCGCCATGAAGGCCGCGCAAGCGTAGTCAAAGGAGCGTATCAAGCCGGCCACATCACGCCACACGCTGGCCTTGGCACGGCGCTCGCTCAATGGCCGTGCCGGCTCGCCTTCGAAGTCGATCAGGTAGACATCGCTTTGCGCAATCAGGACTTGGCCCAGATGCAAATCGCCATGGATGCGCGTCAGCATCGTCCCTTCCAGGACCGACGCCGCCTGATCGATCAGTTTGCCCAGGGGCTTCGCCGACTTTTCCAGTGCGGCCAAATGCGACTGCGAGGGTTCGTCCAGCTGTTTGCGCATCGCCCCCGCCGCTTTGAGCGCGTTGCCGAGCATCGTGCGTATGGACCGCGCCCATGCCTGGGCATCGCGCCGCCGGGCTATTTCGGGCGCAAAGGCGGGGTCGTCGCTTGGCCTGGCAAGCACCGCATGCATCTGGGCCAGGCGCCGCCCCAGCGTGACGGCCATGGTCTGGTAGCCGCGCAGCGCCTCTTGATATTCTTCCCGCGACTCGTCCAGGTTTTCAATGAAGGCGATCTCTTCGAACGTGCGTTTCAGATAGTCCAGGGTCCAGGTCCAGGCATCGCCCTGATTGTTCACGCGGCAATGCAACAGCGCCAGCGTATGCGGATTCCCCTTGGCATCGACACGGATCAGCTCGCCGAGCAGCGCGGCAATATTTCCGTAATTCGCCCGGCTCAGGTGCCGCACCATTTCAGCTTCGGGGTGGACGCCCGGCACGACCCGGCGCACCAGCTTGAGCATGGCCTGGTCCCCGAACATCACCGAACTGTTGGTCTGCTCGCCATGAAACCAGAGCAATTCGGGCTCTTGGGGCCACGCCACTTCGTGCAGGCGGGGATCGGCGTGGAACTCGAGACGGGCCTTGCCCGCCCCCGTGCCCAGCGGAATCCGGGTCTGGGACTTGAAGTTGTCCAGCAGCGCCAGAATAAATTCCGGAACGCTATAGCCATCGGTGGCCAGCCCCAGCTCCGAGCCGCGGCGCACCCGGGCCATGGCATACTGGGCGGGCATGCCGCCGACGGCTTCGCTCCACAACAAAGCCAGCGGCAGGAAATAGGATGCCGGACCGTCCTCCTGATCGACCTGCACTTCGGCCAGGAACAGATCGGTCTGGGCCGGCAAGGGCGCAACATAAGCAATGCGCGCCGCGGCGGGTTTGCCGCGGCTGCCGAACCAGCGCTGGCGCTCCAGATACATGGGCAGTACCTCCGCGCACAAGGCGCGCATGGAACCGTCCATCAACTGATAGTCCGCCTTGCGTCTGAGCACCAACGTAACGTATTCCGGCATTTGTTCCGGCATGGTCAAGTGCCACGACGGCGGCGAGACGAGGGCGCTCAGTTCAAACCAGTAAAACCCGTAGGGGGGCAGTGTCAGCAGATAAGGCAGCTCGCCGATGGTGGGAAAAGGCGTGCCGCCAAGCATTTCAACCGGCACCCTGCCCGCCATGAACGACAAATCCAGTTCCACGGGCTGCGAGGCATTGGAGAGATTGGCCACGCAAAGCAGGCTGACATCGCCATGCTCGCGCAGGTAGGCCAGTATCTTGCGGTTCCCCGGAAACAGAAAGCGCAAGCTGCCCCGGCCAAAGACAGGGGCATGCTGCTGACGTTTGAGCAGCATGCGGCGCGTCCAATTGAGCAGCGAGTGCGGATCGCGCTGCTGCGCCTCGACGTTGACGGCCTCGTAGCCGTACAGCGGGCCCATCAGCATAGGCAAGCGCAGGCGCTCGGGGTCCGCGCGCGAAAAACCGCCATTGCGGTCCGGCGACCACTGCATGGGGGTGCGCACACCGTCCCGGTCGCCCAGGTGGATATTGTCGCCCATGCCGATTTCATCGCCGTAATACAGCACCGGCGTGCCCGGCATGGACAGCAACAAGCTGTTCATCAGCTCCACGCGGCGCCGGTCGCGTTCGAGCAGCGGCGAAAGGCGGCGCCGTATGCCCAGATTAATGCGGGCGCGCCGGTCCGCGGCATACACATCCCAGAGATAATCGCGTTCGCTGCTGGTCACCATTTCCAGCGTCAGTTCATCGTGATTGCGCAGAAAAATCGCCCACTGGCAATTGGCGGGAATGTCGGGCGTCTGCTGCATGATATCGGTGATCGGGAAACGATCGGCGCGGGCAATGGCCATATACATGCGCGGCATCAGCGGGAAGTGGAACGACATATGGCACTCATCGCCCCGTCCGAAATATTCCTGTGCATCCTCGGGCCATTGATTGGCTTCCGCCAGCAACAGCCTGCCGGGATAGTCCTGGTCCATGGCCGCGCGTATCTGGCGCAGCACGGCATGCGTTTCCGGCAGGTTCTCGTTGTTGGTGCCTTCCCGTTCGACCAGATACGGCACCGCGTCCAGCCGCAGGCCGTCGACGCCCATGTCCAGCCAGAAACGCATGACGCCGATCACTTCTTTCAGCACTTGCGGGTTGTCGTAGTTCAGGTCGGGCTGATGCGAATAGAAGCGATGCCAGAAATAGGCGCCGGCCACTGCGTCCCACGTCCAGTTTGAATTCTCGGTGTCGCAGAAAATAATGCGTGTGCCGGCATAGGCCTGATCATGATCGGACCAGACATAATAGTTACGCGCCGCCGAGCCGGGCTTGGCGCGGCGGGCCCGCTGGAACCAGGCATGCTGATCCGACGTGTGATTGACGACCAGTTCGGTGATGACGCGCAAGCCGCGCTGGTGTGCGGCCCGTATCAGCTTGCGCACTTCTTTCAGTGTGCCGTAGCCTTCGTGCACGCCGCGGTACTCGGCAATGTCGTAGCCGTCATCGCGCCGCGGAGAGGGGTAGAACGGCAACAGCCAGAGGGTGTTCACGCCCAGGCTGGCCACATAATCCAGCTTGGCGATCAGCCCGGCAAAGTCCCCTTCTCCGTCATTGTTGGCATCGAAGAAGGATTTGACATGCAATTGATAAATCACTGCATCCTTGTACCAAAGCGGATCGTCCGGCGCCGCCATGCCGCCGGCTGCCGGCTTCGAATGGATTTCCTGCGCTTTCGTCATGATGGCAGCACCCCCCAGATCACGAAGGGACGGTCGGGCGACAAGTCGATGCGGTGATGCCGCCCTTTCAACTGGAACGGCCGGTCTTCGAAAAGGTCTTGCAGCCGCAGTACGCTGTCATCGGGCAGGCCCCACTGCCATAGCGGCAAATCCAGGGTGCCGGATTGCCACCCCTGCGGATCCAGGCTGACAGCCACAATGACGACATTGTCGGCAGCTTGCGTGGATTTTGTGTAGAACAGGATCTGCGCATTGTCGACCTCGTGGAATTGCACACCCAGGTGCGACTGCAGCGCGGGATTGTCCCGGCGCAATTGGTTGAGCCGGGTGATCTCGGGCACGATGTTACCGGGCTGCTTCTCGTCCCGATGCCGCAATTCGTACTTCTCGGCGTCCAGGTATTCCTCTTTGCCGGGCAGGCCGGCGGCCTCGCACAGCTCGAATCCGCTATACATGCCCCACAGCCCGGACAAGGTCGTGGCCAACGCCGCCCGGATCACAAAGCCGGACCGGCCGCCGTGCTGCAAAAACCAGGGGTTGATGTCCGGCGTGTTCACGAAGAAATTGGGCCGGAAAAAATCCGCCGCCGGGGGTGAGCTCAGTTCAAGCAGATAGTCGGTCAGTTCGTGCTTGGCATTGCGCCAGGTAAAGTAGGTGTATGACTGGGAAAAACCGGCCTTGGCCAGGCGGTACATCATCGCCGGGCGCGTGAACGCTTCGGAAAGGAAAATCACCTGGGGATGGCGGGTCTTTACCTGCGCAATCAGCCACTGCCAGAATGGCAGCGGCTTGGTATGGGGGTTGTCCACGCGAAATATCGCTACGCCCTTGTCCACCCAGAACAGGATGATGTCCAGCAAGGCGTCCCACAGGGGTTGCCGCGGCCGGCCCTGGGCATCGTGAAAGCTCGGATTGACGATGTCTTCATAGCGCTTGGGCGGATTTTCCGCATAACGCAGCGATCCATCGGGCCGCCACTCGAACCAGTCCGGATGCTGCTTAAGCCATGGATGGTCCGGCGAGCACTGTATGGCGAAGTCCAGCGCGATCTCCATATTGTGCCGGCGGGCCGCCAGGACCAGCGCCTGGAAATCGTCGAAACCGCCCAGTTCGGGATGGATGGCATCGTGCCCGCCCGAGGACGCGCCGATTGCGTACGGGCTGCCCGGGTCGCCCGCCGCGGCCTTCAGGGCATTGTTCCTGCCCTTGCGGTTGGTCTGGCCAATGGGGTGGATAGGAGGGAAATACAGAACGTCGAAACCCATGGCCGCAATCGCCGGCAAGCGCTCGATGACATCGCATAACGTGCCGTGCCGCCCCGCTTCCCTGGCTTGCGAGCGCGGAAACAACTCATACCAGTTCGCATAGCGCGCCTGGCGCCGGTCAACAGTCAAGGGGAAAATGGTCGAGTCGGTTTCAAAAGGCCGCCGGCCTGACCGGTGCATGGCTTGGGCCAGTTCGGCGGACAGCAACTGTTCCGCCGCCTGCGGCTGTCCCGGCGCCGCCGACTTCAAAAAACGATCAATGCAGCCTACGGCATCGGTATCGGATGCCTGCATCTGCATGCCGGATCTGGCCTGCGCCAGCATCTGGCGGCCCTCTTCGACCTCCAGCTCAAGGTCCTGCCCCGCTTGCAGTTTCTTGCGCAGATGCTCGCAAAACGATGACCATTCGTCCCGCCAGGCGCGCACTTTGTAGGCATGGGCGCCAAGGCGCAAAGGTTGGAAACCGGCTTCCCATTCGTCGTTGCCGATTTCCCGCATAGGTGTGCTTTGCCACGGTGCATCGTCTCCCGCCCGCCATAACAGGCTGGCGGCAAGGCGATCGTGGCCATGGGCGAAGATGCTCGCCCTGACATCCACCTGGTCGCCCAGGCAGGCCTTGGCCGCGAACAGGCCTTGATCGACCGACGGCCGAATGTTTTCTATCGCGATATCCGCCGGCGTGGCGGCATGCGCGCGGCTTTCCAACTGCGGTGCATGACAGAGCTTCACCGTGAACAGGCCGCCGGGCGGCAGCATCGAAGGAAAGCTTGCCCGGGCATCGGCCTGGAAAACATAATCGCCCGGCAGCCTGGAAGCCAGCATGCTCCAGTCCAAGGCGATGCCGGCATCCTGGCCGGGGTTGATCACCAACATGCTTGCGCTGGCGCCCTTCTGCCGGGTAAAAGCCGACACCGGCGCCAAGGGGCCGGCAAGCCGGTGAATGCGGGTCCAGGTTTGCCGGCCGGGGCCCGCCGCGCCTGCCTGCCGGCCCGCTTTCGGAGCGGGCGCCAGCCAGCGGCGAACCGCCTTCCAGCTTGCCGGATCGACCGATTTCGCCGAGTGGGCCGTCAGCAGAATGCCGTCCCCAAAGAAAGCCGCCATCCACAACCGGTTCACGGGCATCGCCGCTGAGGCGGGCAGCGATCCGGCCAGGCCGATGTCCGGATCGTCGACGGGCGCAATGACGGGCGCTATGCGCGATAAACGTGCATATTCCTCCAGCAGCCATGAAGCGCGGCCATCCCACCAGGGCAAAGAAAGAAACGTGGCACTGAAACCCACCGGCTCCAGGGCGGAAAGCTGTTGCGGCGTCATGCCGGGCGTCCAGGCCAGAAAGGAAAAACCGGGCCGGCGGGCATGGACCAGATCGATGAGCCGCTGCCATGCCGACGCGGCAATCTCCAGCGGGCGGCAACAGCGCACGCCCGCCACGCCTGCGTCGGCCCATTGCAACACATGGCCGCCCCACGCTTCGATCTGCGCCTGCGGCACGCGCCCCGCTTCCGCATGCCGAACGGCTTCCGGCGTCAGGCCGTCACCGGGCAGCTCGGCCAGCACCAGATCCAGCAGCAATGCCATGCCCTGGTCCGCGCAGGCTTGCGACAGCGGCGCCAGGACAGAGGCCGTCCCCCCGGACATGCCGTCCCGGTTCTTCCCCAGAAGGAGGTTGCCGCCCTCGGGGCTACAGCAGGCGGCCGGCAACAGGAGGCTGTCGCAAGCCGGCGCCAGCCTCCTTACATACCGGACCGCTGCATCGAAGCGGCCGTCCTGCGCATCATGGCCGGTCACTTGCGAGGCGAACGTCCGCGCATCGACATGGCAGATGCGGTAGTCCGCAAGGCGGGAGGGCGTGCCGCTCATAGGCATGGTCAACATGGCTGAGGCCGCGCGGCCTAGGGCAGCAAGGTCGCATCCATCGAAATCTTGGCGTTGAGCAATTTGGACACGGGGCATCCCGCTTTGGCCTGATTCGCGATTTCATCGAACTTGGCCGGGTCCGCGCCGGGAATCCTGGCGACCACGGTCAGATGACTGGCCGTGATCGCAAAGCCGTCGCCCACTTTGTCCAGCGTGACCGCCGCCGTGCTGCGTATTTCTTCCGGCGCCAATCCGGCTTCGCCCAGCATCAGTGAAAACGCCATCGAGAAGCAAGCGGCGTGCGCCGCGGCGATCAGCTCTTCAGGATTGGTCCCGCGCCCGTCCTCGAAGCGTGCCTGGACGCCGTAAGGCGCATCGCGCAGCGCACCGGTTTCAGTGGATATCGTGCCGTTGCCGTCCTTGAAACCGCCCATCCATACCGCCCATCCTTTCTTGATGATCATGTTCCGCTCCTTGCTGTCCGAATATTCAGTGGCCAGGCGCGCCGCGGTCCGGGACGCCTGTGCGCAGGTGGACAGCAAGCGGCGTACCCGACGCACGCCACGCCTGATTTCAACGCGCTACACTGATTGTCCGGCATAACAATCAGGCCTGAGGGCCCAGGAGAGCCTTTGTGATATGGAATTGCCTCATCATCGAGGACGACAGGGATAACGCCCATTACATTGCCGATGGCTTTCGGGAACTGGGCCATTGGCCCGTGGTGTGCTATGACGGCGTCGAGGGCTTGCAGCGCGCCACCAGCGAACCCTGGGACATCATTGTGCTGGACCGCATGCTGCCCAATCAGATCGACGGCCTGTCCATTCTGACCACCCTGCGCGGCGTAGGCATCAAGACCCCCGTCATCGTCCTGAGCGCATTGACGGCGTTGGACGAGCGCGTGCGGGGCCTGAAATCCGGCGGGGACGACTACCTGACCAAGCCCTTCGCCCTGATCGAGCTGCTGACGCGTGCGGAGGTCCTGGTGCGCCGGTCGAAAAGCAATGCCACGGATCGTGTCTTGGTCTACGCCGATCTGCGCATGGACCTGACGGTGCCCAGAGCAACCCGCTCGGGCAAGCCACTTGCCCTGCAGCCGCGCGAATGCCGTTTGTTGTCTTATATGATGGCGCATCCCGATCAGGTGCTGACCCGCGCCATGCTGCTGGGCGCCGTATGGGGGTATCAGTTCAATCCGCAAACCAATGTCATCGATGCCGCCATCAGCCGCTTGCGCCAGAAGGTGGATGGCGAACATGCCGGGCCTGCCCTGATCCATACGGTCAGGGGGGTGGGTTATATGCTGACCAGCCAAACCGGCGATACCTGCGGGAAGCCCTGACATGGCGCGGCGCCCGTCGGACAAACCCGCGGCGACCCCTTGGCGCCGGCTATGGGATTCCGTCGCCTTTCGCCTGACCTTCAACTACGGGCTGCTGGCGGTCTGCACAACGATCTTCCTGCTTATTTTTGCTTATGGAAAGATTGTGGACGTGCTGCAGACCCAGTTCCAGCGGCAGGTTGTGCTGACCACCCAGCGCCTGGTGACCCACTACGAGCAATACGGCCTGGCTGCGCTGCAGGCGGAAATCCGGCAACTGCTGTCCGACCAGACCGACATCGACACCGAAATGTATTTGTTGCTGGACAGCGACGGGGAAAAGCGGGTGGGCAACCTGGATCTGTTCGCGGCGGCCGACCATGTGCACGACACGCGCGGCCCGATCCAGCTGAATGTGCTGCGGCACGGGAAAACGGTATCGGGCCTGCTGGGCATACGGCAACTGAGCGGCGGCGGCACGCTGGTTGTTGGACGCGACACGCAGGACATGAAGGACATCGAGCGCTTGATCGGCAATGCGATCATTGCAGCCATGTTGGTGGCCCTGCTGCTGGTGATGATAGGCACGGTGATCTTCCGCCGCGAACTGCGCCGGCGGGTCGAAGCGATTCGGGACACCGCCGTGCAGGTGGGCACGGGTCAGTTGGCCCGGCGTATTCCGGCATCGCCGCAGGCCGACGAGTTCGACCAGTTGCGCGGTGATATCAATCGCATGCTGGACCAGATAGAAACGCTGATGAACGGCGTGCGCAATGTGTCCGACTCGATTGCCCACAATATTCGCACGCCCCTGGCGCGCGTGCTGGCCGGCCTGCATCGGGCCCGGCGCGACAAGCATGATCAGGCGGCCGCCCTGTCGGCCGCCATCGACGCGGCCTCGGACGAAATCATGGACCTGATTTCAGTGGCCGAAAAGCTGCTGCTGATCGCCGAAGCCGAGTCGGGCGTACGCAGGCAGACCTTCCGTGCCGTGCAACTCGAGGCCATTGTCAAAGATGTCATCGAACTCTATGAGCCGCTGGCTCAGGAACGCAATACAACACTGGCGCAGGCGCCCGCCACGAACGCACCGGGCCATGCCGGAACCTGGATATTGGCCGATGCCGATTTGTTGGCGGGCGCGATCGCCAACCTGGTCGATAATGCACTGAAATTTACCCAGGATGGCGCCCATGTAACGCTTGCCACGGCCCAGAAAGAAGGCCGCGCCGTGCTGACCGTCACGGACAGCGGCCCCGGCGTCGCCCAGCCGCAGCGGGCCGAGTTGGGGACCCGCTTCTACCGGCTCATGCCAGAAGTGCCCGGCTCAGGGCTGGGGCTGGCCTCGGTCCGCGCCATTGTGTCGCTGCACGACGGCAAGCTGTCGTTCGACGATGCACAACCGGGCTTGCGCGTACGCGCCACGTTCCCGATCCACAAGCCTTGATGCACATTTCCCCCTAGCCAGGACGCAAGCCGCCGAATCATTACCGAATGGTAATGATTCGGTAATAAAAGAACGCGTATCCAGCGGCTTGCCTCGCCTACTATTTCACGCTGCGCTTCTCGTGCTGGCTTACAAGGCTGGTCTGCGTGCGCCACGAGTTCAGCAAGACCTGAAAACGGCCCGGGCTGAACGTGTATACCGATAAACAACGAGACTTCGTCAACATGAGAATCAAAAACAAACAGGACTTCTGGTCCGGCGTGATGTTTTTCGCCATAGGAACCGGATTTGCCTTGGGAGCAACAAGTTACTCCATGGGCACGGCCGCCCGCATGGGGCCGGGATATTTTCCGTTCTGGCTGGGCGTGTGCCTGGCCTTGCTGGGCAGCGTCGTGGCGATCACTGCCATGCTGCCCAAGGCAGAGCATGTAAAGCTAGAGAAATTCGACTGGGGTATCGCCGTCATCCTGCTGGGCAGCGTCGCCCTGAGCGGCCTGCTGCTGAACTATCTGGGTGTCTACATCTCTGTTTTCCTGCTCGTTTTCCTGAGCAGCTACGCCAGTCACGTCTTCAACTGGAAAGTGGCCGCCGCCAACGGCCTGTTCCTGGTCGTTTTCGTATGGCTGGCATTCATCAAAGGCCTGGGACTCATATTCCCCCTGTGGCCGACCTTTCTCGGCAACTAAGGAAGCACTGACATGGAATTATTCGATCACCTGATGTTGGGGTTTTCCGTTGCGTTGTCAGTGGAAAATATTGCGTACTGCCTGCTGGGCTGTCTATTGGGAACGCTGATCGGCGTGCTGCCGGGCATCGGGCCGGTCCCCACGATTGCCATGCTGTTGCCCATTACCTATGTGCTGCCGCCGGTCGCCGGGCTCATCATGCTGGCGGGGATTTATTACGGGGCGCAGTACGGGGGGTCCACGACGGCCATCCTGGTGGCGCTGCCGGGTGAAACCTCGGCGGTCGTCACCGTGCTGGACGGGCACCAGATGGCACGCAATGGGCGTGCCGGGGCGGCACTGGCCATTGCCGCGGTCGGCTCGTTCTTTGCCGGTTGTTTTGCCACGGTGCTGCTGGCCGGCTTTGCGCCGCCGCTTGCCGAGCTTGCCTTCAAGTTCGGTCCCGCCGAATACTTCTCGCTCATGGTCCTGGGCCTGATTGGCGCGGTCGTGCTGGCGTCGGGGTCCTTGCCCAAGGCCATTTGCATGATCTTGCTGGGTCTGCTGCTGGGCATGATCGGCACCGACGTCAACTCGGGCGTGGCCCGCTATGACTTCGGCATCCCCGAACTGCAGGACGGCATCGACTTCGCGGTCGTGGCCATGGGTGTGTTCGGCTTTGCCGAGATCATGACCAACCTGGAGCTCAAGGACCAGCGGGTCGACCTGACCGACAAAGTCGGCCGGCTGTACCCCAACATGCAAGAGTTCAAGGAAGCGGCCCCCGCCTGCGTGCGCGGCACCTTGCTGGGTTCGGCACTGGGCATCCTGCCGGGCGGCGGCGCGGTCTTGTCGTCGTTTGCCTCGTATACCTTGGAAAAGAAAATATCCAAGAACCCCGAGCGTTTCGGCAAGGGCCACCCCGCCGGACTGGCAGGTCCCGAATCCGCCAACAACGCCGCGGCGCAGACATCCTTCATTCCGCTGCTGACGCTGGGGATACCGGGTAACGCCGTGACGGCGCTCATGATCGGCGCTATGACCATCCACAACATCCAGCCGGGCCCGCAGGTCATGACCAGCCACCCGGAACTGTTCTGGGGCCTGATCGCCTCGATGTGGATCGGCAACCTGATGCTGATCGTGCTCAACCTGCCGCTGGTCGGTTTGTGGGTCAAGCTGCTGAAAGTGCCTTATCGCATCCTCTTCCCCGCTATTCTGGTGTTCTGCACGATCGGTGTGTATTCGCTGAACTACAACGTGTTCGATATCTGGATGACGGCAGGGTTTGGCCTGGTCGGCTATGTATGGGCCAAGCTCAAGTGCGAAGGCGCTCCGCTGCTGCTGGGCCTGGTGCTGGGGCCCATGATGGAAGAAAACTTCCGGCGCGCCCTGCTGCTGGCCCGGGGCGACTACATGACCTTTGTAACGCGTCCGCTGTCGCTGTCGCTGCTGATCGTTGCCCTCTTGCTGGTCATCCTGGTGACCCTGCCCTCCATCAAGAAGAAACGCGAAGAAACCTTTGTAGAAGAAGGCTGACACGCGTGAAGCATGCGCAGGCCGGAACTGGCCCGGCCTGCGCCTACCATCGCCGCGCTGTAGCGCGGCCACCCTGCTCTGATACGGCCCAGGCGGCCGGCGCCTCGAGCAAGAAACCCCTTGTCCTTATCGATCCGATCGCTCAAACTTGAGGGGCAGGTGTTCGCTTGCCTGTTGTTATCCAACCTCACCAGGAGATCGTTATGGCCCAGTTTAAAATCGCCGTCGTCGTCGGCAGCCTTCGGAAGGAATCGTTCAACCTTGCGCTGGCAAAAGGATTGACCCGACTGGCTCCCTCCGAATTCAGCTTCAACATGCTGGAAATCGGCGATCTGCCCTTGTACAACCAGGATGATGACGCCAATCAGGCCGATGCGGTCAAACGCCTGAAAGCCGACATTGCGGCATCGCAAGGCGTGCTATTTGTCACGCCCGAATACAATCGCTCGATTCCGGGCGTACTCAAGAATGCACTGGACCATGCTTCCCGGCCCTATGGCCAGAGCGCCTGGGCGGGCAAACCGGCAGGTGTGATCGGCGCGTCCATCGGGAGTATCGGTTCAGCCCTGGCGCAGCAGCACTTGCGCAATATCCTGGTCTATCTGGACATGCCCACCATGGGTCAGCCCGAAGCCTTCATCCATGTCAAGGACGGCCTGTTCAACGACGATGGCAGCATAGGCGCCGGCAGCAAGGATTTCCTGCAGGGGTGGATGGACCAGTTCGCGGCCTGGGTCAAACAGCACGCGTGATCTTATCGTTCATAGCTGCTCAAAGCGGTCGAAGCGCCTTTCGGTATGCTCCTCTTGGTGTTCGACGGCGTCGACCCGCGCAGCCTGAGGGCCGTGATGCAGCCATGACAGCATCCGGTCGACCAGATCGTGCGGCCCTTGCAGCAGGGCCTCGACGGAGCCGTCTTCAAGGTTGCGCACCCAGCCCCTGACGCCCAGCAGATGGGCCTGGCGCACGGTCGCCGCACGAAAGCCCACGCCTTGCACGCGTCCGGTCACCCTTGCGACCAGGGTATCGAATTGATGGTGGGGGCCAAGCTTTTTAATGACGATTCTCCCGCAAACGGACCAGGCGTTCAACGCAAGGCGTGATTATTCCATACAAGCGGCGCAGACCGTCAGGTGTGCGCCCTTTTTTGGGCCGGGGCCTTGACCCTGTGCAGGTTCAAGGCGGTGTTGATAATGCCTACATGGCTGAATGCCTGCGGAAAGTTGCCCAGCATGCGTTGTGCTTGCGGGTCGTACTGCTCTGCCAACAGCCCGACATCATTGCATAGCCCGGCCAGGCGCTCGAACAGAGCACGTGCGTCATCGTCGCGCCCCAGCAAGACGTACACGTCAGCCAGCCAGAAAGAGCACACCAGGAAGGTGCCTTCGCCGGGCGGCAGGCCATCGACACCCTGTTCCGTTTCATAGCGCAGCAGCAAGCCATCGCGCATCAGGCGTTTTTCGATGGCGGCGACCGTGCCCAGCACACGCGGATCATCGGGCGGAAGGAAACCGGTCAGGGCGATTTGCAGCAGGCTGGCATCCAGGCATTTGCAGCCGTAATACTGGACGAAGCTGCCCAGCTCGGCATCGTAGCCCTTGCGGCAGACCTCGGCATGGATTTCATCGGCGATACGCCGGCAGGTTTCCGAGAATTCACGGCCATTCTCCATGTCCCGCGCCACGATGGCGATGCGGTCGAACGCCACCCAGGCCATCACTTTCGAATGGGTAAAGTGCTGTTGCTCGGCCCGGATCTCCCAGATGCCCTCGTCGGGTTCGCGCCAGGCTTTTTCCAGAAACGGCACGATCACCTCGGCAATGGCTTCGATGCGCCGGTGCCTGGGAAGCTTGCCTTTGATGGCCTGCTCCATGGCGTCGGCCACTTCGCCATAGACATCCAGCTGGGACTGCGTGGCGGCCGCATTTCCGATGCGTACAGGCCTGGAATCTTCATAGCCGTCCAGCCAGGGCAGTTCGTATTCCGGTAGCCGGCGCTCGCCGCCCAGCCCGTACATGATCTGGATCTGGTCGGGTTTGCCGGCCGCTGACCTGGCCAGCCAGTCGCGCCAGGCGCGCGCCTCGTCGAAGTAGCCCAGGCTCATGAAAGCCAGCAACGTCATGGTGGCGTCCCGCAGCCAGCAGTAGCGGTAGTCCCAATTGCGCTGGCCGCCTATGTGCTCGGGCAACGAAGTGGTCGCGGCCGCCACAATGCCGCCCGTGGGCAGATAGGTCAGCGCCTTGAGGGTGATCAGCGAACGTTTGACCAGGGCGGTCCAGGGTCCGACATCGGGACAGCGGCTGGAGAACTCATGCCAGAAGTACTCTGTTTTGGCCAGGGAGGCTTCCGCATCGAACCCTTCGGCCACCGGCTCATGCGAGGGCTGGTATGACAGGGTGAACGCCCGGCGCTCGCCTTCCGACACGCTGAATCTTGCAGTGGAATGGGCCGCCCGGGCCTTGATCGGGGTGGGGGTCCGCAGAACCAGCATGTCGGGGCCGGCCACCGCCGTCAGCGTCAGCGGATCGTGCCTTTCCACCCACGGCACGGTATGGCCGTAGTCAAAGCGGATCACCAGATCCATATCGAAGGTCACCCGCCCTTTTACGCCGACGACAATGCGGGCCACGCTTGAATGCCTGAAGGTCGAAGACATGAAGTCGATCAGCGTGGCGGTGCCTTCGTCGGTGGTGAAGGTGGTTTCAAGAATGAGCGTACCTTCGTGGTAGCGTCGGGTGACATGGCGGACCGGTGTGGTGGGAGCGATTTGCCAGCGGCCATTTTCAGGCGTGCCCAGCAATGCAGCGAAGCATGCCGGCGCATCGAATCGGGGAAAGCAAAGCCAGTCTATGGACCCCTGTTTGGAAACGAGCGCTGCCGTGCGGCAGTTGCCCAGTAAGGCGTAATCTTCAATACGGCCTGCCATAGTCCTCCGCTGTCGTGTTGGCCGCCATGCCGCGCGGCCGGATAAGCGATCGAACCCGCCCGATCGGACAAGGTCCTTGATATAAATCATGATGCCGTTTACTGTGTCTTTTAATATAAAGCAGCTATCCTGCTAACGCCACCCGCTTTCCTTTGGGTAGCGCCCGCCGGCATGCATTTTCAGTAACCACAGGGGGTATCCATGAGAACCATACTTATACCGGTCGACGGTTCCGAATCATCGGGGCGCGCCGTCAAAGCCGCCATCAAGGCCGCCAATGAGCTGGGCGGCGCCAATCTGCACATCATCACCGTGCATCCGCCCATCGTTTCAGGCAACGTGACGCGATTTTTTTCGGCCGAGGCCATCAACGAGTATTATCAGGATGAAGGCAGGAACGCCCTGCTGCCGGCCAAGGCCCTGCTGGACGAAGCGGGCGTGGCCTATCAGGAAAAAGTCGCCATAGGCCCCGTGGCCATCACCATCGCCGACTATGCCAAGAAAAACCAATGCGACCTGATCATCATGGGTACGCGCGGCCTGGGCAGCGTCACCGGCCTGGTGCTGGGGTCGGTGACCACCAAGGTGCTCAGCCTGGTCGACATCCCCGTGACACTGGTCAAATAAACGCCTAAAGCAAAAACAGCGTGGACGGCAAGAAAAGCCCCCACGCTGCGCAGGCTGACGGCTGGCAAAGCCCCGCCCGTCTTTATTTTTTCAGGCCGACTTTCAAGAGCTTGCCTTTGGATTCGTCGGTCAGTACATAAACATAGCCATCGGGGCCTGTCCGCACATCGCGAATGCGCTCGTTACGGTCTTCCAGCAAGCGCTCTTCATGAACGATCCTGTCGTCTTTCAGGGTAAGCCGTATCAAGGCCTGTTCTTTCAAGGCGCCGATAAACAGCGAGTGCTGCCAGCCGGGGAAAAGGTCGGCGCTGTAAAACGCCATGCCCGATATGGCCGGCGAGACTTTCCAGTAATAGATGGGCGGCTCGGTGTCTTCCACCTGCTGCCCCTTGGCCTCGGGAATGGCCAGGCCGGAATAGTTGATCCCGTAGGTGGCCAGCGGCCAACCGTAGTTCTTGCCGGCCTGCGGAATATTGATTTCGTCTCCGCCGCGCGGGCCATGCTCATTCGTCCATAGCTGGCCGGACCAGGGGTTCAGTGCCGCGCCCTGCTGGTTCCGGTGGCCGTAGGACCATATTTCCGGCCTGGCCTGCTTGTGCCCGGTAAAAGGATTGTCGTCGGGTATGCGCCCGTCCGGGTGCAGGCGAACGACTTTGCCCTGCAGTTTATCCAGGTCTTGCGAGGTAGGACGCTGGTTGTTTTCGCCCAGGGCGATGAACAGGTAGCCTTGCTTGTCGAAAACCAGCCTGGAGCCGAAATGCGCACCCGTCGACAGCTTTGGCGTCTGGCGGAAAATAACGGTAAAGCCTTCCAGCTTCCGCCCGTCCTCGGACAGCCTTCCATAACCCACCGCCGTTCCCGCACGGCCCTCGCCGCCCATTTCGGCATATGACAAATACACATGCCGGCTTTGCGCGAAATCGGGCGCCAGGGCAACATCAAGCAGGCCGCCTTGCGAACGCGCATAGACCTCAGGCACGCCCTGTATGGGGTCGGACAGGCCCGAAGACGCGTCCCACAGGCGCAACCGGCCCGGCTTCTCGGTGATCAGCGCCGCCGTGCCCTTGGGCAGAAAAGCCAGCGACCAGGGATGATCGAGCCCGGTCAGCAGCTCGGTGACCGTCAGCGTACCTTGTTCGCTTGGGTACTCCTGCGCGCTTTGCGCATGGGCCGGCGGCATGCACAGGACCCACGGCAGCAATCCCGCAGCCAGGGTCAGGAAATGTTTTTTGCTCATCCGGTCGAGCCCCCTTTGGTTTTTTCCACATGGCCGCCGAATTGTTTGCGCATGGCGGACAAGACACGGTTGGCGTAGTCGGCATTGCCCCGCGACTCGAAGCGCGAAAACAAAGCGGCGCTCAGGACCGGAGTCGGCACCCCCTGGTCAATCGCCGCCGCCAGCGCCCAGCGCCCTTCCCCCGAATCCGACACATGGCCGGTATAGTCGTCCAGGTCGGGGTTGCCCTGCAAAGCCTGGGCGGTCAGGTCGAGCAGCCAAGAGCCGATGACGCTGCCTCTGCGCCACAACTCGGTGATCTCGGGCAGATCGAAATCGTATTGAAAATGTTCAGGATGGCGCAGCGGGGTCGTCTCGGCATCGGCGGCGCGGCCTTGCTGGCCGATATTGCCCTTATGCAGGATGTTGAGCCCCTCCGCATAGGCCGCCATCATGCCGTACTCGATGCCGTTATGTATCATTTTCACGAAATGCCCCGCCCCGTGCGGCCCGCAGTGCAGGTAGCCGCTTTCCGCGCTGGTTTGCGCAGGCCGGCCCACCGTGCGCGGCACAGCGTCGGCGCCAGGCGCCAGCGCGGCAAAAATCGGTTCCAGATGCCGATACGTACTGGCCTCGCCGCCTATCATCAGGCAATAGCCCCGCTCCAGGCCCGCCACGCCGCCGCTGGTGCCCACATCCATATAATGCAGGCCCGCCTTCGCCAGCGTCCCGGCGCGGCGGATGTCGTCGTGGTAGGACGAGTTGCCGCCGTCGATCACGATGTCGTCCTTGTCCAGCAAAGGCAGCAAGGTGTCCAGCACGCCGTCCACCACGGCGGCGGGCACCATCAGCCATATGGCCCGCGGCCTGGCCAGCGCCTGAACGAAATCGGGCAGCGACGCAAAAGCGGCTGCGCCCTGATCCTTGGCTTTGGCCAATGCGTCAGGGTGGCTGTCGTACACCACGCACTCATGTCCCTTGCGCAACAGGCGCTGCACCATATTGCTGCCCATGCGGCCCAAGCCCACCATTCCTATCTGCATCCCGATACTCCCAAATACTGGCATATAAAGTCTAAACTAGGCGTGATTATATTGGCCTGTCGATACATCGCCCCTTACGCTTGCGGGAGGTCTTATGAATGCGGTCGCCTACGAACGCGCGCCATCCTGGTCGGTCAGCCAGTGGATGAACGCGCGCGATGACATCACCCTGGAATCGCTGCGCGGCTCGGTCGTGGCGCTGCACGCCTTCCAGATGCTGTGCCCGGGCTGCGTCTCGCACGGCATACCGCAGGCCAAGGCCATCCATGCCGCCTTCCCGCCCGATAAAGTCCGGGTCATCGGCCTGCACAGCGTGTTCGAACACCACGAGGCCATGGGGCCCGTGGCGCTGGCAGCCTTCCTGTCCGAATACCGGCTGGGTTTCCCGGTGGCCGTGGACCAGCCCGCCGCGCAGGGCCCCATTCCCCTGACCATGCAGGCCTACGGCATGCAGGGGACCCCCACGCTGGTGCTGATCGACAAGACCGGCCATATCCGGCTGCATCATTTCGGCCAGCTCGACGATTTGCGCGTGGGCGCGGTCATTGGGCAATTGCTGACCGAACCTTTCGGCTAATCGGTTTTCTTGCCCAGCAGGGCCGACAACAGGTCCACAGGCACCGGAAACACCAGAGTCGAGCTCTTGTCGCCGGCCACCTGCGTCAGCGTTTGCAGATAGCGCAATTGCATGGCCGACGGCTGGGTCGACAGGATTTCGGCCGCCTCCATCAGCGACTGTGCCGCCTGTTTCTCGCCTTCGGCGTGAATGACCTTGGCGCGCCGCTCGCGTTCGGCTTCGGCCTGGCGCGCAATGGCGCGCACCATGGTTTCGTTCAGATCGATATGCTTGATCTCGACGTTGGTCACCTTGATGCCCCAGGAATCCGTCTGGGCATCCAGAATGTGCTGGATGTCTATGTTCAGCTTTTCGCGTTCCGACAGCATTTCATCGAGTTCGTGCTTGCCCAGCACCGCTCGCAGCGTGGTCTGCGCCAACTGGCTGGTGGCATCCAGATAACGCTCGACCTGGATAATGGCCTTGTCGGGCGCGATGACACGGAAATACAGCACGGCATTGACCTTGACGGAAACGTTATCGCGCGAAATGACGTCCTGACTGGGTACATCCATGGTGACCACGCGCAAGTCCACCCGCACCATCTGCTGCACCACCGGGATCACGAAGATCAGGCCGGGGCCCTTGACGCCGGAAAAGCGCCCCAGCGTAAAAATGACGCCGCGCTGATATTCGCGCAGGACCTTGATGGCATTGACAAGCACCAGCACCAAGACAATGATGACGGCGGTAAGCCCGATATTGACGCTATAGAACATGTGATTCCCCCTTGGCTGGCCGGCCGGCCATGCTGGCCTGGCCGATGCGGACGACCTGCAGAATCAGGCCTTCCAGTGCAACTACCTTGACGTGGTCGCCGGGCGACAATGGCTCATTGCATACCACCCGCCAACTTTCACCGCGTACGTCAGCATAGATCATGCCGTCCTTTCCGGATGTGACGACGCCCAGGGCGCCTTGCATGTCCTCGCGGCCGCTTACCACCGCGCGCTTATGCACGCGCGCCGCCACCGTGCCAATGACCATGATCAGGCCGGCGCTGACCACGGCCAGGCCGATCAGAAAAGGCATGGACAGGTCGAACCCCGGTATGCCGGTATCGGTCAGGAACAGGCCTCCCAGTACGAACGCGATGATGCCGCCTATGCCCAGCACGCCGAAACTGGGCAGGAAGGCCTCGGCGATCATCATTGCCGTGCCGGCGGCGATCAGGCCCACGCCGGCCCAGTTGACCGGCAACATCTGGAAGGCATACAGGCCCAGCAGCAGGCAGATCAGCCCGGCGACGCCCGGCAGCGCGATGCCCGGGCTGGTGAGTTCGAAAAACAAACCGTATATGCCGATCATCATGAGTATCAGCGCAATCTGCGGGTTGGCCACCAGGGCCAGCACCCGGGTGCGCCAATCGGGTTCAATGCGCTCTATGGTGGCGTGCGCGGTATTCAATGTCGCGACGGCGCCGCTATCAAGGGTGATGGCCTTGCGGTCGATCTGGGCCAGCAATTGGGTCAGATCGGCGGCGATCACATCCACGACACCCGCCTTGAGCGCTTCCTGCGCCGACATGCTGCGCGCCTCGAGCACGGCTTTTTCGGCAAAGTCCGCATTGCGGCCGCGCAACTGCGCCAGGCTGCGGATGTACGCCGCCGCGTCGTTGGTGACTTTGCTGCTCATGGTGTCGAGCCCGCCCTTCTTGTCCTTGCCGTCGTCTGCCGCGCCGGGGCCAGGCATGCCGATGGATACCGGCGACGCCGCGCCCAGATTGCTGGCCGGCGTCATGGCGGCAATATGGCTGGCATACAGAATGAAGGTGCCCGCGCTGGCGGCGCGCGCGCCGCCGGGGCTCACAAAGCTGGCGACGGGAATCGGGGAAGCCAGGATCTGGCGGATAATGGACCGCATCGAGGTGTCCAGGCCGCCGGGCGTGTCGAGTTCGAGAATGACCAGTTTCGAGCCGTTTTCAGCGGCCTGCCTAAGGCCGCGCGTAATGAAGTCGGACGTGGCCGGGCTGATAATGCCGTCCACCTGCAACACGGTCACGGTAGAGGCCGCGGCATCTGCCTTGGCGGGCGCCTGGGTCCAGTAGCCCAGGATACCCAGCAACACTACGCAGGCGAACCACGCTGTTCGTACTTTGCTCATGTCGGCCTCCCGCAGTCGGGTGTTGCGTCTTTGTAAATACTGATGACGGCGCGCAGCTACCGTTTAAGGCACATGCTCAGTATAGTCTGTTTATTTCGGCTGCCAAGATCAATGCGTGATTATGGTCGGGGTCCTTGGCGCCATACACCAGGGTGATTTTCTTGCCCTGCGCCGCCTTGATCAGGGCCCGCATGCGTTCTTTCTGCTCCGGCGTGCGCAGTTCCGACTCGTAGCTGTCGCGAAACCGGGCCCAGTTCTCGGTCTTGTGCCCAAACCATTTGCGCAAAGGCGGACTGGGCGCCAGGTCTTTGCACCATGTATCGTACGGAAGCGCCTCTTTGGACACGCCGCGCGGCCACAGGCGGTCGACCAGCACGCGGTAGCCGTCGGCGGCCTTGGCCTCTTCGTAGGCGCGTTTGATGTGCACGTGCTGAGTCATGGAAGGTATAACCCCCTGTCTGATAAAAGGCCGCGGCGCGCCGGCTAGCCGGTATGCGTCATGTCGATGGGCTTGATCCAGGCATCATACTGCTCTGCGCTGACATACCCCAATTCCAGCGCGGCCGCGCGCAAGGTCGTTTTTTCCTTTTGCGCCTTCTTGGCAATCGCGGCCGCTTTGTCGTAGCCGATATGACGATTCAGCGCCGTGACCAGCATCAGGTTCTTTTCAAGGTTTTCAGCGATGCGCTCGTGGTTCGGTTCGATGCCGACGGCGCAATGGTCGTTGAAGGCCAGGCATGCGTCGGCAAGCAATTCAATGCTTTCAAGCACATTGTGCACCATCACCGGCTTGTATACGTTCAGCTGGAAGTTGCCTTGGGTCCCGGCAAAGGCCGTGGCGGCATCGTTGCCAAACACCTGTACGCACACCATGGTCATGGCCTCGCACTGGGTGGGATTGACCTTGCCCGGCATGATGGATGAACCCGGCTCGTTATCGGGGATGGACAGTTCGCCAATGCCGCAGCGCGGGCCGCTGGCCAGCCAGCGGACATCGTTGGCCATCTTCATCAAGGCGCCGGCCAGCGTCCGCAGCGACGCCGACAGGTTGACCAGCGCATCGTGCGCCGACAGTGCAAAGAACTTGTTATCGGCCGAGCGGAACGGCAAGCCGGTGATCCCGGCGATATGCTTGGCCGCGGTCTCGCCAAAACGGGGGTGGGCATTCAGGCCGGTTCCGACGGCTGTGCCGCCTATGGCCAGATCGTAGATGCCTGGCAGGTCGGACTGCACGGCATCCAGCGCAAAATCGATCTGCGCCACCCAACTGCCGATCTCTTGCCCCAAGGTGACGGGCGTGGCATCCTGCAAGTGGGTGCGGCCGGTTTTCACAATGCCGCTGAAATCCTCGGCCTTGCCGGCCAGCGTGCTGCGCAGCTTGCCCACGGCGGGAAACAGCTTGCGCTGCAGTTCCTGCGCCACGGCAATATGCATGGCGGTCGGGAACGTATCGTTGGAGGACTGGCCCCGGTTGACATGGTCGTTGGGATGCACCGGTTTCTTGGCGCCCATATTGCCGCCGGCCAGCTCGATGGCCCGGTTTGAAATCACCTCGTTGGCATTCATGTTCGACTGCGTGCCCGAGCCTGTCTGGAATACCACCAGGGGGAACTCGCCGTTCAGCTTGCCCGCAATGACTTCATCGGCCGCCCGTACGATCAGGTCGGCGATGTCGGCCGGCAATTCGCCCAGCTCGGCATTGGCCTGGGCCGCCGCTTTCTTCAAAATACCCAGCGCGGTGATGACGGGGGGCTGCCACTTGAAGCGGGCCACCCCTATCGGGAAATTCTGGATCGAGCGCTGCGTCTGTGCGCCCCAGTATTTTTCGGCGGGTACTTCGATTTCACCCATGGAATCGGATTCAATACGGCTGGCCGTCATGCTTGCTCCTTGTGCGGCGGGTTGAGTCTATGCAACCTTAAACTATACGCCTGGAACGCGGCCGTTGCACGGCAAGGCCCGCCTGCCGGAAGGGGCTTATACCGCGTCCGCCTGCAAAGCCTGGAAGCGCGTGGACCAGACCTGGGCCACATCGAGCATGCGATTGGCAAAGCCCCATTCGTTGTCGAACCAAATGAACAGGTTGGCGAAACCATCGCCATTGGTGCGCGTCTGGCTGATGTCGATGATGGCGGAATGCGGGTTGTGATTGAAATCAATCGATGCGTGCGGATGATCCGAATACGCCAGCAAGCCCGGATAGCGCCGGGTGGCCGAAATCAGCATGTCATTCAATTTCTGGACCGAGACGTCGCTGTCCAGCTTTACCATCAAATCAATGGCCGAGACGTTCAATATGGGCACGCGTATGGCCTTGGCCTGAACCTTGCCTTTAAGCTGGGGCAGCAAGCGCTCCACCCCCTGGGCCAGGCCTGTCGCCACCGGCACAATCGACTGCATGGCCGAGCGCGTGCGGCGCAGATCGGAATGGTGATAGCCATCGATCATGGGCTGATCGTTCATCACCGAATGCAGGGTCGTCAGGAATGCATGGCCGACACCGAAAGCGGCGTCCAGTTCGGACAAGACCGGAACAATGGCGTTGGTCGTGCAAGAGGCATTGGATACGATGGTCTCCTGCCCGGTCAGCCCTGTGTGGTTGATGCCATAGACCACGGTGTAGTCGACATCCTGGGCGCTGTTGGACGGTTGCGATACCAGCACGCGCGGACAGCCGGCATCGATAAAACGCTGCAGCTGCCCGCGCGAGCTGTAGTGGCCCGAGCATTCCAGCAGCAAGTCTACGCCCGCCGCGCGCCAGTCCACCGCTTCGGGCTCCGTCGCGTGGCTGACATGGATGGACCGGCCATTGACCACCAGGCTGCCGGGGCCTTGCTGGACCGTGCCTGGAAACACGCCGTGCGTGGAGTCGAACTGCGACAGGTAAGCCATGCTGGCCAGATCCGCCGGCTCATTGATGGCCACGACCTGAAAAACGTCTTTCAGGGGGGACTCGTACAGGGCGCGCAACACGCATCGGCCAATGCGGCCATAACCGTTGATCGCCAGGCGTAAGGGACGGCTCATGAACTGCTCTCGCTATCGTTGCTGGGGTTGAGGTGGGACTGATTCCAACTGTACTACTTTAGCGTATAAAGAAACGGGGCTCATGAAGAGCCCCGTTCTGTGGTCTGCGGCCGATCAGGCTACATCGTCGGCATAATGAACTCGTTACCCTTGCTGATGTTCTCGGGCCAGCGTTGCATGATGGACTTCTGCTTGGTGTAGAAGCGCACACCCTCTTCGCCGTAGGAATGCGTATCGCCGAACAGGCTGCGCTTCCAGCCGCCGAAACCGTGCCATGACATAGGCACCGGAATCGGCACGTTGACGCCGACCATGCCCACCTGGATGCGCCGCGCGAATTCGCGGGCGGTATGCCCGTCGCTGGTAAAGCACGACACGCCATTGCCGAACTCATGCCGGTTGATCAGGTCGACCGCGGCCCCCAGGTCGGGGACATGAACGCAGGCCAGCACCGGCCCGAATATTTCTTCTTTGTAGATACGCATGTCGGGGGTCACGTTATCGAACAGCGTGCCGCCGATATAAAAGCCGTCCGCGTGGCCATCGACCTTGTGGCCCCGGCCATCGACCAGCAGGTCGGCGCCCTCTTCCACCCCGATGGCAATATAGTTTTCGATGCGCTTCAAGGCTTCTTTCGTGACGATCGGGCCCATTTCCGCATCCAGATGCATGCCGTCCTTGATCTTCAGTTCCTGGGCGCGCGCCTGCAAGGCCGGCAGAATCTTCTTGCCGACTTCGCCCACCAGAACGGCCACCGAAATGGCCATGCAGCGCTCGCCGGCGGAACCGTAAGCTGCGCCCACCAGGGCATCCACCGTCCGCTCGATATCGGCGTCGGGCATGATGATCATGTGGTTCTTGGCGCCGCCCAGCGCCTGTACACGCTTGCCGAAATGGGCGCCGCGCTCGTACACATACTGCGCAATGGGCGTGGAGCCTACAAAGCTCAATGCCGCCACATCGGGATGCTCCAGCAAGGCATCGACCACCGCCTTGTCGCCCTGCACCACGTTGAAGACGCCGTCGGGCAGGCCCGCCTGCTTGAACAGCTCGGCCATCAGCAGCGATGCGCTGGGGTCGCGCTCGCTGGGTTTCAGAATGAAGGTATTGCCGGCGGCAATGGCCATCGGGAACATCCAGCACGGCACCATGCAGGGGAAATTGAACGGCGTAATACCGGCCACCACGCCCAGGGGCTGGCGCATGGTCCAGTTGTCGATGCCGTTGGCCACCTGCTCGGTGTAGTCGCCCTTGAGCAGTTGCGGAATGCCGCAGGCGAATTCGATAATGTCGATGCCGCGCGCCACTTCGCCTTGCGCATCGGTAAACACCTTGCCATGCTCGGCCGTGATCATGGCCGCCAGGGCATCGGTATGCTCGTTCATCAGGCCAAGAAACTTGTTCATGATGCGGGCCCGCTTGACCGGCGGCGTATCCGCCCAGGCGGGCGCCGCCGCTTTGGCGGCCGCCACGGCGGTGTTCAGGTCATCCAGGGTGGACAACACGACCTGGCGCGCCACGGCGCCCGTCGACGGATTGAAAACATCTTGCTTGCGGCTGCTGCCGCTGGCCGCCTTCCGCCCATTGATGAAATTGACGACGTCGCTGGTGTCGGTATAGGGCGCTTGCTTTGCCAGCGTGCCGGCCGACGGGTTCTGATCCTTCATGATGGTCTCCTGAGCGTGGAATGCGGATGGGAAAAGTATAGGGATCAAGCCTGAGGCGTACAAGCCCAGATTGCTGGATACATTGTTTAATTTAATAGACAATAACAGCTATCTGAACGCCATCGCCTCCGGGAGCAAGCACGTGAAGGAACAAAAAAGCGAACCCATGTGGTCGCACATCTACTGGCTGGGCATGCTAGGCACGACCGGCAGCTTTACCGCGGCCGCCCGGCGCCTGGGTGTCAGCAAGGGCGCGGTCAGCCTGCGCATTGCGGAACTGGAACAGGTGTCCGGCGTGGCGCTGGTGCGGCGCACGACCCGCAGCGTGCGCCTGACCGAGGCCGGCCAAGCCCTGGTGGACAACACCCGGCAGGCTTTTGTGGCCATAGAACAGGGTTTTGACGGCATACGCGATCTGGCCGACGTGCCGCGCGGCGTGGTGCGCGTGACCACGGCGGTCGCGCTGGGCCGGCAAAAAATCATGCCGCTGATCAATGGTTTCTTGCAAAGCCATCCCGATGTGCGCATCGAGATCGAGCTATCGGACCATTTGAGTTCACTGGCCCAGGAAGGTTTCGACCTGGCCATTCGCCACACCAACGACGTGCCTGAAACCTATGTGGCCTGGCTGCTGCGGCCATCCAGCACCCTGCTGGTGGCCACGCCCCGCTATCTGCAGCGGCACGGCCGGCCCGACACGCCTCAAGACCTGGCGGCGCACAATTGCCTGTACTACTTGCGTTCGGCGGCGTCGCCCGCCTGGAGCTTCGCGCCCAAGAAGGCGGAAAACGACCGGCACAGCGTTGCGGTCAAAGGCAATTTCTGCGCCAACAACAGTGAAGCGCTGCGCGAATTGGTGCTGGCCGACCAGGGGATTGCGCTGCTGCCGGACTTCACGGCGCAGGAAGAAGTCGATGCCGGACGGCTGGTGCACCTGCTGCCGGGCTGGAAACCGGTGGGCGTCTTTGGCGACGCCATTTACGCCATCAGGCCCTACAGCGCTTATGTGCCGCGCGCGGTACGGGCTTTCGTCGAGCACCTGAAAAGCGCGTTCAATACCAATACTAAAACGTGATCGAGAACCCGCCGTCCACCACCAGAATGTGGCCGTTCACATAGGAAGCGCTGGGCGAGGCCAGAAACACCGCCGCGCCGGCGATTTCATGGGGCTGGGCCCAACGCCCCAGCGGATTGCGGCCGACCACGATAGGCCCCTTGACCGGGTCGGCCGCCAGGCCGGCATTGGTTTCGGTGGCGAAGGTGCCCGGCGCAATGCCGTTGCTGGTAATGCCCTGGCCGCCATATTCCACCGCCAGCGCCCGCACCATGCCCGCCAGTCCCTGCTTGGCAATGGGGTAAATGGCGTCCCCGGGACGGGCCAGCTCGCCGGCTATCGAGGTGAGCGTAATAATGCGGCCTGGTTTCCCCTTGCGCGCCATGGCGGCGGCGGCCAGCTTGGACAAGTGGACCGAAGCCACCAGGTCGATGTTGATGAGATCGAGGATATCGGCAAGCGCGGCTTCTTCCAGCGTCTTCCGTATGCGGATGCCCACGTTGTTGACCAGAATGTCGGGGGGGCCGGCTTCCCGGCATAGCGCATCGAATGCGGCTTCCTGCTCGCCGATCCGGCCAATGTCGTGCACAAAGGCGTGGGCGGTGTATCCGTCACGCGCCAGCGATGCCACGGCGGCGTCCACGCGCTCGGGCCGGCGTCCATTGATGACGACGCGCGCCCCGCTGGCCGCATACGCTTGCGCGATCGCCAGGCCCAGGCCCTGGGTCGAACCGGTCACCAGGGCCAGTTTGCCCTGGAGTGAAAAATCGGGAAGATGACGGGCTGTATGCATGCTGTGCCTGGCTCGGTGGCTTACACGCCGGCCGCCGGCGCGGCGTTTCGGCCGGCCAGCCACGCCCGCGTGCAGTCCCCGGCGCGCTGGCGCAGGTACTCGCTTGCCTGCTGGTAAGCCTGTTCAAGGGAAATCGGCCCGGGCGCAAGGCTGAAGGCAGCCGTAATGCCGGCCTGGTACAAGGCTTCGTAGCCTTCGCCCAACGACCCCACAATAGCAATCACCGGGATGCCATCCCGGCGCGCGTAGCGTGCAACCCCCGCCGGCGTTTTGCCCAGCAGCGTTTGCGCATCCATGCGCCCTTCGCCGGTGAACACCAGATCGGCGCCCTGCATGGCGGCGGCCAGGCCGGAAAGCTCCGCCATGAGCTCGACCCCGGGCCGGAAGCTGGCGTTGAAGCAGGTTTTGATGGCAAAGCCCAGGCCGCCCGCCGCGCCCATGCCGGGAATATCGCGTTCGTCCTTGCCGCAGTGCCGCGCGCAGACATCGGCAAAATGCGCCAGGGCGGCATCCAGCACGGCGACGTCATCGGCCGACGCCCCTTTCTGGGGGCCGAAAATCGCAGAGGCCCCCTTGGGCCCGCAAAGCGGATTATCGACGTCGACAGCGATCTCGAACTGGACGTCGTTCAGGCGCGGATCCAGATCGTGCAGTTGGATGCGGGCCAGTTTTTGCAGCGCCGCGCCGCCCGAGGGCAGTTCATTGCCCTGTTCGTCAAGCAGCCTGGCGCCCAGCGCCTGCAGCAAGCCGGCGCCGGCATCGTTGGTTGCGCTGCCGCCCAGGCCCAGCACAATATGCCGGGCGCCGGCCTGGACGGCGGCCTGAATCAACTGGCCTACGCCATAGCTGCTGGCTTGCAGCGGTTTGCGTTCGGCGGGCGGAATCTGTTCAAGCCCGGCGGCGGCGGCCATTTCGATGAAGGCCTTGCCGTCGCCCAGCCAGGCCCAACTGGCCTGGGTGGGCAGGCCATTGGCGTTCAGCACCTTGAGCTGGCGCCGTTCGCCCTGGGTCGCGTCCAGCACGGCATCGAGCGAACCTTCGCCGCCGTCGGCCATGGGTACGCAGGCAATGTCGGCCTGGGGGAGCGCCTGCCGGACGCCGGACGCAATCGCCGCGGCCACATCGGCCGCGCTCAGGCACTCTTTGAAGGAATCGGGAGCAATGACAACGCGCATGCGGGATCAACCTTTGTCGTGAATAGTGTGACAGCTAAGACTTTCCGGTGTGCCGGGCGGCAAGCGCCCGGCGCATTTGTTAACCGCCGACCACGTTGCGCGGCGCGCCTTGATGAAAGGCCTCGATGTTGTCGATCAGCTGGTCGGCCAAACCCTGTATGGCCTCTTGGCTGGCCCAACCCACATGCGGCGTCAGGATGAAGTTGGGCAGATCCAGCAATTGAACCAGCGGATGCTGGTTCTCTGGAGGCTCAGGCGTGGTGACATCGAAACCGGCGCCGCCAAGCTGGCCTGAACGCATGGCCTGCACCAATGCGTTTTCATCGACCAGGCCGCCGCGCGCGGTGTTGATCAGCAGCGGCTTGCGCTTCATCAGCGCGAATTCCGGGGCGCCGATCAGATTGCGCGTCTGTTCATTCAAGGGGCAATGCAAGGTAATGACATCGCTTTGTTCCAGCATCTGCTCGAACGGCGTGTACAGGCTGCCCTGCTTCTGTCCGCCCTTGCGCGCGGCAAACAGCACGCGCATGCCCAGCGCCCGGCCTATGCCGGCCACCGACTGCCCCAGGGCGCCTTCCCCGATAATGCCCAGGGTCGAACCCGCCAGGTCTTTGATGGGATAGTCGAAATAACAGAACTGCTGCGCATCGTACCAACGGCCTGCCTTGACCGATTCGCGGTAGGCGACAATGCTGCGGCGCAAGGCGAAAATCAGCGCGAACGTGTGCTCGGGCACCGTGTTGACGGCATAGCCGCGTATATTCGATACCACCACGCCTTGCTTTGCGCAGGCCTCCAGATCGACATTGTCGGTTCCGGTGGCGGCCACGGCCACCATTTTCAGGCGCGAGGCCTGCTCAAGGGCTTCGTGGCGCAAGGGCACTTTGTTGGTGATGACGATATCGGCCTGGGCAATGCGTTCGGCCACCTGGTCGCGGCTGCTGCGCCCGTACACCTTCAACTCGTGCTCGAAAGACAAAGGTCGCAGGACCGTATCGGGGGAAATGGTGTCACGATCCAGGAAGACGACTTGCAAAGCTTGATGGGCCATTGAATATCCTACAGGTGCATGGGCGGCGATGCGCGCCGGTTCGTGGCGGGCAGACGCCAACTGATAATCCGATATAGTAATGGGAAACCTTCATTACACAAATCACTGTAGGCCAGCGAACCGCGCTGCGCAGGAGAGTCCAAGCCATGACGCCAAAAAAATATGCTGTCCAGGATTTTTTTCGTAATCCCGAACGCGGCTTTTTCCGCCTGTCGGACGATGGCGCCAACCTGGGGTTCATGGAACCGCACAGCATCGACGGCCAGCCCGCCCGCATGAATATCTGCGTACAGGCGCTGGACGGCAGTACGCCCGTCGGCCCGGTACGCCGCCTGACCGCCGAAACCGAACGCGATATCTCGCAGTTTTTCTGGAAAGGCTCAGACACCCTCATTTATGAAAAAGATTTCAAGGGCGATGAAAACTTTCATGTGCTGGCCGTGGACATCGGCAGCGGCGCCGTGACCGACCTGACGCCCTTCCCGGGCGTCAGGGCCAGCATCGAAGACGACCTGGAAGACGACCCCGATCACATCCTGATCAGCCATAACGGACGCAATCCCGAGGTCTTCGATGTCTATCGCGCCAACATCCGTAACGGCCAACTGACGCTGGTCGCCGAAAACCCGGGCAATATCGTTGGATGGCAGACCGACCACCTGGGCCGCGTGCGCGCCGGCATCGCCAGCGACGGCCTGCACACCACCCTGCTGTACCGCGATACCGAGTCCGACGAGTTCAAGCCCATTATCACGACCGACTTCCGCACCGTCGTCAGCCCGCAGTTCTTTACCCCCGACAACCGCTGCCTGTATGCGCTGAGCAATCGCGGCCGCAATTACCTGACCCTGGTGATCATCGACCCGGCCGAGCCCGACCAAGAGCAGGTCATCTTCGGCGCCATCAGCAACGACCTGGACGGCGCCGGCTATTCGCGCCTGCGCCAAGTGCTGACCGTGGCCGCCTATCACACCGACAAGCCCCAGTATCATTTTTTCGACGAGATCAGCGCCCAACGTTTTGCACGGGTATCGGCCATGCTTGAAGGCTACGAGATTTCATTGCAAAGCAGCACGCGCGACGAAAGCAAATATATCGTCGCCGCCTACAACGACCGCACGCCGGGCAGCCGCTATATCTATGACGACACCCTGAACACCCTGGACAAACTGGCGGACATCAACCCCGTGCTGGCCGAGCGGGACATGGCCGCTGTGCGCCCCATCAGCTACCCATCGCGCGACGGGATGACCATACACGGCTACCTGACCTTGCCGGTGGGGCGTCCCGCCAAAGGCTTACCTTGCGTCATCAACCCCCACGGCGGGCCCTGGGCGCGCGACGGCTGGGGGTTCAATCCTGAAGCACAGTTCCTGGCCAATCGCGGCTACTGCGTACTGCAAATGAACTTCCGCGGGTCTACCGGCTATGGCCGCCAATTCTGGGAGGCCAGCTTCGGCCAATGGGGGCTGGCCATGCAGGACGACATCACCGATGGCGTCCAGTGGCTGATCAGCCAGGGCATTGCCGACCCCGCGCGCATTGCCATCTATGGCGGCAGCTACGGCGGCTATGCCACCCTGGCGGGCATCACTTACACCCCCGACCTGTACGCGGCGGCGGTGGACTATGTAGGGGTCTCAAACTTGCTGACGTTCATGAACACCATACCGCCCTACTGGAAGCCCATGCTGACCAAAATGCACAGCATGGTGGGCCACCCCGAGGACGACCGCGAGCGCCTGATCGCCAGTTCCCCGGCCCTGAATGCCGATCGGATCAAAACGCCGCTGTTCATTGCCCAAGGCGCCCACGATCCCCGTGTCAACAAGGACGAAAGCGACCAGATGGTCGCCGCCCTGAAGGCGCGGGGCGTAGAGGTGGAATACATGGTCAAGGATAACGAAGGCCATGGTTTCCATAATGATGAAAACAAATTCGAGTTCTATGAGCGTATGGAAGCATTTCTTGCCCTGCATCTGAAGCCGTCATCGGGATCCTGATCGCAGTATCCTGGAATATTGCCGGCCTCTTGTTCAAAAAAGGAAATCTCACATGAAACTGTATTATCTGCCGGGCGCCTGCCCGCTTGCCTCCCATATTGCATTGGAATGGGCCGGCCAGCCCTATGAGCTGCAGCGGCTCAGCCGCGAAGAAATCAAGCAGCCCGCCTACTTGGCGCTCAACCCCCTGGGCGCGGTGCCCACGCTGGTCGATGGCGATTTCACGCTGACGCAAAGCGCGGCCATTCTGGAGTACATCGCCGAACTCAATCCCCAGGCCAAACTGTTGCCCGACACACCACGCGATCGTGCCGAAGTACGCCGCTGGCTGGGCCTGTTCAATGCCGATCTGCACCGCACTTTCGGCAATATCTTCGGCGTACAGGGCTTGGCCAGCACGCCGGAAGCCCAGGAAGAGCTGATCGCCAAGTCGGCCGCAAAGGTGCAGCAGCTGTTTGCCATTGCCGACAAGCAGTTGGAAGGGAAAGCATGGATCGCGGGCACGCGGTCTGTGGCGGACCCGTATCTGTACGTTTTGATGCGCTGGGCCAATGCCAAGGGCGTAGACCTGTCGGGCATGAAGAATCTGCAGGCTTTCTATGCCCGCATGGAGGCGGATGCGGGGGTGCAGGCGGCGTTGAAGGCGCAGGGGTTGATGGAAGGCTGAGGGGCTGTTGCCGCTACGCGGGTGGCCACTAAACTGTCTACGAGAAAGCTGCCGTAATTTTATTGAGACAGTTCTATCTTGAGATGGGCCTGTGTGGTATCTAGACCGCTGTCTGGTGGGCTTCAGGCCCCGCCGGCTACGGCGTGCTTGTTTCCGCGTTTTCCTCGTCCGGCCGGGCGTCGGGCGAACTCACTCGCTACGCTCGTTCAGACAGCGCCCGACGAAAGCCCCCGGCCCTCCTTCGGAAACACGCGGCGCACGCCTAAACCGCCGGCGGGGCCTGAAGCCCGCCAGACAGCTTGGCAGCTAGCTAGATAAGCCAGGTCTTCGGCGCCAAGTTGACGGGCGGAACGCCTTAATATGCGGCCTCATAAAATAGGGGCGGCTTGATTTCAAAGCCGCCCCTATTGGGGATATGCGCGCAGCGCTATTGCCCAAGCGCCCGGGTGATGGGCTAGGCCCCCAGATACGCCTTCCGGACTTCGTCGTTGACCAAAAGGTTGGCGCCGGTGTCGGCCAGCACGACCTTGCCTGTTTCCAGCACGTAGCCGCGGTCAGCCACTTGCAGCGCCTTGTTCGCGTTCTGCTCTACCAGGAACACGGTGACGCCCTCTTCCCGAATCGTACGGATGATGTCGAATATCTGCGCGATGATCAGCGGGGCCAGCCCCAATGTGGGCTCATCGAGCAGCAGCAACTGGGGCTTGGTCATCAGGGCGCGCCCTATGGCCAGCATCTGCTGTTCGCCGCCCGACATGGTGCCGGCGCGCTGATTGGCGCGCTCTTTCAGGCGTGGAAACAATGTATATACATGCTCCAGGCCTGCCTCGACCTCGTCGCGCTTCAGGAAGAAGCCGCCCATCTTCAGGTTTTCGGACACCGTCAGATCCGGGAAGACGCGGCGGCCCTCGGGAGAGATCGCGATGCCGCGCTGCATGATGGTATGCGTATGCTGTTGGGTAATGTCTTCGCCCAGAAAGGTAACGGAGCCGCTGCTTGCCCTGGGGGAGCCGCAGACCGTCATGAGCAAGGTGGTTTTACCCGCGCCATTCGCGCCGATCAATGTAACAATCTCGCCTTTGTTGACTTCAACCGACACATCGTTAAGCGCCTGAATAGCACCATAGTAAGTATGTACGTTTTGGAGCTTGAGCACTTATTCTTCCCCCAGATAGGCTTTGATGACACGAGGGTCGGCACGAACATCGGTGGGCAGGCCTGTCGTGATCGGTTTGCCGTGCTCCATGACCATGATGCGGTCGGACACGCCCATGACCAGGCTCATATCGTGTTCGATCAATAGCACCGCGACGCCGAACTCTTTGCGCAGTTGATCGATAAGCTGTTGCAGATCCCGTTTTTCCTGCGGATTCAGGCCCGCGGCGGGCTCGTCAAGCATCAGCAGGCGCGGCTGGGTGATCATGCAGCGCGCAATTTCCAGGCGCCGCTGATGCCCATAAGCCAGATTGCCCGCTTCGCGATTGGCGAACTGCCGGATGCCCATGAAATCAAGCCACTCGGCCGCGCGCTTTTGCGCGTCCTGCTCCGACCTGCGATACGACGGTGTTTTCAGCAAGCCCTGCAGCAGACCGGTTTCGATGTGCGTGTGCTGCGCCACCAGCAGGTTCTCGAGCACGGTCAGGTTCTTGAACAGGCGCACGTTCTGAAAAGTGCGCACCAGGCCGTGTTGCGCCACTTTGTGGCTGGGCAGCCCATTGATGGGCTTGCCGTCCATGATGATGGAGCCCATGGTGGGTTTGTAGAAGCCCCCCACGCAGTTGAACACCGTGGTCTTGCCGGCGCCGTTGGGGCCGATAATGGCAAAGACTTCGTCACTTTTTACATCGAACTCGACCTGGTCCACCGCCAGCAGACCGCCAAACCGCATCGTCAGGCCAGATACCTTAAGCAATACTTCGCTCATACTTTCAACTCCACCTGCGGACGCTTGACGGGCAGCAGACCTTGGGGCCGCCACATCATCATCAACACCATCACCAAACCAAAGATCAACATACGGTACTCGGCAAACTCACGGGCAATCTCGGGCACGACAGTCAGCACAATGGCGGCCAGGATCACGCCCACTTGCGAGCCCATTCCGCCCAGCACCACGATCGCCAGGATCAGGGCCGACTCGATGAAGGTGAAGGATTCGGGATTGACCAGGCCTTGGCGGGCGGCAAAGAACGCCCCGCCGAAACCGGCGAACATGGCCCCCATGGTAAAGGCCGACAGCTTGATGCGCGTAGGGTTCAGGCCCAGCGAGCGGCAGGCGATTTCATCTTCGCGCAGCGCCTCCCAGGCGCGGCCAATGGGCATGCGAATGACCCGGTTGGACACAAACAGCGTGATCAGGGCCAGGCACAGCGCCATCAGGTAAAGATAAACAATGACGTCTTGCGTGCTGAAGTTCCACCCCACCAGATCGTGGAAGGTGGTGACGCCTTCGGGCGCGCGGCGCGCCATGGGAAAGCCGAAGACGGTCGGCTTGGGGATGCCCGATATGCCGTCGGGACCGCCGGTCAGGCTGTACAGATTGATCAGCAGCAGGCGTATGATCTCGCCGAAACCCAGGGTGACGATGGCCAGGTAATCGCCGCGCAGCCGCAATACGGGAAAACCGAGGAGGAAGCCGAATAAGGCAGCGATGCCGCCGGCAAAAGGCAAGGCCTCCCAAAAGCCCCAGCCGGCCCAGTGGTAGAGCAAGGCATACGTATAGGCGCCGACGGCATAAAAGCCCACGAACCCCAGGTCCAGCAGCCCGGCAAAACCCACCACAATGTTCAGGCCCAGGCCCAGCATAATGTAGATAAGCACCAGCGTGGCGATGTCGACCTGGGCGCGGCCCGTGGTAAACGGCCATACCAGGGCGATGGCGACCAGCAGGAAGATCAGGCCGCGCCGCGCGGGCTCGCTGAGCACCGGCAAGGCGCGTTTCTTTCCGGATGTCTTGAACACCTTGCGGAAGGCGGGCCGGATCACCTGAAAGACAAAGACGATGGCCATGCCCGAAAGAATCATTGTCCAATCGGGTTCCAGATGCGTTTGCATGCCGCTGCGGACAATCTGCAACCCGAAGATAGGCGCAATAATGACCCCGGCCATGAAGGCCGCGATCAGCGCGTTCTTGATGTTGTTACCCATTACACTTTTTCCACTTCAGGTTTACCCAGCAGGCCTGTCGGTCGGAACAGCAAGATGAAGACCAGCAGGCTGAAGGCGACAATATCCTTGTATTGGGACGAGATATAGGCGGCGGCAAAGGTTTCCGCCAGCCCCAGCAGCACGCCGCCCAGCATGGCGCCGGGAATGCTGCCTATCCCCCCCAGGACCGCCGCGGTAAACGCCTTGATTCCGGCAAGAAAGCCAATGAAAGGATTCAGCTTGCCGATAGCCAGGGCAATCAGCACGCCACCCACCGCCGCCAGCATGGCGCCGATGATGAAGGTGAAGGAAATGATCCGGTTGGTATCGATGCCCAGCAGGTTCGCCATGCGCAAATCCTGCGAACATGCGCGCGAAGCGCGGCCGACACGCGAGTACTTGATGAACAGCGAAAGCGCGATCATCATCAGCACGGTGACCACAATGATCATGATGCGGGAATACGGGGCGGTAATGACGAAGTCGGAGCCCATCTGGAACTGGAATGAACCCGTCACCAGCGCCGGCACCGCCATATCGCGCGCGCCCTGGCCGATGGCCACCCAGTTCTGCAGGAAAATGGACATGCCGATCGCCGAGATCAGGGGCACCAGGCGGGGGCCGCCGCGCAGCGGCGCATAGGCGACTTTTTCAATGGCGTAGCCGTACACGCCGGTGACCAGCACCGCGATAATGAGCATGACCAGGATGATCACAGGTAGCGGCAAGCCGCTGCCGACGCCAATCGCCGACAGCGTCACCAGGCCTACATATGCCCCGATCATGTAGATTTCGCCGTGCGCGAAGTTGATCATGCCGATGATGCCATAGACCATGGTGTAGCCAATGGCAATAAGCGCATAGATGGCGCCAAGCGACAAGCCGTTGAACAGCTGTTGCGTAAGTTGGGGGATAAGCTCAGACATAAAACGGATTTTCCGGTACGTTAGCCTGGCGGTGCGATGCAGGCTAACCGGGGGAAGAAAAGAACGCTCCAGCCCGGCCGGGCTGGAGCGGACGGCCTTGCTTCAAGCGTTACAGCTGCTCAAGGTTACCGTCTTTGTCCCATTTGAATACGGCAAATTCAAACTCTTTCAGATCGCCCTTGGCATCGTATTCGACTTTGCCGATGGCGGTGTTGAATGCATTGCTGTGCATGTAGTCGGCCACTTTTTGCGGATCCTGGCCAACGGCGTTGATGCTGTCGACAAGAATCTGCACGGCGGCGTAGGCGGTCAGGGTAAAAGCGCCGTCGGGGCTGCGTTTGTACTTCTTGAAGTTTTCAAGCACTTTTTCGTTGCCGGGCAGCTTGGTGAAGTCGGCAGGCAGCGTGACCAGCAGGCCCTCGACGGCGGGGCCGGCGATGGCAACGAGGTCTTGGTTGGCGACGCCTTCCGGACCCATGAACTGTGTCGACAGGCCTTGTTCACGCGCCTGGCGCAGCAACAGTCCCAATTCGGCGTGATAGCCGCCAAAATAGATCAGGTCGGGGTTGAGCGACTTGAGCTTGGTGATGACTGCGGAATAGTCGCTGTCGCCCACGTTGATGCCTTCGAACAGGGCAACGTCCGTGCCGCCTTTGGAAAGGCTGTCGCGCACCTGGGTGGCTACGCCGGAACCGTAGGTTTGCTTGTCGTGCAGAATGGCGACCGTCTTGGGCTTGAGGGTCTTGATGATGTAATCGGCCGCGAACGGGCCCTGCTGGTCATCACGGCCGATGGTGCGGAAGAAGAAATGCGGCTTGATGGTGTCGGTCACCAGCGGCGAAGTGGCCCCCGGGGTAATGGCGACGATGCCTTCCTGTTCGTATACGTTCACGGCAGGCACGGTTGTGCCGGAGCAGGCATGCGCCACAGCGAACTTGGCGCCCGAGTTAATGACCCGGTTGGCGGCGGGAACGGCCTGTTTTGGCTCGCATCCGTCATCGATCAGCAGGGGTTCGAGCTTTTGGCCTTTGACGCCGCCCGCATCGTTGATGGCTTCGATGGCAGTCAGCGCACCTGCCTGAATCTGGTCGCCGTACTGGGTTGCCGGCCCGGTCATGGGCTGGGGAATACCGATCTTGATCGTATCGGCAGCCAAAGCGCTGCCGGCAATGGCCAGTGCGCCCAGCGCAATGACCAGGGGTGATGCTTTCTTGAGGGACTTCATGCCTGTGCTTCTCCGGGTTAAGCTCGCCGCTTAAGAATTCATGTTACGAATTCAGGGGTTTGTTACGGCGAGCCATGTTGTTAGCTTCCGCCTTGAACGGCTAGCGTATTCTGACGACTCGCCACCCGCCTGTCACTACGGATAAGCCCTTACTGCATCGATTTGTTACAGCGGTCCGGCGGACCTACCCGGCAAACTCGGCGGATAATTCCGCGGCGCGATCGTTCGCCGCCTGCATGGCCTGCTGGACAATGGCCGGGAATGCCGCGCTTTGCAGCACCGCCAGGGCCGCCGCCGTCGTGCCGCCCTTGGACGTGACCTGCTCGCGCAGCGTGGCCAGGCTTTCGTGCGACAGGGCCGCCAACTGGGTAGCGCCGCCCAGGGTGGCCAGCGCCAGGGTGCGGGCCTGATCCTCGTTCAGGCCCTGCTGGATACCGCCTTGTATCAGGGCCTCGATAAACAGGAATACATAGGCAGGGCCGCTGCCGGACAAGGCGGTGACGGCATCGATCTGGGCATCGGTATCGACCCACACCACTTCGCCCACGGCACGGAACAACTGCTGCACGATGGTTTTGTCGTCGCCGGACACGCCCGGCAAGGCCAGCAGGCCGCTGGCGCCCGAACCGATCAGCGCGGGGGTATTGGGCATGCAGCGCACGATCCGGGTAAAGGGCTGATCAGGCGTGCCCAGCCAGCCGGCCAGCGTGCTAGCCGAAATGCCGGCGGCCACGCTGACCACGAGCGTGTCGTCCTGCAGAAAAGGCCGGCATTGCGCCACGGCCTCTTTAAGATACTGCGGCTTGACCGCGAAGATCCACATGCGGCGTTCTGCCAGCATGGCATCGGGCGACTGGGCCACCGTCGTGCCCTGTTCGGACCAGCGCGCCAGAACCGGCGCGTTGACGTCGACCACATGGACGTCATGGGCGCCGCAGCGCTTGCCGATCAGGCCGGATGCCAGGGCGGTGGCCATATTGCCGCCGCCAATGAAAGCGATAGTCAGTTCTTTTGTCATAAGGCCGATATTGTACGGTTTTCAGGGTTTGTCCGTGGGTACATTTACGTTGACGCGCGCCCGGGCTTCTCGTTACAGTCACGTCAACGTCATAAACGCGTAATAAACTCCCTCGCGTGCCACGGCCACACGCGTCTGGCAACACAGAATATCTAGGAGAAACACTCATGCGAGTCAAGCTTTATGCTCTATCCCTTGCCGGCCTTATCGCCAGCATCGGCACGGCCCACGCCGCCACCGACATCAATTTCTGGCATTCCATGGAAGGTGCCCTGGGCGACCGCGTCAGCGCACTGGTCGATAGCTTCAACAAGAGCCAGTCGGACTATGTCGTGCATGCCGTGTACAAGGGTACCTATGGTGAATCCATGAACGCGGGCATTGCCGCCTTCCGCGGCGGCAGCGCACCCGATATCCTGCAGGTATTCGAGGTGGGCACGGCCACCATGATGTACGCCAAGGGCGCGATCAAACCCATACAAGAGATGTCCGAAGAGGTCGGCGACCCCATCAATCCAGACGACTTCCTGGGCGCGGTCGCCAGTTATTATTCGGCTCCCGACGGCAAGCTGGTATCCATGCCGTTCAACAGCTCGACGCCTGTCTTCTACTACAACAAGGACGCATTCAAGAAAGCGGGCCTCGACGCCGACAATCCGCCCAAGACCTGGGAAGAAGTGGCCGAAGCCGGCAAGAAGCTGCGCGCGGCCGGCCTGGAGTGCGGCTACACCACCTCGTGGCCGTCGTGGATCCAGCTGGAAACTTTCGGCGCCTGGCACAACACGCCTTACGCATCGAAGGACAACGGCTTCGGCGGGCTGGATGCCCGCCTTGAGGTCAACCAGCCCCTGTTCGTGCGGCATATCAGCTTCCTGGCCGGCATGTCCAAGGAAGGCACCTTTACCTATGGCGGCCGGGGCGATGCGTCCAACGCACTGTTCACGTCGGGTAAATGCGGCATGTTCACCGGGTCCAGCGGCAATCGCGCCAACATCATCAAGACCGGCAACTTCGAGTTCGGCACCTCCTCCCTGCCCTACCACGCCGACGTCAAGGGCGCGCCCCAGAACTCGATTATCGGCGGCGCCTCGCTATGGGTATTCGCCAAGAAGAGCCCCGAAGTCTACAAGGGCGTGACCACATTCTTCAAATACATTTCCAGCCCCGAAAAGGCCGCGGAATGGCACCAGGGCACGGGCTACGTGCCGGTCACCAAGGCGGGCTTCCAGCTCACCCAGGAATCGGGCTTCTACGACAAGAATCCCGGCTCCGATGTGGCGGTCAAGCAGCTCGATGCCACGACGACCGAAAACTCGCGCGGCATACGCCTTGGCTACCTGCCGCAAATCCGGGAGATCGAAGACGGTGAAATGGAGCAAATCTTCGCCGGCAAGGTCACGCCGGAAGCCGGGCTGGAAAACATTGTCAAGCGCGGCAATGAACTGCTGGCCCGTTTCGAGAAAAGCGTCAAGTAGGAACTTGGCTTAAAATCGCCGCCGTGAGTGGAACCGGAACCTCGGTGCCTCTCGCGGCTTTTCCTTTTCTATTCCGGCAGGCTGCTCCGCCTGTGACAGGCATGACGGCGGGACGGCCGGCATGCCTGCCCCGAACAACGGCTCAACACGAATCACTTCCCGCATGGAAAAACGCGTAACTTTCAGCCACAAGGCGCTTCCGTATCTGCTGCTTGCGCCGCAACTGGCCATTACCGTTATTTTTTTCTTCCTGCCCGCCGGGCAGGCCATGTGGCAGTCTTTCCGGCTCGAAGATCCTTTCGGGCTGTCTTCCCAGTTTGTAGGCCTAGCCAATTTCGCCGAGCTTTTCTCCAATGCCGACTACGTCAGCTCCTTCAAGGTCACGGCGGCGTTTTCCGTGCTGGTTGCCGTACTGGGCTTGTCCATTTCGCTTCTGCTGGCGGTCATGGCCAACCGCGTCGTCAACAAGGCGGCGGGCGTATACAAGACGCTGCTGATCTGGCCCTACGCCGTCGCGACGGCTGTGGCCGGCGTGCTGTGGCTTTTTCTGTTTTCGCCATCCGTAGGGATTCTGGCGGTGTTCCTGGCCGACGTCGGCGTTGCATGGAACCCGCGGCTCGACGGCGACGATGCCATGATCCTGGTGGTCCTGGCGTCCGTCTGGAAGCAGATTTCCTACAATTTCCTTTTTTTCCTGGCGGGCCTGCAATCGATTCCACGCTCGCTGATCGAAGCAGCGGCCATTGACGGGGCCAGTCCTTCGCGCCGCTTCTGGACCATTGTCTTTCCCTTGCTGTCGCCCACCACTTTTTTCCTGCTGGTCATCAACGTTATCTACGCCTTCTTCGATACCTTCGCCATCATCGACATCATGACCCAGGGCGGGCCCGGATCGAGCACGTCCATCCTGGTCTACAAGGTATACAACACAGGCTTCAAGGGGCTGGATATAGGTTCGTCCGCCGCCCAGTCAGTCATCCTGATGCTGATTGTGGTGCTGCTCACCGTCGTACAGTTCCGCTACATCGACCGCAAGGTCAATTACTGATGCCGCGCCAGCCCCTGCTTCATCGCCAAGGCCACCATGATTGAACGCCGCCCCATTCTGGATATCGTCACCCATCTGATCCTGATTCTCGGGGTGGCGATCATTGCCTTTCCGCTCTATGTCACGCTGGTCGCATCGACCCAGACCGCGCAGGAAGTCGCGCAGGCGCCGATGTCCCTGCTGCCCGGCAGCCATTTTCTTGAGAATTTTCGTACTGTCCTGACCGGCGACGCGGCCAACACGCCGCCCGTGGCGCGCATGATGTGGGTCAGCACCGTCATGGCGCTGGCCATCACCATCGGGAAAATCGTCATTTCCATGCTGTCGGCCTTTGCGGTCGTGTATTTCCGCTTTCGCTTCCGCATGTTTTTCTTCTGGATGATTTTCGTCACCCTGATGCTGCCGGTCGAGGTGCGCATCGCACCCACTTATAAAGTCGTTGCCGACCTGGGCATGCTGAACAGCTATGCGGGCCTGACCCTGCCGCTGATTGCCTCGGCCACGGCCACCTTTCTGTTCCGCCAGTTTTTCCTGACCGTGCCCGATGAGCTGATTGAAGCGGCCCGGATCGACGGCGCCGGCCCCATGCGCTTTTTCTGGGACGTGCTGCTGCCCCTGTCGCGCACCAGCATTGCCGCCCTTTTCGTCATCCAGTTCATCTACGGCTGGAACCAGTATTTGTGGCCGCTCATCGTCACCACGCAAGAAAACATGTACCCCGTGGTCATCGGCATCAAGCGCATGATCGCCGGCGGCGACAGCGTGACGGAATGGAATCTGGTCATGGCCACCGCCCTGCTGGCCATGATACCGCCGGTGGCCGTGGTCATTCTCATGCAGAAATGGTTTGTGAAGGGTCTGGTGGATGCCGAAAAATAAACACACCGCCCAGGCAAGCCGCCATCAATACCGTTTTTGGAAGCACATATGGCTACTCTGAGTTTTCGCAACGTCAGCAAGACCTACCCAGGCGACATCGCCGTCATCCATGGCATAAACATGGAGGTCGCCGATGGCGAGTTCATCGTCATCGTGGGCCCTTCGGGCTGCGGCAAATCGACCCTGATGCGCATGGTGGCCGGCCTGGAAAGCATCACAGGCGGCGACATCAGCATTGACGGCAAGGTGGTCAACAAGCTGGAGCCCGCCGAGCGCGACATTGCCATGGTCTTCCAGAACTATGCGCTGTATCCGCACATGACGGTGTTCGAGAACATGGCGTACGGGCTGAAGATACGCAAGCTGAGCAAAGCCGACATCCAGGCCCGCGTCGAAGGGGCCGCCCACATCCTCGAACTGACGCATTTGCTGGCCCGGCGCCCGCGGCAATTGTCGGGCGGCCAGCGCCAGCGCGTGGCCATGGGCCGCGCCATCGTCCGGGACCCCAAGGTCTTCCTGTTTGACGAACCCCTGTCCAACCTGGATGCCAAGCTGCGGGTGCAGATGCGCCTGGAAATACAGAAGCTGCACCATCGCCTGAAGACAACCAGCCTGTATGTGACGCACGACCAGGTCGAGGCCATGACGCTGGCCCAGCGCATGGTGGTCATGAACAAAGGCATTCCCGAGCAGATCGGCACGCCTGCCGACGTATTCGAAAAGCCCGCGTCCATCTTCGTGGCCAGCTTCATCGGCTCGCCGCCCATGAATCTGATACCCGTGCAGCTCGATGAGCAGCGCCAGGTGCACGACGAAGACGGCGCCCTGCTGCAGATCGATCCGGCACAGGTTCCCGCCACGCTGGCACATCGCAAAGCCATCATGGGCATGCGGCCCGAGCACATGACGCTGCATGCCAGCGGCATACAGATGGACGTCGAGATGGTCGAGATCCTGGGGTCGGAACAACTGATTCACGGACGCCGCGGCGATACGCCCATCATCCTGCGCTGCCCGGTGGGATTGACCCGGGACTACCCGCTGCAGATCGGCGAGGCGGTGCAGGTGGGCAGCGACGGCGTCCATCCCCTGCACTGGTTCGACCCGGAAACGGGCAAGCGGATCGACGCCTGAGCACGGCGGCGCCTGCAGGCGCGTATTGCAGAAAGCAAAGCGCGCCGGTGAAAACCGGCGCGCTTTTGCTTCTTGATGAAGCCGGCTTACTGGTACACGGACTTGGAGCCGTCTTTGTGCCAGTTGAAGATGTCGAACTTGAACTCGTTCAGGTCGCCCTGCTCGTTCCAGGATACTTCGCCAATGGGTGTGGCCACTTTATTGGCATGCAGCCATTCGGCCACCTTGACCGGGTCGTCTTCGCCCGCGCCCTTGATGCCTTCGGCAATGGCGGTGGTCGCCGAATACGCCGTAAGCTGGAACGCCCCGCCCGGATCGCGCTTCTTGTCGGTAAACGCCTTGACAATCGCTGCGTTGGAGGGATCCTGGGTGAAGTCGGCCGGCAAGGTCACCAGCAGGCCTTCGACCGCGGCGCCGGCGATGGCGTTGATGTCGGGGTTGCCCACGCCTTCCGGACCCATGAGCTTGGCCGTCAGGCCCTGCTCGGCGCCCTGGCGCAGCAGCAAGCCCATTTCAGGGTGGTAGCCGCCGTAATAAATAAAGTCGGCGCCTGCGCTTTTAAGCTTGGTGATGACGGCGGAATAATCGCTGTCGCCCGCGTTGATGCCCTCGAACATGACCACCTTGATGCCTGCCTTTTCAAGCTCGCTTCTGACCGAGCTGGCGATGCCCTGGCCGTATGACTGCTTGTCATGCAGGATGGCGACCTGCGAAGGCTTGATCTTTTCAATAATGAACTTGGCCGCTGCCGGGCCTTGCTGATCGTCGCGGCCGATGGTGCGGAAGATCATGTCGTAGTTCTTGCCGTCCGTGACGGCGGGCGACGTGGCCGAAGGCGTCACCATGACCACGCCTTCGTTGTTATAGATGTCGGTGGCGGCAATGGTGGCGCCGGAACACACGTGGCCGACCACATAATGAATTTTATCGTTGACGACGCGGTTGGCGACGACAGGGCCTTGCTTGGGCTCGCAGCCATCGTCCACGGACACGGCCTCGAGCTGTTTGCCCAGCACGCCGCCGGCGGCGTTGATTTGTTCGATGGCGGTATCAACGCCTTCTTTGACCATGGTGCCATACTGGGTCAAGGCGCCGGTAAAGGGGCCTGCCACGGCGATCTTGATGGTGTCGGCAGCCAGGGCGCCGCCCGACATGAACAGGCCGGCGGCCAGGCCAAGAGCGGCCCCGAGGGGAGTAAAACGGAATTTCATATAGCCTCCTGAAAGTACGCAGAAAAGCATACACCGAAAGGCTGGCCCGTGCCCGGGGTTCTCTTCAGGGTTTTCGCTATTGCCCAGGACAAAAACACGCCCCAGCGCGTGAACATGTGTTCAACCCTGGGGCGACGTGTGCAGCGGCGTGTTGGAAATGGCAGATTACTGCAGCAGGCTGCGCAGCATCCAGGCGTTCTTTTCGTGGATATCCAGCCGTTGGGTGAGAAGATCGACCGTGGGCTGGTCGTCCACGCCATCGGCCTTCTTGAGGGCCGCGCGCGCTGTTTTGGCGACCGACTCGTTGCCCTTGACCAGCAGTTGAATCATTTCTTCGGCCGTCGGAACCGAGGTCGTTTCGGCGATAGAGGAAAGCTTGGCGTATTCGGCATAGGTGCCCGGCGCGAAATGGCCCAGAGCCCTGATGCGCTCGGCGATGCTGTCGAGCGCTTCCCACTCTTCTGTGTACTGGGTCATGAACATATTGTGCAGCGTGTTGAACAACGGGCCGGTGACGTTCCAGTGGAAATTGTGCGTCATCAGGTAGAGCGTATAGGAATCAGCCAGCATCTTGGATAGTTCGTCCGCGACCGTGGCGCGGTCTTTGCTGGAGATGCCGATATCGATAGGTAGCCCCTTATCGCTCATTTTTTCCGTTTTGCTGCCGTCCAGCTTGCGATCTTTGCTCATGTATACCTCCGGGAAATACAGTTGATTCGGGTGATACCAGAATACCATGCCGCCATGAAATATGCTGCCTTCCAAGCGCTGCGCAGGCGGTTCGGTCAGCCCGGCATCAGCTCGCCCGCCGGAGCGTGATCCAGGTAATTGACGCCTTCCAGTTCACAGGCATGCACGGCATCGATCAAGGCTTCGATGGCGGTTGGCCGGGGGAAGCTTTTACGCCAGACCAACACCACGCGGCGGTCGGGCACCGGCTTCTTGAAGGGAATAAAGGACAGCAGCTTGTTCTGGACCCCCGGCATGGACAGGGAGCTGGCCGGCAGCACCGTCACGCCGATGCCGGCCGCGACCATGTGCCGGATGGTTTCCAGGGAAGAGCCTTCGAAGGTGCGCTGTATGCCTTCGCTGGCCGCCGAAAAGCGCGACAGCTCCGGGCAGACCTCAAGCACCTGGTCTCGAAAGCAATGGCCCGAGCCCAGCAAAAGCATGGTTTCGTCTTTCAGCTCGGCCGAGTCGATCTCCTTTCGATCCGCCCAGGGGTGATGCTTGGGTATCGCCACCAGAAAGGGTTCGTCGTACAGGGGTTGCACCATCAGGCCGGAATCGGGAAGCGGCAAGGCCACGATGGCACAATCGATTTCGCCCTGGCGCAGCAGTTCCAGCAGGCGCGCCGTGTAGTTTTCCTGAAGCAGCAATGGCATTTGCGGCGTGGCCTCTATTTGCGTCGGGACCAGCTTGGGCAGCAGGTAAGGCCCTATCGTGTAGATAATGCCGACACGCAGCGGGCCGGCCAGGGGGTCGTGTCCCTGGCGCGCGATTTCGCGCAGGTTGGCGCTTTCTTCGAGCACGCGCTGGGCCTGTGCCACGACACGCAGCCCGATCGGGGTAATGCCCACCTCGGTTCCCCCCCGCTCGAACAGCACAACACCCAGTTCGTCTTCCAGCTTGCGTATGGCCACAGACAAGGTGGGCTGGCTGACGAAGCAGGCTTCCGCGGCGCGGCCGAAGTGCCGCTCGCGCGCAACCGCCACAATGTATTTCAATTCAGTCAGCGTCATGATGTGTCTCGCAAGAAAAAAGAAGGTCCATCGCTAAGTACGTAAAAAATCCTGCTTGTCACGCATCCATCTGCGCAGATGAGCGTGTGCGTGGCGGGGATAATGCGCTCGCAGTTCGTTGACGGCTTCCCGCGCCTGTTCCGCAATGCGGATGTCCGTTTCCAGGCTGGCGAAGCGCAGCAGTTCCTGCCCCGACTGCCGGACGCCGAGGAATTCGCCGGGCCCGCGCAAATCCAGATCGCGCTGCGCAATCTCAAAGCCATCGGCCGTTTCATACAGGGCCCGCAGGCGCTGGCGCGCAATGGCGGACAGCGGCGTCTGGTACATCAGTACGCAGATGGACTGGCGGTCTCCGCGCCCCACCCTGCCGCGCAGCTGATGCAGTTGCGCCAGGCCGAAGCGCTCGGCGTGTTCGATGATCATGAGCGAGGCATTGGGCACATCGACGCCCACCTCGATGACGGTGGTCGCGACCAGCAGGTCGACCAGGCCGGCGCGGAAATCGTGCATGATCTGCTGCTTTTCGGCTGTGGCCAGCTTGCCGTGCACAAGCCCCACGCGCATATCGGGCAGCGCCGATGCCAGCCTTGCATGGGTATCGACGGCCGTCTGCAGTTGCAAGGCCTCGCTTTCCTCGACCAACGGGCATACCCAGTACGCCTGTCGCCCCTGCCGGACTTCCGCCATGACGCTGCTCAGCACCTCGTCGCGGCGGCTATCGGCAATCAGCTTGGTCAGCACCGGGCTGCGCCCTGGCGGCAGCTCGTCGATGGCCGAGACGTCCAGATCGGCAAAAAAAGTCATGGCCAGCGTCCGGGGGATGGGCGTGGCGCTCATGTTCAATTGATGGGGAATCAAAGCCTGGCCGTCTTGCAGGCCTTCCCCTTTCCGGCTTAATTCAAGCCGCTGTCCGACGCCGAAGCGGTGCTGCTCGTCGAGGATGACCAGGCCCAGCTTGGCAAAGGCCACTTTTTCCTGGATCAGCGCGGTGGTGCCGACAACCAGTTGCGCCTGGCCCGAGGCCGCGGCGTCGAGCGCTGCCTTGCGCTGCTTGGCCGACAGGCTGCCGGCCAGCCAGACGGTATGGACGCCCAGCGGTTTCAGCCAGGACTCCAGCTTGTGAAAATGCTGTTCGGCCAGGATTTCAGTCGGCGCCATGATGGCGACCTGGCATCCGCTGGACACGGCCTGGGCCGCGGCGAAGGCGGCAACAATGGTTTTGCCGCTGCCCACGTCGCCCTGCAACAGGCGGTGCATGGGAAACGTACGCCCAAGGTCGCTTGAAATGTCGGCAATCACCCGCTCTTGCGCGGCCGTCAGGGAAAAAGGCAGGCTGCGCCGCAGCGCCTGGACCAGTCCGCCTGGAACGGCATCGAGCGCGCATGCCTTTTGCTTGCGCCGCGCCGCGCGCGCCGCCGCCAGCGACAGCTGCTGGGCCAGGAGTTCGTCGAACTTGATGCGCACCCAGGCCGGATGGCCCCGCTCGATCAGGTCGGCATACGAGACATTGGCCGGGGGGTGGTGCAATACCCGTATGGCATCGGCAAAGGGAATCAGGCCGTATCGTTTGCAAAGCGCGTCCGGCAAGGTGTCGGACAGATCGGCGGCGCCCAGGGCGTTATCGATGGCCTTGCGCAAACTAAGCTGCGACAGCCCGTCGGTGGTGGGGTACACAGGGGTCAGCGCCTCGGGCAAGGCCGTACCCGCCGCACTGACTTTGGGGTGGACCATTTCATACCCGCCGAAGCCGCTGCGCACTTCGCCGCGCACCCGTATCCGCTTGCCCGCCTCGACCTGCTTCTGCTGGCTGGGATAAAAATTGAGCCAGCGCAAGACAAGTTGGCCGCTATCGTCTTCAAGGATGGCATGCAGTTGCCGGCGCGGCCGGAACTGCACTTCGCTGCGTATGACTTCCCCTTCGACCTGCCCGGCGGCGCCCGGGCGCAGCGACGCAATGGACGAAATGTGCGTTTCGTCTTCGTAGCGCAGCGGCAGATGAACGATGAAGTCGGACGGCTCGTGCAGGCCCAGATGCCGCAGCTTGCGTTCGACGAGCGAGCCGGATTGGCCCGCTGTCCGCTTTTTGGCGGCGCTGCGGGATGCCCGGCCGGATGCCGCGGAAGCAGCCACAGGATGTCCCGTCAAACGACGATAATCGCCTCGACCTCGAACTGCGCGCCCTTGGGCAGGCTGGCCACGCCGATGGTGGAGCGGGCGGGGAAAGGCTGGGGAATGATGTCGGCCATGATCGCATTGGCGCTGGCGAACTTGCTCAGGTCGGTCAGGAACAAGGTGAGCTTGACAATGTTTTCGAGCTTGCCGCCCGCCGCCTCGATCACCGCCTGCATATTGGCAAATGACTGCCTGACCTGCCCTTCGAAGTTTTCAGAGACCAGCTCGCCGGTACCCGGCTCAAGGCCGATCTGGCCCGACAAATAAACGGTCTTGCCAGGCCCGGCTGCCACGGCTTGCGAATAGGGGCCGACGGCTGCGGGCGCTGCATCAGTATGAATAATTTGCTTGGTCATGAATTAATCTCGGTTAAGTCGTTAAAACAACTATCAGAGTTTAATCATCTATAGCTAGAATTAAAAGCCCCTGCCCTGCAATGCCTGCCCGCCGGACACAAGCCCCATCCGGGCAGGCCGATACGCCCTGGCCGGGACTTTATTTTTCGACGAAAGCCCGTTCGATGACGTAATCGCCGGGCTGGCCGACACCGGCCGATACGACAAAGCCGCGCTTATCGAGCATGGCGCTGATATCCGCCAGCATGTGCGGGCTGCCGCACAGCATGGCGCGATCGGTGTCAGGGTTGAGTTCGGGCAACCCGATGTCGGCAAACAACTGGCCGGACTCCACCACATGCGTGATGCGCCCTTGGTGGATGAAGGGTTCACGCGTCACGGTGGGGTAGTAAATCAGTTTGTCGCGCACCACATCGCCGAAGTATTCGTTGTTGGGCAGTTCGTTCTGGATGTAGTCGGAATAGGCCAGTTCGCTTTTGAAGCGGACCCCGTGCAGCAGCACGATTTTTTCGAAACGCTCATAGACGTCCGGGTCTTTGATGATGCTCATGAACGGCGCAAGCCCCGTGCCGGTGGCGAACAGGTAAAGGTGTTTTCCGGGCTTCAGGTCATCGGCGACCAGGGTGCCGACGGGTTTCTTGCTGACCAGCACCGAATCGCCTTCCTTCAGATGCTGCAGGCGCGACGTCAACGGACCGTCTTGTACCTTGATGCTCAGAAACTCGAGGTTCTCTTCATAGTTGGCGCTGGCGATGCTGTACGCACGCATCAAGGGCTTGCCGTTGACCTCGAGCCCCAGCATGACAAAGTGGCCATTGTGAAAGCGCAAGGCGGGATCGCGCGTGGTGGTGAAGGAAAACAAGGAGTCGTTCCAGTGGTGAACGCTAAGAACCTGCTCTGTATTGAAAGCTGCCATGTGTCTGATAAAAAAGTAATTGCCTGCGGCGTAAGGAATGCGGGTATCGGGATGCTGCTGCGCACAAAGCCGGAAAGCCGATTTTAGCCTACCGCCTGCTGTTTCAAGCATGTTATCCCAGGGGAAGATGGGGCCGTTTAAGATAAATCAAAAAATCAGTGGATCAAATTTCTGCCTGAAGAGTGCCAAAACACCCTCTTTCGTATTGAATTGTTTCTCATTGTCTGCTATCTTTCTGCCATCTACATGAGAATCGTTTCCATTTAGACAGAATACTATCTGTTTTTTCCTGAATTGTCAGTGACCGCTGTACATCCCCCACCCATTATCCGGAGAAGCTCATGCGCGCAAACCACATATTGCGTCCCCTGTTTCGATCGCTGGCGCTCGCAAGCATCACGACCTTGACCGCCTTGTCGACCGCGGCCGTCGCCGCCGATGTCAGCCTGTACACCACGCGCGAACCCAAGCTGATCCAGCCTTTGCTCGACGAATTCACCAAGGATACCGGCGTCAAGGTCAACACGGTGTTCGTCAAAGACGGCCTGATCGAGCGCGTCAAGGCGGAAGGCGATAAGTCTCCGGCCGACGTCCTGATGACGGTCGATATCGGCAATCTGCTGGACCTGGTGGAAGCGGGCATTACCCAGCCTGTTGAATCGGCAGTGCTGAACGACACCATTCCCGCCAACCTGCGCGGCGCCGACAATCAGTGGTATACCCTGTCGCTGCGCGATCGCGTCGCCTATGTCGCGACTGACCTGAACGTCGATAAGATCACGTACGAAGACTTCGCCGATCCCAAATGGAAAGGCAAAGTGTGCATCCGCTCGGGCCAGCACCCTTACAACACGGCCCTGATTGCGGCCATGATCTCTCACGACGGCATCGAGGCCACCGAAAAATGGCTGCGCGGGGTCAAGGACAACCTTGGACGCAAGGCGGCGGGCGGCGACCGTGATGTCGCGCGCGACATTCTGGGCGGCATTTGCGATATCGGCATTGCCAACGCCTATTATGTCGGCCACATGAAGAATGCGGAACCCGGCACCGACGCCCGTAAATGGGGCGATGCCATTAAAGTGGTGCGTCCGACTTTCGCCAACGAAAAAAGCCAGGGCACGCACGTGAACATTTCCGGCGCCTCTGTGGCCAAGCACGCGCCCAACAAAGACGGCGCCGTCAAGCTGCTCGAATACCTGGTGTCGGATAAAGCCCAAGGCCTCTACGCCAAAGCCAATTACGAATACCCCATCAAGCAAGGCGTTACCCTGGACCCGGTCGTCGCGAGCTTTGGCCCGCTGGTGGTCGACCCCCTGCCCTTGACCGAGATCGCCAAGCACCGCAAACAGGCCAGCGAACTTGTAGACAAAGTTGGATTCAACAACTAAGAATCTGACCGCTCCCCCCAAACGCGGGTCCCCGGGCCCGCGTTTTGCCGATTTTTGCAGGAACGCGCTGTTGCCTTCGCTCCCTTATTTTTCTTTTGAATCAGGCCTTGGCTGGCGAATCGCTGCTTTTCTGATTGCCCTTTGCGTGGTTGCGCCTGTGCTGACGCTGCTGTGGTTCGCCATGCAGGGGTCGGTCGAGCATTGGGCGCATCTGCTGGAATTCGTCCTTCCCACGGCTTTTCGCAATACGGCGCTGCTGCTGGCCGGTGTGGGCGTGCTCGTAGCCTGTCTGGGGGTGGGCAGCGCATGGCTGATTACGGCCTTTGAATTCCCATCCCGCCGGACGCTTTCCTGGGCGCTGCTGCTGCCGCTGGCCGTGCCCACTTACATTGTGGCGTTCGCCTACCTGGACCTGTTGCACCCGATAGGCCCGATCCAGACCGTCATACGCGAATTGCTGGGCTACGACAGCCCGCGGCAGTTCCGCCTGCCCGACTTGCGCTCTTTGCCCGGCGCCATTTTCTTGCTGGGCTTTGTCCTGTACCCCTATGTCTATCTGAGTACCCGCGTCATGTTCGCCACCCAGGCGGCCAGCCTGCTCGAGGCGGCCCGCATACTGGGCGCTACAGGCCAGAGCGCCTTTTTTCGCGTGGCGCTGCCCCTGGCGCGGCCCGCGATCGCGGTCGGGGTCAGCCTGGCGTTGCTGGAAACCCTGAACGACATCGGCGCATCGGAGTTTCTGGGCGTGCAAACGCTTACGGTGTCGGTCTACACCACCTGGGTGACGCGGTCCGACCTGGCCGGCGCCGCCCAGATTGCCCTGGCCATGCTGGCCATCGTCGCGGTGCTGATCTTGCTCGAACGCCATGGCCGCCGCCGGCAACGCTATGCCAGCACTCAGCGTGCCCGCGCCATCCAGCCCAAAAAGCTGAAAGGCAGCGCGGCCGTCATTGCCTTTTCGCTGGGCTGGACGCCCATCGTCATCGGTTTTGTGGCGCCCGGCCTTTACCTGCTGAACGAAACCGTCAAGCACTTCCACACCGTGGGTTCCGTATCGAACCAACTGATGCTTAGCGGTTACAACACCGTCAGAATCGCCTTGATCGCGACCCTTGTCACCCTGGTCTGCGGGCTGGTGGTGGCCTGGGCGGCCCGCGCCGTGCGGCATGGCGCCCCTTTCGCCCTGTCCGGGCTGTATGCCCGCATTTCCACCAGCGGTTATGCCATTCCGGGCACCGTTCTGGCCATCGGCCTGTTGATGCCCATCATGCTGACAGACCGCCTGGCCGCCTGGGCGTGGCAAGCGCTGGGCAATCCCGCGCCGGGACTGCTGCTCATGGGAACCACCACAGCCCTGGTCTGTGCCTATATGATCCGTTTCCTGGCCATATCCATAGGCGGGATTGAAGCCGGACTGTCCCGGATCCCTCCCTCGCTTGAGCAGGCGTCGCGCCTGCTGGGCGAGACCTCGGCGGGCACCTTGCGGCGTGTTCACTTGCCCCTGCTGCGCCCGGCACTGGGTGCGGCGGCATTGCTGATCTTCGTCGACACCATGAAAGAGCTTCCCGCCACCCTGCTGCTGCGCCCGGTCAACTTCGAAACGCTTGCCACCTGGCTTTACGCCGAAGCTGCCCGCGGCACCTACGAAGAAGGCGCCGTGGCCGCACTGGCGATCGTGCTGGCGGGATTGCTTCCCGTGATATTGCTGGCGCGGGCTCAACTGAAATCAACACACTGACCGCCGATATGCCCGAACTGCTCAAACTGGATCAAATCTCGCTGGCCTACGACACCGCCGACGGCCTGGTGCCTGTGGTGCAGGATCTATCCCTGTCCCTGGATAAAGGCAGCATAGGCTGCCTGCTTGGCGCATCGGGCTGTGGCAAAACAACTGTGCTGCGCGCGATCTCCGGGTTCGAGCCCCTGCGCGCGGGGGCGATCTGGCTGGGCGATACCTGCCTGTCGGAAGTAGGCAGACAGGTAGAGCCCGAATGCCGCCGCGTCGGCATGATGTTCCAGGACTATGCCCTGTTCCCCCACCTGACCGTTGAAAAGAACATCGCCTTTGGCCTGCGCAAATGGGACAAGGCGCGCCGCCGGGAGCGGGTCGGCGAACTGCTCGCGCTCACCGGACTCGAATCATCCGGGCGCCGCTATCCGCATGAGCTGTCGGGCGGACAGCAGCAACGCGTTGCGCTCGCCCGCGCCCTGGCTCCCGAACCAGACATGCTGCTGCTCGATGAGCCATTCTCCAACCTGGACGTCGATACCCGCGAACGCCTGGCCTTCGAGGTGCGCGATATTCTGAAGAAAACCAGCCACACGGCCATTCTGGTCACGCACAACCAGGCCGAAGCCTTTGCCATTGCCGATCGCATCGGTGTCATGCAGCAGGGCAAGATCGTTCAATGGGATACCCCCTACGGGCTGCATCACCAGCCCGCCAGCGATTTCGTGGCCGACTTCATCAAGCGCGAAGCGCTGATGGCGCAACGCGCGCAAGCCTATTTGCGCGGCGAGGCCGGCTAGGGCCTAGTTGTCCAGCCCCAGCTCTGCGCACTTGCGCGTCAGCGTATTGCGTCCTATGCCCAGCCGCTGCGCGGCTTCCATGCGACGGCCGCGGCTATGGTCAAGCGCTGTTTCCAGCAGCACGCGCTCGAAGTCGCGAGACAGCGTGGCCATGACGGCGGGTTCGTTGCGCGCCAGCCGGCGCTGCGCCTCCCGGGCCAGCTCGCGCATCCAGTCGGCCTGAGCGGACGATGCGCCGTCCGGCGCCGGGGCCAGCGCCTGTGCGCCCAAGACAGCCTGTTGCGCCTCGCTGGCCGGCCCGGACAGCGCATTGACGGCGGGCAAGGCCGCGCTGGCGGGCGCGCCGTGATTCAGGACCTCTGGCGGCAGGTCCTTGGCCTCGATCAGCCGGCCCGACGACATCACAGTGAGCCACTGACAGAAATTTTCCAGCTGACGGATATTGCCCGGATACTCGAAGGACGACAACAAATGCATGGCCTCCGGCGACACCTGCCGCGCCGGCACGCCCAGGTCGTTGGCGCTGTTCTGCATAAACAGTTGCACCAGCGCGGGAATGTCTTCTTTGCGTTCGCGCAGGGGCGGCAAGCGTAGCCGGATCACATTCAGGCGATGGAAAAGGTCTTCGCGAAACCGCCCCTCCACCACCCGCTGCTCCAGGGGCTGGTGGGTGGCCGCCACAATGCGCACATCGGCGCGTATGGCTTGCGATCCGCCCACGCGGTAAAAGCTGCCTTCGGCCAGCACCCGCAGCAGCCGCGTCTGCAGCTCGAAGGGCATATCCCCGATCTCATCGAAAAACAGGGTGCCGTTGCGGGCTTCTTCGAATCGTCCCCGACGCTGTTGCGTCGCCCCGGTGAAGGCGCCCCGTTCATGCCCGAAGAGCTCGGCCTCCAGCAGGTCCTTGGGTATGGCCGCCGCATTCAGCGCCACGAACGGGCCATCGGCCCGGTTACTGTGTTCATGCAAAGCGCGGGCAATCAATTCCTTCCCCGTGCCCGATTCACCCGTGATCAGCACGGTGACGCTGGACGTCGCCAGACGTCCGATCGCGCGAAAGACTTCCTGCATGGCGGGCGACGACGACTGCGCCATGACCCGGCCTGCCTGCGCCGGCTGGACCTCGGACGCCGCGCCTTCCTCGGCTTCCCGGGCGCCCGATTGCGCGGCGCGCTGTATCAGGGCGACCGCCGCATTCACGTCAAAAGGCTTGGGCAGGTAATCGAACGCCCCTTTTTGAAATGCCTCAACCGTGCTGTTCAGATCGGTGAATGCCGTCATCACAATGACAGGCAGGCCGGGATGGGCCTGCTTGATGCGGTGGAGCAGGTTCAAGCCGTCTTCGCCCGGCATGCGCACGTCCGTCACCAGGACAGCCGGCGTAGCCGTTTCAAGGGCGGCATAGGCTTCGCCGGCCGAAGCAAATGTCCGGGCAGGCACCGATACGCGCGCCAGGGCTTTTTCAAGCACCCAGCGTATGCTCTGGTCGTCATCTACAATCCATACCGCTTTCATACTGGCTCCAAAGGCAGGATCATGCGGAATTCCGTATGCCCGGCATGCGTATCGAACTCGACGATGCCGCCGTGTTGCTGGACGAACTCCTGGGCCAGGCTCAGCCCTAAACCGGTCCCGCTGGCCCGCCCCGTCACCAGCGGATGAAACAGCTTGTCGTGCAGGGCCGCGGGGACGCCCGGCCCGTTGTCCGTCACGGACACCACGATCGCCAACTTGGCCTGATGGGCCGCCAGCAGCAACTGCCGGCCTATGCGCGTGCGCAAGGTAATGCGCGCGGGGACATCCGGCGGCGTCTCGCTCAAGGCCTGCGCGGCATTGCGGGTTATGTTCAGTAAGGCCTGCAGCAGCCGGGCAAAATCGCCTTGCAGGTCGGGCGCCGACGCATCGTAGTCGCGCACGAAATCGATCTTCGGAAATTCCGCCCTGACCAGGGTGTGGACCCGTTCGCAAATCTCATGAATATTGAACGCGGTTTTCTGCAGCGTTTCGCCCTGGGGCGCGATCAGGCGGTCGACCAGGCCCGCAAGCCGGTCTGCCTCGGCAATGATGACCTGCGTATATTCATATAGCGCATCGTTGCCCAGTTCGACCTCCAGCAGTTGCGCCGCGCCGCGTATGCCGCCCAGGGGATTCTTGACCTCATGCGCCAGATTGCGCAGCGATTCCCGCTGCGCCGTCAATTCCTTGCTGAGCTGCTGATGGCGATCAAGCAAAATGTGATGCTCGATCATCCTGACCTCCAGCAAGGCGGCCCACGGCTGCTTGTCCAGCGGCACCACAGCCAGGCTGACGGCCACTTGATCGCCCCAACGGTCAATGACCAGGTCCTGGCGCAAAATCCCGAACTTGCCGTCAATCGCATCGGGCAGGCGCTCGGCCAATGCCTGGTCCGCACCGAACAAACGATGCACGGGCTGGCCGACCAGTTGCCGGCGCGAAGCGCTGAACAACTCTTCGGCCGCCGTGTTGGCATGCTCGATGCGGCCGTCGCCGTTCAATAACAACACCGCGGTCGACAATAAATCGTAACTGGCTACGTCCATGATTCGTCCGGATGCCGACCAGGGCGGGCCGATGCCCGCCCGGCGATGCCTACAGGCTGTAATACATATCGAACTCGACGGGATGCGAGGTCATGCGCAGGCGCGTGACTTCGGCCATCTTGAGCTCGATATAGGCGTCCAGCATATCGTTGCTGAATACACCGCCGCGGGTCAGGAACTCACGGTCCTGATCGAGCGCGGCAATGGCTTCTTCCAGCGATGCGCACACGGTCGGGATTTTTGCGTCTTCCTCGGGCGGCAGATCGTACAGATTCTTGTCGGCGGGGTCGCCGGGATGAATCTTGTTCTGCACGCCGTCCAGGCCGGCCATCATCAGTGCCGAGAAAGCCAGGTAAGGGTTGGCCAGCGGATCGGGGAAACGCGCCTCGACACGGCGTGCCTTGGGGTTGCCGACGTAGGGAATGCGGATGGACGCGGAGCGGTTGCGGGCGGAATACGCCAGCTTGACCGGCGCCTCGTAGTGCGGAACCAGGCGCTTGTACGAGTTGGTGCCGGGATTGGTAATGGCGTTGAGCGCCTTGGCGTGCTTGATGATTCCGCCGATGTAGAACAAGGCGAATTCCGACAGGCCTGCGTAGCCGTTGCCGGCAAACAGGTTCTGGCCGTCTTTCCAGATCGACTGGTGCACGTGCATGCCCGAACCGTTGTCGCCGACGATGGGCTTGGGCATGAAAGTGGCTGTCTTGCCATACACATGCGCTACGTTGCGCACGGTGTACTTCAGGATCTGGTTCCAGTCGGCGCGTTCGACCAGGGTGCTGAACTTGGTGCCGATTTCCAGCTGGCCGGGTCCCGCGACCTCGTGGTGATGGACTTCGACCGGCACGCCCTGCTGCTCCAGCAGCAGGCACATTTCCGAGCGCATGTCATGGAAGGAATCCACGGGCGAAACGGGTACGTAGCCGCCCTTGATGCCAGGACGATGGCCCATATTGCCGCCATCCAGTTCCAGTCCGCGCGACCAGGAGGCCTCTTCCGACTTGATCTTGACGAAGCAGCCCGACATGTCGTCGTTCCAGGTAATGCCGTCGAAGACAAAGAATTCGGGCTCAGGGCCAAAGTAGGCGGTATCGCCCAGTCCGCTGGACTTCAAGTATGCCTCGGCGCGCTTGGCCAGCGAGCGCGGATCGCGATCATAGCCTTTCAGGTCCGACGGCTCGACCACGTCGCAGGTCAGGTTCAGGGTGGACTCTTCGCGGAAGGGGTCCAGGCGGGCCGATTTCGTATCGGGGATCAGCACCATGTCGGAGGCTTCAATGCCCTTCCAGCCTGCGATCGAGGAGCCGTCGAATGCGACGCCCGTTTCCAGTTTTTCCTCGTCCACCGTATGAGCGGGAACGGTAAGATGATGCTCTTTACCCAGCGTATCCGTAAAGCGGAAGTCCACAAAAGCGACTTCGCGTTCTGTAATAAGTTTGACTACGTCTTCGGGGTTGGACATATAGGCTCCTGAACCATTGAAAGCGGAAAATAAAAGACATCTGTCGTTAAGCAAACGCCATGCCAACTTTTATCGCCATGGTTCATGCCTGCCGCCGGCGTCCGGGCACACGCCATTCACCATGATGGCGCGTGCCGCACTAATATGGTGCAAATTATAGTGCACGCTGGTCCGAAATACACCGTATTGATCGCGGATGTCCCCATTTCCGGCCCGCCAGAGGTGTCTTAATCCAGGAACTCGCCCTGCAGATCGTTCAGGAATGCCCAGCCCAGCGGCGTGGCCTGAAGTTGTTCGCGGCTGGGCTCGAGCAGCCCTCGGGCAACCGCCCGTTCCAGGGCCGGCGCAATAGCCAGAATAGACTGGCCCGTCCGTTCGATAAAACTGCTGCGCGGGACGCCCTCTTTCAAGCGCAAGGCATTGAGCATGAACTCAAAGCCCAGCTCTTTCCAATGCACCTGCCTGTCTTCCGCCAAGTGGCTGCCGTCGCGCAAGATGGACTTGCTCATCCACGAGGCCGGATTCTTCAATTTGGCCTGGCGCACAATCCTGTCATGGAATGACAGCTTTCCGTGCGCGCCGGGGCCGATGCCCAGGTAGTCCCCGAACTCCCAATAATTCAGGTTGTGCCGGCAGCGCTGGCCCGGCTTGGCGTAGGCGGACACTTCGTAGCGTTCCCACCCGTTTGCCGCGGTGGCCTCGGTGATCAAGTCCTGCATGGCGGCGCTGGCATCGTCATCCGGCACGGCGGGCGGATACTTGGCAAAAACGGTATTCGGCTCCATCGTCAGGTGGTACAGGGACAAGTGCCCTGTCTGGAACGACATGGCCTGCTGGATATCCTGGGCACAGGCCTGCAGCGACTGGCCGGGCAAGGCATACATCATGTCCAGGTTCACGCGTTCCACCGCCTTTTGCGCAACCTCGACGGCGGCAAGAGCCTGCGCGGCATCGTGAATCCGGCCCAAGGCCTTGAGCGCGCCATCGTCAAAGCTTTGTATTCCCAGCGAAATCCGGTTGACGCCGCTGGCGGCGTAATCGGCGAAACGGCCCGCCTCGACCGTGCCGGGGTTGGCTTCCAGGGTGACTTCGGCGTCCGGCAATATATTCAGGCAGGCGCGCAACATGGCCAGCATCTGGTCCAGCGCGCCGGCGGACAACAGGCTGGGCGTGCCGCCGCCGATAAAGATGGAAATGACTTGACGCCCCCACACAAGCGGCAGGGCCTGCTCCAGATCCGCCTGCAGGGCCGCCAGATAATCCTGCTCGGGCAATTCGGCGCCCAGCTCATGCGAGTTGAAGTCGCAATACGGGCATTTGCGCACGCACCAGGGTACATGAACGTACAGCGATAAAGGCGGCAGGCTGGACAGTATGGTTCTGCCGTCCGGCCCCGGCACGACGCCGGGCTTCCTGACACCGCCATCCAGCGGTATCACCGTGGGTTGCTTCATGCCGGCTGCCCGCGCAAGGTCAGCAACAACTGCTGCAGCGCTCGCGCGCGGTGGCTTTGCGCGTTCTTTTCGGCCGGCGCCAGCTCGGCCACTGTTTTACCGGCATCGGGCAGATAAAAGTGCGGGTCGTAGCCAAAACCGTTATCCCCGCGCGGCTGGGCGATGATTTCGCCTTGCCAGAGGCCTTCGGCAATCACCGGCCGGGGGTCGTCCGCCGAGCGCACATAGACCAGCACCGCCACATAACAGGCCGACCTATCGGTTTGGGCGGCCAGTTGCGCCACCAGATACCGGTTGTTGGCCGTGTCCGATTTTTCGCCGCCGGCCATCGCCGCATAGCGGGCCGAATACACGCCGGGCGCCCCGCCCAGGGCCGCCACACACAGCCCCGAGTCATCGGCCAGGGCCGGCAGCCCGGTGGCCAGGCTGGCATGCCGGGCCTTGGCCAGCGCATTTTCAACGAACGTCGCGTGCGGCTCTTCCGCCTCGGAAACGCCCAGATCGCCCTGCGCCACCATGCTGATCCCCGCATCGGCCAGGATGGAGGAAAACTCTTTCAGTTTGCCCTTGTTGTTTGAAGCGAGCACTACTTTGGTCATGCTTTGTTTATCCTTCTGTCATGTGTTGCTGGCGCCTGGCGCCATCCCGCTAATTCGACGCGGCGTCCTTGACCAGCAGTGAAACCAGTTCTTTGGCGAATACGGGCAGCCGGTCGAACTGCCGGACGCAAATATGCAGGCGCCGCAAGGCCCAGGCGTCGTTCAGGGTAATGAGCTTGAGCGGCAAGTCCTTCACGTAGCGCCGCCCGGCGGTTTCCGGAATAACGCCGATGCCGACATGCGAGGCGATCATCCGGCAGGCGGCTTCAAAGTTGCTGACTTCGACCCGGAAACGCAGCACCCTGCCCAGGTCATCGGCCGCCTGCAGCAAAAACGCATGAATGGCGCTGGTTTCAGACAGGCCTACGTAATCGTAGCCCAGGGTTTCATCGAAATCGACGGACTCGTTCGCGGCCAGCGGATGATCCTGATGCGTGACCAGCACCAGGCGGTCGGTGCGGTAAGGCAGGAACTCGATGTTCTCACCGCCGCCCGCCTGCGCGGTGATGCCGATATCGGCCGAACCGTCGGCAACGGCCTTGACCACCTGGTAGCTGAGCCGCTCGCGCAGCTCGACGTTGACATCAAGGTGGATGCTGAGATAGCGGGCCAGGATATTGGGCATGAACTCGTTCATGGCCGTCGTGTTCGCATAGACCCGCACCCGCCCTTTCACCCCGCTGGCATATTCCTGTATGTCGCCGCGCAAGTGTTCAAGCTGGCGCAGCACAATGCGGGCGTGGCGCACAAAGGCCTCGCCCGAGGGGGTCAGCGTGACCCCCTGGCTATTGCGATAGAACAAGGCGGTGCCCAGATGGTTTTCAAGGTTCTTGACCCGATTGCTGGCCGCGGGCAGCGACAGAAAAGAACGCTCCGCCCCTTTTGTCATGCTTTGGGCGCCCGCCACATTGACCATCAGTTGCATATCCGTCAAATCAAAGTGCATGGCCATGTAGACAGTTCCATTGCGATAATCTCTTCAAAATTGGCAAACCCCAGCTTAAGCAAGCAAGAATTGGCAAGCTCACCGGCTTCAGGCAAAGTAAACGGTATTGTAATGAACACGGATACCCACTCATGTCTCAGCACCCCCATTCTTTCCAGGACATTCGCGACGCCATCCGCGATCTGTGCGCACAATTCCCTCCGGAGTATTTCCGCAAGATCGACGAAGAACGCGCCTACCCGGAAGCATTCGTCAATACATTGACGGAAGCCGGATGGCTGGCCGCGCTCATACCGGAAGAATACGGCGGTTCGGGACTGAGCCTGACCGAGGCTTCGGTCATCATGGAGGAAATCAACCGCAACGGCGGCAACTCGGGGGTCTGTCACGGCCAAATGTACAACATGGGTACTTTACTACGCCATGGATCGGCCGAACAAAAGCAGCACTATCTGCCGCGCATTGCCAGCGGCGAATTGCGCCTGCAGTCCATGGGCGTGACCGAACCCACCACGGGCACCGACACCACCAAGATCAAGACCACCGCCGTCAAGCAGGGCGACCGCTATGTGATCAATGGCCAGAAGGTCTGGATTTCGCGCATTCAACACTCCGACCTGATGATTCTGCTGGCCCGCACGACGCCGCTGGAAGACGTCAGGAAAAAATCCGAAGGCATGTCGATCTTCCTGGTCAACCTGCACGATGCCATCGGCAAGGGCATGGAAGTGCGCCCCATCGCCAACATGGTCAATCATGAAACCAATGAACTGTTCTTCGATAACCTGGAGATTCCCGCCGAGAACCTGATCGGCGAAGAAGGCAAAGGCTTCAAGTACATACTGGATGGCCTGAACGCCGAGCGCACCCTGATCGCCGCCGAATGCATAGGCGATGGCCACTGGTTCATCGACAAGGTCACGGCCTATGCAAAAGAACGCATCGTCTTCAACCGCCCCATCGGCCAGAACCAGGGCGTACAGTTTCCCATCGCCCGCGCACACATCAACGTCGAGGCTGCCAGCCTGATGCGCTTCGAGGCCTGCCGCCTGTATGACGCGCATCAGCCTTGCGGCGCCCAGGCCAATATGGCCAAGCTGCTGGCGGCCGATGCCTCGTGGGAAGCGGCCAATGCCTGCCTGCAGTTTCACGGCGGCTTCGGGTTCGCCAACGAGTACGACATTGAGCGCAAGTTCCGCGAAACAAGGCTGTACCAGGTGGCGCCCATTTCGACCAACCTGATCTTGTCGTATGTTGCCGAGCATATACTGGGACTGCCCCGTTCATTCTGAATTTGCCCCGAACCATCCACCTTATTTTGTCATGGACGCGACTATGAGCCACCCCAGCGCCGAACTTGCTGAATTTACCGCCCAGCTTGCCTACGAAGACATCCCCCCTGCGGTGCTGCGGCGCACCGAGGATCTTTTGCTTGACTACCTGGCCTCGGCGCTGGCCGGTTCCAGCGCGCGGGCCGTCCAGGCCATTGCGCGTTTTGCCGACACCATGGGCCCCACCAGCGGCCCATCCGAGAACCTGGTGACCCGACGCTCGACCAGCCCCCTGTTTGCCGCCATGGTCAACGCGGCCTCGGCCCATATGGTCGAGCAGGACGACGTGCACAACGGATCGGTTTTCCATCCCGCGGCGGTCGTTTTCCCCGCGGCCGTTGCGGTCGCCCAGGCCCTGGGCCGCTCAGGCAAGGATTTGCTGGTCGCCTCGGTCGCGGGCTACGAAACAGGCATACGGGTAGGAGAATTCCTGGGCCGATCGCACTATAAAATCTTCCATACCACCGGCACGGCCGGCGCATTGGCGGCGGCGGTCGCCGTGGGCCGCCTGCTCCACCTGAACAATGAACAGATGCTGCATGCGCTGGGGTCGGCCGGGACCCAGGCTGCCGGCCTGTGGGAATTCCTGCGCGACGCGGCCGACTCCAAGCAACTGCATACGTCCAAGGCGGCCGTCAACGGGCTGATCGCCGCCTACCTGGCCCACGAAGGCTTCACCGGCGCGCGCCACATACTGGAAGGCCCGCAAGGCCTGGCCGCCGGCATGTCCAGCGATGCCGACCCGGCCAAACTGACCGACGGCCTGGGCACGCGCTGGACCGTGCTTGAAACCTCGTTCAAGTTTCATGCCTCGTGCCGCCACACCCATCCCGCCGCCGACGCCTTGCTGCAAATCGTCCAGCAACACAAGCTGTCGGCCGACGACATTGCCTCGGTCGAAGCCCAGGTGCATCAAGGCGCCATCGACGTCTTGGGGCCCGTCACCCACCCCACCAGCGTGCATCAGTCCAAATTCTCGATGGGTACCGTGCTTGGCCTGATCGCCCTGCATGGCCGCGCGGGCTTGCCCGAGTTCGACGCCGCCCTGAACGACCCGGCTGTCGCGGGCTTCCGCGACCGCGTCAAGATGGTGCTCGACCCCGAAGTCGATACCGCCTACCCGGCCCAGTGGATAGGCAAGGTCACCCTGCAGACCCGCGACGGCCGGACGCTCTCGGGCCGGGTCGACGAACCCAAAGGCGATCCGGGCAATACCCTGTCGCGCGAAGAGCTTGAAGACAAGGCGCTGCGCCTGGGCGTCTACCGCAACGCGGCCACCGCCGACGAAGTGCAGTCCATCATCCAGAAGGTATGGCGGCAAGCCGACGCGGAACAGGTCGGGCATTACCTGGCTTGAAGCTTGCTGGCCTGGGACCTGGCCTGGCCTTTGCCCGGCCTGGCAAAACAGAACAGGCCCCGCTGGGCGGGGCCTGTTCAATATGTACCGATAGCGTCAAGGCGGCGGGCGGTTTCAGCCCAGCGCCTGCCTTTGCGCCGCCAGCAATTGCTCGATGCCGCCCTGCGCCAGGTCAAGCAGCCCGTCCAGGGCTTCGCGCTGGAAGGTCTGGCCTTCGGCCGTGCCCTGCACTTCGACAAAGTGTCCGGCGCCCGTCATGACAATATTCATGTCTGCGCCGCAACCCGCGTCTTCAACGTAGTCCAGATCCAGCACGGCCTGCCCGTTCACCAGGCCCACCGAGACGGCCGCCACCTGATCCAGCAAGGGCTTGCCCGCCAGTTCGCCGCGCTCGGCCAGGGCGCGCACCGCCAGCGCCGCGGCCACCCAGGCGCCGGTAATGCTGGCGCAACGGGTGCCCCCGTCGGCCTGCAGCACGTCGCAATCCAGATGCAGCGTGCGTTCACCCAGCGCGGCCAGATCGAACACCGCGCGCAGGCTGCGCCCGATCAGGCGCTGAATCTCTTGTGTACGGCCGCTTTGCTTGCCGCGCGCGGCTTCGCGATCCGACCGGGTATGGGTGGAGCGCGGCAACATGCCGTATTCGGCCGTCACCCAGCCCTGCCCTTTGCCTTTCAGGAAAGGCGGCACCTTGTCGAGCACGCTGGCATTGCACAACACATGTGTGTCGCCCGCCTTGATCAGCACAGAGCCTTCGGCATGCCGTGTATAGCCGACTTCAATGGAAACGGGCCGCAACTGGGCCATCAGGCGGCCCGACGGGCGAACAGGCGTGGACGAAAGCGAAAGGCTGGACTCGGGCAAAACATACTCCATAAGATCAGAGGGCGGCACATGTGCGAAACGCGCCACGAAGACGCGGCATCATACAATAAGCGATTAAAGCTCAAAAACAGGAACCACGCATGATCCGCAGTATGACCGCTTTTGGCAACGCACGCGCCGAATCCCCGCAAGGCAGCGTTGCCATTGAATTCCGTACCGTGAACAGCCGCTTCCTGGACATCAATTTCAGGCTGCCTGAAGAACTGAGGATGGCGGAAAACCTCATACGCGAACAACTGGGCCAGGCCGTCAAACGCGGCAAGGTGGATATCCGCGTCAGCTACACGCGCCGTGACAGCCTGGACAAGGCCCAGCTCGACGAGGCCTACTTGTCCGGCATCGCCGAGCAATTAAGCGCCGCGCGACGCCTGATTCCTGACGTGGCGGCGCCTCGCCTGACCGAGCTGCTGAGCGGCTCCGGCGGCAACGCCACGGCATTCGACCCCGAGATCTGGACGGCCATGTGCCAGGAAGCCACGCATCTTGCCCTGGCGGAACTGCAGGCAGCCCGCGAACGCGAGGGCCAGCGGCTCGCCCAGATGATGACCGCTTGCGCACGCGAAGCGGCCGGCATCGTCGACCAGGTAGAGCAGGACTTGCCCACGCTGCTGGCCGAGCACCAGGAAAAAATCGCCGCCCGGCTGCGCGATGCCCTGGCTGCCGCCAGCCCGGAAGGCTATGCGCACATCAGCGGCCCTGAATTATCGGCCCGCATTGCGCAAGAAGCCTCGCTGTTTTCCCTGCGCATCGATGTGGCCGAGGAATTATCCCGCCTGCGCTCGCATATCGCCGAGCTGGACCACCTGCTCAACGATGGCCCATCCAGTCAAGGCAAGCGCGGCAAAAGCAGCGGCAGCGCCGGCAAGCGGCTGGATTTTCTGTTCCAGGAAATGAATCGCGAAGCCAACACCCTGGGCTCCAAGGCCGGCTCGCTCAGCGTGACACGCGCCGCCATCGACCTGAAGCTGCTGATCGAACAAATGCGGGAACAGGCGCAGAACATCGAATAGTCCGCCGCCGGATTTCTACGAACACGCTGAAGCCCGCAACAGGGTCAGCGGTCTTCGTGTATCCACTCCCGCCAGATCGCCACCAGCAAGGCCATCAGCACCGGCCCCACGAACAGGCCCACCAGCCCCATGGTCTTGACACCGCCGACCAGGCCAAAAAAAGTCGGCAGGAAAGGCAACTTGACCGGACCGCCCACCAGGCGCGGCCGCAAGGTCTTGTCGACGATGAAGAGCTCGACCGTTCCCCAGATGAACAGGCCCAGGCCGGCCATGGCGTTGCCCGAGCCGACCAAATACAGGGACACCAGGGAAAAAGACAAGGGCGCGCCGCCCGGAATCAAGGCCATGAATCCCGTCACAACCCCCAGCAACACCGGCGAAGGCACGCCCGCGACCCAGTAAGCGGCCCCCAGCACAACCCCTTCGCCCAGCGCAATCAGGCCCATGCCCGTGACGGTGGAGTTGACGGTGGCCGGCACGACCCGCGAAAACCGCTGCCAACGGCCCGGCAGGATCCGGTCGCCCACGATGTCCAGCTGCCCCAGGATGCGGGCCCCGTCCTTATAGACGAAAAACAGGGTGATCAGCATGAACACCACCCCCAGCAACAGCCGGAAGACGTCGCCCGTGGCCGACAGCAGCATGCGGTAGATGTTGCCCAGATGCTCGCCGCTGACGATCTCGACCATTTCGCCCAGCGCATGCGGCTCGCCCAGATAGGTCACCCAATATTCGGCCAGCCGTTCGCCCACGATGGGCAGCGCAAGTATCCAGGGCGGCGTCGGCATGCCATGCCGATTGGCGGCCAGCGCCCAGGCGATGAAATTACTGGCCTCCTGCACCGCATAGCTCAGGGCCAGCGACAGCGGCACAATCAGCACGATGATCACAATGACCAGCGCCAAAGACGCCGCCCAGGCGTTATGCCCGCGGCAACGCCGCAACAGGCGTTGATACAGGGGCCAACTGGCCAGGCTGATGATCAGCGCGGCCAGCACGGGCACCAGGAAGCCGCTCAGAAAATACAAGCCGATCAGAATAAGCAGCACAAGCAGCCAGCGGGCGATCAGGAAGGCGGGCAAAACAGGGTGCATGGCAATAGGGCCGAGGTGTTGATTTGAATGAAGGAAAACGCCTACTGAAAAACGGACGCAAGGCTAGGACGATATCACGAAAAACCGCCAGTACCCGCGCCGCAGTAGTGCGGTTTACCCTCAAATTCGGGCTCAACACCACCCTTGCATCCCTATGACCGCACGTCGCTCTGCCTGGTTTCGCCCCACCCGCCGCCTATCGCCCTGATCAAGTCCACCGCCACATGCGCCCGCAATCCGTCCAGCTGCACCGCCACGCGCTTTTGCTGCAGAACCATGCGGTCCGCATCGATCACATCCAGGTAGCTGACCGACCCTTCACGGTACTGGATCTGCGACAGCTCGGCCGCCCGCGCCGAGGCGCGCACGGCGTCATCCTGGACGTCGGTCTGGTCGCCCAGGATGCGCAGGCTGGACAAACCATCTTCGACTTCCCGGAAAGCGCTCAGCACGGTCTGGCGATAGACGGCCACTTCTTCTTCATAGCGGGCGCGGGCGCGATCCAGCCCCGCCTGGCGCCGGCCCCCATCAAAAATAGGCAAGGTCAGCGCGGTTCCCATCAACGGGCCAAGCAGGAAGGCGCGGCTGCTCCATTGGAGCAAATCCCCCAGTTGCGCAGACTCGTAGCCAAACGCGCCCGTGATATTCAGGCTGGGAAAAAAGGCGGCCTGGGCGCTGCCGATACGCGCATTGGCGGCCGCCATGGCGCGCTCGGCGGCGGCGATGTCCGGGCGGCGCTCCAGCAATGACGATGGCAGACCCGCCGGAATCTCGACCGCCACACGCGCCAGGGGGCGCGGCGCCACGGCGAACTCGGCAGGCGGCTTGCCCAGCAATATGGCCAGGGCATGCTCGGCAACGGCGCGTTCGCGTGCAATGCCCAGCGACTCGGATTGCGCCGAGGACAGCTCAGATTGCGCACGCGCGACATCCAGCTCGCTGATATCGCCTTCGTCATAACGGCGCTGCACCAGCTCAAGCGACTGGCGGCGCAACGCCACCGTGCCTTGATAGAGCGATTGCTCGGCATCCAGGCGCCGGATCAGAAAATAGCCTTGCGCCACATCGGCTTGCAGGGCAAGCCGGACAGACTGGAACAAGGCTGCGCTTTGCTGCGCATCGGCGGTGGCGGCATCGACAGACGAGGCCACCCGTCCGAACAGGTCCACCTCATAAGATACGCCGGCCTGGGCGCGCCACAAGGTTTCGGGCGAATTGGGCGCATTGTCGGGCAGGCCGCGCGAGGCATTTGACACCCGCTGGCGCGTTGGGCCAAAACCGGCATCCAGGTCGGGGAACCATTCCGACCGCGCGTTGCGCTGCAAGGCGCGCGCCTGAGCCACGCGCGCGGCAGCGGCTTTCAGGTCCTGGTTGGCGGACATGGCCTGCTCTTGCAGCGCATCCAGTTCGGCGTCCTTGAAGATGGCCCACCAGCGGCCGCGCTCCAGGTCGTCGGCGGGCTGCGCCGCTTTCCATCGTTGGGCGGCCTCGGGCGACAGGCTTGCTTCCTTGAAAGCATCCGGCGGACTGGCCGACGGCCGCTGGTATTGCGGCCCTACCGCGCAACCGGCCAGTACCAGCGCCAGCATGCCCAAAGACAGCGTGAATCGTAAAGACTTGATCATTGTGTTCATCCAATAACGCTTAATGTTCATGAGTGGCCGGGACCGGCGCTTCGTGCTGCGTGGCTGAATGCAGGCTGCGCCCGCCCAGCGAACGCAGCAGCACATAGAAGACCGGCGTCAGGAACAGACCGAACAGCGTGACGCCCAGCATGCCGAAGAACACCGCGATCCCCATGGCATGGCGCATTTCCGATCCGGCTCCGGTCGACAGAACCAGCGGCACGACGCCCATGATGAAAGCGATCGATGTCATCAGGATCGGCCGCAAGCGCAGGCGGCTGGCCTCGATCGCCGCCTTGACCGTCGCCATGCCCTGCAGTTCCAGTTCGCGCGCAAACTCCACGATCAGGATGGCGTTCTTGCAAGCCAGGCCCACCAGCACCATCAGGCCTATCTGCGTAAAGATGTTGTTGTCGCCCGCCGTCAGCCATACGCCGGCCAGCGCCGCCAGTATCCCCATGGGCACGATCAGAATCACCGCCAGCGGAAGCGTCAGGCTTTCATACAACGCCGCCAGCACCAGGAACACCAGCAGCACGCTGATGGGAAACACCCAGATGCCTGCATTGCCTGCCAGAATCTGCTGATAGGTCAGATCCGTCCACTCGAACTTGACGCCGCGCGGCAGGACCTCGGCCGCGATGCGCTCGGCCGCCGCCTGGGCCTGATCGGAAGAATAGCCGGGCGCCGGACCGCTGTTGATGTCGGCGGCGGTGAAACCGTTATAGCGCACGACCATTTCCGGGCCAAAACTGGGGGTCACGGTCACCAGCGACGACAAGGGCACCATCTCGCCCGAGCGGTTGCGCGTCTTCAACTGAAGAATGTCGTCCGCCTGCGCGCGGTACGGCGCATCGGCCTGTGCCCGGACTTGAAAGACACGGCCGAAACGATTGAAGTCATTGACGTACAGGGAGCCCAGATAGATCTGCATCGTATCGAAGACTTCCGTGACCGGCACGCCCAACTGCTTGGCTTTCACGCGGTCCAGATCGACATCCAGTTGGGGGACATTGATCTGATAGCTTGAAAATGCCGGCCCCAGCTCGGGCGCCTTGCGGGCCGCCGCCAGAAAGTCCTGCGCCACGGCATCCAGCGCCGCATAGCCCAGGGCCGAGCGGTCTTCGAGCTGCAGCTTGAAGCCGCCCACCGTTCCCAGGCCCATGACCGGCGGCGGCGGGAACACCGCAATGAACGAATCCTGAATGCCGCTGAATTGCTCGTTGAGCGCAGCCGTGATCGCATTGGCCGACAAGGCCTCGCTGCGCCGCTCGTCGAAGGGGGCCAGCGCAATGAACACGATGCCGGCGCTGGAGCTGTTGGTGAAGCCGTTGATGGACAAGCCCGGGAAGGCAATGGCGTTTTCCACGCCGGGTTGCTTCAGGGCGATGTCGCTCATGCGGCGAATCACGCTTTCGGTCCGGTCCAGCGAGGCCCCGCTGGGCAACTGGGCAAAGCTAATCAAGTACTGCTTGTCCTGGGCCGGCACAAAGCCGCCCGGCACAATGTACGAGACGCCCGCCGTCAAGGCCAGCAGCACCAGATAGACGCCCATGGTCGACGCCTTGCGGCCGATCACCCCGGACACCCCGCGAGCATAGCTTTCCGAAGATCGATGGAAGAAGCGGTTGAAGCGCTTGAAGAAGCCCCCGAAAAGACGATTCATCCCCCGGGTCAGCGCATCGGGCCGCTCGCCATGTCCTTTCAGCAACAAGGCGGCCAGTGCCGGCGACAAGGTCAGGGAATTGAAGGCCGAGATCACGGTGGAAATCGCAATCGTCATGGCAAACTGCTTGAAGAATTGTCCGCTCAGGCCCGTCATGAAGGCCAGCGGCACGAACACCGCAACCAGCGTCAGCGCGATCGCGATAATGGGGCCGCTGACCTCGCGCATCGCGCGATACGTCGCGTCGCGCGGGCTCAAGCCGTCGGCGATATTGCGCTCGACGTTTTCCACCACCACGATGGCATCATCCACCACAATCCCGATCGCAAGTACCAGTCCGAACAAGGACAAAGCGTTGATCGTGTAGCCGAACGCCAGCATCAGCGCAAACGTGCCGACGATCGACACCGGCACGGCCAGCAACGGAATAATGGACGCACGCCAGGTTTGCAGAAAGACGATCACGACCAGCACCACCAGCGCAATCGCCTCCAGCAGGGTCACCACCACCGCCTTGATGCTGGAACGGACGAACTGGGTGGGATCGTAGACAATGCTGCTGGACAGCGATGCCGGAAAATCGGCCGACAGCTCGTCCATGGTGGCGCGTACCGCATCGGACACCGCCAAGGCGTTGGCGCCCGGGGACTGCATGATGCCGATACCCACGGCAGGCTTGTTGTCCAGCAAAGAGCGCAGGCCGTACTCGGCCGCATCCAGCTCGACACGCGCCACATCGCCAAGGCGAGTGACGCCCCCGTCGGGTGATGTCTTCAGGATGATGCCGGCAAATTCCTCTTCGCTTTGCAGCCGCCCTTGCGTGTTGACCGACAGTTGCAGCGCGACATCGGCCGGGCTGGGCGAAGCGCCGATCACCCCCGCCGCCACCTGTACATTCTGCTCGCGAATGGCAGCCACCACATCGCTGGCCGTCATGCCGCGCTGGGCCACCTTCTGCGGATCCAGCCAGATACGCATCGAATAATCGCCCGCGCCCCATATCTGCACCTCGCCCACGCCTGGAATGCGTGCCAGGCGGTCTTTGACGTTCAGCACTGCATAGTTGCGCAAGTAAGTGGTGTCGTAGTGGTCATCCGGTGAGATCAGGTGCACCACCATGGTCAGCGTGGGCGAGCTTTTCACCGTGGTGACGCCCAGCCTTTGCACATCTTCCGGCAAGCGGGGCAGCGCCTGCGCGACCCGATTCTGCACAAGCTGCTGCGCCTTGTCCGGGTCCATGCCCAGATGGAAATTCACGGTGACCGCCAGGTTGCCATCGCTGTTCGCCTGGGACTGCATGTACAGCATGTTTTCAACGCCGTTGATCGACTCTTCCAGCGGCGCGGCAACCGTCTCGGCAATCACCTTGGGATTGGCGCCGGGATACTGGGCGCGCACCACGACTGAAGGCGGAACCACTTCAGGGTATTCGGAGATCGGCAGTTGGAACACCGCCAGGCTGCCCGCCAACAGGATCAGCACCGACAGCACGCCCGCGAAGATAGGACGATCAATAAAGAACTTGGAAATGTTCATGGGAATCCAGAAACGCGTTTAGGAGTTGTCGTCCGGGCCCGGCACGGGCGCCGCGCCGGCCGCCGCCAGCTTGGGCGTTTCCGGCGCCGGAACGGATCTGGGGGTAATAGGCTCCCCCGGGCGAATACGTTGCAAGCCGTTGATCACAATGCGCTCGCCATTGCGCAGGCCCGATTCGATCACCCGGTAGCCTTCCCGGTTCGCGCCCAGGCTGACCTCGCGATAAGCGGTTGTATTGCTATCGTCGACCACCACCACGAAGCGCTTGTTCTGATCCGTGCCGATGGCTTTTTCATCAATCAGCACGGCCTCGTGCGGTGTTCCGCCGCCTAGCCGGATGCGTGCATACAAGCCGGGCACCAGCGCACCGTCGGCATTGTCGAAGACCGCCCGCACGCGTATGGTGCCCGACGAGGTGTCAAGGCGATTGTCCACCGAAGCCAGTTCGCCGAGGCGCGGGTAGCCCGCCTCGCTGGCCAGCCCCAGCGATACCGACACCGGCGCGCCGCCGGCCGCGCGCGCCGGATGCACAAACTTCAGAAAGCTTTGTTCATCCACATCGAACGAGGCATACATGCGGGCCACGGACACCAGCGTCGTCAGGGGGGCCGAGCCGGCTCCCGCCGCGACCACATTGCCGACCGTCACTTCGGCACGCGACACCCGGCCCGCGATCGGCGCCACAATCCGGGTATGTTCCAGGTCCAGTTCGGCCGACGTCAGCATGGCCTGGGCTGCCTGCAGATTGGCCGCCGCCTCTCTGGCGGCATTGCGTTTTTCATCGTAGTCGCGCTTGGCGATGGCATTGCTGGCCAGCAGGCGCTTGCCGCGGGCCAGTTCGGTCGCGGTATAGGCCGCCCGGGCCTGCGTCGCCGCCACCTGGGCGCGCGCCTGGTCGACCGCCGCCTGGTAAGGACGCCTGTCGATGGTAAACAGCACATCCCCCTTCTGGACCAGCGCGCCGTCCGTAAAATGCACCTGCATCAAGGTGCCCGACACCAGCGGGCGGATCTCGACGCGGTCGACCGCTTCCAGCCGGCCGGAATAATCATGCCAGTCGGTGATCTGCCGGCTGGACACGGTCGCCACGTCAACCGCCACAGCCTGCTCCGCCGCCGTGGCGGCCGGCTCCGGCGCCGCCTGCGAACGCACGGCCGCGACGCCGCCCACGACAAACGCCGCGGCAACGGCCGCCGCCGCGTACCGTTTACGCAATATAAACATCATGCCATCCTTGGGGTGATGCGTTTTTGCCGAAAACCTGCATGAATGCAAAAACGCGATATGAATTATGGAAAAGTGAGCGTATTATTGACTCTTTGGAAAAATCGATAAATATCTATTTTTTGCTAACACTATTCGCTTATCCAGAACAATCAACCCGAATGCGCTGAACGCCGCGTCACCGGCGCGGTATATTTTCCGGAGTCCTTATGGATCGCTTCCAGGCCATGCAGGTCTTTACCCGCGTCGTCGACGCCAACAGTTTCACGCACGCCGCGGACAGTCTCGGGCTGCCGCGCGCCAGCGTCACCACCATCATCCAGAATCTGGAAAAACTGCTGCAGGTGCGTTTGCTTAACCGCACCACGCGGCGGCTCAGCCTGACGCCCGACGGCGCGGCCTATTACGAGCGCTGTATGCGGATACTGGCCGATGTCGAAGACGCCGAGGCCTCTTTCCACGATGTCACGCGCGGGCCCAAAGGCCGCCTGCGCATCGACGTTCCGCCGTCCATCGGGCGGCTGATACTGATTCCCGCCCTGTGCGAATTTCACCAGCGCTACCCCGATATCGAACTGGCTATCGGCATGAGCGACCGGCCCGTCGATATGGTGCAGGAAGCCGTTGACTGCGCCATACGGGTCGGCGAACTGCAAGATTCAACCATGGTCGCCAAGCGCATCGGCACCTTCGAAAGCATCACCTGCGCGGCGCCCGCCTATATCGAACGCCATGGCATTCCTGAAGACATCGAGGCCCTGGCGCAGCATCACGCGGTGCATTATTTTTCGGCCCGGACCGGCAAGATTATCGACTGGAGCTTTATGTGCGATGGCAAGGCCGTCAATGTCGACGTCAAAGGCATCGTATCGGTCAACGACGCCGAAGCCTATGTCCAGTGCGGCGTCAATGGTTTCGGCCTGATCCAGCCTGCGCGCTATATGGTGGCGCCCCACCTGCAGTCCGGCGCCCTGCGCGAAATCCTGACGGACTTGACGCCGCCGCCCATGCCTATTTCAGCGGTGTATCTGCACAACCGGCATCTTTCGCCTAAAGTACGTGTTTTCGTGGACTGGATCAGCGAGCTGTTCCAGCGCTGCCCCCTGCTGAGCGGCTGCCATGGCATGCCCTTTAATAACGAATGCACGTTTGCCACCGCATCCAAACCGCCGCATACTGTCCGCAACATGCTCGAACAGGAAAGCCTGGAGGAAAGCGTTTTCTAAACGTAGCCAAGACCACTCATGACGACTGCAGCCCCATCGAGCCAAGAGACTGAAACACCCTACGCCTGGACACGGCTTATTGTTTCCCTGCTGTTGATGACCATAGGTGGATCGGGCATGTACTCCGTCACCGTGGTGCTGCCGCAGATTCAGGCCGAGTTCGATGTCAGCCGCTCCGACGCTTCCCTGCCCTATACGCTGACCATGCTGGGCTTCGGCCTGGGCGGCATCCTCATGGGCCGCTTGTCGGACCGGTTCGGCGTGCTGGTTCCCATCGTGATCGGCACGGCGGGCATCAGCGCGGGGTTCATCCTGGCCGGTTCGGCGGGCAGCCTGTGGCAATTCAATCTGGCCCAAGGACTGCTGATCGGCCTGCTGGGCACGGCAGCCAGCTTTGCGCCTTTGGTGGCCGACACGTCGCAATGGTTTACGCGCCGGCGCGGTATCGCGCTGGCCATTTGCATGAGCGGCAACTACCTGGCCGGCGCGGTCTGGCCGCCCATCATGCAACACTTCATCGACACGGTGGGCTGGCGCCAGACCTATCTGGGCATCGGCATATTCTGCCTGGCCACCATGCTGCCGCTGGCGCTGGTGTATCGCCGGCGCCCCCCTTCAGTCAAAACCGGCGCCGCCAGCACCCATTCGCGGCCGAAGGCGCGATTCGCCCTGGAAGCCGCCCGGTCAGACCCTTCCCGCCCGCTGGGCTTTACGCCAGGCGCCTTGCAGGGCCTGCTGTGCGTGGCCGGCGTGGCCTGCTGCGTGGCCATGGCCATGCCGCAAGTGCATATCGTCGCGTATTGCGGCGACCTGGGTTTCGGGGCGGCCCGCGGCGCGGAAATGCTTGCCTTGATGCTGGGGCTGGGCATTATCAGCCGGCTGGCGTCCGGCTGGATTTCCGACCATATCGGCGGGCTTCGAACGCTGCTGCTGGGTTCGCTGCTGCAGGGCATCGCCCTGTTGATGTTCCTGCCCAGCAAAGGCCTGGTGTCGCTTTATGTCATTTCGGCGCTGTTCGGTTTGTTCCAGGGCGGCATCGTGCCGGCTTACGCCCTGATCGTGCGCGAATATTTCGCGCCGAAGGAAGCCGGCGCCCGGGTCGGCACGGTATTGATGGCCACCCTGTTCGGCATGGCCCTGGGCGGCTGGATGTCGGGCGCCATCTTCGACCTTAGCGGTTCCTACCAGGCCGCCTTCCTCAACGGCATTGCCTGGAATCTGCTGAACATCAGCATTATCGGGTTCCTGCTTTATCGCGCCAGGCGCGGCCCCGGCCCTGCGGGCGTGCCGGTGGGCGCCTAGACGGCGCGCGCCGGCATCAGGCGCCTAGCTTTGAAACGACAGCGCAACGAAATCCACGAAAGCGCGCACACGCGTCGACAGCTGATGCTTTTGCAGATAAGTGGCGTAGATGTCGGCATCGGGCGTCTGGTATTCGTGCAGCACCTGCACCAGGCGTCCGCTGTTCAGATAACGTGAAATATCCCATTCGGCACGCATCAAAATGCCGTGGCCATCCAGCGCCCAGTTCACGGCGGTTTCCCCATCGTTGGTGCTGAGCGTGCCATGCACCCGCACGAGCTCGGTGGTTTTGCTGCCGCCCCGCTCGGTCGTCAATCGCCATACCCCATAGGCTTCGTCGCCTTGCTGTATGCCGATGCAATGGTGTTTTTCCAGGTCTTTGGGGGTGCTGGGAACCGTATGGCGCGCCAGGTAAGCGGGCGAGGCGCACAGCAGCCGGCGATTTGTCGCCAGCCGCCGGGCAATGATGCGGGCATCGGGCGGCTCGCCAAAACGAATGCACACATCGAAGGTGTCGCTGCTGAATGCCGGCGGATCAACCGACAACTGCAACTGGATCTGCACCTCGGGATGCGTCAGCATGAAGCGCGATACCAACGGCGCAATATAGCTGCGTCCGAAACCCGGCGAGGCATTGACGCGCAGCATGCCCTTGGGCGCAGCCACCGAATCCGCCAGCAACTGTTCCATGTCATCGATTTCGGCCAGGATGCGGCGCGCGTGCGCCAGGTAGATTTCGCCTTCGGGCGTCAGCCGCATGCGCCGGGTGGTGCGTATGACCAGGGGCACCCCCAGGCGCGCCTCCATCTGCGCAAGACGCTTGCTGACCGCGGGCGGCGTCACGCCCAGGCTGCGAGCCGCCGCGGCCAGCCCCGGCGATGAGGCAATCACCGAAAAAAAAGCCAGCTCGGACGGATGGGTCCCGGAAGTCATGCAAACCGTTTTTGATTATTGAATAAAAGTTAACACTGGTTTCACCGCCAGCTTCTTATTGTGGCCCGGATTGCTCCTATAGTTCAAGCAAAGCCAAGCATTGCACAAGGAGCATTGGATGAAAACATATCGCATCGCCACCATCCCCGGAGACGGCATCGGCAAGGAAGTCATACCCGCAGGCCAGAAACTGCTGGAGGCCGTAGCGGCGGCGGACGGTTCCTTCGCCTTCGAATTCGAGGACTTCGATTGGGGTGGCGACTACTACCGCAAGCATGGCGTCATGATGCCTGAAGACGGCCTGGATGCCCTGCGCGATAAAGACGCCATTTTGTTCGGCTCCGCCGGCGATCCGGACATTCCCGACCACATCACCCTGTGGGGCCTGCGCCTGAAGATCTGCCAGGGCTTCGACCAGTACGCCAACGTCCGCCCCACCCGGATTCTTCCGGGCATCGATGCGCCGCTCAAGCGCTGCGCCATCCAGGATCTTGACTGGGTCATTGTCCGCGAAAATTCGGAAGGCGAATACTCGGGCGTCGGCGGCCGGGTGCATCAAGGGCACCCTATCGAGGCGGCCACCGATGTATCCATCATGACGCGCGCCGGTGTGGAACGCATCTTGCGCTTCGCCTTCCGGCTTGCGCAATCGCGCCCGCGCAAACTGCTGACTGTCATTACCAAATCCAATGCCCAACGCCATGCCATGGTCATGTGGGACGAGATCGCCAGGCAGGTGTCGGCGGAATTTCCCGATGTGGCCTGGGACAAGGAATTGGTCGACGCCGCCACCGCCCGCATGGTGAACCGGCCCGCTTCGCTGGACACCATCGTCGCCACCAATCTGCACGCCGACATTCTGAGCGACCTGGCGGCAGCGCTGGCCGGCAGCCTGGGCATCGCCCCCACCGGCAACATCGATCCCGAAAGGCGCTATCCATCCATGTTCGAGCCTATCCACGGGTCCGCCTTCGACATCATGGGCAAAGGCCTGGCCAACCCCGTCGGCACCTTCTGGTCGGCCGTCATGCTGCTGGAGCACCTGGGCGAAACGGCTGCGGCCCAGCGCGTCATGCGGGCGCTGGAAGATATCACCTCCCGGCCCGAACTGCATACCGGCGACCTGGGCGGCAGCGCGACAACGGCTGCCGTGACCGACGCCATGTGCAGCCGGATTGCACAACACTGATCCACAGCGGCACTCAAAGCGCCCATGGCGCCTATATCAAACCAAAGAGGAGACAACAATGCAAAAAATCCATATAAAAAGCCTGTTGGAAAAAATAGCCCGCCGTTCGGTGGCGGGCGCTGGCGTACTCGCCCTGTCGGCGGCGCCGGCCCTGGCGCAGGCCTGGCCCGAGAAACCGGTCAGCCTGGTCGTTCCCTTCGCCGCGGGCGGCACCACCGATGTATTGGCGCGCGCGCTGGGCGACGAGCTGTCCAAGTCGCTGGGCCAAACGGTGATCGTCGAGAACAAGCCGGGCGCCGGCGCCACCCTGGGCGCGGATATCGTCGCGCGCGCCAAGCCCGACGGCTATACGCTGCTCATGGGGGCCGTTCACCACACGATCGCCACCAGCGTCTACAAGACGCTGTCCTATGATTTCCAGAAAAGCTTCGACCCGATCACGATCGTGGCCCTGGTACCCAATGTGCTGGTGATCAATGCCGCCAATACGCCGGCCAAGACAGCCGGCGAACTGGTGGAGCTTGCCAAAAAGGCGACCACCAGCCTGGCCTACGGCTCGAATGGCTACGGCACCCTGCAGCACTTGATCGGTACGCAGTTCGCCATGCAAAACAACATCGAGCTGCTGCACGTGCCTTACAAGGGCAGCGGCCCTTTGACCACTGACCTGATCGGCGGCCAGGTGGCCATGTCCTTCGATACCGTCACGCCCGTGCTGCCGCACATCCAGGCCGGCAAGCTGCGCGCCCTGGCCGTCACCACGGCCAAGCGTTCATCGGCGCTGCCCGATACGCCGACCCTGAACGAATCGGGCATGCACGACTTCGACCTGGGCACCTGGTTTGGCATGCTCGCCCCGGCGGGCACCCCGGCCGATGTGCTGGACAAGCTGAACACCGAAATGGTCAAGATCATCAAGTCGGACAGCTTCCGCGACAAAATGTCCAAGATCGGCGCCGAAACCATCGGAAACTCGCGCGACGAGATGGCCGCCCAGATCGACAACGATACCAAGCGCTTCGCCGAGGTCATCAAAAAGGCCAACATTACCGTCAATTGAAGCCGCTGGTATTCATCCCCGGGCCAGGGGGATGGCCCCGGATAGAGGCATCACGTTAAAAAAAGGCCGTCCCGCTTGATTGCTGGGCCGGCCTTTTACTGTTTTTATGCACAGTAAAAAATCCATTGTTCCGCCAGCTTATGCCGGAGAGTTAAAAAAAAACTTAAAAGAATGTTGTAACTACCTAATATAACGCTGTTTTTTTCTGCTACTATCTGACAAATCAAAAATACGTTGATGGGTCGGCCATGCCTTCTACCTGGAATCCACCACGCTTTCGCTTCCTGCCGCAGGCTGTCGTGCCTGTCTTTGCGCTGGCCGTCAGCCTTGGCCTGCCTGCGCAGGCCAGCTCGCTTCATGCAGAGCAGTCCGCCAAGACCGCGCAGCAAACCCGTATCGTCAAGCGCCAGAACCTGCGGCCCGTCAACTATGCCAACTCGTCCTCCTCGGGCGCTCAGGTCCGGGTAGGCGTACGCAATCCGAACCGCGACGACATCGTGGTGCACCGCCCTTCGGCGGAAGCTGACCGGATCCAGCCGCTGACCGACCAGGCCGCCCTGCGCTCCGAAGTCGCCTTTGTGCAAGACCTGGAAAGCGCCGACGTCCTGTACGACAAAAACAGCGACGAAGTACGCCCCATTGCGTCCATTTCCAAGCTCATGACCGCCCTGGTCGTGGCCGAGGCAGACCTGCCCATGGACGAAATGCTGACTATATCCAGCGCCGATGTCGATCGCCTGCGCTATTCGCGCTCGCGCCTGCCCGTCGGCACAGAACTTAGCCGGGCCGACATGCTGCACCTGGCCTTGATGTCCTCGGAAAACCGGGCGGCCCATGCACTGGGCCGCTATTACCCGGGCGGCATGCCCGCCTTTGTGCGCGCCATGAACGACAAGGCGCGCGCCCTGGGCATGCGCAACACCCATTTTGTCGAGCCCACCGGCCTGTCCAGCGACAACGTGTCCACCCCCAGGGACCTGGTCAAGCTGTTGCGGGCCACCAGCCAACAGCCCCTGATCCACCGCTATACCACCGACGACAAGTATGAAGTCACGGTGGGGCGCGGCCGCCAGTTGGTATTCAACAATACCAACCGCCTGGTCAGAAACGCCAAATGGGATATCAAGGTCTCCAAAACAGGCTTCATCAATGAAGCGGGCGAATGCCTGGTCATGCTCACCCGCATCGACCAGCGCGATGTGGCCATCGTTCTGCTCAATTCCACCGGCCGCTATTCACGTATCGGCGATGCCGTACGCATTCGCACGCTGGTCGAAAACGACAACAGCCTGGCCATGCTTTGAATGTGCATTGCTTACCTGGCCATTTCCGCACATCCCGATTGGCCTTTGTTCATTGCGGCCAATCGCGACGAATTCCATGACCGCCCCTGCCTGCCCGCCGCGCCGTGGCCGGCGCATCCTGATGTCATTGCGGGCATAGACTGCCAGGCGCAGGGAAGCTGGCTGGGCCTGACACGGCAAGGGCGCTTCGCGCTGGTCACCAATTATCGCGACCCATCCCGCGTCCTCGCCAACGCGCCTTCGCGCGGACACTTGGTCAGCCAATACCTGACCGGAGACGAATCACCCGAAGCGTATGCCCGCCGTGTTCATGACGCAGGCGCCGCCTATAACGGATTCAACCTGATTGTCGGCGACCTGGGCCTAGCCTGCTATACCGGCAATCGCGATGGCCGGCCCGGGCCGACGCACCTGGCGCCAGGCCGCTACATTATGTCGAACCACCTGCTGGATACACCCTGGCCCAAGGCCCAGCGCCTGCGTCTGGCGCTGGATGTCTTTCCGCTGGAGCAACTGGACGCATCGCTGGCGCCGATTTTCGACATCCTTAAAGACGGCACGCCCGCACAGGATCATGACTTGCCCGATACGGGCCTGCCGCTGGCGCGCGAGCGGCTGCTGAGCAGTCCGTTCATTGTCAGCCCCAGCTACGGCACACGCTGTTCGACGGTCATTGCGGTGCATGCCAGCGGACGCGCGATCTTCAGCGAAATCAGCTACGATCCCGCCGGCATGCCCACCCGGCGGCATGACTGGCCGTTTCAGATCAAGCCAGCCCTGGCACCGCATACCGGCTGATCAGTGCAGCGTTCTGCCTGCCTGGATGGGCAGGGACGGCGGCGCCGCGTTGTGCGGGTCGCGCGCCTGCGCTTCCAGGGCGCCGAGCGCGGCTTCCCAATTACGCAAGGGAACACATGTCTGCAGGCGTACAACCGCCTGCTTGATCAGGGCGTCATGCAGCTCATGCCCTATCCGCGAGGCGACATCAAGGGTGGCATCGCCCTGCAGCTCGCCCAGGCGAACCAAGGTCGACTCGACCTCGTCGACCGACACTTGCTGGTCGCCGGCCCCATGAAAAAAATGCAGCATTGTGGCGGGCGGCGCATCGGCGGGCGGTTTGGCATACAAGCCGGAAAAGGCCAGGACACGGCCAGCCAGATCCGGCTGGGCATGACAGGCCTCGAGCGCCATGGAAGCGCCCTGGGAGAATCCCGCCAGCGCGGTTTGCTGCCCCGATAGCTGGTATTTTTCCTGGATTTGGCGGATCAGCCGGATCAGTTCCGGCAGCTTTTGCGCGACCCGGCCGGCATAATTGGCTTGATCCAGGCCAACGGGGTCGACCCAATAATAGCTTGCCGCATCATCGCCCCCGGTGGCCGAACCCTTGGAGTCCGCCGGCTCGAAAGCGTAAGGCAGGACCACCAGCGACAGCGGAAATGCCTGTTTCAAGGCATCGGCCAAGGGCATTAACTGTTCGGGGCCGGCAGACTCCCCATGCAGCAGGACGAACAGCAACTGCGGCTTACCTTGCCTGGGTACAAAAACAAAAGGATCGGGAAAATCGGGCTTGGTGGCCATGCGGTACGGACTCTCGGATAAACCTGGCTTATATGTGGAAAATTGTACGCCAGATAGGCAGCCGAATAAATTTTGCGCTATATTGACTGTGTATTTATACAGTATTAACCAGGTTTTTTTCATATGGCTGTTGCCGTCCGTCCCGCTTGCCTGCAGCACCCCGAACGCATACATCCTGCGGTCTGGCGGGCCACCCAATTGGCCTGCTCAAGCCGCAGCGCTATTTCAACGGGGTTTGCCGCGCTGGATGCCGAGCTTCCGGGCCGGGGCTGGCCCCCGGGCGCGCTGATTGAGCTCATGCCCAGTCAGCCGGGCATAGGCGAAATCTTTCTGCTGCAGCCGGCCCTGGCCCGGCTGGATGCCGAACGCAGCATTGCCTTGGTTCATCCGCCTTATATCCCCTATTTTCATTGCTGGAAGAACTGGCGGCTTGAAAACCACCGTTTGCTGTGCATCCACCCGCAAAGCGCCAGCGACGCCTTGTGGGCAACCGAGCAAATCCTTAAGCACAATGCCTGCGCGGCCGTAGTATGCTGGGCGAGCCATGTTCGCCTGGCCGCCTTGCGGCGCCTGCACCTGATCGCCCAGCAAGCCGATGCCTTGTTCGTTTTGCTGCGTCCGCAAGCCGCAGCGCAGCAAGCCAGCGCCGCGCCTCTGCGCCTGCGCCTGACGCCTTGTCCCCAAGGCATCAAGGCCCACATTGTCAAACGCCGCGGGCCCTGCTCCGCCAAGCCGGTGCTCATTACCTTTCCTTCTGCGCAGGCCAAGCCCAGCGCGCTTCCACACCATGTCCCTCTGGATCAGCCTGTATCTGCCCACGCTCAGCCTGGACGTCTGTTTTCCGCAGTGGCCGATTGACCCCCGTCCGGCTGCCGTCCTGCAACAAGACCGGGTATGCGCCTGCACGCCCGCCGCGCAGGCCCAAGGCGTCCGGCCCGGCATGCGGTCAAGCACGCTGCGGGGCCTGGTTCCCGGCATCGAACTGGCGGCCGACCGTCCCGCCGCCAGGCAACAGCATCTGCATGACACGGCATTGGGCCTGTTGCAGTACACCCCCAATGTGGCTTTTTTTGAAGCGCAATCCATCGTGCTCGAGGTCAGCGCCAGCCTTGATCTGTTCAAAGGGCCGCGCACGCTGCTGCGCCGCATACGCCTGACGCTGCAAAGCATGGGGGTGAACGCCCGCAGCGGCATGGCGCCCACGGCGCTGGGCGCCTGGATTCTGGCCAGCCAGACGTCCAGCGCGCAGCGCCACTGCCTTGGCCTGCATACCCTGCGCCGCCGCCTTGACCTTTTTCCCCCGCAGGCGCTGCCCGCCGCCCGTCCTTATGCCGCCTGGCTGGACGGCATCGGATGCCGCAGCTTGTCACAACTGCGCGGCCTGCCCAGGGCAGGCTTGCAGCAGCGCAGCAGTCCCCTGCTGGTGCAGGAACTGGATGCGGCCTACGGCGCCAGCGCTTATGGCTTCAACTGGTTCCAGGCGCCCGATGTCTTTTCGCAACGCATCGACCTGATCGAGCGCCTGGAGCACAGCCATGCGGTGCTGGCCTTTTCCAGACGGCTCATAGAACAGTTATGCGGCTGGCTGCAGGCGCGCCACCGCGCCACCCAGGTGCTTGAATTTCTTCTGCATCACGAGAAAGGCCGCCATGCCCGGCCGCCTACCCCCATGGTTTTGCGCTTGTCGGAAAAAGCCTGGTTGCCGGAAGATTTTTTAAGTGTGCTGCAAGAACAGGTTCAGGCGCTGAGCCTGGGCGCAGCGGTCATCGCCATTACGCTGTCGGTCAACACCACCACGGCCCGGCCCGCGGCCAGCGCCGGCCTGTTTCCCGAACCGGCCCAATGGATGCGCCAGGAACACCGTCTGCTGGATCTTTTGCGTGCCCGCCTGGGAGGCGACCGTGTACTGCATGCCCAGCCTGCGGCAGACTATCGGCCCGAACACGCCAATCTCTGGGGCCCTATGGGGGCCGCAACGGCAAAGCCCCCCCTTGGCCTGCCGCCCCGCCTGACGCTGCACTCCCGACCTTTCTGGCTGCTGCCCCGGCCGGTCGCCTTGGCCACGGCCAATAACCGCCCTATTCATGACAACGAGCCGCTGCGCCTTGTACAAGGGCCTGAGCGGCTGGAAAGCGGCTGGTGGAATGCCTCGGGACACGACCAGCGCGATTACTTTATTGCGCAAGACCGGCACGGCGCACGCTACTGGCTTTATCGGCAGCGTGAAAACCAGCACAGCGGCTGGTTTCTGCACGGCCTGTTCGGCTGACTCCCCTGATGCCTACCCTTGTCCCACCTGCTTACGCCGAGCTGGACTGCGTCTCGAATTTTTCTTTCCTGACCGGTGCCTCACACCCGGAAGAACTGGTCGCCCGCGCAGCCGAGCTGGGCTACCAGGCCCTGGCGCTCAGCGACGAATGCTCGCTGGCGGGGGTCGTGCGCGCCTGGTCCGAGGCCCAGCGGCACGACATCAAATTGATCATCGGCAGCCGCTTCGCCATCGGCGCCACCGAGATCATTCTTCTGGCCCGCAATCTGAATGGCTACGGGAATCTGTCCGAACTCATTACCCTGGCCCGCCGGCGCAGCGAAAAAGGCCAATATCAATTAAGCCTGCGCGACATCACCCATCCGCCCCCCGGTCATGAACACCTGCAAGGCATGCCCGATTGCCTGGCCATATTCAAACCCGCCTACGGTATCGAGCCGCACGCCTTGCAGCAACAGATACCGCCGCTTCAGGACGCTTTCCCGGGCCGGCTATGGCTGGGGTTGTGCCTGCACCACCGGCATGCCGATGCGCAGCACCAGGCCACGCTTGAAGCCGCTGCCCGGTTTTTCCGGCTCAAGCTGCTGGCCGCGGGGCACGTTGAAATGCATGTGCGATCCCGGCAGCCGCTGCACGATACGCTGGCCGCCATTCGCCTGAAGCAACCCCTGCAACAATGCGGCTATGCGCTCAAACCCAACGCGGAGCATTATCTGCGCAGCCGGTTCAGGCTATCCAATATATATCCTGCCCATGCCTTGGCGGAAACCCTTTTCCTGAGCCGGCTCTGCAGCTTCGACCTGAAAGAAATCCGCTATCAATACCCCAGGGAAATCGTTCCGCAGGGCATGAGTCCAAGCAGTTATCTGCGCCAGGAAACCTTTGCGGGCGCGCGCAAGCGCTATCCCGGCGGGATCAGCGAACCGGTCAGGATTCAGCTGGAAAGCGAGCTGACGATTATTTCCGGACTCCAGTACGAGCCTTATTTTCTAACGGTGTACGACATCGTCCGGTTCGCCAAATTACACGGCATACTATGCCAGGGCCGAGGCTCGGCCGCCAATTCCGCCGTGTGTTATTGCCTGGGCATTACCGAGGTCAATCCCGAAAACGGCAATGCCCTGTTCGCGCGCTTCATCAGCCAGGCCCGCAAAGAGCCTCCCGACATCGATGTCGATTTCGAACATCAGCGCCGGGAAGAAATCATCCAGTACATTTATCGCAAGTACGGCCGGGACCGGGCAGCCCTGACTGCGGTAGTCACCACTTACCGTACCCGCAGCGTCCTGCGCGATACCGGCAAGGCGCTGGGACTGGACCCCGATCTGATCGACCGGGTCGCCAAAGCCTTTCATTACTGGGGCGGCAAACAGAGCCTACTGGAGAAAATCGCGGAACACGGACTGGATGCCGACACGCATATTGCCCAGTTGTGGGCCGGCCTGGCGCAAACGCTGATAGGCTTTCCCCATCACCTGTCCCAGCACCCGGGCGGCTTTGTCATTGCGCGCGACAAGCTGTGCCGGCTGGTCCCCATCGAAAACGCCGCCATGCCCGACCGCAGCATCGTCCAATGGGACAAAGACGACCTGGACACCATGGGGTTGCTGAAAGTCGATGTGCTTGCGCTGGGCATGCTGTCCGCCCTGCAGCGCTGCCTGAAAATGGTGGCGTGCCGCCGGGGCCGGGCATTTACCTTGCAGGATGTTCCTCCGGACGACAAGCCCACCTACGACATGATCCAGCGCGCCGATACCATCGGCGTTTTCCAGATCGAGTCGCGTGCCCAGATGAGCATGCTGCCCCGCCTCAAGCCCGCGACCTTTTACGATTTAGTGATCCAGATAGCCATCGTCCGGCCAGGCCCCATCCAGGGCGGCATGGTCCACCCTTATCTGCGCCGGCGCCAGAAAAAAGAAGAAGTCGACAGCCCCACGCCCGAAATCGCCAAAGTGCTTGAACGCACTTTGGGCGTGCCGATCTTTCAGGAACAGGCCATGCAAATTGCCATGGTGGCGGCCGACTTCACCGCGGACGAGGCCGACCAGTTGCGCCGCTCCATGGCCGCCTGGCGGCGCAAGGGCGGCGTGGACGCCTTCCGCGACCGCCTCATCCATGGCATGAAAGCAAAGGGGTGCCCGGCGTCTTTCGCGGAAAGAATATACAAACAGCTGGAAGGATTTGGAGAATATGGGTTTCCTGAAAGCCATTCGGCCAGTTTCGCCAAGCTGGCCTATATCAGCGCCTGGCTGAAGCATCATGAGCCCGAAGCCTTTCTGGCCGCGCTGCTGAACTCGCAACCCATGGGCTTTTATTCACCCAGTCAATTGGTGCAAGATGCCAGGCGCCATCAGGTCGCTGTCTTGCCCATCGACGTTGCCGTCAGCCCCTGGGAGGCTTGCCTTGAAGCCAGGGGAACACGCCCCGCGGTCAGATTGGGGCTGAACCAGATCAAAAGCCTGCCGAAAGAAGCTGGCCTGCGCATTGAGGCCGCGCGCCAACAGCGGGCTTTTTCCAGCGTGCACGATCTGGCTTCCCGGGCCGGCCTGAACCGCCATGCCATGGACGCCCTGGCCGCCGCCAATGCGCTCAGTTCGCTGGCTGGGCATCGCCGCCTGGCACGCTGGCAGGCAGCCAGCCAAACACTTCCTGGCCTGCTGCGCAATACGCCGATTCCCGACCCTGTACTCCCGGCCTTGCCCGCCCTGACTGAAGGCCAGAGCATCAACGCCGACTACCAATCCATGGGGCTGACGCTGGGACGGCACCCTTTGGCCTTGTTGCGCGCCACCCTGCAAGCCCGGCAATTCGTTCAGGCCGCGACGCTGTCCGGCTCCTACCCCGACCGGCGGCTGGCCAGGGCCTGCGGCATCGTCACCGGCCGGCAGCGCCCCCAAACCGCCAATGGCACGATATTCGTGACCCTTGAAGACGAGACCGGCAACGTCAATGTCATCGTCCATGCCCGTCTTGCCGAACGCCAGCGCGCGGTGCTGGTCACGGCCAAGTTGCTGGGGGTCTATGGCGTCTGGCAAAGCCATCAAGGCGTAACCCACCTGATGGCCAGCCGGCTGGTGGACTTGAGCCATCTGCTGGGCGCCTTGCCGACCCGCAGCCGAAACTTCCATTAAAATGAAACTCTTTATCCAGGACACTTTCATGGGCAATTCGCTTAAACCCCAGCTGGCCGAAGCCGTTAAAACGGCCATGCGCGCCAAAGACACCGCCCGCCTGGGCACCTTGCGTTTCCTGCAGGCCGCCGTCAAGCAGAAAGAAGTCGACGAGCGCCGCGAACTCAGCGATGCCGATGTGACCGCCATCATTGAAAAACAGGTCAAGCAGCGCCGCGAATCCATTGCCGCCTTTGAACAGGCCGGCCGTACCGAGACCGCCGAACAGGAAAAAGCCGAGCTGGCCGTTTTACAGGAATTCCTGCCCAAGGCCGCCGATCCCGCCGAAGTCGAAGCCGCCATTGCCGACGCCATTGCGCAGGTCAACAGCCAGGGCGTCACGGGTGCGCCGGCCATGGGCAAGGTCATGGCCATACTGAAAACCGCCCTGGCCGGCCGCGCCGACATGTCGGCGGTATCCGCCCAAGTCAAAGCCCGATTGATGTAGTCGATAGCAAGCCCGCAGGGCGCAGCGTGGGGGCCCATTTTTGCCGCCGGGCCGCCCCAAGGCAAAAACGCCCCCTCGGGGGGATGAGCCCGGACACAAGACAGTCCCTGCGGACTGTCCTGTGCCTGGCGAATCCGAGCGGCATGCAGGCCGCGAGGTGGACAGCAAGCGGGCGCGAGCCCCGCGCAGCGTGGGGGCTTTATTTATCTATTTATACGCCACGCACACCGACGTGTCCATCAGCACCGACTGGCGCATCGCATTCAGGGCGCCGACATCCCACGGGCTGCGCCCCCATACCGTGTGCGTGACGCGGGTATGGCTGGCATCAATGGCCTGAATCTCAGTACGCGCGACGTCCCCGCCCAAGGGGCTGCGCACCGATACCGTCCCTGTTTGCATGGATGCATCGACCTGGGCGTAGACATCGTACTGGCTCTTGCCCGTCAGGCACTCGCCCGCCTGGTTTTGCGCGCGCAAATAAACGGTCTGGTAGCTGCGCGGAACCGTATACGAAACAGTGGGCGAATCGCCGCCCGGCTGTATACCCAGGGAACACCCGGACAGCAGCGCCAGCATGCCGGCCCCTGCCAGTAACGATTTCACCCTGCCTTTCATGGTTGCATCCGTTCCTATTCTGAACACCAAGGCGGCCGTGCCTGCGGACCGCGCCAACATTGGAAAGTTAGCATGCCAGGCCCCCATCATGGAAGCTTTTTAAAGCATGGAGTGCGCCGCCCGGCCGGCATCAGGAGCAGGCTTCATCCGCCGTTGCCGCGACGGTGTTCAGGCAAGGATAGTCAATATAGCCACGCGGACCTTCTGTGTAGAAGGTCGAGGCATCCCAGGCATTGAGCGGCGCCCCCGCTTGCAGGCGCGCCACCAGGTCGGGGTTGGCAATGTACGCCTTGCCGAACGCCACGGCGTCGGCCTGGCCAGCGGCCAGCGCGCGCTGGCCGCTGGCTGCGTCATACTGTTCATTCACAATCACCGGACCGCCGAACAAACGCTTGATGTCGGCGGTCAGGCTATCCGGGCCTTGGGCTTCGCGCGTGAACACAAAGGCAATGCGGCGCTCTCCGAGCGCCTGGGCCACATAGCCGAACAACTTGCCTGGATTCGAGTCGGAGATGGCGTGCGAGCCGCCGCCCGGCGACAGATGCACCCCGACCCGGCCCGCACCCCAGATGCCCATGCAGGCATCCACGACCTCCAGCAACAGGCGCGCGCGATTTTCAACCGGGCCGCCATATTCATCGGTCCGCTTGTTGGTGCCATCCTGTAAAAACTGGTCGATCAGGTAGCCATTGGCCGCATGCACTTCGACCCCATCGAAACCAGCTTCCTTGGCATTGCGGGCGCCCTCGGCAAAATCGGCCACAATCCCGGGGATTTCCTCGATGTGCAAGGCGCGGGGCACGACATAGGGACGCTTGGGGCGCAGCAGGCTGACATTGCCTTCGCAGGCAATCGCGCTGGGCGCGACGGGGATTTCGCCATTCAGGAACTCGGGATCCGACACACGGCCGACATGCCACAGCTGCATGAAGATCTTTCCGCCCTTGCTGTGCACCGCCTGTGTGATTTTCTTCCAGCCTTCTACCTGGGCGCTGCTCCAGATGCCGGGCGTACTGGGGTATCCCACCCCTTGCGGCGATACGGAAGTGGCTTCCGACAAGATCAGCCCCGCAGAGGCGCGCTGGCAATAATAGGTGCGCATCAGGTCATTGGGCACACGCCCTTCCGACGCGCGATTTCGCGTCAGCGGCGCCATGACGATGCGATTGGCCAACGCTACTGTGCCCAATTGCACTGAATCAAATAAACTTACCATCGTGAACGTTGCCTTTAACTGATGTCCATAAGGGTTTTTACCAGAATTTGCGCTATCCTAGCAATCGACTATCGTATTGGCACTTTTACTGCCTGGTGCAAAGCAAGGAAATCTCATGGGACAATTTGCCGTTATCGGCCTGGGCCGTTTCGGCTCCGCCGCCTCGCTGGAGCTCATGAAAATGGGGCATTCGGTGCTGGGCGTCGACACCAATGGCAAAGTCGTCGACAAGCTCGCCGACCAGATCACCCATGCCGTCATTGCCGACGTCACCGACCGCGCCGCGCTGGAAGAACTGGGGCTGGATAACTACGATGTCGTGCTGGTTGCCATCGGCGAAGAGATCCAGGCCAGCCTGCTGTGCGTCGTCCACCTGAAGTCCCTGGCCATACAAACCATATGGGTCAAGGCCACCTCGCACGCCCAGCACCTGATCCTGAGCAAGCTGGGCGTAGCGCGCATCATCCATCCGGAAGAAGAGATGGGCATACGGGTGGCCCAAGCACTGAGCTATCCGATGGTGAATGATTACATCTCTATCGGCAATGGCGAGTTCGTGGTCGAAATCGATGTCAGCGAGCACCTGGAAGGCGTCCCCTTGAGCCAGGTGCTGAAAGACGTCCCCGACTCCATTCATGTGCTGCTGGTCAAGCGAAGGACCGACATTACCGTCCATCCTCCCGGCGAGTTCACGCTGCAAGCCAAAGATGTGCTGGTTCTGCTGGGCCAGCTCAACACCCTGAAGACCATCGCTCCCAAGCTCATTTGAGCCATGCGTAACTGGCTCCCCGTTTACAGCTACCAGTCGTACCAGCGCATCAAGCGGACCGGCCTGTTGCGCGCCAGCCCGCCCGTCGTGCTGGCCATAGGATTTCTGGCACTGATCCTGATCGGAACCCTCTTGCTGTCGCTGCCGATGGCCAGCCGGCAGCCCATCAGCATCTTCACCGCCTTTTTCATGGCGACGTCCGCCGTGACCGTCACCGGCCTGGCCACGATCGAGCCTTCCATCGTGCTGAGCCACTTCGGCCAAATCGTACTGATTGCCCTGGTTCAGCTGGGCGGCCTGGGATTCGTGACCTTTGCCGTGGTCGCCGCCATCACGCTGGGCAAGAAAATGAGCCTGAAACACCAGGCCCTGGCGCTGGAAGCCTTCAACCAGACCAGCGTATCCAAGATCAGAAACACCGCCTTTTCGGTGTTCAAGCTATCGCTGGGCATAGAGCTGATTGCCGCCGTGATCCTGGCCTTGTGGTGGTGGCGCGATTATCCGCTGGTCACCGCGGCATACCGGGCCGTCTTTCACGCCATCGCGGCCTTCAACAATGCCGGGTTCTCGCTGTTCCCGGCCAGCCTGGCCCAATTCGTCGACGATCCCGTCACCATTCTCGTCATCACCTTTTCCATCATTCTGGGCGGCATCGGGTTTTCCGTCCTGGGCGATGTGGGGCACAAGAAACGCTGGTCGACCCTGCTGACCTATACCAAGGTCATCCTGGTCGGCACGCTGATCCTGAACCTCACGGGCTTCATTGCCATATGGGCGCTTGAATTCAACAACGTCGACACGCTGGCCGGCTTGTCCTGGCACGGCCAGGCCCTGGCGGCCTGGATGCAAAGCGTTACCTCGCGCACGGCGGGATTCGTGACCATCGACATTACCAAGCTGCATGACAGCTCTACGCTGATCATCATGCTGCTGATGTTCATCGGCGGCGGGTCCCTGAGTACGGCCAGCGGCATCAAGGTCGGCACCTTCATCGTCTTGCTGGCTGCCGTGTATTCGTATGTCTTTCACCGCAAGGAAGTCGTGCTGCTCAAGCGTTCGATTTCCCCGGATACGGTTCAAAAATCGCTGGCGCTGCTGCTGGTCAACAGCGCTCTGGTTTTTCTGGGCGTCCTGATACTGACCACGCTGGAAAAAGCGCCGTTCCTCAGCATATTGTTCGAGGTCGTATCGGCGGTCAGCACCACCGGGCTGAGCCGGGATCTGACCCCGCATTTGTCCGTACCCAGCCAGGCCCTGCTGACCGTACTGATGTTTGCGGGGCGCCTGGGGCCGCTGACCTTGATATACAGCCTGGCCACCCAGAAGCGCAGCCGCGTGCGCTATCCCGAAACCGAGTTCCAGGTGGGTTGACCGGCGGCGGGCTTATTGCACGGAAATGTTCGCCGCCTTGACGACGCCATCCCAACGCTCAAGCTCCTGCTTGGTGTAATCGCCCAGTTCGGCCGGACCCATGAACAAGGCCTCCGCACCCAGGGACTCGGCTTTCTCGCGGAATGCCGGGGTCTGCATGATGGTCTCAATCTCGGCGGCCAGTTTGTCGACGATGCCGGGGGGCGTTCCGGCCGGCGCATACACCGCAAACCACGACGACACCAGCAATTCCGGATACCCTGCTTCCGCCGCGGTCGGCACATCGGGCAGCGTCGACAGGCGGTTCTTGCCGGTGACCACCAAGGGCCTTAATTTACCGGCGGCAATATGCGGCAGCAGCGGCGGCGGCGTGGTGATGGTCAGGTCGACAGACCCGCCCAGCAGATCGTTCATGGCGGGCCCTGTCCCGTTATAGGGGATGTGTGTCAGTTTGGTTCCCGCCATCTGGTTCAACAGCTCGGTGGACACCTGCTGCAGCGAGCCGACCCCGGACGAGGCGTAGTTCAGCTTGCCGGGGTTCTGCTTGTCGGCGTCCACCAGATCCTTGAGCGTCTTGTAGGGCAGATCGGAACGGACCACCAGCACCTGGGGCGCCGAGAGTATGTTGGCGACCGGCGAAAAATCCTTGATCGGGTCCCAGTTCAAGTTGGGCGTGATCAAGGGGGTGATGACTTGGTAGCCGGAGTATTGCAACAGCAGCGTGTAGCCATCGGCCGGCGCGCGCGTCACAAGCTGGGCCGCGATGGTGCCCGCGCCGCCCGGCTTGTTGTCAACCACCACGCTTTGCCCCAACGCCCGGCCCAGCGGCTCGGCGATCATGCGCGCGGTGATGTCGGTGGTGCCGCCCGGCGCGGCTGAAACGATCAACCTGATGGGCCGGTCGGGATAGGATGCCGGCTGGGCCGACGCCGACGCCATGGTGAAGGTCAGGCCAAGCGCACCCGCCAATACAGCCAGCGAGCCTCGCCGTTTCATTGTAGATAGCATAGTAGTCTCCTCAAGTAACCAAATGAGTATGCCATCGTGCGCCATGATGTGCCCATCCTTAATACGGGAAGCGGGCTATCGCGAACCGCGAAGGCCCGCCAGGCAACGGCATCAGCTTGCCGGCTGGTCCTGAACGTGGGCCAGCAACAGCCTGGCGGCGGCCGTCAGCGCGTCGGGGTCGCGCACGCCGATCAGCAGCTTGCGGCGCGCCCATTCGTCGGTCAGCGGTATCAAGGACAAGGCCATTGAACGGGCATGGGTCGCCGCGGCCAGGCGAGGCAGGATGCCGATGCACTGCGTTGCGATCGCCATGCGGCAGATGGAATCGAAGCCCCTGACCTGGATGCGCAGCTTCAAAGGCTTGCCCAGGCGTTCGCTTTCTTCTTTAAGACGCATGGCCAGCGAGGTCTTCTCGGACAGCCCGATATAGTCGTAGGCCAGCGTATCGGCGAAACTGACCTGCTGGCTGGCCGAGAGCGGATGATGACGCGGCACAATCAAAACCAGCTCGTCGTAGCGGTAGTGATAAGTGGTCAGCCCGGCGCAGGGCGTGCGATCGGCAAAGATACCCAGGTCGGCCTGGTTGTTGATGACGGCATTGACGATGTGGGTGCTGTTTTCTTCTTTCAGGCTGATCTGTATGGCCGGATGCTCACGCATGAAAGCGGCAAGGTCGTCGGAAAGAAATTGGGTGATGGCAGAGGTGTTGGCGCCCAGGCGAACGTGTCCTTTCACGCCGAAGGCATAGTCGGACAAGGCGCTGGCCATCTGTTCCATCTCGTGCACCACGCGCAGCGAATGGTGCAGGAATGCCTGGCCCGCCTCGGTCAGCTCCACGCCGCCGGCGTGACGATAGAGCAAAGGGGTGCCCAAAGCCACTTCCAGGTCGGAAATACGTTTGCTGGCCGCCCCGATGGCCAGATGCGAACGCCGGGCGCCGGCCGATATACTGCCCTCGCGCGCAATGGCAATGAACAGCGACAGCGTGACAAGATCGAATCGGGCAAGGTTCATGGCGATCGGGCGCGATAGCGGTCAGGCCGTCCCCGCGGGCGCCGGGTGCAGGGTCAGGCGCGGCCCCGCCTTCAGGATCTGGCTGGGAATATCGTGGCCTATCAGTTGGGGCAAGCCGCCCGAAATGCCCAGTATCCGATCCAGATCCACGCCGGTGTCGTAACCCATGAGCTCCAGCATGTGCACCAGGTCTTCCGTGCATACATTACCGCTTGCGCCCGGCGCATAAGGGCATCCGCCCAGTCCGCCCAGCGACGCATCGAAACGGTCGACCCCCCTGTCGATGGCCGCCAGCGTATTGGCCAGCGCCATGCCCCGGGTGTTATGAAAATGCATGGTCAGCTCCAGTTGCGGGAACTGCGCCTTTGCCTGTTTTGCGATGTCCGCGACCTGGGACGGATACGCCATGCCCGTCGTGTCGCACAGGGTGATGCCGTCCACCTCCAATTGCGCAAACCGGTCCATCAGGCCAAAGACCTCGAGCGTGCCGATGTCGCCTTCCATCGGGCAGCCAAACACCGTGGAAAGCGACACGTTGACGGCCACCCCGGTGCCGCGCACGGCGCCGGCCACCTCCGCAAGCTGCGCGAACGACTGCTCGCGCGTCATGCGCAGATTGGCGCGGTTGTGGGTCTCGCTGGCCGACATCACCAGATTGACCTCGTCCACATTGCAGGCCAGCGCCCTTTCGGCGCCGCGCACATTGGGAACCAGCACGGTATAGACCACATCGGGATTGCGCTCGATTTCATGCATGACCATGTCCGCATCCTTCAACGCCGGAATGGCTTTGGGCGATGTGAAAGAAGTGGCCTCGATTTTTGCGTAACCGCTCTGGGACAGCCTGTTGATGAAATCGATCTTGTCATGCGTATCGATAAAGCGCTGCTCGTTCTGGAAGCCGTCCCGAGGCGCCACTTCCTGGATATAGAGTTTCTGCCTGCCGTTCATTGCCCTGTCCTTTGATCCTGTTCGTCCGTCTTAGATAATGCCGCGCTTGCGCCATGCCTGGCGCGTGCTTTCGTCTATGCCCAGGTCCGCCAGCACCTCATCGGTGTGCTGGCCCAGCGCGGGCGCGGCGCTGCGGACCTCGCCCGGCGTGGCGCTGAGCTTGGGCACGATCCCCGGCAGTTTGATCGGCGTGCCGTCGGGCAGCGTCGAATCCAGTATCATGCCCCGCGCCTGATAGTGCGGATCGTCGGCAATATCGGCCACATCGTAGATTTTGCCGGCGGGAATATGGTTGGCGTTGAGTGCAGCCAGCACATCGTCCAGGGCATGCTCGCCGGTCCATTGCGAGATCGCCGCGTCGATCATGTCCACCTGCCTGACCCGCCCCACATTATTTTCCAGGGCCGGATCATTGCCCAGGTCATTGCGGCCTATCACCGCCATCAAGCGCTTGAAAATACTGTCGCCATTGCCGGCGATCAAGACATACTTATTGTCCTTGCAGCGATAGGCATTGCTGGGCGCGATGCCGGGCAGGCTGCTGCCCGCCGCTTGCCGGACCTCGCCAAAGACCGCGTACTCGGGCAACAGGCTTTCCATCATATTGAAGACCGATTCGTGCAAGGCCACATCGATCATCTGGCCCTGGCCGCCCTGCTGGTCGCGCGCCCGCAAGGCCAGCAAAACACCGATAACGCCATGCAGGGCCGACAGGGAGTCCCCGATCGACACCCCCACCCGCACCGGGGTACGCCCGGGCTCACCGCTCAGGTGCCGCAGCCCGCCCATGGCCTCGCCAATGGCGCCGAACCCCGGCAAGTCCCGATAAGGGCCTGTCTGTCCATACCCGGACACCCTGAGCATGACCAGGCGCGGATTGATCGCCTGCAGTTGTTCCCATCCCAGCCCCCAGCCCTCCAGCGCGCCTGGCTTGAAGTTCTCGATGACGACATCCACTTCTTTCACCAGGGACCGGATCACCGCTTGCGCTTCCGCCTGGCGCAGATCCAGCGTGATGGATTTCTTGTTGCGCGACTGCACTTGCCACCACACCGAGGTGCCGTCGTGGATCAGGCGCCATTTGCGCAAGGGGTCGCCTTTGACAGGCGGCTCGACCTTGATGATCTCGGCGCCGAACTCCCCCAGCATCTTGGCCGCAAAAGGCCCGGCGATGAGCTGGCCCAGTTCCAGGACGCGGATTCCGCTTAACGGTTTGTTCATGATTCCCTCGTGAATTGCATTTGATCTGCTGCGGGATGCAGTCTAGCAAGTCTGCCGCCGCGGATGAAGAATTCCTTAGCGATGCCGCCATCGCGTTTTACGATGGCAAAGCGCGGAACCGCTATACTTGCAACGACCAATGCTTACTGGAACCGCCATGCTGGACCCCGTCTCCCTGAAGCTGTTCATCAGCGTGATCGAACAAGGCACCATCGCCGGCGCCGCCGAACGCCAGCACATCGCCGCGGCGGCCATCAGCAAAAGGGTCAGCGAGCTGGAAGCGCAACTGAAAACCAGCCTGTTGATCCGGACCAACAAGGGTGTCAAGCCCACCCCGGCAGGCATTGCCCTGTCGGCCATGGCCAGGCGCGCCCTGCGCGAGCTGGACGACGTTTCCATCCATATGAAGGAATATTCAGACGGGGCGCGCGGCTTCGTCAGGGTCTGCGCCAATATTTCGGCCATCACGCAGTTCCTGCCGCAAGACATCAAATCATTTTCCAGCCAGTACCCGAATATCCATGTCGACCTGGAAGAACAGGTAACACCCGCCATCATCAAGTCAATTACCGATAACGTCGCCGACGTCGGCATTTTTTCAGATTCATTGCTGGACCAGGACATCGAAGTCTTCCCCTACCAGGAAGACACGCTGGCCCTGATCGTGCCTGCGGGGCATCCCCTGGCCGCGCAAGACGGCTTCAGCTTTGCCGACAGCCTGCACTACGACTTTATCGGCTTGCACACGGGCAGCGCCATCAACCGCATCGTATCGAATGCCGCCAACGAGCTGAAGCGCAGCGTCAAGCTGAAGGTGCAGGTCACCGGATTCGATGCCCTATGCTTCATGGTGAACTCGGAACTGGGCATAGGGGTTCTGCCGCTGGGTATCGCCAAACGCTATGCCAGCATGTTCAGCATCCACATCCTTCCCCTGAAAGAAACCTGGGCCCGCCGGAAAATACAGATCGGCGTGCGTTCATTTGCATCGCTGCCCGCCGCCGCCAGACTGTTTGTCAGGCATTTGAGCCCAGCCGCCGGCCTGCCCGGCCCTCCCCCCTGACCTGCCTGCCCACCAGCGGGTTCCCGGCCTTGTAGACAAGCATGAAACAAAATTCAAAGTTATGCTAGAATCTCGTTCTTCGCTGGTCTTGATTTGGTCGGCTGGCGAAACGACTAAAGGCTTGAAAAAGCCGCTAGTTTCGGGGCGTAGCGCAGCCTGGTAGCGCACTTGCATGGGGTGCAAGGGGTCGAGTGTTCGAATCACTCCGTCCCGACCAAACAAATCAAGGGGTTACACGCTTTATGCCTGTAACCCCTTGTCCTTTTTCTGCCCCGCCCCATCCACGCTACTCCTTCTTTTTCGGCATGTGCGAGGCCAACAGCGTCACGCCCGCCAGGTGCCGGGCGGCGCGCTTGGCCAGTTTGTTTTCATACATGCGCGCATCCGCTAGTTCAAGCGCCTTTTGCAAAGCGCCTGCTTCAGATTTTGTCGCCACGCCGATCGAGGCGCTAATCCCCTTCTCGCTCAAAGCCTGCTGCAGGCGTTCGCTGAGCTCATGGGCATCGCCAAGGCTCGCATCGGGCAGCAGCACGGCAAATTCGTCCCCTCCCAGGCGGGCCACGCAATCATGCGCACGCAATGATTTCTTCACCAGTTGGGCGGTCAGCTTCAGGGTCTGGTCGCCCGCTTGGTGCCCCTGCGTATCGTTGATCAGCTTGAGTTGGTCCAGATCCAGAAAACCGATGGCGATCTCGCCTGTGGCGCTGCGTGCATCATTGAGCACATGGTCCCAACCGGCACGATTCAGGATGCCCGTCAGGGAATCTATACGCGCGCCCTGCTGCGCTTCCAGCATGAGCTTGTCGGCCAGCGCCAGATCCATGTGCAGGCTCAGCGTATGCGCCATCGCATTCAGGCACAGCATGATCACCGGCGTGTGAAAGGGTTGATAGTCCGTGGGCTCCGTCTGGATCAGAAAGCCCGCAACGACGCCCGTGGGCCTGCCCTGCCTGTCCGGCAGGAAAGCCTTGAATACGTATTTTGGATAGGGCCCGCCGCCCGCGCCATGCCTGGACTCTGTGCGATACACCTCGGGGTTGGGCCGATAGCGCAAGGCGCTGCCCGCTTCCGGCGCGAGCCAGTCATCGGCCAGCGCGTCCAGCAGGCAAGAGACAGGCACCTGGCCCGCGTCCCCATGCGTGACAATGACCTCGAACTGCTTGCCATCCTGCCTGCCCACCATCCAGTAGTCCATCGGTAAAAAAGACTGCAGCAGGTCCAGTTGCGCCGGGAGCACCTGGTCAACCAGAAAGTCGGCCCCCTTGATGAAGCCATCGTGTTGATCTACTGAGTTGGACATGCGATGTGTCCCCCATCTGTTCACTCCAGCGCGGCAAAATTCACCTGCTGAAGGCGTCCGTCCCCCACATATGGGATCATGCCCAGTGCGCGGATCCGTTCGACGGTCTCCTGCGAGCACCGGTATTGCGCGGGCGGACAATAATCAATAGCAATGACCGGCAGGCCGTACTGCCGCATCACGTCGTGAACCCGGTCCAACAGCCATTTTCTGTCCTCTTCGGGCACATCCACATACTGGCCGCGCGCTTCGCTCCACCCCTTGAACAGCGACTCGAACGCCACGGCGTAGACATGCTCATGAATGGCGGGCAACAGCTCGAATCCGCGATTCAGTATCAGGGCCGCGGCGGGAAAACGATGGCGGATGGCGCGTATCACGGCAATCAGCCCGGCCTGGCTGTCACGTTTGTCCAGTTCGCCGGGTGAAACCAGTTGGTAGGAATCGAGCGTATCAAGAAAGAACCCGGTGTAGCCCTTCTCCCACAAGGGGGCGATAACCTGATCGACAAAAAAGGCCGGCCAGCCTTCGGCCGTTTGATCGATGATATCGGATTGCCATTCCCTGTTGCGCCCGATGATCCACGCTTTCGGTATGGCCGCGTAGTAATCCCGCGACCGGCTGGTCTCTCCCACGCTGACGTAGGCAAACCAGTGTGTCTGCGCACCGCTTGCCTGGCGCGGCAGAAAACCGGTATCAGGCTCAACCACCGCCAGGTCAAAACGATTCAATTCATGGGCCGTCGGCTGATCGCCGTAATAGAACACAATGCTGCTCGCCGGGGGTTCGGTCCTGGCATACGCCCCGCTGACGGACAAGGAAAGGAACAGCCCCATCATTATGCGCATCAACACAGGCGTCTTGCGGGCGGGCATGATCAGGGGCGCTCGCATGCTTATACCTTCTGCAGCATGTAGGTTTCGTATTCCAGCCGGTCAAAGCTGCGGTTCAGCACAAAGACCGCCAGGAACACAACGACGACCAAGGCGCCGGCAAAGCCGTAGCCATAGGCATTGGGACCGATCTCCAGCGTGGCCCACGTCAGCACGCCATTCAATCCGGCAAACAAAACCGTCAGGCCCAGCACGATGCCGCGACGGTCCAGATACAGGAAAATATTCAGGCACCCCAGGAAAAGCACCTGCAGGCTGGCTGCCACCACATCAATCTGCAGCAAGGGCAAATACAGACTGGAAATGCCGACCGCCTCGAGCAGCTTGTCGCCGAACGCGAAGATCAACAACGTGACCACGGCCTGTATCTTGAGAATATCGTAAAGGCCGGCGCGGGCGCTGCGCACCATGTCGTTGCGCATCTGGCGGATGTGGGACAGGGTTCCCCCGTTGCGCACCGCAGCGTAATAGCCGTTATAGCTGTCGGCAAAATCTGTTTCGAGCCTAAGCAGAAACACAGCCATGCCGGGAATGATGCATAGATAGGAAATAAAAACCGGCAAATCGTAGATGACCGAAGCGCGCAAAGGGCCGATCACATCACTGCCGGTTTCCGAGAACCAGAACATGAACTTGTCCAGCCACACACCCAGGTTGAACAACAGCCCGACCATGACCAGGCTGGGATAGGCGTAGCGCCGGTCGAACACCTCGAACGCCATGTACTGCCTGTGGCCGGATGCGTGATCCCGGTGCATGACCGCAGTCATGCATGCAAGCAGCACCGCATGCCCGGCCACGAAGCCGGCCATCAATCCCTCCAGCCCGTACCGGTTCAAGCTGACGGCGACGGCCACGGTCATGGCGTAGCCGATGAAAAACGCGAAAAGAATGATCGAATAGCGCTTGATGCTTGCCAGGAAGATGATGCAGATCCAGATGTTGCTGACAATGACGAAGCCCATCACCATCAGCACGCGGTACACCGGGCTGACACCGCCAAAGGCGGCAACGGCCAGGAACAAGCCCAGCAAGCCCGTGGCCAGGGTGGTGACCACCATCATGCCGTTATAGTTGGGCAGGACACGGTCAGGCTGGTTCTGGAACAGGCGATCGGAAATGAAACGCGTGAACAACAGCTGTACGGCGCCGGTAATGACCAGGCTGAACGAAATCAGGTAAGTCACCGACACCTGGAACTGTACGATCAGCACGGGCGGATCGACGACACCCAGGCTGAGCACGCCAATCAGCAGTATCCCCAGTATCGACAGAATCAGGGGGCCGGCGCTGATAATGCCGGCATAGACATACGCCGACAGATCGCTGCTCAGGCTGTCGCGCTTCAGTATCTTCCTGAGCTGGAATCCGATGCCGGCCATGATCAGTCCCCTTCCACGTATTCGATCGATTTATCCATCAGCTTTACGTACAGGCCCTGATAGCTGTCCTGCATCAAGGTATCGGTGTAGTAGCGCTCGACCCGGGCGATCCCGGCCGTCTGGGCCGCGCGCCAGACCTTGGGCTGCTCCAGCAAGTCCAGAATGGCTTTCGCAAACCGCTCGGGATTGGCAATGGGAACCAGTCCGCCGGCACAACCCAGTGCCTTGTCGGCCTCGCCCCATCCGTCGATCAGGCTGCGGCAGGCACCCACCTCGGTTGTGACCACCGGCACCCCCGCTGCAAACGCTTCAAGAATCACCAACGGCAAGCCTTCGCTGATCGACGTCAAGGCCACCAGGCCGACCTTGGGCAGGAAATCGTCGATCCGCTGCATGCCCATGAACTTGAGCCTGTCCTGCATGCCCAGGCTGGCGGCCAGGTCGCGGCATTCTTGCGCATACTGGGGGTCCTCGTTATCGGGGCCGATGATCCAGCCTTCCAGGTCGGGCATGGCGCGACTGGCCGTGAAGACCGCCCGGATGAAGGTCTTGACATCCTTGATGGGCACGATCCGCCCGATGAACGCAACGACCGGCGGCACACCCGCCCGCCGCTGCGCCCGCAGCGGTTCGAAGCGCGAAATAGAGATACCGTTGGGAATAATGCGCGTCTTTTCGGGCGGGGCGCCATCCTGGATCTGGCGCACGCGATTGCCTTCGTACAAAGAAACGATGTCATCGGCGGCTTCATAGCAAATCCGGCCAAGCGCTTCAAAGAAGCGCACCCACAAATCCTGCAGATAGCCGACCTGCGTCACGTCTTTCTCGAACACCCCGCGGTTGTCGCGTATCCACTGGCTTTGCAAGAGATCAATCTTGCGCTCCTTGGTATAAATGCCGTGTTCGGAGACCAACAGCCGGCCCTGGTTGCGAAAACTGAGCAGTGCCCCCAGAAAACCGGCATAGCCTGTGGACACCGTGTGGTAGATCCTGGCCGGCAGCAATTGCTCGCTGATGCGCACCAATTGCCATATCGGCTTATGCATGATGCGTATGGTCCAGAAATAATCCGTGAACGAGGGATCGGTGCAGTACTTTTCATAGCGTTCGCTGATCATGTCCCAGGACCGCTCGGCATGCAGGAACTCTTGCTCGCCCAGTCCGCCGCCCGCGGCCAGCATGGGCATCATCTCGCGCATCAGGCTGGCCACCGCGCCGCGCATCCCCGGCTCGCGCAGCGCATCATGCATGCGCGAGACGCGCTCGAAGATTTCGCGCTTGCCGACCGTGGCATGCGGCGCCAGTTCGCCGGCCGGCTCATGGATGAAGTGCTCTTCAAAGTGCACCACATTGGCGGGCAGTTCGTAGACGGGCTTGCCGTAGTCCTGACGGCGGCCGCCAACGAACACCAGGGCAAAGGTGTACTGTGGAAACGCCCGTATCATTTTGTCTACCCAGGACGATACACCGCCGGGCACGTACGGAAACGTCCCTTCCAGCAGCAAAGCGATATCGGCCGCCGAGGCCTGGCGATTCAGATAGGTTTTCATTGTGTCCAGTAATGCACAGTAGATCGCAGCGCGGGCGAGGAAGCTCCGCCATGGAGCGGAGCGAGTATGGGGCCGATCCGATGATATTCACGCTTTATGAAGGCCGCCTCGGCCATCCAGGGCAGCAGGCGGTGCGCCGGGAAATGGCGTGTCTGGGCATGCCGCAGGAAAACCTCGGCTTGCAGCGGCTTGTTGTTCAACAGGGCGCAACGGCCCAGCAAGCACCACATGGCGGCGTGGTTTTCGTCCAGCGCCAATGCGGCGTGGGCGTACCGTTCTACGCGTTCCAGCGTATGCCGGCGCAGCTCGCCCTGCACCAGGTTCTGGTAGATCAGCTCCCAGTGCAGCTCCGCCAGATCGCAGCTCAGGCGGGATTTCTTGCTGGCGGTCGCCGCCACGTCCATCTGCCGCGATGCCGCCAGGATTTTCTGGGTCACGGTATTTTCAGCCGCATTCGATATCCCATACGCAAGCAGCCGTATTTCCTCAAGCGGGTCGGACAGCAGATTGCGCAGCATGCCGTCCGTCAGATGCAAAGGCAGGGACCGCATGGCAATCATGGCGGCCACCCTGTCTTCGTCAGGCGCCTCCTGATTGCCCAGTCTTACCCGCAGCCGTGCGCCCGAGCCGTAGGCAATATGCGACACCAGCGAGGGCACGAACCTGGGCGCATCAATGACCTGGGCGTCCGCGCGGCGCCGATCCGGCGGACAGATCACAGGCGCCAGCATCATGCACAGGCATAGCATCTGCCCGACGACCGGCAGGAACAGGCAAAGGCAAAACGCATGAATGAAAACACCATGGCGGTATTCCTGCGGCCTGTCCGGCATGACATGCGCGAAGAACAGCGCAGCAGCCAGCGTGGCCAGCAGTTGCCAGCCCAGCACCGCCGGCAAGGGTGTGTTGTCGCCCAGCCAGCCCGGCGACAGCAGCACGATCACCAGAAGCTGGGCGGCCACAGCCAGAATGCCCAGCATCGCCGCGAACAAAAGCCTAACCATGACGATTGCACCGCGAAACCATGTGCTTGAGCCCATAACCCGGCTCATCGAAATCCACCGTGGCGCGGTACGACACCACCTGGGCTTCTGCAAGGCTGATATTGAACTGGGCCTCGGCCGCGTGCTCTATGCGTACAAGGTAACCGTTGACGCCGGTATCCTCCGTCAGCGGCAACAGGGCGATCACCACCCGCGCATCCTCCAGGTTGTATGTCCATAGCAGATCGAGCGTCCGGCGCTGGCGCATCAGCTGCTCGACCATCGCATCGCCCAGGGCGCCGGCGGGAAACACCATGCCCACCAACGCGGAACGGACGCCGCTGCAATATTGCATATGCGCCAGCCTGGCCAGTTCAAGCGCAAAATCATAAGGGCATTGCGGCAGGCTACGCTGCACCGGCTCCACCAGCACCTGCTGCGCCAAACCATCCGCGTAATAGTTCAACAGCACCAGCAGCAATTGCAGGTTTTCATGGTTGAGCGACAGGAACGACATCTGGCGCACCACCAGCACGCCGGACACCTGTCCCGATGCGGCCATAATGGGTGCGCACACCAGGTAGTCGCTTTGCATGTCATCGGCCTGGCGCAAATGCGCCAGGCCCCGCTGATGCATGCACTCATTCAGCAGCGCGTCACCGGCATCAAGCTCGAACGCCGCGCCAACGGCGGCAACCGGCGCCGGGGCTATGCCCTGCTCCGTGACCGCAAAAACCGATGCCTGGCTGATCTGGCATCCATTGGCCACGAACTCCAGCATGGCTGCGGCATTGGGTAGCGGGCCGTCTTCGTCCGCGGCGGCCGGCAGGCTGCGCACGCGCTCGATGGCATCGCGCAGCGTAAAGGGCTTGGCCAGAATATCCCGCTCAAGGCGCTCGTGCGATACCCGCAACAGATAGTGGTTGTTGGTAATGGATACCAGGCTGTCATCCAGATAGGCATTCACCGCTTTCAGCCGCCGTCCGCGGGCCGACCAGACATCGCAAAAGTGCCCCGCAATGACCAGCTGCGCCATCCCCCCGACGAACAACATGGTGGGAAAAGGCGCGCTGCCCTGGAAGCCGTAGAAGAAAAACCAGGCCGCCGCCACGCATAGCCCCGCCACCACGCCCATGATTGTCCCGTAGCGTAGCGCAAAAACCGTGGCGGCAAGCCATATCCACGGAAAATCGATGCCGATGAGCAAGGGGTCGGCGGGCCGCGCCACGTAGCAGCATGCGAATACCAGCGCCATGCCGGCGATCACTTCGATGACGGTAAACGGCCGCGCGACGGCCGGCGCAAGCAGCCGGCCATACAGGCCGGCATGACCCGGCTGGTCGGTTTTCCGCGTCTTCGGTATGGCGTGAGCCAGGCTGATGTTCTGCATGGCGCGACCTCTTTTACTTTACGGATAGGGGATCAAGCATTTCTTTGATCAGCGTCTGGCCCACACCCGCCAGGCTGGACCGGCTCCAACCGCTGCGGCTGCCGCTTGCGCTCCAGACCACCGTCGCGCTCGATACGTCGATCAGGTTAAGCGTCAGGCCCACCACAGGCTCGCCGTCCAGGCCTACCTTGTAGCGCCATTCTTGCACCGAGCCCGTCAGCGCATAGCGCGCGCCGGCATTGCGCGCCCATTCCAGCGCCTGCTGTTGCATGCGATCGGCGCCAGAGGCCATCAGCAGATCGGTGGTTTCATCCTGCGGATACTGCTGCAGGCCGGTGAACCCCTTCTGATACAGGATGCTTTGCGCGATGGCGCGGGCCCGCTGGCCCGCCTCGGGCGTTTCGGTGTAGTTGGCAATGGGCAGCACCGCCAGCCCGTCCGCCGCCGAGAACCCCGGCCCGCTGCTCACATCGACGGTCGAGCAAGCGCTAAGTAGCCCCAGCGCAGCGACGGCGGCCCATGCGGGTACATGCTTGATATTGGAAGTTTTCATGTTCTTGCTCCAGGTTGTGATGGACGGGCGGCCTGGGCAGGCTCCACGCCATGCATTGCCATGATTAGAAAAACAATCGGTACGACAATCCGATCTGGGTCGAGGCGCGCCCATCTCCCTGCCGCGCCGCTGTGTGCAAATAAAATATCCGCAGGTGGTCATTGCCCAACACGGATCCGCCGGCGCCGACATTCACGACGGGACCCCAGCCCTCTTCGCTGTCGTGCACATACCCGGCATCCAGAAACAGCCGCCACCGGCGCCAGTAAGCATTCTGATCGCTCGCGCCGAAACCGATCATGACCCCGTACTGCGTGAAATTTTCCGGAACGATGTCGGCCGCCGCCAGCGAATAGTTGGCCGGCAGCAGCCTGCGCATGGCGTGAATGACGTTATCGCTCGCCGAATAGATGCCGCGTATCGCCGTCAACCGCACGCTCCAGTCCGGATAAGACGGCACGATCCTGTAGCCCAGGTCCGCCGAGAATTCCAGCCCGCGTCCAATATATGTACGGTCCTGGTCCCGCAGGCGGCTGGCTTCGGCACTGCCCCACAAGAACCAGCGCGACTCCGGGTCCCATTGAACGCTTACCCTAGCCAGGTCCTTCACGCCTGCCACCTGCAGCGCCTGCGACAGATCGGTAAACTGGTTCAGGCCCAGCATGAACGAGGTCTTGAATTCGGACTGCCGGTTCAGGTCGGCGCGCAGGCTGACGGTATAGAACGTATCCCAGGCATCGCGCGCCCCGACCGTCAAGGAAAATTTTCGATCGGGCGTGGCGTTGTACAGCGTGAAATTGAATTCCTGGTCATGCGACGGCACCCACGCCAGTATGCTGCGGTCTTTCGTCTTCTGATTGCGGTTGATCGCTTCCAGGCCTATGCCCCAGCGGCTCGTCAACTTCAAGCCGCCCACCAGCGTGGTCTGCACATATTCCAATGGATCGGTATCGACATACGCCACATCGGCGCCCACCGCCGGGCGGTCGTGCATCAGGGTATCGACCATCAACTGATGGCGGGTATCGCTCTGTGGCGCGCCTTCCACAGCGGCGAACGCCCGAGTCTGCGCTTCTTCGAACCGGCCAGTGCGCGCAAGCGCGTCAATACGGTTTTCAGTCGTTATGTTCTTTCGCCTGTCATCCAGCAAACGCGCCAGCCCGCGGCGGTCATCGGCGGCCAGCGCCAGCGTCACCTCGGCATCGACCGGCCTGAGCAGGCGGTCGGTATATTGCCTGGCCAGCCAGGCCCGCGCCAGGTCATACTCTTCACCACTCAATGACCAGGCCAGCACCACCTCTTTCGCCGTTGCGCCAATGACATCGCCGCGCCCAACCACGCCGGCTGGCGTGATCACCCGATCCTCGAGCGCCAGCGCTGCGCCAGGCAGGACTTCCGCAAGCCTGGGCAGGCCCGTGCTGTTCGCCAGAATCGATCGCGCCACCTCGATGCTCTCAGGCGAGCGCCCTTCCTGCTCCAGAAGCTGGATCAGCAGCCCCCGCGAATAGTCGCCATTGGCCAGCATCTGGCTCAGCGCCACGCGCGCCGCATCTTGGCTGCGCGCCGTGGGCGCGAGCGGACCGAACAGATCGGGCGCCGCGCCCCGCCCAGCGGCCAGCGCCGGATCGTCCTGCTGCTTCTGCGCCGCTTTTTCCCGTAAAAGCGTCCAGGCCAGCTTGCGGATGTTCCACGCCCGCTCGGCATGGCCGGATATTTCCTCGGCATCGGCAAGCGCCATCAGCCACAGGGGATCGTCGCCCAGGCTCAGGCGCTGCTTGCGCAGATAATGCACCGCCCGGACGGCATTGCCCATACGCATCTCGGCAGCTGCAAAAGCCCCCCAGTATTCAGGGTTGACCTGGGCAACCGGACGCCATTGATGCATGGCGACCCTGAGCTCGTCTTCCGAACCGAAATCGATCAGCGTCCATAAGTAGGAAATCCGGGTGTCGTCGGTGACGTCAGGCAAATACATGGCCTGGCGCAGATCCGCCAGCGCGGCATCCCAACGCTGGGTTTTGGCGTAATAATCGGCGCGCGCGGTCAGCAATGGGCTTGAATGCCCGAAGTAATCCTGCTGCCTGGGCGTCAGTTCGTTCAGCATCTTTTCGATCCGCGGCCAGGCGCGAGCGCTCGTATACAGGCGCAAGGCCGACTGCAGTGCGGCGGGCGAGCCATCGTTCTGGAACTGCATTTCTGCAATCCGGCCGCCGTCTATCGGATGGCGGGCATACAGATAGGCCAGTGTATTCAGGTCGGAACCGGTCGCCGCTCCGGTCGCCAGCAGATGGCGATGCGCGACAATGGCGTCTTCATTGCTTTGCGTCAGGCTGGCCAGCTCTCCGTACAGGCGCCAGTAGGGCACCGTCTCTGGCTCGTCTCCCGTTATATCGCGCACCGCGCGCAGCCTGACCAAGGCGCCGGCAAGATCGCCTTGCGCATAATCCATGCTGGCCAGCCGCTTGGCGTACAGGTGCGGATGGTCGCCAATCCGGGCAAGTTCTTCGTAGGCCTCCCGGGCGGCACCATCGTTGCCCGAACGGACGGCCAGATCGGCATAACGCTCAAGCATGGGGACGCGCAGGGACCCATGCGCGCGGCCCCGTAGGTAAGCCAGGCCCGCCTCCGGCTGGCCCAGGGCCTCGTAAGTGCTCACCACCTGATCCAGCAGCGCGGCATCGCCGGGCGCTCGCCCGGACAGATACTTCAGCGCGGCAAGCTGCGCGGCATTATCGCTGAGCTGCCCGGACAGCCTCAGCACGCTGGCCCAGGCCTGTACGTCGCCGGAAGCCTGGGCATACTGCAGCCAGTAGCGCAATGCCAACTGGGGGTGGCTGTTCCACTCGGCCACCTGGGCCAGGCGCGGCGTCCATATCAATGGGTCCATTCCCTCGGCCAGTGCGCTTTGCGCGGTCCGTTCCGCATCATTCAGTTGACGGCTTTCCACCAGCGCCCGGAATGCGACATCCAGATCGTTTTCCCGCTGGGTGGTGTTCTCGCCGGCCGGCATGCCGGCCGCATCCGCCACCGCGACCCGGACTGCAGCGTCCGCAACCCTGAAATCGGCATACCGGGCCGGCAAGCCGGCGGCGCGCCACATATCGGACTGGCCGATCCGGTCGTAAGCATCCCGGCGGGCCAGGCCGGTGCCGAGCGGCGCGCGCCGGCTTTGCTTCGTCGCTTTGATCAGCTCGCGCGCATAGTGCGCCATCAGGTCGGTACGATGCGCCTGGCGCGCCAGGTTGATCAGGTAGCGCAAGGTGCCTGGGTCGTCCATCAGGTCGCCCACCCGCTGCTCGCCTTCGACGCAGGCCTGCGCCACGTCGCCGCTGGCGACAAAAGCGCCCAGGCCTGCTTGAAAATAGCGGCTTCTTGCATCACGGGAGCCCGCTGCGGCCTGGGCGGCGAAATAAGCGGAAGCCGCTTCCTGGTATGCCTGCCGGCCCAGCGCAAAGTCCCCCAGCTTCTCTTGCCAATGCGCCGTGTTGCCGCTATCGGCTTGCGCCAGTGCGCGATAGTAATGAAGCATGATGGCGTCGGCGCCGGTTTCCTGCGCTTTCTGCGCCATCCATTTCATGGCCGGCAGATCCCACTGCAGCGACAGGGTCTGTTCCATGGCGCCATGCAGGCGCCGCATCAGTTCTGTACGCTGCGGGTCGCCAGGGGCGAACTCATAGGCGTACTGTTCAAGGGCAGTGACTTCCAGCATCAGTGTGCGCTGCCGGGTCTGATCGCCGTCCAAGGACTTCAGCCGGTCGACGACACGCAGCATGGACGCCCATTGCCCGGCCTGCATGTATTCGGCCAACAGGGCATTCCACCCCGCCGCCGCATCGGGCACGCCGCCCGACAAGCGCGTCTGCCGTTGCGTCCAGGCCGCCAGATAGGCCTCGTCGTTACCCTGCACCGGCGCCAGGGCCAGCACTTTATTCCAGGCCTCCTGGTCGTCCGACCCTTGCGCGTACTCCAGCCAGTATTTCAAGGCAGTGCCCGGATGATTATTCCATTGCGCCGCCTGGGCCAGCCGCGCGCTCCAGGCCACGCTATCCAGGCCGGCTTCCAGCGCCATCCGCGCCACCTGCTCGGCGTCGTCCAGGGCAGTGCTTTCGATAAAGGCCTGATAGACGAGCTGATATTCTTCTTCCAGCCCCGCCATGTCCGCAGCAGCGTCGTGGCGGCCTGATTGCGCATCCGCCGCAATCAGGACAATATGCGCGCCGACGTTGTTGCGCACATGCTGTGTACCACGGGAAGCATTCAGCAGCGCACGCGCGTACACGGCCACCAGATCGCTGCGGTTGGCCTGGCGGGCCAGAGCAAGCAGATAACGCAGTGTCTGGCTGTCGGTCGCCAGCACGCCCAGCCGCTGCTGGGCTTCCGTACATGCCTGCGCAACCTTATCCGCCGATTCCAGGACCTGCAAGGCCTTGATGAAATAATGCCGTTTTTCATCGAGCGCGGTCGCCGTTTCATAGGCCGAAAAGAACGAGAAGGCGGCTGTTTCGTATGCCTGGGTGGCCAGGGCCACCTCGCCCAGCCTGGCTTGCCATCTTGCGGCGTTGTCGATATCGGCCAGGGCCAGCTTTTGATAGAAGCGCAGCATCACATCGTCGGCGCCCGCCGCCCGGGCCTTTTCCGCCAACGAGCGCATGGCGGCGACACTCCAGGGAAACTCGGTCGCTTCCTGCAAAATCTGGTTCAGGCGCGCCACGCCTTGCGCCCGCTCGGGAACATCGGCCGGCTGGGCATAGGCCATCTGCTCGGTGGCGACCAGCTCAAGAAAGAAAGCCTTCTTCTTGCCGGTATCGTCCTGCGCCACGCGCAAAAGGCGTTTGGATACCTCCAGCGCCGATTGCCAGCGGCCCAGCTCAAGATACTGCATTGCCAGTGAATCCAGGTACATGGGCGAATCGGGCTCAACCAACAGCCATGCTTCCAGATAGGCGACCGAAATCATTGACGCCCTTTGCGTCGCCAGGGTACGGGTCTGCACGTCGGCCCGCGGGTACGCGGCCGCCAGTGCAGCGATCACAACGGCGCCAATCAACACAGATAGCCACATGGGGCATAGTTGGTCCCGGTTCCTATTCACAATGCACCCTGATCGAATGAAAGGCAACGGGCTTGGCGACGTGGCCCGCTACATCGAGCCGCCACGTGTCTGCACTGCGCCTGGATTGCCGGGCGCCGCCCGCTACGCTTGGCGTGCAGCCGGACATGTCCGCGAACTGCACAAAAGGCTTGTAGTAGCCGCCAAGATCAAACTGCATGTCGCGCCCCTGGCGCTGAAAATTCCTGATGAAGCCGGATGCTTCGCGTACATAGGGCATGTTTTGCTGCGCGGCGGAACGCATGCGGAAAGAAGCCTGATCGCCGCCCATATGGATGTACAGTCCGCCGGGCCCAGGCATGTATCCCGCAATGCCCGTGGCGCCGGACAGTTCCGGAACCCCCTGGCCGGGCCAGCGCAGCTGCCGCAAGTCGGTTCCCGACCGCACCAGCCAGCGGTCCCCTTCCCTGGCAACCGCTACCCGCCGCCACTGCAGCACGCGCCGGATGTAATCGGTCGTATAGATGGGGAAGATGGCTTGTTTCATGACCGCGTCGAAGACCTCTTCCAGCGCTCTGAGCGAAGCCTTCTTGGTGGCCGAATAAAAGTGGTAGTAGATATTCAGGGCCTTGAACCGGATGGGTTCATTCGTCATGGAAAACGTTTCAAGCACCCGGTTGAAGCCATAGAATGGCCCCAGCCAGTCGTTCGTATAGACGTTCTCGTTCATGGTGGCGGCATAGACCTGGTATTCGTCGGGGGCATCCCCCTTGGCCACACCGTAAGGAGCGATATTGGTCCAGCTGCTTCTGCTTTTGGTGATCACCGTAGAACCGCCGTTGATGCTCAGCACGCCGGCCTGCGCCGCTTTGCGCAAGGCAATGGCGGGCGCTTCGGCATCGCCGGTCCACAAGATGGCTTCAACCTGCTTGCCCGGAGGCGCCAGGCGCTGGTTGATGTAATCGATCGAACCAAAGATCTCCCGGTCCAGATCAAACTCATAGCCTGGGATGTTCAAGGAAAACGGATCGGCTTCCTCTTCCGCGGTTTGAAAGAAAGGCTTGACGCGCTTGCCGCTGGTGTTGTCGATTTGCCATAGAAAAAAAGGATGCGAATAGGTGTGGCTGGCTATTTCGATATGGGGAAGCGCAAAGATCTTCCTGGCAATAGGCTCCAGCAAGGGGCTCAAGGCCGGGTACTCGCCGGCCGGGCCAATTTCACCCTCGATCACCGACATCGTCATCGGAATGGGGTACTTGGTCAGGATGCGGTCATGAAGCACCTGCCCGCTGAACTGATTGGGTGCGCTGGAAAACTCCGTTCTCGACACAAAGCCATCGCCATCGACCTGGGTGAACATCAAGCGGCGGCCATTTTCAGAGGTCACGTCGGGCACGGGCATGTCAGGCAGCCGCAACGCCGCCTTCAGAAAATCCAGCGGCTGGAAGGCCAGGCGGTATTGCGTAATGGCATCCTGCGACACCACACCGTATGGGTCCAGCACATAGCCGCCCCACGAGGTCATGGCCGCCGCATCGTAGATATAGGAGCCGAACTTCAGGCGTAACAGGGACTGGTCCGCTGTTCCCGCCCTGATACCTACCGCGGTGCGCACATCGGGCACCGGCAAGGTTTCGAAACCGATCAAGGGCGCATGGCTGACGATCTGCGGCGTGCTACCCGGCGGCACCGTCCCCGCTACCCCTTCCAGGCCCAAAGCCGCCGCCGTGGGCCCGTCCATCGCAAAACCAAAATGGCCCACGACGGCAACCGGCAGCCCCTCGTTGATGCGCGCCAGCAGCCACTGGCGCCAGATACCGGCCCGGGCAGCCGGTTGGCTCATGGCCACCACAATGCCCGCATAGCGGTCGCTGCCGATATCGGCAGGCAAACTCTGCCTGTTGATGTCCACATAGCGGATGTCATACCCCAGGTAATTCAAAGGCATGGACAAGCCAATCACGCCTGTGCTCTGTTCCAGCGTGATGTTTTTCGGCAGGGATTGCACAATCAGTATCTTGCGCGGCATCACTTCAATGCGCCCTATTCCCACAATGCCCACGCCGGGCGCGGTGACAAACGGCTGTACGCCATCCTGTATCAGGCGTTGCGCCAGATCGCGTCTGCAGCGCTTGTCCGCGGGGCGGCAGTAGTCGATGGCAATCACCGGCAAATGCGATTCGGCCTGCAGCTGCCTGACTTCGTCCAGCATGGAGGCACGCTCGGTTTCCGGCACTTTGCCCATCAAGCCGCCATATCCGCCGGGATGCTGGTACAGCGAATCAAGCACCCATGCATCAAGCTGGCCGGCACGGGCACGCGCCACGGCAATATGATTGCGCAACATCAGCCTGGCTTCGGGGTAGTGCGCGCGGATGGCATCGATCAGGGCGAGCACGCCGGCATCGGGGCCCGCCGCGCCGGTATCAGCCTTGGCGCCATCGTCCAGAAGAAAACCGCGATAGCCTGCGTCCCACAGGGGCTGGAGCCGGGCGCGAACGAACTGGCCGGCCGCATCGGCGGATTGATGCTTCCAGGCCCTTAAATCCAGCCTGGCGAACCAGGACGTATGCGGGGCAAGCGCGGGCGCCGGACGCTTCGCGCGGGCGGGATCGATCACGACGACATCAAAAGCCTGCAGCTCGTCAATGGGCAGCGTATTCTGGTAATAAAACGCCACATTGACCCGCGCCGCCGCCTGCGCGGACGTTTTCACTGCCTCCGCCGCGTGGGCGAAGAGGTGCAGGCCCGACGCCAGCAACAAACCTGACACAAGCACCCACCGGCGCCACAGCCCCCAATCTATGTGGAACCCTGCGCCTGTCGGCCTGCCCCGGCGGCCGGCCGGCAGGCGGGATACGGCATTCCCCTTGTTGTTCTGTGTCTTAGCCATACAAGTGCCACCGGTTCAAACCACACATTCACACGGAATTAACACACCGAAACTTTTATTTGCTTTTAAGTAGCATAAAGACACTGCGACAGGCGTACATAAGCCGGATGTCCTAGGGGCTCGTCTCGCACCGTACTAGGCGTTCTGGCCGACGGGACTAACCCTAGTGAAATTTTCATAGAGAGCCCTAAGGTTTACACCTATAAATTCGCGGCTCAAAACGGTGCGCAGCCGATCGGAAGCATTCATCCGGATCCGCAAAAAAATGCTTAACGCTGGACGGAAAAACAGCTCGGAGCGCCCTCCCTGTTTTCACGATATTTACATCTAGGCCAAAAGGCCATCCAGGGCTTACGCCATATAACGCATGTTGACGCTGTCTTACATCCCTATCATTGACTTGCAAATGCGTTTCCATACGTAAAAACCGCAGCAAAAGTTCACTTTGGTTGGTACTCGAGCATTGGGAGGGCGCGTCACATGAAGCTGTCAATCGCACTTGCGCTTTCCCTTGTGCTGGCTTTGACCGGCACGCTTGCCGAGGCGCAAAACAATGCCGGCAAGAGCCATGGCGCCAAGCACAACGCCACCAAGACGAACGGCGCGAAGCAGAACGGGGCCAGGAATGGGGTGATCAAGAGCAACTTGCCTGAAACCGCCATGGACAAACTCGCCACGGAACAAGAACAGAAAACGATCTTCGATGACCCGCTGCAAGGCGTGATCACCAACAGAACCGTGACGGTGCTGGGCAATGATTTCTACCAGTATTTTTCGGCTTACTGGAATGAAATCGCCCAGCAAAGCCGATATTCGCTGGCAGTGTACGAGCGGCCAACCGCGCGTTGGGGCAGCGAAGTCTGGATACAGTTTCGCCAGGAACGCGTGTTCCACACATTTTTGTCGCCAGCCCGCCAGGCCGCCAAAGGCGTCGCCGAGGCTGCCGCCGACATTGTCGAACAAAACATTATGCGGACAGAAATTCAACGCATGACCTTCAAAGATCAGGATCTGGCGCCTGAAGAGCTGTAACCCCAAAGGAGAAGAAGATGTCCAGACAAAAGCAAACTCGAGTTCACCGCGCGGCACTGGCACTGCTCATGTGCGCCGGCACGGCATCCGTAGGCGCCACCGAATTGGTGTACTACCCCCTTAACCCCTCTTTCGGCGGCAATCCATTGAACGGCCCCGTTCTGCTGAACTCGGCCATCACCACCAGCAAGCACAAAGGTCCTGATGTCAATGATCGATCCGGCATCGAAGAGCGCACACCGCTGCAGAATTTTCAGGAAAGCCTGGAGCGGTCGATTCTGAACCGCTTGTCGACGGCCGCTGCCTCGAAACTGTTCGATGAGCAAGGCAACTTCGTACCCGGCACCCTGCAGACCGAGAACTTCATCATTACCATCGCCGATATGGGCGGCGGCATATTCTCGGTGACCACGCAAGACAAGGCCTCGGGCAACATCACCACCTTCGAGGTCAGCAGCCTGGGGGGCATGTGATGAACGGGCCGGCATGGCGTGGCAGCCTATCGCCCACACGACGTACCGCCCAAACGGGCCTGGCCGTGTTTTTCTGCGTGCTGGTTTCAGCGTGTGCCCTCCCCAAGGAACCTTCCCAAGTCGCCAATGCGGCGCAGCTGACGCCTGCAACGCCGTCAACGCACGACCTGAGGAATCTCCCCCCGCCCACCGGGAGGATCACCGCCGCCGTCTACGGTTTCAGGGACCAGACCGGCCAGTACAAACCGGCGCCGGACAGCTCGTTCTCGACATCGGTTACCCAGGGCGCGGCCTCCATGCTGGTCAAAGCCTTGAAAGAGTCCGGCTGGTTCACGCCGGTAGAACGTGAAAGCTTGCAAGAGCTCTTGACGGAGCGCCGTATCGTACGGGCGCTGGATGGCTCCCAGGACAATGCGCCCGGCATACAGATCCCCGCCCTCGTTCCCGCCTCTGTATTGATCAATGGCGGGATTCTCTCCTACGAAAGCAATGTGCGCACCGGGGGCCTGGGCGCACGATTCCTGGGTGTGGGTCTATCCACCCAATACCGGGTGGATCAGGTCACGGTCGGGCTGCGCAGCGTCGACATACGCACCGGCCGGGTTCTGCAAACCGTGTCCACCACCAAGACCATATTTTCGTATGAAATCCGTCCAAGCGTCTTCAAGTTCGTGAACTTCAAGGACTTGCTCGAGGTCGAGGGCGGCATTACCCGCAACGAACCCGCGCAGCTGTGCGTGAAGGAAGCCATCGAGGCCGCCGTCATTCATCTGACTGTGCAAGGCGTGAAGGACGGGAACTGGGCGCTGGCGAACCGGGCCGACTGGGATCTGCCTATTTTCCAGAAATATTTGCAGGAAGAACAGACTTATGCGCTGACTTTGCCCGACGATGCGGCACCCGATACGGCAGGCCAGAACACATCCGCCACGAATTAAACGGTAGCCCAGTTCAAACGAACTTACCGAGTAATGTGGATCCGGTTCTAAAGACCGCCGGATACACAGCAGGGATCAGGTCTTTATTTTGAGGAGAAACACAAATGAATATCAAACTTTCCGCTTTGGCCCTGGGCATTACCCTTGCATATAGTGCTACTGCCGCGATGGCCGCCAACAATGCCGACGTCAACCAGACTGGCGATGACAACAAAGCCTACATCACCCAGCACTACAACCACAACACGGACGCCACCATCAACGCCCGGGGCGACGACAACTACGGTGCGATCCAGCAATGGGGCAACAATGACAGCAATGCCAAGATCGACGTATGGCGGGGCGATGGCGACACAAGCTATATCAACCAGTTCGGCACACAACGCACCAGTGCCAACATCGACGTATACCGTGGCGATGACAACTACAACGTCATCGATCAAAGCAATACGCGCAACACCACGGCGCTGATTTCAACGTCGGGGGACCGAAACGACAACTCGATCAGCCAAACCAACGTTCGCGACGCATCCGCCAAGGTCTATCAATCGGCAGACCGCAGCAAGACCAACATCGAGCAAAGCGGTTTGCATGCCTATGACACTGGCCGCTATCAAGTGGCTCGCATCGACCAGTTTTCCGGCAGCCGCCACGATGCCAATATCGTCCAGAAGGGTGATCGCGTGAATGCCTCGATCGAGCAAGGCGGACGCAGCAACGATGCCGCGATCTATCAGGTCGGTTGGGGCAACAGCTACTCCGATACCGTCCTTGCCACCGTCTTCCAGGACGGCCGGGACAACAATAGCTACACAGAACAGACCGGCCAGGACCTTTATTCCAAGGTCGTGCAAGTCGGCAACCACAACCAATCCAACGTGGTCCAGTTCGGCGCCAATCATAACTCCAGGGTATACCAGAGCGGCAACGGCAACGTCAGCAACGTGGTCCAGACCGGATGGTAAACAGGCTGGCGGCAAGCGATTAATCAGCCTGCACGCGCACGGGCCTGGCTTGCCGGGTCCGTGCTTTTTTGTCTTTGCTATGTCCATTCGAGGAAACCGACATGAATGCAGATGCCGACATCCAAGTCTGGCTGGAAACCATTGCCCGCACCCAGCCTCGCGTCATCGTTCCCTATGTGCAAAGCGCCCAGAACGGCTCCTTGCGTTACAAGATGCGCGCCACCAGGCAGGGGCCTGGGGGCCGATCCGTGATCTCCCAGGGGGGCACCATCGAGATCACCGCCGGGACGCCGGCCGCCCTGGGACGGTTGGCCATCAGCCGCAGCCCGGATGATGATTGCCAGATAGAATTGACGATCCAGAACGGAAGCGGCACGGGCCCCGGCGCCAGCCGGGATTATCAATTTTCTTGCCCGGATTGAAATATTGGTGTATCAATATAACGATACATTAACAAATCTTTTGTTTCGGCGTTTTAAGGCGTTTAATCGTAATATATGTTTTTATATGTTAGAAAAATAATCTGTAGCTCACAATTAGTTTCGCCGTAGCGAACGGGAAATGGTGGGTAGGCACCCGTTTACATCGAAGCGAACGCCACTGGGGAGTAATGCGACATGCCCATTATTATTGTCGTTGAGCCGCATCCACTACTACGGCTAGGTATTCTGCAACTATTGTCCGCCTGCCTGCCGGACAGCCACGCCAAAGGCATCGACTATTCCGCCTTGTCTGAAGTCCACGCAGAGGATCAAGGTTGCGAGCTGCTGATGCTTTCCATCCCCTCGTTCGAAGACATTCAAAAACTCACCGCTGCCGCAAGCCACGCCTACGATCCCAAGTCCATTCTTTTGCTTTCGGAAAGCAGCAGCATGCCCGACTGGGTGCATAATTGCCCGCCGACCGTTGCCGGTTACGTTCCCAAGAATGCCGCGCCCGAAGTCTTGCAGGCCTCGGTCAAGCTGGTCCTGGCGGGAGGAACGTGCTTTCCTTTGCGGTCCAGCCCAAGCGCCGCCGAAAAGCAGCCGCAACCCGCCACGCTGGTTCAACACCTGGAACCCATAAGCTGGCCCGATGCGGGTGCCGCGGCCACGGTGGCCAATACGCCGGCCTCTGAATGCGAAAAACTGGGCTTGACCCCCAGGCAGTATGAAGTACTGGTTCTGCTGGCGCGCGGCTATCCCATGAAAACGGTTGGACGCCTGCTGAATATTTCAGTCGCCACAGCCAAGGCCCATACAGAAATGCTATACCAGCGGCTGGACGTACACAGCCGGAATGCGGCGGTGTACGTGGCGGTGTCGCGGGGAGCCACCTTGGGCTGGCCCAATATCAAGACGGCCAAGCAGCAGGCGGCCCTAAGCTGACCCGGTCCGCCCGCGCGGCGTGATGGCCTTTACAGCAGCCCCATTTGCAGGCGCGCCGGCTCGCTGATCATTTCCCGGCTCCATGGCGGGTCCCACACCAGATCCACCTTGACTTCGTCCACGCCGTGAATGGACAGCAGCTTGCCGCGCGCTTCGTCGGCAATGAAGGTGCCCATGCCGCAACCGGGAGCGGTCAGCGTCATTTGGACTTCGATGCGATACAGTTCGTCGGCGACAGGCAGTACTTTGCAGCTGTAGACCAAGCCCAGGTTGACGATATCGACAGGGATTTCGGGGTCATAGCAGGTCGCCAGCAAGCTCCAGGCGGCATCTTCGACAGACTGGGCGGTCACCGGGCCATCATGCACGTGCAAAGCGTCTTCGGTGGGCTCGAAACCCAGGGCGTCGCCATCCACGCCTTCGACCCGGTAAAGATTGCCTTCGACCATGACGGTATAGCTGCCGCCCAGCTGCTGCGTAATCGTGGCTTCGCAGCCTTTCTCGATGGTGACGGGCGAACCGTAGGGAACCGTCACGGCAGGGCAATCCCGGCTGACGATGACGTCTTGACGCGTGTAACTCATGATTGGCCTCTTTATTCAGTGCGCGCCGTATCGCGCGCCTGCGTAATCGCGTTGTGCAAAGTATGCCAGGCCAGCGTGGCGCACTTGACCCGCGCCGGAAACTCGCGCACGCCGGACAGGACCTCAAGCTTGCCGAAGTCGCGCGCTTCCGGGTGCGCTTCGGTCAGCATCGCATGCATATCGCGGAACAGCGCCTCGACCTCTTCCACCCGCTTGCCCTTGACCGCTTCCGTCATGAGTGATGCCGATGCGGTCGAGATGGCGCAGCCATGGCCAACGAAACTGGCCTGCTCGACGACGCCATCCTTGACGACGGCATATACGGTAAGCTGATCGCCGCACAGGGGGTTGTGCCCATCGGCACGGTGATTGGCATCGTCGATCGCATGAAAGTTGCGCGGGTGGCGGTTGTGATCGAAGATCACCTCCTGATAAAGCTCGCGTAAATCACTGTGTTGATCGCTCATGCTTACTGCCCTGTTCCAAATAACTTTTGTGCCTTGCGCAATGCAGCCATCAGCGCGGTCACATCGTCTTCCGTGTTGTACAGGGCCAGCGAGGCGCGCGCCGTGCCCGGTATGCCGAAACGGGTCATCAGCGGCATCGCGCAGTGATGGCCCGCGCGGATGGCGACCCCTTCCGTGTCAAGAATGGTGCCCAGATCGTGCGGATGTATGCCGTCCACCACGAAGGACAATATGCCGGCCTTGTCGGCGGCGGTGCCGATCAGGCGCACGCCGGGCAAGGACGACAGCTGCGCGGTCGCCAGATCGAGCAGGTGATGTTCATGGGCGGCGATGTTGTCCAGCCCGATGCCGCACACATAGCGAATGGCGGCATCCAGGCCGATCACGCCGGCGATATTGGGCGTGCCCGCTTCGAATCGCTGCGGCACATCGGCATACGTCGTACGCTCGAAGCTGACGGTGTGTATCATGTCGCCGCCACCCTGCCAGGGGGGCATGTCCTTCAAGATATCGTAGCGCGCATACAACGCGCCGATGCCGGTGGGGCCATAGAGCTTATGGCCCGAGAAGGTATAGAAATCACAGCCGATCGCCTGAACATCGACGACCTGGTGAGCCACCGCCTGCGCGCCGTCCACCAGCACCAGCGCGCCCGCCTCGTGGGCCAGGCGCGTCATCTCGGCAACCGGGTTGATCGTGCCCAGCGCATTGGAAATATGCACGATGCCGACCAGGCGGGTGCGGGCCCCGAGCAATGCCCGGTACGCATCCAGATCGAGCTCGCCGCTGTCGGTGACGGGCACGACGCGCAAACGCGCGCCAGTCTGCTCGCACAGCAACTGCCACGGCACAATATTGGAATGGTGCTCCATCCCGGTAATCAGGATTTCATCGCCCTCTTTCAGGTTCGCCCGGCCCCAGCTATGGGCCACCAGGTTGATGGCTTCGGTCGTACCGCGGGTAAAGACGATTTCTTCCGGGCGCCCGGCATTGAGCAAGCGCCGGATGCTTTCACGTCCCTGCTCGTACAGATCGGTGGAATGCTGCGACAGCCAATGCACGCCGCGATGAATATTGGCGTTGGACTGCTCGTAATACTGGCTTTCGGCCTGTATGACTGCCGAAGGCTTTTGCGTGGTCGCGCCGTTATCCAGATACACCAGCCGGCGGCCTTTCAGCGGACGGGACAAGATGGGGAAATCGGCCGTACGGTTCAATTGCGGCGCGTGCGCGGCCGCGGTCGTCACTGCGTTCATGCAAACTCCCCCAATTCGGCGCCATCGGGCACCAGCGAGCGGATGGCGGTAACCACCCGGCGCCGCAGTGCCTCGGGCTCGATGCGCGATACCGCCTCGGCCGCAAACGCATAGGTCAGCACCCTGCGCGCGCTAGCTTCATCCAGCCCGCGCGTGCGTAGGTAGAACAGGCTGTTCTCGTCGATCTGGCCCACGGTGGCGCCATGGGCGCACTTGACGTCATCCGCATAGATTTCGAGCTCGGGACGCGCATCGGCCTTGGCCATGCGCGACAGCAACAGGCTGTCGGAGCGCTGCACCGCATCGGTCTTGTCGGCGCCGGGCGCCACCAGAATCCGCCCGCCGAAGACGCCGCGCGCGGTGTCGGCCAGAATGCCGCGATAGTATTCGCGGCTGACGCCATGCGGCCGGGAATGCCCGATCAGCGTGTGATGATCGACATGCCGGCGGCCGTTGACGTAGTACAGGCCGTTCAGCAGGGTTTCGCAATGATCGCCCGTAAAGTCGGTGGCGATGTCATGGCGCGCCAAACGGGCGCCGAACGACATGGAGTGCGAGTTGTACACCGAGCTTTTGGCCTGCACGACATCGATCGTGCCCAGATGGAAAGCCTGCTCGTCTTCCTGCTGCAGCTTCAGATGCGTAATATGGGCATCCGCCGCTAGTTCGGCCCGCGTCACAGCATTGGTCAGGCTGGCGCCGCTGCCCTGCCCAACGTAATGCTCGACAATGACGGCTTGCGAAGCGGCGCCGGCCTGGATCAGGTTGCGGGGAAAGCTTGCCGCTTGCTGGCTGGCGGCAATAAAGACAATGTGCACTGGTTTTTCGAGCGCTACGCCGCGCTCGAGGCGTATGACCGCCCCGTCGCTGGCCAGCGCAAGATTCAGCGCGACTGTGCTGGCGCCCTGGGTTTCCGCGCCGAACAGGCCTTGCACCGACTCGGGTGAATCGGCCAGCGCGCCCGACAGCGGCAGCACTTGGGCGCCCGGGGGCAACACACCGATATCGGAAAGATCCGGCGCGAACCGGCCATCGACAAAAACCAGCCAATGGCCGGCTTCGCCCGCCTTGATCCGGCTGGCCAGATCGGCGACGGACGACTGCGCAGCCGGCAGGAACTGTTGCTGCTCTAGAGACGCCAAGGAAGTGTGGCGCCAGCTTTCGTGCTTGGTAGTCGGCCAGCCTTCATCGGCGAATCGCTCGATGGCGCGTTTGCGCATGGCCGCAAGCCAGGGGATGCCGGCGCCTGTCAAACCCTGTTCGCGGGCCGCGAAGTCGGCCACCCAGGTTTGTACAGTGCTCATGCCGCGGCCCCTTTTTCCGTGGCCGCCAGTTCGCTGACCCAGCCGTAGCCGTGCTCTTCGAGCTCAAGCGCCAGTTCGCGGCCGCCCGAGCGGACAATACGTCCGCCCGCCAGCACGTGCACAAAGTCGGGTACGATATAGTCCAGCAGGCGCTGGTAGTGGGTGATGACGATCAGGGCGCGCTCGGGCGAACGCAAACGGTTGACGCCGTCAGCCACCACCTTCAGGGCATCGATATCCAGCCCGGAGTCGGTTTCATCCAGAATCGCCAGCTTGGGCTCGAGCAGGGTCATCTGCAGCACCTCATTGCGTTTCTTTTCCCCGCCCGAAAAGCCTTCGTTGACAGAACGGTAAAGAAATTCTTCACGCATGCCGACGGTTTTCATTTCAGCCTTGACGCGTTTGAGGAAGTCCATGGCGTCCAGTTCGGGCAGGCCCTGGTGGCGCCGCGCGGCGTTGACGGAAGCCCGCAGGAAATAGGCGTTGGATACACCCGGAATCTCGATGGGGTACTGAAACGCCAGGAACAGGCCCGACCGGGCGCGCTCTTCAATCGGCATGGATAAAAGGTCTTGCCCCATCCAGTCGACCGATCCGCGCTCTATGACATAGTCTTCGCGACCGGCCAATACCTGCGACAAGGTGCTTTTGCCCGACCCATTGGGGCCCATGATGGCGTGCACTTCGCCGGCTTTGACTTCCAAATTCAAACCACGCAGTATCGATTTTTCTTCAACCGAAGCGTGCAGATCCTTGATACTCAGCATTACTAGCCTCTCTATTAACCTACGCTGCCTTCCAGACTCACGCCGAGCAGGTTCTGTGCTTCGACTGCAAATTCCATGGGCAATTCCTTGAAAACTTCCTTGCAGAAGCCGTTCACGATCATCGATACGGCGTCTTCCGCGGACAGGCCGCGCTGCATGGCATAAAACAACTGGTCTTCGCCAATGCGCGATGCGGTGGCTTCGTGCTCGACGCTGGCCGACGGGTTCTGCACTTCCATAGTGGGGAAAGTATGCGCGGCGCAATGGCTGCCGATCAGAAGCGAGTCGCACTGCGTGTAGTTGCGCGCGTTCTCGGCCTTGGGCGTCACGCGCACCAGGCCGCGATAGGCATTGCTGCCGTAGCCGGCCGAGATCCCCTTGGAAATAATCGTGCTGCGCGTGTTGCGGCCGATGTGAATCATTTTGGTGCCCGTATCGGCCTGCTGGCGATGGTTGCTGAGCGCCACGGAGTAGAACTCGCCCGTGGAGTCGTCGCCGCGCAGGATCACGCTGGGGTACTTCCAGGTGATGGCCGAACCGGTTTCGACCTGGGTCCAGGAAATGCGCGAGCGCGCCCCGCGGCAGTCGCCGCGCTTGGTCACGAAGTTATAGATGCCGCCCTTGCCGTCTTTATCGCCCGGATACCAGTTCTGTACGGTGGAGTACTTGATCTTGGCATCGTCCAGCGCCACGAGCTCGACCACTGCGGCATGCAACTGGTTCTCGTCGCGCATGGGCGCCGTACAGCCTTCCAGATAGCTGACAGAGGCGCCCTCTTCGGCAATGATCAGGGTACGTTCGAACTGCCCGGTATCCTGCGCATTGATGCGGAAATACGTGGACAGCTCCATGGGACATCGCACCCCTTTGGGGATGAAGACGAAAGAGCCATCGGAAAAAACGGCGGAGTTCAAGGCGGCGTAGAAATTATCGCCCGGCGGCACCACGGTACCCAGGTATTTGCGCACCAGCTCCGGATGCTCTTTGACCGCTTCCGAGAACGAACAGAAAATCACCCCGACCTCGGCCAGCTGCTTGCGGAAGGTGGTGGCAACCGATACCGAGTCGAATACGGCATCGACGGCGACACCGGCCAGACGCGCCCGCTCGTGCAGGGGCACACCCAGCTTTTCGTAAGTGCGCAGCAGTTCGGGATCGACCTCGTCCAGGCTCTTGGGGCCGTCTTTCTTGCTTTTAGGGGCCGAATAGTAGCTGATATCCTGGAAGTCGATCGCGGGAAAGCTGACCTTGGCCCATTCGGGCAAATCCATGGTCAGCCAGTGGCGATACGCCGCAAGACGCCATTCGAGCATGAACTCGGGCTCGCCTTTTTTAGCCGACAACAGGCGGATGGTATCTTCGGACAGACCCTTGGGAATCGTGACCGATTCGATCTCCGTCACAAACCCCGCCGAATACTCGCGATCAAGAAAAGACTCGATAGGATCGGCAGCGGGTTTCACGGTGGGTTCGGTTAAGGAATTCATTTAGATTGACTCCATGTCGTGGGACGTGCTGCTTCAGTCCGGACACTAGATTTGGTAACCGGCTGCATGTTCATAGGAAATTCAATAGGTGTGCTGCGGATCATGTCGGCCACGCTGACATCTTCGAGCGTGCGCCTGACAATGGCATTGATGCGCTGCCAGTTAGTGCGTATGTGGCAGCCCGCTTCGACGCTACAGGCGCCCGGCAAAGCGGTGCATTCGGTCAGCCCGAAGGGCTGTTCTTCAAGTGCGTCTATAATATCGGCCACACTGATCTGGCTGGCTGGTTTTCCCAGCATGTAACCGCCGCGCGCGCCCCGGCTGCTAATGACCAGTTCGTGCTGGCCCAGCAGCTTCAGTATCTTGCTGACAGTCGGTTGACCCAGCCCCAATGTACTGGCCAGGTCCGACGCGCTGAATACACGGTCTGGGCTACCCGCCATATGGGTAAGCACCAGTGTCCCGTAATCGATGATTTTGCTGATACGCAGCACCCGCTGCCTCCGACTCGCTACAATAACCATATAGTACTGCTTTGGTACTGTATTCGTCAAACCGAAAACAGCGAAGCGCGGGGGCTAAACGGAAAAACAGCCCGGCAGCAAGCGCCCCATCCGCCAAGTGATGGGGCCGGCCGGGCGTGGCGTCAGAACTGGTAGCGCAAATTGGCCATAATATTGCGCGGCTCGCCCCAAGTGTAGGTGCTGTACCAACTGAATATGGTGTAGTACTTTTTGTCGAACAAGTTCGAGACTTTCAGCGACCCCGACAACTGCTTGGTGAAGTCGTAGCGCGCCATCAGGTCGACCAGCAGCACGTCATCGACCGTATGCTTGACGGAGTCCCCGCTGGGTGCCGAAATCATGCCCCAGGTCTTGTCCTGCCAGCGGGCGCCGGCCCCAACCGTCAGGCCCGACAGCCGTCCGTCCAGCTTGTAGCTGGTGAACACGCTGAACTGGTTGGCCGGCGTCAGGGTACTGACACGTTCGCCTTCCTGGCGCGACACGTTGTGCGTGTAGCCGGCGCTGACCTGCCACGCGGGCGTCAGCTGCCCCGACAGCTCGACTTCAAAGCCCTTGGTCTTGACCCCTTGCGCCGCGCGGTAGGCCACGCCCCCCGACGGTGTGGTGCCGCCGCTTTCAATGCCGAAATTATCCTGCTCGAGCTGGAAAACGGCGGCCGAAGCATTCAGGCGTCCATTGAAGAATGCGGCCTTGACTCCCGCTTCATAGTTGTTGCCTTCCAGCGGATCGAGCGTCTTGCCCTGCTCGTCCTGCAGCGATTGCGGGCTGAAGATGCTGGTGTAGCTGGCATACACGGACCAGATATCGTTCAAGTCATAGACAATGCCCAGGTAAGGCACAAACACGCCCGACTCGTCCATATTCTGGGTCCTGTTCCGATACGTGGCCCAGCGCCCGCCGGTGATCAGCTTCAGGTCATCGCGCAGGTTCCAGCGCGCGGCGGCATACAGGCCGCGTTCCCGCGTGGTTTCGTCGTCCGTGTAGTCGGGGCCGCCCGGCCACGCGGGCGCCGGCACCTTGCCCTGCCAGTTGTAGTAATCCGTGACGTTGGTGTTATAGCCCGGCGCATTCCAGTAGCCATCGTTTTCCCACCGGCTTTCAGAAATACTGGCGCCCACGACCAGTTCGTGTTCGCGCCCCGCCAGCTTGAACGGACCGCTAAGATAGGCATCGAACGCATCGCTCTTGGTTTTACCGATGTACTGGCCAAGCCACATCGAAACGCCCGAGCCGTCGGCCGGATTGGGGAATCCGCTGGCCGCCGCCCCCAGGTTCGCATCGTAACCATTGATCTGATGGTTGAACTGGGCCTTGGCCACCCAGTCGTTGGCAAAGGCATGCTCGAGCGTAACGAATGCCGTGCGGGTGTATTGTTCCCAACGGCTGAAATCGGCGCCATTATTGAACGAACGCGGCATGTCATTGAACTGGCCATTGGCGTTCAGCAAGGGAATGCCGCCCCAGGTGGAGGCCTTGGGCTTATTGTCCTGGTAGTCGAATCCCAATGTCAGCAGCGTGTCGGGGGTGACGTCGGCCTCGAGAATGCCATAGAACACTGCGGTTTCACGCCCGTATCGGTCCAGGTGCGACTTTTTGTCCTGATAGGCGGCGACGCCGCGCGCCCGCAAGGTTCCGCTTTCGTTCAGCGGCCCGCTCACGTCCACCTCGCCCCGGTAGTCATCCCATCGGCCTGCTCCCGCCGAGATGTGGCCGCGAAAGTCGCGCGTAGGTTTCTTGCGGATCAGATTGATGGTGGCGCCCGGCGTGCCGCTGCCGGTAAGCAGGCCGGTGGAGCCCTTGAGCACCTCGATGCGGTCGTAGATGGCGGTGTCGCTGAGCGTGTTGCCTGCCGAGTAGGCCGAATTGCGCGTCATGGGTATGCCATCGTACTGGAAGTTCTGGATGGCGAATCCCCGCGCATAATATTCCGTGCGCTCGCTGTCGTAGGTCACGACGCTGATGCCGGGCGTGTATTCCATGACATCATCAATCGATGTCAGGTTGAAGTCATCCATCTGCTGGCGCGTGATCACACTGATGGACTGCGGCGTTTCTCGGGGCGTCAACACCAACCGGGTTGCCGTGGCGATGGCGCCCGGCGTGTATAAGCCGCTGTCCTCGGTAATTTCACCCAGTTGGTTGGCGTTGACCACCACCGCGTCCAGTTGCACGGCGTCGCCGGCGGGCTGGCCAGGCGCCCCTGTCGCCGATGTGGCGCCCTGGGCCTGCGAACGCCCAGGCGCTGCGGCGAACGCGACCGCCATTGAAAGGGCGAGGGTGGTCAATGCAACAGACGGCTTGCGCCTGGACACCTGGGCCGCACGGGCCTTGCGCGTGCGTAAAGTATGCTCGATCACTAGGGTTTACCTCATTTTATGTATTGTTTGCGTTTGGCGCCTGAGCCCCGACCGGCGGCGCCGGACGTGATCTTGCGCACATTCCCCTCCCTCTCGCCGGGATCGGGAAGCACATACAAAAACCCCGAGTGAAAAGGCCCGGTGATTATATAACAATAATGATATTGATTCTTATTATTAATATTGAATGGATGCTTGCGAATACGTGTTTACGTTTCCGGCGCCCACCCGCCAAGCCTGCCTTCATTCAAATAGCCGGACCGTCCCGCTTCCCGGCACGCACGCGCCATGCTCATGCCTGGGCAAGGTCGATGTCGCGCCCCGCCTGCTGCAATGTCCACATCTGGGCGTAGCGTCCGCCCTGGGCCAGCAAGGCGCGATGCGGGCCCCTTTCCAGCACTTTGCCGTGCTCCAGCACGATGATTTCATCCGCATCCACAATCGTGGACAGGCGGTGCGCAATGATGAGCGTGGTACGTTCCCGGGCAATCTGGTTGAGTTCGTCTTGTATGGATCGTTCGGTACGGGTGTCCAGCGCGCTGGTGGCTTCGTCCAGGATCAGGATCGGCGGGTTTTTCAGCAAGGTCCGCGCGATGGCGACACGCTGTTTTTCTCCGCCCGACAGTTTCAGGCCGCGCTCGCCCACCTGCGTTTGATAGCCGTCGGGCAACCCCGCAATAAAGTCATGAATGCTGGCCGCCCGCGCGGCCTGGATGATTTCATCTTGCGTGGCCAGCGGATTCCCATAGGCGATGTTGTACAGGATGCTGTCGTTGAACAGCACGGTATCTTGCGGAACAATGCCAATGTGCTGGCGCAGGCTGGCCTGGGTCAGGTCGCGGATATCCACGCCGTTGATGGTGATCGCACCGGCGGTCACGTCATAGAAACGGAACAGCAGCCGGGACAATGTCGATTTGCCGGCGCCCGACGAACCCACGACGGCCAGCGTTTTTCCGGCCGGTATCGTCACATCGACATCAAACAGAATCTGCCGGTTCTCTTCATAGCCAAAGTCCACATGCTTGAATGCAATCGAGGCCTGGCTGGTCTTGAGCTTGCGGGCGCCGGGCCGGTCCGACACCTCCTGCCCCTGTTCCAGCAGGTCGAACATCCGCTCCATATCAGCCAGCGCATGTTTGATTTCCCGATAGACGAATCCCAGGAAGTTAAGCGGCGCATACAACTGGGTCAGGTAGGCCGACACCAGCACCACATCGCCCACTGTCATGCCCCCTTTGATTACGCCATCGGCCGACAGCCACAGCAGCAGCGTCACCCCGACGGTAATGATGGCGCCCTGTCCGATATTCAGAAAGTTCAGCGATACCTGGTTCCTGACGGCCGAATCGACCCATTTCCCCAGATTCCGGTCGTAGCGGTCGAGCTCGTAGCCTTCATTGCCAAAATACTTGACTGTTTCGTAATTGATCAGCGCATCGATGGCTTTGCTGTTGGCCTTGCTGTCCAGATCGTTCATGCTGCGCCGGTACACCATGCGCTTTTCGGTGACCACCAGCGTAAACACGACGTACGACGCAATCGTGCCCAGTGTCACGACGGCAAACAGAAAGTCGTAGCGCCACAGCAGGATGCCCGCCACCATGCTGATTTCCAGCAGGGTGGGCAAAATATTGAACACCATGAAATTGAGCAGGAAGCCGATGCCTTTGGTGCCGCGCTCGATGTCCCGGCTCAAGCCGCCGGTTTGCCGCTGCATGTGAAACCGCAGGGACAGGGCAAACAGGTGCTTGAACAGTTGCGCCGCAATACGCCGTATCGAGCCCTGGGTGACCCGGGCAAACAAGGCATCGCGCAGTTCGCCGAACACGCTGGAGGCCAGGCGCGCAAAGCCATAGCCCAACAACGCAGCCACCGGCAAGGCCAGCAGCGTGGCCGGCACACTAAGCTGGTCGACGATATCCTTCAGGTACAAAGGCAGGATGACGCTGGCGACCTTGGCCGCCACCAGACAGGCCATGGCCGCAATGACCCGCCACTTGAATTGCCAGACATAGGGCAACAGTGATTTCAGGGTGTGCAGGTCGTTGCGTCGGCGGGGCGGCGTCGCCCGGTGAGAGAATTTCATGTGGAAGAGCGGGAAGTAGCGGCGTCCGGCATTGTACTGGGCGCCAAGGCCTGCGCCAGGCCTTGGCGCTGGGCCAGCAGCACATCGTAGAAGGCCTGCGCGGCGCTGGACAGGCTTTTCTCGCTGCGGCGTATCAGGTACAGCGAGCGCTTCATCCGGCTTCTGGCCGCCAGCGGCACCACCCTGATCCGTTCATGCCCGAACTGGAACAAGGTCATGGAAGGCACCAGGCTGACACCCAGGCCGGCAGCCACCAGCCCGGTGACCGTCGCCAGATGATCGACCTCCAGGAAGGTGTCCAGCCCTGAAAACGCCGCGTTGCGAGCCAAGCTCTGCCGGATGCTGCTGCTTTTGCCCAACTGGATGATCGGATTGCCCTTGAGTTCGCGCAGGTGAACCACACTGCGCCGGGCCAGCGGATGATCGTCGCGGCAAACCAGGTGGAAATAATCTTCGCACAAGGGTTCAGCCTGCAAGCCGCCCATATCCAGTCCCTGGGCCGCCACCGCGATATCCACCGCGCCGCGCCGGACCATGTCCAGGCAAGGCTCAAGCAACGCGTCGTGCAGTTGCAGCTCGACGCCGGGAAACCGGGCATGGAACTGCGCATAAATGCCCGGCAGCCAGCCCGCCGCAAGCGAGGGCAAGGCCGCGACGGAAACGCGCCCCTTGCGTATGGCAACGTGGTCTTGAATGTCGCCCATGACCGCATCCAGATCGTTCAGCAGGCGCAGCGCGGACTCGTTGAACAAGCGTCCTTCAGGGGTTAGCTCGACCCGGCGCGTGGTGCGATCGAACAGGCGCACCCCGGCCGCGTCTTCCAACGAACGGATCAGGGCGCTGAAAGCCGGCTGCGTCTGATGGCAGCGCTCCGCCGCTTTGGTGAAATGCCGCTCTTGAGCCAGGGCCACGAAGGCGCGCAACTGCCGCGATGACAGATTCATAAAAAAACCAGTATCAATGAATAAGATATTTCTATTTAACTAATCAATCAAGCCCCCCTATAGTACGACCAAAGCCATAAGGAATTTACAGATTCATGGAGACGACTTCATTCAAGATCGGGTGCGCCACCGGTTTTTCAGGAGACCGGACCGACGGCGTCATGCCCGTCGTCGATACGCTGATCCAATCCGGCGGACACGCGCTGATCTTCGAGACGCTCGCCGAGCGCACGCTGGCCTTGTCGCAACTGGCCAAGAACCAGAACCCCGAACTGGGCTATGAGCCCCTGCTGGCCGATTTGCTGCGCCCCGCGCTGGGGGCCTGCCTGCAGCATGGCATTCGCATCGTCAGCAACTTCGGCGCCGCCAACCCGCCCGCAGCCGCGCGACGGATCATGGCACTGGCCCAGGAACTGCAGCTACGCGCGCCGCGCATTGCCGTGCTGTCGGGCGATCAACTTGCGCAGCCTGAGCAACTGGCCTTCCTGCGCGAGCAACTGGGTCCGGGCTTCGACCAGTTGGACATTGTCAGCGTCAATGCCTATCAGGGCGCCAGCGAAATCGCCCAGGCCTTGCGCGCCGGCGCCGATATTGTCGTGGCCGGCCGGGTCGCCGACCCGTCGCTGGTCCTTGGCCCCGCCCTGGCCCACTTCGGCTGGGCCGACGACGATTGGCATCGGCTGGGTTGCGCCACCATCGCCGGCCATCTGCTGGAATGCGGCACGCAGGTGACCGGCGGCTATTTTGCCGTTCCCGGGCTGAAGGATGTGCCCGGCATGGATGCCTTGGGTTTTCCCATTGCCGACATCAGCCCATCGGGCGAGCTGTCGATCAGCAAGGCCATGAACACAGGCGGCGTGGTCAACGAGCAGACGGTCAAAGAACAATTGCTGTACGAGGTCCATGACCCGGCCGCCTATCTGACGCCCGACGTCAGCGCCGACATCAGCCGGGTCACCGTTGCGCAAACCGCCGACGATGTCGTCCGCGTCAACAACGTGACCGGCCACCCCCGGCCCGACGCGCTCAAGGTGAACATCTGCTACCACGGCGGCTGGCTGGCCGAGGCCGAAATCTCTTACGCCGGCGTGCAGGCCGAGGCCCGCGCCCGGCTGGCCGCGGACACCATCCTGAAACGCCTGGGCTCCGCCATGAAAGTGCGCGTCGACCTGATCGGCGCGGTCAGTCTTTTCTCGGACGACGACGGCAACTATCTGCGCAGCCAGGCGCCCTCCCGGGCGCGCGACATACGCTTGCGCATCGCCGGCGCCCATGCGCAAAAAGAAGTGGCCGAACGCGTGCTGCGCGAGGTCACCGCCCTGTATACCTGCGGCCCGGCGGGCGGCGGCGGCGTCAGGACATCGCTGCGCCCGCGCCTGAACAGCCTGTCGGGCACCGTGCCGCGGGACCTTGCCCCCGCCAGCTGGCGCTTCATGGAGGAGCAGTAAATGTCCCGGGACCGGAACACCACCACCGTCCCCCTGTACCGGCTGGCGCACAGCCGCAGCGGCGACAAGGGAGACATCTCGAACATCAGCGTCATTGCCTGGAAACCCGAGTATTTCGCGCTGCTGGAAGAACAGCTGACTGAAGCGGCGCTGCAACACTGGTTTGCCTTTCGCCATCCCACCCATGTGCAGCGCTACCTGATCGAATCCATCAACGCTATGAACTTCGTGCTTCATGGCATTCTGGACGGCGGCGTCAACGACGCCCTCAACCTGGATACGCACGGCAAGGCCTTGTCCTTCTATCTGCTCGACTTTCCTGTTGAAGTCGACAGCGAACTGGCCAAGACCCTTCCCGAAGTGACCGCCTGACCTCTTAAAAAAACCACTCCAAGGAGACACACTCATGTTCCCACGCTCGATTCGAACCACTCTGCTGGCCGGCGCCATCGGCCTGCTTTGCCTACCCCTTTCCGGACACGCCCAGGCACGGAACTATCCTGACAAGCCGCTGACCTTTGTCGTGCCATTCGGCCCCGGCAGCGCCACCGATCAGTTGGCCCGCGCGATAGGCCAAGGCGTCACCGAGCAGACCGGCCAGGCCGTCGTCATCGAGAACAAGCCGGGCGCCAGCGCCATGATCGGCGCCAGCGATGTGGCCCGGGCCGCCCCGGACGGCTATCGGGTGCTGATCACCACCAACACCTCGCAATCGGCCAACCCGCATCTATACAAAAAACTGAGCTACGATCCCGTCAAGGATTTTGAGCCGGTCACCCTGCTGGGCACCGGCGGCCAGATCATGGTGGTCAATCCCGCTTCGCCGGCCAAGACGGTAGAAGATTTCATCAAGCTGGCCAAGGAAAACCCCGGCAAGCTGAGCTTTGGCAGCGGCAGCTCCAGCAGTCGCGTGGCCGGCGAACTGTTTCAGCAAATGGCCGGCATCCAGCTCTTGCACGTGCCCTACAAAAGCAACCCTCTGGTCATCACCGACCTGCTGGGCGAGCAGATCGACATGATGATGGCCGATATGGCCACTGGCCTGCCCCAAGTCAAGGCCGACAAGCTGCGCGCGCTGGGTGTCACCACGGTCGAGCCGTCGCCCCTGGCGCCCGAAGTCCCCACCATTGCCGCCGCAGGCGTGCCGGGCTACCAGATGGGCTATTGGTTTGGCGCCTATGTGCCGGCCAATACACCCGAAGCCGTCGTCTCGGCGCTGCATGATTTGCTGGTCAATGCCACGACGCGTACGGCGGCCCAGCAGTTCTATACGCAGACCGGCACCCAGCCCGTGACGTCCACGCCCGCCGAGTTGGCCGATTTCCAGAAACAGGAAACTGAAAAATGGGGCGGCATCATCAAGAACGCCGGGATACAGCCTTCGTAAGTTAAGTCCTGTTACCCCTGCCTTTTCGCTTGTGGCGTCGGCAGGCTTGAACAGCTAATACAATAACGCCTTCCCTGAACGGGACGAACCGGAGAATGTATGGCTGTTCCATCCTTCAATTACGAAGCAGCGTTGCTGGCCTGCGCGCGAGGCGACCAACACGCTTTTCAGGATCTGTACCATCACGAGGCGCCGCGCATGCTGGCCCTGAGCCTGAAAATGCTGACGGAACGCACCAGTGCCGAGGAACTGGTGCGCGACGCCTTTGTCTTGATCTGGAAAAACGCTGAAAGCTACGATCCGCAAACCAGTACGGCACGCGCCTGGATGCAGAGCATCCTGCGCTATCGGGCGCTGGGGCGTTTGCGCCAGGCGGGCCGGGTCCGCCCTGGCCTGGCCTCCTGGTCCGACGTCCTGCCCACACTGCCACCCGCCCGGGAAACGCCACCCTCGAGCCTGCTGCATGCGCTGGCCCTGCTCGACGATACGCAGCGCCAGGCCATCCTCATGGCTTTTTACAATGGCTATACCTATGAGCAGATTGCGGAACGCCTGAAGATCGACGCCGTTGCGCTCAAGACGCACATGCAGGCGGGCCTGGACCGCATCACGGAGCAACAGCAGGCATGACAGGCAGCACCAAACCCCCACACAGCGCGCTGCTGGGCGAATACACGCTGGGGCTGTTGAGTCCCGTTGAAACGGCCCAGGCGCACGCCCTGCTCGGCCAGGACCAGCAAGCTGTCGCCACAGCCCTGGCCTGGGAAAATCGCCTGCTGGAACTCACTGACTTCCTGCCCCCCGTCGACCCATCGCCGCTATTGCTTCAGCGTATACAAAGCAGCCTCGGCCACGACACCACCCCCAAGCCCGCCAGCCTATACCGCAAGCCGGCAAGCGATACGCCGCCCACCCTGGCCGCCGCCCCGCCCGCTCCCGCGGGCTCGACAAGCCCGCGGCCTTCAAGCCGGCCCGCACCAGAACAGCGCCCGGCGCCCAGCCGCCCCGCCCCTGTGCAAGCCATCCGCAGCGCCGCAGCGACCCCCATCAAACGCATTGAACCGTCCGCCGGCATACCACCCGCCGGCACGACCGCCGGCAGCGCCACAAGCGCCGGCTCGGACGGCGCGCCGGTCATTCACATCGATCGCGCCGCCAGGACGCCGCCGGCTGCGCCTGAGCCGGCCCCCGTCCCACAGAAGAAACGCGGCAATATCTGGTTCTGGCGCCTGGCCAGCCTGGTTTTCGCGCTGATCGCGCTGGCGCTGGGCCTGATGCCTGCCCAGCCCGTCGCCCCGCCGATTACCGTGCTTCAGGTCGCGCCGACCCAGGCGGCCATCCTGCAGGCCCCCGGCCAAAGCTCGACGCCCGCCTGGGTGGTGACTGTCGACCCGCAACGCAATGTCCTGATGAGCCCCAAGGTGCACAGCGACATCCCCGCCGATGCCGCGGTGCAATTATGGACACACAACCGAAGCATGCCGGCGCCGCGCTCGCTGGGCCTGATCGACCCCAACCAGCCCGTCACCGTACCGGCCGCCCTGATGGGCGACATCGGCCCGGACCAGATCTTCGAGATGACGCTGGAGCCGGCCGGCGGCTCGCCCATCGCCAGCCCAAGCGGCCCCGTCCTGTTCATCGGCCGCATCGTGACCTTCGGAAAACCGGCGCAAGCCGACACTGAGGCGGCACTGGCTAACAGACCACCACATTGACCGCCAGGCCGCCGCGCGACGTTTCCTTGTACTTGCTGCGCATGTCGGCGCCCGTCTGGCGCATGGTCTCGATCACGGCATCGAGCGAGACGTGATGGGTGCCGTCGCCCTGCAACGCCAGGCGCGCCGCATTAATGGCCTTGACCGCGCCCATGGCATTGCGTTCGATACAGGGGATCTGCACCAGGCCGCCTATGGGGTCGCAGGTCAGGCCAAGGTTATGCTCCATGCCGATCTCGGCGGCGTTTTCCACCTGGGCGGGCGTCCCGCCCAGCACCGCCGCCAATCCGGCCGCCGCCATGGAACAGGCCACGCCGACTTCGCCTTGGCACCCGACCTCGGCCCCCGAAATCGACGCATTCTGCTTATACAGAAAGCCTACCGCAGCGGCCGTCAGCAGGAAATCAATCACCCCATCATCGTCGTGGCCGGGGATGAAAGTCTGGTAATAGCGCAAGACGGCGGGCAAAAGTCCCGCCGCCCCGTTGGTGGGCGCCGTGACCACGCGTCCGCCCGCCGCATTCTCTTCATTGACGGCCATGGCAAACAGATTGACCCAGTCCATGGCGTATAAAACATCTTTCTTGCCGCCGTCACGCTGCAAGTCGCGGTACAGCGCCGGCGCCCGGCGCCGGACCTTCAGTCCGCCGGGCAGCACCTGGCTGGCCTGATCGTTATCTTGGCCGCAGCCCCTGTCTATGCAGGCATTCATGACATCGGCAATCTGCAGGACACCCTTCCTGACCTCGTCCCGAGGCGCCAGCGCCGTTTCGTTGGCCATCATGATCCGGGCAATGGACATCTGCGTCGACGCGCATAAGTCCAGCAACTGCCGCCCATTTGAAAAAGGATACGGTACGGGATCGTGCTGCGGAACCGTCTCATCCGTCTGGATGGCATCGAGCGCGCGGATGAACCCGCCGCCTATGGACACATAGCGTTCGGAGCAGACCAGCTCGCCCTGCGGGTCCAGCGCATCGAAACGCATGCCATTGGGATGCTCGGCCATGGGTTTGATGCGATACGAAAAGGCCTGCTCGGGATCGAAGGCGATGGTTCTGGCCCCCCATAGGCTCAGACTGCGGCTGGCGTTGACCTGGCCGATCAGGCCCGGGATATCGCCCGAAACCACGGTATCGGGCGATTGGCCCATCAGGCCCAGGATAATGCCCGTATCGGTGCCATGGCCGCGGCCGGTCTCGGCCAGTGAGCCATACAGGGCAACCCGCAGGCCCGCCACCTGGTCCAGCAGGCCGCGCGCCTGGAGGTTGCGCGCAAAATTGCGCGCAGCCCGCATGGGACCGACGGTATGCGAACTGGACGGGCCAATGCCTATCTTGAATATATCGAAGACCGAGAGCGTCATGATGGAGCCTGCCTTAGCTGTTTGCTGGATTCTACATCGCGCTTTTGAACGCTATACAGGTCATTCTACGACCTATTCCGGCAAGCTGGGGCGCAAGCGCCTACTGTGAAGTCCATTGCATGGCGCCTTGCAGCGCGGTAATGGATTCCAGCGGCGCCTTTTCACGAAAACCGGTGGGCGACATGCCGACGTATTCACGAAAGGCGTTGGAGAAATTCGCGCTGCTGGAAAAGCCCAATTCCTGGGCGATCACATGCACCTCGAGCGAGGTCTGCACCAGCAGTCTCTGGGCCCGGCGCATCCGCTCTTCACGCAGAAACTTCGCCACGGTGATGCCCAGATGCCTGCGAAAAGCGTCCGAGATCTGTTTCTTGCTGACACCGGTCATGCCCGCGAGCTCTTCCAGCGTCGGCAGCTTGGCCGGGCTGGCTACAATACATTGCTTGACGGCTTGCATCAATAATTGATCGCTGGGCCTTTGGGCGGCATCCGGGGGAACACGAGGCATGACAAACAGCAAAGCAGGCGGAAGCCCACCTGCACCGTAACGTTGACAGACCTAACGTTACGGTCGCCCTTCCCGTTTGTCCAAATATTTAGCGCTTTCTTAACTATTGTTGATGTTCGAAACGACTGGCGGCCACACATTGCGCCCGTCTTGCATCACATAAGCTGAAAATCGCCCTCGGCCCCGGCATCCGGCGCCGTTTGACTGATCGCCTCGGAAAGCATGTCCTTGACGGCGTTCAGGTCGTTGCGCAGCGCCTGCAGCTCGGCCCCCGATAAACGCACGGCGGCGTCCTGATCGTGCGGCACTTCATTCATGTCGCCCAGGCGATTGCGCGCCCCGCTGATGGTAAAGCCTTGCTCGTACAGCAAGTCGCGAATGCGCCTGATCAGCAGGACTTCATGGTGCTGGTAATAGCGGCGGTTGCCGCGGCGCTTCACCGGCTTGAGCTGGGTAAACTCTTGTTCCCAATAGCGCAGCACATGGGGCTTGACGCAGCAAAGATCGCTGACCTCGCCGATGGTGAAGTAGCGCTTGGCGGGAATGGGAGGCAAAGTGACTGGTGTTTCGCTGGTGCTCATGTGGCTTTACCCGATCTACGCAGAGGCCTTGCCGGCCGTCTCTACAACGCTTTTGAGTTTCTGGCTGGCATGAAAAGTGACCACACGCCGAGCGGCGATGGGGATCACTTCACCCGTTTTGGGGTTGCGCCCAGGGCGCGGCGGCTTGTCGCGCACCTGGAAATTGCCGAATCCGGATAATTTTACTTCAACGCCGCGCGCCAGGGAGTCCCGGATCTCTTCAAAGAAGGTATCGACAATATCCTTGGCCTCGCGCTTGTTCAAGCCTACACGATCAAACAGCAACTCAGCCAATTCAGCCTTGGTCAGGGTACGTTCCGGATTCATAGTATGTGCTCCTTAAGCGCGCTGGCGTACACCGTGGGCGCTCACAAGCGCTTCAAGCAGCCGGGACATGCATTGTTCGACCGTCGCATCGTCAAGCGTGGTTTCACGGTCCTGGAGCCAGAAACGGAAGGCCATGCTCTTTTCCGGGGTTTGGGCCGATTTGTCGCGCCAGACATCGAACAGTTTAATATCTTTGACGATGCCAAGAGTAGCATTAGATTCAATCGCATGCGTAAGCGTATTCAACAAATCCTGATACGATACGTCGGCCGCGGCCCAGACCGCCAAGTCGCGAATCACCACCGGCTGGCGCGAAATCTCGGCGGGAGCCGGCAGATCCGTCAACGAAATGGCCGCTACATCAAGCTCGAACACCACCGGCGCATGCGCCAGATCGCATTGCTGCGCCCAGCGCGGATGCAGTTCGCCGATCCAGCCTATGGGCCGGCCGTCGAGTTCCAGCCGGGCTGAACGCCCGGGGTGCAGCGCCGGATGCGTATCGGCCACGCACACCAGCTTTTCCGCCCGGACGCCCAGCAGGCACTCGAGGTCGTTCTTGACGTCGTAGAAATCGACCTGGCGCGCGGGCACCGCCCACTGCTCTTGCACTGCGGGGCCCCACGCGGCCCCTGCGAGACGTTGGGGCTGGTTGACGCCGGCCACGGTCAGGTCGCCGTCCGCCACGTCCGCGTCGCGCCAAAAGACGCGCCCGAGCTCAAAAACCCGCACCCGGCTTTGCTTGTGGTTGGCATTATGGACAATATTGGCCAGGAGGCCGCCGATCAGGCTTGAACGCATGACGGCCAACTGGCTGGCAATGGGATTCAGCAGCTTGATGGGATCGGGGTTGCCGGCGTAGTCGCGCTCCCAATCCTCTTCCACAAAGGCGAAATTGATCACCTCTTGGTAGTCCAGGCTGGCCATGCGCGCACGCAGGGCGTGCGGGCCGCGCAGCACCTCGGGGCTGGCCAGCATGGTTGCGCGCGCCACCGGCGGCAGGTCGGGAATGCGCTCAAACCCGTACACGCGCGCAACCTCTTCGATCAGGTCCTCTTCGATGAACAAATCGAAACGATAGCTGGGCGGCGTCACGACGAAAACATCGTCCCGCACTTCATATTGCAGGCCGAGGCGGGTGAAAATACCTTCGACTTCCTCGCGCGGGACCGGCACCCCCAACACGCGATGGCAGCGCGCCAGGCGCATGGACACGGGCTCGCGCGCCGGCAGCTTGACGATCTGGTCATCCAGCGGGCCGGCCTGGCCGCCGCAGATATCGATCAGCAAGCGGGTCATCAATTCAAGATGCTCGGTAATCGATTCAAAGTCGACGCCCCGCTCGAAGCGGTGGCTGGCTTCGGAACTGAACTTGTACCGGCGCGGGCGGCCCATGATGGCCTCGGGCCACCAGAAAGCGCCTTCCAGGAAAATATCGGTGGTGTCCAGCGTGACCGCGGTCGCTTCGCCGCCCATGATGCCCGCCAGGCTTTCCACCGCATCCCCTGCGGCAATGATGCCGACGTCGGCATCCAGCGCGATGGTCTGCCCATTCAACAGCTCCAGGGTTTCGCCTTGCCTGGCCCACCGGACGGTCAGCCCGCCCTGTATGCGCTGCAGATCGAAGACATGCGTGGGGCGGCCCAGTTCGAGCATGACGTAATTCGAAATATCCACCAACGCCGAAATCGAACGCTGGCCCGCGCGCTCAAGGCGGTCCTTCATCCAAGCGGGCGTTGACGCCCGTGCGTTGACGCCGCGAATAATCCGCCCTGCAAAGCGCCCGCACAGATCGGGCGCGTCGACCTTGACCGGCAAACGGTCCGGCAGCGTGACATCGACAGGTTCGAAACGAGGCAGGGTCAGCGCGGCGCCCGTCAGCGCGGCCACTTCGCGCGCCACCCCCAGGATGGACAGGCAATCGGCCCGGTTGGGGGTCAGCTTCAGGGTAAACAGCGTATCGTCTAGGTCGAGCACATCGCGCAGCGATGCGCCCACAGGCGCGGCGTCGTCCAGCATCAGCAAGCCGGCGTGATCCTGCGACAGGCCCAGTTCGCGCGCCGAGCAAAGCATGCCGGACGATTCCACGCCGCGCATTTTGGCAACGCCTATTTTCATGCCGCCAGGCAATTCCGCACCCACGCGCGCCAGCGGCACCTTGATGCCCGCCGCCGCATTGGGCGCGCCGCATACGATCTGCAGCAAAGCGCCGGAGCCATCGTCGACCTGGCATACACGGAGCTTGTCGGCGTTGGGGTGCGGCGCAACTTCCTTGATGTGCGCGACCACGATACCGCTGAAAGGCGGCGCGGCCGTAGTGGTTTCCTCGACCTCGAGCCCCGCCATGGTCAGGCGATGCGACAAGGCATCGGTATCGAGATCGGGGTTTACAAAAGCGCGCAGCCAAGACTCAGGGAATTGCATAATGTACTCGTCGGATTCGTTTTTACGGCTGGGCAGGCGCAATACCGCCTGCCTGACTTGATTTCAGCGGTTGAACTGGCGCAAGAAGCGCAAATCGCCTTCGAAAAACTGGCGCAGGTCGTTTACGCCATAACGCAGCATGGTCAGGCGCTCCAGCCCCGAGCCAAATGCAAACCCGATATAGCGTTCCGGGTCCAGGCCAAAATTGCGGACGACCTCCGGGTGTACCTGCCCTGAGCCGGAGATTTCCAGCCAGCGGCCCTGGTTCGGCCCCGACGTAAACATCATGTCGATTTCCGCCGAGGGTTCGGTAAAGGGGAAGAAAGAAGGCCGAAAACGCACGGACAAGTCGTCGGTTTCGAAAAACGCCCGTAAAAAATCGGTATACACGCCCTTCAGGTCGGCAAAAGAGATGTCTTCGGCGATCCACAGGCCTTCGACCTGGTGGAACATGGGAGAGTGCGTGGCGTCGCTGTCGACGCGGTAGGTGCGCCCGGGCGCGATCACCTTGATGGGCGGCTTGTGCATGCGGGCGTAACGCACCTGCATGGGGCTGGTATGCGTACGCAACAGCAGGGGCAGACCCTGGCTGTCTTGCATGTCCACATAGAAAGTGTCCTGCATGGAACGGGCAGGATGGTTCTCCGGGTTGTTCAGGGCGGTGAAGTTGGTCCAGTCGTTTTCGATCTCGGGACCGTCGGCCACATCGAATCCGATCGAGCGGAAAATGGCTTCGACCCGCTGCCAGGATTGAATGACCGGGTGTATGCCGCCCATTCCCCTGCCTCGGCCCGGCAGGCTGACATCGATGGTTTCAGATGCCAGGCGCTTGTCCAGTTCGGCTTGCGCCATTTCCTGGCGCCGCGCAGTGAGCAGGCCTTCAATCTGCTGCTTCAGTTGATTGATGCGGGCCCCTTCGGCTTTCTTCTGCTCGGGCGCCAATTGCGCCAGGCCTTTCATGAGTGCCGTCAATGCGCCCTGCTTGCCCAGAAAACGGGCTTTGGCATTTTCCAGCGCCGCCGCATCACTGGCCTGAGAAAATTGTTCTTGCGCCTGAACGATCAGGTCATCAACCGGAGGAGTCATATTGTCGCTTTTCCAAATACAAACGGAGCCCATCAGAGCCCCGTTTGCAGCCATACAGAATCGAGATTGATCAAGCAGCCAAAGCGGACTTGGCTTGTTCAACCACGGCAGCAAAGCCGGCTTTATCGTTCACGGCCATATCGGCCAGCACTTTGCGGTCGAGTTCGATCGACGCTTTCTTGGTGCCGGCGATGAATACGCTGTACGACACACCCAATTCGCGGCAAGCCGCGTTGATACGGGTGATCCAGAGTGCGCGGAAAGTGCGCTTTTTGTTGCGGCGGTCGCGATAGGCATATTGCCCGGCTTTCATTACCGCCTGTTTGGCGATACGGAATACATTACCGCGGCGACCACGATAACCTTTTGCTGCTTTGATAACTTTTTTGTGACGGGCACGGGCAGTAACGCCGCGTTTTACGCGTGGCATAGTAGATCTCCTATCAAGCGAACGGCAACATTGCCTTGACCGCGTTCACGTCTGCATCGTGCACGGCGGTAGAACCGCGCAACTGGCGCTTGTTCTTGGTTGTTTTCTTGGTAAGGATGTGACGCTTGAACGCCTGGCCCCGCTTAATGGACCCACTACCACGAACCTTAAAGCGCTTGGCAGCGCCTTTCTTGGTTTTCATCTTAGGCATGATGTAACTCTGTGATTGATGAATGCAGGTGGCCCCCATAAATACTGGCAGCGCTTGCACAACCTGGCACCCACTTATTGGTTTCTTTCCCCTGCGCGCACCTTTAAAATGCAGGTTCGCCCGGAAAAGCTCTTGATTATACGATGAATTCCCGCCGTTTGTCTAACGCCAGGGCAAGCGATATTGTACGGCCTCAGAGACATGGATGGGCGCGATGTGGTCATGCCCCGACAGGTCTGCCAGCGTGCGGCTGACCCTGAGCACACGGTGCACAACCCGCGCCGACCAGTCCCAGCGCTGTATGGCCTGCGCCAGCAGCTTCTTGCCTTCGTGGTCAAGCCGGCAGACCGATTCCATCTGGGCGACATCCAGCCGGGCGTTGGTGGTTTGCTGGCGCCGCTGCTGCACGCCGCGGCACGTTGCCACCCTGGCCCGCACCGGACCGGAGCTTTCCCCTTCCGGCAGATCGATCCAGTCGGCATCGGCCGCGGGGAGCACAATCTGAAGGTCCACCCTGTCCAGCAAAGGCCCCGACAGGCGGCCGCGGTAGGCCTCGATCCGGTCGGGCGTGCACCGGCAGCTTTTCTTTTTATGGCCGAACCAGCCGCAGGGGCAAGGATTCATGGCGGCAACCAGCTGAAATGCCGCGGGGAATGTCAGGGTGCGTGAAGCGCGCGCAATCGATACACAGCCCGTTTCAAGCGGTTCGCGCAGGGATTCCAGCACCCGGCGTTGAAATTCAGGCAGTTCATCCAAAAACAGGACACCCTGGTGAGCCATGCTGATTTCGCCTGGGCGGGGGTAAACGCCGCCTCCGACCAGCGCCGGCGCGGAAGCCGTATGATGCGGAGCGCGAAACGGCGGCAGGTCGGTAAAGGTTTGCGCCTGCCCGCTGATACCCGCCAGCGCGGCAACCTCCAGAGCCTGTTCGGCCGTCAAGCGGGGCAGCAGCCCCGGCAGCCGATGCGCCAGCATGCTTTTCCCCGTGCCGGGCGGGCCGGCCATCAGCAGGCTATGCCCCCCTGCGGCGGCGACCTCCAGCACCCGGCGGGCCAGGGCCTGGCCGCGAACCTCGGACAGACAGGGCTCTGCGTGCGGACTGGCCGCCACCGGCGGCGCCGTGGCAAGCGGCAGCGCCCCCAGCCCGGCAAAGTGCTGTACCACATCAAGCAAGCTGCTTGCCGCCAGCACGGTCAGGCCCGGCACCCGGGCGGCATGTTCCGCCGAACCGGCCGGCAAGACCAGCACCGCCCCCGGGTCGCTGCGCGCAACGGCCAGCGCAATGGCCAGTGGCGCGCTTACAGAAACAATCGCGCCCGTCAGCGAGAGTTCGCCGGCGAAGACATGGTTTTGCAGTGCGCGCGGGCCAAGATCCGGGGCGCCCTGCACTTGCCCCGAGGCCAGCAGCACCCCCAGCGCAATCGGCAGATCGAAACGCCCTGACTCCTTGGGCAAATCCGCCGGCGCCAAGTTGACGGTAATGCGCCCCGGGGGAAAGTCAAAACCGCTGCTGATAATGGCCGCCCGCACCCGCTCGCGGCTTTCACGTACGCCGGCGTCCGGCAAACCCACGACATGGAAAGCCGGCAAGCCCGGCCCCATGTGGACCTCGACCCGCACGGGGATAGCCTGAAGGCCGCAAAGCGCCCGGCTGGCCAGTACCGCTAACGACATGAATGACCCCGCTGCTGTTATTCCGCATGACGCCAGTATGGCGCCCAAGGTCCGTTCACAGAACAGCTAATACGGGGATTTATCCATGGGGGCTACTACATGGCCCTTGGTCCATCATCCGTTACGCCAATGCCAACGGTTTGAGGGCGGCCCCAGTCCGTACCTCAACCGCGGTGGCCGGCATGGATTGGTCTACCAACTTGAATGTGGCCACAAGCCTGGCCAGGCCGGACGCCTGCTCTTGCAAACTGCTTGATGCGGCTGCAGCTTCCTCGACGAGCGCCGCATTCTGCTGGGTGACCTGGTCCATTTGCGAGACGGCTTGATTGACTTGATCTATACCCACACTTTGCTCCTGGCTCGCGGAAGTGATCTCTCCCATGATGTCGGTGACCCGCTTGATGCTTTTCACCGTTTCGTTCATCGTAGTGCCTGCTTCAGCAACCAGTTGATTGCCCGTCTCGGTTGTCGCCACTGAGGTGTCGATCAACGCCTTGATTTCCTTGGCCGCGGAAGCGCTGCGTTGGGCGAGCGCACGCACTTCGGTGGCCACGACTGCGAAACCTCGGCCTTGCTCACCCGCCCGGGCGGCTTCCACAGCCGCATTCAATGCCAGAATGTTGGTCTGGAAAGCAATCGTATCGATGACACCAATGATCTCGGCCACCTTCCTGGACGAATCGTTAATCTGGCCCATGGTGGTCACCACCTCGGACACTACCGCCCCACTTTTAACAGCGATCTCAGCGGCTGCCTGCGCAAGCACACTGGCCTGCTGCGCGTTGTCGGCATTCTGCTTGACCGTCGTCGTCAGTTGCTCCATCGTTGCAGCGGTCTCGGCCAGGGAACTTGCCTGTTCTTCGGTACGAGACGACAGATCCACGTTTCCAGCGGAGATTTGCATTGACGCCGTAGCAATCGAGTTGGCGCCATTGCGGACATCGAGAACCACGTCCGTCAGATTCTCGTTCATCTTCTTCAAAGCCCGCAAAAGAGCACTGGTTTCATCGGAGCCATGCACTTCTATTACGCTACGCAGATCTCGCGACGACACGGTCTCTGCCAAGCGGACCGATCGACGCAGAGGCTGGGTAATAGAACGGGTGATGAAAAAGGCGAAGGCGAGTCCAAGCAAGAGAGCCAGTGCAGCAACGCCAACAAGCAGCTTGAGTCCGAAACGATTGTCGTCCTGTAACGTTGCGGCGGCGGCATCAATTAACGCCTTTTGATGAGACAGCAAATCGTCAATGCTTTTCGTGTAGGCATCGAGCAGGCCCTCGAGCTCGTTCTCTACGAAAAGCCGGGCGGTCTCATAGTCGCCGGATCCAAGCGCGCTCGTTCGCGCATCCAGATAGACCGTTCGCTTCTTTTGTACCGTCCCGTACATGGCGATTGCTTGCGAGTCCGTGAGACTGGCACGCAAATCTTCTTGTATTTGCCTTATTTGAACAGACGCGTCGGCCATTTGAGCTTCAAAATACGCGATGGTCGCCGGATTAGTCGTCCTGGCGACGGCAATGGTCCGAACCGCATTCAGCGACGTCAGCTTGCTCCACTCGGTAATCATTCGCTCGTTCTTTAGCCTTACCTCCAGTATCTCATCGGTCATCGCGTTAGAGTCTTGCATGCGCCATAGACCGATCCCGGCCAGCATAGCGACAAGTATGAGCATAAATGTAAAACCTGCGGCCAAGCGTGTGCCGATTTTGAGATTGTTCATCAGAGAGCCAACTTTTAAGTGCGTGCGCATGCAGCGCATCGCGTCCATAGAAGCCCAGTCAACGGCTGAGAGATGGAAATATTTAGAGTTGGCGTTGTAACTGCCGGGATTGAAGGTTCGTCAATGTAGTCTGCGCCGGCGAGCGGGCTGCGTACCCCGGTTGCCGAAGCGCCGGACACCGAAGCAGCACACTCCCTTGCCGGTCCTACCTCGGTACACCCGTTTTCACTTCATGTTTTCGGCCGGCGTTTTCAATTGCATCCACGTGGCCGTCGCGAACGCGACGGTGGCCCCGTCTTCGTCAGTCATCGTGGATTTCAAGAATGAAATATTGCGGCCCCGGCGAATGAATTCACCGCAGCACTGGATTCTGCCCTGGCGGGCGGCCTTGACGTACTGGGTTTTCATTTCCAGGGTCGAACCCGGCCCTTGCAGATGATTGAGCAGATGCCCCATCGAAATATCAAGCACCGTCGCAATGAGGCCGCCGTGCAAGGAACCCTGCGGATTGAACATGAAGTCTTTGAGCTCGAAAGCGACGATGCACCGTTCGCCGACGTACTCAAACGTCAGGCCCAGAAACCGCGCCAGGAAGAATTCCTCGAATTGCGGCTTTTGACTTGCTATTGCACGCTGGAACGCGGATGTGGCTGCGCCTTCATCCATGGACTTGCTCTCCTGCACTTACCGCGAAAGGGGCTGATTATATTTTTTACCTGTCCGGCAGTGAGATGCCTCGCCGGCACGGCCATACCGTGCGCCGTCAATGGATCTCTGGCGCAAAAAGCATGGATATCGAGATCACCAAAGGACTACGCATTGCTGCTGCGCGTCAGGCCGTCCCATCTGCCGAGGGGCCTTGCTGCAGCGGCGTATCGGGCCGGCCTTCCAACGCCTGGACCCGCGATTCCAGCGCCGTGATCCGCGCCAGGGCCCGTTCGAGCAGCTGCGCCTGCACGTCAAACTCTTCGCGGGTGACCAGGTCAAGCCGGGAAAAGGTTTGCGCCATCATTGCCTTGACGTTCCGCTCGATATCGGCAGCCGGACTTTTCGCAATGAGTTCGGACATATTCTTCTGGAAGTCTTCGAAAAAATCATTGGGCTTGATCATTGTTATCTCCGCTGCGGTAAATTCAGAGCGTTGGCCCGCCTTTGCCGGCCAAACACTCGGGACAAGCCTTAGTGTAATGAAAAACGGGCCGCAAGGGCCCGTTTGATGCTGTGCAGCACAGTGCAGACTAGAACAAAACCGGTTTAGGATTTTGGCTGTTCTGTTTCAGAGACGGGCGTGGTACCGGGGTTGGGGCTGCCGTCGCCAACGGAATTCTGAATGGCGCTATCGGCTTTGGCGGCGCCCTCTTTGATGGCATCGCCCATCTGGCCGGCCTTTTCCGCCGCGGCGTCCTTCAGGTTCCCCGCCTTCTCGGATACGGTATTGGCCGCCTGCTTCGCATCCTCGGAGACCGACGATTGCGACGACGTGTCGGGGGCGGCGCCCGACGAAGGCTCGGGAGCCGGCGCGGGAGCGGGAGTGGGTTCAGGGGCTGGCGCGGGTTCAGGCGCAGGAGCCGGTGGGGGAACTGGAGCCGGAGCTTCTGTGCCGGCGGCACCGTCCATAGGCGCCTCGGTATTTTCGCCATCGGAGCATGCGGCAAGCAGACTCATCGAAGCAACCATCGCAATAACGGCTAAATGTGTACGAGTCTTTTTCATAATTTCCTCACTTATCCAACGTCGCATAGGTGTCTTGCTGATGCCGGTGCGACTAGCGGTTCAGCAGCGAGCTTGTTACAACTGGCTTGGTAACAATTCTAGCCACAGAACTTCGTGAGGAACCGGACCTAGTGTAAATCCTGATTTCAATCTTTTTATTTATTCTGTCCGATTTCAGCAAAAATACCTTCTGGCGCCTGCATTTACGGCCGGCACGCGCGAAATTGCGGCAACACACAACGATACAAAAGCCGCCGCCCTGCTCGTGTCTGGTTACATAGTTGTGCACCCATTGCCTTTGTTCCATGTTGGTGCGCGGCACCACGATGGGGCCATTTCCGGCTCATGGCGCGATGCCAGGTCCAGGCGCCATGCATGGGTGCCGCTCCTTGCACCGCCCGGGCGCCCCATTTTTCCGCCGGCCCCATGCGCATCAGGCTTGGCCAGAAAAACTGGCATCACTATTGCTTAAGCCTCGTCACCCACCTTACGAGGAACTGCAATGAAGCTTATCACCGCAATCATCAAACCCTTCAAGCTGGACGAAGTCCGGGAAGCCCTGTCCGACATCGGCATACAAGGCATGACCGTGACCGAAGTGAAAGGCTTCGGCCGCCAGAAGGGGCACACGGAGCTGTACCGCGGCGCCGAATACACCGTCGATTTTCTTCCGAAGCTGCGTCTTGAGATGGCCGTATCCGAGCACTTGGTGGAGCAAGCCATAGAGAACCTGTGCTCCGCGGCCCACACCGGAAAAATCGGCGACGGAAAAATATTCGTTACGCCGATTGAACAGGCCATACGGATCCGCACCGGCGAATCCGGCGAGAGCGCGCTGTAGCGTCCGGGTCCTCTCGAATTTTTCACGAACAATTTTATTTGGCATCCCAGCCGCTGCATCGCGTCATGCTGGATTCGTCCTTGGGGAGTAAATAATGGATAAAGCCGATTTGGCATGGGTCAGTGTCTCGACCCTCCTGGTATTAATGATGGTCGTGCCCGGACTCGCGCTGTTCTACGGCGGCCTGGTGCGCGCCAAGAATGTGCTGTCGATATTGATACAGGTACTGTCGACTTTCGCCCTGGCCGTCGTGGTATGGTTCATCTACGGCTACTCGCTGGCCTTTACGGAAGCAAGCGCCGTCATCGGCGGCTTCTCGCGGGTGCTGTTCAGCGGCATGTTCGATCTTGACAGCCACACCTTCGAGTTGGCCGGCAGCATTCCCGAACTGAGCTTTGCCGCCTTCCAGGCCACTTTCGCGGGCATTACCTGCGCCCTGATTGTGGGCGGGTTCGCCGAGCGCGCCAAGTATTCGGCGGTGCTGCTCTTCACCCTCATCTGGCTCACATTTGCCTACGTGCCCATCGCCCATATGGTGTGGGCGCCGGGCGGCTGGCTGCTGGAACGGGGCGCGCTGGACTTTGCCGGCGGCACCGTGGTCCATATCAACTCGGGCATCGCCGGGCTGGTGGGCGCCTACTTCATCGGCAAGCGGATCGGCTACGGGCGCGAGTCGATGCAGCCGCACAACCTGCCCATGGCCATGATAGGCGCTTCGCTGCTGTGGGTAGGCTGGTTCGGCTTCAATGCCGGCTCGGCGCTGGCCGCCGACGAAACGGCCGCCCTGGCATTCTTCAACACCCTGGTGGCGACGGCCGGCGGCATTCTCGCCTGGACCTTGACCGAATGGAAATACAAAGGCAAGCCATCCTTGCTGGGCGCTATTTCGGGCGCGGTCGCGGGACTGGTGGGCATTACACCCGCAGCAGGGCTGGTGGGTCCGGGCGGCGCCCTGATCATCGGGATCGCGGCGGGTATGGCTTGCCTGTGGGGAGTGAACGGCCTGAAACGCCTGCTGGGCGCGGACGATACCCTGGATGTATTCGGCATTCATGGCGTGGGCGGGATCGTGGGCGCCCTGCTGACTGGCGTTTTCAATGCCAAGCCGCTGGGCGGACCCGGCCTGGACAGCCTGGCAGCCATCCCCTATCAAGTATGGCTGCAGTTCGAGGGCGTGCTGATCACCCTCATCTGGTCGTCCATCGTTGCCTGGATTGCCTATTTCATTGCTGATAAAGTCTGCGGCCTGCGCGTCAGCGCGGATGTGGAACGCGAAGGCCTGGATGTGAACTCACACGGCGAAACAGCCTATCACCACTAAACCGGAAGCCGCGGCAGAACAGGCCTGCTCTGCCGCGCAACACTTCCTAGCCGGACAATGCGGCCAGATCAATCCGTTCAGCCCGATTCAGGGCTGAAGCCACTTTTACCCTGAGGGCATTGGAGTGTGCCTGGCGGACCTCTTTCTTGACGTCGAGCAACTGCTGCGGATGCATGGAGAATTCGGTCAGGCCCAGCCCCAGCAGCATCCGTGTCACGCTGGAATCGCCGGCGATCTCGCCACAGACCGCCACCGGCTTGCCGGCCCGCTCACCCGCATTGATGGTATGGGCAATCAGACGCAAGACAGCCGGATGCATGGGGTCATACAAGTCCGCCACGTCACTGTCGCCCCGGTCGATGGCCAGCGTGTACTGGATCAAGTCGTTGGTGCCGATGGACAGAAAATCCAGCGCTTCGACAAAGGGTTCGATGGCGATGGCAATGGCCGGGATTTCCACCATGGCGCCCAGGGAAATATTGCGGGCGTAGGCGACGCCGTCCGCATCCAGGCTGGCGCACGCCGTATCGATGGCTTCGCGCGTGGCGCGAACCTCGTGCATGTGCGAAATCATGGGTATGAGTATGCGCACATGGCCATGCAGCGATGCGCGCAGCAAGGCCCGCAACTGCGTCGTGAAGATATCGGGGTTGGCCAGGCAATACCGGATGGCCCGCAGCCCCAGCGCCGGGTTGGCGGCCACTGTCGCATCGCCGTCCAGGTTCTTGTCGGCCCCCAAGTCCAGCGTGCGTATCGTGACTGGACGCCCAGCCATGGTTTTGACGACCGAGGCGTAGGCCTGGTATTGCTCGGCCTCGGACGGCAGGTCGCGGCGGCCCATGAACAGGAATTCGCTGCGGAACAGGCCAATGCCGTCGGCGCCCGCCTGCATCGCGGCCACCGCTTCCTCGGGGAGCTCGATATTGGCTTCCAGCTTGATGGTGATGCCGTCCAGTGTGACGGCCGGCGCATCGCGCAACTGGGCCAGTTCAGCGCGTTCGCGGCGGTAATCATCCTGGCGCTGGCGGTATTCGGCCAGAATGCGTTCCGACGGGTTCACCAGCACCACGCCGGAGAATCCGTCGGCCACGAGCATGTCCCCGTCCCGCACAAGCGCCCGGAAATGGCCCAGGCCCACCACGGCCGGCACGTTCATGCTGCGCGCCACAATGGCGGTGTGCGACGTCGGCCCGCCCAGATCGGTCAGGAAGGCGGCAAAGCGCCCGCCACGCAGGCGGAGCATGTCGGCCGGCGAAATATCGCGCGCCACGACGATGAGCGGGTCCGTGGAATCGCCCGCCTGCAAGTTGGGCAAAAGCGAGGTCGAGCCCGACAGCACACGCAGCACCCGTTCGATGACCTGGCGGATATCGGCGCCCCGTTCGCGCAGATACTCGTCCTCCATCAAGGCAAACTGCTCTACAAGCAGTTGCCCCTGGCTGGTCAGCGCCCATTCCGCGTTGTAATGCCGCTCGATGATCAATGCGCAAGTCTGCTCCAGCAGCATGGGGTCATCGAGCAGCAGGGCATGCACCGTCAGCAAAGGCCCCAGCTCGCGCGGCGCGTCGCCGGGCAGCGCGCCCGCAATCTGTTGCAGTTCGTCGCGCGCTTGGGCCAGCGCGGCTTTCAGACGCCCGCACTCGGCCTCGACCTCGTCGGCAGCGATGCGGTAATGCGCCACTTCCAGGGCCGCCGCGCTCATGACCGCCGCCCTGCCTATCGCATAGCCTTTGACCACGCCCTGGCCCTGCATGCACAGCATTGCGCACAGCCCTGGCATGTCGGAAGATGCGTAGGTAGTCATGGGTCGGATCCTGGCAAGGGAAACGCGGCTATTCCTGCTCGCCGAATTTGTTGTCGAACAGGGACTGTATGTCGTTCAAAGCCTGATCGGCATCGTCGCCGGTCGCATCCACCTTGACCGTCACGCCCATCCCCGCAGCCAGCATCATGACGCCCATGATGCTTTTGGCGTTTACGCGCTGCGCGCCGCGGGCAATGAAGATCTCGCTTTGGAACTTGCTGGCAAGCTGGGTAAGTTTGGCGGCCGCCCGGGCATGCAGGCCCAGTTTATTGCTGATGACGATATCGATGGATGGCATATCACTCTTGTTGGTTTAATAGTCGAAAATCAGGCAATCGCGTCAGCATTCATGGTCGGCATTGACAATGCCCCTTAAGGCGCCTTGCTGAACACTTTTGCTGAGCTGCTCGGGATTATCCTGCTGATCGGTCAGTGCCTTCAGCACCATGCACAAATTGGTGCCGGTGATCAGATGCGCAGTCAAGCCGCGATCCGTTGCAAGTTTAATCGCTCGTTTGGCAATATTGAACGGCGTTGCCCCAAATATATCGCAAAGCACCAAGGTGGCTTCATTAGGCGCTTCCAGCAAGCGGCCAGCCAATCGGGTCACCTGCGATTCGGGGTCGGCATCGGGCGCCACGTCGAACACGGTCAGTTCCGGTTTCTTGCCCAGCACATGCTCGGCGCACGCCGAGAAGGCGGAGCCCAGGGGTTGGTGCATGACCAGTACGATGCGAGCCATGTTACGCCACGCCCGCGCCGACGGCGTCGCCCGCCGGGTCCGCGGCAACCGCTTGTTCAAGCGCCACAGCAAAGCATTCCGCCACATCAAAACCGGTTTGCTCGGTGATTTCGACAAAACAGGTGGGACTGGTGACGTTGACTTCGGTCAGGTAGTCGCCAATGACGTCGAGCCCCACCAGCAGCAAGCCCCGTCCGGCCACGCCTGCGGCGACCGCTTCCGCGATCTCCAGATCGCGCGGCGTCAGGGCTTGCGCTACGCCGCGCCCGCCCGCTGCCAGATTGCCGCGGGTTTCCCCGGCCAGCGGGATGCGCGCCAGCGCATAGGGCACCGGTTTGCCGCCGATTAGCAATATACGCTTATCGCCCTGGGTGATTTCCGGGATATAGCGCTGCGCCATGATCGAGCGCGAGCCATTGTCGGTCAGGGTTTCCAGGATGGCGCCCAAATTGGGTTCGGTTTGCTGCAAGCGGAAGATCCCGGTGCCGCCCATGCCATCCAGCGGCTTGACGATGACATCGGCATGCTTGGCATGGAAAGCACGCAAGCGGGCCATATCGCTGGTGACCAGGGTCGGCGACGTCAGCGGCGCAAACTCGGTAATCGTCAGTTTTTCCGGATGGTTGCGTATGGCCGCGCCCGAATTGAACACGCGCGCGCCCTGCGCTTGCGCGTACTCCAGCAAATGGGTGGCATACACATATTCCATGTCGAACGGCGGATCTTTGCGCATGAGCACGGCATCGAACTCGGACAGGACGGTTTCCCGCGCTGCTTCGCGTTCGCGCCACCATGCATGATCATGCAGGTCCGCCCCGTCGACCAGGGTGATCGCCTGGGACACGACCTTGACCAGGCCCTCTTCCAGATACAGGCCGCCTTGATAGGCAACGCTCAGGCTGTGACCCCGGGCTGCCAGCGCACGCATCATTGCTACCGAAGAATCTTTATAGGCTTTTAAAGACGGTAATGGATCAATAACAAACAATACATGCATAAAACACCTGCTTGCGCCTTCCCGCCGGTCCCGGCGGAAAGGCTTTAAGGAAGAGGTTCAGACTCAGTTGGCGGATTCGCCCGACTTGCCCGCTGCGGGCGCTTTTTTGCGCGGCGCCAGCACCATGACCATTTGCCGGCCTTCGAGCTTGGGCATGGCCTCGACCTGGCAGAGTTCGACCAGATCGTCGCGGACGCGTTCCAGCACCCGCATACCCAATTCCTGGTGAGCCATTTCGCGGCCACGAAAACGCAAGGTCACCTTGGCCTTGTCGCCTTCCTCGATGAAGCGGCGCAAATTACGCAGCTTGACCTGATAATCGCCTTCGTCGGTACCCGGGCGGAATTTGACTTCTTTTACCTGGATGACCTTTTGCTTGGCGCGAGCCTCGTGCTGGCGTTTTTGTTCTTGATATTTGAACTTGCCGTAATCCATCAGCCGGCATACAGGGGGTGCCGCGTTCGGTGCGATCTCGACCAGATCCACCTCGTGTTGTTCCGACAAGTGGAGAGCGTCAGCGGTTTTTACAACCCCTAGCTGCTCGCCGTCTACGCCAATAAGACGCACCTCGGGGACGCGGATTTCACCATTGATGCGATGGGGTTTTTCGGTTGCGATGTCTAAGACTCCTAGAATTGATAAAAAAATTAGGCCTGGCCGGCGTCACCGCCATGCTGGCGGCTATCGATTTCGTGCTGCAGGCGCGCAGTAAAAGCAGTCAGCGGCATGACCCCCAGGTCGACGCCACCCCGCCCTCGTACCGCAACCTGGCCGGTTTCGCGCTCTTTTTCGCCAACCACCAGAATGTACGGTATTTTTTGCATACTGTGTTCACGGATTTTACGAGTGATTTTTTCACCACGCAAATCAGAGAAGGCCCTAAGCCCTTGTTTTTTCAGGCCAAGCGCCACTTCAGCGGCATAGTCGGCCGATGATTCAGAGATACAGCATACAACAGCATGCTCGGGCGACAGCCAGGCCGGCATGGCGCCCGCATGGTTTTCAATGAGCATGCCGATAAAACGCTCGAAAGAACCCAGAATGGCACGGTGCAGCATCACCGGCGTCCTGCGCTGATCGCTGGCATCGACGAACTCGGCGCCCAGGCGTTGCGGCATCGAGAAATCCACCTGGATCGTGCCGCACTGCCAGTGGCGCCCAATGGCGTCTTTCAGGGTGTATTCGACCTTCGGGCCATAGAAAGCGCCCTCGCCCGGCGACACCTCGAATTGGCAGCCGGTATGCTCCAGGCTTTCCATGAGCGCTTTTTCGGCCTTGTCCCAGACCTCGTCCGATCCGATGCGTTTTTCGGGACGCGTGGCCACCTTGTACAAGATTTCGGTGAATCCGAAATCGGCATACACCTTCTGCAGCAGGGCCGTAAAGGCGGCGCATTCGTCCTGTAGCTGATCCTCGGTACAGAAAATGTGCCCGTCGTCCTGGGTAAAGCCGCGTACCCGCATCATCCCGTGCAGGGAGCCGGAAGGCTCATTGCGGTGGCACTGGCCGAATTCGCCATAGCGTATGGGCAGCTCGCGATAGGAATGCAGCCCCGCATTGAAAATCTGCACGTGGCCCGGGCAGTTCATGGGCTTGAGCCCATAAACGCGGTTCTCGGATTCCGTCGTGAACATGTTCTCGGCGTAGTTGTCCCAATGGCCGGTTTTCTTCCACAGGGACAAGTCCAGGATCTGCGGCGCCTTGACTTCCTGATAGCCGTTGTCGCGGTAGACGGCGCGCATGTACTGCTCGACCTGCTGCCACAGAACCCAGCCCTTGGGGTGCCAGAAGATCAGGCCAGGCGCTTCGTCCTGGAAGTGGAACAGGTCCAGTTCGCGGCCCAGCTTGCGGTGATCGCGCCGTTCGGCCTCTTCCAGCATGGTCAGGTAGGCGGCCTGCTCTTCCTTGCTGGCCCAGGCTGTTCCGTAAATGCGCTGGAGCATTTCATTCTTGCTGTCGCCGCGCCAATAGGCCCCGGCCACCTTCATCAGCTTGAACACCTTGAGCTTGCCTGTGGACGGCACGTGCGGGCCGCGGCACAGGTCGATGAAATCGCCCTCGCGGTACAGGCTGATGGGCTCGTTGGAGGGAATCGAGGCAATGATCTCGGCCTTGTAGTGTTCGCCTATGCCTTTGAAGTACGCCACGGCATCATCGCGCAGCCATTCTTCCCGCGTCACGACTTCGTCTTTCTTGGCCAGCTCCGCCATTTTCTTTTCAATGGCTTCCAGGTCTTCAGGCGTAAAGGGGCGCTTATACGAAAAGTCGTAATAAAAGCCGTTCTCGATCACCGGGCCGATCGTCACCTGGGCGTCGGGAAACAGGGATTTGACCGCGTAGGCCAGCAGGTGCGCCGTCGAATGGCGGATCAGGTCCAGGCCGTCGGCATCTTTGGCCGTGATGATGGCCAGTTGCGCATCTTGCCCGATGACGAAGCTGGTGTCGACCAGCCGAGGCTCCTTGCCGTCCACGGCGACACGCCCTGCCAGCGCGGCACGGCCCAGTCCGGTTCCGATGGAATGGGCGACATCGCTGACAGAGACAGGGCCGGGAAACTCGCGCTGCGAGCCGTCGGGCAAGGTGATGTGAACCATAAAACGTCCTGAAAATGCAAAAACGCGGCACTAGCCGCGTTCTGGGTATGTTGATTTTGCTAGTTGGCTGATAACAAATACGCGGCGACAGCTAGAAATGCCCGGTCGTAGTTCGCGTTGTGTTCATGCTCGCTCAAAATAAAATATTCGTTGCTTTAGTGTAACACTTGTAGTGGCAATGGCCCCAGCCCGGCCTGTAAATTTACATTATCGCGGGTGAATGGGCTGATGGGTGTTGCGAAAAAGCCCGTTTGCCCTGGCCAGGTAATCTTGAGCGGTCAGAACCTCATGCTGAGCGTTGCCTTGGCGCCGTGGTCTTTGGCCTCCGATGCGATCTGCCCTGTATACGACAGGCTCAAGACAGCATCGGGCGCGATAAGCAGGTCCAGGCCCGCTTCCAGCACCGCTGCATTGCGGGCGATGGGCACGCCTGCCACGGTGAATGCGTCGCCCGCCGAAAAGCGATGCGTAGACGTGGGCAGGGTATCCCCAAAGGCGTGCCGCCAACCCAGGCCGCCACGCACGGATGCCTGCGTCCGGCCCAGCGCGACATGGGTCGCGGCGCGCAAGCCCAGCGTCGTGAAAGTGGTGTCGGTCGACTGGCCCTTGCTCTGCAGCGCCGCCGCGGCGCCATTTTCCGTATAGCCGTCGGTATGCTGGCTGATGTGGGCCAGGGCGGCGAAAGGCTCGAACGACACCGCCTGGGCATCTATTCGGTAGCCCAGTTCGCCAAAAATCTGGAAGGTGCCTGCATGGTAGTCGGACGACAGACGGTCCGAGAAGCTGCCTATGGCCAGCGAACGATGGGTCTGGATGTTGTGCCAGGTATAAGCCAGGCCGGAGCGTAAGCCCAACCGGCCCCACTGTCTGCCGCCGTACAGGCCAAGATGGTAATTGTCGCTTTCGCCGGAGGAAGCGCGCTCCGCCGCGTCGAACTTGCTGCGGCTGTAGCCTGCCACGACCCCGGCGCGCCACGCATCGAACACTTCGCCGTCTGCACCCACCAGCAAGCCTCGGGTAGAGCGTTTAAGGCGCGCGGCGTTCCCGTCGTTATCCGCATGCCCCCAGCTTCCGAAGGCATTGCCCCATGCGGCAAACCGGTCAGTCGTGGCGGCGGCCGAACCTGCCTGATTCGCACCATAGGTGTGGACAGGCGTGGCGCTGGCAGCCACCGCGCCGAACGCGGTTCTTATGCGGTCGATCACCGCATCGCGGACAAAGCGGCTCTCTTCGATCAACGCCGTCTTGGCCGAAGCATGAATCTCGCCCGACAGCGCATCGAACCCCGCCCGGATACGCGCTGCGTCGTCCGGCAGCGTGACCACTGCGTTATAGGCGGCATTGCCCGCGCCCAGGCTCTCGACGCCTGCAGCCGCGGCGAGCTGGTTGCGGGTCAACGCCTTGTCAGGAAAGCTGACCTGATTGCGCTCGAGCAACAGGTCAACCGTGCCCGCCCCGTAATCGTAGGCAAGACCAGGAGTCAGGAAAGCAAAATCGGACGTCACCGTATCGAAAGCGCCGCTGAGCGAACCATCGGCCTTGAGGATGCGGTAGGCTGAGCTTGGATCATAGGCGCCATCCGCCCCAATATGAACCACCGAGCCGCCCGCCAGAGTAGCGGCGCCGGTGACATGAACCAGATCGGCGCCCGATCCTTGCGGATCGACCTCTACCAGGTAGCGCGACCCGGCGTCGAAGACCAAGTCACCGTCTACCGTGAGCGTGCCGATCGAGTTGCCCGGCGCAAGCGCCCCGCCGGAAGCGATGGTGGTGTTGCCAACCGTGCCGGTTCCTGCAAGCGATGCGCCCGCCATGATCTGCACATCCCCGTCGACCAAGCCGTCAACCCTTAGCTGCCCCGCATTCATGGCCAACTGCCCGGTCGAAATGACGCCCGCTACCTTGACGCCGGGGTCCACCGAAAATTCAACATGGCTTGCCTGGAGCGTATTGACGAGCAGGGGCGCCTGATTCTTCAGGCTGAAATTGCCTAAAACACGCACATTATCCAGCCGCCCGATGACGTTGCCGCTTCCGGTCAGGACGACGTCGCTATCGCTATCGATGTTGACGGCCGTAGCGGTCACGGCCCCACCCGATTGGGTAATGCCGCCGACGCCCTCAAGCGCGAGCGATGAAGTTGCCGTCACATTGTGGTTCAGGCTAATCCCATTACGCCCAAGCAGCTCAATGCGTGCTCCGCGCAACGCGCCCGCCGTCGATAATGCACCCCCTTTTGAAGCCAAGGCCAGATCTGCGTTGCCCACATCGATGTCATGGGCCGGCAGGCTTAGCACCCCATCGGCGACAAGCGCAACATTGGCATTGGCACCGTTAGCCAGCGATGCGATTGTCAGATCGTTGGCACTGGCAATCTGAATGCCCGTGCCCACAACAGTCAACGGGCCCACGAAATCGTTGCCGGCATGGTTCAAGGTAATGCTCCCCGCACCGGCATTGATCGTACTGGCGCCGCCCACAGAAAACGCTCCAGACTGCGAGATCGCGCCGCCATTGCTGGCAGCCGTCAAATCACCGCCGACAGCGCCCTGGCCCAGGGTCAGCGCGCCCTGGCTGCTCGCAGTCAATGCGCCCACAGACAGTACACCCAGGGTCAGCGCGTTGGCGTCACGAATAGACACCGCCCCACCCGTCAAGTTCACCGCCCCTACGAAATCGTTGTCGGCATGAGCAAGCTCAATACTTGCTGCACCGGCATCGATCATGCTAGTGCCCGTAACGGAAAGCGGCCCGGACTGCGAAATCGTACCGCCATTGCTGGTAGCCGACAAAGCGCCGCCGATAGCGCCCTGGCCCAAGTCCAGTGCGCCCTGGCTGGTCGCAGTCAATGCGCCCACAGACAGCGCACCCAAGGTCAGCGCGTTGGCGTCACGAATAGACACCGCCCCGCCCTTCAAGCTCACCGCCCCCACGAAATCGTTGCCGGCACTGCTCAGGGTAATGCTCCCATTCCCTGCATCGATACTGGCGTCGCCCTGCGTACTGACGTTGCCACCTGTCTGGGTGATTGCGCCTGAGCCGCTCGTCAGAGTCAGGTTCGATGATGAGTCCACATCATGAGACAGCGTAACGCCATCGCTACCGATCAGTTCAATGCGTGCTCCGGCTAGCGCACCCGCCGTCGATAACACTCCCCCATTTGAAGCCAAGGTCAGATCTGCGTTGCCGACATCGATTCCGCCATTTGCCAGGACCAGCGCCCCGCCAGCAATAAGTGTCACATTGGCATTGGCTCCGCTAACCAGCGATGCGATCGTCAGGTCGTTGGCATCGACAATCTGGATGCCGGTGCCGGCAATGCTCAGCGGACCCACGAAATCGTTGCCGTCATCAGCCAGGGAAATACTCCCGAGACCGGCATCGATCGTGCTAGTGCCCGTAACGGAAAGCGGCCCGGACTGCGAAATCGCGCCGCCATTGCTGGCAGCCGACAAAGCGCCGCCGATAGCGCCCTGGCCCAAGTCCAGTGCGCCCTGGCTGGTCGCAGTCAATGCGCCCACAGACAGCGCACCCAAGGTCAGCGCGTTGGCGTCATTAATAAAGACCGTCCCGCCCGCCAAGCTCACCGCCCCCACGAAATCGTTGCCGGCATGAGCCAGCGTAATGCTCGCCGCGCCAGCATCGATGGAAGTAGTGCCGTTGACGGTCACGGCCCCTGTTTGTGTAACTGCTTCATCAGGCGTGTTCAAGTCAATAAAAGGGTACGTCCCTGCCGGAATCTCCGTTTGCGCGGTTGACGTCCCGGCCAATCCAATGGCAAGCACGCCACCTGCAACAGCCGCCTGTATGGGTGTAAGCCGATATTTAAAACTCATTATGTGCCCCTCTTCATTATTGTCACGGTTCTTGTTGTTCGAATCAGTTTATCGGCACACCTCGCTTCTACCACCCAGTCACACACGTCGGTGAAAAGCCGCTCCAAGCTACCGCGGTATAAAATCATCAGTATGAGTTTTGACAAACTCAATAATAGTGCGCTAGAATCTTGTTCTTTCTAGGCGGTTAGCTCAGTTGGTTAGAGCGCTACGTTGACATCGTAGAGGTCGCTGGTTCGAATCCAGTACTGCCTACCATTACCTTTCTTTCCATGACACCCCCAAGGTGTCCATTTCTGCCTATAACCCGCAAAAAACAAGCGTTTGCGGGTTTTTTTGCGCCCTTTTTACCTTCCATAGTTGTCAGAAACAGTCAGTGCAGCCAAATTTCTTTGGGGTATATTTGGGGGTACGGAGAAAGCTTTTGGGGGTATGGAGAGATGGCGCGTATTATCACGCCTTTGACCGACATTCAGTGTCGTCAGGCCAAGTATAGTGCGGATGGGAAGAAAAAACTCTTTGACGGCGGCGGCCTATATTTACTATTGAAGGCCAGCGGCACGAAGACATGGCGGCTAAAGTATGTACAGCCAAACGGCAAAGAGAACACCCTAACCTTTGGCGATTACCCGACAATTAGCCTACAAGCAGCCAGAGATAAGCGTAGTGTTGCGCAAGCGCAAATTGCTGAAGGCAAAAACCCCGCCATTGAGCGCGAGCTGGCCAAGCAAATAGCCATTCAGGAACAAAACGATACGTTCAAGGTGGTTGCCGAGGAATGGCTGGCCATGAAGAAAGATCAGTGGAGCGAAGGCTACCACTCGCGCATAAGTAACGCCCTGAAGTCGAACGCCTATCCCGATATCGGTAATCTGCCTGTCGCGCAGATTCCAGGGCTGGTCATTCTGGGCATCGTGCAGAAGGTGGAAAAGCGCGGCGCCCTGGAGATGGCCAGTCGAGTATTAGATTCTATCGGCATGGTCTTCAAATACGCGGCGGCTACCGGCCGGGTAAAGGCCAATCCTGCCGATGGGCTGGATCAGTTTCTGAAAGATCGGCCGCCGGTGAAGCACCGGCCACACGTCGATGCACCGCAAGTCCCTGAATTGTTACGCCGAATCGACAATTACCATGGCCGACCAGAAACGATCTATGCCACAAAGCTAATGGTTCGCACCTTTCCGCGTACCTCGGAGCTGATCTGGGTCGAGTGGCCCGAACTGGACTTGGATGGCGCGATGTGGGTCATTCCACCGGATCGAATGAAGGGTCGACTCATGGCCAAGATGTATGGCCCTGTGCACCTCATTCCCCTATCCACCCAGGTAGTCACCATGCTTCGGGACCTGAAGTCGATAAACGGCCGATACAAATATGTGTTCCCGGGCGAGCGCAACCCCGCAACGAGACCGATATCGAACGAAACGATCAACAAAGCGCTCAAGACCATGGGGTATGAGGGGGAACAGACGGGCCATGGGTTCCGGGGCCTGGCTTCCACTATCATGAATGACTCGGGATTATTCCGACCTGAGGCCATTGAAATGCAGCTTTCACACAAGAAAAAGGACCAGGTAGAAGCAGCATACAACCATGCCGAGTATTTCCTAGAGCGGGTAAAACTCATGCAATGGTGGTCTGATTATCTGGAGCAGCAGAGGCAGAAGGCGGACAGCCCGTAACAACCATTGCTGGCCGGACATGCTAAAAATACTGTTTAGACACACAGTATTATTGAGCTACCATGAACAGCTATCACATCTCGTCCGTCCTCCGTGATTTGAAGCCCTTGAGTGACGCAGACTGCCGGGAGCTCTGGACCAAAGCTCCATGCCCTGAAACCAAGAAACTTCTATGGGAAGTGAAACGGCTGCAGGAGAAGATCGTCGGCCTGCACATTACCTGTATCGCGCACCTGGCCGGCCAAACTGGCGCGCTTATCGCATTCGAGACATACGCCCGGTCGCTCATGCGAGAGCCCGCCGTCCAGGCGCACTGGCGCGAGAGTAGACCTAAGGATGAACAGCCGGACCTTGACCAATGGGCCTTTGCCCTGGCCCACCGGAATCACATAGAATCCAAAGGTCAATACATACGCACAGACGATTTCGGGCCAGGAGGCGATGATGTGCAGCCACTATCAGATGCTTAAAGACCGGGACCGGATGGAGAAGTATTTTCGTGCACACGGTATGCCACTGCCCCCAAAATGGGACATGTATCCGCGAAAGCCCGGAGTATTCCTGCGGGGTGAGAACCGCGAGATCGTCGTCGGCCGGTGGGGCCTGATCCCCGCCCAAACCAGACCTGACTATCTACCCAAGGCCGAGAAGCTACCCACGTCCAACGCTCGAGCGGAAACCGCATCCAAACTGTATAGCTTCAGAAATGCTTGGGCGAAGGGTCAACGGTGCATCGTGCCAGCTGAAGCGATCTACGAGCCAGACTGGCGTACTGGCAAAGCCGTCCCCACCCGCTTCACCCGAGCCAATGGGGCCCCGATGGGCATCGCCGGATTATGGGACCGGTATCAAGACAACACCGGGCAGTGGCAGGATTCCTACACGATGCTGACCATCAATGCCGACGGCCACCCGCTTTTCAAGCACTATCACCGCCCAGACAAAGAGAAGAGGATGGTCGTCATCCTGCCCGATGAGGATTACGAGGGGTGGTTGGCTGGGGCGCCGGCCGATTCGCTCTTGACCGGCTTCCCAGCCGAATCATTGGCAACCGAAACCCCAGCCCAGGATTAACGTCCTGATTGACGTGCCCGTTCGTCGGCCAGGGCCACTAAGCGATTGCGCTGCTGGTACAGCATATCTCGCCTCAGAACCTTGGTAGCGGCATCCAGCGTTTTGTCGTTATCGATCGCCCGGATATTGCGGTTGATCGTCTGTAGCTGTTTGCTCGCTGCCCGGTAGATCGGGCGCAGTTTGATTTCATCGCGCCCGGCCAGCTCGATTGCACGCTCGACGTCCCCAGCCTTGCGGGCTTCAGAGTATGCCGCGTAGACCTGCTCAATCTCGCGCTGCTGGTCGTAGAATCGCTGCACGTACTTGCTGCTGCGCCCGCCCGCCTCCTTGACGAAGTCACCGATGACGAACCAGTTATCCACGCGAGAGGAATCGCGCATCGGGTTTTCCGGCATATCCATGAATGGCCTGGCCGCAAAGTCTGCCGCATTAAGCGCTTGCGTGCCCAGCCACCCAAAGTAACCGCGCAGCATGAACTCCAGCCGCTGGGGTGATATGTTCAAGGATTGACCAACAGCAACCGCCCCGGCGCTGGTTCGGGCCGTGTGGCGATCACCGGCCGGCAGCCGCATCTGACTCATGCTGTCAATATTGACGCCGCGGAAGTCGTCGTAGTTGAAGGCGGCGCCCATCACCGGTTTGAACAGCTGCGGTACCGGATTCATCGCCAGCTGGTCGCCCATGATGTGCAGCAGCGTATCGGCAAAATCCTTGGCCTGGTAATCGTCACCAGCAACCATCAATTCAGTCATGCGCTCGACCACCGTACCAAGTGCGCCCACTTCAAACGGCTTCGGAATGTAGACGAATTTACCAGTACCGGGCATCCGAGTCACCCAATACGTATTGCGAACCCAGTCTGGCAGCTCCTTGTACTCGTCATCATCCTTGCCCAGCAGGTAAAACAAGGACGAAGCCATGGCGACGGCGCCGGTAACCGTGGCGAATCGACGCGGATCGTCTTTGGCGGCCCGGCCCAACTTGTACATGCCCTGCAGGCGGGCGTTGAAGAACGGCACCACCTGGCTGAGCATGCGTATGGAGGCGAAGCTACCACCCGAGGTAAAGTCCATCAGGTCGCGGGCCATGTAGCTGGCTTCCAGGTGGCTCTTGCCATCGGCAATGGCCTTTTCATAGATGGCGGCACGGTTGACCGTTTCGGCCCGATCACCCAGTTCCTGATACCACTCGAATGCTCCGCGAAAAGCCCGTTTCACCTTGCTTTGCGAGTCCAGTATCTGGTCGGCGTCGACGCCACGTTCAATCAAACGCTTGGCGTTGGCCGCCTGGTCGCCGTCATTGAATGATCCGAACCGCACGGCACCCCCGCCGGCCAGCAGACGCTGATACGTGGGCGACTGTGAGCTGGTACCGCGCCACCCATCGGCCATGTTCTTGACTGGGTTGTAGGAAATGTCGGTCGTGGCCATCGCTGAAAGCGAGTCGCGTGCAAGGTTTCGGAGCCGGAAGGTGGGGCTTAAAGTCACACCGGTTGTCAGGTAGTGCTTGAATTTGCGCATTGCCCTCATCACTGGCGCACTCGAGTCCATGTGGCTCAACGCTGTGATGGAATCCAACACCATCGGATCGCTGACCAGGTAGTGGACTTCCTTGCCTTTCGTCATCACCCGGACGCTGCCCTTCTCGGCCGCCCTGACCTTTTCGGCAACGCCAACCTCTTGTGCAGTTTCCAGCGCCTTCTGCGCGGCAAGGTTCTTCATTGACGCGGACAGTAGATGAGACCAGTTCGAGAGCGTGTTCCCCAGCAGGTCGCCCAGCTTCTCCTGGCCGCCCTTCAATTTCTTGAATGCACGCTGGCCGACCAGCCCGTTGACCTGCCCGGGCCCCATGGTCCCAGTTTGATCTTCCTCCATGACCCGATAGAAGGGAACGTAGAACTCATGCTCCCATGTCTTGCGCCCGTCGGCGTCGATCAGCCCGGCCTGTTCGGCTACATCCATGACAGACTGCTGCAGCTCGTTGAACTCCTTTAACGCCTTCGCGTAGACTTGGGCCCGGTCCTTGAAGTTCTTGTCCCCCCGGTTCAGATTTTTTAACACCCGAATATCGTCAGGCGTAAAAAGATTCTCGCGCCCTTCAGCAGCCAACCGCTCGGCCCGATTGCCGGCAACCCAAGCGAAGAAGAAATCATGTTCGCCCCGTAGTTGCGCCAACACATCGGCCAGGCCGCCTGTGCTATCTACATCGAGCGCCCCATCCTTGAGCGTGACCTTGCCATGCCTGAAGACGGCCTCGACGGCGCCGTCGGTACCCTTCGATAACCGGGCCTGCATGTAGGCGACGACGTCCAGGTTCTTCAGCGCTGCGAACTGATCGAATATGCCCTGCTGCAGCTTTTGCGGCCAACCAGCAGTGAGCTTCTTGGCCCGCTCTTTGAATGGCTCGACTTCGGAGAACGCACCAATCTTGCCAAGTGCACTTTGGCGAATTGCACGCTCTGCACGCGACAAGCTCTCGCCCGGGCGCTCAACATCCCCGCGATAGCGCGGTTCAGACTGGGCTCCCGGTGGAATGTGGCCGGCCGTCGCTGCGCGCGATTCCATGGGACCAGAATCAGAAAGCCCCTCACTCGGAGGGGCTTTCGGTGTCTGGCGGTCAGAATCTAATGGGTCCGGAACGCTTGCCTGGCCTTGGCCATCGCGTCGCGCGTGCCGCGCTGCAGCGATGCGATCTCGGACGGCGTCAGGCGCGTCATGCTTGGCGAGGTATCGACCTTCTGACTCGGTGAGCGAGTCGAAGCCGCGGCCTGTCGCTTCACGGAATTGGTTTTCGATGTCGCCATAGCGTTCTCGGACTTGATTTAATGTATCGGATGATAGCCGTAATGTAGCGCTGTACTGCTTTCCAGTCAATGCAAAGCTACCGACAACGCGGCCACCACCAGCCTCAATATGCTGCGCCAGTGCCGCAAATGTGCCCCCTTGCGTCAGGGTGTCATCCACAAGGAAATACGCCCTTCCTTTCTGCACGGGGCCCTCGAACTCCGGCTGCTGAAAGAGCCGGTCCAATCCGCCCAGGGCGCTGCGCTTGGCTTTTACCGACTGATATATACCACCGTCGTCAGCTTGCGCACCCAGGGCTTCTGCGATGCGAGCTGCCGTCACAGGAGGTATCCGGTTCTCACCCGTCGCCTCGATGGACGCCACCGGAACAATCGTTACGTCCTGATCACCAATAGCAGATCGTATTTGTCGAATAATGTCGGGCGACACCAGATCCCCCACCAAGCGGATGGCCGCATCAGTGTCGCCTGCCTTCGCCGCTTTGTAATCTGGATGCTTACCCGCGGCCCCAAGCGGATTGCCGACGATAGCATCAGGCAGATCAACGGGTTTCGCTTGCCGGCGCGATTCAGCCCGACGCAGTGATTCAGCGGCAGTCAACGCGCCCGCGCGACTTTGCTCCGGCGTTCCGGTGCGCAGGCGTTGCGCTGCGTCGACCACCATGCCCTTTATTTCTTCTGCCGAATACCGGCCGGCCAGCCCAAGCGATCGCAGGAACTTGCGGATATATGCATACACCCTTTCCAGAAAGAACGGCCGCACATTGGTTTCGGCCATCCTGGCCAGGACTTCGCGGGCTTGGTTCTCCGGCGAGTAATCCGGATAGTCCATCTTCACGGCGTGAAGCGTCGCATAGTATTTGTCGCCTGGGCGCTGGATGCCCAGCTTTACACCAGATGGTATGGCGGTCAGACGCTCGATATCCGCCAGTACGTCAGCAAAGCGATCGCCAAGCAGCGCTTCCATGCCGAAGTGGCCCACGATCTCATGCGCCAGGACCTGGCGCGCACGGTCGACACTGGATAGATTGTCAGCCACCAGATATACACGTCCGGCACCCTGCGCAGGATAATAGACACCTTCCGCATGAATGGATGGCCGGTAATTTTCTGGAACTTGCGCAGAGCGGTTTACAACTCGGACCTGCAAGCCGCCGGCGCCCGGCAGCTCGGCCATGACGGCATCAACCATCGACTGGATTTCGCCAGCGAAGCCCTTTAATTTTGGAGTGGAGCCGGCACGGCTTTCGTGCGGCCGGCTATTTGCAGCCCTTACTTCGGATCGTTGGCCGCGCGCGTCTGCTGGTTCACGTACTCCAGCATTTCCTTGTCGCCGCGCTTCTCGGCTCCCTGCCTCATCGCCTGCAGCATCGTCAGCCTGGCCCGTAAAGAGCCCTGCTTGTTCTCCTGTGTTTTCGTTTGCTTGCCGTCGGCCATTGACAGTCCCTAATAATTGTTCCCCGCTGGGCGGGGAATCACCGAACATATTGTCGCCCGGCACCGTTGATTGCGCAAGACTTACATAGGCCGACAGGTCTTCCGATATCGGCTTGCGTCCACGCGGGCGCGTGAATTTCTCACCACCAAAGAACAGGCGTAGAAACTGTGTGATCGCAGGGTCTACCGGGCCGGTCAGAATATCGTTCTGGTTTGCCAGATCATAAATGCCCTTGCCTTCGGCGCGCGCCCGCCGCACGAGATTAACGGCTTCCACTAGGTGCGCCGTCGTGTCCAGATCGGCCGGTATGCCGCCGGCACGCGCATCTGAACGCATCTGCGCCCACGGCCCCGCAACATCCAGCAGGGCCCCGCTTATGGACTTGATATCACTATCGCCGCTCTCAAAGGAATCGCTCACGAGCTCTGGGCTGTCGTACGCCGCGGCCATCAATGCCGCTTCCAGGCGCCGGCGCCCAGCCTGCGACAACACACCGTCAGAACTGAACATACTGCCTTGGTCGGCTTTGGACACCACATCACGCACGAACTTGCGTACGAACTCACGGTTGGCCGCCGACGCAACGTCGCCACCAACATAGTCGCCAAGGACGGGCGCGATCGACTTAGCATCGGCCTGCGCCTGCTCGGTCGCGGACATTTGCGCCGTGGTGCGCTCATTGGATTCACGCGTGTATGCCCGAAGGTCGGCATCGGACATTTCTGTTTCACGCTGGCGGACCAGCACGGGCGCCTTCATGCCTTTGACCGCATAGCCCTGGTCCTGCAACCATTTACGGTATGCCTGGGCGCGCTCCGGGTTGTTGCTGTATGCCCGCTTGATGGCCAGGGTACGGCCATTGCCGCTTTCCACAACACCACGATGGGAGATGATCGGTGCGCCATCGGACGTGGTGGCGCTCACGCCCAGCATGGCTGGGCGCAGATTCTGCGCGATATCGTTGACTTGGACGTCAGACGCGCCGCGCGACCGGTCTCGCGGCTGCAGCGATGAAGGATAGCGCGGGTTGCTTTGCCCCGTGTCGGTGTGCGAAGGGATCAATTCGCCCGCCTCCACCACCCGGTGGCGAACTTTCACCTCCCGGCCAGACGGGGTAACTACAGTGCTTATGGGGCTTTGACCACCACCCGGCGGGCGAACGTCTGCACCCGGTATTTCATTGCTGACCCGGAAGCGCTTGCCATCCTTGACCACGTGCCCCCCAATACTGTCAGCATGCTTTTGTGCTTCGGACCGCATGACAAACCCGCTACCGGTCGCCGGATTCGCTTCGGACGACGCGATGGTGCCAAGCCCAGCTTGCGACTGGTAGCCCGCCGCCGGCCTGGTCGTATCGCCGTCTGTAATCCATGCTTTGAACGACGGCATATCCATGGGCGTGACCGTACCCATGCCTTGCCAGTCCGGCGCATAGTTCGCCTTGTACGCTGCCTCGGCCTCTTGCTGGGAACCATAGCCCAGCATGACCTTTGTTTCATCGAACTTGCCGGTTTTCGGGTTGATCTGATCTATGGCAAAGACCTGCCCGTCGGCCGCCGGCGCAGCACCCGGTTTGATGAAGGTATCGACGTGGTCGCCATCGGCGCCGACGGTGCGGCGGATATATCCATAGTGCGACTTCAGCGTGTTCGACCAGGCGTTCCCATCTTCGTCGGTCCCAGACCGTACGGACCCTTCCGGGTTTTCGATAGATATCTCCAGGCCGTCAATCGTAACGTGGCCCTTTTTGTAGTTTCCAGCCTCCTTCTGCGCATCGGTCGGCTCCGGCAGGTCGTTATGAGGTGAGGTCTGCGCCTCGTGCATGGCCGCTTCCAAGCGTCCTGGGTGATTGCGGGCGGCCTGCTCGACATCCGGGCTCAAGCCCAAAGCCGGGTCCGGATTGGCGTTGCGCTGGTCTGCCGTGGCAGCCCGGCCCGCCGAGTCCACCGAGATTGTGGGGGCCGGCAGCGCGCCGGCACGCACTGGCTCTCCCGTGAGTGCTGCCTGGACACCCGCTTGGACAAGTTCACGAGGATACGGCTGCATACCGTTTTCGTGCTGAATGATGGCCGCCGTCAGCCGCTCGATCGTTTCAGGGTCGCGCAAGTTCAAGGACTCGGTCGGAGAAACGCCGGCGGCCTGGGCGACCGCTTTCACGTACGCGCCGGTTTCGTTCTCGCTCTTCGGGGCCCACCGATTGATGATTCCCTCGACCGTATCCAGCCCGTGCCGCTCCTGATAGGTCAACAGGTTGCGCGCGATCCCGCGAATACCTGACTCGGGGGAATCGAACGTAGCGAAGCGGCTATCGTTGCCCTCGACCTCACCCTGGAACCCCACGCCCTTCTCGATGTTGCCGGGGTTATTGTTGCGGATGCCACGGGGGGCATTGGTTGGGATATTAAAGGTGGGACGCGCAACAAACCCATCGCCAGCCGCCGTAACATCGTCAGGTGCCGGAAGTGCCGGGGCTGCTGCGGGCTGCTCGGCAACCAGATCCCCGACGCGGACAAAGCGTCCACGACCATCAGCGGTTTTGATGCGGGCGATCCGTTCTGGGCCAGCATTGGCCGTGGCCGCATTGCTCTCATAGCCAACGAATTCGACGGGCATGCTGCGGCCGTTCTGGTGGATGAATACCTGCTGACCGGGCGAGAACTCGACGGGCTCCTGCGCGGCCGGCCTGCTGGCGCGTTCCTCACTTATGCCGGCAGCAGCTCGGCGCTGACGCTCTTCGCGCTTTGAGCGCGGACCCAACTGGTCAGCCGCGCCCGATTCTCCATCCGAGCCTGCATCATCGCTTGTCTCGCTGCTCTGGCCCAGCCCATCCACGAACTCAGACCCGGCATCTTGACCCTTGCGCACCACAAAACGGTTGCCCAAACGGAACACCTGCGCGCCATCACCGGCTTCCGCCGCTGCCTTGCGCGCCGCCGGCAGCGTGATGAATGGCTGGCCGTTGTGCGTGATATCGTCCGATTGCAACGAATCAGCGACCGGCAGATTGCGTGTGGCTAGGCCATGGGCGGCGCCATGAATCGTGCCAGGTGCCGCGCCACCTATGGCGCCAAGCAGGGCATTGCCAAATGAGCCCTCAAGCGGGTCTATTTCCGTGCCTGCGCCACGATTGATACCAACATGGGTAGCCACGCCCTCGCCCAGCTCCTGGCTGCCCTCAACCGTCGCAGTCGATAGCGCGCCGCCGGCTGTCTGCGCTGTAGCGCCACGGGTACCAAGTACGCGTCCGGTAGGCGACAATGCTTTACCCAATAGCGCGCCGCCAGCCATAGACACTGGCATGGTCAGGGCAGACGCCCAATTTTCAGCTGCAGCACTGGCTTGTTGGCGGGCCTCGGCGGGCGACCTTCCGTCGGCGATGGCCTCGCGATAGACCCTGGATTCCTTCGCCAGGGTATCGTCGTCCATGTTCGCAATCGTTTCTCTCGCCTGGTCGATGGCGCCACCGCCACCCACCAGCCCGCCGACGCCAGCCATAGCTGCCGCCTTGCTCACGCCACTGACCAAACCGGTCAGTAGAATGGGTGCCATGCTCCCAAGGACGTCGGTTCCCTGCGCGATATATCCCCGTACGGACGGATCGCTCCCAAGCGTCCACGTAGAAGGGTCTGTCAGCTTACCGTCCGGGGTCGAGTTCTCCTTGGCAAGTTGGCGTGCAATGGACGTGGTGCCAGAAATATCCTTGCCACGCGCCTGAACCCAGTCAGCGGCAGGGTCCAACGGATTCTCATCCATGACCATTGATGGGTTTGCCGTGATGCCGGCCCCAAGATAGGAACCAGCCTGCAGCAGTTTTCCAGCTTGTCGAACTGCGCCGCCTGTCGCTTCGACCGCGCTTCCGGCAAAGCCTTTGGCTTCGTCCCAGACGCCGTCAAGCATCCCGCCGTCCGACCCCTGAGGTGCGGGCGCGGACGGAACCAAGCTCATACCCTCGTCAATGGGTTCCAATGATTGGATTGCACTGCGGCTGACTGCACCGCGCGCAGGCTTGGCGGCGGGTGTTGCATTCACGGGGCCCTGCGAGGACAGCGCCACGCCGTCATCGATGGGTTGCAGTGCCTGCGGGTCCATGGCCGGTGCCGCTGGGGCGTGCGCACGCGCACGAGCGGTATCATGACGAACCTTCACGTTGTCGGCAAAGGTTGAATCGACATCATTGCCCAATTGCATATTTAGCGCTCCACGGGCTGATTGCCCTCATAACGGCTACGGATTTGCGACGGAACGGCGGTAGAAGGAATCACCACGTTGCCGTTCATGCCGCGGGCGAAGTAGATGATCTGACCGTCCTGCCCGCGGCTGGCCAAGATGTTCTTGGTACCGGTCGACAGCTCGTAGGCGATCTGGCTGATGGCTCCCGACGACTCGCTGCCTACACCCGGATTGTTGGTGTTGATCAGTTGCGCCAGGGCGATCTGCTGGAGAACGGTCGCCTTCTCGTCTTCCCCTATACCTGACAAGCTGTTGCTGTCCAAACCGTTCAACTTGAATATCTGGTCGGATAGAGCCTTGTTGGAATCGACAAGGCGCTTCTGGTCACGGCTGCTCATGCCACTGAAGTTATTGGCGTCCAGCGCAGCACCTTCGGCAATGACGTTTCCTTTTCCGTCCACCAGCCGTTCGTTCTCGCCCACTTTGACGGGTTTGGCTTTCTCCTTGTCGATAGCCAGGTCATGCTCAAACAAGGTTTGCTGCGCTTTGTATGCTCGCTCCATCTGCTGGGCCGCCATGGCGCGCTGAACCTGAGGATCAGCCACACCCTGGATGTAGCTCTGCAACTTGGCCTGGCTAAATGGCTGGCTGAACTTCTTACCGCTTTGCAGGTCCGTGCCTTCCACCATATAGATCGGCATGCCATCCTTGGTTTGCGCCGCCGGCGTGATGGCGTCGAGCTTCACACCAGTGGTCAACCAATCGTTGACGAGTGGCACAAAGACGTTGGGGTCTTGTGTCAGGGTGAACTGGTTCATGGCTTGGCTGTATGCCTGATCACGCCCTGCCTGTGAAAGCTTCTCGCGCTGAACCATCAATTGCAAAGCTCGATCCGGACGGTTCTCGCGCCAAGCGGCCTCGACACCGGCCGAGATGCCCGACAAAGCGCGGCCAATGTCAGCATTCTGTTGATTTCCAGGCGGCTGCCCGGACGATCCCTGCGCCGGCTGTAGCCCGGGGCTATGGGCGGCGTTGGGCGCCGGGGTCGGTGCGCGAGCGGGCGCCAAGCCAGCGGCAGGCGCTTGGCCGGCCTGATCCACTGCAGGAAGTCCAGCCGACTGCCCTTGCGGAGAAACCGGTGTAAGCCCGCCGGCCGATGTTGTCGCTTGACCACCCAGAGGTACAGCTTGCACTGGCTGTTGGCCGGCCACTGGCTGCGTCTGGGCGACTGGATCAAGTCCCAAGCCGCCGGTTTGCGCAGCCGCAGCGCCCTGCGTGGTGATTGGCTGAAGCCCTGCATCTTGATATTGCCCACCGGTTTGGGCAGCCTGTGCGATTGCTTCATCGATGCGCTTGTTCTCTTCCTCAAGGCGCTTGCTCTTCGCCCGCGAGTCTTTGCGCTCCTGGCCTTCCTCGTACGCGTTGTAGAGGCTCACGCCATTGCGCAGGCCCTGTGCAAGGCCGCCTGCAAATCCACCTGTTGCCATGTCTATTCCTTTATCCGTTTTAGAGCCCGACCAGGCCAGGGGTCAGATCGCCTTCGAGAACTTTTGGCATGCGATTGGTCCGCGCGCCCTCCTTCCCGCCTTTCCCGGTTGATACCTTGGCCAGGCCCAGCTCGTTCTTAATGGCCTTCAACTCATTGCCCAGTGCCCGGATGGCCGCATGGTGCTTACCGCTGACGCTGATTGGGTCCAGGCCTTGCCCATCGGGCGCCACGCCGTCGCCAAACTGCCGTTGCATATCCTCCGCATAGGGTCCGATATGGTGACCTTCATCGGCGACACCATCCTTATATTTCCACTCTTCGACCGGCACCTTCATGAGGCCGTCAAGAGCTTGCTGGTCGTCAACCGGCTTCTTGTCTTCCTTGAGCTCTTCCGAAGACTGCCACATGGCCCCGGCCATCAGCCCTGTCCCAATCAGGCTGCCAAGCCCAGCCTGCGACTGAGACTGTGCGTTCACTTGGGTCTGCCACTGGTTCAGGGCCATATTCCCCGACGAGTTGTAGCCCTGCACCGCAGTACCCAATAATCCCTGAGTGGTGCCAGCCGCATTGCCTTGGTTGGTCTGCGCTCCAATGATCCCAGTGCCAGCGTTACCAGCATTCAGCGCAGCTGCTGACGCGGCAAGCCCGGTGCCAGTCTGGTTTCGCCCAAAGCGAGCTGCATCCTGGCGCAGCGACATGCCCAGCAGCTTGGTATCGTTGCGTGCCTTGGTGACGGCGCCGGCCTTGGCCAGGGCCTCCGTGTTTCCCTGATCGACCAGCGCCTGCTGGCCCATGCTCGAAGTGGGTGATATCCCCATCCTGCCCATTTCACGGGCGGTCGAATCCCGTGTAGCGTCGAACTGCTTGCCGACGTCAGCGGCAGCCAGGCCTTCACGGCGCGCCATTTCCTCCGGCGAGTCATAGTTGACCGCCTCGGCCGCCATCTGGTTCTCGATGGGCTGAAAGATATCGACATACTGCTGCCATTGGTCCTGAGCGCGGCCTGCGTTCTGCTCCGACTCACGGATCGCGCTATTCAGCAGTTGCTCATAAACCGGCGCGTACTTCTCGGTCAGCTGCTTATTCCATTGCCAGCTTTGCTCGGCCAAATCTTGCGAACGCTCTGCGACCTGCGCATTGGCTTCGGACGCACGGCCGACGGCGGGATCTGACTTGATCGTTGGACCATCCATTAGCTCACCTCTATAGAAAGGTATTTACAGTCGGCTTTCAACAAGCCCAGAACGACGGCGTCCTCACCGTCGAAATATTCACGCAATAAACCCTCGATTTCAAAACCCAGCTTGAGACAACCCTTCAACGATCTGGTGTTCGAGCGTCGCACGTACGCGGTTACGCGCCGATAGTTCCATTGGACAAACGGCACACTGCATGCGTAAGCAAGGAACTGTTTTGAAACGAACCGCTTCGATTCATCCAAAGCGACAGTGACCATGCAATCGGATTGCGTCATGCGCGTGTAGATCACAACGCCCAAAATCCTGCCGTCACTTGACAGGCTGGCCAGGCACTTGCATTGGTCTCCGTACGAGAACGGGGTGCCAAGCACCTTAGATGCGAACTCGAAGTATTCGGGCCGCTGCTCACTAGAAACCGGCATGGTCAGCCCTTCTTGCCCGCGGCGCGCCGTCTGACCGGACTGGCCTTGGCAGCCGGCGCCGGCGGGTCAACCTGCGCCAGCTCAGACATCACTTGCTGACGTGCGTCCTGCGCAGCAGCGTCGATGGCAATCCTGCACTGATGCCCAAGGAGGGCCGTCAGACCAATGACAAGCTCGTTCGTCAACCTGTTTCCAAGGTTGTTATTCAGTATTTTTTCAATCTCATGCTGCATGTCGATTCCTTGCGTGTGAAAGTACAAATGCCGCACAAGGCGGCTTCAGTTCAAAATCCAGTGATGTCGGCTACGACTACGGTTCCAGGTGGTTTTTGCCAAACAATGCTCGGGTCAAATGGCGGCATGTCGAATGCTGCATCCCAACTGACGCCCCATTGAACGGGTATCACTCGGTACTCAAATATCTGAAAGCCAGTAGAAGTCGCCCTTAACCCCTCGACGGACGGATACGTTTCTATCAACGTCGAACTTCCAGACCCCTGAAATGACACGAACGCCGCAGTGCCATCGATGTTTGGTGCGAAGGCAAGATTGCTGCCGCCCAGATTCACAGTGCCAATGGCACCAGTGTTCAAAACTGGGAGCTCCCAGCCTGGAACACCGCTGCCCGCCCAAAAACCACCCTTGGCCTTGGCGGGCCGGGTGTATGAATACATGCCCATAATGCGTAAGGGCCGTTCCAGGGAGGTGTAGACGAGCTGGCCAGATGCGTTGAATATCTGCAGGCCGTAGTTCTGGGAGTATGAAGACGGCGGCGAGCAGAATATCCAATAACTGAACGATCCGGTGCAAAAGTAGGTATAGCTCGTTCCACCGTTTGATCGAAGGCGAATGTCTCGTCCATCCGTTGGCCGGACAAACACGACCGGGTATGTCGGGCTGTTGAAGGTTACGGAGCCGCTGGCAGTCCCCTTCGATAGGAACATCAAGTTCGGCTGCTCACCATCGATTATGTAGTCGCCGTGTGTGCCCAGGGCTTGGAATCCCACTGGCATTATCGTGACCCCCAGAATAGATTGAAGCTCACCGAAAGGTTCGTGGTAAGCACCCAGGTCAACGTCTGCCCACTATGGGTCAGGCTCAGTCTGGGCGGCCATCGGCCCGCTTGGGGCGAGTAGGTGAGCGTCGCAAAGTAGAACGGCAGACCGCCATTGAGCCCTACCATGTTGATCGACCCACTCGCATTGGATGAATAGGTCGAGGACTGCATGCTGCCCAGGAACCTGGCCGCGAATGACGACGTATCGAGGATCGTCTGCCCCGCTGCGTTGAATATCTGTAGCCCCTGCGGCATGGAGTCACCAGATACCCAAACGGACCCGCAGCACGTTGCTCGAGTCGTACACCAGTAACAGGTTGTCCCGTATCTCAAGCCTTGAGCCGGAAGTCGCGGTGCGCAGCACGCCAATGGTGGCCGTGATGGCCGACAGCGTAGACACGTTCAGCTTGCCCGCCGTGATGCTGCTGGCCGCCAAGCGGTCTGCGCTTAAGAAGCCCGCGGTCAACTTCGCAGCGTTCAGGTTCGCCACCTTGGCGTCTGTGATTGCGGCGTTCTCGATGTTGGCCGTGCCGACATAGGCTGTGGTTATCACCGCCAGGCGCGCGGCCAGCGTTTCCACGGTGATCCGGTCCGCGTCCAGCGTGTTCGCCTCAATCCGGTCACCGTGCATTTCGCCGAAAGTGATCTTCTCGGCTGACAGGCTGCTGACCTTTAGCGTATCAACGGCCCCGTTCGCCAGCTTCAGATTTGTCATCGAGCCGTTGGCAACGTACAGGTCCCGCATGTAGATGCCGGCCGGAACCGGAACGCCATTGATGACGGTCGGCTCGGGAATCTCGTACAGCAGCGCGTTGGGGTTGTCGGACGACAGGACGTCGATCAGATAGGTCGGATCAAGGGATGTGGTCCCGGAAACCCCGCCCACCGAATTAAAGGGGCCAGGCTTCCCACCGGTCGATATAAACCTGATCCAGTAGTAAAAGGTTGCGCTGGCATCCATCGGGTCAGCGTATATCCAGGCCAACGTCTGCCCGACCCGCACAGCATCGCCCAGATTGTCCGTAGAGCTGCGCCAAATCTCCGCGTATCCAAAGTACGCGAAAGTGGGCTGATCCCACTCAAGGATGATCGTGGCCAGGCCGGGGGTAACATGCAAACCGGTGGGCGCCGGCGGAATGCCGTCGACCTCGGGCGGCGTTGTCGGGATGAAGTCGCCGCCGGGATCGTCTACCCGAATGATCTGGCCTTTTGGCCCGCGCATGCTGACAATGCCGCTTTCCACCAGGTCGCCCCATGTCACAGCGCGATCGATTTTCTGCCCGGCCTTGCCGAAGCGGGTTTCCAGAGTCTGGCGGACCTGTTCTGCGAAGCGCGTGGCCGACTGATTGTCCGGGAAGCGCGCACGGTCGATCCCCGGCAGGTCTGCGTGACGCAGGCCGGTCTTTCGTGAAGTTGCCATGGTTTACTCGGCCGTGATATTTCCGAGGGTGGACGCCAGGGTGACCGCTGTCACCTTATGCTGGGAGGTGATCGTGTACTGATACTCGCGCACTCGATAACGACCATCCAGGCGAAATGGCCGGGCGCTGGTCACTGTCTTGGTGAAGGAGATGGTCCGATCACCCGTATCCGTCCTTACTACGGCGTCGAACTTAAAAGTAAGCGGATAGCCGTCGGCAACCACCATGGCGGCGCCCACGTTCTGGGGCCGCTCGGCGATGAACTGCTTGCCCGTGTATGTGAAGGTCAAGACATCAGCATGGCTGTCCCACTTGTGGAGCTTGCCATTTTCAACCACCAGGAACAGAGCATCACGCCGTTCGTCAGCAAAGGCTGCAGTTGCATGGATGCTGGTCAGAAACATCTGCACTCCCCCGCCGGGCACGGTCTCAAGGATGATGCCGCCCTTGCTGGTCCCTGTGTCATAGAACAGGAATATCCGGCCGTCATGCGTGACAGCCATCATGGAATCCGGCTTGTAGGCCTGCCACTGGTCCCGGGTCATGATCGTGGCGGTCAGCACCGAGAGCTGCCCCGTGCCGTCAACCCCCACCAGACCGTCGGGCGAGGCGTACACCACACCGCTTTCCAGAATGGCAATGCTGCGCTTGGACACGCACGGTTGCCAGCCATTGAGCTGAATGGGGGTGAATGTGATCGGATCGGCCTGGGTGGCCATGTACGTACCGCCCTTGGTGCAGATGACGGTCGCGGCGCCAAGAATCGCCCCGCCGACGATATCATCGGCCACCGGGGAAAAGTAGGGCCAACCATGCGGCTTGAAGGTTTCTGAGCGCAGGACCCGCTGGCCATCAAAGCCGATCAGAAACCCACCAGGGTGCGCCATAATGCCGAACATCGTCGCGGGCGGCGGCACCATGGCATTTTCCGGTACCGCTTCGCCCAGCACCGTCATGTCCAGCTCAGCGCTGTAGGTTGTGGCGCCGGCCGTGATTTCCTTCCAGAAGCGCAACACGGCGCTGCCCATGCTGTCGGTGATAGATACGTACAGCCGCTTATGCGTGATGTTGTAGGCACCCGAAGGGGGGCCTTCCATGCTCACGACGTTCAGCGTGTCACCTGTAGCAGCGTTGAACGGATCGGACACGGCGTTGGGAGGCCCCTCTTCACCCCACTCCGAGACAAATGTGTATGCCAACAGGCATTGCTGGCGCTCCATGTTCCCGTCCGGATCGTCCGGCCCTGGTGTCACGGTCACCGCCGCACTGGAGCTGGCCGCCGGGATGCCCAGCAGATAGCTTGCCGTCGGCATCAGCGCATCACCCGTGGCCAATGTGGAATCAGTCACCCTCGGGGCCTGGCCCGCTTCCGTGAAGTATGTACGCTCCTGGGTGTCGTCGGGGATGGACCCCCGCGTCACGTCCGTGTCGTTCAGCCAGTGAAACCAGTGCTGCGTGTCGGTGTCCAGGCTCTTACCGAACCGGTAGATCGTCTTGATGGTGCCCACTTTGGCCAGTGTCGTGACCTCTGCCGGCTTGCGGTACGTGTCGATGCTGCCGGACACCAGGCGGGCATCAACGGCTGTCTGCGCGGCGCCCGGCGGCAGCAGGTGCGGCTCGACGCGCGGCTGCATGCCGACAAAGGCATTTATTCCATTTCTCATTTGCTGTTCACCAATCCATCGTGTATTCGCTCACAGCCGTAGCCAGCTATTCGGAGCTGGTCAGCGAATCGAGTGACTTCTCGACCGTCCTCGTCCATCCTTGCGTACAGTTCGGCAAGCAGACCGATGGTGTCGGTACCCTGCTCACTCGAGCTTCCGTTGGCAGTGGCGGTATCGCTGCTTCCGTGGCGGGCACGTACCGTACCGAGTTCCCGCCGCAGCCGCTCAGACACAGCAGCGCCAGCAGCCAAGTCAGCCGCCAGGGCTTCGTTTTGTTCGATGGCATGATCACGTTCCTTCTCCAAGACGGCAGTACGCCGTTGTTCTATTTTGCGGGCGGCCTGTACAGACTCGACTACGGCCTGAGCCTGTTGCTCAAGCACAGTTGCATGCTGGGCACGCAAGTGCCAACCTTGAACCTTCCACCCGGCCCATCCGGCCAAGGCTGCGCCCGCGGCGAATGCCGCTGCGTATCCTTTCCACCCACCCAGCATGGCCAAGGCCGCCTTAAACATACGTCCCACCATGCATCACGTAGATGCCCTTCATTTCATCCATGCTGTAGGTGTGCTGGCCATAGGGCGAGCCTGGCAGGCTGGCCCATATGTTGTTGCAACGCATGACTGCCTTCTCAAACTCGCCCGCCTGAATACGGCCGTACGCGCCCTGTTCCTTCAACTGCTGGATTGCGTAAAGGTCCTGGCTGATCGGCCCGAAGTCCGGAAGGTTCATACGCTTCTGGTAGATCACCCAGAACCGGTGCAGGATCTGGTACCGGCCGGCAGCCGTGGACGAAAGCTTCGCATTAACCCGAACCAGCTTGTTTGGATGGTGGCTGTAATCAGTGAACAGTGATCCACCCACAATTACGTCATACCCTTCATCGTTGGTCAGCTGCCGGTTGTTGTCGGTACCCTCTGTGAACCCTATTGCGTCGAGGAAGGCGCACACATTCTGGCCGCCGGCTTGGTCTGGACTTATTCGCGGCATCGCTTTCTCCAGCGCCGCACCTGGGCGGCATGGCTCTTGATCCAATAGCACCGTACGGCCATGCAGGCCACGGCAACATTCAGAAGAACTTCGCTTCGATCCAGCACGACTGGGTATATCCAGGCCCATCCAGCATTTGCGAACGCGGCGAAGCACAACAGGATCAGTGATCCTTTCCCGAACCAACCGTCATTTACCCTGGGTGACAGGACCGCCCAGACACATGCGAGCGCAATGACGAAGTTGGCAAGTAGATGAAGGTAGAACAACATCTCAGCCTCCTTTGCGGACGAGCCAGCTGCGAATGATCTCTTTGGCGAGTTCCCACCAGTCAGCCTTCCGAATCATCGACAAGAACGACCCCACCACGGACCACGCCATCAGCCCCACCAGGAAGGCAACGCCGTCAGACCAATTACGGGGAATGTTGACAAGCTCAATGACAGGCTGCGTGAAAATGGCGGACATGAGCGTCCCCGACACAACCATGGTCAGCTTCTGCCACCGCGTCAGGCCCTTTATGAACGTGAGGGACACCGCGGCGCCGGCAGCACCTATGAGCACTGCCCATACTTTGGCTTCAGTAGGGTTATCTGGCGGCTGCATTCTTTTCCTTCGGGCAAAAAAAGGCCCCTTTCGGGGCGGTAGATATATGTGGTGTTGCAACAGACGGTCTTTCTGATACAAGCAGTGCTTTTCAACATGAACAACAAACGAGAAAGAAGGCTGAGAAAAAGCGCACCGACACTGCGATCAGCGCTCGCACTGTACGTCGTGGAAATAGCGAGTCAGAAGAACTCGATCAAGCAGGCCAAGAGCCTGGAACGCATCTGGAACAGCACCCGGTTGGCGAGTCGCACCATCGCTTCGATAAAAAACCTCGACCTACACCAGATCATGGACGAATGGCTGGAAACTTTGGCGCCGTCGACCGTCTGCCGGCGCGTTGCCATGATCAGCCACATGTACACCATCGCCCGGAAGAAATGGGGCTTCGACTGGATTCCTAACCCGGTCGAACTTGTCCAGCTCCCAGCGGTGGATGACGCACGGGATCGACGCCTGTTTGATCATATGAGGCTGCGCGGTGTCTCAGAGGATGAATGCCCGCGCAACGAGCTGGACTGGATCATCAATGCAACCAGGTCCGCGCAGCTGCCTACCATCCTTTGGCTGGCCGTCGAGACCGCTATGCGACGCGCCGAGATAACCCGCATCGAGCGCCAGCACATAGACCTGACTCGGGACACGATCTATATCCCAATCACCAAAAACCGTGAGCCGCGCATTGTTCCGCTCTCGCCCTGGGCAAAGTACGTTCTGCGGCTATACCTGCATGGGCGCCCGCGGCGCGGCCCGATCTTCACGCTGGACCCAGATGGCGTCACAAAGGCATTCATCCGAGCCCGCACAAAGGCCAAGGAGAATTACCATGCACTCTGCGCCAAGTACGGCCGCCGTCCGCAGCCGGCCTATTTCGATGACCTACGGTTCCACGATATGCGTCACGAGGCCACCAGCCGCTTGGCCAACGTGTACCAGATTCACCAGTTGGCCAAGATCACCGGTCACAAAGACCCGAAAATGCTACTTCGCTACTATCATCCGGACGGCTACGATCTGTCGAGAATTCTGGCAAAAAGCGAGTTGGGACGTCGCCAGCTCGACTACATCCGCACCATTACTCAGCAGGAGGATCGTCTTGCTGCGTAGGCCACACGATGGCGTCCAAGTCTTCTGGAGTCTGCGCCACATAAACCAGGTCGCGCAGCCTCTGACGTGTTCCAACCAACTGCTGGCTGGCCACCATAAACAGCTGGGTTTGGTCGAGCGTCTTCTGGCGCATCTCGGCCGCCGTGATGCCTCGAGCGGCGGCGAGTCCATCAAGGTAAGGCGTGGGTGCTCCCGCGTCAGCAGCCCATGCCAACGCCTCTTGCTGCTGGACGGGCCACGTAAGCCGCTCGGCTTCCGGGTAGCCAGCCGTAAGTGCGGTCGCCGCCCTAGCAAACTCGCCATCGACATAGGATAGCCGGGCGTCCTTCGCCTGATTGAACTTGTCAGCAGCCGTGACGATCTTCGCGTAATCGATCATTCAAGCTCCTTGATCACCGGTAGCTCGATCTGTCCGTCTGCCGGGTCGTTGATATCTTGCAACGCATCATGGAACACCGCTCGCTGAATAGGCAGCAAGAGGGATAGACGCAGTACACCGTCACTGTCACGCTCCACATCCCCCAGGATGAATGGACAGTCAATAGCTTCGCTTGGCAGCGTCGCGCCATTCGGTAGCGGCCCGAAGTCATAGGTTTCGCCGTTGACGATCAGCGCATCGCCGGCGCGAACGACATCCAAAGAGTCATTCCGGTATTGAGGAATTAATTTGATCTGCATGGTTCTCACAAGGTTTAGTGGTGTGACAGTATTGTTGGCACTGTCTCTGAGGATGAAGGCGTTCCTACCGGTTCCATCGTTGAATGCGGAAGCAATTCAAGTGGCCATTTCTGTCGATTCGCCGGCGGTTTCCAAATCTGCTATGTGAA